>JAMLIS010000017.1 GCA_023954015.1 Burkholderiaceae bacterium
GACCTGCTGCCGCTCATCGTCGGCAGCGAGGGCATGCTCGCGGTGACGACCGAGGTCACGGTCAGGCTCGTGCCCAAGCCGCTGCTCGCGCGCTGCATCATGGCGAGCTTCGACGACATCCGCAACGCCGGCGACGCGGTGGCGGCGATCATCGCCGCCGGCATCATCCCGGCCGGGCTCGAGATGATGGACAAGCCGATGACGGCCGCGGTCGAGGACTTCGTGCACGCCGGCTACGACCTCGACGCCGCGGCGATCCTGCTGTGCGAGAGCGACGGCACGCCGGAGGAAGTGGAGGAGGAGATCGGGCGCATGCAGGCGGTGCTGAGCGCTGCCGGCGCGACGCGGCTCGAAGTCAGCAAGGACGAGGCGCAGCGCCTGACCTTCTGGAGCGGGCGCAAGAACGCCTTCCCGGCGTCGGGCCGCATCAGCCCCGACTACATGTGCATGGATTCGACGATCCCGAGGAAGCGCCTCGCCGACATCCTGCTCGCGATCCAGCAGATGGAGGTCACCTACGGCCTGCGCTGCTGCAACGTGTTCCATGCCGGCGACGGCAACCTGCATCCGCTGATCCTGTTCGACGCCAACGATGCCGACGAGCTGCACCGCTGCGAGCTGTTCGGCGCCGACATCCTCGAGACGAGCGTGCGCATGGGCGGCACCGTCACCGGCGAGCACGGCGTCGGCGTCGAGAAGCTCGGCTCGATGTGCGTGCAGTTCACACCCGAAGAGCGCGAGCAGATGTTCGCGCTGAAGCGCGCCTTCGATCCGAGTGAGCTGCTCAACCCGGGCAAGGTCATCCCGACGCTGCAACGCTGCGCCGAGGGCGGCAAGATGACGGTGAAGAAGGGCCTGCTGCCGTTCCCGGAACTGGAGCGGTTCTAGTGGCCTGTATCCGTCGAGCAGATCACTGGGCATGAGCGACGCTGCGCTGGAAGCGATCATCGAGCGCGTTCGGGCCGCGCGTGCCGACAAGCGCGCGCTCGACATCCGCGGCGGCGGCACCAAATCGTTCTACGGCGAAGTGCCGCGCGGCGAGCCGCTCGACGTGCGGCCGCTGGCCGGCATCAGCAGCTACGAGCCGAGCGAGCTCGTCGTCACCGTGCGCGCCGGCACGCCGCTTGCCGAACTCGAGGCGGCGCTCGCCGAGAAGGGCCAGTGCCTGCCGTTCGAGCCGCCGCACTTCGCGATCGATGCGCGCACCGGCGATGAAGCCGAAAGCGCCGAAAGCGCGCCGGCCGGCGCTCGCGCGAAAGATGGCGCGCTGGGCGACACCGCGGGCGGCACGGTGGGCGGCATGGTCGCCGCCGGGCTGTCGGGGCCGGCGCGCGTGTCGGCCGGTGGCGTGCGCGACCACGTGCTGGGCGCGTCGCTGCTCAACGGCCGCGCCGAGTTGCTGAGCTTCGGCGGCCAGGTGATCAAGAACGTCGCCGGCTACGACGTCTCGCGCGTGCTCGCGGGATCGCTCGGCATCCTCGGCGTGATCTGCGAGGTGTCGCTCAAGGTCCTGCCGCGCGCGACGGCAACGCAGACCCTGCGCTTCGAGCTCGACGAGGCCGCAGCGCTGCAGCGCATCAACGAATGGGGCGGCCAGCCGCTGCCGATCGCCGCGAGCGCATGGTGGAGCGGCATGCTCGTCGTGCGCCTCGCGGGCGCCGCGGCGGCGGTGCACGCCGCGCGCGCGCGACTCGGCGGCGACGCGATCGAGCCGGCCATGGCCGATGCCTTCTGGGCCGGGCTGCGCGACCACAGCGACGAGTTCTTCGCCACGGCGGCGGCCGCCGTCGCCAGCGGCGCGAGCCTGTGGCGGGTGTCGGTGCCGCAGACCGCGTTGGCACTCGGCCTCGCGGGCGACACGCTGATCGAATGGGGCGGCGCCCAGCGCTGGCTCACGAGCGTCGCCCCCGCGGCCCAGGTGCGCGACGTGGTGTCGCGCGCAGGCGGTCACGCGACGCTGTTCCGTGCGCGCGACAAGTCGGCCGGCGTGTTCGCACCGCTGTCGCCGCCGCTCGCGCGCATCCACCGCGAGCTCAAGCGCGCGTTCGATCCCGAAGGCGTCTTCAACCCCGGGCGCCTCTACCCCGACCTCTGAGCGCGCACGATGCAGACCGACCTCGCCCCGGAATTCAAAGGCACGCGCGACGGCGAGGCGGCCGAGGCGATCCTGCGCAAATGCGTGCACTGCGGCTTCTGCCTCGCGACCTGCCCGACGTATCTGCTGCTCGGCGACGAGCGCGACAGCCCGCGCGGGCGCATCTACCTGATGAAGCAGGTGGTCGAGGGTGCGACGCCGACGCTGTCCACGCTGCAGCACCTCGATCGCTGCCTCACCTGCCGCAACTGCGAGACGACGTGCCCGTCGGGCGTCGAGTACGGGCACCTGGTCGACGTCGGGCGCAAGCTGGTCGAGGCGCAGGTGCGCCGGCCGCTGCGCGAGCGGGTCGTGCGTGCGCTGCTGCGCGAAACGCTGACGCGACGCTGGCTGTTCGGCCCGGCGATGCGTCTCGGGCAACGGGTGCGCCCGCTGCTGCCGGCGGTACTTCGCGACAAGGTTCCCGAACGGCGCGCGCCGGGTCCGTGGCCGTCGCGCGCGCACGCGCGCAAGGTGTTGCTGCTGAACGGATGCACGCAGCCGGCGATGCTGCCGTCGATCGACGCCGCGACCGCGCGCGTGCTCGATCGGCTCGGCGTCGAGGCGATCGTCGAGCGCCGCTCGGGCTGCTGCGGCGCGATCCGCCATCACCTGAACGACACCGAAGGCGCGCTCGCCCAGGCGCGGCGCAACATCGACGCATGGATCCCTCATCTGGATGCGGGCGCCGAGATCGTGCTGGTCAACGCTTCGGGCTGCGGTGCGATGGTGAAGGAATACGCGCATCTGCTGCGCGCCGATCCGACCTATGCCGACAAGGCGAAGCGTGTCGTCGAAGCGACCAGGGACCCGGCCGAGTGGCTGCCGGGAGAACTCGCCACGCAGGCCGATGCGATCCGCGAGCGGGTGCGCCGGGGCGCCGTTGCCTCGCGCCTCGCCTTCCATCCGCCGTGCACCCTGCAGCACGGCCAGCGCATCCGGGGCGTCGTCGAGAGCTGGCTCACATCGGTCGGCGTCACGCCGCTGTACGTGCCCGATTCGCACCTGTGCTGCGGTTCGGCCGGAACCTATTCGGTGCTGCAGCCGGATCTGTCGCTGCAACTGCGGGCGAACAAGCTCGAGGCGTTGCATGCGGAAGCGCCGATGCAGGTGCTGTCGGCGAACATCGGTTGCATCGCGCACCTGCAGGCGGGAACGACGACGCCGGTGCGCCACTGGGTGGAGTGGGTGGACGAGGTGCTGGGCGCGCCAGGCGCGCGCGCCGAAGAAATCGGCACGCGCGCGAAATAAGCAGCCCCGCTTCCTCCGGGCGTCTTTCGTCGACCGCCCGCCGCCTTCCGTCGCGCCGGCCGATCGGCCGCGCGAACTCACCGATACATTGCTGCGCAGGTTCCGGACTGCCGTCGAGGGCTTGCGCATGCCAACGAAGTCGCTGCGACCCGGCGTAATCCAGTCGGGCTTCACCCTGATCGAAGTGATGATCGTCGTGGCGATCGTCGCGATCCTCGCGTCGGTCGCCTATCCGAGCTACGTCGATTACCTGCGACGAGGCCGACTGCAGGAGGCGCCCGGTGCGCTGGGCGATTTCCGCGCGCGCATGGAGCAGTTCTACCAGGACAACCGCAGCTATGGTGCGGGAGGCGCCTGCGGCATTGCGGTTCCGGTCACCGACAGCTTCGGCTATGTCTGTGCGCTGACCAACGGGGGACAGGGCTACACCGCCACCGCCACCGGGACGAGCGCGCTGGTGGCCGGTTTCGGCTACTCGGTCGACGAAACCAACGCCCAGGTCACCACCTGCACAGGCTGCGAATGGGCCTTCGCGACGCAGAACGCGTGGATCACGCGACGGCCATGAGCGCCGGCGCGCGCCTGCGTGGTTTCACGCTCGTCGAGTTGCTCGTCGCCTTCGCGGTGCTCGGCCTGCTGGTGGTGTCGGCGCTGCCGAGCTATTCGGAGTTCCTCCGCAACGCGCAGATCCGCACCGTCGCGCAGTCGATCGAGAGCGGGCTGCAACTGGCGCGCGCCGAGGCGGTGCGGGCGAACGCGCAGGTGCAGTTCCGTCTGACCGGAACGCTCGCCGGCGGGGCGGTCAGCGGAGGCAGCGACTGGTCGGTGATGCGGGCGCTGAACGCGACGCCCGCCGTCTTCGATCAACCGGTGAGCACGCGCACCGAATCGAACGCATCGTCGGTCGCTCGGGTGGGCGTGTCCACGGCGAGCGGAGGCGCCGCCGCCGCGGCCGGCGCCGGCTTGCCCGCGTCGATCGTCTTCACCGGGCTGGGGCGCCTGAGTGCCGCCACCACCGTGCGGCAGATCGACATCACCGGGCCGGCCGGCTCGCGTCGGCTCGCGGTGCAACTGACGGCCGGCGGCGACATCCGGATGTGCGATCCGGCGCTGGCGCGTGCAACCGATCCGCAGGGATGCTCATGAGCGCCGCGTACCGATCCGGCGCGAGAAAGGGCCGCGACGCGCAGTCGGGCGCGATGCTGCTCGAAGCGCTGATCGCAATGCTGCTGTTCTCGATCGCGATCCTCGGCCTGGCCGGACTGCAGGCGCGCGGCATCGAGGTGGTGCGCGACGCTGAATACCGGGCGCAGGCGAGCCACTTCGCGAACCAGATCGTCGGACACATGTGGGCCGATCGCTTCAACGTGCCGTTGTATGCGTTGAATTCCGGTGCGGGCGTCGCGTGCACCGCCGGGGCGAACGCATCGCTGAATCCGGTCGTCGCAGACTGGTTGAACGGGTTGAGCGGCGCGGGCGTCGCCGGCGCGCTTCCGGGCGCGGCGAACCTGCAGCAGCAGATCGAGGTGGCGCCCGGCAACGTCGTCACCGTCACCGTCTGCTGGCAGGCGCCGCAGGACGCCGCGCCGCATGCGTTCACGTTGACGGCGCAGGTCCAGGGCTGAAGATCGTGCGGACGCTTCCCGCTTCCCGGCAGCACGGCTTCGGCCTGGTCGAGTTGATGGTCGGGATGGTGATCGGGCTCGTCGTGAGCGCGGTCATCTACCAGGTGATCTCCACGTTCGAAGGCGTGAAGCGCAGCACGACGAGCGCGGCGGGCGCGCAGATCGACGCCGCGTTCGGCCTGTCGGCCATCGAGCGCGACGTACGCGCCGCCGGCTGGGGGATGCCGAGCGCCGACATCATCCGCTGCAACGCATACCAGACATACCACGACGACGGGACCGCTTTCGGACCGGTCCCAGGCTTTCCGCAGACACCGCTGCGCATCATCGACGGCGGCAATGCGGCGGGCGCCTCCGACACAATCACGGTCCTGTGGGCGAGTTCCGTCCGGGCGAACGTCGCCAACCTGTTGCTGCAGAACGTACAGACCAATCCGCCCGCCACGCCGATGGCGGAGCTGCAGCCGACCAGCGCCGTGGAGGTCTCGGGCATCGGCGGCTTCGCCTGGCTGACCGACGATTCCGGCGTCTGCACGCTCGTTCGAGTCACCGATTCCGTGGTGAACGCGGTCGTGCCGACGACCGTCGTGCTGTCGCACGCGCCGGCCACCGGCACGGCGGCGATGCCGAACTACAACGCGACCGGCGCGTATATGTCCGGCCAGGGCTGGCACACGAACTACAACCAGAATCCGCGGCTTTACGACCTCGGCGCGCTCACGCAGCGGATCTATCGCGTCTCGAACGGAACGCTGCAATCGCAGGACTGGTTCAGTTCGTCCGCGCTGATCGACGTCGCGACCAACGTCGTCGCGCTGAAGGCGCGTTACGGCGTCAGTGACGCCGGCGGACAGAACGTCACCGCATGGGTGCGCGCGGTGAACGGAGCGTCGGGCAATTGGGCGACGCCGTCGCTGGCGGACTTCAAGCGCATCAAGGCGATCCGGCTCGCGGTCGTCGTGCGCAGCCCGCTTCGCGAGCGCCCGGGTGCAGGCGGAGTCTGCGCGGTCACGACGACCCCGCCGGCCACCTGGCCGGGCGGTCCGGCAATCGACCTGAGCAACGACCCCGATTGGCAGTGCTACCGCTATCGCGTGTTCGAGACGGTCGTGCCACTGCGCAACGTGCTTTGGGCGAACCTGACATGAACGCGCGCCGATCCGGGGTCCGCGCTCGCGCGCATCCGCGCGGGATCGTTTCTCCTGCGCACCCGCGCGGGATCGTTTCTCCTGCGCACCAGCGCGGGATCGTCCTCTTCGTCGCGCTGATCGCGATGGTCGTGCTCGGTCTGGCCGCGGCTGCGCTGATCCGTTCGAGCGACACGTCGGCGGTGATCGCCGGCAATCTCGCCTTCAAGGATGGCGCGACGCATGCCGCCGACACCGGCGTGGAGCGCGCGTTCGTCGCGCTGCCGGCGCTGGCGGCCGGCGACGTCGACGTGCCGAACCGCTATTTCCGACTGATACAGCCGGTGGACGCGCGCGGCGTCCCGACCAGCGTCGTCTGGGCGAACGTGCCGTGCTACGACGTCGCCGGCGGCGCGATTCCGATCAGTTGCGCCGACGGTTCGAGCTACCGCGTGCAGTACGTGATCGAGCGGCTCTGCCGACAGGCTCCGGTTCCTGCGGAGCCGGTCACCACGCTGACCGGCAAATGCGTCGCGGGCCAGCCGTTCTCCGTGTCGGGCAACGTCGGCAACGATCGGGACAGCCACACCCCGTCGGGCGGTTACGGCGTACCTCCGGTCACCGGTACGCTGCCGCCGACCATCCACTATCGCGTGACGGTGCGCGTGCAGGGTCCGCGCAACACGGCCAGCCTCGTGCAGGCCACGATCGAACTGCCCTACATCTGAGACGGAGATCTCGCGATGCAGCCGTCCTGCCGTTTGCGCACCCGGATTCTTGCCGCCACCATCGTCGTCTCCCATCTGCTGCAGCCCCTCGTCGCGGCGGCCGCGTCGACCGATCTCACGGACGTGCCGCTGGCAGTGCAGACCGGGGCGCAGCCGAACATCCTGTTCGTGCTCGACAACTCGGGCAGCATGCAATGGGCAACGATCACCGGCAAGGATGCGAAGAGCGAATACAGCTCGACGAGAGCCAGCGCCGGCTACTACTCGCCCACCTACAACCGGATGTACTACAACCCGGCGATTCGATACGTGCCGGCCGTGCAGTACGACTCGAACAGTCCGAACGGTACGTCGTCGATGGGCAACAGCCCGATCAACGCCGCGCGCATCGACGCCTTTCCCACGAGTGGCGGGACGACGGCGACGATCGACGTCGCACAGCGTTGCTGGAACTCGGCAGCCTGGATGACGTTGCCGCTCTATGCGCCCGCTACCTTTGCCCCCGATACCTCGCGTTGCGCGAGCTCGCCTTCGCCGTCGGAACCGGTCGAGTACGCGCGCTACGCCTTCTACTTCAAGTGGAAGGGTACGGGCACGGAGAACGGTTCCGGACAGAACGCGTACACCTACTACGATCGAGTCGACATTCTCGCCTCCAATGCGCCGTTTCCGAAGGCGCCCGGTCGCACGGACTGCGCCGGAACCGACTGCACTTATGCCGAGGAGATCCAGAACTTCGCGAACTGGTTCAGCTATTACCGCACGCGAATCCAGACCGTGAAGACGACGCTCGGCCTGGCTTTTTCCGTGCTCAACGACAAGTCGCGGGTCGGGCTGATGACGATCAACGATGGAAAGAACAACTTCGTAGAGCTCGATACGTTCGACGCGTCACAGAAACAAGCGTGGTACCAGAAGCTCTATGCGGTCGATCCGAGCGGTGGGACGCCGCTGGTCAAGGCGTTGTACGACGCAGGCGAATATCTGCGAGACAGCAGGATCTACAACAAGAAGCGGGACGACCCGATTCCGCTGGCCTGCACGCAGAACTACACGATTCTGTCGACCGACGGGTACTGGAACGGCGGCCTGCCGAACGTCGAGGACTGGGACACCACGGTTCCTGCACTTCCCGCTCCGGTGTATACCGACCCCGACAACGGCACTCCGGTCAACGATCCCTATGCAGGTGCGCCGCTGGTTCCCGGACAGCCGTTTCCCGCGCCGTTCTACGATTCGTTCGGACAGGACAAGACGCTTGCCGACGTCGCGATGAAGTACTGGATCACCGACTTGCGGCCGAATTCGGCCGGCAAGGTCACCGCGAACCGGTTCGATCCCGCGACCTGGCAGCACATGACGACCTACACCGTCGGACTCGGTGCACCCGGCAGCGCGACTGCCGCACCCACCGGATCGTCGGGGTGGCCTAACGCGGTCGTGGCCGACACCGAAACGGCAATCGACGATCTCTGGCACGCGGCATTGAACGGTCACGGCCAGTACTTCAGCACCGGCGATCCGCTGATCCTGCAGAACGCCCTGTCGTCGATCCTCAACGACATCCTGAACCGCACCGCCGCCGCAGCCGCCGTTGCGGTGAGCAACCCGAACGTGCGCTCGGGCGACAACACCGCCTTTGCGTCGAACTACAACTCGGGCGCCTGGTACGGCGACCTGGAAGCGTATTCGATCGACCTGCATACCGGGCAACTCAGCGCGACGCCGGTGTGGTCGTCGCAAGCGGCGCTCGATGCCAAGCCGTACGCCGATCGCAGGATCGGCTCGTTCTCGGGCAGTGCGGGGGTGGCCTTCGCCACCGGCGCGGGTGGCCTCGACGGCGCGCAACTGGCTCGCCTGAACTCGCCGACGACTCCGCCGGGACCTGGTGACCATGCGTCGGTGATCGCCTACCTTCGCGGCGATCGCTCGAAGGAAGGAGACGGCAGCGATTCGACGCGGCCGTACCGGCCGCGCGTGCACGTGCTGGGCGACATCGTCGACGCCGAGGCGGCGTACGTGACACCGCCGCGCGGCGGCTACTCCGACACCGGCTATGCGGCGTTCAAGAGCGGAGCCGCAAGCGCGCGCGCGAAGATCGTCTACCAGGGAGCGAACGACGGAATGCTGCACGCGTTCGACGCGAACACCGGCGGCGAATTGTGGGCCTACGTTCCGGGTCTGCTGCTCGAGACGAACCTGTCGGCGACCGAGACGTCGACGAGTGCGCTGGTGGGACTGACGCAGCAGCCGCTTCATTACCAGCACCGCTATTTCGTCAACGGCACGCCGATCTCCGGCGACGTCGACCTGAGCAACACGTCGGCCAACCAGCCGACGCCGCCTGCGCCCGATTGGGCGACGGTGCTGGTCGGCAGCCTGGGCAAGGGCGGTCGCGGCTACTACGCGCTGAACGTCACCGATCCCGCCGTTGCATCCGATGCCGACGTCGGCGCGAAGGTGATGTGGGAGTTTCCGAACGCGGGCACGCCGGCAGCGGTGCGGCGAAACATCGGCTTCAGCTACGGCACGCCGGTGCTGGTGAAGACGCGCGCGGCTGGATGGGTTGCGCTGGTCACTTCGGGTTACAACAACGGCGCCGACACCGGCGGCGACGGCCAGGGGCACCTGTGGGTGCTCGACGTGCGCACCGGCGCCGTGCTCGCCGACCTCTCCACCGGGCAGGGCAGCAGTCCCACGCCGAGCGGCCTCGCGCGCATCAGTGCTTTCGTCACGAACCCGGGGATCGACGACACCGTCGAAGCCGTATACGGAGGCGACCTGCTGGGCAACGTATGGCGCTTCGACCTTTCCGATGCGGCGATCGGGAACTGGAGCGTGAAGCTGCTCGCAACGCTCGTCGACAAGAACAACGGCAATCGCCAGCCCGTCACGATGGCACCCGAGCTCGGCATCGTCGACGGAAAGCGCATGGTGTACGTCGGTACCGGCCAGTACCTCGGCGCGGACGACATCCCCGATTCGCCGGGTGCGAATGCCTCGTCGAAGCAGCGCCAGTCGTTCTACGGGCTGTACGACGACCTCGGCCCCACGCCGACGATCGCCCCGCTGCGCATGAACCTCGTCGCGCAGACGCCGGTTTCGGCGGGGGGAAACATCAACATCACGACCAATCCGGTCGACCTGGCCGTCAAGAAGGGCTGGGTGCTCGACTTCGCGTCGACCGACGGCGAGCGCTCGTACACGAATGCGGTGCTCAGCCAGGGCGTTCTCGCCTTCACGACGAACACGCCGTCGAACGATCCGTGCATGCCCGGCGGCAGCTCGAACCTGTATTTCCTGCACTACGCGACCGGCGGTGCGATACCCAATCTCACCAGTCGTTACATCGGTCCGGTGCTGTCGAGTCGTCCGCAGCTCATCGTGCTGGCCAGCGGCCTGACGAAGACGATCATTCGCACTTCGGACAACAAGACGCGGGTGATCGACGTGTCGGTGCCGTCGGCGACCAGCGCCACGCGCATCATGTGGCGCGAGGTGGTCCAGGACTGAAGTCGAGAAGTTCCCAGCGCACCCGGTCCTCGTAGACCAGCGTGCGCTGCGGCCCGTCGGGCATCAGCCACTGCCCGGTCCATTCGCGCAGTGCCCAGCGGCGCAGTTCCGGGACGTACCACGCAGTGTCCCAGCGCCGGCAATCCTCCCGCCAGATGTCGGTGTGCCGGAAGCGGATCGTCCGATCGACGCGCAGGGCGAGGAACTCGCCGGCCGGCACGCGCACGCGCTGCCAGCCGGGCGCGACGAGCCAGTCGCCCCACCACAGCGGGAAGTCGGGACTCGCTGCGGTGCGATATCGCGTCGACGTTCGCGAGGAAACCCCGGCCGCCAGCGGAATCGGCAGCACCGGCACAGGGTTTTCGAAGTGTTGCGTGATGTCGTAGGACGGTTCCTGCACGATGCGCGAGGCGTCGGCCCAGATCTCGTCGCCGCGCGTGCGTCCGTCGCTCTCCGACAGCGCGATGCGGATGCCGTGCGTGCCCGATTCGATGCAGCGCGCGGTCAGTTCCGAGCGTCGGGTACCTCGATACAGGTCGATCTCCGCGTAGCGCCACTGCTGTCCGACCGACGGGGGCACGGCGGCGGTGACCCCCGCCGGCGGCGCTTCGAACGACTGCGTCGCGCAGCCGGGAAGCACGGCAAGCGCGCCGGCGCCCAGCAGCAAGCGGCGGCGCGCCGGAGACGGTGGCGGCAGCGGCGGGAATCCCGGGTTGCGGAACATCGCGCAGGTCTCGACTGGTGCAGTGTTTCGTGCTGGGCGTCGCTTGGGGAGCAGCGGATTCGTCCTCGGGGCAAGGCGCAAACCGCAGCGACGCCGGTTGGCATCGCGAGGATTTGCAACGCCGCCAGGAGGCCGAGGACGCGCGTTCACGTTGCGATATTTCCGGATCGGCGTACCAGCGTCCGGCAGCGTCCAGCTTACTCCGCAGGACGTGCGCGCCGCCGCAAGACCTTCGGGTGCCGGTCGGCGCTTCGACCGGCGGCTCGGCGCGCTGTTCCGTGCGAGAGCTCGAAACGCTGCGGAATGCAGCATTTTTTTCCGTGGCATTCATCGCCCGGTTTCAAATGCCGCGTTTCGCAGCGTTCCGGTCGCCGGGGCGAGCCGGCGCGGCAGCGTTCGCACTGCCGTTCGTGCATGCGCCACGCGCCACGCGCCACGCGCCGGCCGGTCGTCAGGCTAATCGACGGGCCTTCGATCCGCCACGCGCAGCCATCCCTTGATCATCCGGTACGCGAACCAGACCTGCGCGACGACGAAGAACGGGATGAAGCCGATCGTCAGCAGCGTCGGCACCAGCAGCAGCACGAACCACAGCACGAACCACCAGAACGAGCGGGTCTGCCAGCGAAAGTGCGACTCGTAGATCGTGCCGCGCGCATCGTCGCGCTTGATGTACGCGACGATCAGCCCGACGACGAAGCCGACGACGGTGAACAGCCCGAGCAGGTGCATCGCGTAGCCGAACATCGCGTAGCCGCGCAGCGAATGCTCGCGCGGAGCCAGGGGGTCGATCGTGTCGACGACCACGTCGCGTCGTGCCGGGTCTGTCATTGCGTTACTCGATCGCCTTGACCATGTCCTCGACGACCTTCTTCGCGTCGCCGAACACCATCATCGTCTTGTCCATGTAGAAGAGCTCGTTGTCGAGCCCCGCGTAGCCCGAGGCCATCGAGCGCTTGTTCACGATGACCTGGCGCGCCTTGTAGGCTTCGAGGATCGGCATTCCCGCGATCGGCGACTTCGGATCCTTCGCCGCCGGGTTCACGACGTCGTTGGCGCCGAGCACGAGCACGACGTCGGTGTCGCCGAAGTCGGGGTTGATGTCCTCCATCTCGAAGACCTGGTCGTAGGGCACCTCGGCTTCGGCGAGCAGCACGTTCATGTGACCCGGCATGCGACCGGCCACCGGGTGGATCGCGTATTTCACGCTGACGCCGCGCGCGCTGAGCTTGTCGGTGAGTTCCTTCAGCGGATGCTGTGCGCGCGCCACCGCCAGGCCGTAGCCGGGGACGACGATGACGCTGTCGGCGTTGCCCAGCAGGAATGCGGCGTCGTCGGGCGAGCCCGATTTCACCGGCCGCTGCTCGGCCGCGCCGGCGGCGCTCGCCGCGCTCGTCTCGCCGCCGAAGCCGCCGAGGATCACGTTGAAGAACGACCGGTTCATCGCGCGGCACATGATGTACGACAGGATTGCGCCCGAGGAGCCGACGAGCGAGCCCGCGATGATCAGCATGCTGTTCTGCAGCGAGAAGCCGATGCCGGCCGCGGCCCAGCCCGAGTAGCTGTTGAGCATCGACACGACGACGGGCATGTCGGCGCCGCCGATCGGGATGATGATCAGCACGCCGAGCACGAAGGCGAGGATCGTCATCAGCCAGAACGGCGTCCACTGCTGCGTGAAGAAGAACCACAGTCCGAAGCCCACCATCGCCAGCGCGAGCGCCAGGTTGAGCAGGTGCTGCCCGGGGAAGACGACCGGCGCGCCCTGGAACAGGCGGAACTTGTACTTGCCCGAGAGCTTGCCGAAGGCGATGACCGAACCGGAGAAGGTGATCGCGCCGACGAAGGTGCCGATGAAAAGCTCGAGCCGGTTGCCCATCGGGATCGGCTCGCCGCGCGCGACGATGTTGAAGGCCCAGGGTTCGGCCACCGCGGCGATCGCGATGAACACCGCCGCCAGGCCGATCATCGAGTGCATGAAGGCGACGAGCTCGGGCATCTTCGTCATCTCGACCCGCTGTGCGAGCACGGTGCCGAAGATGCCGCCGATCGCCACGCCCAGCACGATCCAGAAGTAGCCCAGGCCGGTCGCGCCCAGTTGCGCGAGCAGCGCGAGCGTGGTCAGCACGGCGATCGCCATGCCGACCATGCCGAAGGTGTTGCCGCGCCGGGACGTCGTCGGGTGCGACAGTCCCTTGAGCGCCTGGATGAAGCAGACCGAGGCGACGAGGTACAGCAGGACGACCGTGTTCAGGCTCATTTGGCGGCTCCGGCACGCGCCTTCGGTTCCTTCTTGCGGAACATCTCGAGCATGCGGCGCGTGACGAGGAATCCGCCGAAGACGTTCACCGACGCGAGTGCCACGGCCGCCACGCCCATGAACTTGCCGAGCGCGGTGTCGGTGAGCGCCGCGGCGAGCATCGCCCCGACGATGACGATCGCCGAGATCGCGTTCGTCACCGCCATCAGCGGCGTGTGCAGTGCCGGCGTGACGTTCCAGACCACGTGGTAGCCCACGTAGACCGCGAGCACGAAGATGGTGAGATTGATGACGGTGGGCGAGATGGCTTCCATGGCGGTGTCGGTGAGGTTGGACGTCGGTCAGCTGCGCAGCAGCTGACCGTCACGGCACATCAGGCAGGCTTTCACGATGTCGTCTTCGAGATCGATGTTCAGCGTGCCATCCGTCGTGACGACGAGCTTCAGGAAGTCGAGGACGTTGCGCGCGTACAGCGCCGATGCGTCGGCGGCGACCTTCGCCGGCAGGTTCGTCTCGCCGACCAGCGTGACGCCGTGCTTGACGACGGTGCGCCCGGCTTCGCTGAGCGGGCAGTTGCCGCCCTGTTCGACGGCGAGGTCCACGATGACCGACCCCGGTTTCATCGAGCGCACCATTTCCTCGGTGACGAGCACCGGCGCCTTGCGCCCCGGAATGAGCGCGGTGGTGATGACGACGTCGGCCTGTTCGACGCGCCTGGCCACGAGCGCTGACTGGCGCTTCATCCAGCTCTCGGGCATCGGGCGGGCGTAGCCGCCCACGCCCTGCGCGATCTCGCGCTCCTCGTCGGTCTCGTAGGGCACGTCGATGAACTTCGCACCGAGCGATTCGATCTGCTCCTTCACCGCCGGGCGCACGTCGGATGCCTCGATGACCGCGCCCAGGCGCTTGGCGGTGGCGATCGCCTGCAGGCCCGCGACTCCGGCGCCGAGAACGACGACGCGCGCGGCCTTCACGGTGCCGGCGGCCGTCATCAGCATCGGGAAGAAGCGCTGGTAGGCATTCGCCGCGAGGATCACTGCCTTGTAGCCGGCGATGTTCGCCTGCGACGACAGCACGTCCATGCTCTGCGCGCGCGTCGTGCGCGGGGCGGCCTCGAGCGCGAAGGCGGTGAGCCCTGCGTCGCACAGGCGCTGCAGCCCTTCCCGGTCGAAGGGATCGAGCATGCCGACCAGGGTGCTGCCCGCGCGCATCGAGCGCAACTCGTCGGGCGACGGCGCGCGCACCTTCAGCACGATCTCGGCACCGAACGCCTCGGCCGCGTCGACGATCGTGGCGCCGGCGGCGACGTAGGCTTCGTCGGTCTGGCTCGCGGCGAGACCCGCATTGCGCTCGACGAGCAGCTGGTGGTTGCCGGCGGCGAGTTTCTTGACGGTTTCCGCCGTCGCGGCCACACGAGCCTCGCCGGCGCGGGTTTCCGCGGGAACGCCTATGCGCATTCGAATTCCTCGAGAGGCCCGGAAGGGGAGACCGGGGGGTCGGCGCGTATTGTAAGGTGCCGCGCCCGGTCGAAGGCGCGCGCGCTCGATCGAAAGTGGGCGCGCCGGGCAGGCGTCCGGCCGGCGGAATGCGTCGCGCGCGGCGGGACTGCGCGCTTGCCGTTGCTATCATGGGACGCTGATGTCCATGCGCGCGAACGATCGATCCGGCGAGCGCGTCGTCGTCGGGATTTCCGGCGGCGTCGACTCGTCGGTGGCCGCCTGGTTGCTGAAGCAGCAGGGTTACGAAGTCGTCGGCCTGTTCATGAAGAACTGGGAGGACGACGACGACGACGAACACTGCTCGACGCGCGAGGACTGGATCGCCGCGGCGAGCGCCGCCGACGTGCTGGGCATCGACATCGAAGCGGTGAACTTCGCCGCCGAATACCGCGAGCGCGTCTTCGCCGAGTTCCTGCGCGAGTACTCCGCCGGCCGCACGCCGAATCCCGACGTACTGTGCAACGCCGAGATCAAGTTCAAGGCCTTTCTCGATCACGCGATGGCGCTGGGCGCCGGGCGCATCGCCACCGGTCACTATGCGCGCGTGCGCGCCGCCGTGCGCAGCGGCGAGCACGGACGCGAACACCCACGCTTCGAGCTGCTGCGCGGCGTCGATCCCGCGAAGGACCAGAGCTATTTCCTGCATCGGCTGACGCAGGCGCAGCTCGCGCGCACGATCTTTCCGCTGGGCGAGCTGCACAAGCGGCAGGTGCGAGAGATCGCCCGCTCGATCGGGCTGCCGAACGCGCAGCGCAAGGACTCGACCGGCATCTGCTTCATCGGCGAGCGCCCGTTCCGCGAGTTCCTCGGCCGCTATCTGCCGACGCATCCGGGGCCGATCGTCACCCCCGAGGGCCGCACGATCGGCCGGCACGACGGACTGGCGTTCCACACGATCGGCCAGCGCAAGGGCCTGGGTATCGGCGGCACCCGGGGCGGCAGCGGCGAGCCGTGGTTCGTCGCGCGCAAGGACCCCGTTCGCAACGAGCTCGTCGTCGTGCAGGGGCACGATCACCCCATGCTGCGTTCGAGCCGCCTGCAGGCGATCGACGCGCACTGGATCGCGGGCGTGCCGCCCGACGACGACGGGTGCCTCGCCGCCAGGACGCGCTACCGGCAGGCCGACGCGGGCTGCGCGCTCTCGGTGTTGCCCGATTCGTCGTTCGAGCTTCGCTTCGCCGAGCCCCAGTGGGCCGTCACGCCCGGGCAGAGCGCCGTCGTCTATCGCGGCGATGCGTGCCTCGGCGGCGGCGTGATAGAACGCGCCGGGTGATGCGCGAGAAGGGCCCTCTCTAGTACGCCGACCCGAAAGTATCGCAACATGAAAGCGCGTCTTCGACCTCAGTGCGGCGTTGCAAATCCTCGCCATAGCGACTGCTATGGCTGCGGTTTGCGCCTTGCCCTGAGGCCGAATCCATCGCTTTCATTTTGCTGCGATACCTCCGGGTCGGCGTACTAGGAAGGCATCGTCTCCACGAAGCTCGGCCGCGCGAACAGCTTGTCGGCGTGGCGGGCGAGATTCGAACACTGCGCGCGCCAGCCCAGCGCGGGGAAGCGGAAATCGAGATAGCCGAGCGCGCAGCCGAGGGAGATGTCGGCCAGCGAATACCTGCCGTCGACGCACCACGCCTTGTCGGCCAGTGCGTGGGACATCGCTTGCAGCGAGGCTTCGATCTTCGACATCTGGCGCGCGATCCACCCGGGGCTGCGCTGGCTCTCGGTGCGCTGCGTCTGCTCGAGGCGCGCGAGCACCGCGGCGTCGAGCAGGCCGTCGGCGAGCACTTCCCAGGTCTTCACTTCGACGCGCGAGCGGCCGTTGGCCGGCACCAGCTTGTGCACGGGCGTGAGGTTGTCGAGATACTCGGCGATGACGCGCGAGTCGAACAGCGCGGCGCCGTCGTCGGTGATCAGCGTGGGAACCTTGCCGAGGGGGTTGATGCTCGGAAGCGTGGAGTCCGGCGACCACGGGTCTTCCAGTTCGTACTGGTATTCGATCTTCTTTTCCGCCAGCACGATTCGCACCTTGCGGACGTACGGACTCGAGTTCGAACCGATGAGCTTCATTGCGCCGCCGCGGTACGGCGGGCCAGTATAGCAAAGCGGCTCGCGGCGGCGACGATGCTACGATTCGAGGCCGTTCGCGACTTGCTCGTGCACGGTTCGCCGTCGCAGGACGATCCGCCCCGATGCCGCAAGCCCGCCCCGCCGTTGCCTCGTCCGCCTCCGATTTCGCGTTGCACGCGCTGTCGCCGCTCGACGGCCGCTATGCGCCCCGGCTCGCGGCGTTGCGCGAGCGACTGTCCGAAGCGGCGTTCATGCGCCGGCGCGTGCAGGTCGAGGTGCAGTGGTTCATCGCGCTCTCCGACCTCGGCCTGCCCGAACTCGCGCCGTTCTCGGCGCCGGCGCGCGCGCGACTGCAGGCGATCGTCGACGGCTTCGGCGCTGCGCAGGCCGCGCGCATCAAGGAGATCGAGGCGGTCACCAACCACGACGTCAAGGCGGTCGAGTATTTCCTGAAGGAATCGATCGCACCGGTCGAGGAACTCGCGCGTGCCGGCGAGTTCGTGCATTTCGCGTGCACCTCGGAGGACATCAACAACACCGCTCATGCGCTGATGCTGCGCGCGGCGCGGGACGAGGTCGTGTCGCCGTCGGTGCGCGCGGTGGCCGACATGCTGCGCGCGCTGGCGCACGAGCACGCCGATCTGCCGATGCTGTCGCGCACGCATGGCCAGCCGGCCTCGCCGACGACCCTCGGCAAGGAATTCGCGAACTTCGTCGCGCGCATCGAGCCGGCGCTCGCGCGTTTCGAGGCGATCGAGCCGCTGGCCAAGATGAACGGCGCGGTGGGCAACTACAACGCGCATCTCGCCGCATATCCCGACGTCGACTGGGAGGGCTTCGCGCGTTCCGTCGTCGAGTCGCTCGGGCTGCGGTTCAACGCCTACACCGTGCAGATCGAGCCGCACGACTGGATCGCCGAGAGCTTCGATGCGCTGGCGCGGCTGAACGCGATCCTGGTCGACCTCGATCGCGATCTGTGGGGCTACATCTCGCTGGGCTACTTCGTCCAGAAGCTGAAGGAAGGCGAGGTCGGTTCGTCGACGATGCCGCACAAGGTCAACCCGATCGACTTCGAGAACTCGGAGGGCAACGCCGGCATCGCCAACGCGCTGCTGCGCCACCTCGCCGAGAAGCTGCCGGTATCCCGCTGGCAGCGCGATCTCACCGACTCGACGGCGCTGCGCAATGCCGGCGTCGCGATGGGGCACGCGCTGCTCGCCTGGGACGGCTGCCTGCGCGGCCTGCGCAAGCTCGAGGTGCAGCGCGCGCGACTGGCGGCCGACCTCGACGCGAACCCGGAAGTGCTCGCCGAGGCGATCCAGACCGTGATGCGCCGCTACGGCGTGGAGAACCCGTACGAGCAGCTGAAGGCGCTGACACGGGGACGCGCGATCACTGCCGACGCCCTCGGCGAGTTCGTCGCGCGACTTCCGATTCCGGAATCGGCGCGCCGCGAGATCGCCGCGCTCACGCCGGCGGCATACGTCGGGATGGCGGCCGCGCTTGCGCGCCGGATCTAGTACGCCGCCCCGGAATCGCAACATGAAAGGTTGCACGGCCGAGCGGATCCACTTCGTGACGCGCGTCTTTTCCTCGAGGGAGTCTCTCGCATGATCGCAAGAAGGACCGTCCTTTCGTTGGCGGCTGTTTCGTTCTCGGCGCTCGTATTCGCCTCGCCGGCTTGCGCGCAGTTCGCCAAGCCCGAAGACGCCGTGCGGTATCGCCAGTCGGTCTTCGTCGTGATGGGTGCGCACATGGGGCGGCTCGGCGCGATGGCGCAGGGCAAGATTCCCTTCGATGCCCGGGCGGCGAGGCATTCCGCGCAGGTGGTCGAGACGATGGCGCGACTGCCGTGGGAGGGGCTGACTCCCGCGACCGAATCGCTCGAGTCGCACGCGAAGCCCGAACTGTTCCGCAACATGGACGACGTCGAGCGGCTCGTCGAGGCGCTGAACGTGGAAACCGCGAAGTTGCCGGCGGCCGCCGGCAGCTTGGATACGCTGCGCACGCAGGTCGGCGCGACGGGGAAGGCGTGCAAGGCCTGCCACGACAAGTACCGCCAGAAGATCTAGCCCGGATCCCGCTCCAGTTCACACGTTCTCAGTACGCCACGACTGCCCAGACGAGCGCCGCGCTTGCAGCCAGCAGCGCGAGGGCCCCGGCGCGCACGCCGGGCCCATCGGCTGCCGGACGCGGAGCATTCGTGCCGGCCGCGGCGCGGACGAGGTCGCCGCCGATCATCGTGCGCACGAGCGGCCGGCGGCGAACGAGCGCGTACCAGGCGATCGCAGCCAGGTGCAGCACGATCAAGGCGATCAGCACGTAGCGGTTGACCAGGTGCACCGCGGTCAGCGCCTCGCTCGCCCGGTTCGACACGCTGTCCTTCAGCGGACCGTCCCACATGATGTCGTCGCTGGCGAACAGGCCGGTGCCGGCCTGCAGGGCAACCGACGCGAGCATCGCATAGACCGACAATGCGCCCAGCGGGCCGTGGCCGACGTCGTCGGCGGCCGTGCGGCCGGCGCGCAGGCGGCGCCACGCGGCGATCGGCTTCGGCGGAAAACTGGCGAAGCGCGCGTAGCGCGGCCCGACGAAGCCCCACGCCAGGCGAAAGAGGACGAGCGCGAGGATCGCGTGGCCGAAGCGGAAGTGCCAGGCGAAGGCGTTGCCGCCGACGTTCGCCGAGACGATCGAGCCGACGATGCTCGCGGCAAGTGCCCAGTGAAAAAGGCGCGTCGGAAGATCCCAGACGCGGATCCGCTCCGCGCTCACGGCAACTCCGGCTGGCCGTCGTCCTTGCGGCGCACCGGCTTGACGAGGTCTTCGCGCTTGACGCCGAGCCACATCGCGATGGCGGCGGCGACGAACACCGACGAGTAGATGCCGAACAGGATGCCGATGGTGAGCGCCACGGCGAAATAGTGCAGCGTGGGACCGCCGAAGATCAGCATCGACAGGACCATGACCTGCGTGGAGCCGTGCGTGATGATCGTGCGCGAGATCGTGCTGGTGATCGCCTTGTCGATCAGCTGCGGCGTGTCGAGCTTGCGGATCTTGCGGAAGTATTCGCGGATGCGGTCGAAGATGATCACCGACTCGTTGACCGAGTAGCCGAGCACCGCCAGCACGGCCGCGAGCACCGACAGCGAGAACTCCCACTGGAAGGCGGCGAAGAAGCCCAGGATGATGACGACGTCGTGCAGGTTCGCGATGATCGCGGCAATCGCGAATTTCCATTCGAAGCGGATCGACAGGTAGATGATGATGCCGACGACGACGAACAGCAGCGCCATCGCGCCGTCGGTGAACAGCTCCTTGCCTACCTGCGGTCCGACGAACTCCACGCGCTGCAGCTTCGCGTTGGCGTCGTCGTCCCTGAGCGCCGCCATCACTTCGTTGCTCTGCTCGGTGTGGCTCTTGCCGCTGGCCTGGGCGCTGGGCAGCCGGATGAGAACGTCGTGCGAGGTGCCGAAGTTCTGCACGGCTGCGTCGGCGTAGCCCAGGGCGGCGACCGTCGATCGGATCTTCGGCAGGTCGGCGCTGTCGTCGTAGTGCACCTCCATCACCGTGCCGCCGGTGAACTCGATCGACAGGTGCAGCCCGCGCGTGGCGAGGAAGAACACCGCGAGCAGGAACAGCACGATCGAGATCGCGTTCAGGATGCGCGCGTGGCGCATGAACGGAATGTCGCGATGGATGCGGAAGAATTCCATCTGCCGCTCCTAGCCTTGGCGCGCCGACGGCCGCGCGGCGGTGGACGGCTTCCACACCTGCCCGATCGAGACCTTCGCGAGCTTGCGCCGACGCCCGTACCAGAAGTTCACCAGTCCGCGCGAGAAGAACACCGCCGAGAACATCGACGTGAGCAGCCCCAGCACGTGCACGACGGCAAAGCCGCGCACCGGCCCGGAGCCGAAGATCAGCAGCGCGACGCCGGCGATCATCGACGTGATGTTGGAGTCGAGGATGGTGGCCCAGGCGTTGTCGTAGCCTGCCGATATCGCTGCCTGCGGCGTGGCGCCGTTGCGGAGTTCCTCGCGTACGCGCTCGTTGATCAGCACGTTGGCGTCGATCGCCATGCCGAGCGTCAGCGCGATGGCGGCGATGCCGGGCAGCGTGAGCGTCGCCTGCAGCAGCGACAGCAGCGCGACCAGCAGCAGCAGGTTCACCGACAGCGCGATCGCCGAGACCAGTCCGAAGAAATGGTAGTAGGCGACCATGAAGACGGCGATCGTCACGAAGCCCCACAGCGTGGAGTGGAAGCCCTGCCGGATGTTGTCGGCGCCCAGGCTCGGGCCGATCGTTCGTTCCTCGATGATCTCCATCGGGGCGGCCAGCGAGCCCGCGCGCAGCAGCAGCGCGACGTCGTTGGCCTCCTGCGTGGTCATGCTGCCGGAGATCTGGACGCGTCCGCCGGCGATCTCGCTGCGGATGACCGGCGCGGTGACGACCTCGCCCTTGCCGCGCTCGACGAGGACGATCGCCATGCGCCGGCCGATGTTCTCGCGCGTGACGTCGCGGAAGATGCGGGCTCCCTTCGCGTCGAGCGTGAGGTGCACCGCCGGCTCGTGCGTCTGTCCGTCGAAGCCGGCCTGCGCGTCGTTCAGGTTGGCCCCGGTGAGGATGACCTGCTTGCGCAGCAGGATCGGGCGGCCGCCGCGCTCGGCGAAGCGCTCGCAGCCGAAGGGCACCGTGCCCGCGGCGAGCGCCGCGAGTTCGTCGGGCGACTCGCACACCATGCGCACCTCGAGCGTGGCCGTGCGCCCGAGGATGTCCTTGGCCTTCGCGGTGTCCTGCACGCCGGGCAGCTGCACGACGACGCGGTCGGGACCCTGCTGCTGGATCACCGGTTCGGAGACGCCCAGCTCGTTGATGCGGTTGCTCAGCGTGGTGATGTTCTGCTGGACGGCGTTCTGCTGCACGCGCGCGGCGGCATCCTCGCGGAAGCGCGCGACGAGCTTCGGCTCGCCGCCTTCGCCGGTCTCGGTGAGCGCGAGCTCGGGTGAACTGTCGGCGATCTGCGCGCGGGCGCGTTCGCGCGTGTCGGCGTCGCGGAAGCGGATCTCGATCGCGTCGCCCACGCGATCGATGCCGGCGTGCCGGATGTTGCGATCACGCAGCTGCGTGCGGATGTCGCCCGCCAGCCCGTCCATTCGCTTGGCCAGCGCTTCCTTCATGTCGACCTGCAGCAGGAAGTGCACGCCGCCGCGCAGGTCGAGCCCGAGGTACATCGGCAGCGCGTGCAGCGCGGTCAGCCAGCGCGGGGTGTCCGACAGCAGGTTCAGCGCGACGATCCACGAGGGATCGTCCGGGTCGGCATTCAGCGCGCGCGAGATGGCGTCCTTGGCGCGCAGTTGCAGGTCGGTGCTGGCGAAGCGGGCCTTGACCGAGTTGCCGTCGAAGAAGAGCCCGGTGCTCTCGATGCCTGCCTTCGACAGGATGTCGCCCACGCGGCCGACCATCGAGTCGTCGATCTTCTGCGTGGCCTTCGCGCTGGAGACCTGGACGGCGGGCGCCTCCCCGAAGAAGTTCGGCAGCGTGTACAGCAGGCCGAACACCAGCGACAGCGCGAGGACGACGTATTTCCAGACAGGGTAGCGGTTCATGCTGTTCCGCTCGGGCGTAGGCGCGATGCGCCTGGAACGCGTGAAGGAACCGTGGCGAGCCCGTGCCGTGCAGCAGGCACGTTCACGCGTCCGTTCTTCAGATCGCCTTGATCGTTCCGTTGGGCAGCAGCGTCTGCACGGCCGCCTTCTGGAAGTTCATCTCGATGGGCGCGTCGCCTGCCTTGCCCTCGGGCGTGCGGGCGACCTCGATCGTGACGTAGCTCTCGCCGACCTTGGTCACGCGGCCGATCAATCCGCCCGAGGTGACGACTTCGTCGCCGCGCTTGAGCGCCCCGAGCATCGTCTTGTGCTCTTTCGCTCGCTTCATCTGGGGCCGGATCATCAGGAAATAGAGGACGACGAACATCAGGATGATCGGCAGGAAGCCGACGATCTGCTGTTCGGTCGAGCCCGCGGCCTGGGCGTAGGCTGGCGAGATGAGCACGAGGCGCCTCCGGAAGTTAACTGGCAATTATAGGGCAGGGCGTGCCCGGTCCGGACGCGGGGCGGGTGTCAATCGACGCCGCGCCGGCGTCGCCGCGCGAAGTCCGCGGTGAAGCGTGCGAGCTCGCCGGCGGCGATCGCCTCGCGCATCGCGCGCATCAGGTCCAGGTAGTAGTGCAGGTTGTGGATCGTCGCGAGGCGCGCGCCCAGGATCTCGCCGACCTTCTGCAAGTGGTGCAGGTAGGCGCGCGAAAAGCGGCTGCACGCGTAGCACGAGCAGTGTCCGTCGACCGGTCGTTCGTCCGAGCGATAGCGCGCGTTGCGCAGCTTCAGGTCGCCCCACTGCGTGAACAGCCACCCGTTGCGCGCGTTGCGCGTCGGCAGCACGCAGTCGAAGAGGTCGACGCCCGCGGTCACGCCGGCGACGAGATCCTCCGGCGTGCCTACGCCCATCAGATAGCGCGGTGCGCGCTCGGGAAGGCGAGGCGCGGTGTGCGCGAGCACGCGCAGCATCTCCTCCTTCGGTTCACCCACCGACAGGCCGCCGATCGCGTATCCGTCGAAGCCGATGTCGACCAGGCCGGCGAGCGATTCGTCGCGCAGCGCCTCGTGCATGCCGCCCTGGACGATGCCGAACAGCGCGTTTCCGCCGCCGGCGCCGGCGGCGCGCAGCGAGTCCCACGCGTCGCGCGAGCGGCGCGCCCAGCGAAGGCTCAGCCGCATCGACGAGGCGGCCTCGTCGAACGACGTAGGTGCGCCGTCGCGCTCGTACGGCGTGCATTCGTCGAAGATCATCGCCACGTCGGAATCGAGCGCGTGCTGGATCTGCATCGAAATCTCGGGCGTGAGGAACAGCCGGTCGCCGTTGACCGGCGAGGCGAAACGCACGCCTTCCTCGGAGATGCGCCGCAGCGCGCCCAGGCTCCAGACCTGGAAGCCGCCCGAGTCGGTGAGGATCGGCCGTTCCCAGCCGATGAAGCGATGCAGCCCGCCGAAGCGGGCGATCGTCTCGATGCCCGGGCGCAGCCACAGGTGGAAGGTGTTGCCGAGGACGATGCGCGCGTCGATCTCCTCGAGTTCGCGCGGCGACATCGCCTTCACCGCGCCGTAGGTGCCCACGGGCATGAAGATCGGCGTCTCGACGACGCCGTGCGGCAGGTGCAATCGCGTGCATCGGGCCAGGCCGTCCTGCTGCAGCAACTCGAATTCGGGCATCGCGCGATTATCGCCGCAGCGGCATCATCGCCCGGGGGTTCCGGTCGTCGCAGCGTTCGAGCAGCATCGCGTCGCCGTAGCTGAAGAAGCGGTAGCGCTGCGCGATCGCATGCGCATAGGCGGCACGCACGCGATCGACGCCGGCGAAGGCGCTCACCAGCATCAGCAGCGTCGATCGCGGCAGGTGGAAGTTCGTCAGCAGCCGGTCGACGACGCGGAAGCGGTAGCCGGGCGTCACGAACAGGCGGGTCTCGCCGCTGCCCGGCGCGACGCGTCCCTGCGCGTCGGCGGCCGATTCGAGCGTGCGCAGCGAAGTCGTTCCGATCGCGACGATGCGCGCGCCGCGCGCGCGTGCCTCGTCGATCGCGTGCGCGGTGGCTTCGGGAACGCGAAAGCGCTCGGCGTGCATCCGGTGCTGCGAAAGATCGTCGACGCGCACCGGCTGGAAGGTGCCGGCGCCGACGTGCAGCGTGACGAAGGCTTCGCGCGCGCCGCGCTCGCGCAGCTGCTGCAGCACCGTCTCGTCGAAATGCAGCCCTGCGGTCGGCGCGGCGACCGATCCGGGCTCTCGCGCGTAGACGGTCTGGTAGCGCTCCTCGTCGGCGATTTCCGGCGCCCGCTCGATGTACGGCGGCAGCGGCAGCGCGCCCTCGCGCTGCAGGCACGCGTGCACGTCGTCGTCGAAGCGCAATCGCCAGAACCCGCCTTCGCGCGCGAGAACCGTCGCGCCGCTCGAGCGCCACAGCAGGCGCGTGCCCGGTCGCGGCGGCTTGCTGGCGCGCAGCTGCACGAGCGCTTCGTGCGCGCCGAGCACGCGCTCGACGAGCGCCTCGATGCGCCCGCCGCTGTCCTTCGTTCCGCGCAGGCGGGCGCGGATGACGCGCGTGTCGTTGAAGACGAGCAGGTCGCCGGCGGCGACCAGCGCCGGCAGGTCGCGGAAGCGAAGGTCGGCGAGCGAGTCGCGCGTAACGTGCAGCAGTCGCGAGTCGGCTCGGTGTGCGCCCGGGTGCTGCGCGATCAGCTCGGGGGGAAGGGCGAAGTCGAAGTCACTGCGGCGCATCGGCCCGGATTGTAGGATCGCTGGCGCCGGGCCGGGTTCCCGACTGCTGCGTCGGTGCTGCTTCGCGATTCGCGCGCTGTCGCGAAGGCCCCGCCGAGCGCATCAGGTTGTGCAAGGTGTTCACCAGCGCGACGTGCGAGAACGCCTGCGGGAAATTGCCGCACAGCCGTCGCGAGCGCGCATCGTATTCCTCGGCGAGCAGCCCGAGGTCGTTGCGCACCGCAAGCAGGCGTTCGAAGAGCGCCTGGGCCTCGTCCAGGCGTCCGAGCAGCACATAGGCATCGACCAGCCAGAAGCTGCACGGCAGGAATGCGCCTTCGTTGCCGCCCACGCCGTCGTCGACGTCCTGGGGCCGGTAGCGCAGCACGAAGCCGTCGCAGACGAGTTCGCGCTCGATCGCCTGCACGGTGCCGGCGAAGCGCTCGTCTTCCGGGTCGACGAAGCCGGTCTCGGCGACGAGCAGCAGCGAGGCATCGAGCGAGCCGCCGCCGAAATGCTGCACGAAAGTGTTGCGCGTGCGATCGAAACCGCGTTCCAGGATCTGCGTGCGGATCTGGTCGCGGATCGAGCGCCAGCGATCGAGCGGACCGTCGAGACCGAAATCCTCGATCGCTTTTGCCGCTCGGTCGAAGGCCACCCAGCACATCAGCTTCGAGTAGGTGAAATGCCGCGGCGGACCGCGCACTTCCCAGATGCCGCGGTCGGGCTCGTGCCACTTGCGCTCGAGTGTCGCCAGCAGCGCGCACTGCAGCTGCCACGCTTCGCCGCCCCAGTCGAGCTGCGAGCGCCGGCTCGCGTGCGCGACGTCCATCAGCTCGCCGTAGACGTCGAGCTGCAGCTGCTCGTGCGCGGCATTGCCGACGCGTACCGGGCGGCTGCCGGCGTAGCCCGGCAGCCAGGGCAGCTCGAATTCGGTCAGGCGCCGCTCGCCGGCCAGCCCGTACATGATCTGCATCTGCTCGGGGTCCCCGGCGGTCGCGCGCAGCATCCACTGGCGAAAGGACTGCGCCTCGTCGAAGTAGCCCGAGTTGAGCAGCGCGTACAGCGTCATCGTCGCGTCGCGGATCCAGCAGTAGCGGTAGTCCCAGTTGCGCGAGCCGCCGAAGTCTTCGGGCAGCGACGTGGTCGGCGCCGCGACGAGTCCGCCGGTGGGGCGATGGCTGAGCGCCTTCAGCGTGATCAGCGAGCGCAGCACGGCGTCCTTCCAGGGCTGCGGCGCGTCCTGCGGAAGCGTGCAGCGATCGCACCAGGCGCGCCAGCGGGCAGCCGTGGTTTCGAGCAGCGACGTCCGGTCGTCGACGAAGGAAGCCGTCCGGTGCGACGGGTGGTACGAGAGCGTGAACGGGACCGAATCGCCCGCGTCGATCTCGAAGCGGGCATGCGTGCGCATTCCTTCGTTCGTCAGCGTCATCGGCGTGACCAGCTCGACTGCATCGGGGCCGGCCACCGCCCGCAACCCGTAGTCGCGCCGGCGCACCCACGGAACCGTCCGGCCGTAGCCGAAGCGCAGGACCAGTTCCATCGAAACGGTGGGCCGGCCCGACTCGCCGCGCACGAGGCGAACCAGCTCGACCTTGCGGTCGTCGTCGCCGAAGGGCAGGAAATCGGTGACCGAGAACGCGCCTTTCGAGGTCTCGAAGCGCGTCTCGAGGATCGCCGTACGCGGCAGGTAGCGGCGCTTCGTCTCGGAGGCTTCTTCCTGCGGCCCGATGCGCCATCGGCCGTGCTCGGGTCCGCCGAGCAGTGCGGCGAAGCACGCGTCGGAGTCGAAGCGCGGCAGGCACAGCCAGTCGATCGAGCCGTCGCGCGCGACCAGCGCGGCGGTGAGCAGGTTGCCGATCAGGCCGTAGTCCTCGATCGGCTTGCTGGAGGCCGCATGCGCCTCGTGCGAGTCGGGTCCCATGCCCGATGTTCGCGCGTCGCCGCCGCAAGTCGCGCGCTTGTCCCTGCCGGCGCCGGGCGCATCGGCGGCGCCCGTTTCCGCTTCGCCTCGTGCGCCGCGCCGCGAACGGCGGCCTCGCTTGTCGCTGCGCAGCTGCCGGCCGCATAATCGCGCCTTCGCCGCACGCCGCGGCGCGGGCGTGCAGGCGCCGGAGTGGTGGAACTGGTAGACGCGCCGGACTCAAAATCCGGTGAGGGAGACCTCGTGCGGGTTCGATTCCCGCCTCCGGCACCAACGATGGCGCGGGTTCCGGGCATGGATCCTGTACCGCCCCGCAAGGGCCAGCCTCGCAATGGCCCCGTTGCCGCTACACGCTGGGCTCGCGCGTGACCTTCGTGCTGCTCTCCGGCCGGCCGGCGGGCCAGCGGCCGCGATCCGGCCGGCCGACGCAATCCGGCAGGCCTGCCGGCCAGCGGGCGCGATCCGGCCGGCCGGCGCAATCCGGCAGGCCGGCCGGCTGGCGGGCGCGATCCGGCCGGCCGGCGCAATCCGGCAGGCCGGCCGGCCAGACGCAAGAACGCTGCGGAATCCAGCATTCTGGCCTGTGCAAATCGGTGCGCGAGCAGAAACGCTGCCTTTCGCAGCAAACGGGTGCGTGGGCCGGTCGGGGCGCTGCGTATGCAGCCGCGGCGTGTTGCTGCGCGCACCGCGCCCGTTGTGCAGCCGCGGCGTGCCGCCGTACGCGCAACGGCGTGCTGCCGTACGCGCTGTGCCCGCCGCCGCGTACGCACCGCGCCCGCCGCACCACACCGCCGCACACCGCACCCGCGCCCCGCGCCCGCCGCACCGCGCCCGCCGCCCCGCACCCGCCGCACCGCATCGCGCCGCCGCCCGCGCCCGCGCCCGCCGCACGCCGCGGCTCCTGGCGGCCTCAGGCGCGTCCCAGCAGCACCGCCGCCGGCAGTCCCGCGAGCACCGCTGCCGGCGACAGCGACCCCACCGATGCGTGCACCGTGCGCCCGCCGAGCTGGTCGACCAGCTCGCCTGCGGCGTCGATGCCGTCGAGCGACACGCGTGTGTCGGCCCACAGTCCGGCGCCTTCGGGCAGCGTGCCGCTTGCGGCGAGCAGCTTCGGCAATCCGCGTGCGACGACGACGACGACGAGATCATCGTCGTCCTGGCGCGCGTAGGCCACCAGGTGCTGCGCGTGCCGGCCGGTGACGTCGAGCGGGACGTAGGCGCCGTCGCGAAACAGCGCGCCGCGCGCGCGGCGCAGCTGCAGCAGTCGCCACGCGACGAACAGCTTGCAGTCGTCCGCCGTCGGCGTGCGGGCCAACGACTGCGCCGTGCGTGCCAGTCCGTCGTCGGCGACGCGGCGCTCGATCGCGTCGAGCAGCGCCGCGTGGCGCGCGAAGTCGACCGGGCGCCGGTTGTCCGGGTCGACCAGGCTGAAGTCGAAGCACTCGTTTCCCTGGTACAGGTCGGGTACGCCGGGCGCCGTGTGTTGCAGTACGAGCATCGCGAGGCTATGCAGCGCGCCGAACCAGGCGATCGGCACGACCTGTTCGCGCAGCTCGTCGACGAACGCCGGCGACTGCAACGCGCCGCGCACGAAGTCGGCGAGCGCTTCTTCGTAGCCGGCGTCGGGATTCACCCAGCTCGTGCTCGTCTTCGCCTCGCGCGCCGCCTTCACCGCGAAGCGCTCGATGCGCTCGACGTAGCGGGCGTGCGCGTCGGGCGAAGTCTCCTCGGGGCGGAAAGTGCCCAGCAGCACCTGGTAGAGCAGGTACTCGTCGTTCGGCGACGGCGCCGGCGCACCGTGCACGATGCGGCGCCGACTGCGGTTGATCCGTCGCCAGCGCCGCAGCGTCAGGCGCCAGGCGGCCGGCATCCACGAGAGGACGTCGATGCGCGCGCGCACGTCGGCCGAACGCTTGTTGTCGTGCGTCGACAACGCGAGCATCGTGTGCGGCCAGTGCGCGGCGCGGTCGGAATTGGCGGCATGGAACGCGTCGATCGTGTAGCCGAAGGCGTCGGGCTCGGCGCCGACATCGTTCAGCGACACGAGGCGGTTGAACCGGTACAGCGCGGTGTCCTCGACCCCCTTGGCTGCCACCGGCGAAGTGAACTGCTGGAAGCGGCGCGCGAAGCGCAGCGTGCGTTCGCGCAGCGCCGCAGTGCTGCCGGGCGGCGCGCGCCCGAGCAGCGCGTCGCGCACGAAGCCGAAGACGGTGGGATCGGCGGCGGGACTCCGCCGGGCGGCCTGTCCGACCGCCCAATCGATGTAGCGTCGATCCTGCCTGGACGGCCGATCGGTGATGTAGGTGCGGTACACGGGCAGCCGGGCGACGACTTCGGCGAGGGCGCGGCGCAGCGTCTGTTGCGTGTAGTCGCGCGTACGGCGGTCGGCGCGTGCGATGCGCTGCAGTTCCATCGACAGGATGCGCAACTCGGAGGCGAGCAGGTGGCGCATCGCCAGCAGCTTGCCTTCGTAGGCGGTCTGCTCGAAGTTGCGGCGCTCGCCGGTGAACGCACGCCAGATCCGGTCGATGCGCGCCTTCGCTTCGCGGTCGACGAACAATCCGTTGCAGATCGTGGCGAAGCGGTAGCCGGTGGTGCCGTGGATCGGCCACGATTCGGGGACGCGCTCATGGCTCGCGACGATCTTCTCGATCGCGACGTACAGCGGTCGCGCCGGGCCGCCGTCCGCGCGCGGCGCGATGCCGGCGCGCCGGGCGAATCCGTCCTGCAGGCGCTCGAAGTACTGGCCCGGGTCGTACAGGCCGTCCGGATGGTCGATCCTCAGCCCGTCGATGCGCCCGCACGCCGCCAGGTCGAGCACGAGCGAATGCGTGGCTTCGAACACCGATTCGTCCTCGACGCGCAATCCGGCAAGGGAGTTGATGTCGAAGAAACGCCGATAGTTGATCTCGTCGGAGGCGGCGCGCCAGTACGCGGGGCGCCATGCCTGCCGCTCGATCAGCGCGTGCAGCGCGTCGCGTGCGCGCGGCGAGCGCCCGTTCAGCGAGGCCACCGCTCGGTCGATCGCCGCACGCAGCTGCGGGTGCGCGGCGGCGAGCGTCGCCAACGCGCCGGCGCAGGCCGTGCTCGCCTTCGCCCTCGAGCCGTCGGCGCCGGCGGCCGGTGCCAGTCGCGACGGCAGCCGGTCGAAGCATTCGACGACGGCTTCGAAGGACAGCCGCAAGTCCGCTTCGGCGCGCTCGCGCACCAGCCGGCGCTGCGCGATGCGCAGGACGACCGCTGCGCTCGACGGATCGAGCGGAAGCCGGTGCTCGTGATAGTCGATCGCGAAGCGTCCGCCCTGCGCGTCGAACACGAGTACGAGCTCGCCGCGTTCGAGCACGTCGCCGTAGTGGCCGCCGAGCAGCGGCAGCAGCACCTTGCCGTCGAGATCGCTTTCCGACGGATGCCAGTCGATGTCGAACGACCGGGCGTGCGCCGAGGCCTCGCCGTGTTCGAGCACGTCCATCCACCATGCGTTCTCGGCGCACAGCACGCCCATGTGGTTCGGCACGATGTCGCACAGCAGGCCCATTCCGCGCGCGCGCAGTGCCTCGGAGAGCGCGTCGAAGCCGGTGCCGCCGCCGAGCTGTGCGCTGATGCGCCGATGGTCGACGATGTCGTATCCGTGCGTGCTTCCCGATCGCGCCGCCAGTATCGGCGAGCAGTAGAGGTCGCCCACGCCCAGTCGCTCGAGATAGGGCAGCGCGCGCGACGCGGCGTCGAAACCGAAGCCCGGATGCAGCTGCAACCGGTAGGTCGAACGGGGGATGCGCGCCTGCCCCTGCGGGTCGCCCCGGCGCTGTGCCCGCGGCGATTCGCGCAGCGCGCCGAGCACGCCGGCGATCCGCGCGGTGGCAGGCTCGCGGTCGAGCGCGTCGAGGTCCACCGGCAGGCGGCGACGCCAGTTCGGATGGCCGTCGGTGGTGCCCGGCAGGTTGTTCTGGTCGAGGACGCCGAGCCAGTCCTCGGGCTGGATCATCATCAGGCGCGACGGCGTCGACCCGAGGTAGCGATGCGCGGCGTCGACGAGCTCCGTGCCCAGCGGCCCGGCGGCGACGGCATCGGCATCGCGGCCGTCGGACAATGCGCCTTCGGCGATCATCGCCGCCGCCAGGCGCGCGCGGTCGCTCGCGCGCGCCTGCGTCCGGGTGCGCAGCGTCTCGTCGTCGGGGAACAGTCCGAGCCCGGCGCGCACGCGCAGGTCGTGCCCGCTCCACCAGCCGGCCAGCGTCGGCAGGTCGTGCGTGCCGATCGATACCAGCGCGTCGTACGGATACGCCTGCGGCGCGAGAAAATCGCCGGCGGCGTCGCGCTCGAAGTACAGCAAGCGGTACGACAGCACGCGGGCGCGCGCGAGCGCGGTGCGTACCTGCGGCGGCACGGTGCCGAGATCCTCGCCGATCACCAGGCAGCGGTTGCGGTGGCTTTCGAGCGCAACGATCGCCAGCAGCTCGTCGAGCGGGTAGTGCACGTAGGCGCCGTCGCGCGCGCCGGCAGCGGGCGGTATCCAGTACAGCCGCATCAGCGCCATCACGTGGTCGATGCGCAGCGCACCGGCGTGGCGCATGTTCGCGCGCAACGCCGCCACGAAAGGCTCGTGTCCCCGCGCGCGCAGCGAAGCCGGGACGAACGGGGGCAGCCCCCAGTCCTGGCCGAGCAGGTTGAAGTCGTCCGGCGGAGCGCCCACGCTCGCCTGCGTGGCAAGGCAGTGCGCGAACGACCATGCGTCGGAACCGGCGCGGTCGACCGAGACGGCAAGATCGAGGTACAGGCCGATCGCCATGCCGCGCTCGCGACAGTGCGAAGCCGCGCGCGCCAGCTGCCGGTCGGCCTGCCATTGCAGGTATTCGTGATACTCGACCTGCTCGGGCCGTTCCGATTCGAAGCGCCGCACCGCCTCCGATTCGACGTCGCGAAACGCCTGCGGCCAGACCTGCCATCCCCAGACGGACGGGTCCTGCGAGTGGAAGTGCTCCTGAAGCGCTTCGTACAGCGCGTGGCGGCGCAACGCGGCGCCCGAGCGTGCCTGGAAGGCACGGAATTCGCGCGCGAGCGGCGTGTCCGCGGCCAGATGTACCTGCCGGAAATGCGCATGCAACGCGCGCAGCACCTCGTGCTTGAGCGCGGAGACGGCGGCGAAGTCGACGAGGGCGGCGTCGCGCAGCGCGGCGAGGCGCGCGCCGAACGCAGCAGACGCGACGATCTCGCGCACTTGCGGCGCCTCGTCGAAGCCGTCGACGGCCGACACGTCGATTGCCAGCGCGTCGAGCCACAGCCGCGACGACGGCGCGTAGGGGCTGGCGTGCGCAGGATTGTGCGTGAAGCGCGCGTGCAGCGGGTTCAGCCCGATCGCGCTGGCGCCGTGCGCGGCGGCGATGTCGACCAGCTGCAGCAGGTCGCCGAAGTCGCCGACGCCCCAGTTGTGCGCCGAACGCAGCCCGTAGAGCTGCACCGACCATCCCCAGACGCGGATACCGCCGCGCAGCGCCGGCGGTTGGAAGCAGCGCGGCGGCGCTGCGACGACGAAGACGCCGGCGCGCGCGTCGCCTGCTTCGAGCGTCAGGAAGTGATAGCCGGGCGCCGGCGCTGCGTCGATTTCGAGCCAGCGCGCCTCGTGGCGTACGCCGTCGACTTCGGCGACCTCGCGCAGCGCCAGCGCGTCGACGTCGGCGGTTCCCTCGATGATCGCGCCGGTCTCGGGTGCGAAGCGCCATGCGATGCGCGGTGACGAGCCCTCGGGACGCGCAACGCGCACCAGCACCGCGATCCGCGCGGCCGGAAGCGTGACCGCGACGACCGGCTCGGCCAGGCGCTTCCAGTAGTCCGGATGCGTCTGCGCGAGGCTGCGATCGACCTGCGCGTCGTCGGCCGCGGGCACGCCGAGCTGCGCGAGCAGCGCGCGCAGGCCGTCGTCGGAAGCCTCGTGGCGCCGCCCCCAGATGTCTTCGTAGAACGTGTCGACGCCGTGCGCCCGCGCCAGCCATTCCAGGCGCTGCCGCGGGGTGCCGTCAGCCACGGCGCCGCTTCCCCGTTGCCGCTCCGTAGAGCACGCCGCCCGGCGCCAGCGTCCACGCCGCTGTTGCCTGCCCGCGCGCAGCCGCATGCACGAACCGCGGTTCGAACGAGGCGCCGGCGTCGACCATCGCGTCGGTGTCCCCGAAGTTCAGGTGCAAGGCGAGCGCGCCATCGGCGGGCGACGACGCGCTGTCCGCTGCCCCGTCGCCCGGCGTCCAGCGAACGCTCAGCAGCCTGCCGTCGGCGTGCCATCGCCCGGCGCGTCGGATCGCGCTCGAGCGTTCGATGCAGCTGCGGCGCGCGGCGAGCATGCGTGCGACCAGCGCCAGCCGCTCGCGGTGCGGCGAGACCGAGCGTTCGGCGTGGTCGAGCTTCGACGCGATGAAGGTCTGCACGGCATTCGGATCGGGAATCGCCTCGCGCGCGGCCGGGTCGCGAAAGGCCTGGAAGCGCCCGAACTCGGCGCGTCGGCCGTTGCGCACCGCCTCGGCGAGCTCGGGGCCGAAGTCGCAGAAGTACAGGAACGGCGTGGACGCCGCGTATTCGTCGCCCATGAACAGCATCGGCACCTGCGCGCCGAGCAGCGCGCAGGCGAGCGCCGCCGGCATGAATCGGGGGTCGGCCAGCGCATCGAGACGCTCGCCGAAGGCGCGGTTGCCGACCTGGTCGTGCGTGTGCACGAAGGCGACGAAGGCCGACGGCGGCAGCTGCGCGCTCGGCATGCCGCGTGCGGTTCCGCCGCGAAACGGCGACGGCTCTCCCTGGTAGACGAAGCCTTCGGCCAGTGCGCGCCCGAGGCGCTCGATCGGCGCGTCGGCGTAGTCGGCGTAGTAACCGTCGGTTTCCGCGGTGAGCACGACGTGCAGCGCGTGGTGCAGATCGTCGTTCCACTGTGCGTTCGCGATCCGCGGCGCGCCGTCGGGCGCGCGTCGGAGGTATCTCGTGTCGTTGCGGTCGTTCTCGAGCACGACGTGCACGAAGCGGTCGCGCTCCGGTCCGTCGCGCAGCGCGCGCGCGATCTCCTCGATCAGGTCGGGCGAGGAGCGATCCTCGATCGCGTGCACCGCGTCGATGCGAAGTCCGTCGAGGCTGTACTCGAGCACCCAGTACAGCGCGTTGTTCACGAAGAACGCGCGCACCGGCCCGCTCGACGCGGCGTCGAAGCTCAGTGCGTCGCCCCACGGCGTTCGTCTGGACGCATCGAAGAACTGCGGCGCGTAGGCGCGCAGGTAGTTTCCTTCCGGCCCGAAGTGGTTGTAGACGACGTCGAGCAGCACCATCAGTCCGAGCGAATGTGCGTGGTCGACGAAGCGCTTGAACGCGTCGGGTCTGCCGTAGGCGGCATCGGGCGCGAACGGCAACACGCCGTCGTAGCCCCAGCCGCGCGTGCCGGGGAAATCGGCGACCGGCATCAGCTCGACTGCGGTGACGCCGAGCGAGGCGAGCTCGGCCAGGCGTTCGCGCGCGGCGTCGAAGGTTCCTTCATCGGTGAAGGTTCCGACGTGCATTTCGTAGATCACCGCCTCGTGCCAGCGGCGCCCGCGCCATTCGCCGTCGTGCCAGTCGTAGGCGAGCGGATCGACGAGTTCGCTCGGCCCGTGCACGTCGAACGGATTGAAGCGCGACGCCGGATCGGGAACGGCGAGCTGTTCGTCGAGGCGGAAGCGGTACAGCGTTCCGGCGGGCGCGTCGACCGCGTCGGCGGCGTGCCACCCGTCGTCGCAGCGCTGCATCGGCACGGCGAGCGCCACCGGCGCATCACTGCCGGCCGCCGCCTCGCGGCCGTCGCGCTGCAGCAGCTCGAGCGTGACGCGTTCGCGCGCCGGCGCCCACAGGCGGAATCGGGCACCCGCGCCCGCCTTCGGCAGCGCGCCGAACGGCATCGCGTGCAGGCGCTTCATCCGTGCTTCACGCTCCGCGTGAGCAGTGCGAGCGCGCGGCCCTCCAGCTCGTAGCGCGGGCCTGCATCCGCGCGTTCCGCGCGAAAGGTCTCGGGCATCGCGTCGGGCGCCCCGGCTGCGTCGGGTGCGAGCACCGGCTCGCGCGCCTCGAAGGCGGCCGTATCGAACACGCGCCGCCACGGGCCGTTGTCCAGCTGCGGCAGCTCGAAGGCGACCCGCTCGTGGTGCGCGTTGAACAGCATCAGGAAATCGTCGTCCTGCAGCGTCCGGCCGAAGGCGTCGACGTCGTGCAGGCCCGCCCCGGAAAGGTAGACGGCGAGGCTGCGCGCGTGCGAATGCGCCCATTCGTCCTCGCTCATCTCCTGGCCGTCGGGCCGCAGCCAGAGCACGTCCTTCACGTCGCCGCCGTGCAGCGGGCGCCCCTGGAAGAAGTCGCGCCGGCGGAACACCGGGTGCCGATGGCGCAGCGCGATGAGCCGACGGGCGAACGCGAACAGTCGCTCGCCGTCCTCGCCCACGTCCCAGTCGACCCACGAGATCTCGTTGTCCTGGCAATAGGCGTTGTTGTTGCCGCGCTGCGTGCGCCCGAACTCGTCGCCGGCCAGCAGCATCGGCACGCCGTGCGACAGGAACAGCGTCGCCAGGAAGTTGCGCTGCTGGCGCGCGCGCAATGCGAGTACCGCGGGATCGTCGGTCCGCCCCTCGACGCCGCAGTTCCACGACAGGTTGTGTTCGTGCCCGCCGGCGTCGTCGGGCCCGTTCGCCTCGTTGTGGGGTTCGTTGTACGAGACGAGGTCGGCGAGCGTGAAGCCGTCGTGCGAGGTCACGTAGTTGATGCTCGCGTGCGGGCGCCGGCCGGCGCGGCTGTAGAGGTCGCTCGAGCCGGTCAGGCGACGCGCGAACTCGCCGATCACGCCGCCGTCGCCCTTCCAGTACGCGCGCATTCCGTCTCGATAGCGGTCGTTCCATTCGGCCCAGCCGGCCGGAAAGTTGCCGACCTGGTAGCCGCCGAGGCCGATGTCCCAGGGCTCGGCGATCAGGTTCACGCCGTTGAGCACCGGATCCTGGCGGATCACGTCGAAGAAGCTGCTCCAGCTTTCGACGCCGCCCGCCTCGCGCGCGAGCGCAGGCGCGAGATCGAAGCGGAATCCGTCGACGTGCATGTCCTCGACCCAGTAGCGAAGCGAGTCCATGACGAGCTGCAGCGTATGCGGATGCGGCAGGTTCACCGTGTTGCCGCAGCCGGTGTAGTCGGCGTAGTAGCGTGGCGCGGAAGGGTCGAGCCGGTAGTAGGTGGCGTTGTCGACGCCGCGCAGGCTCAGCGTCGGGCCGAGCTGGTTTCCCTCGCAGGTGTGGTTGTAGACGACGTCGATGATCACTTCGATCCCGGCCGAGTGCAGCGCCTTGACCATCGTCTTGAATTCCTGGATGCGGCCCGAAGCGCTGTAGCGCCCCTCCGGGGCGAAATAACCCAGCGTGTTGTAGCCCCAGTAGTTGCGCATCGACTGGTTCACCAGGCGGCGGTCGTCGACGAACGCGTGCACCGGCATCAGCTCGACGGTGGTGACGCCCAGCCGCTTCAGGTACGAGATCGCCGACAGGTGCGTGAGCCCGGCATAGGTGCCGCGCAGCGGCTCGGGAACGAGGCGGTTGAGGATCGTGAATCCGCGCACGTTCAGCTCGTAGATCACCGTTTCGTTCCACGGCACCGACGGCCGGTGATCGTCGCCCCACGTGAAAGCGGTTTCCAGCACGCGGGCGCGCGGCGCGAACGGCGCGCTGTCGCGCCGGTCGAACGAGAGGTCCTCGCGCGGGTCGCCGATCGTGTAGCCGAACAACGCATCGTGCCAGCGCACGGTGCCGGCGATCGACTTCGCGTACGGGTCGAGCAGCAGCTTGTTCGGATTGAAGCGCAGCCCGTCCTCGGGTCGGTACGGGCCGTGCACGCGATAGCCGTAGAGCAGCCCCGGGCGTGCCTGCGGCAGGTAGCAATGCCACACGTAGTCGGTGCGCTCGCGCATCTGGATGCGATGCGTGGCGCGGCGTCCCATCCCGTCGAACAGGCACAGCTCGACCCGTTCGGCGCCCTCCGAGAAGAGGGCGAAGTTCACGCCTTCGCCGTCCCAGGTGGCGCCGCGCGGATACGGGCGGCCCGGCCAGACCGCGGGGGCACGCGCCGCGGCGTTCATGGAAGCTTGCGCTCGCCGTTGCGCGGCCACCAGCGGTCGATCAGTTCGGCGGCGCGTTCGCGCCCGCCGAGGCCGAAGGCGAGCGCCAGCGCCAGCACGATCCCCGACAGGACGACGAGAAAGCTCTGCCGGACGATGTCGCCGCCCACGCCGATCTGGTCCAGTGCGATCAGTGCGACGAACACCAGCATCACGCTGCGCGCCAGCCTGCCGAGCAGTGCCGCGTCGGTGATGCCGAGGCCCTGGCAGTACGCGGTCACCGCGTTGCCGAGGAAGCGCGCGAAGTAGGCGCCCAGCACGACGATGACGAGCGCGACCAGCAGTCGGGGCAGGAACAGGATGACGCTGGTGAGCAGGTTGCCGACGTAGTCGAGGCCGAGTGCGTTCGACGCGACGACGAGCGCGCCGAGCATCACCAGCCACCAGGCGAGACTGCCGAACAGGCCGACCGCCCCCTGTGTCGAGCCGCCTTGCGCGAGGAGCTGGTCGACGCCGGCACGCTCGGTCACCACGTGCAGGTTGATCGCGCGCAGCGCCCGCACCACGGCGAAGCGCACGGCCTTCGCGACGAGCCAGCCGGCCGCCAGCACCACCACCGCGAGCAGCAGCCGCGGCAGCCACGCGCTCGCCTGCACCAGCCAGATGCGCAGCGGCTCGAACACCGTGTCAACCCGGTCCATGCTCGTGCTCCCCTGTTCGTTGTGCGCCGAGCAGGTCGACGATGCCCTGCAACGGGATGGCGACCCACGCCGGCCGGTTGCGCAGTTCGTAGCGCAGCTCGTACAGCGCTTTTTCCAGCTCGAGCAGCCGCAGCAGGTCCGCCGAGCGCTCGAGCGACGCATACAGGCCCGAGCCGTCGGTGACGCGCGCATAGCCGGCGAGAAAGGCCGCGCGCGCGCCGGCGAGCCACTGCGCGGCCGCGTCGGTCATCGCCTGCGCATCGTCGGGCCCGTGCAGCGCGCCGCGCAGCGCCGTCTGCCGCGCATAGTCGAAGGAGCGCAGCATGCCGGCGACGTCGCGCAGCGGCGTCGTGCGTCGCTGGCGCTCCTCGATGCTTCGCGCCGGCTCGCCCTCGAAGTCGATGATCAGGAAGTCGTTGCTCGACAGCAGGACCTGGCCCAGATGCAGGTCGCCGTGATGGCGCGTGAGGAGCAGCTCCTGCGCGGCGTCCGGCGCATCCAGCGCGGCGTCGAGCTGCGCACGGCGCGAAAGCACGGTGTGCGCCAGCGTCTTCGCCTCGTCGGGCAGTGCGGCCAGCTGCGCCTCGAGCATTGCCAGCGATTGCAGCGCTTCGTCGCGCACGCGCTGCGCCAGCTGCGGCACGTGCGTCGGATCGGCGGGCACCGGCTCGAAGGCCGGATCGGCGCTGCGCAGTGCGAAGGCGCGATGCAGTGCGCCGACCCGCTCGCCGAGCGTGCCGACCAGGTCGAAGAACGAACCGTGCGCGTCGTCCGATGCGTCCGCGGCGAAGCGCCGTTCCTCGAGGAACCGCTCGAGATAGTCGACGCTCCAGCTCCAGGCGTCTCCCTGGTTGGGGACGTATTGCTGGACGATGGCGAGCGTCGTCGGCTGCCCGGCCGGGTCGACGTAGTCGATCCAGCCGGCGACCGGCACGCCGTGCGCGAAGCCGGCGACGTCGGTCAGGTAACGGCCGATCTCGACCTCGGGATTGACGCCCTGCTGCAGGCGCCGGTACGCCTTGATGAACACCGTCTCGCCGAGCACCGCGACGGCGTTGCTCGACTGGCCGCCGCCGCGCTGCAGGGCGAGCGACTCGACGTCGTCGCCGACGATGCGGGCGAACGAGGCGCCCGGAACGAAGGCGATCGAGCCGTGGGCGAGATCGATTCGTTCGCGCGCCCCGATCGCGCGCACGAGTTCGCGGCAGAACGCCTCGTCGACGATCGAATCGGCGATCACGCCGATCTGCGCCTGCTCGCGCACCTTCGCCAGCACGGCCGCGCCCAGTGCACGCACCTTCGGCTCCTCGGTGTCGCCCCAGATCAGGCTCAGCGGGAGGAAATACGACTCGCGTGGAGCCGACGCGGGTGCGTCGGGCGCGACGGCGTCGACCAGCGCGATCAGCCAGCTGCGGTCGCTCTTTCGCACGACCGCCCAGTCGCGCAGCGCGACCGACTGCAGGCCGCGATCCTTGCCGGCGAACCATCGCTGCTGCGAGACGTAGCGCGGCAGCACGTCGCGCTCGAGCTGTGCGCGCGTCTGCTCGGCGAGCCGGATGCGCCACGGCACGACCCGGTCGCGGAACAGGCTCGTCCAGCCGTCGAAGAGAACGACCACCGGCAGGTCCTCGCGCACCAGCTGGTCTTCGTGCCACGCCGGTACCTCGACGTCGGTGGCGAGGCGAAACCAGTAGAACCCGTGTGCGGGAAGCGTGAGCAGGTAGGGCAGCTCGCCGATCGGCGGAAAGGGCGTGCGTCCGATCATCTCGACGGGGACGAAGCCGCGGAAGCGCGCCAGGTTCAACTCCACCGGCTGTGCCGTGCGCGACAGGTTCGCCACGCACAGGATCACGTCGCGGTCTTCCTCCGATTCGTATTCGCGCAGGTACGCCAGGATCTTGCGGTTGCCGGGCGTCAGGAAGCACAGTTTTCCGCGGCCGAACGCGCGGCTCGTGTGGCGCACGGCGAGCAGGCGGCGCATCCAGTTCAGCAGCGACGACTGGTCGCGTGCCTGCGCCTCGACGTTGACCGCCTCGTAGCCGTAGACCGGGTCCATGATCGGCGGCAGGTACAGCCGCTGCGGATCCGCTCGCGAGAAGCCCGCGTTGCGATCGGGGCTCCACTGCATCGGCGTGCGCACGCCGTCGCGGTCGCCGAGGAAGATGTTGTCGCCCATGCCGATCTCGTCGCCGTAGTAGACGATCGGCGAGCCGGGCATCGACAGCAGCAGGCTGTTCATCAGCTTGATCCGCTCGCGGTCGTTCTCCATCAGCGGCGCGAGACGGCGGCGAATGCCCAGGTTGATGCGCGCGCGCGGATCGGTCGCGTACGTGCGATACATGTAGTCGCGCTCGCGGCTGGTCACCATCTCGAGCGTCAGTTCGTCGTGGTTGCGCAGGAAGATCGCCCACTGGCATCCGTCGGGGATCTCCGGCGTCTGCTGCATGATCTCGACGATCGGATGGCGGTCTTCCTGCGCGATGCCCATGTACATGCGCGGCATCAGCGGGAAGTGGTACGCCATGTGGCACTCGTCGCCGTCGCCGAAGTACTCGCGCACGTCTTCGGGCCACTGGTTCGCCTCCGCCAGAAGCATGCGGTTGGCGTGCCGCTCGTCGAGCATCGCCCGGATGCGCTTGATCACCGCGTGCGTCTCGGGGAGGTTCTCGTTGCTGGTTCCCTCGCGCTCGACGAGGTAGGGGATCGCGTCGAGCCGGAATCCGTCCACGCCCATGTCGAGCCAGAACCGCATCACGCGCACGACCGCCTTGAGCACGTGCGGGTTGTCGAAGTTCAGGTCGGGCTGGTGGCTGAAGAAGCGGTGCCAGTAGTACGCCTTGGCCACCGGATCCCAGGTCCAGTTCGACGACTCGGTGTCGGTGAAGATGATCCGCGTGCCCGCGTAGCGGTTCGGGTCGTCGCTCCAGACGTAGTAGCTGCGTTTCGCCGAGCCGGGCGGCGCGCGCCGCGCGGCCTGGAACCAGCGATGCTGGTCCGACGTGTGGTTCACGACGAGTTCGGTGATCACGCGCAGCCGCCGGCGGTGCGCCTCGCGGATGAACACCCGCACGTCGTTGCGCGTGCCGTACTGCGGATGCACGTTGCGGTAGTCCGAGACGTCGTAGCCGTCGTCGCGCAGCGGCGACGGGTAGAACGGCATCACCCAGATCGTGTTGACGCCGAGTTCGCGGACGTAGTCGAGTTTCGAGGTCAGCCCGGCGAAGTCGCCGATTCCGTCGCCGTTGGAGTCCAGGAAGGCCTTCACGTGCAGCTGGTAGATCACCGCGTCGCGGTACCAGAGCGGGTCGTCGTCGGGCCACGTGCTCGCCGGCTTCGATGCGCGCGCGCGGGCCGCGATGCCTTCCGGCGCCGCCGGCTGCGCGGGCGATTGCGCTGCCTGCAGCGATTCGGCACTTTGCGTCGTGTTCATCGCGATCGCGTCCGCGCTCAGTCGAAGTAGTCGAAGTCCTGCTCGCGGCGGATGCGGCGCCGCAGCCGGAACACGTGCGCGGGCATGCGCGCCGGGTCGAGCAGCACGAAGTTGCGCGCCCCGTGCCACAGATAGCGCGCGCCGGAGAGCAGGTCGTGCATCTGGAAGGTGTCGTCCGGCGCGATGCCGAAGCGCGCGAGGTCCAGGTCGATCCAGCCGCTCTGCACGTGGTGCGGATCGAGATCGACGACGGTGACGATGGTGTTCGTCGCGTCGGCCGAACGCTTCGCATAGGCGATCAGTTGCGGATTGTCGACCGACACGAACGACAGCCCCGCATTCGACTGCAGTGCGGGGTTCTCGCGACGGATGCGGTTCACCAGCGCCAGCAGCGGGCGCAGGCTGTCGGGACGATCGAGGTCCCAGTGGCGGATCTCGTACTTCTCCGAGTCCAGGTATTCCTCGCTGCCGGGCTCGCGCGCGACGTGCTCCATCAGTTCGTAGGCGGGTCCGTAGATGCCGTAGTTCGCCGACAGGGTCGCGGCCAGGACCAGGCGCGAGACGAAGGCCGCGCGTCCTCCGTATTGCAGCGCCTCGGTGAGGATGTCGGGCGTGTTCGGCCAGGCATTCGGTCGGAAATACTCGCGCCCCGGGCCATGCGCCAGTTCGGTGAAATACTCGGTGAGTTCCTCCTTCGTGTTGCGCCACGCGAAGTAGGTGTACGACTGCGTGAAGCCGAGCTTGGCGAGTCGGTGCATCGGCTTGGGCCGGGTGAACGCCTCGGCGAGGAACACGACGTCGGGGTGCTCGCGGCCGATCTCGTCGATCACCCATTCCCAGAACGCGAACGGCTTGGTGTGCGGGTTGTCGACGCGGAACACGCGCACGCCCTCGACGATCCAGAATTCGAACACGCTGCGCAGCTCCTGCCACAGCGCCGCGCTGTCGTCGGTTTCGAAGTCGAAGGGATAGATGTCCTGGTACTTCTTCGGCGGATTCTCGGCGTACTGCACGGTGCCGTCGGGGCGCCGGCGGAACCACTGCGGGTGCGCCTCGACGTACGGATGGTCGGGGGCGCACTGGAACGCGATGTCGAGTGCGATCTCCATGCCGAGCGACTTCGCCTTCGCCACCAGTGCCCGGAAGTCGTCGAGCGTGCCCAACTGCGGGTGGATCGACTTGTGCCCGCCCTCGCTCGATCCGATGGCCCAGGGGCTGCCGACGTCTTGGGCGCCCGCGGCGAGCGCGTTGTTTCGACCCTTTCGCTTTTCCCGGCCGATCGGGTGGATCGGCGGCAGGTAGACGACGTCGAAGCCCATCGCCGCGATGTCGTCGAGCCGCGCAGCACAATCGGCGAGCGTGCCGTGCCGGCCGCGCTGCGGCGAAGTCGATCGCGGGAACAGCTCGTACCAGGACGAAAAGCCGGCGCGGGGACGATCGACTTTCAGCGGCAGCTCGATCGGCCAGGCCGTCTGGAAGCGCCGGTCGGGAAAGCGCAGCGCGAGCCCGTAGCGGATGTCGTCGAGCGCGAGCGATCGCAACCGGTCGAGGCCGCCGCCGTCGCCGGCCGCGGCCTCGAGCGCGCGCGACCACTCGGCGAGGATCGTGCGTTCGCCGCCGCCCGCGCGCCGCGAGGTTTCCGCGATCAGCGCGGCCCCGACGCGCGCTGCGATGCGCAGATCGGCAGGGTCCTCGCGCCGGGCGAACTCGGTGCGCCAGGTCGCGAGCGGGTCGACCCAGGCCACGACGCCGTAGCGATAGCGCCCGGGCTCGCCGGCGATGAACAGCGCCTGCCAACGGTCGTTGACCAGCGGCTGCATCTCGACCTCGCGCCATTCGGGTTCGTCTTCGGCGCGCCAGCGCAGCATCGCGCGAATCGTGTCGTGCCCGTCGGTGAAGCAGTCGGCCACGACGACCAGCGGCTCTCCCTGCACCCGCTTGACGGCGAAGCGGCCGCAATCGATCGCCGGCTCGACGCGGTCGACGACGGCGCGTGCGCGCGCTTCGTCAGGAGTCGGCATTGCCGGGCTCCCGGAACACGACCATCGCCAGCGGCGGCAGCGTGAGCGTCAGCGACCACGAACGACCGTGGGCGGCGACGGGCGCCGCGTCGGCGCCGCCCAGATTGCCCCAGCCGGCGCCGCCATAGGATGCGGCGTCGCTGTTGAGGATCTCCTGCCAACGTCCGGGCGCGGGAACGCCGAGCGCGTAATTCGTGCGCGGCACCGGGGTGAAGTTGCAGGCGACCAGCAACCGGGGCGCGCTTCGGCGCGGCTTGCGCAGGAACGCGACGATGCTGTGGGCCGCATCGCTGGCGTCGATCCACTCGAAGCCTTCCGCCTCGAAGTCGAGCTCGTGCAGCGCCGGCTCGGTTCCGTACGCCCGGTTCAGGTCGCGCACCCACTGTTGCAGCCCGGCGTGTCCGGCTTGCCCGAGGACGTCCCAGTCGAGCTGTTCCTCGTGCGCCCATTCGCGCCGCTGCCCGAGTTCGCCTCCCATGAAGAGCAGCTTCTTGCCGGGGTGCGTCCACATCCAGCCGAACAGCAGCCGCAGGTTGGCCAGTTTCTGCCAGTCGTCACCGGGCATCTTGCCGAGCAGCGAGCCCTTTCCGTGCACGACTTCGTCGTGCGACAGCGGCAACACGAAGTTCTCGTTGAACGCGTACCACAGCGAGAAGGTGAGCCGGTCCTGGTGGTATCGGCGATTGATCGGGTCTTCGCCGAAGTAGGCCAGCGAGTCGTGCATCCACCCCATGTTCCACTTCGCCCCGAAGCCCAGGCCGCCCAGCCAGACGGGCCGCGAAACCATCGGCCAGGCCGTCGATTCCTCGGCGACCGTCATCGCATCGGGATAGTCGCGATAGACCGCCTCGTTGAGTCGGCGAAGGAAATCGACCGCCTCGAGGTTCTCCCTTCCACCGAAGCGGTTCGGAATCCACTCGCCTTGCTTGCGCGAATAATCGAGATACAGCATCGAGGCGACGGCATCGACGCGGATGCCGTCCATGTGGTAGCGGTCGAGCCAGAAGAGCGCCGACGACAGCAGGAACGCGGAGACTTCGTGTCTTCCGTAGTTGAAGATGACCGAGTTCCATTCGGGATGGAAGCCCTGCCTCGGGTCGGCGTGTTCGTACAGGAAGGTCCCGTCGAAGCGGGCGAGCCCGTGCGCGTCGCTCGGGAAATGCGAAGGCACCCAGTCGAGCAGCACGCCGATGCCGTTGCAATGCAGGTGGTCGATGAAGTACATCAGGTCCTGCGGCGAGCCGTAGCGCGAGGTGGGCGCGAAGTAGCCGGTCGTCTGGTAGCCCCACGAGCCGTAGAACGGATGCTCGGTGACGGGCATCAGCTCGACGTGCGTGAAACCCATGTCGCGAACGTACGGAACCAGCGCATCGGCCAGCTCGCGATAGCCGAGGAAGCTTCCGTCGTCGTGGCGGCGCCAGGATCCGGGATGTACTTCGTAGATCGCGATCGGCGCATCGAGCGCGTTGCGCGCCGCGCGGCCGGCCATCCACTGCGCGTCGTTCCAGTCGTAGTCGAGCGGCCAGACGCGGGACGCGGTGGCCGGTGCGGGCTCGCAGGCAAAGGCGAAGGGATCGGCCTTGTCGGGAACGCGTGCGCCGTCGTGCGAGACGATGCGGAACTTGTAGCGGTTGCCGGGCCGCGCGTCTTCGGCGACTGCCTGCCAGATCCCGGAACCGTCGCCGCGCAGCGCGAGCGGATCGCTGGCCGGATTCCAGTCGTTCCAGTCGCCGATCACCGACACCGAACGTGCGTTCGGCGCCCACAGCGCGAAGGACGCCCCGCGCCCGTCGGCCCGTGGCTGGCTGCCCAGGTGCTCGTACAGGCGGGCGTGCGTGCCCTCGCGGAACAGATAGATGTCGTGGTCGGTCAGCACCAAGGGCGATTCTTGTCGATTCGTCTGCGGTTCACGGTAGCACGGCCTTCCGCGGCGCCGGCGACTCCGCCGCACCGGCGGAGCGGTCTTGTCGAGCGGTGCCGGCCTCGGGCGCCGCCGGGCCCCTGTCGCGGCGTGCGCGCTGCTACTCTCGCGGTCGATGCAAGCCGTCGATCAACTGCTGCTGGTGGGAGCGCTGGTGATGTTCGCCGGCATCCTGCTCGGCGCGTTTTCTTCTCGCTTCGGCATCCCGTTCCTGCTGGTGTTCCTGCTGGTCGGGATGCTCGCCGGCGAGAACGGCATCGGCGGCATCGATTTCGACGACCACTGGCTGGCGTTCTTCGTCGGCAACCTGGCGCTGGCGATCATCCTGCTCGACGGCGGACTGCGCACCAAGCTCGCCACCTTCCGCGTCGCGCTGCGGCCTTCGCTGGTCCTCGCTTCGGTCGGCGTCGTGCTCAGCGCGTTGCCCACGGGGTTGTTCATGGCGTGGGTGTTCGGCATCGACTGGCGGCTCGGCCTGCTGCTCGGCTCGATCGTCGGCTCGACCGACGCGGCGGCCGTGTTCGCCCTGCTGCGCGCGAGCGGCACGCGACTGAACGAACGCGTGGCGAACACGCTCGAGATCGAGTCGGGCATCAATGATCCCACCGCGATCTTTCTCACCACGCTGATGATCGAGGTGCTGATGGCGCCCGCCGAGCTGGCAGGCTTCGGGCTGGTGCGCCAGCTCGTCGTGCAGTTCGGCCTGGGCACCATTCTCGGGCTCGCGCTCGGCCAGGCGATGGCGTGGACGATGCGCCGCGTACAGGTCGGCGAGGGCCTGAGTGCGCTGCTGCTGTGTTCGGGCGGGGTGACCGCCTTCGCGATCACCGGCCTGCTCGGTGGCAGCGGCTTCGTGGCCGTCTACCTGGTCGGGCTCATCGTGGGCAACCGCCTGCGGCGCACCGCGGAGAACCTGCTGCGTGCGATGGACGGCATGGCCTGGCTCGCGCAGTCGAGCATGTTCCTGCTGCTGGGGCTGCTGGTGACGCCGGCCGAGCTGCCCGCGATCGCCTGGCAGGCGCTGGCGGTGTCGGCGTTCCTGATGCTCGTCGCGCGGCCGCTGGCGGTGTGGCTGTGCCTGCTGCCGTTCTCGTTCGCGCGACGCGAAGTCGCGTTCATGAGCTGGATCGGGCTGCGCGGCGCGGTGCCGATCGTGCTGGCCGTCTTTCCGCTGCTCGCCGGCGTACCCGACGCGGAGCTGCTGTTCAACGTCGCCTTCGTCGTCGTCGTGACCTCGCTGCTGCTGCAGGGCTCTTCGGTGCCGTTCGCCGCACGCCGCCTCGGCGTCGGACTGCCGCCGCGCGACGAGCCGCGCGTGCGTCCGATGCTGTCGGACGACAGCCTGGCGGTGCTCGAATTCCGCATCGGCGAGCGCTCGCCGGTGCTCGGCATGGACCTGCGCACGCTGGTCCTGCCCGAGGGCGCGCGCGTCGTCGGCGTGCTGCGCGAGAGCGCCGTCGTGCACGACGACGACGCCGGCGCGCTGCGCCGCGACGACGTCGTGATGCTCGTGGCGCCCGACGTCGAGGTCGACCACCTGTCGGACATCTTCACCAGCGTGGATGCGGCCGCGCGCCGGCGCTTCTACGGCGATTTCGTGCTCGAGGGAGCGGCGTCGTTCGCCGACGTCTGCGCCGCCTACGGTTGCGAGATGCGCGCCGGCTTCGAGAGCCTGTCGCTGGACGAGGCGATGCGCCGCTACGCGCGCAACCTCGTCGAAGGCGACGCGGTGCAGGTCTCCGGGCTGCTGCTGATCGCGCGCGAGGTCTTCGGGGGCCGCGTGGTGAAGGTGGGCCTGAAGCTCAGCGAAAATCCTCGTCGAAGTATTCGCCCGCCCCCCGGGTGATCGGCAGCGTGCGCTGCTGCTCGCGCTGGCGCATCTCGACGCGGCGGATCTTGCCCGAGATCGTCTTCGGCAGATCGGCGAATTCGAGTCGGCGGATCCGCTTGTACGGCGCGAGCCGATCGCGACAGAAGCGCAGGATCTCGGCCGCTGTCGCCTCGTCGGCCGCGCGACCGGGGACGAGCACCACGAAGGCCTTGGGCACCGCGAGCCGCACCGGATCGGGCGAGGGCACCACCGCCGCTTCGGCGACCGCCTCGTGCTCGATCAGCACGCTCTCCAGCTCGAAGGGGCTGATCCGGTAGTCGCTCGCCTTGAACACGTCGTCGGCGCGCCCGACGTAGGTGACATAGCCGTCGGCGTCGCGCTGCGCGACGTCGCCCGTGTGATAGTGGCCCGCGCGCATCACCTGCGCGCTGCGTTCGTCGTCGTCGGCGTAGCCGGGCATCAGCCCGACCGGCTGCGCCGACAGATCGAGCGCGATCTCGCCTTCGGCGGCGGGTTCGTCGTCCGCGTCGAGCAGTGCGATGCGAAAGCCCGGCAACGGGCGGCCCATCGAGCCGGGCTTCACCGGCTGCCCCGGCGAGTTGCCGACGATGCAGCTGGTCTCGGTCTGTCCGTAGCCGTCGCGGATCGTGAGCTTCCAGGCGTCGCGCACGCGCTGGATCACCTCCGGGTTCAGCGGCTCGCCGGCCGAGACCAGCTCGCGCAGCTGCACCGGCCAGGCGGCGAGATCCTCCTGGATCATCATGCGCCAGACCGTGGGCGGAGCGCACAGCGTATTCACGCCGGCGCGCACGAGCTGGTCGAGCGCGCGCTTCGCGTCGAAGCGCGCCATGTCGAAGACGAACACGCAGGCGCCGGCGTTCCACGGCGCGAAGAAGCAGCTCCATGCGTGCTTGGCCCAGCCCGGCGACGAGATGTTCCAGTGGACGTCGCCCGGCCGCAGCCCGATCCAGTACATCGTCGACAGGTGCCCAACCGGATAGCTCTGGTGCGTGTGGCGCACCAGCTTGGGCTTGCTCGTCGTGCCCGACGTGAAATAGAGCAGCAGCGTTTCGTCGGGACGCGTTTCGGCAGTCGGTGCGTACTTGGCGGACGCGTCGCCGGCGCCCGCGTAGTCGATCCAGCCGGGCGGCGGCGCGTCGACGCAGATGCGCGTGCGCTTGCCGGCGATGCCTTCGAAGCGCCCGGCATTGGCCGAGCGCGTGACGATGTGCGAGACAGCGCCGCGCTCGAGCCGGTCGGCAAGGTCGTCGCGCGTGAGCAGGTTCGTCGCCGGGATCATCACCGCGCCGATCTTGATGCAGGCGAGCATCGTCTCCCACAGCGCGACCTCGTTGCCGAGCATCAGCAGGACGCGCTCGCCACGGCGCACGCCGAGCGAGCCGAGCCAGTTGGCGACGCGGTTCGAGCGCTCGCGCAGTTGGGCGAAGCTACGGCGCGTCTCGGTTCCGTCGTCGGCCACGATCCACAGCGCGGTGTCGTCGTTGGCCTGCGCCATTTCGTCGAAGTGGTCGAGCGCCCAGTTGAAGCGATCGAGCCGCGGCCAGCGAAACGAAGCGGTCGCGGCGTCGTAGTCGTCGCGATGCGCGAACAGCAGGTCGCGGGCAGCGCGAAAGCGGGCGAGGTTCTCGTTCATGCGTTCCTCCGGCGGGGTGGGACAACCATACCGAAAAACCTCGCCCGCACGGGGTAAGATCGTTCGATGGACGAGGCGATCCTGGATGTCGTCGTCATCGGCGCGGGCACGGCCGGGCTGGCCGCCCTGCGCGAGATCCGCAAGCGCACCGAGCACTTCGCGCTGATCGACGACGGGAAGTGGGGAACCACCTGCGCGCGCGTCGGCTGCATGCCGTCGAAGGCGCTGATCGAGGCGGCCGACGCATTCCACCGGCGGCGAGACTTCGACGTTTTCGGCATTCGCGGCGCCGAGGCGTTGCACGCCGATGTTCCTGCGGTGCTCGCGCGCGTGCGCGCGCTGCGCGACCAGTTCGTCGCCGGCGTGCGCAAGGTGACCGATACGCTGGGCGAGCGCGCGATCACCGGGCGCGCGCGCATAGTCGCCCCCGACTGCATCGAGGTGAACGGACGCCGACTGCGCACGCGGCGCATCGTCGTCGCCACCGGCTCGGCGCCGGTCGTTCCCGCGCCGTGGCAAGCGCTGGGCGATCGTCTCGTCACTACCGACACGCTGTTCGACCGCGACGATCTTCCGGCACGCGTGGCCGTCGTCGGCATGGGCGCGGTCGGCGCCGAGGTCGCGCAGGCGTTGTCGCGCCTCGGCGTCACGGTGACCGCCTTCGGTTCGAGCGAGTTCGTCGCCGGGCTGGGCGATCCGACCGTGAATGCGACGCTGCTCGCGTCGCTGCGACAGGAGTTCGCCGTCCACGTGGGATTGCCGGCGGTCGTTTCCGAGGCGGACGACGGCAGCGTGCGCGTGAGCAACGGGCGCCAGGAAGTGCAGGTCGACGCGGTGCTCGCGGCGCTCGGGCGCCGTCCGGTGGTCGACGGACTCGGACTCGATGCGCTCGGCGTGCCGCTCGACGAGCACGGCGTGCCGCTCGTGGACCCCACGACGATGCGGATCGGCGCGTTGCAGGTCTTCGTCGCCGGCGACGCCAACGCGCACGCGCCGCTGCAGCACGAGGCCGCCGACGAGGGACACATCGCCGGGCTGATTGCCAGCGGTGCGGTGGCGCGTCGCTTTCGCCGGCGCGTTCCGATGTCGATCGTCTTCTGCGACCCCGAGGTGGCCGTCGTCGGCCGGCGCTTCACGCAACTCGACAGCGGCGACGTGCTGGTCGGCGAGTACCGCTTCGAGCGCCAGGGCCGCGCGCGCATCGAGCAGCGGGCCCGCGGCGTACTGCGGCTGTACGCGGCGCGCGGAATCGGACTGCTGCTCGGGGCGGAGCTGTGCGCGCCCGGCGGCGCGCACATGGCGCACCTGCTCGCGCTCGCGATGGAGCGCACGCTCACCGTGCACGACATGCTGCGCATGCCTTTCTACCATCCGGTGCTCGAAGAGGGGCTGCGCAGTGCCTTGCGTGCCCTTGCGTCGCAACTGCCGCCTTGCGGCGAATCCGATCTCGCCGGATGCGGGCCGATCGGAGCCGATGCGCTCGAGTGAACCGACCTTCGGGAACCATCGCATGGACCTGGACCATTCGGCCGAAGACCTGGCCTTTCGCGACGAGGTGCGCGCGTGGCTCGCGGCGAACGTGCCCGCCGAACTGCGGCGCAAGGTGCTCGACTACGAGGAGCTGACGAAGGAGGACCTCGTGGGCTGGCATCGCACGCTCGCCGACCAGGGCTGGATCGCGCCGGCGTGGCCGCGCGAATGGGGCGGCACCGACTGGACGGCACTGCAGCGTTACCTCTTCGAGGAGGAATGCGCCTTCGCCGGTGCGCCGCCGATCGTTCCCTTCGGCGTGTCGATGTGCGCACCCGTCCTGCTGCAGTTCGGCACCGAGGCGCAGAAGCGGCGCTTCCTGCCGCGCATCTACCGAGCCGACGACTTCTGGTGCCAGGGGTATTCGGAGCCCGGCTCGGGTTCGGACCTCGCGTCGCTGCAGATGCGCGCGCAGCGTCGCGGCGACCACTACGTGCTCGACGGCCAGAAGATCTGGACGACGCTGGCCCATTTCGCCGACTGGATCTTCTGCCTGGTGCGCACCGATGCGTCGTCGTCGCGCAGGCAGCAGGGCATCAGCTTCCTGCTGGTCGACATGAAGACGCCCGGGATCACCGTGCGTCCGCTGATCCTGCTCGACGAAGCGCACGAGGTGAACGAAGTCTTCTTCGACGCGGTCGAGGTGCCGGTGGAGAACCTCGTGCACCGCGAGAACGAGGGCTGGACCGTCGCCAAGTACCTGCTCGGACACGAGCGACTGAACACGGGGCGGATCGGCGCGTCGAAACGCGAACTCGCGCGATTGAAGGAGCTCGCTGCCGCGACGACGGCGAACGGCAAGCCGTTGATCGACGACGTGCGCCTGCGCGACCGTCTGTCGCGCGTCGAGATCGAGCTGACGGCGCTGGAGATCACGAACCTGCGCTTCGTCGACGAGATGCGTCGCACCGGACGCATCGGGCCCGAGGTGTCGATGCTGAAGATCCGCGGCACCGAGATCCAGCAGGCGCTCACCGAACTGAGGATGCAGGTGGCGGGGCCGTCGGCGCAGATGTTCCGTCCGATCGACTACGACGGTTTCGACGAGAGAACCGCCGCGGTGGCGCCGCGCTACTTCAACTTCCGCAAGACGTCGATCTACGCGGGATCCAACGAGATCCAGCGCAACATCATCGCGAAGGCGGCGCTGGGGCTCTGATCGGACCGACGACCATGGACTTCCAGTACACCGAGGAGCAACGCCTGCTCGCCGACAGCGTCGGTCGACTGCTCGGGCGAACCTACGATTTCGACGCGCGCCGGGCGATCGTCTCGTCGCGCGAAGGCTTCAGCCCGTCCGTGTGGCGCGAGCTCGCGGCGATCGGCCTGCTGTCGGTGCCTTTTGCCGCCGAAGACGGCGGCTTCGGCGGCGGCGCGCTCGATCTCGTCGCGCCGATGCAGGCCTTCGGCGCGGCGCTGCTCGTCGAACCCTTCGCCTCGACGCTCGCGCCGGCGGGGCGGTCGATCGCCACGCTGGGCACGCCGGCGCAGCGAGCCGCGTTCGTGCCGCGCATCGTCGACGGATCGGCGAAGCTCGCCTTCGCGCACGTCGAGACGCAACTGCGGCACTCGCTCGACGGCATCGCGACGACCGCGGCGCCGATCGAGGGCGGCTGGCGCCTGTCGGGCGAGAAGCGGATGGTGCTGCACGCGCCGATGGCCGATGCGCTCGTCGTCACGGCGCGTATCGCCGACGGACCCGGCTTCGCCGACGAGATCGGCGCCTTCGTCGTCGATGCGCATCGCAGCGGCGTGGCGATGAAGACTTTCCGTACCGTCGACGATCTTCGTGCCGCCGATGTCGCGTTCCGCGACGTCGCCCTCGACGCCGATGCCCGGTTGGGCGACGGCGATAGCGATGCGCGCGCAGCGATCGAGGAAGCGATCGATTTCGCGGCCGCGCTGGGCTGTGCCGAGGCGGTCGGCGCGATCGACTACGCCAACGAGGCAACGCTCGGGTACCTGAAGACGCGCAGGCAGTTCGGCGTTCCGATCGGCGCGTTCCAGGCGCTGCAGCACCGGATGGTCGACATGACGATCCATGCCGAGCAGGCGCGCTCGATCATGTTGCTCGCCTGCGCGAAGGTGGACGCGGCGGCGCGCGGCGAGATCGACGCCGCCGAGCGAAGGCGCATCGTGTCGGCGGCGAAAGTGCTGGTGGGCACCGCCTGCCGTCACGTGGGACAGGAGTCGATCCAGCTGCACGGCGCGATGGGCATGACGGTGGAGACGAAGATCGCGCACGCGTTCAAGCGGCTGACGATGCTCGCGCAGCAGTTCGGCGACGTCGACCACCACCTCGAGCGCTTCGCGCGCGCCTGAGGCGCACGGACGACGCGATACCACGGACGACGCGATACGAGTGCTCGCCCGCTCGTGTCCGGTCGACTGCACGCAGGAATTCAGCCCTTCGGGCAGCTTGGTGTCCTGCCGCCAGGGATGACGGGCTGCTATGGTGGGTGCACGAAATTGCCCGAGGGAACGAAAATGAGCCGTCCACCCGCTCTTGCCGACCGGCTGCCGAAGGCGGCGAAGCGCAGCGCCGGGCGAACGCCGGCGCCGCAGGTCCCGGCGAACATCCGCGTGTTCGGTGTCGACCTGAGCCGCGAGGAGCGCGCCGGCATCCGCGAGGGCCTGGGAGCGAAGCTCGGGAAATACGCAACGTCGATCGAGCGCGTCAGCGTGCGGGTAGCCGACGTGAACGGACCGCGCGGCGGAATCGACAAGGTGTGCCGGGTCAAGGTCGTGCTGAGCGGCCTGCCGAGCGTGATCTTCGAGAGCCGCGCAGCGTCGCTGAAGGATGCCTTGAACGGAGCGCTCGCCGGCATCGAGCGGGCGGTCCGTCGCAGTTTGCAGCGCCGGCAGACGAAGCCGTCGAAGGCGCGCGCCGGCACCGCAGCCCGCCCGGCCGCACCAGCGGAAGAGGAGCCCTGACCATGTCAAGTGGTATCTGAGGCCACGCCTCGTGACGCTCGAACCCGACGCTCCCGTGCTCGAGGCGGCACGCGCGATCGAGCAGAACAACATCGGCGCCAGTGTCCTGGGTATCCTGACCGATCGCGATCTTGCGATCCGTGTCGTGGGTCGGGGTCTCGATCCGCGCACCACGACCATCGGGGAAGTGATGACGACGAACGTCGCGTCGCTTGCGTCCACCGACAGCCAGGCGTCGGCCATCCGCCTGATGCTGAGGCGCAACGTCCGGCGCATCCCCCTCGTGGACGACGGGCGTTTCGTCGGGCTGGTCACGCTCGACGACCTGCTGCTCGACGAAGCCGCGCCAGTCGAGCGCCTGGCTGCCGTCATCGAGGCGCAGATCGGCGAGGGAGGCCCGGCGGCCAGCGCCCGATCGCCGGCGAGGAGACGAAGCGCAGCGCGCGCCGAAGCCACGTACCGGCGTCTCGTGCGCCAATTGCGGGCCGATGCCGGCCTCGACGAAGACGAGCAGGCGGAGACCGCACTCGGGCTCGTCCTCGAAGCGCTCGTGCGCAGACTCAGTCCCGACGAAGCCGACGACCTCATCGCGCAGCTTCCGTCGCTGCTGCAGCCGTCTCTCTACGCGCTTGCAACCGGCCCCGACAGGCTCGTCACCCGCGAGTCGATCGAGCAGGACCTTGCACGGCAGCTCGACCTGGGACCTGCGCGGGCCGCAAGACTTCTCGCCGCCGTCGGCGCGCTGATCGACCAGGCTGTCAGTCCGGGGCAGATGGACGACGTGCGCGGCCAGCTCCCGGCATCGCTGCGCGAAATCTTCTCGCGCTGATCCCGTATTCGCGGTCGACCCCTGCCGCGATCGACGCGCCGCTCGGTCAGGCCGCCCCGGGGGCCGATGTCGACGTCGACGGCGGGGACTGACCGCCGCTCGCACTCGAGCGATGCGAGCCGAGGGCTTCGCCGGTACGGGTCGCCGTCGCGGCGTCCTGCGTGCCGGGCTCGCGCGGGGAAGCGGGTTGCGCCTCGTCGCGGGCAGCCGGTGCCGCACCGTGCCGCTCGTCGGGCAGCAGCCGAGACGCCGGCAGGCTCAGCACGAAGGTGCTGCCCCGGCCCGGTGCGCTGTCGAAGCGCAGCTGCCCCTGGTGGCGCGCCATGATCCGCTTGACGATCGCCAGGCCCAGTCCGGTGCCGCCGGTCGCGCGCGAACGACCGCGATCGACGCGATAGAAGCGCTCGGCCAGCCGGTGCAGGTGCTCGGGCGGAATCCCGATGCCGGTGTCGCGCACCGAGATGCGGCCTTCGGCGTCCTGCACGCGCCAGTGGACCGAAATGCGACCGCCTTCCGGCGTGTAGCGGATCGCGTTGCTGAGGAGGTTGCGCACCGCGTTCTCGAGCTCGCCGGGCGAGGCGAGGACGCGCCGCGGACCGTCGATCGTGACCGCGATCGCGTGCCGGCCTGCCGAGATCTCGCGGGCCTCGTCGACCAGGCGTTCGAGCAGCGCGGCGACGTCGACCGGCTCGTCGTCGAGCGGCTGCGTGTCGCTCTCCAGCGAGGAGATCGTCAGCAGGTCGTCGACCAGACGCTGCATCGTCCGGCTCTGTTCGAGGATCGATTCGAGGTGTTCGCGGCGCTGCCCGGCATCGGGATCGAGCGCGAGCAGCGATTCGGCGACGCCGGCGATCACGGTGACCGGCGTGCGGATCTCGTGCGAGACGTTCGCGACGAAATCGCTGCGCATCGCGTCGAGCTTCGCGCGCTCCGTGACGTCGCGCGTGATCAGCAGCTTCTGGTCGCCCTGTGCACGATGCACCAGCAGCTCGTAGATGCGTCCGGGCCGTCCGGGGAGCTCGACGCGCAGCGAATTGCGCGAATCGTTGGCCTGCAGCAGGCCGGCGAGATCCGGCTGGCGGATGAAGTGATGGATCGGGCGACGCGTCCCGAAGATGCCGTGCAGGCTTTCGGCCGCATCGTTCGCCCACAGGACGTGGTCGTAGCGATCGAGTACGACGAGGCCGTCGGGCAACTGGTCGACCGCCGCATGGATGCGCTGCAGTTCGGAGGCGAGCTCGCTCTGCGCATCGGCTTCCTGGCGCGCGAAGCGCGACAGCCGCGCGACCAGCGCGCGCCACGGACCGTAGCCGACCGGCAGCGAGCGGTTGCGCGGCAGCGCCGCCCAGTGGTGCACCCGTGACAGGTACACGGTTTCGCTGAGCGCGTAGACGACGAGCACCGTGCCCAGCCACCAGACGGCGGCGCGCTGGGAGACGTAGAGATCGAGCAGCGCGGCGACCAGCATCGCGACTGCGAGTGCCGCGAGATTGCGAAACACGAGGCGCACGGCGTTCCCGGGCGTTGACGCGAACTGCGAGAGTGCGGGGCTCGGCTTCGCACGAGGCGACGGCCTATCCCGCGCACGGTTTCGATCGACCGGTCGGGGCGCCAGGAGCAAGCACGAGCCGCGACCGCCGGATGTGCACGTGGACGTGCGCGGGTCAATATACACGCGATCCACGCACGCTTCGCCGGGCAGCCGGTCACGGCGACTGTTTTCCGCCGGCTCCGGGATGCGTCCAGCGATAGCGATGCTGCGGCGTCGAATCGGCGCCCGATGCGCCGAGCGCCAGCGACCACGTGCGTGCGACGATGCGTCGCGGGGCCGGCTCTCGTGTTCCGGCGTCGCCGCTGCCGCCTGCATTCCAAGGTCGGCCGAACGTCTTCGCGCCGCGCACGAGCGTCGCATGCAGCTGCAGCGGCCGGTCGTCGAAGTCGATGCGCGCGGCGCGCAGCCGCGCGCGGATTTCGTGTGCGAGCCGATGCGCGAATGTGCCCGCCGGCGGCGCGCGGGGCTCGTCCGCCGGCGGGCCGATCCACAGGACGCCGCGCCCGAAGCTGCCCAGGCGCGACAGCGCGAGGCGTGAACCGCCGTCGTCGCCGCCGTCTGCCGGCGCGTCGCTCGCCTCGAAGCGCCGCGGCAGTCCGCGCAGGATCGCTTCGAGCGTCGGCCGCTCTTCGAGGCGACGCGTGCCGACGAAGGCGAGCGTCAGGTGGATGTCGGGCGCCGCGAACGGGTGGCCGCCCCAGCGTTCCGCCGCCTCGACGGCCAGCGTCGCCAGTTCGTCGGCTGCCGCCCGATCCGGGCGCAGCGCGTAGAAGAACCGGGCCTGCGGCACTTTCGACCGGGCCGTCGCCACGGCGGTTCAGCTCGCGGTGGAGCGCCCGTAGACGTCGTCGAAGCGCACGATGTCGTCCTCGCCGAGGTAGTCGCCGCACTGCACTTCGATCATCACCAGCGGCACGACGCCGGGATTCTCCAGGCGATGCTTCGTCCCGATCGGAATGTAGGTCGATTCGTTGGCGGCGACGAGGTGCTCGCGCTCGTTGCACTGCACCTTCGCGGTGCCCGAGACGACGATCCAGTGTTCGCTGCGATGATGATGCATCTGCAGCGACAGGCGTTCCTTCGGCTTGACCTCGATGCGCTTGATCTTGAAGCGCGGACCCTCCTGCAGCACGGTGTACGTGCCCCACGGCCGCGCGACCGTGCGATGCAGCCGCGCCGATTCGTGCCCGCTCGACTTCAGCCGGTCGACGATCGTACGCACCTGCTGGCTCGCATCCTTGCCGGCGACGAGCAGCGCGTCGGGGGTGTCGACGATCAGCAGGTTCTCGACGCCCACCGCGGCGACGAGCCGGTCCTCGCTCTGCACGTGCGTGTTCTTCGCACCCTGCAGCAAAGCCTCGCCCACCGTCGTGTTGCCGTCCGCGTCGGGTTCGAGCTGTTCGGACACCGCCTTCCACGAACCGATGTCGCTCCAGTGAAAGGACGCCGGCAGCACGACGACGCCGTCGGCCTTCTCCATCACCGCGTAGTCGATCGAGATTTCCGGGCAGGCGGCGAACCACTGCTCGGCGATGGCGAACTTCTCGTCGGTGGCACCGGCGCGGCTCGCCTCCCAGGCCGCGCGCGCCGCCGCCAGCAGTTCCGGCGCGTGCGCCTGCATCGCATCGAGGATCGTCTGCGCGCGAAAGCAGAACATCCCGCTGTTCCAGACGAAGCCGCCCGCCGCGAGGAACTGCACGGCGCGCGCTGCGTCGGGCTTCTCGACGAAGCGGCGCACGGTGCGCGCTTCGCCGCAGAAAGGCTCGCCCATCTCGATGTAGCCGAAGCCCGTTTCGGGTGCGCTCGGTCGGATGCCGAACAGCACGATCGATCCGGCCGACGCGAGTTCGGCCGCCTGACGCGCCACGGTGCGGAATGCCTCGGCGTCGGGAACCAGGTGGTCGGCCGGCAGCACGAGCAGGATCGCTTCCGGATCCAGCGCACTCGCCCACAAAGCCGCCAGCGCGACCGCGGGAGCGGTGTTGCGCCCGGCCGGCTCGAGCAGCTGCGTGACCTGCAGGCCGCGCGCCGCGGCGCAACTGCCGATTTCCTCGCGCGTCTTGAAGAAGTACTCGCGGTTGGTGACGATGGCGGCACGCCCACCGTCGGCGAGCGGCAGTGCACGCGCGAGCGTTTGCTGCAGCAGGCTCGGGGCGCCGCCGAGCCGCATGAAGGGCTTCGGGAACGCCTCGCGCGAAACCGGCCACAGACGGGTTCCGGCTCCGCCCGACAGGACGACTGGGATCAGCATCGGCCGATTGTACGGCCGGCTCCCCGGGCCCGTGCGACACTCGATGCCGGCGATCGTGCGATTTGTCGCGCGACGGGTATCGACTGCACAGCGAAAGGAGTCATCGGAATTGGAGCGAACCAACGCAGCGGTGCTGGTGACGGGCGGGGCCGGGTACATCGGCTCGCACACGGTGCTCGAACTGCTGGAGTCGGGCTGGGACGTCGTCGTCGTCGACAATCTCTCGAACGCGAGCCCCGAGTCGCTGCGCCGCGTGCACGCGATCACCGGCCGCGAGGCGCCGCTGGTCGTCGCCGACATCCGGGACGAGGACGCCCTGCGCGGCGTCTTCGCGTCGCGTGCCTTCGACGCGGTGATCCATTTCGCGGGGCTGAAGGCGGTGGGCGAGTCGGTGGCCGACCCGCTCTCGTACTACGACAACAACGTCGGCGGATCGATCGCGCTGCTGCGCACGATGGCGGCCGCCGGCGTTCGCCGCGTCGTCTTCAGCTCGTCCGCCACGGTATACGGCGATCCGCACTCGGTGCCGATCCGCGAGGACGCGCGCGTTTCGCCGACCAACCCCTACGGCCACAGCAAGGCGATGATCGAGCGCATCCTGCTCGACCTCGTCGCTTCCGATCCGTCGTGGTCGGTCGGCATCCTGCGCTACTTCAATCCGGTCGGCGCGCACGAGAGCGGACGCATCGGCGAGGATCCGCGCGGCGTGCCGAACAACCTGATGCCGTACGTGAGCCAGGTCGCGGTCGGCCGGTTGCCGCAGCTGTCGGTGTTCGGCAGCGACTGGCCGACGCCTGACGGGACGGGCGTGCGCGACTACATCCACGTCGTCGATCTCGCGCGCGGTCATCTCGCGGCGCTCGCGCACGCGCGCGCGCAGGCCGGCGCGTTCACCGTGAACCTGGGAACCGGCGTGGGCTGCTCGGTGCTCGATCTCGTGCGCGCCTTCGAGCGCGCCAGCGGTCGGGCCGTTCCGTATCGGCTCGGCGACCGGCGACCGGGTGACGTGGCGCAATGCTATGCGGACCCGTCCCGCGCCGAGCGGCTGCTTGCCTGGCGGGCGCAGTACGACGTCGAGCGGATGTGCGCCGACGCGTGGCGGTGGCAGCAGGCCAACCCGGGCGGTTACGAAGGCTGAGAAGCGCTGCCAAGGAAAAATCCGCCGCGCCCACTCGTGGCCGCACCGGCGGCCCGCGCAACGGCGACGCCGTGCGCGGAGACGACACCCGGCACGAAATGATCAGTGCTTCGTGCCCGTTCCCTTGCGCAGCGCCGGGTCCTCGCCCTTGGAACGCGCCTTGCCGGCCTTCTCGGCCTTCTCCATCTGCCGCGCTTCGTCGTCGTTGCGCGGCGCGGCCTTGCGCATCGCCTCGTCGACCTTGCCCGACTCGACGAACTGTTCGACGTCCTTGCGGTAATGGCGGGCGGCCTCGTAGTCGCCTTCGCCCTGCACGCGAGGGTGGCCCGGGGTCGCGCCGGGCGGGTTCTGCGCTTTGTCGTGCTTCATGACGTTCTCCTGCTGCCGGATCGCGACGCGCGATCGGATCCAGGGTTGCGCAACCGGCAGGCCCGGGCGGCGCACCCGCGATCGCACGTTCTCAGAACTCCACGTTGTCGATGAGCCGCGTCGCGCCCAGTCGCGCCGCACCGAGCGCGACGAGCGCTTCGGCGCGCAGCAGGTCGTCGCTGCCGGGCGGGCCGAGATCCTCGCGCCGGCGAACGACGAGATAGTCCGGCGCCCAGCCCCGCGCGCGCAGACCGTCGAGCGCCTCTTCCTCTGCATCCCGTAGTTCGCGGCGCACGGCTTCGTCCTGCGGTCGCGACTCGGCCAGCCCCGCCGCGATCGCGCGGGCACGCTCGACCAGCGCAAGCAATGCACGATGCAGCGCCGGCGCCTCGGCGCGTTCGCCCGCGTCGAGGTACCCGTTGCGCGACGA
>JAMLIS010000018.1 GCA_023954015.1 Burkholderiaceae bacterium
CGGCGCATCGTTGCGGTCACGCCCTATTTCGTTCCGGAGGATGCGCTGCTCGCGGCATGGTGCGTCGCCTGTCGCCGGGGCGTGCGCATCGATCTCGTCGTGCCGTCGCGATCGAACCACCGCATGGCCGACCTGGCGCGCGGTCGCGCGCTGCGCGCGCTGGCGGCGGCCGGAGGCCGCGTCCACCTGCACCCGGCGATGATCCACGCCAAGGTCGTGATCGTCGACGACGAGATCGCGCTGTGCGGTTCGGCCAATCTCGATTCGCGCAGCCTGCTGCTGAACTTCGAACTGATGACCGCGTTCTACGGCCGCGCGGAGATCGACTGGCTGCTCCGGTGGGTCGAACTGCAGCTCCGGCGCTCGCGCGATTACCGCCCGCAGTCGCCGTCGTGGGGACGCGACGTGCTCGAAGGATTCGTGCGGGCAGTGGGGTTCCAGCTTTGATATGAGAAGGGCGTACTAGCTAGAGCACCGCGATCGCCACCACGATCCAGCCGAGCGCGAGATTCAGGACGACCAGCCGCCGGATGCCGTCGAGCGCGACGCCGGCGGCGGGCAGGTCGCCGGCTTCGAGCGCCTCGCGCATGCGCGGGTGGCGGCGCAGGACGATGACCGCGAAGACGATCGTCATCACGAATGCGATCGCGGCCATCGCGTTCCAGTTCCACGGCGGGCGTGCACCGGCCGACGAGGCTTCGACGAACATCGCGATGCCGCTCACCCAGAGCAGCGCGATCGACCAGCCGACGATCACGAAGAAGCGCCCGAGCGCCGACGACATCAGCGGCAGGCGCTGGGGCGCCTGAAGCGTCGCGATCGCCGCCGGGCGCAGGCAGAAGTGCGCAAAGCTCATTCCGCCGATCCAGACGATGACCGACGCCAGGTGCAGGAACAGCCAGGTCTGGTGCATGGCGCAATGGTTCTCACGTTCTCAGTGCTGGATCGGGGCGCCGACGACTGCGCGCCAGCTGCGATGCCGTTCGAAATACGCCGGCTGCAGATGCCGTCGCCAGGCGTGCGCATCGGAGAAGACGCGCTGCAGCGCGCGTTCGATGCCGCCGTGCGAATCGCTTCGGGTGCCGTCTGCGCGATCGTCCGGTTCGACGCGCACGCGATCGCCGGTGCGCGGGCAGGAAAACAAGGCGCCGCCCGCCGGTGCGTTCGCGGCGTCGTCGCCGCCGTCCGGCATCGGCTGCACGAGCGCAATGCCCCCGAGCGCCTCGGCATAGGCGTGCAGGCGCTGCACGATGTACGCCGCCTCGTCCCAATCGGCATCGAGCACCGGCGGCCGTTCGCCGGCAAACAGCGCCCGGATGGCCCGGGTATCGACGGCGACGCGAACGACGCGGCCCATGCCGGCAGCCACGGCGGCGGCACGCTCAGGCGGGACGCGCCGGTGCCGGACGCCGCAGGATCATGTTCGTCGCGAGCATCGTCATCACCGTCTCGCCGTGCTGGTTGAACACTTCGACCCACGACTTCACGACGCCGCGGTCGGGCTTCGATGTCGAAGCGCGCGCCTCGCGCACGGTGACGCGCACCGACAGCGTGTCGCCGCCGCGCACCGGAGCCGGCCAGCGCAGCTCCTCCATGCCCGGCGAGGCGACGCTCGACGGATACGACAGGTACTGCACGGCGTAGAGCCGCATCATCAGCGAGGCCGTATGCCAGCCGCTGGCGATCACCCCGCCGAAGGGGCTGCGCGCGGCGAGCTCGGGATCGGTGTGCATCGGCTGTCCGTCGAAGCGGCGCGCGAAGTCGATGATCTCGTTCTCGGTGACGCTCACCGTGCCCAGTTCGTGCACCGAGCCGGGGGTGTAATCCTCGAACCAGCGCTGCGTCATCTGTGCCTCCTTCGTCTCGTCGTTCGGGCGAATGCCTTTCGCCGCGTGGAAGGCGGCCAGCGTTCGCTGGTACTCGGCGATGTCTTCGGCCGGCACCGGCTCGCCGCATTCATAGCATGCTCCGGTCATCCGGTCGAACCAGCGGCAGCCGCAATGGTTGCAGGCGAGTTCGGGCGCTCCTGCAGGGTTCTCGAAGATCATCGGTTTCCTCCGCGCTTCCGATCGATCGGCGGCGCGCTGCGCTTCGGGCATGCGTCGCATGCGGCGGCCCTCATCGGCACGCTCCAAGGAAGGCCAGTCCGAGCGCCTCGACGAAGTCCTCGTATCCGTCGTCGAGCAGTTGCCGCTTCGGTGCGATCACGTACAGCAGCATCGCCCCCGAACGCAGTTGCAGCTTCAGCGCGCCGAGCGCGTTGTCGGACAGCCGTTCGTGCACGGCCTCGAACGCGCCCGGCTCGGCGACGAAAAGCAGCGCGACCGGGCAGTTCGCGAAGCCGGCGAAGGCACGACGCTCGACGAGCGTGGCGTTGCCGCTGCGCCGCCAGACCAGCATCTCGCCGCTTCCCGCATCGGCGCTCTCGCGCGCGACGAAGCCGACCGACGCGCCGTCGATCATCGGTTCGAACAGATGGCGTTCGCGAATCAGCAGTGCGTGCCAGCCGGCGGCGTCGGTCCAGGCGTCCATGCTCCCGGTGGCGATCGGCGGTGTCATGGCGTCGCGACGGATCGTTACGGGCGCGCGGTCGTCAGATCCGCGCGCCGAGCCGGAAGCCGTCGTGGATCGCCTGCGTGAGCCCGCGCGGCACGAGCGAGTCGCCGCAGCCGTGCACTTCGTCGATCATCCACTCGAGTTCGTGGAAGAGCTCCTGGTTCGGCCGGCGTTCCACGGCCGAGATCACCGTGTCGGCAGCCAGGAACTCGTCCTCGCCCTGGGCGTTGCGGATCTTCACGCCGCCGTCGCCGATCGCGAGCACTTTCGCGCCGGTGCGCGTGGGGATGCCCAGCTCCTCGATCCACGCGGTGTGGCGCCACTTGAACGAAGGCATCACGTCGCCGGCGATGCGCTTGTCGGCGTCGACCACGGTGACCTCGCGCCCGTGGTTCTTCTTCAACGACTCGGCCAGCGTAAGCCCGATCTTGCCCCCGCCCAGCACGACGACGCGCGCGCCGGTCGGTACCTTGTCGGCGGCGACATCGAGCGCGTCCACCAGCAGCCCGGGCTGCGTGCACTCGGGCAGGAAGCGGGAGTCGATGCGCGCGCCGGTGGCGATCACCGCCACGTCGTACTGGTGCAGCATCGAGCGCATCGCCTTGACGTCGATCGACGTGTTGCAGCGCACCTCGATGGCGAGCGCCTCGGCCATCTTGCGGTAGTAGGCGACCACGCTGGTGAGGTCGTCGCTGTTGGCCAGGTCGTTCTTCGCGTACCCGGCCAGCGCTCCGCCGATGCCGGGGCCGCGCTCGAAGACGACGACGTCGTGGCCGCGCCGCTTGGCGGTGATCGCGCACTCCATGCCCGAGGGCCCGGCGCCGATCACCATGATCTTCTTGGCCATCGGCGCCGGCGTGATCTGGTAGGCCGGATCGTATTCGTGACCGAGTTGCGGATTGCGCGTGCAGGTGTAGGGCAGGTCGCGAAACAGCCGCGACAGGCAGTTCAGCGAGCCGATGCAGCGCTTGACCTCGCCCATCCGGCCGGCCGCCGCCTTGTGCACCAGATCCGGGTCGGCCAGCATCGGGCGGCACACCTCCCAGAAGTCGAACTCGCCGTCCTCGATGCATTGCGAGGCCATGTGCGGATCGGGCAGCCGGTTGCCGAAGGCGATCGGCGTGTCCGGCAGCATCTTCTTGGCGCGCGCGGCCAGGCGCCGCCAGTAGCCCGGGGGCACGTCGCGGCCGATCGACGACTCGGGCGCTTCCTGCCAGCCGACGGTGACGCTGATCATGTCCACGCCGTGCTCGGCGGCAAGCGCCATCAGCTCGAAGCATTCGTCCTCGGTGTTGCCGCCCCAGCGATCCATCAGCTCGTTGCCGTTCAGCCGGATCACCAGCGGCGCGTCGCCCTGCGCCTGCTTCATCGCGTCGATCAGCTCGCACATGAAGCGGCCGCGATTCGCCAGTGACCCGCCGTATTCGTCGGTGCGCCGGTTGGTGAACTTCGAGTTGAAGGTCGCCAGCAGGTAACCCATGAAGCTGGTGACCTCGGTGGCGTCGAAGCCGGCCTTCAGCGCGCGCTTGGCGGCGTCGGCGTGCTGCTGCACGGTGGCCCGGATCTGCTCCTTGGTGATCTCGCGCGGCGGGCGAAAGTGCGGCAGCGTCTGCGGCACGATCGACGGCTGCAGGCAGTAGCCCAGGTCGATGCCGCCGTAGCGCCCGGCGTGCAGCACCTGCTGCACGGCGATCGCCCCGGCGTCGTGGATGTAGCCGGCGATCTTCTCGAACTCCGGAATGCACTTGTCGTCGTAGATCGCCACCTGGCGGAAGTAGCCCTTGCCCTCGCCCAGCGGATCCGGATACGCGCCCTGGTTGGTGATGATTCCGCAACCCGTCTGCGCGATCACCTGCGTGCGCGCGAGCTCGCGGATCGTGTGCGTGCCGTCGCGGTTGTTGTAGTTCGATACGCAGCACGAACCGTACTTGATGCGGTTCTTGCTGTGCAGCTTGCCCCAGCGGGCGGGCTCGAACAGGCGGGCAAGCGTTGCGGTCTGGGTCATTGCGGATTTCCGGGTTGGGTCGATGTTCGCGCTTCGCCGGCGAGCGCTTCGGCGATTCGTTCACGCAGGTCGCGCCGCAGGATCTTTCCGGCGGGGCTGATCGGGAACTGCCCGAGCACCTCGAGGCGCTCGGGCAGCTTGAACCGGGCGATGCGCTGCCCGATCAGGAATGTCGTGAGCTGTGGAAGGTCCAGCGTGGCGCCGGGGCGCAGCACGACGAAGGCGCAGGCCTTCTCGCCGAACACCGCGTCCGGCATTCCGACGACGCAGCAGGCGAGCACGGCGGGGTGCATCAGCACCAGGTTCTCGACTTCGTCGCTGCTGATCTTCTCGCCGCCGCGATTGATCAAGTCCTTCTTGCGGCCTTCGGTGTACAGGTACCGGCCCTGCTTGCGGACGACGTCGCCCATCCGGTAGAAGCCGTCGGCGGTGAATGCGGCGGCGTTGATCTGCGGCGCATCGTAGTAGCCGAGGATCGTGTAGGGCCCGCGGGTGAGCAGCTCGCCCGCTTCGCCATCGGGCAGCTCGTTGCCGTCGGCGTCGACCACGCGCAATTCGTCGTGCTCGCAGATCGGTGCGCCCGAGCTCTCCAGGACCATTTCGTCGCAGGCGTCGAGCGGCACCATGTTGATGAGCCCCTCGGCGGTGCCGTAGATCTCCTGCGGAAAGCAGTGCCATTGTTCGCGAACGCGTCGGCGCAGCTCGGGTGCGAGCCGCGCGCCGCCGTTCTGGACGATGCGCAGCGACGACAGATCGTGGCGCCGCGGCACCTCCGAGTTCAGCCACTGCGTCACCAGCGGCACCGCCGCTGCGACGATCGTTGCCCGATGTCGTTCCACGAGCGGGAACACGGTTTCCGCATCGTGCCCCGTCGACAGCACGACTTTCGCTCCGGCGGCGAAGCACGCGAGGATGCCGGGACTGGCGAGGTTGTAGTTGTGGCCGAGCGGCAGCACGGCGAGCAGCGTGCTCGATTCGTCGATCTGCGCGACGCGCCCCGATGCCTTCGCGTTGAGCACGTAGTCGTTGTGCGTTCGCGGAATCAGCTTGGGCAGCGCGGTGGTGCCGCCCGAGAGCAGCATCAGCGCGACCTCCGAAGGATCGAGCTCGGGCAGCGCGACCTCGGCCGGGGCGTCGTCCCGCAGCGAGCCGAGCGACACCTGGCTGTCGAGCGCCTGCCCGGCGACGAAGACGTGCGCGAGCGTTTCGCACTCGCCGCGCAATTCTTCCGCGAGCGGGCGGTAGTCGAACCCGCGCACGACGTCCGGCACGAACAGCGCACGTGCCTTCGCATGGCGCACGAAATGCGAAAGCTCGGTATGCCGGTGAGCGGGCAGCGCGAGCACCGGAATCACGCCTGCGCGAACGAGGCCGAAGAAGGCGAAGACGAACTCGGGAACGTTGTGGATCTGCACGACGGCGCGATCGAGCGGTCGCAGCCCGAGCGCGACGAAATGGCGCGCAAGCGCTTCGCTGCGCGCCACGAGTTCCTGGTACGCGATGGTGCGGTCGGCGTACGCGATCGCGGTGCCGGCGGGGAAACGCTCGGCGCTTCGCCGAAGCATCTCCCACAGCGTGATGTCTTCCCAGTAGCCGAGCGCACGCCATCGAGCGGCGAGCGGCTGCGGCCACGGCGTGCAACCGGCCAGCATCTGAGCCCCGTGCGGAATCTGCCAAAGGGGCGCCCGCGGGGCGGATGCGCAGCGGGCCCGGGGCGTCCGGTCGATGGTACACGGCGCGTCGACGGGCGCAAGAGCCGGCTGGGCGCCGACTTGCGCTGCATCAAGCGACTTCGATTCGAAGAAAGGCCTGGGCCTGTCACGGGCCCCGGCGCAACCGGCGCACGCGTTCGATCACGCAGTGCGCGGCCTGCTCGATCTCGTCGAGCGTGTTGCCGCGCCCGATGCCGAAGCGCAGAACCGCGGCGATGCCGGCCTGCGTCGCGCCGATCGCCTCGAGCACGTGCGAGGGTTTCGCCTGCAAGGACGAACAGGCGGCGCCGGCCGACAGCGCGAGCCCGGGTAGTCCGAGCAGCAGCGCGTCGGCGTCGACGCCGTCGATCGTCACGCTCAGGTTCGCCGCGATCCGGTCGCGCATCGGGCCGTTCACCGCGACGCCGTCGAGCGCTTCGAGCAGTCGCTGCTGCAGCCGGTCGCGCAGTGCCGCGATCCGGTCGCCGTCCTCGTGCATCGATTGCAGCGCGAGCTCGCAGGCGGTGCCGAGTCCGACGATGCCGGGCACGTTCAGCGTTCCGGGACGAAGGCCGCGCTCCTGGCCGCCGCCCTCGACCAGCGCGTCGATCTGCACGCGGCGGCGGACGTAGAGCGCGCCGACGCCCTTCGGGCCGTGCAGCTTGTGCGCCGACAGCGACAGCAGGTCGATCGACATCGCCTCGACGTCGATCGGCACGCGTCCGAGCGCCTGCGTCGCGTCGACGTGGAAGAGGGCGCCCGAGCGTCGCACCGCTGCGCCGATCCGTGCGATCGGCTCGATCGTGCCGATCTCGTTGTTCGCCGCCATGACCGACACGACGACGGTGTCGGGGCGCAGCGCTCTCTGCACTTCCTCCGGGTCGACGAAACCGTATCGATCGACCGGAAGCGTCGTCAGTCGCCAGCCCTCGCGTTCGAGGCGACGCATCGCGTCGAGCACCGAACGGTGCTCGATCGCGCTGGTGACGAGGTGAGCGCCGGGGGCGCGCCGGGCCGCGCCCTGCAGCGCGATCGCGTTCGATTCGGTGGCGCCGGAGGTGAAGTAGATCTCGGAGTAGCGCGCGCCGAGCGCCCGGGCGAGCTGCTCGCGCGCCTGCTCGACGGCCGCCGACGCGTTGCGTCCGAACGCGTGCGTGCGGTTCGATGCGTTGCCGTACTCGCTGCTGAACCAGGGCAGCATTGCGTCGAGCACGCGCGCGTCGACCGGCGTCGTGGAGTGGTGATCGAGATAGATGGGAGAGGCCATGAGGGCAGCACGGGCTTCGGAACGAAGGCCATGCGCGAGATACGGACTTCGGAACGCCGCATTCTGGCCAGTGCACCGTGCAGCCGCGAGAATAGCTCGCTCGCTCGCGCCCGCCTTGATGCCGGTCATGGAGTCCTGGTCATGAAAGTGCTTATCGTCGGAGCCGGCCCCGCCGGGTCGTATCTTGCCTATCTGCTGGCGCGTCGCGACCCCGGCATCGAGCTGCGGCTCGTCGAGCAGAATCCGGCCGATTCCACCTTCGGGTTCGGCGTCGTGTTCTCCGACCGGGCACTCGGATTCCTGCGCGAGGACGACGAGGCCACCCACGAGCTGATCGCGCCGCGCATGCAGCGCTGGCGCGACCTGTCGATCCAGCACCGCGGCGAGCGCGTGGTGATCGACGGAATCGGTTTCGCGGCGATCGGCCGGCTCGAGCTGCTGCGGCTGCTGCACCGGCGCCTGCACGCCGTGCATGTGCAACCCGAGTACCGGCGCGTCGTCGACGACGTGCGCGAGCTGGACGGATACGATCTCGTCGTCGGCGCCGACGGGGTGAATTCCTTCGTTCGTAGCGCAGCAGAAGCGGAGTTCGGCACCGCGATCGAGCATCTGCGCAACCGTTTCGCGTGGTACGGAACCACCAGGCGCTTCGACACGCTGAGCCAGACTTTCGTCTCGAACGAGGCGGGCAGCTTCAATGCGCACCACTATCGCTACGCGCCGCAGATGAGCACCTTCATCGTCGAATGCGACCCGCGTACCTGGCAGCGCGCGGGCTTCTCCGACATGGGCGAGGCCGAGACCAGGGCCTATTGCGAAAGCGTCTTCGCGGAAGCGCTCGACGGCCACCCGCTGGTCGCCAACAAGTCGGTGTGGCGACGGTTCCCCAAGCTGTGGAACGAGCGCTGGCACGTGGGCAACCGCGTGCTGATCGGCGATGCGCAGCGCACGGCGCACTTCTCGATCGGCTCGGGAACGCGGCTGGCCTTCGAGGACGCCATCGCGCTCGACCGCAGCCTGGCCGAGCATGCCGATTCGCTGCCCGATGCGCTCGCCGCCTTCGAGGCGCATCGCAAGCCGATCGTTCGCAAGCTCGTCGATGCCGCGAACGCCAGCGCCGACTGGTACGAGCGCTTCGGCGAGCACATGCGCCACGATCCGTGGGATCTCGCCTGGCACTACGTCCAGCGCAGCGGTCGCGTCGACCTCGACCGGTTGCGGCGTGTGTCGCCGCTGTTCGTGCACGGCTACGAGCAGCACGCGAAGGGCACGGCCTGAGCCTCGCCGGCGCCGGGCGGCGCGCGTCAGCGCGGAGCCGCGTCGTACCCGCGCCGATCCCCGGTCAGGACCGGCGCTCGAGCGCGAGTTCGATCCACGCCGGCGCGTGATCGCTCGGCTTCTCGCGGCCGCGCACCGAGCGATCGACGCCTGCGGCGGCCAGCCGCGAGGCGGCGCGTTCGTTCAGCAGCAGATGGTCGATTCGCATGCCGGCGTTGCGCGTCCAGCGGTTGCGAAAGTAGTCCCAGTAGGTGTACATCGGCGCGCCCGGATGCAGGCGGCGGATCGCATCGGTCCAGCCCCGCTGGAGCAGGCGCCGCCACGCGTCCCGGCTTTCGGGCTGGAGCAGCGCGTCGTGCCTCCACGAGTTCGGCGAATAGATGTCGCCGACCTCGTCGGTGGGCACGACGTTGAAGTCGCCGGCGAGCACCACCGGCGCGTCGTGCTTCGTCCATTGCGCCGCGTGCTCGATCAGCCGCTCGAACCACGCGAGCTTGTAGTCGAACTTCGGACCGGGCTGGGGGTTGCCGTTGGGCAGATAGATCGACGCGACGACGATCCCGTTCACCTGCGCCTCGAGATAGCGGCTCTGCCCGTCCGAGTCGTCGCCGGGCAGGCCGCGGCGGATCTCCACGGGCTGCACGCCGCGAGCGAGCACGGCGACGCCGTTGAAGCCCTTCTGACCGTGCCAGACGGCGCGGTAGCCCGCGTCGCGGATCGGCGCCTCGGGGAACGTCGCATCGGACGTCTTCAGTTCCTGCAGGCAGGCGACGTCGGGCGAGGTCTCGCCCAGCCATTCGAGCAGGCGCGGCAGGCGGCTGTTGATCCCGTTGACGTTGAAGGTGGCGATCCGCATCGTGGCCGCGCTCCCGGCTGGTACAGAATCGACAAGGCTAACCCGAAGTTTCCGACCGCATTGCCTCGATCGACCTGCTGCGCGAACCGTGTCCGGCTCTGTCCTCAGCTGCGGAATCCTCGTCGTCGTCGACGAAGCCGACGAGCTGCTGCTGTGCCACGCAACAGGCACCTCGCGCTGGGACATTCCGAAGGGGCGCCGCGAGCCAGGCGAGACGGAGATCGAAACCGCGATTCGCGAGACTTTCGAGGAAACGGGACTCCGGTTCGCGCCCGGGTTGCTGCTCGAGCTCGGTCGCCTCCGCTACCGGCCGGGCAAGGATCTGCACCTGTTCGCCGCGCGCAGCGAACGTTTCGATCCGGCCCGATGCTCCTGCTCGACGCGATTCCGCAATGCGCGCGGCCGGCTCGTTCCGGAGATGGACGGCTATGCGTGGGTGTCGTTCGACGATGTTCCCCGGCGCTGCGCAAAGAACATGACGACGCTGCTGATGCGTAGCTTGTCGCTGCGCGACGTCTCGGCCCGGCTGCGCGAAGCGGGCTCCCGCATCGACGGTCGCGCCGGATCCTGAGTCCGCGCCGGCGCCGTGCGACGCCGGTGCGGGCGAGCCGCCCGAGGTGCGGCTCCTCCGGTGCTACTCCGTGGTCTTGCCGTCGAAGTGCTCGTGCGAGGCGTCGGCCTGGGCCTTCGTCGCATGCACCGTTCCGTCGACGTGCTCGGGCGGCGCGTAGATCGTGTACAGCCGCAGCGGCTCGTCGCCGGTGTTGCGCACGTTGTGACGTGCGCCCGCCGGCACGATGACCGCCATGTCGTCCTCGACCGGATTCGCCTTGCCGTCGATGATGATCTCCCCGCTGCCTTCCTCGATGCGGAAGAACTGGTCGCCGTCGTCGTGCACCTCCTCGCCGATCTCCTCGCCGGGCGCGATAGACATCAGCACGAGTTGCATGTGCCTCCCGGTGTAGACGACCCGGCGAAAGTCGGTGTTGTCTTCGGTGAGGTCTTCGATGTCGCCGACGAATCCTTTCATGGCGTTCTCCTGGTTCGAGCCAGTGGACGATGCTACCCGAGGCCACGTCGCATGAGCGCGGCGGGGAAGCGCGATGCCGGGGCTTTGAACAGCGCCGTGCTCGGCGAGATCCGGCCCGCGCGGGAAAGCGCCCTCAGAGCCCCCGTTCGACCATCTCGACGACCCGGTCGCCGAGCTTGCGCAGCACGGGTGTCGCCGTGCCGCGCAGCGGACCGTCGAGCGCGAGCATCGCCAGCCCATGCACCGCCGACCAGGCGAGGTACTCCGCGGCGGGCCGCCGCTCGGCGGGCAGCAGCCCGGCATCGACATAGCGATCGAGCGCGTCGCCGAGCAACTGGAACGGGTTGCGCCCGCTCGCGCCGGCACGCTCGGGATCGGCGCGGGCGTGCCCGGCGGGCGCGTCGCCGGCCGCGGCGGCGGACGCGAACGCCGTCCGGAACAGCCCCGGTTCGTGGAAGGCGAAGCGCAGGTAGCCGACGCCGACCGCCCGCAGGCTCGCGCGCGCAATCCGATCGGCGTCGTTTCCGACCTGCGACGCTCGCATCCGGCGCTGCGCGCGCGCGAACTCCTTCTCCATCGCGACGGCCACCTCGGCGATGGCCGCCGACCGCACCGCAGCGAGCAGGTCGAGCCGGCTCTCGAAGTGCCGGTATGCAGCGTTCGGAACGACGCCGGCGCGACGAGTCGCCTCGCGCAGCACGACCGCCTGCGGCCCCCCGATGCGCGCGAGTTCCACGCCGGCCGCGATCAGCGCGCGGCGCAGGTCGCCATGTCGGTAGGTGGTGCGCGTCGCGCTCTGCGGTTGCGGAACGCCATCCATTCGCCAAGAGTACACAACGGGTAGCGCCGCAGGGGAATAAGGAATTCTTACGAATCGCTGAGCGAATTCTTCGCAACGGCTGCGCGCCGTGTTCCCTAGAGTCGACGCTCCGCGCCCAAGTGCGCTTACCGACGAGGATTTCCACGATGGACCCCTGTTCCCACGGCGCGCGCACGACGTCTTCGGCGCCCCGCCACGACCTGTATGCCGTCGTCCACAAGGCCCTGCGGCTGTGCATGGCCGACTCGCTCGTGCGCTTCGGGCGGATGGATCCGCAGGACCCCGCGCAGTGCGCCGACGCGATCGAGTGCGTACGCTCGATGCTCGATCTGGCCGCCGTCCACATCGAGGACGAGAACCGCTTCGTGCACCCGGCGCTCGCTGCGCGCTGCGACGGCGCCGCCGATCGAAGCGCGCGCGAGCATGACGAGCACGAACGCGAGATCCGATCGCTACGCGACGCACTTGGCGCCTTCGAGCGCGCGGCGCCCGCTACCCGCGGCGTGCAATCGCGCCATCTCTACCAGCAGCTGGCGCTGTACGTCGGGGAGAACCTGGTGCATATGCACCACGAGGAGACCCACAACATGCCGGCGCTGTGGGCGCAGTACGACGACGGCGAGCTGCTCGCGATCGAGCAGGCGATCGTCTCGTCGATCGAGCCGCAGACGATGGCGCGCTTCCTGCGCTGGATGCTGCCGGCTGTCTCGCATCCGGAGCGGGTCGCGTTGCTTCCAGCCGATGCGCCCGACGCGCTCGTCGACCTCGCGCTCGACATCGTCGGCGAATACGTCGGCCCTGCGGAGCGCGATCGGGTAGCGGCGGCACGCGACCCAGGATCCGTGCTGGCGCGGGCGGCGTGAAACGCACTGCACCTGAGGTCGACGCGCTTGTCGGCCTGTCCGCACGCCGAGCGGCGGCGTTCAGCAGACCTGTTCGAGCCGAATCGGCCGCTTCACGACGAGTGCAAAGCGGCCGCGCCCGGTCTTGCGCAGTTCGATCGAGTCGCTGCGCTCGACGAGCCGGCGCTGCAGCAGGACGAGCCGCGCTTCGAGATTGTCGGCCAGGTCGGGCAGGCGGATCCGGGGGTCTAGTCGCAACTCCCGGTTGCTGAAGCTGCTGCGGCCTTCGTTCGAGTGATCGGAGACGATCGCCCAGAAGATCGCGCCCGCGACGCCCTTGATCAGGTACTCGTCGTCGAGGAACACGCTGTGGTCGGCCGCGTAGTGGCGCACGCGAAGCAACGGGCCCTGCGCCGGGTCGTGGGGCGGGGGCGCCGCTTCCTCCTCCGCTTCGCTGTCGTCGGGGTGCTGCAGCGCGTACATCGTCTGGCCGACGAGCGCGCCGAGCGCCACCAGCGCGTCCTCGTCCTCGTGGTCGAAGCGTCGCTCGTTCTCGCTCTCCACGAGCAGCGCGCCGACGGTTTCCCCGGCCATCGGAACGGGCACCGCGAGCTGGCTGCCGGGGCGATCGAGGCCCGGGAATGGAATCGCGGTGTCCAGCGCTGCCGCGTCGCCTTCGCGCTCGGCAGCCTCCCGGATTGCGCGCCCGTATGCGTAGGCCGTAGCGGCGCGGGACAGCCGAATCGCTGTTCCTTCGCGCGCGGCGATGCCGACGACGCCGGCGCCGAGAGGGATCTCGGAGCCGACGCCCGAGCGGGCGTAGCCGCGGCTCGCCACGGTGTACAGCCGTTGGGCCGCGCGGTCGACGAGCAGCAGCATCGAGTGCGACACATCGAAGCGCTCGTGCACGGCGCGCAGCATCGTCGAGAACAGTTCGTCGAGCCCGTGGCAGCCGACGATGTCGCCGACGCTGGCACGCAGCGCCGCCAACCGGCTCGGCGGCTCGAACGCGGCACCTGGCGTCCCGTGCGACAACTCGATCGCGCGGACGCGATAGACGTCGGAACCGAGCAGCCGGAACACGCCGGCCATGCCGGTGTGCGATGCGATTCCGGCGAGCGTTGCGCGCATGCGCTCGAACAGCGGTCCCGACGATTCGGTGCGCAGGTACTCGAGCGTGAGCCGGAAGATCGCACCGGTGCGCGGGTGCACGACGAGCAGGCGCGCACGCGGATTCGCCAGTACGTTGGCTCGCGTCTTGTTGAAGAACTGGTACGAGAGCGCGACGTGCGCGCCGTCGACGTATTGCACGTGCGACAGGTAGCTGATGTTCGGCGTTCCGTCGGGCGAGCAGGTTGCGATCAGCGCCGGCGTCGCTCCCTCCAGGCAATAGCGGATCGATGCGAGCGCAGGTGTCATCCGATTGGCGGCGCAGCGCCGATCGCGCGCCCGGCATGCGGACCGGGTGTCTGGTCGAAGCTCTCCTCGGGACGGAAGCGCACGAGGACGAGCTCGGCGGGGTCGAAGGACAGCATCCGCGCGGAGAAGGCGCGATCGTAGCCCGCGCGTGCGAGTTCTTCGACCATCGCCTCGACACGTTCGCGCGCAATCGCGACGTCGTTCTCTGCGGCCGCCTCTATACGGACGCGGCGCGCTTTGACCTGCACGGTCCGGTGCGTCGTGGGCTGGCTGAACACGACGGCGATCGCGCCGTTGCTGCGAAGGTCGTCGAGCACGTGCGCCGCGTCTCGACCGGAGACGTAGACGGTGATCGTGCCTAAAGCGTCGCGCGTGGCGCCGAGCGCGCGGACGAGGTCGGGCAAGCCGTTCGCATCGCGCGACGCGATCGAGACGCCGACGCCGCAGTCGAGCAGCGCGAGCGGGTCGGTGCCGGCGCTCCGTTCGGCTGCCGAGCCAGGGCCAGCGATCGCTTCTGACATGGACGGGGACAGGGTAAGGCGCACATGATCCAACGGCAGGATCGCCTGCGCAAGCGTAGGCGTTGCGAGAGATTGCTCCGATCCGCCGGCCCTCGGCAGATGACAGCACTCACCTCCCGCGGCGACGAATTCCATCGTCACCGCGGGTGTATTGTGTACATCGTACACATCTACGCGCCATCATCCGTCCGGTATCGAAGAGGATGGCCGAGCCGGAGTCTCCACGCCGGCGCAGCGAGATGTGATTCGATGCTCGACGCCCCGAGTGATCCGATGCCCCGCATGATCTTCACGCAGCAGCTCGCGCGCTTCACCGAAGTGCCCGAGATCGACACCGACGCGACGACACTCGCGCAGACGCTCGAGGCGGCCTTCGCGGTGAACCCGAGCCTGCGCGGCTACGTGCTCGACGACCAGTCGCATCTGCGACGGCACGTCGTCGTCTTCGTCGACGGCCGGCGCCTGCACGTGCGCGAAAACCTCGACGTGCCGCTGGCGCCGGGCGCCACGGTGCACGTGTTCCAGTCGCTTTCCGGAGGTTGATCGATGAGCGATCGAGCCTGGGTAGCTACCCGCAAGGGGTTGTTCGAGTTGCGCCGCCGCGCCGACGGCTGGCGCATCGGCACCGTGCGCTTCCTCGGCGAGCCGGTCACCGCCGTGCTGCCCGCCGATCCGGCTGCGCCGTCGCGCCCGATGATCGTCGCGCTCGCGCTCGGCCACTTCGGCGCCAAGTGCCACGCATCGGCCGATCGTGGCGAGTCCTGGTACGAGGTGGCGGTGCCCGCGTACCCGCCGCAGCCGGCCGATGCCGGCGACGACGTCGAGTGGAAGCTGCAGCAGGTCTGGACGCTGGTCGGCAGAAACGACGAAGTCTGGGCCGGCACGCTGCCGGGCGGCCTTTTCCGCTCGCGCGACGCCGGGCAGTCGTGGCAACTGAACGAGGCGCTGTGGAACGACCCGCGCCGGCGCGAATGGATGGGCGGCGGCTACGATGCGCCGGGCCTGCACTCGATCGCGCTCGATCCGCGCGACGACGATCCGGCGCGGCAGCGCATGCTGGTCGGCGTGAGTACGGGCGGCACGTGGGCGAGCAGAGACGGCGGCACGAGCTGGACGCTGGTCGGCAAGGGACTGCGCGCCGAATACATGCCGCCGCAGCGCGCCTACGACGAGATCGCGCAGGACGTGCACCGGCTGGCGGCCTGCGCGGCGCAGCCCGATACCGTCTGGTGCCAGCATCACAACGGCATTTTCCGCTCGACCGACGCGGGCCGCACCTGGCGCGAGCTCACCGACGTGCCGATCTCGTCCTTCGGCTTCGCGGTGGCTGCCGATCCGAACGACCCGCAACGCGCATGGTTCGCTCCGGCGGCCGCCGACCTGCGGCGCGTTCCCGTCGATGCGGCGTTCGCCGCGTTGCGCACCGACGACGGCGGGCGGACGTTTCGCGTCCTGCGCGACGGATTGCCGCAGTCACACTGCTACGACCTCGTCTACCGGCACGGCCTCGACGCAGGGTCGGACGGGCGCACGTTGATGATGGGCTCGACCACCGGCTCGCTGTGGGCGAGTGCCGACGGCGGCGAACACTGGCAGACGATCTCGACTTCGCTGCCACCGATCGCGGCGGTGGTGCTCGAGCGCGGCTGAGCGGCTGCAGCACTCGAATGGAGAAGTGACATGGCGAAGCCAGCGAAGAACACGATCTGTCTCTGGTACGACCGGGACGCCGAGGAGGCGGCGCGGTTCTACGCGAGAACCTTCCCCGATTCGTCCGTCGGCGCCGTGTATCGCGCACCGGGAGATTTTCCGTCCGGCAAGAGGGGCGACGTGCTCACGGTGTCGTTCACCTTGATGGGCATTCCGTGCCTCGGGCTGAACGGCGGGCCGCAGTTCCGGCAGAGCGAAGCGTTCTCGTTCCAGGTCGCAACGGCGGACCAGGCCGAAACGGACCGCTACTGGAACGCGATCGTCGGCAACGGCGGCCAGGAGAGCGCGTGCGGCTGGTGCAAGGACAAATGGGGATTGTCCTGGCAGATCACGCCCGTTGCCCTGACGGAGGCGATCGCCGACCCCGATCCCGCTGCGGCCGGGCGTGCGTTCGACGCGATGATGCAGATGAGCAGGATCGACATCGCGGCGATCGAGGCAGCACGCCGCGGTTGAGGTGAGCGGCAGTATGCGGCTGCCAGGCGGGATTGCCCATGCGAAGGTCGCGTGCGTCGTCGCGCACGAGGAGGGCAGATTCGAGCAGTCGCTTCGACGACCGCGTTGCTGAATGTTTCGCTTGCCCTCGCGAAGCACTCCACGAGAAAAGCGAATACGTCGAACACCGTGGACTTGCCGCTGCCGTTGGGGCCCGGAAGGACGGTCAGCGGTGCCAAGTCCCTAAACTCAACCGCTCGCAGCGCGCGAAAGTTCTGCACCTTCAGGTACTCGATGCGTGCCCGGCCCGGTGCGGTCTCGGAAAGATCGCGGCGCCGCCTTTCGCACATCGCGCGTGCGACACCGCATCGGTCCGCCGGGACGCCATGGTTCGAGTCGGCGATCATCGATATGCGCCAGCACGCCGCCTACACCATCAGCGCGATCGTCCTGCGAAAGCGCGCGAGCGCGATCGCGAAAAACGCGATGCCGATTCCGCCGATCCAGGCGAACTGCGGCCAGACGATGTCGAAACCGGCGCCGCGATAGAGAATCGCCTGTGCGGCGGCCACGAAGTGCGTGGTCGGCGCGAAGCGCATGATGTGCCGGATGAAGTCGGGCATGCTCTCCGCCGGACTCATGCCGCCCGAGAGCATCTGCAGCGGCATCAGCACGAGGATCAGCAGCAGCGCGAACTGCGGCATCGATCTCGTCATCGTCGCCATGAAGATGCCGATCGAGGACATCGCGAACAGGCTCAGCGCGGCGCACGCGAGGAAAAGCGTCACCGACCCCTCGATTCCGACCTGCAGTGCCTGCTGCACGACGAGCTTCAGCGAGAGCGCGACCGCGACGATCACGACCAGGCCCATCGACCACAGCTTCGCGATCATGATCTCGGCCGGAGTCACCGGCATCACCAGCAGGTGCTCGATCGTGCCGTGTTCACGCTCGCGGATCAGCGCGGCGCCGGTCAGCAGGATCGCGACCATCGATACGTTGTTGATGATCGCCATCACCGAGCCGAACCACGCGCCGGCGAGTGTCGGGTTGAAGCGCGCGCGCAGCGCCAGGCTGACCGGCGGGGGCGGCGTGCCTGAATGGCGGCGCAGGAAGCCCTCGATCTCGCCCAGCGCGATCGCCTGGATGTAGCCGCTGCCGGTGAACGCCTGGCCCACCCGCGTCGCATCGACGTTCAACTGCAGCGTCGCGCCGCGCCGGCCGAGCACGTCGCGCTGGAAGTCCGGCGGGATGTCGAGCACGAAGGTGTATTCGCCGCTGTCCATCCCGGGGTCGACCTCGGCGAGGCTCACCAGTTTCGGTCGGGTGAACTGCGGCGGAAAGAATGCCGAGACGATCCGCGCCGACAGCGACGAGGCATCCTCGTCGACGATCGCGATCGATGCACGGTTCAGGGTCTCCGGACTGGCGGTCGCACTCGTGTAGACCGACACCGTGAAGACGTAGACGACGAAGACCAGCATGATCGGGTCTCGCCACAGGCTCCACAGCTCCTTCACGCCGAGCCGGTAGACGTTCGTCGCGAAGCGCAGGCGGTCCATCTATTCCTGCCTGCGAAGCAGCGCGATCGAAGCGCCCAGGATCACCGGAATCGCGATCAGCAACGGCCACAGCGCACCGGCGAGATCGTCGAAGCCCAGTGCCTTGTTGAACACGCCGCGGCTGATGTTCAGGAAGTACGTCGTCGGATAGATGCCGCCGATGAAGGCGCCGAAGCCTTCGAGCGACGATACCGGGTCGATCATTCCGGAATACGAGATCGCCGGCAGCAGCGTGCCGATCATCGTCAGGAACATCGCCGCGACCTGGCTTTTCGTGAACGCCGAGGCGAACAGGCCCAGACCGGTCGCGCATACGCTGTAGAGAACGGCGGCAACGAGAAGGACGGCGAGGCTGCCCTTGATCGGCACGCCGAAGAGCGTGATCGCCATCGTCACCAGCAGCGCGAAGTTCAGCACCGACAGCGCGATGTACGGCAGCTGCTTGCCGAGCAGGAACTCGCTGCGCGTCACCGGCGTCACGTACAGGTTGACGATCGACCCCAGCTCCTTCTCGCGCACGACCGACAGCGCCGCGAGCATCGCCGGGATCATCATCAGCAGGATCGGAATCATGGCCGGCACCATCGCCGGCAGGCTCTTCACTTCCGGGTTGTAGCGAAAGCGCGTCTCGATCGCCGGCACGGCGCGTGCCGCGTCGCGTCCGGCGCCCGGTGCAGCGATCGACGCGAGCCAGCTCTGGTGCATGCCCTGGACATACCCCTGGATGGTCTCGGCGCGCATCGGCATCGCGCCGTCGATCCATGCGCCGATCTGCACCGGCCTTCCGCGCGCGACGTCGCGGGCGAAGCCGGGCGGGATCTCGAGTGCCAGCGCGAGTTCGCCGTTTCGCATCCGGCGATCGAGCTCGGCGTGGTCGGCGATCGTCGGATGCTCGACGAAATACGCCGATCCTGCCAGGTTCGACGTGTAGTCCCGGCTCGTCGCCGTGCGGTCGTGATCGATCACCGCGAAGGACAGCGAATCGATGTCCATCGAGATCCCGTAGCCCATGATGAACATCAGCACGACGCTGCCGGCAAGGGCGAGCGTCGCGCGCAGCGGATCGCGCCACAGTTCGAGCGCTTCGCGGCGCGTGTAGCTCAGCGCGCGCCTCGGGCTGAAGAAGCCCGCCGTAGTCACCGTGCGCGATGCGGCGGCCGGCGCGACCGTGGCAACGGGCGCCGCGAGCGTGCCGGAGGGTGTCTCGCCGGCGTCGTTCATCGCGTCCTTCAGGTACGCGATGAACGCCTGCTCGAGCGTACGGGTGCCGCGCCGCTCGACGAGCTCGGCCGGCTTCCCGCTGGCCAGTACCTTGCCCGCGTGCATCAGCGAGATCCGGTCGCAACGCTCGGCCTCGTTCATGAAGTGGCTCGAGATGAAGATCGTCACCTGGTCGGCGCGTGCGAGGTCGATCAGCAATTGCCAGAACCGGTCGCGAGCGATCGGATCGACCCCCGACGTCGGCTCGTCGAGAATGAGCAGTTCCGGCTCGTGCACCATCGCGACCGCGAGGCTCAGGCGCTGGCGGATCCCCAGCGGCAGGCTGCCGGGCAGCGCGTTGCGCGCGCCGGCGAGGTCGAAGCGCCCGATCATCGCTTCGACGCGCGCGGCGATGCGCTCGGGCGCAACGTGGAACAGTCGTGCGTGCAGGACGAGGTTCTGCTGCACGGTGAGCTCGGCATAGAGCGAGAAGCTCTGCGACATGTAGCCGACGCGCCGGCGGGCCTCGATGTCGTGCGGGTCGACCTCCTCGCCGAAGAGCCGCGCCTGGCCTTCGCTCGCCGGCAGCAGGCCGGTGAGCATCTTCATCGTCGTCGTCTTGCCGCAACCGTTCGAGCCGAGAAAGCCGAAGATCTCGCCGCGCAGAATCCGGAACGAGACGCTGTCGACTGCAACGAAGTCGCCGAAGCGCCGCGTCAGGTTCCTCGCCTCGATCGCGATTTCACGGCCGTCGCCCGAAGCGGCGTCATCGCATTCGCCGTAGTCGAAGGGCGGCACGACGACCGGACGGTGATCGCGTCGCCGATCCTGCGGCAGCAGCGCGATGAACGCGGCCTCGAGCGAGCGCGTTGCGGTGCGCTGGCGGATCTGCGCCGGCGCTCCGCTCGCCAGCACCGCACCGGCGTCCATGGCGATCAGCCAGTCGAAGCGCTCGGCCTCCTCCATGTAGGCGGTGGCGACGATCACGCTCATCGCTTCGCGCTCGCCCCGGATGCGGTCGATCAGGTCCCAGAACTGGCTGCGTGCCAGTGGATCGACCCCCGTCGTGGGCTCGTCGAGAATCAACAGGTCGGGATCGTGGATCAGCGCACAGCACAATCCGAGCTTCTGTTTCATGCCGCCCGACAGCTTGCCGGCGGGCCGATCGAGGAAGGCGAAGAGGTCGGTGCTTTTCGTCAGTTCGTCGCGGCAGCGGCGATGTCGCTCTCGCGCATCGCGACCTGTGCGATGGCGGTGTCGACGCTGCTCGCCGCCTGGGCCTTCGCGGCGCGCGCTTCGTCGAGTTGCGCACGCAGGCTGTCGACCTGCATTCTCGCGAGCACGTCGCCCGAATCGACGAAATCGCCTTCGTTCACCAGGATCTCGTCGATGCGTCCGCCGATCCGTGCGGCAACGTCGATTTCGGTCGCCTCGATGCGACCGTTTCCGCTGATCAACCCGGAATCGTCGTCGTCGGCCGCGTATCGCTGCCAACCGTAGAGGCCGGCGATCGCGACCGCGCCGACGACGATCGAGCCGACCAGTATCCTGCCGAGCGCCCGTCCCATCTCCACTCCTTCGCCGCCGACCGCGGCAATCCTGGGCGGCGGGCAGCGGATGCCGGCGCGGCACGGTCATGATCGCCGATCTCGCCGGGACGATCGGGTTCGCGCTACCGGGAATCCGCCAGTTTCGACGAAAGCGGTAAGGCACCGCAACCGGGAGCGGTTCTTGCAACGGACGATGCGACACGGCGATGACACCATCGCCCGAGAGGGAGACGCCGGCGATGGATTCGACGAATCACCAACGGAACGACCGCGCACCCCTTGCGCGCGAACGGAGTGGAGTGCTTCGCAGCGGAGCGATGCTGCTGCTCGCGGTGGCCCAGCCGATCGCCGGGCGTCTCGGCCACCGCACGGGCGGCGCAAGTTCGATCGAGGCACGCTCCGATGCGGTGCGCGGGCCCGTCACGCCGCCCAAGGGCGCCTTCGCGATCTGGGGACCCATCTTCTTCGGCAACGTGTGGCTGGCATGGCAGGCCTGCACCCGGGTCGACCGCGCCAGCGCCGCCGAGCGCCGCATTGCATGGCTCAACAGCGCGGCCTTTGCCGCCAATTCCGCGTGGAGCCTGCAGGCACAGCGGCGCGGCCTGGGCTGGCCGAGCCTGGCCATCATCGGCACCGGCACCGCAGCCGCAACCGCGGCGATGCTCGAGGCCGAAGGCGCGACCCACCCCACGCGTTTCACGCGTCTGGCCGCGCAGACCAGCGGGCCGCTTGCCGGCTGGCTCACCGTTGCCACTGCAACCCACGTCGACGCCACGCTGACCACGGTGCGCGGCCGCCCCGCGCCTGCCGCGGCGCAGCGCCGCGCCGTCGCGCTGATCGGCGCCGCCAGCGGCGCTGCCGCACTGCTCGCGCGGGCCGGCCGCGGCAACGCAGGCTATGCGGCGGCAGCGGGGTGGGGCCTGGGCGCGATCACGTGGCGTAGCGCACGCGAGGGTCGACCGCAGGTGGCCGCTGCGGCTGCCGCCGGTCTCGGGATCGTGCTGCTGGCCTGCCTGCGCGCTCGGCGCCGCCCGCTTCGGTAATCGCCGCCAGACCCCGCCGTGCCGTAAGATCGCCGGTACACGTGCCCATGCGGGCCGGGGGTCATCCGTCTGCCAACGACAAGGAGAACAGACCGTGAGACGCAGAAGCTTCAACGCAGCCATGCTGGCGGGCGCCGGCGTTGCCCTGCTGGGAGTCGGCGGCCGGCTTTCGGCCGCCGAGAAAACGTTCATTACGATCGGCACCGGTTCCACCAGCGGGTTGTACTACCCCACCGGGGTAGGCATGGCGAAGATCCTCAACGATGCGGGAATCGACGTTCGCGCCAACGCCCGTTCCACCGGCGCATCGGTATACAACTGTCGCGCAGTCGGCAGCGGCGAACTGCAGATGGGGATCACGCAGAACAACATCGCCTATTACGCCTACAACGGGACCGGCGTCGAGGCCTTCAAGGACAAGCCGATCAAGAACCTGCGCGGCCTCACGATGCTGTACCCCGAGGTGATCCAGATCCTGGCGCGCAAGGATGCCGGCATCAAGACCGTCGGCGACATGAAGGGCAAGCGCGTCTACGTGGGCGACATCGGTTCCGGCACCGAACAGGACGTGCTGAACATCTTCGGTGTCTACGGACTGAAGCTCGACGACCTGAAGACCGCGGTGCGCGGCAGTTCGGGCAACGCCGTCGACCTGCTGCGCGACAACAAGATCGACGCCATGTTCTACACCGTCGGCATCGGCGCGTCGGCGATCACCGAGGCGGCACAGACCGTCGACATCGATCTGATACAGATCCCGGCCGACCAGGTGGCGCAGCTGCACAAGAAGTATCCGTTCTACACGGCGATCACCGTGCCGGCGAACACGTATCCGAAGATCGATCACGAGGTTTCGACGATCACCACGCAGGCGATGATGATCGTCGAGCAAAAACTGCCGGACGACGTCGTCTACGAATTCATGAACACGATCTTCGGCAAGCACCTGCAGCAGTTCTACAACGACGTTCAGAATCCGAACCTGAAGAAGTACTTCAAGGTCGAGACCGCGCTCGACGGCATGCCGATCCCGGTTCATCCGGGCGCGATCCGGTTCTTCAAGGAGAAAGGCGTCCAGGTGGCAAGCGACCTGGTTCCGAAAGGCTGAACCGGGAGCCGTTCGACACTTCGAAACCCCGGCCGCCGCACAGGCAGTCGGGGTTTTTGCGTTGCCTGGGCCAGGCAGATGACGAAACGGGCGCGTGCAGGCCGAAGAAGAAACGGAGACGGGGATGGCCGAACGAGAAGCAGCCGACGTAGCGAACGCGCACGAAGCAGCGGAACTCGTCAAGGCGAGCGATCACGGCGCGCGCGATCCGCGCCATGCGTGGCAGCGCTGGATGCTCGCGCTCATCGCCGTCGGCTGGAGCCTGTTCCAGGTGTACGCGAGCTATGCCGGCACGATCAACACGCAGATCACCGGCGCGATCCACCTCGCGTTCGGCTTCGCGCTCGCCTTTCTCGCGTTTCCACGCAAGAAGGGCCGCAAGGACACGATCCCTTGGTACGACTGGCTGCTCGCCGCTGCCGGCGTCGCGACATCGCTCTACATCGTCGACAACTACTACGACATCGTCGCGGTGCAGGGCGGCGTGCCCACGGTGCGCGACGTATGGGTCGGAAGCCTGCTGCTGGCGGTGCTCGCGATCGCCGCGGCACGCATCATCGGCTACGCCTTGCCGGCCATCGCCATCCTGGCGATCCTCTATGGTGTCACCGGGCCGGCCGGCGTCATACACGCCACGCCGCCCGAGCTCCTGCAGCTGCACAACGGCTACAGCTGGCAGCAGATCGTGCAGCAGCTCTACATCACCGAGGAGGGGGTCTGGGGCACGCCGATCCGCGTGTCGGCGACCTTCGTGTTTCTCTTCGTGCTGTTCGGCTCGCTGCTCGACAAGGCGGGGGCCGGGCAGTACTTCGTCGACCTGGCGTATAGCGGCCTGGGCACGTTCCGTGGCGGGCCGGCCAAGGCGTCGGTGATCGCGAGCCTGCTGACCGGAGTCATTTCCGGCTCTTCGGTCGCCAACGTCGTCACCACGGGCACGTTCACGATCCCGCTGATGAAGAAAGCGGGTTACCCGGCAGTGAAGGCGGGGGCCACCGAGTGCGCCTCGTCGGTGAACGGGCAACTGATGCCGCCGGTGATGGGGGCCGCCGCCTTCATCATGGCGGTGTTCCTCGACATCCCGTATTCGCAGCTCATCGTCTACGCGATCGTGCCGGCGGTGCTCACGTACGTCGGCCTCTTCTACCTGGTGCACCTCGAGGCGCTCAAGCTCGGCCTGCAGGGCGTGCCGCGCGCCGAACTGCCGCCGTTCTGGCCGACGTTCCGGCGCGGCTTCCACTATCTGCTGCCGGTGGCGTTCCTGCTCTACGAGTTGATGTGGGTCAAGTTGACGCCCGAGCGCAGTGCGCTCAATGCCACCTTTGCGCTGATCGTCCTGATCCTGGCCCAGGAGGCGATCCGGGGCGCGCGAAGCGGCACCGGGCCGATCGCCGGGCTGTGGAACGGCGTCAAGCTGACTTTCACCGGCTTCGAGGTCGGTGCGCGCAACATGACGACGATCGCCGTGGCCACCGCCGCCGCCGGCATCATCGTCGGCATGGTCACGATGACCAACCTCGGGTACGGGCTGACGCAGATCATCGGCGCGGTATCGGGCGGCAACATCTGGATCGTGCTCGTCATGGCGATGATCACGTCGCTCATTCTCGGCGTCGGCCTGCCCACCACCGCGAACTACATCGTGATGGCGGCGCTGGTGGTGCCGGTGATCGTCAACCTGTCCGATGCTGCCGGCATCGCCGTGCCGCTGGTCGCGGTGCACATGTTCGTCTTCTATTTCGGCATCCTCGCCGACGATACGCCGCCTGTCGGCCTGGCGGCGTACGCGGCGGCGGCGATCTCGCGTGCCGACCCGATCGCCACCGGCATCCAGGGCTTCGTCTACGACATGCGTACGGCGATCCTGCCGTTCATGTTCTTCTTCAATCCGCAGCTTCTGCTGTACGACGTGACCAGCTGGTGGACGCAGGCCGGGGTGCTGCTCACCGCGCTGATCGGCATGCTCGCCTTCGTCTCGGCCACGCAGGGGTATTTCACCGCGAAGCTGGGGTGGCCCGAAAGAGCGGCGCTGCTCGCCGCTGCGCTGCTGCTGATCAAGCCGGGCAGCGTATCGGACCTGATCGGGCTCGCATTGGTGGCGCTCGTCTATCTCGTGAATCGATGGCGCACGGTGCGCAGCGATCACCGCCCGCCCGGTGCGCCGGCCGATGGATGACTCCGACCGACGTGGGGAGGGCAGCTACGTCCCGACCAGCCAGATCACGATCCCAGCCGCGCCGCGAGGATGTTCGCGTCGCATCGTGTTGCAGATCCGTTTCCTGTCCGACGATTCGTGGGAGATTGCATGACGCCTCTTTTCCGACGTACCACGGTGGTGCTCGCCTTCGGTATCGCGTCCGCGCTCACCGCCGCGCACGCGCAGACGCTGCCGCAGCGCAAGCCGGGCCTTTGGGAGGTCAAGATCCAGATGCAGGGGATGCTCGCTGAAATGCAGAAGCAGATGCAGGCCGCGCTGGACGGCATGAACCCTGCGCAGCGCAAGCAGCTCGAGCAGATGATGAAGCAGCAGGGGATGGCCGACCTCTCGGGTCCTCACCGGTACTGCCTGACTCCCGAACAGGCTGCACGCGAGGCGCTGGCGTCGCCGGACCCCGAACTCGACTGTACGCACAAGCTCAGCCCGGTGTCATCGAGCGAGGCGAAGTTCAGTTTTTCCTGCACCGGTCGCGACGGCAAGACGACCGGGACCGGGCGCATCTGGAACATGAGTCCGGAGCGCTACCAGATGGAGATGACGATGAAGGGGAATACGCCGGCCGGCCCGCAGGAGATGCAGATGGAACACTCGGCGCGTTGGCTGGGCAGCGACTGCAAAGGCACGAAGCCGATGCAATAGCGCCGACGAGCGCCTCAGTGGCGGGCCGTCACCTTCGCAACGAACTCGGCGACCGCCTCGATCTGCTGCGGGGTCAGCTGACCGTCGAAGCTCGGCATGACGCCGACGCCGTCGCGCACCGCACGGACGACCCTTTCCCTGTCGGGCGCGAGCTCGTCGAGTGACGGCCCGACCGCTCCGGTGGCGCCGGCTGCCTGCAGCGTATGGCACAAGGCGCACGAGGGCTGCGCGATCTTCGTGAACACCTCGAGGCCGAGGTCGTCGGCCAGCGCGGCGCCCGATACGACGAGCGAGAGCGCCACGACGATCGCCCGGCAGCGCATCGAACGACCCATCGGGCGATGCCGCCGGCGCGGGCTCATCTCAAGCGACGGTCACGTCGACCGCGTGGTCGCGCCAGCTGTTGTTCGCATAGCCGCGTTCGTTCTCGATGCGCAGCTCGGGCTGGACCGACCCGTCCGCGGCGATCGCGCGACTCGTGAACCGGTATGAGCCAGGCTTCAGCACCACCGGCCAGACGAACTGTCGCCACGCGTATTGCCCCATGTCGGGGCCGAAGAACTGTGCCCGGTTCCACGTCCTGCCGCCGTCGGCCGACACTTCGACCGACTGGACGGGGCTGCCACCGGTGAAGGCCACGCCGTGCACCTGCAGCGGGCCTGCCCGAAGCGTCTCGCCGTTGCCTGCGGGATGCGTCACGAACGATTTCAGGTTCATTTGCCACATGCTCGGCTGCGACGGGTCTCCTTTCCTGCCGACTTCGCGCACCCGATAACCGGAACGCTGGATGTTCGCCTGCGTTTCTTCCGGCGTGAACGCGAGGCGCTCGATGTACTTGATGTTGTTCACGCCGTAATAACCGGGGATGATCAACCGCAGCGGGCCACCGTGCGCGAGCGGCAGCGGCCTGCCGTTGAGTTCCCACGCGAGAATGGCGCTTTCCAGTTCGGTCCACGGCACCGAGCGTTCGACGACGATCTGGTTGCGGTCGATGCCTGCAGGAATCGTCTCGCCGCCGGTGCCTGTCATGTAGCGCATGCCGCCGCGCACGCCTCCGAGCAGGCGCACGACGTCGCGCACCGGCACGCCGCTCCACAGCGTGTTGCCGGCCGCTCCGACGCTCCATTGGGAGCCCGAGGCACGGTGATCGAAGAACGCGCGCCCGTTGCCCGAGCATTGCAGGACCATCGCGACGTTGCCGAGGCCGAGGCTCTTCAGCTCTCTCACCGTCAGCGTGCGCGGCGAGACGACACCGTCGATGGCCACCCGCCAGGCGTCGGGGTCGGCGGTGGCGGATGCGGCGGGAGGGTTGGCGTTGTTGCGCATGAAGAGCGCGTCGATGTCGGTGATGTCGCTGCTGCCGAAGGCGTCGCGCCGCGTTTCGATGCCGTTGGCGCTGTGCACGATCATGCGAGCGGCGTCCTTGAATGCGGCGACCGGTGGCAGTGTCTTGGGCTGTGCGAGCCCGGCCGGGCTCCAGCCCGCCAGGCCGGCGGCCGCGCTGCCGGTGCCGGCTGCAAGCAGCCAGCGTCGGGCCAGATCGATCTCGGAGGCTGTCGTCTTCATGCGCTACCTCGGTGCGTGGCGGTGGCCGGATCGCTCGCCGATGCTCGACGAACATCGAGCGCCCTGCCATCGGCAACGCTAACAGGCACGCACGCGGTGTCAACGTTGCCCCTCCCGTCGTCGTCGTTGCCCCTCCGAGTACCAGGCTCGCAGCGCGATGACCTTCACCGCGCCGGCGGTGCAGTCCCGCCGGCACTCGTCGTGACCGCTGTTCTTCGACCGCGCTCCTCGCGCCACGCCTGCAGCGATTGCGCGATCGATTCGAGCCTGGGCACGCGCACGATCCCGTCGATCGGTCGCCGGTGGAGCGCCGGCGCCGCTCCGCCGACCCAGACCATAACGTGAGCCGGCAACGCGGCGCGCAGTTGCACGAGGCTGCTGCGCACGAGATTGGTCTTCATGCAGCCGGTGACACTCAGCCCGACGATATCGGCGCGCCATGCCGAAACGGCCGATGCGATGTCGGCGATCGGCACCTGGACGCCGAGCGACAGGCAGGCGCAGTCGTCGAGTTCCAGTAGCGTTCGCGCCATCAGCAGTCCCAGTCCGTGCGGCTCGCCGGGCAACGTCGCGAGCAAGGTGCGCGGGCGACCTCGGGCATCGGGCAGCGAGCGCAACGCGGCATACAGCGTGGTCTTCACGCACTCGGTGAACGTGTGTTCCTCGAACACGCGCAGATCGCCGTGCATCCAGGCCTCGCCTACCCGTTCGGCCAGCGGAGCAACAACCTGCACGGCGAAGTCACGCAAGCCGCAGCGCGATTCGGCGACCGCGAGTGCATGCAGCAACGCATCGACGTCGTGCTTGCGCACCAGATCGAGCAATGCGTCGATCTCGTCGCTGCGCGCACCTTCGGTCGCGACACTGCCGCTCACCGTGTCGCTCAATCGTTGCAGCTCGCGCAAGGAGCGGGGCACGAGGCGTCCAGGCCGATGTCCTGCATCCATCAGTCGCTTGATCGCCCGCAGCTTCTCGATCTGCGCCGGTGTGTAGAGCCGCTCGCCGTGCGCATCGCGCTGCGGCTCGGGAAAGCCGTACCGGCGCTCCCACATGCGCAGCGTGTCCTTGCCCAGACCCGTGTCTCGTTCCACGTCGGCGATCGAATGCATCTTCGTCGTCATTACAATTGTCATGGACAAAGTATTGCATCTGCGGCGAAGTTCCGCTAGTCTTCGGTCTGGCCTTCGATTTGTCCTAGACAAACAAGCCATCCGTGAAGTCGGTCCGACGTCGCGGCAACTCGATCCAACGCTATGGAGTCGTACCCATGAAATCTCTCATCGCTTCCGCCCTGGTCCTCGGCGCCTTCTCGGTGCAGGCCGCCGACATCGTCGACACCGCCGTATCGGCCGGCAGTTTTGGAACGCTCGTCGCAGCCGTCAAGCAGGCCGATCTGGTCGGCACGCTCAAGGGTCCCGGTCCGTTCACCGTGTTCGCGCCGACCGACGAAGCCTTCGCCCGCATTCCGCAGGCACAGCTGGATGCACTGCTGAAGGACAAGGCGATGCTCACCAAGGTGCTTACCTATCACGTCGTTCCGGGGAAAGTCATGGCCGCCGACGTGAAGGCCGGCGAGGTTCCGACGGTGCAGGGCGAATCGCTGACGGTCGGCACGAAGAACGGCGTCATGGTCGACGATGCCAACGTCGTGAAGACCGACATCGTCGCCGACAACGGCGTCATCCACGTGATCGATCGGGTGCTGATGCCCCGGTAAAGGCTGATTTTCGAGGCCGTTGCCATCCCGGCGCGATCCGGTCGTACCGCATCGCGCCGGCGGCGCACCTTCGGATTTCCGACCCGGCCCGATGTCATGTCGGATACGCTCCAGACCGACAGGGAAAATCCGAAGGCGGACTGCCGTGGAAAACCAGGATGTCGTGCGCGTAGACGGAATCACCGTCGTCAAGACGGAGAAGCTTCCGATCAAACTGTGGCTCGAAATCGACCAGGTGGACGAGGGGGCGCTCGAGCAGGCGCGAAACCTGGCCAATCTGCCTTTCGCTTTCAGGCACATCGCGATCATGCCCGACACGCACCAAGGGTACGGGATGCCCATCGGTGCAGTTCTGGCGACCAGGGACGTCGTCATCCCCAACGCCGTGGGGGTGGACATCGGGTGCGGGATGTGTTCGCTGCGAACCGATCTGGAGCATGTCGAGGCGCGGGATCTGAAGAAGATCATGCAGATCATCCGCGCAACGGTTCCGGTCGGTTTCGAGCACCACGAAACGCCCCGGGACGAGGCGTGGATGCCGGACAGGACCGGTGATCTACCGATCGTCGAGCAGGAATATGCCAGCGCCCTGCACCAAGTCGGTACGCTCGGCGGCGGCAATCATTTCATCGAAATACAGAAAGGGTCGGACGGATACATCTGGATCATGATCCACTCCGGTTCACGCAATGTCGGGTTCACGGTAGCCAACCACTATAACGACATCGCAGTCAGGAAAAACGAGGCGGACGGCGTGGCCGTGCCTCGTGACCTGGCCCACATCCCGGCGTCGTCCGGATATTTCGACCTGTACTGGAACGAAATGAATTACTGCGTCGACTTCGCGCTGGCGAACCGGATGCTGATGATGGAGCGGGCGAAGTCGGCTTTCACCGAGGTTCTGTTCGAAGTCGGATTCGCCGATTTCATCAATACACCGCACAACTTCGCCGCCGAGGAGGAGCATTTCGGCGAGACGGTGATCGTGCATCGGAAAGGTGCGACTCGGGCGCGCAAAGGCGAATGGGGGATGATCCCGGGTTCGCAGGGCACGCGATCCTTTCTCGTGACCGGGAAAGGAGAGGCACGATCGTTCGAATCGTGTTCCCACGGTGCCGGGCGGATCATGAGCCGCGCCCAGGCGCGGAAGACACTCGACATGCAGCAGCAGATCGCACTCCTCGAGAGTCGCGGAATCCTGCACGCTCTTCGCCACCGCCGGGACCTGGACGAGGCTCCCGGGTCCTACAAGGACATCGACGAAGTGATGAGGAACCAGGCCGACCTGGTCGAAGTGCAGATCGAACTTCAGCCGCTGGCCGTCATCAAGGGGTAGTTGCGCGCGGCCGGGGTCGGTCGAGCCGACACTTCGCGCGAACGATGCTGCGTCACCGGAAGGTGTCCGCGGGCAGTGGAAGAATCAGCATGAACATCAATGCCGAGGTGCCGATCAGCTCGACTTCGCCGTGGACCTTCCGGCTGAACTGGTGACCGACGCTCAGCACGAGCCCCGGGGAGAAACCGTTGTGGTTGAACGGCACTTTGCGCTTGTGTTCATCGACATAGCCGTACAGCAGCCCGCCGGTCCACTGCAGGTAGCACTTTTCGCAGCCAGGCAGGCCGACGTAGCGCTGGCCGCCAAAGAGATACGCGCTCGGCTGCCCGAAGGAGTTGGAAAACGCGAAACCCCCGGCCAGCCGGTTTTTTTCGAGGCGGCGGACCAGACCCAGCGCGTAGACGTACTCGTGGTGTGCGCTCGAATGGTAGTGGTGGGTGTAGGGACTCACGAAGAGTTCCCAGTCGCCCCTCGTTGCGACATCGTTCGCGGCGACCGGGATCGAAACGCCTCCGAGCGCGCATAGCGCAAGCGACCCGACAACCGATCGGATTCGTTCCGGCGCCAGGTCGCGGAAGTCCTGTGTCACGTCGCGCACCGGTTGTGCGCGATGATCGTGGCGAACGACTTCATGCGGTTGCCGGGCGCATCGAAGTCCCGGAATTCGTAGCTCGCCACCTGCCATCCGTCGAAACGCCTTTTCAGTTCGTCGCGCGCGAACAGGCAGTGGCTGTGCAGGTCGAACATCTCGAGATACGTGGTTCCTTCGAGCAGAACGTTGATGATTGCCGTACTCCCGGGGCGAACGCGCGACTTCAGGTTCTCCAGTCGACGGATCGCAGTAGCGCAGTCGAAGAACATGAGCAGGCCGATCGAGACGACCGTGTCGAAGTCTTCGGTCAGTTCGTAGCTGCGCAGATCGGCCTCGGCGGCATGGATGGCAAGCGCGTCACGCGCCGCGACTCCGCGTACGTGGGCGATCGCGACGGGGCTTGCGTCCAGAGCCACGACCGAGCAACCACGTCGTGCAGCGAGGATTGCGAGGTTGCCGAGGCCGCAACCGAAGTCGAGGACTCGTCCGCGCAGATGGGGCAGTGCGGCAGACTCGAAGGGATTGAGCGCAAGCTCTCCTTCGCGGATCTGGCGCTCGAACTGCGAGTCGAAGAACTCGACGCTCGGGTTCGGGCTCGCGGTTGTTTCGCAGCGCGGGACAGTCATCCTGCGTCCTCCTCGGCGCGTTTCAAGAGTGCGGCAGCGGCTTCGACGCAGAACTTCGACGAGCTGCGGGCGAAGCGTTCGCGCAGCGCGCCGTTTCCGGGCATCTGGCAACACCCGCCGTGCTTCCACAACGGCAGCGCCGCGACGCTCGATGCCGTCGTCGAACGATGTGACGCGAGAAAGGGGCTCGGCCGGGCTGCGGCGCAGATGCACGACCTGGTCGAGTATCTGACGTCGCTGTGATCGGGGGAACGTCTGGCGGGCTGATACGTCTAATGAGCGGGAGCACATGAAAGCGACTCCTCATCATTCACCAGACAAGGAACAGCCATGAAAACGATCCTGATCGGCGCAGCGCTCACACTGGCGGCATCCGGTGCGTTCGCACAGGAAATCACGCAGTTCGACGATACCTTCGTTTCGACGAAAACGCGCGCCGAGGTAGCAACCGAACTGGCACAGGCCGGCGATATGGCGGCCGTTCGGGTGCAGGGGGGCGAGATCACCTTTGCTCCGCCGGTGCCGGACCGCAGCAGCCGGATTCCTGCCGTGATACGCGCCGAGGGCCGCAGCGCGGCGCAGATGCATGCCGAGAATTCGCTGTACGCCCCACGCTATCAGAACTGAGCGGGCCGCACGGTACGATGGGGGCCGGCTCGGCGGCGCACGCGCCGCCGAGTCGGCCCCGCGCGCTGCAGGAACCTGCGGCGCTGCGCCTGGACTCTCGGGAATTTTCCGGCAACGTGGGACCTTTCGACCAAGCCAGTGTTCTGGTGCGCCGGTTGCGGCGCTTGTTTGCGCGCATCGCATCGGGCGTTGCGCCCTGCCTGCTCGCGCTCGCAGCGACATCGCTCGCGCCCGACGCGCACGCCGTACACGCGCTTGCCTGGGGCGACGCGCCGAAGTACCCATCCGGTTTCGCGCATTTCGATTACGTGAATCCGGATGCACCGAAGGGCGGCACGTTGAATCTTGCCGGCTTCGGCTCCTTCGACAAGCTCAATCCGTTCACTTTGCGGGGCATCGCCGCCGACGGACTCGGCGTGCTGGTGTTCGAGACGCTCGCCGAGGGCAGCGACGACGAGCCGTTCACGATGTACGGGCTGCTCGCGAACGACATGGTGTTTGCCGCCGACGGCCTGTCGATCACGTTTCATCTGCACCCGAAGGCGCGCTTTTCCAACGGCGACCCGGTCACCGCGGCCGACGTGCGTCATTCGTTCGAAACACTCGTCGGTCCCGGAGCGCATCCGCGGTTCCGCCAGTATTACGGCGACGTTGCACGCGCGGTCGAGGTCGATCCGACCACCGTGCGCTTCGAATTCAAGCGGCGCAATCACGAATTGCACATGATCATCGGAATGCAGATGCCGGTGTTCTCGCGCAAGTGGGGCGAGGGCAGGCCGTTCGACGCGATCGCACGCGAGGAGCCGATCGCCAGCGGCCCGTATCGGGTCGAGCGCACCGACTGGGGGCGCTCGATCTCGTACCGACGCGACCCGAACTACTGGGGGCGTGATCTGAACGTGCGCCGCGGGATGTTCAATTTCGACCGCGTCGTCTACAAGTACTACAAGGACGAGACCGCGCGGCTGGAGGCATTCAAGGCGGGCGAGTTCGACTGGACCGCGGAGAACTCGGCGCGCAACTGGGCGCGCGGCCACGTCGGGCGACAGTACGAATCGGGCGAGATCGTCAAGCGCGAGTTCGCGCATTCGAACTCGGCGGGGATGCAGGGCTTCGTGATGAACACGCGTCGTGCCGAGTTCGCCGACGTGCGCGTGCGGCACGCGCTCGCGCTCGCCTTCGATTTCGAGTGGATGAACCGGATGGTGTTCTACGGCCAGTACGTGCGCAGCCGCAGCTACTTCACGAACAGCGAGATGGAAGCCCGGGGCAAGCCGGGTCCGCGCGAACTCGCGGTACTCGAGCCTTTCCGCGCGCAGCTCGATCCGGCCGTGTTCGGCCCGGCGGTGCTTCCGCCCGACACCGAGCCACCGCACAGCCTGAGAAGCAATCTGCGCGAAGCGCTGTCGCTGCTCGACGCGGCGGGCTGGAAGGCAGACGACGAGGGAGTACTGCGCAACGCGCACGGGCAGCGCTTCGAGTTCGAGATCCTCAGCTATTCGCGGGCGCTCGAACGAATCGCGGTCACCTGGGTGCGAAACCTCGAAAAGCTCGGCATCGCGGCGCGAATGCGCGTCACCGACCCCGCGCTGTACCAGAAGCGGTTGGACGACTTCGACTTCGACGTCGCGGTGGCGCTGTACTCGGCGAGCCAGACGCCGGGCAACGAACTGATCGAGCGCTTCGCCAGCGCGTCGGCGAACGAGCCGGGGTCGGACAACCTCGCGGGTATCCACGATCCGGTCGTCGACGCTCTCGTGCAGCAGGTGCTGCAGGCGAAGACACGTGACGAGCTCGTCGTCCTGGCGCGTGCGCTCGACCGCGTGCTGCGCGCCGGATGGTACCTGGTGCCCCACTTCTACGCGCCGGCGCACCGCGTCGCATACCGCGCGAAGCTCGCCCATCCCGAGACGCTGCCGCTGTATTACGCGGCCGAGCCGTGGGTGCTCAAGACGTGGTGGGAGCGGCGCTGAATACTCGCCAGCGTCGTCCAGCGGCTGCTGCCGATAATCCCGGCGCTCGCCAGCGCTCCTGCAGACGGCTCCCCCCGTATCGACAGCGATATCGCTCTCGGGACGATGCGCGTCCAGCGTGAACGCCCCGCTCATCGGTGCTCTCCCGCGCTCGACCCAGGCTGGGGCTTCGCCGAGGGTAATGCGATACCGCGCACAGTTGTCGGGCGCGAGGGCGTTCGGTCCGGCTTCGAGCATTTCCTCGAGCGCGATCGGTTCCGCTTTCGGCACGCCGATATCGTAAGTCCGGTCGGCACCACCTCGAACGCAAGAGCCAGGGCGGCAACGATGGCGTCCACCAATCGCGCGTCGACGCCCGCCGGGAAGCGCCACGCGCGCTCGCGCGTGCCCTCGTGCCTGGTTCGCGCACGTGCGCTTCCGCATTTCCGTGCGCAGACGCATGCAGGGCAGGTGCGCTTTCCCACTGCGTCGTGCACACGTGCACGCAGGGCAGCTGCGCTCGTGCACGTACGAACGCACGTACGCGCGCACGTCGCGCCGCGCGACGACACGAACGCACGTACGCGCGCATCGCGCCGCGCGACGACACGAACGCACGTACGCGCGCATCGCGCCGCACGACGACACGAACGCACGTACGCGCGCATCGCGCGTGCCGGAGACAGGAAATGCTGCGGAACGCAGCATTTCTTGCCGTGGAATTTACTGCTCAGTCGAAAATGCGGCGTTTCGCGGCGTTTCGCGGCGTTGCGGTTGCCGGAGCGCGTCGGCCCGGCGGCGGTGCACTGTCGCCGGGGCGCAATCCCCGTGGGGCGCAATCCCCGTGGGGCGCAATCCCCGTGGGGCGCAATCCCCGTGTTTCGCAGCAAAAGACCGGCGTTGACATGCGCAGCGGAGGCCGGCGCGTCGCTCCGGGACGCGCCGAATCGAGTCAGCGTTTCACGGCGCCCGGCGCCCGGCGCACGGCGCCCGGCGCACGGCGCACGGCGCTCGTGCCTCAAGCTCGTGCCCCAAGCTCGTGCCTCAAGCTCGTGCCCCAAGCTCGTGCCCCAAGCTCGTGCCCCAAGCTCGTGCCGGTTTCGCAGTTTCCTGTTTCCCGTGTCCCGTATCCCGTTGCACGGCGCTCGGCGGCCCGGCGTTTCACGGCGCCCGGGGTCCCGGCGCCCGGCGCGACGAGCCGGCGGAATGCGCAAGTCGATCGGTGGAACAGCGTCGCTCCCGCTGCCCGAACGCGTTTCGCCGCCGGGCAGGGCCCCGAAACGACGAAGGGCCTCCGTGCGGAAGCCCATCGGGACCAGACACTGCAAGCGTTGGTAGGCCGTACTGGATTCGAACCAGTGACCAACGGATTAAAAGTCCGCTGCTCTACCAGCTGAGCTAACGGCCCGTCGTGAAAAGTGCTGCGAAAAGGTGCTGCGAAAAGTGCGAAGCCTTCGATTCTAAGATTTGCCTGCATCACCGTCAAACGGCGGTTCAGGCTTCTTCTCCTCGTAGGCGGCTGCGCCACGCGAGGCCAGGCCAGTCCAAACCAGGCCAGGCCAGGCAGCATTTCGCCGGACGAGCCACGCGCGCGCGGGGCCGCATTCGACGCGCCCACGCGCACCGACGCGCCCACGCGCACCGACGCGTACCGACGCGCCCACGCGCACCGACGCGCTGCCGAGCATAGCGACGCGCCCACGCATACTCCGCGCTCACGCAATCCCTGCCTCGCTAGCGCATGCGCTCAGCGAGCCGGCAGGCTGGCGATCTGCTCGCGGGCGCGTTTGGCGGCCTGACTGTCGGGGTACTTCGCGACGACCTGCTCGAGGGTTGCGCGAGCCGCCTTGCGGTCGCCGCTCTCGGCCTGCGCGTAGCCGACGTTGAAAAGCGCGTCGGGGGCGCGCGCGTTGTCCGGATAGCGTGCGAGCAGCGCCTGCTGGCTCGCGATCGCGCCCTTGTAGTCCTTCAGCGCGAACTGGCTGCTTCCTACCCAGAACAGGACACCCGGCAGGTACGGACTGTCGGGATACTGCGAGCGGAAGCTCTGGAACGCGGCGAGCGCCCCGCGGTAGTCGCCGGCGCGAAACATCTGCAGCGCCGCATCGAACGCACGCTTCTCGTTCTGGTCGACGGTGACCGAACGGCCGTCGATTTCCGCGGCGACCGGCTCGAACTTGCTGATCCGCGTGTCGACGGTGGCGAGCTGGTCGCCGAGCTGTCGTTGCGCGGTGGCGAGCTCGTGCGACTGTACTTCGAGCTGGCCCCGCAGGCGGGCGACTTCCTGGCGCAGCGATTCGAGCTGCGACTGCAACTCGAGCTGCCCGCGCGCCGTCTGGTCGATGCGCTCGACCCGCGCGCCCAGCTCGCCCATCTGCCGGGAGAGTTCGTCGAGGCGCTGGTTCGTTTCCTGCTGCATCACCTGCACGCGCCCGCGCAAGTCGAGGATCGCCTTGCGCGCCTCGTCGTCGGAGAACAGCGCTGCCTGCGCGCTCGACTGCAGGCCCGTCAGCGCGGCGAACGCGGCGGCGAAGACGAGCGCGCGTGCCCGCATCATTGGTAGACGAGGTCGGCGCGCCGGTTCTCGGCGAAGGATCCTTCGTCGCTTCCGGTGGCTCGCGGGCGCTCTTCGCCGAAGCTGACGGCTTCCATCTGCGAGTCCGGCACGCCCAGCGCCGACATCGCGCGACGCACCGCCTCCGCGCGCTTCTGGCCGAGCGCGAGGTTGTACTCGCGGCTGCCGCGTTCGTCGGTGTTGCCCTGGATGACGACGCGACGCGTCGGATTGGCGAGCAGATAGCGCGCGTGCGCCTCGACGGTCGGACGGAATTCGTCGCGCACGACGAAGCTGTCGAAGTCGAAGTAGATGCTGCGCTTGGACAGCGGGCTGGCCGGATCGTTCAGCGGATCCTTCTGCTCGACCTGCACCTGCTGGACGCCGCGCCCGTCGGCGCCGGCGCCGGCGCCCGCTGCGCCCATGCCCTGCGACGCCGCATCGCGGCTCTCGATGGGAGCGCCCCCCTGCGTGGCCTGGTCGTCGAGCTTCACCCCGGTGCCGCAGGCGGCCAGGAAGGCCGTCGCGAGCGCGATTGCTGCAAGCCGGATCGTCGATTTCATGTTGCTCCCCGAGACTCGTTCGGTTGTGTTTCGTGCTGGAAAAGGAGGAAGGCTGCGCTCATTTCGGGAACGGACCCCACGTCGGCTCGCGGATGTCGCCGGCCGAGGAAGTGAGTCGCTGGCGTACGCGCCCGTCGACCGTGACGGCGACGAGCGAGTCGTGGCCGCCGGTTTGCGTGGCGAACATCACCCATCGGCTGTTCGGCGCGAAACTGGGTGATTCCTCGCGGCCCGTCTCGGACAGGATCGTTTCCTGTCCGGCACCGGTGATATCGCGCACGGCGACGAGGAAGCGTCCGTCGCGACGCGTGACGTAGGCGAGCAGGCGGCCGTCGGGGCTCACGCGCGGACTGACGTTGTACGAGGATCCGAAGGTGATGCGCGCCGGAGTGCCGCCGTCGAGCGGCATGCGGTAGATCTGCGGGGAGCCGCCGCGGTCGGAAGTGAAATACAGCGACTTTCCGTCGGGCGCGAAGGACGGCTCGGTGTCGATGCCCGGCGACGTGGTGAGTCGGCGCGGAGTCCCGCTGCCATCGGCGCCGATCAGGTAGATCTGCGACAGCCCGTCGCGGGTCAGGGCGACGGCAAGGCTGCGACCGTCGGGCGACCATGCCGGCGCGCTGTTGCTGCCCTTGAAGTTGGCTACCGGGATGCGCTGGCCGGTGCTCAGCGTGTGTACGTAGACGACCGGCTTCCTGCTCTCGAACGACACGTAGGCGATGCGCGTGCCGTCGGGCGACCACGAGGGCGAGATGATCGGCTCGGGCGACGTGAGCGGCGAGACGACGTTCTCGCCGTCCCAGTCGGCGACGTTCAGCCGATAGCGCGTGCCCTGCTTCGAGACGAAGGCGATGCGCGTGGAGAAGATTCCCTTTTCGCCGGTGATCTTCTCGAAGACCCAGTCGGCGACGCGGTGCCCGCCGAAGCGAAGGTCGTGTTCGGAGACCACCAGCGACTCGCCGCCCAGCGGCGCCTGTCGCACTGCGTCGCCGAGGCGGTAGCGGACGTCGTAGCGTCCATCGGGCAATCGGGACACCGACCCGCCGAGCACCGCATCGGCTCCGCGCGAACGCATCGACGCGTAGTCGGGCGATGCGGACTCGGACAGCGTGACGCCGGGATCGATGACGCGAAACGACCCGCTGCGGGCGAGGTCGCTGCGGACGACGTCGGCCACCTGCTCGGGCGCGCGACCGTCGGTGGCAAAGTTCGCGATCGCGATCGGGTATTGCGTGGCGCCGACGCCGGAGACATCGAGGCGCATCTGCGCTTGTGCGGCCATGGGCAGCGAGAGAGCGACGATCGCCGCCAGAAGCACTTGCCTCATGTATCTCCTCTTGAAGCGACCCAGATTATAGCGACCCGGGTTCGGCGAGCCTGACGGCGTTGCATGCGACGCAATTAGCGGTCGTCCTTCGGCCCGCGCGTGATCTCCAGTTCGGAAGGACAACTGCCGTCGGCCTGCCGCGGCAGCGGGTCGGTGCGCTCGATGCCGCGTTCGGCGGCCGCGTCCCAGGCGGGAATTCCGCTCGAACGGCGCAACTGCACCGAACGAATCCGGCAGTCGGGCGACACCGACACGAGGAACACCGCCTTCGGGTTGCCGGCGAGATCGCGGGGGATCTGGTAGATGGTGTTGGACCGGATCATCCCCGACAGTCGCGCCGCGTAGCCCGAGTCGATGCCGCTGCCGGCACTTCCCTGCGTGCCGGTCGCCGATCCGAGGCGCGCGACGTCGCCGGAACCCGCCTGCGCGCGCAAGCCTTCGAGATATTTCGCGCGCTGCTTTTCCTCTCGTTCGCGCTGGGCTTTCTCCTGCGCCTCGCGCCTGGCTTTCGCCTCGGCTTCCTGCTTCGCTTTCGCCTCGGCCTCGCGCTTCGCCTTCGCCTCGGCTTCCTGTTTCGCTTTCGCCTCGGCCTCGCGCCTGGCCTTTGCTTCGGCTTCCTGCTTCGCTTTGGCCTCGGCCTCCTGCCGGGCCTTCGCTTTCGCCTCGGCCTCCTGCCGGGCTTTCGCTTCGGCCTCGCGCCTGGCTTTCGCCTCGGCCTCCTGCTTCGCTTTCGCCTCGGCTTCCTGCTTTGCTTTCGCCTCGGCCTCGCGCCGTTGCCGTTCCTTCTCTTCGACTTCGTGCCGCGCCTTCTCTTCGGCGCGCTTGCGTGCATCCAGCAGGCGGCGCTCCTCGTCCGCGCGCCGCTGGGCCTCCTCGCGCGCCTTGCGCTCCTGCTCGAGCGCGATGTCTGGCTTCGCTTCCGGAACGGGCTCGGGCTGCGCCTGGGCAACGGGTGCAGGCGTCGGCGCGGGCGGCTCGGCCTTCGGCGGCTCCGGCGGCCTGGGGTCGGGCTGCGGCGGTGTCTTTGCCGGCGTCGCTTCGCTCGGCGGCTCCCACAGCTCGGCGGCGACGCCTTCGGGCGCACTCGTCTGCCAGCGGATGCCGACGAAGAGCATCGCGATCAGCAGGCCGTGCATCATCAGCGCCAGCGCAAAGGCGCGCACGCGGCCTTTCGGCTTCGGTGGACGGCGGACGGCGCTGGTGCCGCTCGAGCGCGGCATCGAGTCGTCGCCCGGGACGCCTCTTCGGCTGCGATGCGGATCGGCCATGGACGATCGGTTCACGCGTTCTTCAGTTCGCGGGCTTGACGAGCAGTGCGATGCGCTCGATGTTCATGCGGCGCAGTTCGCTCATCACGTCGATGACCGCCTCGTACTTCACGGAGCGGTCGCCGCTGATCACGACTGCCATCGCCCCGGCGTCGCCGCGAATCTGCTCGATCGCTCCGCGCAGGTCGCCGCGCGCCACGCGCCGCTCCGACGGGTCGCCGGTGTTGACGCCGCGCACGCGCAGTTCCCCGTCGGCGCGCACCTGTACCTCGATGTACCTGTCGGGGCGTTCGCTGCTGCGGCCCGCGCTGGGCAGGTCGATCGCGCCGGGCGGCAGCAGCGGTGCGGTCACCATGAAGATGACGAGCAGCACCAGCATCACGTCGATGTAGGGCACGACGTTGATCTCGCTGACCATGCGACGACCGCGGCCTCGGCCGCGCGGCCCGAGACTCGGCATGGCTACCTCGCCTGTCGTTGCAGGATGTTGGAGAACTCGTCGACGAAGCTGTCGAAGCGGGTCGACAGGCGGTCCATGTCGTACGCGTAGCGGTTGTACGCGACGACCGCGGGGATCGCGGCGAACAGCCCGATCGCGGTCGCGACGAGCGCTTCGGCGATGCCCGGCGCAACGGCCGCGAGCGTGGCCTGGTGCACGTTCGCCAGTCCGCGGAACGAGTTCATGATTCCCCAGACGGTGCCGAACAGGCCGATGTACGGGCTCACCGAACCGGCGGAAGCGAGGAACGCGAGGTTCGATTCGAGCGCGTCCATCTCCCGCTGGTAGGCAGCGCGCATCGCACGCCGCGAGCCGTCGAGCATCGCATTGACATCGCCCGGCTTCTGCTGGCGCGTCTTCAGGAATTCGCTCATCCCCGACTCGAAGATGCGCGCGAGCGGACCGTGGTCGCTGCGTCCGGTGCGGATCTCCTCGTACAGCGTTCCCAGGTCGCGGTCCTTCCAGAATTCGGATTCGAAGTCGTCGGTTGCGCGCCGCGCGGCACGGATCGCGAATCCCTTGCGGAAGATCACCGTCCAGGAACCGAGCGAGATCAGCAGCAACAGCACCATGACGAACTGCACGAGCAGGCTCGCGTGCAGTACGAGCGTGACGATCGACAGTTCGCTGTTCATGGCGTCTTCATCGGAACGGCCTGCGGAATCGTTTTCGCTCTCATGCCTGGATGTCCCCCGTCGTCGCCCCGAACGCTGCCGGCAGCGACTCGCCGATGCGAAGTTGCAACATCCGCGGGAACGCCGTCGCACGCCCGTCGCGCCGGATCGCCGCGAAGCGCAGTTGCGCGACGACCAGCACGTCCTCGCTGCCGGCGAGTCGCGCACTCTGCCACAAGGTGCACGATGCCCTGCGCGCGGCGACCGGCCGAACGTCGACGTCGAGTTCGTCATCGAGTCGTGCCGGACGCCGATAGTCGACCGAGACGTCGCGCACTACGAGCAGCACGTCGTGCTCGTCGGCGAGCGCGCGGTGCGCGAAACCCATTGCGCGCAGCCAGTCGGTGCGCGCGCGCTCGAAGTAGCGCAGCCAGTTGGCGTAGTAGACGATGCCGCCCGCGTCGGTGTCCTCGTAGTAGACGCGGATCCGCATCGAGAAGGCCGCTGCCGGCAGGGGTTCTGTCACGCGCGCGATTCTACCCGCGCGAAGCTTCGTTGCCCCACAGTTCGCCCGGTTCGCCCGATGCGCCGGGCGCGGCCAGGCCGAAGTGCCGCCACGCCGCAGCCGAGGCGATGCGTCCGCGCGGTGTGCGCTGCAGGTAGCCCTGCTGGATCAGGTACGGTTCGAGCACGTCCTCGATCGTGTCGCGCTCCTCGCCGATCGCCGCGGCGAGGTTGTCGAGGCCGACCGGGCCGCCGGAGAATTTCTCGATCATCGTCTGCAGCAGCTTGCGGTCCATCACGTCGAGCCCGTTCGCGTCGACGTCGAGCATCTTCAGTGCGGCGTCGGCGGTGCCGGCGTCGATCCGGCCGTCGGCGCGCACCTGCGCGTAGTCGCGCACGCGGCGCAGCAGGCGGTTGGCGATGCGCGGCGTTCCGCGCGAACGGCGCGCGATCTCGCGCGAGCCGTCGTCGGTGGCGAGGGCGCCGAGCAGCTGCGCCGAGCGGGCGACGATCCGCGTGAGCTCGTCGACGTCGTAGAACTCGAGGCGCGAGACGATGCCGAAGCGATCGCGCAGCGGGTTCGTCAGCATGCCGGCGCGCGTGGTCGCGCCCACCAGCGTGAACGGTTGCAGGTCGAGCTTGATCGAGCGTGCGGCCGGTCCTTCGCCGATGAGGATGTCGATCTGGAAGTCCTCGAGCGCCGGATAGAGGATCTCCTCGACGACCGGCGACAGCCGGTGGATCTCGTCGATGAAGAGGACGTCGTTCTTCTCGAGGTTGGTGAGGATCGCGGCGAGGTCGCCGGGACGCTCGAGCACCGGGCCGGAGGTCTGGCGCAGGTTCACGCCCATCTCGGCGGCGACGATGTGCGCGAGCGTCGTCTTGCCCAGCCCCGGCGGGCCGAAGAGCAGCAGGTGGTCGAGTGCTTCGCCGCGTGCGCGTGCGGCGGCGACGAAGATGCCGAGCTGCTCGCGAATCTTCGCCTGTCCGACGTAGTCGGCCAGCCGACGCGGACGCAGCGCGTGCTCGACCACCTCCTCCGAGGCGGAGGCGGCTGCGGCGGCAACGAGTCGATCGTGTTCGATCATGTCCTGGCGAGCAGCTTGAGCGCCTGCCGGATCCCGTCGGAAACGGCGGTGCCGGCCGGCAGCTGCCGCACTGCCGCGGAAGCTTCGCGCTCGGAGTAGCCGAGCGCGAGCAGCGCGTTCAGGACGTCGGTCGCCGTTTCGGCCGGCGCGGTGCGTGCGCCATCGCCGACCGCCTGCGCGAGCTTGCCTTCCAGCTCGAGCAGCAGTCGTTCGGCCGTCTTCTTCCCGATGCCGGGCACTTTCTGCAGGCGGCCCGCGTCCTGGCGCGCGACCGCCTGCGCCAGTTCGGCCACCGACAGACCCGAGAGCACAGCGAGCCCGGTGCGGGCGCCGACGCCGGAGATCCGGATCAGTTGCCGGAACGCGTTGCGCTCGTCCGGACGCAGGAATCCATACAGCAGATGCGCGTCCTCGCGCACCACCGGCTGCACCAGCAGCGTGACGCGCGCGCCGACGGCGGGCAGGTCGTAGAACGTGCTCATCGGCACGTCGACCTCGTAGCCGACGCCACCGACGTCGACGAGGACCGTCGGGGGATGTTTTTCGAGCAGGATTCCGCTCAGTCGTCCGATCATGCCGCCGATGGTACCGCCCGCCAGCGTTTCGTCATGCCAGCCGCAGCCGGCCGCGGCGCAGCACCACGCGCCGGCCGGTTTCCGGAAGCAGCGACTTCGCGACACGCGCCGCGCCGGCCGCGCCGGCCGCCGCAGCGCTCATCGGCGCCGCGTGTGCGTGGCAGATCGCGCAGGCGAGCGCGTCGGCGGCGTCGGTCGAAGGAACGCCGGGCAGCGCAAGCAGCCGCTGCACCATCTGCTGCACCTGGGACTTTGCCGCGCGCCCGTAGCCGACGACGGCCTGCTTGACCTGCAGTGCCGTGTATTCGTGCACCGGCAGCCCGTGCGCGACGAGGGCGCCGATCGCCGCGCCGCGCGCCTGCCCCAGCAGCAGCGTCGACTGCGGATTGACGTTGACGAAGACGATTTCGGCCACCGCACTGTCGGGCCGGTATTCGCCGACCACGCGGGCGATGCCGTCGTGGATCGTCTTCAGCCGGGGCGGCAGGCCGCCGGCGGGAATGCGGATGATGCCGCTGGCGACGTAGCGCAGGCGGGTGCCGTGGACGTCGATGACGCCGAAACCGGTGACGCGGAGTCCGGGGTCGATGCCGAGGATGCGCACGACGCCGGTGTCCTTCACCTGTTCAATGGCGGAAATGACGCACGCCGGTGAAGACCATCGCGATGCCGCGCTCGTCGGCGGCGGCGACGACCTCGTCGTCGCGCACCGATCCGCCGGGCTGGATCACGGCGGTCGCGCCGACGTCGGCGACGACGTCGAGCCCGTCGCGAAACGGAAAGAACGCATCGGAGGCGACGACCGAGCCGGAAAGGTCGAGCCCGGCGTTGCCGGCCTTGATCGACGCGATGCGCGCGGAGTCGACGCGGCTCATCTGGCCGGCGCCGACGCCCAGCGTCGCTCCGTTGCCGCAGAAGACGATCGCGTTGGACTTGACGAACTTCGCCACGCGCCATGCGAAGAGCAGGTCGCGCCGCTGCGCTTCGGTGGGCGCGACGCGCGTGACGACCTTCAGGTCTTCGGCGCGCAGCGCGTGGTTGTCGGCGTCCTGGATCAGGAGGCCCGAGCCGACGCGCTTGACGTCGTGCGTGTTCAGGCCGCGCTGCCAGGCGGATTCCGCGTCGGGACGCACCCGGTCGAGCGCGATCTCGAGCACGCGCAGGTTCGCTTTCGCGCCGAAGACGTCGCGCGCGGCTTTGTCGTACGACGGTGCGAGCACGACTTCGACGAACTGCTTCGAGATCGCGCGCGCGGCCTCGCCGTCGACGGCGCGGTTGAACGCGATGATGCCGCCGAAGGCCGACGTGGGATCGGTGCGGAAAGCACGCGCGTACGCATCGGCCGGATCGATGCCGGTGGCGACGCCGCAGGGGTTCGCGTGCTTGACGATCACGCAGGCCGGCGTGTCGAACGACTTGACGCACTCCCATGCCGCATCGGCGTCGGCGATGTTGTTGTACGAAAGCTCCTTGCCCTGGAGCTGCCTCGCCGTGACGAGCGAACCTGGCGCCGGGTGCAGGTCGCGATAGAAAGCCGCGCGCTGGTGCGGGTTCTCCCCGTAGCGCAGGTCCTGCAGCTTCACGAACCGGCCGTTGCTCTGCTGCGGGAATTCCGCGCGCGAGCCGTCGGGCCGCAGCGACGACAGGTAATCGGAAATCGCGCCGTCGTAGACCGACACCGCATTGAAGGCGGCGACGGCCAGCGCAAAGCGCGTCGCTTCGCTCAGCCCGCCGTTCGCGCGGATCTCGTCGAGCGCCTGCGCATACTGCGCCGGATTCGTGAGCACGCCGACGCCGCGCCAGTTCTTCGCGCCCGAGCGGACCATCGCCGGTCCGCCGATGTCGATGTTCTCGATCGCGTCCTCCAGCGTGCAGTCGGGACGTGCGATCGTCGCCTCGAAGGGGTACAGGTTGACGACGAGCAGGTCGATCGGGTCGATCCCGTGGGCGGCGATGGCGTCGACGTGCGACGCGAGCTCGCGCCGCGCGAGCAGCCCGCCGTGGATCTTCGGATGCAGCGTCTTCACGCGTCCGTCGAGCATTTCGGGGAAGCCGGTGTGCGCGGACACCTCGACGACCCGGATGCCGTTGTCGGCGAGCAGCTTCGCGGTGCCACCGGTGGAGAGGATCGCGACGCCGAGCGCCTCGAGCGCGCGTGCGAGCTCGACGACGCCGGTCTTGTCGGAGACGCTGACGAGGGCGCGTCGGACGGGCAGGGTCATCGTCGTGCGTCCTGCAGCAGGCCGTGCTGCTGGAGTTTCTTGCGCAGCGTGTTGCGATTGATGCCGAGCATCTCGCTCGCGCGCAACTGGTTGCCGTGGGCCTCGCGCATCACGACTTCGAGCATCGGCCGCTCGACTGCCTGGATCACCATGTCGTATATCGAATTGGGCTGCGTGCCTTCGAGGTCGTCGAAGTAGCGCTCGAGGCTGCGCATTACGGCGTCGTCCAGGGGCGACTTGCGATTCATGCTGCGTGGCTCCGTCGGAACACGATGTCGTTCGCCGCTGCATCGCGTGGCCGGCTACGGCTGCCACCGCCGAACCAGCGGTCGATCTCGCACAGTTGTTCGTCGGCGCTGCCGAGCGCGTGGAAACGGGCGAGAAACGCCTGCGCGCCTTCGAGGCCGCGCAGGTACCAGCCCACGTGCTTGCGGGCGCTGCGTACGCCACGGCCTTCGCCGTGGAACGCGTAATGATCGAGCAGATGCGCGCGCAGCGCGGTGCGCAGGGTTTCGTCGTCGGGATCGGGAAGCATCTCGCCGGTATCGAGGTAGTGCGCGACCTGTCCGAATATCCACGGCCGGCCCTGCGCGGCGCGGCCGATCATCACCGCGTCGGCGCCGGTGAAGCGCAGCACCGCCGCCGCCTTCCGCGCGGAATCGATGTCGCCGTTGGCGACGACCGGAATGGCCACGGCGGCCTTCACTTCGCCGATGGTCTCGTATTCTGCGCTGCCGCGAAACGCGCAGGCGCGCGTGCGCCCATGCACGACGAGCATGCGCGCGCCGGCGTCGGCGAAGGCGCGTGCGAGACGCACCGCGTTGCGGTGCCGGGTGTCGGGGCCGGTGCGCAGCTTGACGGTGACGGGCACGTCGACCGCGCGCGCGACGGCGTCGACGATCGACACGGCGAGCGACTCCTGCGCCATCAGTGCCGAGCCGGCAGCCACGTTGCACACCTTTCGCGCCGGACATCCCATGTTGATGTCGACGATCTGCGCGCCGCGCGCGACATTGTGCCGCGCGGCCTCGGCCATCTGCACGGGATCGGCGCCGACGATCTGCACCGCACGCGGCTCGATCTCGCCGTCATGATCGGTGCGCCGTTCGGTTTTCACGCTGTCGAGCAGTCGGGGATTCGACGTCGCCATTTCGGACACCGCATAGCCCGCGCCCATGCGCTTGCACAGCTGGCGGAACGGGCGGTCGGTGATGCCGGCCATCGGTGCGACCAGCGCGCGGTTCGCGATCGCGTGCGCGCCGATCCGGAAAGCTGTGCTCGTCATCGCGCGACTGCGATCGTTGCGAACGGGAGGGCGATTCTATCGAAAAAGACTGCGCGCGACGATGCGCGAATGCGTTCAACCCGATCGCAGTCCGAACATCAGCGCCTTCGCGAAGCGATCGCGCAGCGGAGCGCTCCAGTCGAGCACGTCGAACGCGACCGACTGGATCGGCGCGAGCGCCGTCCAGCCGAACAATCGCGCGAGCGTGTCGGTGACGCCGACCGTCGCCGCGCGATCGCCGATGCGTCTTCGGCGAAAGCGCACCAGCGCGTTTTCCAGGGGCATCCCGTGCGCATGGGCCGTGCCGAGTTCCTGCGCGAGTTCGAATGCGTCGCGCAGGCCCAGGTTCAGTCCCTGGCCCGCGACCGGGTGCAGCGCCTGCGCCGCGTTGCCGATCGCCACGCAGCGCGGATTCGCTTCGCGCGGCGCGAGCCTGCGTTGCAGCGGCGTCCGATGGCGTTCGCCGGCGAGGCGAAGCGTGCCGAGCGCGGGTCCGAAGGCGCCGAGCAGTTCGTCGTCGAATTCGCGCGGCGGCAGCAGCGCGCGGCGCGCGGTCTGCTGCGGAGTCGAGCACCAGACGAGCGCGCGCCGGCGGGTCTCGGGGAGCGGCAGCAGCGCGAGCGGCCCTTGCGCAGTGAAGTGCTCGAAGGCGACCCCGGGTGCGTCGCGTTCGACGACGACTTCGGCGAGCAGGGCGCACTGGTCGAAGTCGAGGGTGCGCGCCGACGGCGACCGCGTGTCGCCGTCGGCGCGAACGACGATTTCGTCGGCTTCTCCGGGTTCGGACGAAGCATGAGGGGCGAAGCGCGAAGGCGCACGCGTTGTTCGCTCGACGCGACGCAGTGCCTGGACCAGGACGTCGTGCAGGGCGGCGTAGCGGGTCACGCAGCCCAGTGTGGGAGAGTCGAGATCGGCAGCGTGGATGCGTGTGCGGCCCCCGTGGTGCGCGAGCGAGACGTCGACCGTGCGGATGGGGGCGGCTTCGGGCAGGGCGACGATGCGCGAGAGCAGGTGCGTGCTGCCGAGCGAGAGAGCGAGCGGGCGGGCGGCGACGCCGGCGGGAATCGGTTCGGCGAAAGCCTCGTGCGCGATCGTCGACGGCGCGAATCCCTGTCGAGCGAGGAACAGGCGCAGCGCGATGGCGACCGGGCCGCGCCCCTCGATGCGCAAGCGCTGTGTCATCCGTTCATCGCCGCTTCGATGTCCTCGGCGCGTTTGGGCGTGTCGATGCTGAGGATCTCGCAGCCCTCGTCCGTGACGAGCGCGTCGTCCTCGATGCGAATGCCGATGTCGTGGAAGGCGATCGGAACGTCGTCGGCTGCGCGCACGTAGATGCCCGGCTCGACGGTGGTCACCATGCCCGGGCGCAGGATGCGCGAGCGCGTTGCGTCGCCGGCGGCACCGGAGTCCTCGCGCAAGGGGTCGCCGGCTGCGCCGCGTGCCGGTTCGCGATAGTCGCCGCAGTCGTGCACGTCGAGTCCGAGCCAGTGGCCGGTGCGGTGCATGTAGAAGCGGCGATACGCGCCGGACTCGATCGCGGAATCGAGCGGACCCTCGATGAGGCGGCAGTCGATCATCCCCTGCGCGAGCACGCGCACGGCTGCGTCGTGCGCGTCGACGAAGCGCGCGCCGGGGCGGATCGTCTCGATCGCCGCGCGTTGCGCCTCCAGCACGATGTCGTACAGCGCGCGCTGCGCCGCGCCGAAGCGGCCGCCGACCGGGAAGGTCCGCGTGATGTCCGACGCGTAGCCGTCGATTTCGCATCCGGCATCGATGAGCAGCAGCTCGCCGTCGTTCATCAGCGCGTCGTTTGCGCGATAGTGCAGCACGCACGCATTGCGTCCCGACGCGACGATCGATCCGTAGGCGGGCGCATCGGCTCCGTTGCGGCGGAATTCGTACAGCAGTTCGGCCTCGAGCTCGTATTCGCGGCGCCCCGGGCGTGCAGCGCGCATCGCCCGCAGGTGTGCGGCCGACGAGATCCGCGCGGCGCGTCGCATCGCCGCGATCTCTTGCGCGTCCTTCACGAGCCGCATCTCGTCGAGCACGTGGTTGAGGTCGAACAGCCGCGTGGGCGACGTGACGCCGGCGCGCGCCTGCGCGCGCACGGCGGCGAGCCAGCGTCGGACCGAGGCGTCGAGCGCTTCCGTCGTGGCGAGCGCACACCACAGTGCGGGGCGGTTCGCCAGCAGCCCGGCCATCTCCTCGTCGAGCGATTCGATCGACGCGCCGCGGTCGAAACCGAAGCGTTCGGCCGCCGCCGCGGGGCCGTAGCGAAAGCCGTCCCAGGTCTCGCGCTCCTCGTTCTTCGGCCGGCAGAAGAGGATCGCTTCGCTTCGATCGGCGTCGGCGACGAGCACGACGCCGGCCTGCGGCTCCGGAAACGGTGTCAGGTAACGGAAATAGCTGTCGCTGCGATACGGATACTCGCTGTCGCGGTTGCGTATCACCTCGGCGCCGGTGCAGACGACGGCGACGCCGCCGCCGGCGGCGCGCATCGTCTCGATGACCCGTTGTCTGCGTCTGGCGAATTCCTGCATTGCGGGTTCCGGAAAACCGGCGAGCGCGCGGAAGGCGCGTCGCTTTCTATCGATCGGGTGACTGCAATTGTGCATCGAGGGCCGCCAGGCGCTGCGGCGTGCCCACGTCGATCCAGCGGCCGTCGTGGCGTTCCGCGCCGGCGCGGCCGGCGGCGGCGGCGGCCCGAAGCAGGGGTGCGAGCGGCGCCTTGCGCGACGGATCGAGGTTCTCGAAGAGCGTGGCGCGGTACAGGCCGATCCCGCTGAACGTGAGCTTCGGTTCGCCGTCGGCGAGCAGCCGCGCGTGGCGCATCGCGAAGTCGCCGGCCGGATGATGCGGCGGATTCGGTACCAGTACGCACCAGGCGAGAAGTTCGTCGGCCGTCATGCGCGCGGCGATCGAGGCGGCACGCGCATAGTCGAAATCGGTGAAGACGTCGGAGGCGGCGACGACGAAGGGCCCGTCGCCCAGCAGCGGCAGCGCACGCGCAATGCCGCCCGCCGTTTCCAGCGCCTCGCCTTCGGGCGAATAGCGGATGCGCAGGTTCCAGCGCGCGCCGTCGCCCAATGCTCGTTCGATCTGCGCGCCCAGGTGCGCGTGATTGACGACGACGTCGACGATGCCTGCGCGGGCGAGCGCGAGCAGATGCCATTCGACGAGCATTCGCCCTCCGACGCGCAGCAGCGGCTTGGGGCACGCGTCGGTGAGCGGGCGCATCCGTTCGCCGCGCCCGGCGGCCAGCAGCATCGCGCGCACGGATCAGAAGCCGTGCCGCACGCCGCGCGGGAAAACGGCGTCGGGCTGCGCTCCGGGCGGCGCGGCTTCGACGCCTTCGATCAACTGCGCGAGCGCGCCGAACTCGCGGTAGCGCCGGGCCGTGCGCAGCGTGTACGAGAGCACGAGCGGCAGGTCCGCCAGATAGCGGTCCTTGCCGTCGCGGTGATACAGGCGGGCGAAGATGCCGAGCACCTTCAGGTGGCGCTGCAGCCCCATCCACTCGAAGTCACGATAGAAGCTGCCGAAGTCGGGGGCCACCGGCAGCGCGCGTGCGCGCGCCGCCTGCCAGTAGCGTACTGCCCAGTCGAGTTGTCGCTCCTCGGGCCACTCGATGTAGGCGTCGCGCAGGAGCGAGACGAGGTCGTAGGTGAGGGGGCCGTGCACGGCATCCTGGAAGTCGAGCACGCCCGGATTGTCGTCTTCGAGTGCCATCAGGTTGCGCGAGTGCCAGTCGCGATGCACGTACACGCGCGGTTGCGACAGGTTGTTCGCCAGCAGCCGATCGAAGGCTTCGTGCAGCGTCGCACGCGCCCGATCGTCGAGCGCGACGCCTCGATGGCGTTCGACGTACCACTGCGGGTACAACTCCAGCTCTCGGGCGAGCAGCGCACGTTCGTAGTCGGGAAACACCCCGGCGCGGCTCGCCGCCTGCATGCGCACGAGCGCGTCGCCCGCGTCGTGCATCAGTGCGTCGATGCGGGCGTCGTCGCCGGCGCAGGACTGCAGGCGCTGCAGGTAGGTGGTCGAGCCGAAGTCGTCGAGCAGCAGGAAGCCGCGCTCGAGGTCTGCCGCGAGCACGCGCGGCACGTGCACGCCGGCGTCTCGCAACACGGCCGCCGCATGCACGAAAGGCCGGCAATCTTCCATCGGCGGCGGGGCATCCATCGCGATGCGGCTGGGATGGCCCTCGCGCCCGGCGTCGACGCGGAAGTAGCGTCGAAAGCTTGCATCGTCCGACGCCGGGCGGATCGTCTCGAGCGCCAGCGCGTGCGCGGGCGCGAGCGCGGCGAGCCAGGTTCGCAATTGCGCGAGGCGAGGGTCGTCGCCGTCGCGACGCACGGCTTGGGGATCGATCGATGCGGCTCCGATGCGGGGGCGCCTGCGCGCCGGGCGGGGCAGTCCGTATAATAGACGAGCGGTCGTCGCACGAGTCCGCTCCTGGTGCGTCTCGCTTGTCCGGCAACGGGGTCCAGACCCTGGCCGATCCGGTCCTGCTCCCGACGAATGCGCCGGCCCCGACTCCTCCATTCCGTCCCTGCATCGCTCGCGTTGTCGTGGCTGCTCGTTTCGGGCAACGCGATCGCGCAGCAGCGGTCGCACGGATTCGCGCTGAAGCTCGACCCCGTGCTGTCCGAGGCCCGGGCGGAGATCACCGAGGGTCGCCCGGTCTACGCAAGCGGCGATCGCCTCTACGGGCGCAGCGGCCGCGACACGACGATCGAGGGCAACGCCGAGTTGCGCAAGGCCGGATCGGTGATCCGCGCCGATCGCCTGACGTACTACGAGGCCGACGACGAGCTGCTCGCCTCGGGACACGTGCGCGTGACGCGACAGGGCAACGTGTTCACGGGACCCGAACTCGCGCTGAAGCTCGACGCGAACACCGGCTGGTTCGAGTCGCCGAGCTACTACCTGGCGCAGTACGACGGACGCGGACGTGCCGACCGCATCGACTTCCTCGGCCCCGACCGCATGCGGCTGACGGATGCGAGCTACACGACCTGCGAGTTCGACGACCCCGACTGGATACTTCTTGCCCGCTCGATGACGCTCGACCAGGAAGAGGACGTAGGCACCGGCCGTTCGGCCAGCCTGTATTTCAAGGGCGTGAAGATCCTCGGGGCTCCGGTCTTCACGTTCCCGCTGGGTGATCGTCGCCGCAGCGGCTTTCTTCCGCCTTCGGTGTCGCTCACTTCCCGCTCGGGGCTCGACGTCGTCGTCCCCTATTACTGGAACATGGCGCCGAACCGCGATCTGACGCTCTACCCGCGCGTGAGCACGAGACGCGGGCTGCAGATGGGCGCCGAGTTCCGCTATCTGCAGCGCAGCTTCCGGGGCGAAGCGGCCGTCGAGTGGAATCCCGACGATCGCGTGACCCACACCAGCCGCTACTTCTTCGACCTGCGCAACACCTTCACGAACTGGGGCGGCTGGGGAGGCGGCTGGACGATCCGCGGCGTGTCCGACGACAACTACTTCGTCGACTACGGGCGCTCGATCGTCTCCAGCTCCGAGCGGCTGCTGCCGCGCGTGTTCTCGGCATCGCGCGCGCTGCCGAACGACTGGACCGCGCTGGTCAGCGTGCAGACCTGGCAGTCGATCCTCGATGCGCGTCCGGGCCCGTACGAACGAATCCCGCAACTGCAACTGCGCAACGTCGTGCGCGACGCGCACGGTTTCGATCTCGACACCGTGCTCGACACGACGCGCTTTCGCGCGCCCACCGCCGCCTTGCCGGAGGGATGGCGCAGCGTCGCCGATCCGCAGTTGAGCTATCCGATCGTGCGCCCCGGCTGGTTCGTCGTGCCGAAGGCGCAACTGCACCTGGCGAACTACCAGATAGACAGCGGAACGGGCACAGCTTTCGACGACACCGAAAGCAGCGTCGTTCCCACGTTCTCGATCGACAGCGGCCTGGTCTTCGAGCGGGCGGCACACTTCTTCGGGCGCGAAGTGACGCAGACGCTCGAACCGCGGCTGTTCTACGCGCGCACGCCGTATCGCGACCAGTCCCGGCTCCCGGTCTACGACACGACGGTGGCCGACTTCAATTTCGCGCAGCTCTTCTCGGAGAACACCTTCGTCGGCTACGACCGCATCGCCGACGTGAACCAGCTCACCGCGGCGGCCGTCTCGAGGCTCATCGATCCCGGCAGCGGGGCCGAGCGCTTTCGCTTCGCCGTCGGGCAGCGCATCTATTTCTCGCCGCAGCGCGTGTCGATCCCCGGCGTGGCGCCGCGCACCGACGAGCGCTCGGACATACTGCTGGCTGCATCGGGCGAACTGGCCGGGCACCAGAGCTTCGACACGGGCGTCCAGTACAGCGTACGCGACCGCGAGATCGCGCGCTACACCGTCCTGTGGCGCTACCTGCCGCCCGACGGACGCATCCTGAACGTCGGCGTTCGCTACCGCCGTGACGAGATCGGCCAGTTCGACACGTCGCTGCGCTGGCCCGTCGCGCCGCGCTGGGTCGCGCTGGGGCGGTTGAACTACTCGTTCCTAGGCGAAGGCCGCGATCCGATCAGCGGCGTTCCGAACGAGCGCGGCGTGATCGAGTCGGTGCTGGGCTTCGAGTACGAATCGTGCTGCTGGGGAACGCGCTTCGTCGTGCAACGCTTCCGTACCGCGCTCGGCCGTGCGACGACGGCGTTCTTCATCCAGCTCGAGCTGCGGGGCCTGGCCCGACTCGGTTCGGATCCCTTTGGTATATTGCGTCGGAACATTCCGGGCTACCGCCTGCCCACCGATCGACCCGAGGTGCCGTCGCGCTACTTCGGCTACGAGTGATGCCTTCCCGATTCCTCCTTCGCCTGGCCGCGGCGTTCTCGACGGCCATCCTGATCCCGCTCGCCTTCGCGCAATCGACCGCCGCGGTGCCGATAGACCGCATCGCCGCGGTCGTCAACAGCGAAGCGATCACCGAACGCGAGTTGCAGCACCAGCTGGCGCTCGTCGAGCGGCAGCTGCGCGAGCAGAACATCCAGGCGCCGCCGTCCGACGTGCTCGAACGCCAGGTGCTCGAGCGCATGATCGTCGATCGCGCACAGATGCAGCTCGCGCGCGACTCCGGACTGCGCGTCGACGACACCCAGCTCGAGCGGGCGATGGCGTCGATCGCGGCCGAGAACCGGCTCACGCCCGCGCAGCTGCGCGAGCGGCTGCGCGCGGAGGGCATCGACTTCGAGCAGTTCCGCGACGAGGTGCGCGGACAGCTGGTGCGGCAGCGGCTGCGTGAGCGCGAGATCGACAGCAAGGTGCAGATCAGCGACGCCGACGTGGACGCCTTCCTCGCCTCGCAGTCGGGCACCGATGTCGCCGATCGCGCCGAACTGCACGTCGCGCAGATCCTGCTGCGGCTGCCCGAGGGGGCGAGCGCCGAGCAGATCGAGCAGCAGCGCGTGCGGGCCGAGGAGATCGAGCGGCAGCTGCAGGCAGGCGCCGACTTCGGCCGACTTGCCGCTGCCTACTCCGACGCGCCCGACGCGATGAGCGGCGGCTCGCTCGGCTGGCGCACGCCCGATCGCCTGCCGCAATTGTTCGTCGACGCCGTCAGGTCGCTGAAACCGGGCGGCTTCACGCCGGTGCTGCGCAGCCCCGCCGGTTTTCACGTGCTCGAGCTGGTCGATCGGCGCAGCGCGTCCGCGCCGGCGGCGGCGGGCCAGCCGGTCGTGCAGACGCACGCGCGGCACATCCTGATCCGCCCCAACGAGGTCACCAGCGAAGACGAAGCGATCCGGCGGCTGCGCGAGATCCGCCAGCGCATCGAGGCGGGCGCCGGCGATTTCGCCGAGCTCGCGCGGCAGTATTCGGTCGACGGCAGCGCGGGTCGCGGCGGCGACCTCGGATGGGTATATCCGGGCGATACGGTCCCCGAATTCGAGCGGGCGATGAACGCGCTGGCGCCCGGCCAGTTGAGCGAGCCCGTGCGTACGCCGTTCGGCGTACACCTCATCCAGGTCATCGAGCGGCGCACGAACGAGAGCTCGCCCGACCGGGTGCGGCAGCAGGCGCGCCAGGCGCTGCGCCAGCGTCGCATCGAGGAGAACTACGAAGACTGGCTGCGCCAGCTGCGCGACCGCACGTACGTCGAGTACAAGCTCGAACGGTACGCGCTGGCCGCGCAACCCGCCGGTGAGCGCTGAGAAGGCGGGCCACCGCGCGCGCAAGCGTTTCGGACAGCACTTCCTCGCCGATCCCGGGGTCGTCGACGCGATCGTCGACGCGATCGATCCGCGCGAGGGCGAACTGCTCGTCGAGATCGGCCCCGGGCTGGCGGCGCTCACCAGCGCTCTGCTCGCACGGCTCCCGCACCTGCACGCGATCGAGATCGATCGCGACCTCGCGGCGCGCCTGCGCTCGCGGTATCCGCCGCGGCAACTGACGCTGCACGAAGCCGACGCGCTGCGCTTCGACTTCGCCGCCGTCGCGGCATCGCAACCGCAGCGGCTGCGCATCGTCGGCAACCTGCCGTACAACGTCTCGAGTCCGCTGCTGGTTCGACTGCTCGGCTTTCGCGCGCTGGTGCGCGACCAGCACTTCATGCTGCAGCGGGAGGTCGTCGAGCGGATCGTCGCGGTGCCGTCGACGCGCGATTTCGGCAGGCTGTCGGTGCTGATGCAGGCGTTCTACGAGGTCGAGCGCCTGTTCGACGTGGGACCCCAGGCCTTCGATCCGCCCCCGCGCGTGCATTCCTCGGTGATCCGCATGCGCGTGCGCGACGACCGGCTCGCGCGCGATCCGATGCCGTTGCAGCAGGTGCTCGCGGCGGCGTTCGCGCAGAGGCGCAAGATGATCCGCACGACGCTGCTGCCGTGGCTCGAGGCGCGCGGGGCGGCGCGTCCGCCGCTCGACGCGAGCCTGCGACCCGAGCAGATCGACGTGCCGTCCTGGCTTCGCATCGCCGACAGCGTCGCCGCCGTGACCTGAGAACGTGAGCCTGCGCAGCGGCGCCCAGCCGGGCGGCGTCTCAGCGCTCGATCAGCTCGATCCGGTAGCCGTCGGGATCCTCGACGAAGGCGATCACCGTCGTGCCGCCTTTCACCGGCCCGGCTTCGCGGACGACCTTGCCTCCCGCCGCGCGGATGCGCTCGCACGCCTGGGCCGCATCGGGGACTTCGATCGCGATGTGGCCGTAGGCGGTGCCGAGATCGTAGCGCTCGACGCCGTGGTTCCAGGTGAGCTCGAGCACGGCGTCGGTCGATTCGTCGCCGTAGCCGACGAAGGCCAGCGAATATCCTTGGTCGGGGCGATCGGTGGTGCGCAGCAGGCGCATGCCCATCACCTTCGTGTAGAAGTCGGTCGAACGCTGCAGGTCGCCCACGCGCAGCATCGTGTGAAGGATCCTCATCGGGGGCCTCTTCTCGTCGTGCGCCGCTCAATGCGACACGGTGTCTTCGGGAAAGTCGCGCAGCCATGCGCGCGCGCGTTCGTAGTCGGGGAACAGGTCGCCGACGATCTGCCAGAAGCGCGCGCCGTGGTTCAGTTCGCGCAGGTGAGCGAGTTCGTGCGCGATCACGTAGTCGACGATCTCGGGCGGGAAATGCACGAGTCTCCAGTTCAGCCGGATCGATCCGTCGGCGCTGCAGCTGCCCCAGCGCGTGCGCGCCGACGACAGCGACCAGCGCCGCGGCCTGAACCCGTGACGCGAATCGAACCATTCGATGCGCTCGGCGAACACCTCGCGCGCGCGCGCCTGCAGCCAGCATTGCACGCGGTCCTTCAGCTGCTCGGCCCGCGCCTGCGCCGGCAGGCCGACGAGCAGCCGATCGCCTTCACGCTCCGTGCGCCGCGCGTTGTGTGCCACGCACAGCGTCAGCGTCTGGCCGAGGTAGCGTAGCGGCGCCCCGTGCTCCCAGCGCACGGTCAGGCGATCGCGCCGCGCCTGGTGCGCGCGCCATTCGGCGAGCTTGCGCACGATCCAGCTCGCCTTGTCCTGCAGCGCCTGTTCGATCTCGTCCACCGGGATCCATCGCGGCGCCGTCACGCGCAGTCCGCGCTCGTCGATGACGAAGCCGATCGTGCGCCGCCTCGAGCGGCGCAGCTCGTAGCGCAGCCAGTGCTCGCACAGGCGCGCCACGCGCATCGAGCCGCCGGACGATGCGCCGGGTCCCGACGCGCCGGGCGGCGCGTGCAGCGGGTCGAACAGGGGGAGGCTCAGCTGGCGGGCCGGCTCGACGGGCGGCGGCGCGCGCTTCGCGCCGGTGCTTCGCACCGTCATTGCCGAAACGCCGGCGCTGCGCCTGCGGCGCGCGCCTGGTGGCAAGGGAGGGGGGGGCTGACTCTTTGCATCTCGCTTTCGGTCTCGCTTCCGGTCCGGCTTTCGATTTCGGCGGGCAGTGCCTGCGCAGGCTTGCCGATGCGAACGGCGAGCCTGGTACGCCGACCCGAAAGTATCGCAACATGAAAGCGCGTCTTCGACCTCAGAACGTGTGAACCGATCGGCCGTGACCGGAAAGCGCGCCAGGAAGCGTCCGATCGA
>JAMLIS010000019.1 GCA_023954015.1 Burkholderiaceae bacterium
GGCCGAGCTGCTGCGGCATGCATGCGAGACCTGCGCGGGGGCTTGCCCCCACGGTCTCAGTGTCGGCGCCGCTTCGCCATCATCCACATGACTGCGAACCGGTCCCATGGCGTAGGTCCGATGCCTGTAGCGGAAAGCACGCCGCCCATTGGCCGCCGACCCGACCGACCCCGTGATCGAATCGCGGTTACAGCCGCCCCTGCTGCGGGCAGCACCAGGGTGTGGATCGACGGCACGGGCAAACGAAGCTCCATGCTCCGTGCGACGTGCGCATCGCGCAGATCTCCGCGCTGCGGATCCGTAAGGACGCGTCTCGCGCGTCGTTCCAGTGCACGTGGAGGTGCCGGCCTGTCCGGCGCTGCCGATCGAGATCGTGCGCGGCATTCTCGGTGCCGTGCGGCGAGGGCGCAGTAATTCGATGTAGTCGCGCGTCAGCTGCGCATCCTTGCGCGGGTCGTACGACGCGGGCCCGTGACCGGGCACCATCACGCGGTCGTCGATCTGCAGCAGGCGGTCGATTGCCGTCAGCCACAGCCGCGTGTCGGCGCCGCAGATGAACGGCACGCGTCCGGTGTAGACGACGTCGCCGGAATACAGCACGCCGTCGGGTTCGACGAGCATGCCTTCGTCCTCGGGCGTGTGTGCGGGGCCGTCTGCGCTACCTCGGCTGAGCCCGGTTTAGATGAGCCACGCGCCACGGCGAGTACTTGTCGGTGCTGTGGCAAGCTAGCGGGCGTTGTTCCGCCCCTGGAGGTCGTAATGTCCCGCCCGATCGAAGCCTTGGCAGAGGAAGTTCTGAGATTGCCTGTTGACGATCGATCGAAGCTGCTCGATCGAGTCGTCGCAAGTCTCGACGCCGACCGCAAGCGCGACGAAGCGTGGGACGCGTTGGCTGCCCGTCGTGACGCGGAAATTGAGTCCGGACAGGACACCCTTGCGTCAGGACCAGAGGTTCTGGCGCGTCTCAGAACCGAGTTGCGGTGAGTTACTCGCTACACAAAGGCGCGGAACGAGACCTCACGGAAGCCTCCCGATTCTATAGGCGTGAAGCCGGAAGCGGGCTGGCACGGCGATTCCTGGATGAGTTCGAACGGGTCATTCAGCTGCTCCAGGAGTTCCCCGATATCGGCAGGCCGACAGGAGAAGACCGGCGATCCTTTCCGCTCGCCGGGTTTCCTTACTCGGTCATTTACCGATGCGTGAACGCCGAGATCCGGGTTCTCGTGGTTCGTCATCAGAACCGAGATCCCGAGCATGGAGTGCAGCGCTCGTAGATACGTGAAGCCGCCAACTCCGCCTGTCAGAGCAGCCCCTGCCCGTCGCCCACCAGCCCGCTGACCGGCGTGGCCCGGGCCAGTGCCATCCACACGTGCAGCGGCAGCCGGTCGACGGGTCTGCGCGGCGCCGGCCGCAATACCTCGAGCCTGTCGCCGAACGCCTGCAGTACACCGCACTCGAGCGGAATCTCCTCGGGCTGCGCGATCGGCTTGCCTGCGACGTTGCTCGCGAGCACGTACCAGCACTGCCCGCCGACGTCGAGGTACGCCGCGCGCTTGGCGGGCTTCTTCAGGTCGCCGAGCAGGTCGGCCCGGCTGACTTTCACCTCGTGGACGATCGGCTCGAGATACGCCTCGACGGTCGTGTTGCGGATCGAGAATACGTCGGGGCAGGCGATGCACCAGGCGGCCGTTTTCGCGGGTGTGTCTGCTTCGTCTTCGCTATGGATGCGCGCACGCAGGCTCAAGCCTCGCCACGCCAGCCGACCGGCCCGGCTCATTTCGATCGCGACGCGCTCGACGAGCGCTTCGTGCGCGGTCCGCGCTGCCTTGTTCGCCTGGTGGACTTCCGCAAGCAGCGCCAGTCCGGCGTCGGTGACGCGCATCGTTTCGTTGCCGTCCGGCTGGACGACGCGCGCAACGAGCCCTGCGGCGAGCAGCTCGACTTCGAGCATGTCGCGGGACGGCCACCCCGCCGACCGGTAGAGGTCGCGCAGCCGCTGGTGGTGCCGGCGCGTGAGGGGCATGTCTTTCGAGGGCAGGGCTGTTGTTGCGTACAGTAATATACCGGTCCGCTTTTCTCGACCATCCGATGCCCGCCCCTGCGGACCCCGCGCTTCTCTCGGTTTCGGTACGCACGCTGTGCGAGTTCGCCGCGCGCCGCGGTGACCTCGACATGCGCTTTGGCGGCGCGCCCACCGCGCTCGAGGGCATCGCCGGCCACCTGCTGGTCGGCTCGCGTCGCAGCCCCGGCTACGAGCGCGAGTTGCGGCTCGAAGGGCGCTTCGACTCGCTGCTCGTGCGCGGGCGCGCCGACGGCTACGATCCGGTCGCCAACCGGCTCGAGGAAATCAAGACCCATCGTCGCGGCGACGCGCCGGTGCCGGCCGACCAGCTCGCGCTGCACCGCGCGCAGGCGAACGTCTACGGCTGGCTGCTGTGTTCGAGTCGCGGCCTGTCCGAACTCGACGTGGCGCTGGTCTACTTCGACATCGGCTCGCAACGCGAGACCGTGCTCACCGAACGGCATTCGGCCGAAGCGCTGAAGGCGGTCTTCGAAGCGCTGTGCCAGCGCTTTCTCGACTGGGCGCGCGACCAGGTCCGCCATCGCGCCGAACGCGATGCAGCGCTGCGCGCACTCGGCTTTCCGCACGCCGGGTTCCGCGACGGGCAACGCCGTCTCGCCGAGTCGGTCTATCGGGCGACCGTGTCGCGCCGCTGCCTGCTGATGCAGGCGCCGACCGGAATCGGCAAGACCGTCGGGACGCTGTTCGCCGCGTTGAAGGCGACGCCGGGACAGCAGGTCGACAAGCTTTTCTACCTGACCGCAAAAACGCCCGGACGCCGGCTGGCGCTCGATGCCCTCGAGCGCATTCGTGCGCACGCGGGCGGAACGCCGCTGCGCGTGACCGAGCTCGTCGCGCGCGACAAGGCGTGCGACCACCCGGACAAGGCGTGTCACGGCGAGTCCTGCCCTTTGGCTGCCAGCTTCCACGACCGGTTGCCGCAGGCGCGCCGCGCGGCGGCCGAAGCGCAGTGGCTCGACCGGCTCGCGTTGCGCGAGATCGCGTCGTCGCACCGGATCTGCCCCTACTGGCTGGGGCAGGAAATGGTCCGCTGGAGCGACGTCGTCGTCGGCGACTACAACCACTTCTTCGACCGTGGCGCGATGCTGCACGGGCTGTCCGTGCAGGAAGGCTGGCGCGTCGGCCTTCTGGTCGACGAAGCGCACAACCTGGTCGATCGTGCGCGCGCGATGTACAGCGCCGAGTTGTCGCTGTCTGACCTCAAAGCCATCCGGAAGGTCGCGCCCGCTTCGCTGCGCCGGTCGATCGGCGCGCTGCAACGCGCGTGGCCGGCGTTGGCGGCGCCGGCCGATGTCTACAGCGTTCTCGAGCGCCCGCCCGCCGATTTCGACGCGGCGCTCGCGCGCGTCACCGCTGCCCTCGGCGAACACTTCGGCGAGCATCCGGGCGACGAAACGCCGGAGATGCTCGCCTGGTATTTCGCGCTGCTGCGCTTCCAGGGCGCCGCCGAGCTGCACGGTCCGCATTCGATCTGCGACCTGCGGCTCGACGAAGGCGCACGCGACCCGACGATCTGCATCCGGAACGTCGTGCCCGCGCCGCTGCTGCAGGCGCGGTGGGTCGCCGCGCATTCCGCAACGCTTTTTTCGGCGACGCTGTCGCCGTCAGCGCACTACGTCGACCTTCTCGGCCTGCCCGAATCGACCGCGTTCGTCGACGTTCCGTCGCCGTTTCGTTCCGGGCAGCTGACCGCACGGGTGGTGCGAAACGTTTCGACGCGCTTCCGCGACCGCGAGCGCTCGCTCGATTCGGTCGTCGCGGTGATGGCCGGGCAATACCGCGAACGGCCCGGGAACTACCTGGCCTTCTTCGGCAGCTTCGACTATCTGCAGCGTGCCGCCGTGCGACTGAACGAACTGCATCCGGGAATCGACACCTGGATGCAGTCGCGCCGGATGCCCGAGGCGCAACGCGACGAATTCCTCGCGCGCTTCCGCGTCGATTCGAAGGGCATCGGCTTCGCCGTGCTCGGCGGCGCATTCGCCGAAGGCATCGACCTGCCCGGCGCCCGCCTGATCGGAGCCTTCGTCGCCACGCTCGGCCTGCCGCAGGTGAACGAAGTCAACGAGCAGTTCAGGCGACGGATCGACGCGAATCTCGGCCACGGCTACGAGTACACGTATCTCTACCCGGGGCTGCGCAAGGTCGTCCAGGCCGCGGGCCGGGTCGTGCGCACGCCCGACGATCGGGGCACGGTCTTCCTGATCGACGACCGCTATGCGCGCAGCGAAGTGCGAGGCCTGTTGCCCGGCTGGTGGTCGTTCTGCGATGGGTAGGGAGGGGGCGCGGGACGGACCTGCCCGGCAGATCGGCCGGACCGACCTCGCGCGATCTTCAGCCGAATCCGAAATATCCGAGGATGAAAAGCACGATGACGACTGCACCGACAAGCCAGATGATCTGGTTCATTTTTTCGTTCTCCGTGCAAGGTATCTCGAACAGCTCCGCCGAACGTCAAACGCCGATCTCACGAGTGGCGGATTCGTCGCTTCCGATGGCGGCAAGAGTCGTGCCCGCCCTGCTCGAGAGCCACGACAGTCACCGCTTCTCGAGCCGCAATCGGCCTCGGGTGCTGTAAAACGTGCAGCAGCGGCCGGTCTCGTGATGTCCGGTCACACGGCGACGATGTTCGTCGTTGCGTCCGAAAGCGATTCCGATGCGCATACTGAAAGCCGCACTGGCGTACTTCCTCGTGGTGTTCGGCACCGGCTTCGCGCTGGCGCTCGTCCGCGTTCCGGTTCTCGTACCGCGGCTCGGCGTGCGCACCGCCGAACTCATCGAGATGCCGGTCATGCTCGGCGTCATCGTCTGGGCGTCGCGCCGGCTCGCACGGCGCAACCCGGCGCTTGCACGTGGCGAGCGACTCACTGCGGGGTGCGTCGCGTTCGTGCTGCTCGTCTCGGCAGAGTTGATCGTGGCCGGGCTCGTCGGATCGTCGCCCGGCGAATACGTTGCGTCGCGCGATCCGGTCTCGGGCGCGGTCTATCTCGCATCGCTGCTGTTCTTCGCGGTGGCACCTGCGTTGTGGAACGCGCGAACGGCGCGCCACGCGCCATCCTGATCCATCTATCGATGCAGCTTTCACGAGCGCGCAGTCGCCGATCAAATCGCACCGACGCTGCCGGTAACCGGAAGCACGATGCCGGTGATGTAACCCGAGCAGACCGGTGCGGCAAGGAACACGTACGCGGGCGACAGCTCCTCGGGCTGCGCGGGGCGCTTCATGTCGGTGTGCTCGCCGAACCTCTCTATTTTGTCGGGCGGTGAATCCGCCGGATTGAGCGGTGTCCACACCGGCCCGGGTGCGACGGCGTTGACACGAATGCCGCGCTTGGACAAGTTGGCGGCCAACGCCTTGGTGAACGCATGGATCGCTCCCTTGGTCGACGAGTAGTCGAGCAGCCGGGGGCTGCCTTCCAGTCCCGTGACCGAGCCGGTATTGATGATCGAGGCGCCGCGCTTCAGATGGGGAAGCGCGGCCTTGGTCATGTGGAAATAGCCGTAGATGTTCGTACGAAAGGTCTCGTCGAAACGCTCTTCGGTGATCTCCTCGAGATCGTACGCGTGCTCCTGGAAACCGGCATTGTTCACGAGGACGTCGAGCTTTCCGAATTCCTGCACCGTGCGTTCGACCGCCTGCCGGCAGAAAGCCGCGTCCTTCACGTCGCCGGCGATCAGCAGGCAGCGCCGCCCTTCGGCCTCGACACAGCGCCGGGTTTCGGCTGCGTCCTCGTGTTCGTCCAGATACAGCACGGCGACATCCGCACCCTCGCGTGCGAAGAGCACCGCGACCGCGCGCCCGATTCCGGAATCGGCGCCGGTGATCAGTGCCACCTTGTCGCGCAGCTTGTTGCTGCCTTCGTAGTCAGGCGCGAGAAAACGCGGCTGCAGCTGCAGATCGGCTTCGCGCCCAGGCTTGTCGAGATGCTGAGCCGGCATCTTCTGCGGCTGTTCGCGCGCGCCGGCCTGCACGGCCTGCGGCCCGGCGTCTGATTTCTCGCCGCCCTTCGCGCTGCCCTTCGGCTGGCTGCTCTTGCGCGCCTGGTCGCGCGCGTCCTGTTCGCGCTGGATGCTGCGCTGCTTTTCGACGGTGGATTCGGTCCTGTCGCCTTTTCGGTCCGACTTGCTGGCCATCTTCGAGTCCTCGTTCGTGTTGCGCCGTGATTGCCGGCGCCGAACGCTGCAACCGCAACCGCGGTACCCGATCCGGGCTGGTACCCGCGCTGGCCGTTGCAATAGCAATCCGAGCATTTTCCGTCGTGGAATCGACTGCATCGTTTTACGTTCGGCTCGCCCGGCTTGCCTGATCGGCGATCGGGTCCCACCCGGCCTGCGGTTCGGCGCGGTTCTACACTGCCGCATCATGCCGACCGAGCCCAGCACGGACCTGATCCATACGGTTGTCCTGCTCGCCGCCGCCGTGCTCGCGGTGCCGCTGTTCAGGCGCATGCGGCTCGGCTCGGTGCTCGGCTATCTCGTTGCCGGCGTGGTGATCGGGCCCTTCGGGATCGGCGTGTTCCGCGAGCCCGAGCACGTGCTCAGTGTCGCCGAGCTGGGCGTGGTGATGTTCCTGTTCATCATCGGTCTCGAGATGCGGCCGCGACGCCTGTGGAACATGCGCCGTCAGATTTTCGGCTCGGGACTCGTCCAGGTGCTCGTCTGCGGCGCTTCGCTCACCGCGCTGGGCATGATGACGGGCTACCGGCCCGCGGTCGCGTTCATCGCCGCGATGGGTTTCGTGCTGACGTCGACGGCGACGGTGATGCAACTGCTCGACGAGCGCGGCGAGACGCTCGCGGTTTCCGGCCAGCGCATCGTGTCGATCCTGCTGCTCGAGGATCTGGCGATCGTCCCGCTGCTGGCGATCGTCGCCGTCCTCGCGCCCGATCCCGCCGGCGCGGCGGCCGGCGGTGCAGCCGGATCGAACTGGTTGAAGCTGGGCGTTGCGCTCGCTGCCGTCACGGGGCTGGTTGCCGTGAGCCGCTGGCTGCTCGACCCGATGTTCGAGATCCTGGCGCGCTCGAAGGCGCGCGAGGTGATGACGGCGGCGGCGCTTCTGGTCGTGCTGGGCGCCGCGCTGGCGATGAAGTGGAGCGGGCTGTCGATGGCGCTGGGCGCCTTCGTCGCGGGCGTGATGCTGTCGGAGTCGAATTTTCGTCACGAGCTCGAGGCGGACATCGAACCGTTTCGCGGAATTCTGCTCGGCCTGTTCTTCATGGGCGTGGGCATGTCGCTCGACCTTGCGCTGGTGATCGATGCGTGGGCGGCGATCCTGCTGACGGTTGCCGGATACATGCTCGTCAAGGCGCTGGGCGTCTACGCGGTTGCGCGCCTGGGCCGGGCAGGCCGTCGCGAGTCGCTGGTGCGCGCAACGCTGATGGCCCAAGGCGGCGAGTTCGCCTTCGTGCTGTACGCAGCGGCCGCGGCGACGGGCCTCATCGACGCGCGCACCGCTGCAGCGTTGTCCGCCGTCGTCATCGTGTCGATTGCGGTGACGCCGCTCTTCGTGCCCTTGCTTCGCCTGCTTCCGGCAAGGCGCAGCAATCTGGACGGCGTCGAAGCCGTGCAGGACGCGACCGACGTCGCCGCTTCGGTGCTGCTGATCGGCTTCGGGCGCTTCGGCCAGATCGCGAGCCAGGCATTGCTCGCACGCGGCATCGATCTCGCAATCATCGACAGCGACCCCGACATGATCCGCGCCGCGGCCGGCTTCGGTTTCAAGGTGTACTACGGCGACGGTACCCGGCTCGACGTGCTGCACGCCAGCGGCGGGGCGCGGGCGAGGGCGATTCTCGTCTGCGTCGACGACAAGCGCAGCACCGAGCGCATCGTCGAACTGGTCAAGCACGAATGGCCGCTGGTGCCGGTGCTCGCGCGCTCCTACGATCGCCAGCACGCGATCGCGCTGATCAAGGCGAATGTCGACTTCCAGATCCGCGAGACCTTCGAGTCGGCGATCGTCTTCAGCATCGCCACGCTGAAGAAGCTGGGCGCAACTGCGGAGGAGGCGGCGGCGGTGTGCCAGGAGATCCGCCGTCGCGATGCCGCGCGGCTCGAACTCCAGGTGGCCGGCGATCTGCGCAGCGGCACGGACCTGGTGATCAAGGGCCACCGGATGACGCCGACGCCGCTCACGCCGCCGCGCCGCGCCGGCAAAGCGCTGAGCGAGGAGACCGCGGAGGCGCTCGGCGAGCGGCGGCCGGGCGGATAGCGCGAGATGGAGGACGACGGGCTACTGTCGCGCCATCCGTTCACGCCTCGACGCCGCGGTCAGGTCAGCGATTCGACGTCGCTGCCCCCGAGCCTCGCAAGGAAGCCGTCGTGGTTGCGCAGGTTGCGTTCCGCCGCCGCGATGACTTCCCGCGCGCGATGCAGCGTGCAGTCCGCCGCGTCGTAGCCGCCCGCCGCCAGGTCCTGCTGTACGCGCAGCGCGTCGGCCTCATCGGGAAACCCGACGACCCGAGTCATCATGACGTCGCGCCCACTCGATCGACACGATGCACACCGCGAGCCACGCGCTTCCCGACAGGAATCCGGCCGCGACGTCGCTGACGAAGTGCACGCCGACGAAGACGCGGCTGCTGCCGATCGTGAACGCCAGTACCGCTGCCGAGATCACGGCGGGCAGATGCCAGCGCCGGCTCAGCAGCCGAACCGCCAGGTATGCGAGTAGCCCGTAGGCGACGACCGCGCCGGAGCTGTGTCCGCTCGGAAAGCTCCAGCCGTGTGCGGCGACGAACGCGGGGTCGTGCAGGGGACGGACGCGGGCGAAGACGGCCTTGAGCGCCTCGTTGAGCAAGGCGCTGCCAGCGAGCGATGCGATCCACGCGAAAGCGAGCCATCGACGCCCGATGTAGGCCAGTGCCCCGCCCACGATGGCCGCCAGTGCGACGATCGTCGACGGGTCGCCGAGCCGCGTCAACGACGCAAAAGCGTCGCGGGAATACGTCCCGGCATTGGCGGCAAGCGCCATCGCGAAGGCTTGATCGAAGCGTGCAACGTCGCCTCCGTGCGCGATTCCCTCGGCGATCTCGGCGAACCCGGATCCCGCACCGACGATCACGGCGAAGCCGGCGGCGAGCAGCAGCGCGAACTGGATCGGCGACAACTGCTCGCCCGATGCCGGGGCGCGAAGACGCCGACCCGCCAGATGCCAGGCGACACCCGTGCCGATCAGCACGCCGCATAGCCCGAAGCCGAACACCGGCAGCGCGTGCGCGCCCAGCCACTCGCCTACCGGTTCGATGGCCGGGCGAGCGCTCAACGGATGCCCCTTGCGGGCTCTCCGTGGCTCACGTGACGCGCCCCGTCACCACTTCTCGCCGAACGGCCGTACGTCGATCTCGAAGGTCCAGGCCGAGCGGGGCTGCTTCGACAGCCAGACGGCCGAAGCCGCCATGTCGTCCGGTCGAAGGAAGAAACTGTCGGGCTTGTCCGGCATGCTGCGGCGGGTTCGGGGCATATCCACGATTGCGTCGACGGCGATCAGTGCGACGTGAATGCCGTGCGGCCACAGGCTGCGCGCCATCGATTCGGCCAGGCTGCGTTGTGCCGCCTTGGCGGGCGCGAAAGCCGCGGTCCGCGGGCCGCCCCGGCGCGAGGCGGTCGCGCCGATGAAGACGATCGTGCCGGATCCGGCCGCCTTCATCGCCGGGATCACCTGCTGGCTCACGAGAAGCGCGCCGTACGCATTGACGCGCCAGGCGTTCTCGAAGGCTTCCGGATCGATGCTCTCGATGTCCCCCCATACACCGGCCCCGGCGTTGTAGACGACGCTCGACGGTTCGCCGAGCTCGGAGCGGATTCGCGCGAAGGCGTCGCGCACCGCCGCGGCGTCGGTGACGTCGCACGCGTACGCGCGAGCGTTGTCGAGTTCCGCGGCGAGGCTGGTGATGAAGGCGGTGCCGCGCGCCAGCAGCGCCAGCGTCACCCCTTCGCGATGAAAGGCTCGCGCAAGTGCGGCACCGTTGCCTTCGCCGACTCCGACGACGACGCAGACTTGCTGGTTCATGGCGGGCTCCCGCTGTTGCCTTCGACGAATGCTACCGTTTGATGCGCCTGCGCTCGTTGGGTCGATTCAACGAGCGCAAACGCAACGAATGGTTGCGGCGACGGGGGAGTGCGGGCGGCCCGAAGCGCTCAGCTGCCCAGCGCGGCGTGCATCGCGACCACCGTGCCGGCGACGACGAGCGCTGCGCCGAGCACCGTCGCGAGATGCCAGCGCGCCGGCGCGATCTTCTCGGCGAGCACGACCAGCGTGAGCACACCCATCCAGGCGAGGTTCATCGCGCCGACGACGAACAGCAGTGCCATGAGCGCCCAGCAGCAGGCGACGCACCATGCGCCGTGATGCAATCCGAGCACGAAGGCGCCCGGTACGCCGTCGCGCCAGTTCGCCAGGAAGAACCCGAGCGGCGTACGGCACTTCGACAGGCACGCGCGCTTGAGCGGCGTCAGCTGATACGCGCCCGCAACGAAAAGGATGACCGCGCCCGAGACGACGTCCATCCTCTGCATCATCGGATCGAGCAGCATCGCGCGAACGAGCATCGACTGCAGCAGCGCGAGCGCGCTGGCGTAGGCGAGCCAGGCGAGGGCGTAGCCGCCCACGTACGCCGACAGCACGCGGTTGCCGCCCCGCGCGTCGCGCCGTGCGGCGAGCACCGAGAACAGCGCCGCCGCCGGCACGACGCTCGGCAGCATCATCGCCGCCATCATGACGGCCCACATCACGAAGACGGTGCCGAGCGGCTCGCCGTGCGCGCTGCTCATCGGCATCGTGCCGTGCGCCATTGAACCCGCGCCGGTGCGCAGCAGGAACCACCAGCAGGCGGCGACGATCGCGGCAAGTCCGATCCACACCGGCGCACGTCGCAGCGCGACCTCGTGCATCCGGATCGCGGCGCGCATCGGCGCTGCCGGCGCCTGTTTCGAGACGGCCGACATGGCCCGTCAGTCCGAACGGTAAGCGAAGTCGGACCAGAACCCGTTGCGGCCCGACAGCTTCCAGTCCCAGCCGTGGTCGGACAACTCGAAGCGCTTCGAGCGCGCCACGGTGGCCGGCTCGCCGGGAGCGATGCAAAGCGGATGGCCGGCGATCGTGATCGGCTCGCCGCCCTGGCCGTCGAGTCCTTCGATCTCGGCGTCGGCGATTCCGGGGATCGACAGGCTGCGCGTGCGACCGTCGGCGCGGTAGCGCATCGGAACGTTCTTGGCGCCGACGATTTCGCCGATGAACGACGCGAGCAGCGCCGGATGGCCGCCGGCCTTGCCGCCGAAGATCGCGTGCAGCGCGTCGTTCTGCGCCGCGTCTGCCTGGTCGTCGAAATACGCGGCGACCCTCCATTTCGACGACACCATCGTCGTCGGCGCGTGCACCGCGAGTGCGACGTTCAGGCCGTCGAGCGGAGTGTCGCCGTAGCGGCCGCGGTCGATGTGCCAGGCGACGAGTGCGGTGCAGTCGCCTTCGGTCGGCGGGCTCGTGAAGACGCACGGGCACGCCGCCTCGCAATTGCAGGTCTCGAAATAGCCGCCTTTCAGGTTCCATTGCGTCATGGCTCCGCTCCTCTGAAATGAATTGCACGATCGCGCAGGAATCGCTTCCATCCGTTACGCGTCGGCTCATACTGGGCGCGCATCGTTTGCATGGCCGTTTGAACGGCCGTTGGAATCGCGGAGTGGAGTCCGCCCGTGTCGTACCTCCCCGTGTCGTATCCGCCTGCGTCGAAGCCGCTGTTCCTGCGTCTGCTCGGCGGCGTCGAACTTGCGTGCGATGGCGTCGTGCGTGCGTTGCCGCTGTCGCGCAAGACGCGCGCACTGCTCGTCTACCTCGCGCTCGAGGGGCGTGCCTTTCGCCGCGAAGCATTGTGCGAACTGCTGTGGGAATCGACCGCCGACCCGCGTGCGGCGCTGCGCTGGAGCCTGTGCCGGCTGCGCCCGGCGTTGCAGACGCCGCGGGGAAACGCGCTGCGCGCGGACCCGTCGTCGGTCGCGCTCGATGCGGCGCTGATCGACGTCGATGCGCTGCAGGTGCGCGCGCTGCTCGACGTCGCGGCGATCGACGTCGACGACGCGCGCCTGGGTGCGATCGAGCAGGCGCTAGGTGCCGGCTATCCGGCCGAGTTCGATTTCGTGCGCGGCGAGCGCTACCGGCTCTGGATCGACGGCGAGCGCGAATTGCTGCGCTGCGCGCACCGGCGCGTGCTCGACGAGCAGAGCCGGCGCGCGAAGAGCCCGTCGGCGGCGCTCGCCGCGGCGCGCAGGCGCGTCGCGCTCGATCCGCTCGATACCGATGCGAACGTGCAGTTGCTCGCGTGTTCGGTCGAGGTCGATGGCCGCGCCCGCGCGCGCCGCACGCTCGAGGCGATGCGCGCGCGCTATCGCGCGGGCGGCGTGCCCGATCATGCGTTGGTCGCGCAGTGGCGAGGGCTCGATGCCGAGACCGGGCCCGAGCTACCCGACAAGCCGTCGGTCGCGGTCCTCGGCTTCGTCGACATGGGCCGGCACGACGCCGGAGACGTGCTCGCCGAGGGCCTCGCCGCCGAGCTGACCGCTGCGCTCGGTCGGCTGCGCAGCTTGTTCGTCGTGGCGCGTGCTTCGGCCGCGCGCCTTTCGCTCGCCCGCACGGCCGGCTCCGCGCTCGCCGATTTGCGCCTCGCTGGTCCGCGCCTTGCCGATCCCCGCCTCGTCGATCCGCGCCTCGCCGGTCGCCTGCTCGGCGTTCGCTATCTCGTGCACGGAACGACGCAGCGGCTCGATCGGCGCGTGCGCATCACCGCGACGCTCGTCGACGCCGAGCACGGCGCGGTTCTGTGGAGCGAGCATTTCGACCGCGCGCTCGACGATCTGTTCTGCGTGCAGGACGACGTCGCGATGGCGATCGCCGCGACGATCGAACCGCGGATCGCGCGCGCCGAGATCGAGCGCGCGCGCACGAAGTCGCCCGAGGATCTCAGTGCGTGGGAGTGCTACCACCGTGCATTCTGGCACTGCCTGCACTTCACCGCGGAGCAGACCGAGCGGGCACATGCGCTGCTGCAACGCGCGCTCGCGCTCGAGCCCGGCTTCGCGCGCGCGCATGCAGGGTTGTCGTTCGTGCACTACTCGCGGGCGTTCCTCGACGCGACGCCGGCGCCGGCCGCCGAGATCGCGCAGGCGGTCGACTGCGCGCGGTGCAGCGTCGAGCTCGATCCGGCCGACGCAATGGGGGCACTGGACGCTCGGGCGCGCGCTCTTTCTCGCGCGCGAGCACGACCAGGCATTGCAGTCGGCGCAGCGCTCGACGCTCGTTCATCCGAACTTTGCGCAGGGTCACTACGCGCTCGGCTTCATCGGCGTGCACGCCGGCATGCACGCGCAGGCGCTGCCGGAGCTCGACGTCGCCGAGCGCCTGAGCCCGCTCGATCCGCTGCTGTTCGCGATCGAGGGCTCGCGCGCGATCTCGCTGGCGATCGAAGGGAAATACGAAGCAGCGGCGACGTGGGCGCAGCGCGGCGCGTACGAAGCGAACGCGCATTTCCACATGCGCGCGATCGCAGCCGCGTGCCTGGCGTTGGCGCGGCGTCCGACGCAAGCGCGCGCTTTCGCGCAGGCCGTCTTCCGCGAGCACCCGGGCTACTCGATCGGCGTCTACCAGCGAAGTTTTCCGCACCGGTCGCGCTCGCATCGCGCGCTGATGGCGCGGGCGCTGCGCAGCGCCGGCGTGCCCGACGACGCCCGGGGCGAAGGGTGAGCGACCGGGGGCGGCGGAGTGCCGCCGGGGTCGTCGCGATCTTCGGATCGAAGAAGATATACTCCACGCGCATCTTCCAAACCGGCGCCGGAGAACCTCCCATCATGAAAGAAGCCATCCGCTCGAGAACCGACGCGTCCGCGAAGGCGAGCGACGCGATCCACTCGACCATCGACGTCCGCACGATCGCCCCGCACGAGCGTCACAGCCTGATCTTTTCGTCGTTCAATGCGCTGCCGCAGGGCGCCGCGCTGGAACTGGTCAACGACCACGACCCCGCGCCGCTGCACCGGCAGTTCAAGTCGAACCTCCACGGGCTGTTCACCTGGGATTATCTCGAGCAGGGCCCCGCTCTCTGGCGCGTGCGTATCGGCAAGGCGCCCGGCAACTGCTGCGGCAGCTGCAGCTGACGAGGTAGCGGCTTCGCGCTCGGGCAGCCCGCCCGAGCCGTGGGCAGCTAGCGGCCGTGCGTGCGGTGCGGATCCCGACGCTCAGCCGCAGTTGCCGCCGCTGCAGCAGTTGCCGCTGTCGATTCGCACCTGGGCGGTCGACAGCCCGCTCCAGCGGGCCAGCTCGTCACGGGTGGGGTACCTCCCGGCGAGCGCCTGCCTGCCGTCGACCAGCACCAGCGGCAACGCGTCGGCGCCGACGGTGTCGATGTACGCCTTGACCTGCGCATCGCGCAGGAATTCGGCGGCGTCGCTCGCGAATTCGTAGTGCTCGATGTCGGCACCCTGCTCGCGGGCGCGTGCGATTTCCGCCATCGCCGCGAGACGGCTTCGAGTGTTGCGTCCCGCTTCGGAACGTGCGGACTCGAAGATCTGGATTTGCGTCATCGAGATTTCCTTCGGCAGGTGCAATGCGGGTCAGTTTCGTCCGGCGCGTGGGAGCGCGGAATGATCGCGATCAATCCCGGATGCCCGGGTGCGGCACGGCGAGCGCGGTTCCGCCGCAGTAACAGCATCGCGTGGCCTCCCCGGGTCTACCGGCGAAGATCGTCGATCAGCGTCGCCGCCACCGCCTCCTCGGCAATCGCGAAACCTCGCCGCAGCATCGCCGGAGCCAGCGCGGCGTCCCACGAAGCCGCAACGGCTGCATTGCCCAGATTGGGCCGCGCATGCGGCGCCGCGCTCGCTGCCGCCTCGTAGTCGTCCGCGCCCAGGCGCCACTGCTTCGCATCGAAGGCGCGCATCACCTGGTTCGCGATCCGCACGCCTGCCCAGTCGAAGTCGCCGTGATATCGCAGGCGCGCGCCGGCGCTCGCCAGCTGTGCGAGCAGCGCGCGCTGTGCAGCCGCCGGCATGCCGTCGGTGCACGCGAGCGGTGCGCAACGGTCGCCGAGTCGGTCGGCCGCGATGGCGACGACGTTCGGGTTCTCGCAGACGAAGACTTCGCGACCGGCGACTTCGAATGCCGGCGGCGAGCGCAACAGCTGGCGCAGCGACGCGTAGCACGGTTCGCCCGGGGTGCCGAGCCATGTCTGGCTTGCCCGCAGCGGCAGGTTCAGGAACAGCGCCGGTCGGGCGAGTTCGTTGACGAGTACGCCCGCGCGGGCCCAGACGTCGCGAATGCGTTCGTCGTCGGGCGCTCGTTCGTTGGAAGTCTCGACCGCTGCATTCCCGCCTGCGCCGTCGGACGAAGCGAAGCCGTGCCGCAATGCGGCGATCACCAGCGTGGCCACCGGTTGCCCGCCGTCGAGTGCATGCGCATCGCCCAGCGTCTCGGCGGCGAGCTGCGCGCGCGCCAGGCCTCGCGCCGGGAGGCGCTGCAGCACTGTCTCCGCCCGCGCGATCAATCGGCTGGCCTCGTCGACGTCCTGCCGTGCGAGTCGCTTGAGCAATCCGAGCGCGGCCGGTGTCTGAAGCAGGCGGCGAAGCGCATCGTGCCGGCAATCGGCGGCTACCGCCGACCAGCGCGCCCGTGCCTCGGCGCGCGCCGTGGCCCGGTGCACGATCGGTCCGTCGAGGCTTTCGAGCGCGTCACGCAGCGAAGCGGCGACGCCGGCCTCGCGCAGCGTTGCGTCGAGCCGCGCGAGATCGATCCGCAGCGACTTCGTATAGCGAGGCGACGCGCCGGTGAGCAGCGCGATCGCTTCGTGCTCCGCGGCGTCCAGGTCGGAGATGCGCAGCACGGCGGAAGGCGGCTCGGCGCGTTCGAAATGCCGGCGCAGGCGCCGGCGCAACGCGGTGAGTGCCTCGTCGCCGAGCAGCTTCTCCAGCCGCGCATCGGGCGTGCGGTTCATGCCGGCGCGAATCGCCGATCCGGGTCGGCCTCGCGCCGCCGGGCGCGTCCGTCCCACGTCCAGCGCGAGACGAATACCGCGTCGATTCCCTCGCGCCGCTGCAGCTGGCAGATCGACACGCCGGGCAGTTCCGCGTAGCAGCCCCACTCGCGTTCGCTGGTGAGAACGAAGTCGAGGTCGAACTCGTGGACGAGCCCCATGCAGTGCGCCCGTGCGGCGTCGTCGATTCCGGCGAACGCTTCATCGAGCAGCATCAGCCGGGGTGCGTTCGGGTTGCATCCCTGGCTGTAGAAGCTGGCGATCGCGGCGAACAGCGGCACGGTCAGGCCGAGCGCGCGTTCGCCGCTCGACGCCGGACCGGAAAGCCTGCGCCATTGGCCATCCTGCAGCCGCTGCACGCGGAAGCGGTGCCAGCGGCGGTAATCGAGCGCGCGTGCGAGTTGTTCGATGAGGCTGCCGTGCTCGCTGCCTACCGTGTCGGCGTCGGCGCGCTCGCGTTCGGCGGCGATGCGCTGCTGCAGCATGTGTCCGACCACGCGCCGGTCCTCGGCCGACCAGAGCTCGGCGCTGGTGTTCAGCAATCGTGCGCGCGCCGCCTCCAGGCCCACCGGCGCGCCCTCGTCTTCGCCGAGCGGCTGCCATTGGAGACGGTAGCGCACGCCGGTGGAGGTCGGCCGCTTGTGCAGTTCGCGGTTGATCGCCTCCACCTGCTTCTCCGCCGATCGCAGCAGGCGCTGCACTTCGGAGGCGATCTCGGCCTGCAGGTGGTTCTCGAGCACGGCACGCTCGTTGGCCGACAGCAGTTCGCTGCGCTGCGCGATGTCGTCGGCCAGTTGCGCGGCCAGCCGGTCGGGTCGTTCGGGGCGGTTGTGAAAGACGATGTGAACGACGAAGCCCCAGTCGGTGGCCTCGGCGGGCGCCTGGTGGCCGAGCGCGCTGAGCGCGCGCTGCAGCTCCTGCAGGTCCTCGCTGATCCGCTGCTGCACCCGGCTCCAGCTCGCATCGTCGTCGGCGATCTCGGCCAGCGCCTGCTCGACGCGACGCGCAAGGTTCAGCGCCGGATCGATGGTCCACGGGCCTTGCAGCTCGGGCACTTCGACGTCCGGCAACGCCGAGTGCAGCAGGCTGCTCGCGGCGAAGTGCTGCAGCCGGGCGACGGCGACGGCGCGCTGCTGCACGCGCTCGCCGAGCTTGCTGTCCGCGATCTGCGCCCGCGCGGCTGCGCTCGCACGCTCCTCGCCGGCCAGCTGCCGTGCTTCGACGGCCGCTCGCAGCGTCGCTTCGGCGACGTCGACCGCCGCGCGTGCGTCGGCCAGTTGCCTTCGCAGGCTGTCGACCTGTGCGCCGACCGTCTCGCGCAGCGCCTCGAAGCGCGCCTGCGCTTCTTCGGCGTCGACGCGCGCCGCGGCGAGCGACTCCTCGCGCAGTTGCAGCTGCACCTGCGCGTCGGTCTCGCGCGCACGCTGCTGGATCAGGTCGGCGTGCGAGCGGCGCCATTCGTGTGCTGCCTGCGCGAGCGCGAACTGCGTCTCGGTGAAGCGCTGCAGCGCCTGCTCGATCGCGGGCAGCGATTCGGCTTCGCGCGGCAGGCGCAGGTCGATGGCGTCGCGATGCAGCGCTTCGCGCGCGATTTCCACCGTTCGTTCGGCGTCGCGGCACTGCGTTTCGGCGCCGTCCAGGCGCGCACGCGTCGCCTGCACTTCGCGCGCGCGGGCGGCAGCTTCGAGCAGCGCCTGGCGCAACGGCTGCTCGGAAGGCGCGGTGCGCCACTCGTGGCGGGCCTGCTCGCGCTGCGCGTCGAGCGTCTCGAAGCGCGCTTCGTTCTCCCGGCCTTCGGCCTCGATCTCGCCGACTCGTCGGGCGATCCCTTCCAGGCGACGCTGGCGCGCGGCGGCGCGCGCGGCATGGCCGATGTACGTCGCTTCGCGCTTGGTCCATGCGCCTGCGAGTGCGCCGAGGCGGAACCGTCCCTGCGGGGAGATCCACGCTTCGACCGCGTCCGGGTCGGTGTCGCCGCAGGCAACGCCGGCGAGCAGCGCGTCGACCGTCTGCGACGACACCGGCGAATCGGCGGGCAGGCAAGCGTGCAGCCAGTCGGCAAGCGAAGCTCCTGCGGCGGCGGGGCGCCGCAGCCACTGGCTGTCGAGCCATGTCGGCTCGCCGGCGATCGCGAGCCGGACGCCGTCGGGCGTGACCCATGCATCGAGCAGGCCCGATGCTTCGAGCGCGGCTTCGAGTCCGGCGCGCCGGTTCGCGTCGACGTGCTCGCGGAAATCGATCAGCTGCCACAGCGGCGCGCCTGCCGCGTCGCTGCGCGCGTCGGCGCCGCGCGTATGCGGAGCCGGCGGCGCGTCGTCCCCGCCGGCGACCAGGCGTTCGTGCTCGATTTCGAGCGCCTCGCGTTCGGCGTGCAGTGCATCGCGTCGCGCAGCGAGCTCGACCTGTCGCGCGGCGTGGCGCTCGCCGGCGTCGCGCTGCGCTTCGGCCAGTGCACGCTGCGCGGGGTTCTCGCCCTCGGGGCGCAACACCCATTCGTTCAGCGCATCGAGCGCCTCTTCGCTGTCGAAGCGTAGCTCGACCAGGCGCGCGCAGTGCGAGCGCCAGTCGTCCACGAATGCCTGCGCAGCGCGCTCCGCGGCATCGTCGGCGCAGCCGCGCCGCTCGACCGCTTCTTCGAACTCGGCCTGGCGCTCGCGTTGTGCGCCCTGCAGCAGCGTCAATGTCGAGGTCGCCTGTCGGACGGCGTCGTGCCGGCGTTGCAGCAGCGACAGCTGCTCGCGTCGTGCGGACGCGATGCCGCGCAGGCCCGCGGCGGCTGGATCGAATTCGCGCGACGCGAGGCAGGCAAGTGCTTCCGGTGGCAGCGCGGCAAGGGCGTTTTCCGCGAACGCGACGACCACGCCCGCGGCCTGCGCTTCGTGCGCGCAGTCGCGGCGTTGCTCGAGCAGCGCGCGCTCGGCGCGCGTCGCGCGTCGAGCGCACTGCTCGGTTGCCTGCTGTTCGCGTTGCATTCGCTCGCGAGCATCGATGCAGGCCCGATCCTCGTTCTCGACGGCCCTGCGTCGACGCGCGGCATCGCGCTCGGCGCCTTCGAGCCGGTTGGCGTCCTGCATCGTCGGATCCGACTGCAGCGTCTCCTGCCGGCTGCGCCGAGCCGCGAGCGCCCGCTCGGCATGCTCGCGTGCGGCCTGCGCCTGCGCTTCGGCGGCCTGCGCGGCGCCCAGGTTTTCGTGCGCACGATTGCGCTCCTGGCTCGCGTTGTCGAACTCGGTCTGCGCCTGGCGCAGCTCGCGCGCCTGTCGCCGGCTCAGCATGCCGGCGTAGATGCGATAGCGCCGGTCGAAACGCTCGACCGCCTGTGCCAGCTCGCGGATTTCGTCGAGCTGGCGGCGGTCTTCCTCGAGCCGGTCGAGCGCCTCGGCGACGTCGGTGAGCAGCTCCTGCGGCATCGGCGGCAGCGCTTCGGTGAGCGCGTGCGACAGGCCCGCCTCGTCGGGCTTGCGCGAAAGCTGCGGCTGGCGCAGCTGGATCAGCGTGTCCATCAGCGCGTCGTAGCGGCGCGTGCCGAGGTGGAACAGGCGTTCGTCGACCGCACGGCGATACGAGGTGGCGTTTTCGTAGACCTGTCCTCGGCCTTCGATCGCCTCGCGCAGCCGCTCGCGCGTGAGCACGACGCGCTGGTCGTTGACCAGCCACAGGTCGCGCCCGATGCGCGTCGCGCGATGCGCGGCGTCCGCGTGGTCCGCGGCGCCGGTACGTTCCGCCCGCTCTGCACCGTCCGCCGGGTCCGCGGCGTCCGCCCGGTCCGCCCGGTCCGCCCGGTCCGCGGCGTCGTCGATGACGAAGAACCAGCTGTCCACCTGCGCTCGCCCGGTCACCGCCGAAAGCCCGGCCCCGAGCGTGAGATATCGCGCGCAGCCGTCGTCGGCCAGACGCCCGAACTCGATCCACGTGTAGCCGATGCGACGCGGATAGCTGTCCATCAGCAGGTTCCACGACATCTTCTTGCCGCTGTCGCCATCGGGTTCGATGCGCGAGGAGCGTAGCTGTGCATCGAACAGGAACGGCAGCGTCAGCGACAGCACCTTCGACTTGCCGGTTCCGTTGTTCCCCCGCAGGAGCAGATGGCCATCGCGGAACCAGAACTCCTCGCTGTCGTAGCGATAGAGCTCGACCAGGCCGATCCGCAGCGGCTGCCAGCGCTGGCGCAGCGGCTCGGGCAGCGCGGGGCGTACGGCGGCGGGCCCGCGCACCGCTTCGACGAGCTGCCCCTGCGGCTCGTCCTGCCGCATCGCTTCCATGGCTTCCATCGGCTCGGAGGACATCGATCAGAACAGCGAGCCGACGCCGGCCGTGTCGCCGGGCGCGTCGCCGGCGGAGGCGCCGGGGGAGGCGCCAGGGAGGGCGCCGGGGAAGGTGCCGGGGGAGGTGCCGGGGGAGGTGCGCTGCCGCAGCTCGGCTTCGCCGAGCGCGAAGCGCGCGATCGCGGCAAGCGGACGCACACGGTCGGCTTCGCGCTCGACCAGGCGCAGCTCGATCAGGCGCTCGAGCGCGATCCGCGCGAGTTCACGTTCGGCGCCCGGCTCGCGCGCCGACTTGCGCCAGAAACGCCCGTAACGATCGGCAGCCCCGCGCAGGAACGCTGCGATCGCCTCTTCGGTGACACCGGCGCGCACGCCGGCTCGCACGCCCTTCGCAAGATGCTCGGCGACGAGCAGCGTCACGTGCGCTTCGGTGCCCTCGGCCGGCATCGCGACGTCGGTGAGCGTGCCTGCCTCATCGGTCAGCGCGAGACCTTCGGCGCGCTGCTCGGCGGCGAGGCCGGTCGCCTCGCACAGACGCAATGCCATCGCTCCGCGCTGGTTCGCGAAATAGCCCTGCGTATCGGCATCGAGCGAGTCGGTGTAGACGACCGGATCGTCGAGCAGGCGCCGCGCGAGCCGGTGGCGCAGCGCGCTACGGCGGCCGTCGTCGCTGTCGGGCACGTGCTCGGCGACCAGCGACTGCAAGCGTTCGTCGAAGGTGGACGGGCTTTCCGCGGGTGCCCAGGTCGACGGCCCGCGCACGGCGGCGAGCATTCCCGACAGCGCGCGACGCTGCACGTCGTAGAGCGCATCGGAACGAGCGCCGCCGTTCTCGTTCACGAAACCCTCCTCGTCTCCCGCCACGCGCTGCAGCACGCCCAGTTCGAGCAGTGTGCGGCAGACCACGACGAGCTCGCGTCGCTGCGCGGCGGTCGTCAGCGTGAATACGAAACCGCGCGCGGCGAGCGCCGGCTCGGCGGCCCATTGCATCACGCGTTCGCCGAGCAGGTGCAGCGTGATCTGCGGATCGGCGCGCTCGAGCACTGCACAGGCCAGGCACAGCAGCACGTAGCGACGACGGTCGTAACCGGGCAGGCCACGCGTGGCATCGCGCAGGTCGCCGGGCCGCTTGTAGAGGCGCGCGCCGTCGCGTTCGACGTGCAGGGTCCAGCCCGTCTCGCGAGCGAACCATTCGCGCAGCACTTCGGCCTGGCGGCGCACCGCCGGGAAGTCGTCGTGCGCCGGGCCCATCAGCGGCTGCATCAGCAGCGCGCGCAATGCGATGCGCTGTTCGTCGCGTTGCTGGCGCGCCTGGAGCTCGCCGACGCGCTGGCTCGCCGGCGGCTCGCCGCCGCGTCGCCCCGCTCGCGTGGCGCGCCGCGTCATGCGAGGTCCGCCGACGGCGTGATCATGCGAGGCCTTCCGACGGCGTGATCATGCGACGTCCTCCCGACGGCGTGATCGTGATCACGCGAGGTCCGCCGCCGGCGTGATCGTGAGTCGGTGATCGCGCCCCGCGAACACGCCCATCGGCGTGTCGATGCGCGCGTGGCTGTCGGCGCCGAGGGGTTCGAGCGAGATGCGCAGCAGGCCGTCGGCGGTGAGACGCTCGACGCGCGCTCCCGGCCCGCCCTGCTCGGACAAGGCCTCGCCGAGCAGCGCCAGGAACAGGGCGAAGGCGTGCGCGTCGAGCGCACCCAGCTCGGAAAGTCGCATCGCGCGTCCGGTGGCCAGGCGTTGGCGCGCCTCCTCGACCTGGCGCGACTCCTCAGCGAGCTGGCTTGCCATCAGTGCGCGTTCGGTGCTGCGATCGCGCACGCGCGCGAGCGGGCCGCGCGGGGCGGCCTCGCCGTATTCGCGCAGGCGAGGGTTGATCAGCAACGGTGGCGCATCGGCCCACGACGTGCTGGCCGGCAGATTTTCGTCGTCCGATGCGCCGAGCGAGAAATGCCGCGCCGGATTCAGCGCGAAGGCAGCGCGCGCGAGCCGGTGCGCCTCGCCATCGTCGCCGCAGGCGGCGAACCAGTCGGCGAGGATGCGGAAGTCGGCCGAGCGATCGCTGCGTCCGCTTCGTCTCTCGTTCAGCGTCGCGATCGCGGCGAGCAGCTGCGGGATGGCGGCGCGCGCGCGTGCGCGCAGCAGCTCGGCCTGCGGCGGCTCGTTGCCCGTGGGGAGGAACCATCGGCACAGGCCCTGCCAACGCTCGCGCCAGGCGCCGTAGCGGCGAAGCTGCTCGTCGTGCAGCTCGCGGTCGTCGCCCGGTGCGGCGTCGCGCGCTTCGCGCTGCGCCACCTGCTGCAGCGGTCTCTCGATGAGAGGCGACAGCGCCTGGATCGTTCGCGCGATCGCATCGGAGCGCCGTACCAGATCGCCCATGAATCGTTCGAGGTAGTCGATCAGCCGCCGCTTGTAGCCGAGCACCGCGCTCGTCTCGGCCCGCTGCAGTTCGATGCTGCGTGCGACGCCCGCCATGAACGCCTGCGCGTTCTCCGCCAGGCTCTCGAAGACGCGGACGAGGTCACGCAGGATCTCGTGCGCCTTCGCGACGTCGACTCCGTCGGATCCACCGTCATCGTGCCCCAGCAGAAGCGCGAGCGATTGCAGGCGGCTGGCGATGTCCTCGAGCGCGACGGTCTGCAGCTCGGCACGGCGGCGCAGCGTCTGCAGGAACACGGCGAGCGCCGTCTCGACGGCCTCGCCGCCGTGCGACAGGCGGTAGAGGAAGCGCGCGCGGTAGAAGTCGGCCAGGCTCGAGACGCGCGCGGTGTCGGGTTGCGATTCGAGGTTGCCCCATTCGGAGAGCTGCGCGAGCGCGGCGTTGACCTCCTCGATGCGAGGCGCAGCGGTCGGCCAGCGCGCCTCGGCAAGCACTTCGTCGGGGCGCAGTTGCAGCCGGTACTGCCGCTTGGCGGCGGCGAACACGTCGAGGATGCAGCGGTAGAACGCGGCCTTGTCCGCGCTCAGGTGCCGAAAGAGCTCGGCGGAGTCGCTGGGGATCTGCACGGGCGGGGAGGATTCCTCGGGGGCTGCGGTCGGATCGCGGAAGTCCGATCCGCTGCGATTCTACGTGCTGCACTCGGGAGGGAGTGCGTGTGGTGCCGTCGCGTCGCGGCCGGGCCGTGCTGGCGGTGCGTGCGCTGCGGTCGCGTTGCGGCCGGGCCGTGTCGGGAGTGCCAGCGCTGCCATCGCGTCGCCCGCCGGGCCGAGGCCGCGCTGGGCGCGCGTGCGGTGCCGTCGCGTCGCTGCCGAGGCGGCGCTGGGCGCGATTGCGCTGCCGTCGCGTCGCCGCCGGGCCGAGGCCGCGCTGGGCGCGCGTGCGCCGCCGTCGCGTCGCTGCCCAGGCGGCGCTGGGCGCGATTGCGCTGCCGTCGCGTCGCCGCCAAGGCGGCGCTGGGCGCGATTGCGCTGCCGCCGCGTCGCCGCCAAGGCGGCGCTGGGCGCGATTGCGCTGCCGCCGCGTCGCCGCAAGCCGTTTCGCTGCAAAACCCTGCATTTTCGGCTGGGAAGGATTCCCCTCGCTCGAAACTGCTGTATTTCGCAGCGCTTTGGTTCGGTGGCGCGCCAGGGCACAGGCTCCGGGGGCCGAGTCCACGCGCGGACACGCATCGACGCGCGGGCATGCGCCGGCGCCAGGCATGCGCGGCCCCCCGAGCACGCGTCCGCGGCCGGGGCATGCATCGGCCTCGGGGGCCCGCATCGGCCTCGGGGCTCGCATCGGCCTCGGGGCTTGCATCGGCCTCGCGGCTCGCATCGGCGTCGCGGCACGCATCGGCCTCGGGGCACGCATCGGCCTCGGGGCACGCATCGGCCTCGGGGCACGTCGACGCCCGGACACGCGTCGCGCCCGACACGCCTCGTCGCGCGACCGTCCACGCCCGCCCCAGCCTCCCACCCCGCCAAGCCCCCCAACCAAGCCTCCCCGCCACGCCACGCTTCCACGCCCAGACACATGTCGGCGCCCGTACATCGAAGACGCCGATCCGCAGCGGAAGTAGTATTCCTGCCAGCCCGGCACCATCGCGCGCAGGCTTCGGAGGAGACGACATGCCGATCCGCATTCCAATTCTCCTTCTCGCTGCCGTGGCGGGCGCTACCGCGGCGCTCGTCCACGCTCAAGGTTTGCCGCAGGCGCGGGGCTCGCTACACGCGCAGCGCGCGCCGAACGCGCAGGGCGTGCCGAACGCGCAGGGCGTGCCGAACGCGCAAGGTGCCCCGAACGCGCAAGGTGCCCCGAACGCGCAAGGCTCGCCGCAGGGCTCGTCGGCGCAATCCGGCGCGGTGCCCGACAGCAGCGCGCTCATGGAGCGTCAGGACTTCGGCGTGCCGCCTACCCGCGCGCTCCACGGCGGCGCCATGCATGCGCCGACGCCGTCGAGCATTCCCGGCGGCCAGACGGTCACGACCCCGGGCCTGCTCGCGCTGCTGCAGGGCGGGCAGGCTCCGTATGTCCTTCTCGATGTCCTGGGCGGTCCGGAGACGCTGCCCGGAGCGGTTCCGGCGGCCTGGATGGCGCAGCCCGGGTCATTCGACGACGGCATTCAGCGGCAAGTGGAGCAGACGCTCGAACGGCTCACGCGGGCGCGCAAGGACGTCGTGCTCGTCTTCTACTGCCTGTCGCCCGAGTGCTGGATGTCGTACAACGCGTCGCTGCGTGCGATCCACGCGGGCTACCGCAACGTGCTCTGGTATCGGGGAGGCGTGGAGGCGTGGAAACTGGCGCGCTTGCCGACGGCGGCGCCGGGTCAGCAGGCGGCGACGGCACCACCGGTTTTCGCATCGAAAGAAGCGCAGCCGCCGTCGCGTGCCGCCTTCACGGAAGTCACGCCGGGCGCACCGGCGGCACCGACCGCGCGCGGAGCACCGGGCGCACCGGGCGCACCGGCGGCACCGACCGCGCGCAGCGCACCGGGCGCACCGGGCGCACCGGGCGCACCGGCCGCAGCGACCGCGCGCGGCGCGCCCGGCGCGCGCGGCGCGCCCGGCGCAAGTGCACCTGCAGCGCGTCCTCGCGCGGGAAGCGATCTGCGGATCGGCCAGACCCGCTTCTTCTCGTTCGCCCAGCCGCCCGGCTGGCGCATCGGGGAGGAGGGTCAGTTCGCGTTGACCCAGGTCGCGCCTGACGGCAGGGCGTACACGCTGATGGTGGGAAACGCGGGCTTGCCGGTGAATTACCCGCCCGATCGATTTGCCTACGAGAAGTTCTCGGCGCTGCGTCCGCAGAACCTGCAGTTCGGCCCCGGACGCCAGGCCACGCCGGCCGCCGGGTTCCGCCAGGCGGTGGAATATCCGGTGAGCTACGTCGCCGGCGGGGTTGCGTATCGCGGCGTCGCCAAGGTGTCTGTGGCGCCCGCTTACGACACGGCGACGATGGCGCTGACGGCCGCGTTCTCGGCACAGGACCAATGGGACGGCTATGCTTCCTGGCTGCCGCAAGTGGCGGATCTCGTCTCCGCCACGAACGGAGCCGCCTTCGGCATGCGCGGGATCATGCAGCAGAACCTGCGCAACTCCGTGGCCTTCGGGCAGGCAGCGCAGGAGTACCGCGACTGGTCGCAGAAGAACTGGCAGGGAGTCGTGGATCAGCGCGACAGAAGCCTGCAGCGACGCAACCTCGAATTTCGCGAGAACCTGGGCGCGATCCAGACCTGGTCCAATCCGTACGGAACGCCGCCGGTCGAACTTCCGACGACGAACCAGTACTACTGGACCGATCGGCAGGGGCGCGTGCTCGGTACCAACGATCCGACCGCCGATCCGAACATCGGTTCGACGGCCGAATGGCGGCGGATGGAGCGGCTGGAGCGGTAGCGCTGCTGCCATCCGATCCACGACGGAACGATCCGCGTCGCCCGCTACCCCGGCTCGCCGACATGGCGAGCGATCTCGGCCGCCCAGCGCGGGTTGAACTGCCACAGCGGCTGGATCGCGTCGGCCGCCTCCGGCGCCCGCGACCACTGCTCGCGCCAGCGCGCGGCCTCCTCGGCGCGACCGAGCGTCGCGCTCGCCGCACTCGCCGTGCGCATCGCGGCGCGCCACGACGGACGAACCTTCAATGCCGCGATCGCGTGCTTCCATGCGTCGTCGGCGTTGCCCGCGAACAGGTAAGCCAGCGCCAGCAGGTCGTACCAGACGAAATTCTGCGGGTCGTAGCGGTTCAGCCGCAGGCCCTGCTCGAGCGACGCGATCGCCGCGCGCGAGTCTCCCGAATACAGGCTCGCCATTCCGTGCACGAGATGACCGAGCGCGAAGCACGGACTCAGCTCGCGCGCCTGCTCGGCGCTTCGAAGCGCGAGCGCGAGGTCGTCGGTGTAGCTCGAGACGATCGCGAGCGCGTAGTGCGCGTACGGATTCATCTCGTCGAGTTGCACCGCCTCGAGCGCCGCGGCGACGCCTTCCCGCAGGTCCTGCGACGGCTGCTCGCTCCACCCGTACGCGACGCGTCCGGCGTTCACGCGGCCGATCCAGACGTGCGCTTCGGTCAACCCCGCGTCGACGCTACGCGCCTGCAGAAATCGCTCGCGGGCCTTGCGGTGCGTGTCGCGTGTCACGTGATGGAAGAGCCACGAGCCCTGCGCAACCAGCTCCCAGGCGGTCACGCTGCCGCTGCGCCGGGAAGCGGCGTCGCTGCCGGTGTTCTTCAGCAGCTCCGGCTCGATGGCGCCTGCGACCTGCTGCGACAGCGACTCCTGTACGTCGAAAAGATCGGCGTCGGCGAAGTCGTAGCGCTCCGCCCACAGGCAACGGCCGGTGCGTGCGTCGACGAGGCGCGCCGGGATGCGAAAGCGCGCGCCGGACCTGCGCACCGAGCCCTCGACGAAGTAGCCAACGCCGAGTTCCTCGCAAGCGGTTCGAGCGTCGATCGGCGCGAGCTTGAAGGTCTGGCTCGCGTTGCGCCCGAGCACCGGAATCCAGCGAAAGCGCACGAGCGCGGCGATCAGCGATTCGGTCACCGCGTCGGCGAGGTACTCCTGCGCCGGGTCGTCGCCCAGATGCGTGAAGGGCAGTACCGCGATCCCCGGACGCCCCCGCGGTTGCGATTCGGCGTGCCCGAGCGGCGCGAGCTCGGAATCCTCGATCGCGACCAGGCCGCGAAGCCGATAGCCCAGGCGCGGGACGGTGACGATCGACACCGGCGCGACATCGTCGCTCTCGAAGGCGAAGATCCGGCGCAACGCCGCGATCTGCACCGGCAGGTTGCTTTCCTCGACGACGAGGCCGGGCCACGCGGCGCGCATCAGCGCAGCACGCGACACCGGCTCGCCGCCCGCCTCGAGCAGCGCGTGCAGCAGGCACAGCCCGCGCTGGCCGACCGCGACGGCGGAACCGGCGCGCGTCAGCGTGCCGCGCGCGGTATCGAGCAGGAACGGGCCGAATGCGAAGCGCTTCGCCATGGAAGCTCCGTTTCATCCAATTTAACGCGAATTCAGTGCCGCTTCCGTGACGACCGTGGCCGGCGAGTTCAACGTACAGATGCGGGCTACGGGGCTCGCGAACTCGACGGAGGTGATCATGGAAACCATCGATGTCCACGACGACCGGTTCGTCGTACGCGGGTCGGAGTCCTTCCGGAGTGCGCAAGGCGCACGCTACGCACCGGGCGTCAGTGCCGAAACCGTGGGCGCCGGATCGCTGTTCCTCGGCTTGATCACGTTGCCCCCGGGCGAGCGCACGAAGGCGCACGCGCATCGACACGAATCGGCGCACTACATGCTGAGCGGCGGAGAGGTCGAACTTTGGACAGGTCCGCGGCTGCAGCGTTGCAGCGTGGCGCGGCCGGGCGACTATCTGTTCATCCCCGCGGCGATGCCGCACGTGGCAGTGAATCGGGGGACCGAGCCGGCGGTGTTCGTCGGCGCGCGCAGCGAGGCTTCGGCAACCGAGTCGGTGGCGCTGTTGCCGGAGCTGGACGGACTCGTGCCTTGAGCGAATCTGCGCCGCGCCCGGAATCGAAGCGTTTTCCTGCGTGGAATCGATTTCACGGAGGAAAACGCTCGATGTGCGAGCGCCCCCCGCGTCCGCCTCGGGCGGCCTACGGACGGTCCGCCCGTCGCACCATCCTCGCCATCAGGTGATCCATCACGACCTGCATGTCGCTGCCGTACCCGCTGTGCACCGGTGAGGTCTGGATGCTGGTACTGCGCGGCGACACCAGCCAGTGGAAGCGCTCGCGCGGCGTCATCTGCGCCAGCGCCTGGCTGAGGTTGCGCCCGGCGCAGGTGTGCTCGATCGCGTTCAGTGCGGCGCGGATCGACTCGAGGTCGGCGTCGGGCCTCAGTGCCCGCACCGCGGCTTCGTCCAGGTCGAAACACGCGCGCAGCCAACCGCTGGTAGTGTTGGACAGGATGATGCCGGCGTTGACGAATTCGCCGCGCTCGACCCGCGGCACCACTCGCACGACGGCGTAGTCATAGTGCTGCATGCGCTTTCTCGGCCATCGACGCAAAGCTGCGCGGCGCCTGCAGGCGTCGGAGAAAATGCTGCCGATAGGCATCGCGCTGCGCCGAAGGATCGGCGAAGGCCGCGTCGGGCTGCAGCCAGGCTTCCGGGATGAGCTGCGTCAGTTCGGCGATGCGCGCGGCGTCCAGTCGCTCAGCGAGTTGCGCATCGGCTTCGCGCAACGCGCTGGCCCACGGCAGCAGCACATGCTCGGCGATGCGGGGGAAGGGATCGGTGGCGCGCTCCAGGTGCTCGCCCCACCGGTGATGGAAAATCAGCGCGGCGCCGTGATCGATGAGCCACAGGCGGCGGTGCCAGATCAGCAGGTTGACGTTGCGCGCCGTGCGGTCGACATTGCCCACCAGTGCATCGAACCAGACGATCTGCGAAGCCAGCGCCGGCTCGGGCTGCATCGCCAGCGCATCGAAAGCGATCGCGCCGGGCAGGTAGTCGATCGCCAGGTTCAGCCCGTCGCTGGCGCGGATCAGGTCCTGGATTTCCGGATCGGGCTCGGTGCGCGCCAGGTCGGCATCGAGTTGCATGAAGACGATCTCGGGCACCGGCAAGCCGAGCGTGCGCGCCATTTCGCCCGCCAGCAATTCGGCGATCAGCGCTTTGGGTCCCTGGCCGGCGCCCCGGAATTTCAGCACGTACAGGCCGTCGTCGTCGGCTTCGACGATCGCCGGCAGCGAGCCGCCTTCGCGCAGCGGCGTGACATAGCGGACGACGTTCAGCGTGCGCAAGGGTGATGGTCTTTGCCGTGACGGATCTACGTCGCGGAGGAAGGCTCGGCATGGCACGCGCAGGCGTGCTCCTGCGTGGCGTGCATGAACGATTCGATGATGGCACAGGCCTTGTCGCCATTCGCCCCCTCGCACTGGCGGCGCAACGCGACGAGTTGCTCGTCGAGCGCGGCCAGGGCTCGAAGTCTACGTCGCACCTGGGCGATGTGCCGGTCCAGCAGCGCGTCGACCTGCTTGCACGATTGCCTGGGCGTGTTCGCCAGCGCGAGCAGTTGTCGAACCTCGCGCAGCGGAACGTCCAGCGAGCGGCAATGGCGAATGAACTGCAAACGCGCCAGGTCCCCGTCCGCGTAGCTGCGGTATCCGGACGCGTCACGGTCGGGCGCTGCGAGCAGTCCCTCTCGCTCGTAGAAGCGCACCGTCTGCACGTCGCACCCGCCTCGGGCGGCGAACTCGCCGATTCTCATCCGACAGACTCCGGTTTGACTCTATACCTACTATAGGCTTTCCAATCGAAATCTGCTCCTGCAACGCAAATCTGCTCCTGCAACGCTTCTCCATCTACTCCACCATGTCCGACTCGTGTTGCCCCGCCGTGCCGCCCTCCACCAGTCCGCGCTATCGGCGCGTCCTGTGGATCGCGCTCGTCCTGAACGTCTCGATGTTCGTCGTCGAGATCGCCGGCAGTCACCGGTCCGGCTCGGTTTCGCTGCTGGCCGATGCGATCGACTTCTTCGGTGACGCGGCCAACTACGGCATCTCGCTCATCGTGTTGTCGATGGCGCTTGCCTGGCGTGCGCGCGCTTCGGTGCTGAAGGCGGCATCCATGGCTGCGTTCGGAATCTTCGTCCTGGGTCGGGCCGTCTGGAGCCTGATCGCCGACGTGACGCCGCAGCCCGTGACGATGGGGCTGATTGCCCTCCTGGCGCTCGCGGTGAACGTCGGGGTTGCACTGATGCTCTATCGTCACCGGGCTGGCGATTCGAACATGCGCTCGGTCTGGATCTGCTCGCGCAACGATGCACTCGGCAACATCGCGGTCGGCCTGGCGGCGCTCGGTGTGATGGGAACGCAGGACGGGTGGCCGGACCTGGCGGTCGCCGGCGCGATGGCTTCGCTCGCGCTCACGGGGGCGTGGTCGATCGGCAAGCAAGCGCAAGCCGAGCTTCGTGCGATGCCCGCGTCGTCCGCCGGGCGGGGTCGTGGCGAGGCATGAGTGTGCGGCGCGAATGCGCGTGCGCCGAAGGCGAACCTACATCTGCGCCTGCAGATAGTCCTGTAGCCCGACCTTGTCGATGAGGCCCAGCTGCCGGCCGAGCCAGTCGAGGTGCAACTCCTCGTCGTCGAGCATCTCGGCCAGCAGGTCGCGGCTGGCGAAGTCGCTGCATGCTCGCAGACTCCGACTGCGGCGCGCAGATGGTCGATCGCCTCGCGCACGAGTTCGCGGTCGTAGTCGAGTTGCCCGGCGACCGTGTCGCGCGCGTCGACCGCGCGCCGGCTCTCCATCGACGGCGTACCGCCGAGCAGCAGGATGCGCGCCATGATGCGGCCGGCGTGCGTCGTCTCCTCCGTGCTGTAGTCGTGCTGCAGGTCGGCCAGGCGCGGGAAGCCCCAATGACGGCAGGTCGCCGCGTGCAGCAGGTATTGCCGGTGGCCGGTGAGCTCGAAGGGCAGAGATACCCGTCGAGCTCGCGGATGACTCCCGGATCGCCTTTCACGTTCGTTCCTCGGGTCGCGTGTGTCTTTCCCGATGATGCCCGTCGAAAACGATCGCGGCCAGGGCGGGCATGCTTGTCCCGAGAGCGGGGGAAAGTATCCGGAGCGACAGGCGCATCATTGCGCGGCTCCGGAATCGAAACCCTCGAATGGACGCTGCGCGCGAGAAAAGCACCGACGTCGACCCGCACCGCCGAGGCTGGATCCTCGTCGCGCTGATGTTCGCGATGATGCTGGCGGCGATGGACACGACGATCGTTTCCACGGCGATTCCGCAGATCGTCGGCGACCTGGGCGGCTTTGCGCTGATCAGCTGGGTGTTCTCGGTCTACCTGCTGGCGCAGACGGTGACCATTCCGCTCTACGGCAATCTCGCCGACATGTTCGGGCGCAAGCCGGTGCTGGTCGTCGGCACGCTGGTCTTCCTCGTCGGCTCGGCGGCATGCGCGTTGTCGTGGAACATGGTGTCGCTGATCGTCTTTCGCGCGCTGCAGGGACTCGGCGCGGGGTCGATCATGGCCACGGTCAACACGATCGCCGGCGATCTGTATTCCGTTCGCGAGCGCGCCCGCGTCCAGGGCTGGCTCTCCAGCGTCTGGGGCGTGGCGGCGGTGGCAGGGCCGCTGCTGGGCGGCGTGTTCGCGGAGCATGCGACCTGGCGCTGGATCTTCCTGATCAACCTGCCGATCGGCGCGCTGGCGCTGGCCCTGCTCGGGCGCTTCCTCCACGAGAACCCGCCGCATCGTGCGCACCGGATCGACTACGCGGGTTCGATCCTGGTCCTGTGCACCGGATGCGTGCTGATCTTCGGCCTGTTGCAGGGCGGGCAGGCGTGGCCGTGGTGGTCGGCGCCCGGCATCGGCGTATTCGCGCTGGGCGCGGCGCTGATCGCTGCCACCGTGTGGGTGGAGCGGCATGCCGCCGAACCGATCATGCCGGGGTGGCTGTGGCGCGATCGGGTCCTGGCCGGCACCAACCTGTCGATGATCGGCATGGGGGCCGTGCTGATGGGGCCGAACGTCTTTCTGCCCACGTACGGGCAGTCGGTGCTCGGGCTGGGCGCGATCGTCGCCGGCTTCGTGCTCGCCAGCGTCAGCATCGGCTGGCCGCTGGCGTCGGCGCTCTCGGGGCCGGTGTACGCGCGCATCGGTTTTCGCGATGCGGGTCTTGCCGGCGGCGCGCTGATGACGCTCGCCGCATTCGCGTTTCTCGCCCTGCCCGATTTCCCCTCCGTGTGGCTGCTGGTACTCGATCAGATCGCGCTGGGCGCCGGTTTCGGGTTGCTGTCCACTCCGCTGCTGGTGGGCGTGCAATCGACCGTCGGCTGGGACCGGCGCGGCACAGTCACCGGCGCCAACATCTTTTCGCGCTATCTTGGGCAGACGCTGGGCGCGGCGATCTTCGGCGCGATCTTCAATTCCACGCTTCACGAGCGGTTGATCGGCGCGTCGGCGGAATTGCGTGTGCAGTTGCCGCGGCACGTCGACGAGGTGATCGACGCGCTGCACGGCGCGAACCTGTCGATGCCTGCCCGCCAATACCTGCGCGAGGCGATCGGTACGGCCACCGGGCACGTCTACGTGGGCGTGTCGGTGATCGCGGTGTGCACGCTCGTCGTGTTGCTCGTGGCGCCGCGGCGCTTTAGGCTGGCCGATAGCTGAACGAAGGATGCCGGCGCAGCGATGGCTTTCGTCTTCGACAATACCTACGCCCGTGAACTGGCCGGCACCTACGTGCCGTGGAAGCCGGTTGCCGTGCCGCAGCCGCGGCTGCTGTTCCTGAACCGCGAACTCGCCGTCGAACTCGGACTGGATGCCGAAGCGCTCGACGGCGACGGGCTCGCGTCGCTGTTCGCAGGAAACGTGCTGCCCGAGGGCGCGGAGCCGCTGGCGCAGGCCTACGCCGGCCATCAGTTCGGCATGTTTTCGCCGCAGCTCGGCGACGGGCGTGCGGTGCTGCTGGGCGAAGTGATCGACCGGCGGGGCCGGCGGCGCGACATCGCCTTCAAGGGATCGGGACGCACGCCCTTCGCGCGCGGCGGCGACGGAAAGGCAGCGGTCGGCCCGATGCTGCGCGAAGTGCTGATCGGCGAATGGATGCACGCCGTGGGCATTCCGAGCACGCGCGCGCTCGCCGTCGTCGCCACCGGGGAGCCGGTCTATCGCGAACAGCCGCTGCCCGGCGCGGTGCTCACGCGCGTGGCGTCGAGCCACCTGCGCGTGGGAACGCTGCAGTTCTTCGCCGCGCGCGGAGAGCGTGAAACGCTGCGTCGCGTGGTCGACTACGCGATCGCACGACACGACCCCGAGCTGGCGCACGAGCCCGATCGCTACGTGGCGCTGCTGCGTGCGGTCGCCGCGCGCCAGGCGCGGCTGGTTGCGCAGTGGATGAACGTCGGCTTCATCCACGGCGTGATGAACACCGACAACATGACGTTGTCGGGCGAGACCATCGACTACGGCCCCTGCGCTTTCCTCGAGGCCTACGACCCGGCGACGGTGTTCAGCAGCATCGACGAGGGCGGGCGCTACGCCTACGCGAACCAGCCGCGGATCGCGCGCTGGAACCTGGCTCGTCTCGCCGAGACGCTCGTGCTGCTGATGGCCGATCCGGACGACGAGGCGGCGGCGCAGCACGCCGTGGCGCAGCTCACCGCACCGCTCGACGCGTTTCCCGAGTGGTACGAGGCCGCGTTGCGCGAGGGCCAGCGCGCAAAGCTCGGATTGCTGCCCGGTTCGACGCAGGAAATGGCGGGCGACGCGGCGCTCGCCGACGACTGGCTGGCGCTGCTGCACGCGCAGCGGGTGGACTTCACGCTCGCGTGGCGCCGGCTGGCCGATGCCGCGCAGGGCGACGAGGCGCCGTTGCGTGCGCTGTTCACCGATTCCGCTGCGCTCGAGGCGTGGCTCGTGCGCTGGCGCGGGCGCTGCGCGACCGCTGACGGCCCGGCGCGTGCGCAGCAGATGCGGCGGGTCAGTCCGTGGGTGATCCCACGCAATCACCGCGTCGAAGAAGCGCTGTCGGCGGCGTCGCGCAACGACGATCTCGCCGTCTTCGACGATCTCCTCGCCGCCTTGCGCAAGCCCTTCGACGAGTCGGACGCCCAGGTGTACTACGCGCAGCCCGCGCCGCCGGAATGGGTCGCCGGCTACCGGACGTTCTGCGGGACTTGAAGGAGCCGTCGCGGCGCCGAGGCAGGTAACCGGACGCCTACAGCTGCATCTCGCAACGCTCGACTTCGATCACCAGCGCACCGCGCGCCCACGGGAATACGGCCTTGGCGCGCGCCGCGAGTTCGCCTTCGGCCTGCACGCTGCCCTTGCCGAAAACGACGCCGCCCTGGCCCGGCCCGCGCGTTCCGCGCACGCCGCGCGAAGCGGCCATCAGCTGGATGCGGCTGTCACGCTTCAGGTTCTCCTCGGTGCGCTCGTAATGGCCGGCGGGAAGAATGATGCGTTCGTCGTCGATGCCGATCCGGCGCGCATAGTCGCCCCAGTTGCCGACGAGATGCGGGCCGTCGGGGCCCTGCGTGACGATGGCGACGAACTCGGCTTTCTCGAGCAGTTCGCGGGCGGTGGGGTCGAGTGCGGTCATGTCCTTTCCCTCGGGTGATCGTTACGGAACCGCGAGGGTCGCGCTGCGGGCCCGCAGGCGAAATGATGTAGCTCAATTCGGGTACCGGCTGCGGGCGGTGACGATCCGTCCTCACGGCACATCCGAATTCATTTGACAGCCGGCCTGGTGCGCTGCTCCAATTCCCGCGGCCTCGGGCCGAAGAGGCACTCTCCATGATGAGCATCGGCACTCCGCTGATGTGGTCGCTGTTCGCAGCCTTCGTCATCGTCGCGCTGCTCGTCGATTTCCTCGCACTGAAGGGCCAGGGGGCGCACGCGGTCTCGATGAAGGAGGCGAGCGTCTGGTCGCTGCTCTGGGTCGCGGTCTCCTTCGTCTTCGTCGGCTGGCTGTGGTGGTACCTGGGCGGCACCTCCGACGACACGACCGCGCGGGCGCTTGCCGGCGACAAGGCGCTCGAGTTCGTTACCGGCTACCTGGTCGAGAAGGCCCTGGCCGTCGACAACATCTTCGTGTTCCTGATGGTGTTCACCTACTTCGCCGTGCCGGGCGAGTTCCAGAAGCGCGTGCTGATGATCGGGATCCTCGGCGCGCTCTTGCTGCGCGCCGCGATGATCCTCGTCGGCGCCTGGCTGATCGTGCGCTTCCACTGGGTGCTGTACGTGTTCGGTGCATTCCTCGTCTTCACGGGCATCAAGATGTGGTGGGCGGCCGGCAAGGAACCCGACCTCGACTCGAATCCGGCGCTGCGATGGATCAACCGGCGGATGAAGGTTGCGCCGAGCTACGACGGCGAGCGCTTCTTCACGCGCGTCGACGGCGTGCGAATGGCGACGCCGCTGTTCGTCGTGATCCTGCTGATCGGCATCGTCGACGTCGTGTTCGCGGTCGACTCGATCCCGGCGATCTTCGCGATCACGACCGATCCGTTCATCGTGCTGACGTCGAACGTGTTCGCGATCCTCGGCCTGCGTGCGATGTACTTCCTGCTCGCCGGCGTGCACGAGCGCTTCCACCTGCTCACCTATGGGCTCGCGATCGTGCTGGTGTTCATCGGCGCCAAGATGCTGCTGATCGACGTCTACAAGATCCCGGTCGCGTGGTCGCTCGGCGTGACGATCGTCGTGCTGGCTGCGACGATGCTGCTGTCGCTGCGGGTCGCGCCGCGCGGCACCGGGGGCAGCGCGTACCCGTTCCGCGCGAAGCCGGCGCCGGATGCTGCTGGCGCGGACCGTGCGCTGGTCCGTTCCCGTGACGAAGTGCATCGGTGACGTCTCCGATCGGTGCGAGTCCGTCGAGCACCCTCCGGGGCAGGGGGTCGCCCACGCTTCGAGCGCGACGAGGTCCGCTCCGGCGGGTTCCGGTGGACTGCGCCCGGGTACGCGCCGTCGATGTTCATCGCGCCTACGCTCGTGGTGCCGGATCGTCGGAATCGCTGCGACGCGCCGCAGCGCCGGCGCGTGCGGGACAATGGGGGCCTCGACCTCCGAAAAGAGTGCCCGCTTGGAAACGAAGCCCGCCGCCGCCTACGCCGCGCTCGATGCGCGTTGCTTCCGTGCCAGCACATTGACCCGCGGTCCGTGGGACTCCGGCCATCAGCATGCCGGCCCGCCGGTCGCGCTCGTCTGCCGCGCCGTCGAGCAGGCCGCGCGCGAGCACGGGCTCACCCACATCGCGCGCCTAACGGCGAACCTGCTGCGCCCGGTGCCGATCGGCGAACTCATCGTCGAGGTGACGACCGACTACGTCGGTCGCAACGCGGCGCACTTCTCGGCGCATCTGATGGCGGGCGACAAGGACGTCGCGCGCTTCACCGCGCTCGCGCAACGCGAGTGCCCGCTGGATCTGCCGTCGATGCTTCCCGGACACCCGTTGCCGAAGGCGCCGCTCGCGCCCGAGGAGTCGCAGCCGGTGGATTTTCCTTTCGCGGGGAGGGCAACCGGATACGCGGATCTCGTCGAGACGCGTCTTGCGCGGGGAAGATTCTGGAACGGCCCGTGCGCGGTCTGGTTCCGCCTGCGCCATCCGCTGCTGGCGGGAGAATCCCCGAGCCCGTACCAGCGGGTCGCGGTCGTAGCCGACTCCGGCAACGGCGTGAGCGCGGTGCTCGACTACGAGCGTTACACCTTCGTGAACTTCGACCTGACGATCAACCTGCTGCGACGTCCGGCCGGAGAGTGGATCTGCCTCGATGCGCGCACGGCGCTCGGCTCGTCCGGCGGCGGTCTTGCCGAATCGGCCCTCTACGATGCCGACGGACTGATCGGTCGGGCGACGCAGAGCCTGGCCGTGCGCACGAGAGCCTGAGCGCCGGTCCGCGTTCGTGCCGGACGTCAGCGCGGATTCGTCGGTTCCGGAATGGCCAGGCCGCGCGCCACCGCCGGGCGTTCGACGAATGCGGCGAGCACGCGCGCCGTCTCGGGAAAGTCGCCGAAACCGACCAGTTCGCGCGCACCGTAGAAGCCGACGAGGTTGCGCACCCATGGAAAGATCGCGATATCGGCGATCGTGTATTCGTCGCCCATGATCCATCGACGCCCGGCGACGCGCTGCTCGATCACGTGCAGCAGCCGCCGCGACTCGGTCAGGTAGCGGTCGCGCGGCCGCTTGTCCTCGTAGTCCTTGCCGGCGAACTTGTGGAAGAAGCCCAGCTGGCCGAACATCGGGCCGACGCCGCCCACCTGGAACATCAGCCACTGGATCGTCTCGTAGCGGGCGGCCGGATCCGACGGCATGAAGTCTTCACGCCCGAGTGCAGCGCACTTCTCCGACAGGTAGATCAGGATCGCGCCCGATTCGAAGAGCGCCAGCGGCTTGCCGCCGGGGCCGTCGGGATCGACGATCGCCGGGATCTTGTTGTTGGGGTTCAGCGACAGGAACTCGGGCGACAGCTGGTCGTTCGTGTCGAAGTTCACGCGGTGCGGCTCGTAGGGCAGCGCGGTCTCCTCGAGCATGATCGAAGCCTTCACGCCGTTGGGCGTGGGCAGCGAATAGAGCTGGATGCGATCGGGATGGCGCGCGGGCCACTTCTTCGTGATCGGAAAGGCGGAGAGGTCGGTCATCTCGGAACTCCGGTCGGCATACGGGAAGGGTAGCGCTTCGGGCCCGCGCCCGCGTCCGGTGCGGCGGCGGCGGCAGTCGAGGCGATCAGCGGGTATCGCGTCGCGGGGCTCGCAGCAGGTGCCGCAGGAACCAGTCGCGTGCGAGCCGCGCCACCGCATCGAGCGTTCCCGGTTCCTCGAACAGGTGCGTCGCGCCGGGAACGATCACGAGTCGCTTTTCGCATCCCAGCCGGGCGAGCGCCTGCTCGTTCGCCTCGATCACCGGACGGTCGTCGCCGCCGACGATCAGCAGCGTCGGCGCACGCACGCGCGAAAGTGCCTCTCCCGCCAGGTCGGGCCGGCCTCCCCGCGACACCACTGCCGCGATCGCGTCGGGCCGCTCGGCAGCGGCGGCCAGCGCGGCGCCGGCGCCGGTGCTCGCGCCGAACAGCCCGATGGCAAGACCGCGCGTCGCTTCGTAGTCGAGCAGCCAGTCGGCAATGCCGACCAGGCGTGTCTCGAGCAGCGCGATGTCGAAGCGAAGATGCCGCGCGCGCTCGTCCGCGCGGTCCTCCTCGGCCGTGAGCAGGTCGGCGAGCACGGTAGCCAGCCCTGCGTCGGAGAGTTGTCGCCCGACGTGCCGGTTGCGCGAGCTGAAGCGGCTGCTGCCGCTGCCGTGCGCGAACAACACGATCCCGCTCGCCCCGGCCGACACGGTCAGGTCCGCGTCGAGCACGACCGATTCGATCGGAATGCGGACCGGGCGCACGGCTACTCCTTTCCTTCGATCCCGCCGGCGGGCGCTGCACTCCTGCCGTCGAGCAGCGCGATGGTCATCGAGAACCTGTTGCACACGGCGTTCCCGCCCCGCTGCGTTCGAGCCTGGCTGCGTTCGAATGACAATTCGGCGGCGAGGGACGTGCCGGGCGGCACTATGCTCGGCGGGATAGACACTACGTGAACGGAGAGAATCGATGCGCACGTGGCTGTTCGTCCCCGGTTTGTTGCTCGTCTCGCTGGCGACGCTCTCGTGCCCCGCCGTCGCGGCGCAGCCGTTGCGCGAGATCGGCGATTGCACGATCCGGCCCGGGACCCTTTGTCCCGGCGCCGACCTGCGGCGCGCCGACCTGCGCGGTGCGGATCTGTCGAATGCGCAGTTCACGAATGCCGACCTGACCGGAGCGCGCCTCGACGGCGCGAAGCTGCGGGCAGCGAACCTTCGGCAGGCGAAATTGCGCGGTGCCGACCTGCGCAACGCGGCGCTCGGGGAAGCCGACCTGCTGGGTGCCGTGTTGCGCGACGCAGATCTGTCGGGAGCCGATCTTTCCGATGCGAACCTGCGCGATGCCCGGCTGCAGGCGGCCTCGCTGCGCGGCGCGACGCTGCGCCACGTCGATCTCACCGCTGCCGAATTGCGCGGTGCGGATCTATCGGGGGCCGATCTGCGCCAGGCGCAGTTGCGCGGCGCCGACCTGGAGGGCGCCTCGCTGGCCGGAGCCGACCTGCGCGGAGCCGACCTGCGAAGCGCGAACCTGGACGGAGCGAACCTCGACTCGGCGAACACCGAGGGCGCGCAGTTTCTCGGAGCGAAGACGCAGGGCTGCCGCGGTTGCCCCTCGTGAGACGTCCTGCGCCGCTCTTCGCCTACCCGAGTTTTTCGAGCGTCCCCGTCGCTTCGGCGAGCAGGTAGTAGAAGGTGACGCGGTGCTTGCGCCGCTCGCCTTTCATCTTCTCGAGCACCGACTGGATGCCGGCGTCGGCGGCCTGCGCGGGCAGGCCCAGCTTCTTCGCGGCGAACCCGTCCCGGACGGTGGCGAGTTCGCTGCGGTCCGTTCCGGCGACGAGCGACGAATCGGGATCACGCAACGCGATGCCGCAGTACTTGACGATCGACGAGACGGCGTTCTCGTCGACGTTCGGCGTGTACTTGCGCAGGTCGACCAGGTAGTTTTCCATAGCGACTCCTTGGGGAACGAGGGCGGACGATGTCGTATCCGTGTCATCGCGCCGAGTGCCGGTCGAGCGCCGCGCGCTCGAGAACACCGCGCACCTGCTCGACTCCCGGTCGAACGCCGGGGCCGGCCACGGCATCTTCGCATACGAGCGCGAGTTCGGCGTTCGACTGGTCCAGTCGCTGCATCGCTTCGCGCAGCGTTGCGTACGAAGAGACGACGATGAAGCGCGGTGCAGCGCGCAGCGCCCGTTCGAGCGCCGACGACGGGTCGTGGTCCTCGCGCCCCTCGTCGAGCGGCGGCGGACGCACGACGCCGACCACGTCGCGCTGCCTGGTGACGAGCAGCCAGTCCGGGCCGGTCGCCAGCACCTGACCCAGAACCGCAGCCTGCGCCTCGAGATCGGCGCGTGCAAAGCGCCGGTTCATCACCGCGCTCACGCCCGTTCGTTCGAGCGACAGCGCGACGGGATCGAAGCGGTAGTCGAGCCCGCGCCCGCGCAGCAGCGCGACGAAGATCGCTTCCTGCCCGAATACGCTGCGTGCGACGAGCAGCGCGGGGATCACTGCTGCCATGCCCGGCAGCAGCGTGTGCGGATTCGCGGTGAGCTCGAGGATGGCCATCAGCGCGGCGAGCGGCGCATGAAGGCTCGCGCCCATCATGGCGACCACGCCGAGCGTCGCGTAGAAAGCAGCCGAGGCGCCGCCCTGCGGCAGCAACCACTCGCCGAGAAGGCCGAGCGCGCCGCCCGCGGTGGCGCCCATCACGACCATCGGGCCGATCAGTCCGCCCGGAATGCCGAGTCCGCCGCAGGCGATGGTCGCCACGAGCTTGAGCAGCGCGATCGTGACGAGTGCGGCCAGGCCGAACTGGCCGAGCAGCGCGGACTGCACGGTGTCGTAGCCCAGCCCCATCACCTGCGGTGCGACGAGCGCGCACAAGCCGGTGATCGCGCCGGCCGCGGTGGTTCGCAGCGCCAGCGGCAGCCGGCGCGAGCGCAGGTCGAGCGTGCGCGTTCCCCGGACGTAGGCGGCCGCGAGACACCCGACGACGACGCCGAGCAGGACGACGTACGGCAGTTCGAGCAGCGACGTGAGCTGCAGCGGCGGCACGGCGAACGCCGGATCGGGCCCGTAGACGATCCGGCTCACCGCAGCGGCGGCCATCGCCGCGAGAATCACCGGTGCGAAGCCGGCGAGCGTGTACTCGAGGAGCACCACCTCCATTGCGAACACGACGCCGGCGATCGGCGTATTGAACGAGGCGGCGATCGAACCGGCAACGCCGCAGGCGACCAGGGTGCGGATGCTGTTGTTCGGCAGCCGTAGCCACTGCCCGAACAGGCTTGCGCTCGTGGCGCCGAGGTGGATGACCGGGCCCTCGCGTCCGACCGAGTGCCCGCAGGCGATCGAGACGGCGCCGCCGAAGAATTGCATCACCGCGTTGCGCCACGGCAGCCACCCGGCGTGCCGTGCAAGCTGCGCCATGACGTGCGCCGGACCGACGCTGCGCGACTCCGGCCGCACGGCGCGGAACGCCAGGCCGATGGCAAGCCCGCCGGCGGTCGGCAGCACGAGCCGCCATTCGGGCGACAGGGCTTCGAAGTTCTCGGCGTTGTCCATCGAGCCGGCGAGCACCAGCGCGTTCTCGCTGACCAGGCGGAACGCGACGATCACGATGCCGGCGACGATGCCGGCGAGCAGCCCCAGCACCGACAGCGGAAACAGCGCGTCGGCGCGCGCCAGCGCCGCGCGCAGCGCTTCGAGCGCGACGCGCGGGCTCGCGTAACCGGCGAAGCTTCCGGGCTTTCGCTTCGGTTTCGTTTCGGCCGAGCGAGCGAAGAATGCGCTCGTCGGCCTCGACGGTTTCTCCTTGCCGGACTGCGATGACATTCGAGCGTTCTTCTTGGGGGCGGTGGCGCGCTCGGCGCGCGCGGTCGGGGCGTGCTGCCGATTTTCGCAGCCGGCGGCGGGTTCAAGCTCTGAACGCTTGCTCGATCGTGATCCCGATGCGCAGCAGCCGCTCGTCGTCGCCGGGCAGCGCGTCGATCGCCAGGCCGACGGGAAGCGCCGCGCTCGTCGTTCCGCAGGGGATCGTCAGTCCGGGCGCTCCCACCACGGTACCGGGTTCGGTGTTGCGGATATAGGCGGGAAACACCGGGGAGGGCTCCCCCGCGATCCGCACCATCTCCTCGCCGATACGTGCTGCCGGCAGCGGCGTCGTGGGGAACACGAGCGCCGCGATGCGATTCGATTCGAAGCAGTGCCGCCACGCACGCTGCAGCGCCGGGCGAAGCTCGCGCATCGCTCGCCGGTATTCGCCGAGCGAAGGGGCGCTTGCGCCGACGAGCCCCCGGAATGCGGTCCGCACGTCGGGACTGGCGATACGCGCGACGAGCGCGTCGAAGTCGAACGCGAGACCGTGGCGCGACCAGTAGTCGCGCAGCGCCGGCAGCGTCTCGTAGCGCGCGATCGCCATGCCGGTCGCGGCGGTGAGCGCGGCGACGTTCTCGACTTCGCAGCGCACGAACTCGGCACCCGCGTCACGAAGACGCTCGAGTGCCGCGTGCGCGGTTTTCGCCGTCTCGTCATCCAGCGGCGTCCAGAAATGGAGCGTCGGCACGCCCAGTCGCAGGCCGCGCAACGGCTCCTCGTGCAGCCAGCACAGGTCTTCGCGCGTGGCACTTCCGCGGTCGGCGTCCCCGCGAACGACGCGACCGATCATCGCTGCATCGAGCAGCGCGCAGTCCGCGACGCTGCGGGCGATCGGCCCCGGCGTGTCGCGCGTCGCCGAGATCGGCACGATTCCCTCGGCCGGCCAGCGTCCGGTGGTCGGACGAAAGCCCGTCGCCCCGCACAGCGCCGCCGGAATCCGTACCGAGCCGCCGGTGTCGGTGCCGATCGCCGCAGGTGCGGCGCGCGCGGCAACCGCGGCGCCGGCGCCTCCGCTCGACCCCCCCGCGATTCGATCGCGCGCGTGAGGGTTGCGCACGGCGCCGAAGGCGGCGTTGTCGTTCGTGATGCCCAGCGCGAACTCGTGCAGATTGGTCTTGCCCAGGACGAGTGCGCCGGCGTCGAGCAGGCGCTGCGCGACCGCGCTGCTCGTTCTCGGTATGTGGCCGCGCAGCGCCGGACTTCCCGCCGTCGTCGGCATGCCGGCGACATCGATGTTGTCCTTGAAGGCGAGCGGCACGCCGTGCAGCGGGCCGCGCGACGCCGACTTGCGGTCGGCGAGAGCGGCGGCCTTCGACAGGCTCTCGGCATCGACGTGAATCCACGCGTTCGAATCGCGGGTGCGGGCGATCTCGTCGAGCAGCGCGCGGACGTATTCGACGCAGCCCATCTCGCCGCGCGCGATCCGGCCCGCCGCCTGGGCGACGCCGAGCGCGGCGTTGTGCGGCGGGGCGTTCAAGACGTCGCCGAGGCGATCGAATGCGTATCGGCGAACTGTTCGAAGCGGACGATTCTCTCGTTCTCGACCTCCCAGACGTGTACGACGCGCGCATGCATGGGCTTGCCCGTCGCGCGGAAGGTGCCCGAGTAGGCGCCGATCGCAGCCACCCGGCGATCTTCGGCGATCAGGCCTTCGAGTTCGAAGCGGAAGCCTTCCCAGTCGCGCAGGATCGGCGCGAACACGCGCGCGACGATCTCGTCACGACCGGTGAAGGTTCCTGCCAGCGGCGAGCCGGCCGCCTCGGTCCAGCGCGCCCCCGGCGCGAGGTCGGCGAGCATCGCGTCGAGGTCGCCCCGCGCGGAAGCGTCGTAGTGGGCCTGGACTACATCGCGCGGCGTGCGCATCGAAGCGGCTCCTTGTCGATGGCGTAAAGACTCAGACCGGCTGCGCGTCGGGTGGATAGAAGGTCATCGACACCTTGCGCAGGAACGCGCCCGCCGGGTTGTTCGCGATCCCGCCGCTGCCGGTCACGCCGAGGAACTTGCCGGTGGAGCGCATCCGCTCGAAATCGAAGAAGAATACCGACGCAACCGGGATCAGGAACTCGCGAAAGGCGAACACGTAGCGGTTCTCGTCGAATTTCCAGTAGCTGGCGAGGTCGACGTCGCCCTGCCCGCGCTGCACCCCGACCAGGCACTGCCACGCGTAGCGCTGCGAGTTCAGGTACGTGTGCTCGTAGGTGTGCTGTGGACTGTAGACCTGGTGCGTGCGCAGGCCGATCAGGTCGCGCGTGGGCGACGGCACGAAGCCGGTGGCGGCCGACTCGTCGTCGCCGACGACGCCGGCGGTGAAGGTCTGCATCGGCCGTGGCTCGCCCGGCGCTTCGTTCGGCTCGCGCACGCGCGTCTCGATCGCCAGGGCGCGTTTCGTTCGCGTGTCGAACACGAGCGTCAGTGCAGTCGTCGGGCGGCTGGCGAAGATGAGGTCGATGAAGTGCAGGTCCGGGGCCAGCTCGATCGCTTCGTACCGGTCGACGCCCTCGCCCGCTTCGTCGCGCCATGCGGCGACATGGCGCTCGCGCGGCTGCAATTCGACGAAGTGCTCGCCGAAGCGCAGGCGCAGAGTCCTGCCGATCCAGGCATCGGTGCAGGGCAGGCGGTTTGTGGCGATGCCCGCGGCGAAGTCTTCGTAGTTCTTCCAGTCGGCGGGTCGGGTGTCGTTCATCGGGTCGATCTCCGGCCGCTTCAGCGCGCGCGCGCCGGTTCGGGCGCGAAGGCGATCGTTGGCAGGTCGACCGCGGAAGCGCCGCCGTCGACCATCAGCGTCGTGCCGGTGATCATTCGCGCGCGCGGCGACGCGAGGAAGAGCACGGCATCGGCGATCTCGTCGGGCTCGGCCGGGCGGCCGAGCGGGACGTCCTTCGTCACCAGCCGCCACGCCTCGGCGACGTCGCGCAGATTTCGTTGCGCGACGAGCGCGCGCATCTGCGCGTCGGCCATCTCGGTCCTCACCCATCCGGGGCAGACGGCATTGGCGCGCACGCCGCGCTGTCCGAAGTCGCGTGCGATCGAGCGCGTAAGGCCGATCAGCGCGTGCTTCATCGTCACGTAGCCGACGACGTCGGGCCCGGAGAAGTGTCCCGCCAGCGACGAGACGATCACGATCGAGCCGCCGCGCGCGACCAGATCGGGCATCGATTCTCGCGCGCAGACGAAGGCGGTGTCGAGATTCAGTCGCGTGGCCTGCGCCCAGGCGGCGTCGTCGGTGTCGAGCAGTGCGCCTACGCCGTGCCCGCCAGCATTGGCGACGAGGACGTCGATGCCGCCGAAGCGCTCGCGCGTGCGCCGCATCGCGTCGCGCACCGCTTCGGTGTCGGCCGCGTCGCCGGCGACGACGAGCCCGCCGATCGGCTCGGCGACACGTACGAGCACATCGCGCCGCCTTCCCATCAGTGCCGCCCGCCCGCCTGCTTCGACGAAACGCCGCACCACGGCGGCACCGATTCCGGTGCCGGCGCCGGTGACGAACGCGACCTTCCCATTGAATTCGCCCATCGCGCGCTCCGTTGGCCGTTCGGGCGAGTCTAGGGCCACGCCATCTGTCCGGTCTTGTACGACCGTGCACTGGACGTGCACCGACAGCGCACGGATGCGCATGGGTTCGGCAGCGTCGCGCGCGGGTGCGCGGGCATGCGCGAACGGGCTCCGCCGGTGCACCGACGTGCAACGCGCAATGCGCTGTCGGACAAACGCCGGCCGGCGCGCCGGCCTACAGTGCGTCGCGTATGGAGTGCACGCCGACCCGAAAGCTCGAGCGCATCCCGCTGCTGCTGCGCGGAAGCCTCGGGCATTTCATCGACGGCGCGATGCGCGCGCCGTGCGCCGGTCGTCATCGCGCGGTCGTCGACCCGGCCACCGAGTTGACGATCGCCGAGGCGGCCGACGGCGATGCCGAAGACGCACGAGCCGCGGTCGCGAGCGCGCGGGCGGCCTTCGAGTCCGTTGCATGGAAGCGTACGCGTCCGGCCGACCGCGAGCGGATGCTGTGCCGGCTCTCCGAACTCGTGCTCGCCAACGGCGACGAGTTGAGCGCGCTCGAAACGCTGCAGGGCGGCAAGCTGCGCAGCGTCGCCCGCCGCATCGACGTCGAGAGCGGCGCCGAGTTCGTCCGCTACATGGCCGGGTGGGCGACCAAGCTCGAAGGCCAGACGATCGACAACTCGATTCCGCTTCCCGGCCGCAAGTGGGTCACCTATACGCGGCGCGAGCCGATCGGCGTCGTCGCGGCGATCGTTCCGTGGAACTTCCCGCTGGCGATCGCACTGTGGAAGGTGGCGCCGGCACTCGCCGCCGGCTGCACTATCGTTCTCAAGCCGTCCGAGGAGACACCGCTGACCGCGCTGCGCCTGGCCGAGCTGGCGATCGAGGCGGGCTTTCCCGCGGGCGCGCTGAACATCGTCACCGGAGGCGCGGAGGTCGGCGCGGCGCTGGCCGCGCATCCCGACGTGCGAAAGATCTCTTTCACCGGTTCCCCCGAGACCGGCAAGCGCGTCGGCCACAGCGCCGTCGACAAGCTCGCGCGCTTCACGCTCGAACTGGGCGGCAAGTCGCCCGCGATCGTGCTGGAGGACGCTGACCTGGACGAAGCGGCCGAAGGCGTCTGCGCCGGCATCTTCCTGCACCAGGGCCAGGTGTGCACGGCCAGTTCGCGTCTGCTCGTGCATCGCAGCATTCGCGATCGTCTGCTCGACCGGCTCGTGCGCGCCGCGCGTGCGCTTCGCATCGGCTCGGGCTTCGATCCGCGCACGCAGTTCGGTCCACTCGTCTCCGCGCGGCACTTCGGGCGCGTGATGGCTGCGATCGAACGCGGCCGCGACGAGGGCGCCTCGCTGGCCACCGGCGGCGCGCGCTGCGGCGAGGCGGGCTGGTTCATCGAGCCGACGATCTTCGTCGACGATTCGGCGGCCACGTCGATCGCGCGCGAGGAAGTGTTCGGGCCCGTACTCACCGCTACCGCCTTCGATGACGTCGACGAGGCGATCCGGCTGGCCAACGACACGCCCGGACTGGCGGCGAGCGTCTGGACGACGAATTTTTCGGCCGCGCACCGGATCGTCCCGCGACTTCACGCCGGCATCGTCTGGGTAAATTCCCACAACGTGCTCGACAATGCGCTGCCCTTCGACGGCGTTCGACAATCGGGCGTCGGCCGCGAGATGGGTCGCGCGTCGGTCGAGTCGTTCACCGAGATCAAGAGCGTTTGTCTGGCCGTATGAGTACCGACATCGATCGCATCGCCGGCGAGAGCTTCGATCACGTGGTCGTCGGCGGCGGCAGCGCCGGCTGCGTCGTCGCGGCGCGCCTGGCGCTGGCCAGGCGCAGCGTGCTGCTGCTGGAGGCGGGTCCCCCCGACGACGACTGGTTCATCCGCATGCCGGCCACCTTCGTTCGCGTGATCGGGACCGAGCGCACGTGGATGTACCGCACCGAGCCGCAGCCGCACGCTGCGGGCCGTACATTGCACGTGCCGCAGGGGCGCACGCTCGGCGGCGGCAGCTCGGTCAACGCGATGGTCTACATCCGTGGCACGCCGGCCGACTACGACGGCTGGCGCGATGCGGGCTGTGCGGGCTGGGGGTGGAGCGACGTGCTGCCGGCGTTCGTGCGCTCCGAGCGCAACGAGCGTTTCGCCGGCCCATGGCACGGCACCGAGGGCCTGCTGCACGTCAGCGATCCTCGGCACCGGCATCCGCTGTGCCGCGCCTTCGTCGCGGCGGCGCGCGAGATCGGGCTGCCGGCCAACGACGACTTCAACGGCGAGCGCCAGGAGGGCGTCGGCTTCTACCAGACTACGACGTTCCGCGGCCGGCGCGACAGCACGGCGGCGAGCTTCCTGCGCGCCGCGCGCGCGCACGACAACCTCGTCGTGCGCACCGGCGCGCACGTGCTGCGCGTGCACTGCGAGGCCGCACGCGCCTGTGCCGTCGTCTGGCGCGACGCCGCGGGCGGCGAGCGCGTGGCGCACGCGCGTTCGGACATCGTGCTCGCCGCCGGCGCGCTCGCCACGCCGAAGATCCTGCAGCTGTCGGGAATCGGACCGGGCAGTGAATTGCAGCGCTTCGGCATCCCGGTCGTTGCATCCCTGCCTGGCGTCGGCGCGAACTTCCACGATCACCTCGAGGTCGGCGTCTACGGGCGGGCGCGGCGCGCGAACAGCCTCGCCGGCAACGACGCGGGCGCACGCGCGATGTGGCACGGATTGCGCTGGTTCGGCTCGCGCACCGGGTTGCTGACGTCGAACGTCGTCGAATGCGGCGGCTTCGTCGATACGGCCGGCGGAGGACGGCCGGACCTGCAGTTCCACGTGCTGCCCGTGCTGGTCGGCGACGTCGATCGCGAGCCGCACGCCGGCCACGGTCTGTCGATCAACCCGTGCTTCCTGCGCCCGCGCTCGCGCGGGCGCGTCGGCCTGTCGAGCGCCGATCCGATGGCGCCGATCCGCTTCGACGGCGCATACCTGTGCGAAGCGGAAGACGTCCATACGCTGATGCGCGGCGTGCGACTCGCGCGACGCATCCTGCGCGCACCCGCGATGCAGCGCGCGGTGAGCGCGGAGATCGAGCCGGCGGCGGCCGCGGCGATCGACGACGCGGCGCTCGAAGCCTACGTGCGCGCTCGCGCCAAGACGGTCTACCACCCGGCGGGCACCTGCCGGATGGGCGTCGACGCGATGGCGGTGGTCGATGCACAACTGCGCGTGCACGGCGTCGGCGGGCTGCGCATCGCCGACGCTTCGGTGATGCCGGCGCTGCCCAGCGGCAACACGAACGCGCCGACGATCATGATCGCCGAGCGTTGCGCGCAGTTCCTGCTCGACGGCGAGGCGGCGGCGCAGTCGGTGCATGCGCCGTCGAAGTCGTCTCGCCAGGCCGCGCACGCATGAAGGCGAACGCCGAACTGCTGCGGCTGGACCGCGTCGGCGTCTCCTTCGGCGGCCTGCACGTTCTCGCCGACATCGATTTCTCGGTGGGCGCCGGCGAGATCGTGGGCCTGATCGGGCCGAACGGCGCCGGGAAGTCGACCTGCTTCAACGTCGTCACGTCGATCTACCGGCCGGACCGCGGCGAGGTGCGCCTGGACGGCCAGCTCCTCTCGGGTCTTCGCCCCGATCGCGTCTGCAAGCTCGGTATCGCGCGCACTTTCCAGCTGGTTCGCACGTTCCAGCGGATGACGGCGCTGCAGAACGTGCTCGTCGGCGCGACCTACGGACGGCACGCGGCCGGCAGCGATTCGTTGCGCGTGGCCCACGAGGCGCTCGATCGCGTCGGCCTGGGTGCGCAGGCAGCGCGCGAGGCGGCGCACATGACGCTGTCCGATCGACGGCTGCTCGAGATCGCGCGCGCGATCGCCACGCAGCCGAAGGTGCTGCTGCTCGACGAGCCGATGGCCGGATTGAACGCCACGGAGATCGGACAGATGATCGACACGATCCGCCGCATTCGCGACGAGCTGCGCGTGAGCGTGCTGTGGGTCGAGCACAAGGTCGACGCGATCATGAAGCTGTGCGATCGAGTGGTCGTGCTCGATCACGGCGAGAAGATCGCCGACGGCACGCCCGCGCAGGTCGTCGCGAACCCGCAAGTCATCGAGGCCTACCTTGGCGAAGCGCCTGCTCGAGATCCGATCGCTTGACGTGCACTACGGCGACGCGCACGTGCTGTTCGACGTCGATCTGCACGTCGACGAGGGCGCGATCGTCTCGCTGGTCGGCGCCAACGGCGCGGGCAAGTCGACGCTGCTCAAGGCCGTGTCGGGGCTGGTCGCGCCTACCGACGGCGAGATCCGCTTCCGCGACCGCTCGATCGTCGGCATGGCCGCGCAGGAGATCGTCGGCATCGGCATCTCGCACGTGCCGGAAGGGCGCGGGCTGTTCGCGCAGATGACCGTGCTCGAGAACCTCGAGCTGGGCGCGTATCCGTCGCGCCAGCGCCCGCGCATGGGCGAATCGCTTGCGCGGGTCTTCGGGCTTTTCCCGCGACTCGACGAGCGGCGCGGACAGAAGGCGGGATCGCTCAGCGGCGGCGAGCAGCAGATGCTCGCGATCGGCCGGGCGATGATGGCCAACCCGTCGCTGCTGATCCTCGACGAGCCCTCTCTCGGGCTGAGCCCGATCATCGTGCGCACGATGTTCGAACTCGTGCGCACGCTCAACGAGCAGGGGATGACGATCCTGCTGGTCGAGCAGAACATTCACCAGGCGCTGCAGGTGGCGCACCACGCCTACGTGCTGCAGACGGGCCACGTCGTCATGCAGGGCAGCGGCCCGGTGCTGCTCGAAGATCCGACGGTTCGCAAGGCCTACATCGGAAGCCTCGCCTGAGATGCTGGAAATCCTCTCCTTTCGGCTGGTCGGCGAACTGCTTCTCAACGGGCTGCTGTTCGGCGCCATGTACGGCGTCGCCGCGATCGGGCTGAGCCTGATCTTCGGCACGATGCGCATCATCTTCCTCGCGCAGGGGGCGATGATCGTGCTGGCCGGTTATTGCGCGTACTGGGCCTTCGCGCTGCTCGGCGTGGACCCCTACGTGACGATGATCGCGCTGCTGCCTGTGTCGCTCGTCGTCGGCGCGGCAATCTACCAGCTGCTGTTTCGTCGCGCGGCGGCGATCGAGGACAAGAACACGTCGCTGCTGATCGCCGTCGGCCTGATGTTCATGCTCGAGAGCCTGATGTCGGTGGCCTGGACGCCCGATCCGCGCTCGATCACCACGAGCTACACGGCGACCAGCTTCGTCGTGGGGGGAATGCCGGTCTCGATCACGCGCTCGATCGCCTTCGTCGTCGCGCTGGTCGCCACCGCGGTCGTCACGCTGTTCCTGAAGCGCACGCTGATCGGCAAGGCGGTGCGGGCGGTCTCCGAGAACATGACCTCGGCGATGCTCGTCGGCATCTCGCCGCATCGCGTGAACATGGTCGCCTTCGCGGTCGGCATCGCGCTGGCCGGCGTGGCCGGCTGCACGCTGGCGAGCACCTACGCGATCGATCCCTATTTCGGCTTTCTCTTCAGCCTGAAGGCGCTGATCGCACTGGCGCTGGGCGGCCTTGGCAACGTCGGCGGCGCGCTCGCCGGCGGATTGCTGCTCGGCGTCATCGAGAGCGGCTCGTCGTTCTTCATTCCTGGATGGGGCGACGCGATCGGCTACCTGGTCTTCCTGCTCGTGCTGATGTTCCGCCCCGAAGGCCTGTTCGTGCGCACGGTGAAGAAGGCATGAAGACGAACGCATCCGCGCTGGCCGCACTCGCCGCCTTCGTCGTCGTGCTCGCTTGCGTGCCGCTGGTGCCGGGCGCGCTCGACCACTACGGCACCTTCTACCTGTTCCTGGTTTTCGTGCACATCGTGCTCGCGCAGAGCTGGAACCTGGTCGCCGGCTACGCCGGGCAGATCAGCCTCGCGCAGCACGCCTTCTTCGGCATCGGCGGCTACACCACCGCGATCGTCGCCACGCGGCTGCTCTCCGACGAGACCTTCTATTTCAACCCTCTCGCGATGCTCCTCGCGGGCGTGGTCGCCGCGCTGTTCGCTGCGGCGATCGGCATGCCGCTGCTCTCGAAGCTCGCCGGCGACTATTTCGCGCTCGGCACGCTCGGCTTCGGCGAGATCGTGCGCGTCGTGCTGGTGAAGGGCGGCTCGTTCACCGGGGGCTCCTTCGGCATCGCGATGTCGCCGGCGCCCTTCGACACCCTCGCACCGCACTACTGGGTGGGGCTCGGGCTCGCGGTGGCGGCCACCGCCGCGGTCTACGCCGTTTCGCGCTCGCGTCTCGGGCTCGCGCTGATGGCCGTGCGCGAAGACCCGATGGCGGCGGCGGCCAGCGGCGTGAACGTCCTTCGCTTCAAGGTGCTGGCCTTCGCGATAGGCGCGTTCTTCGCCGGCATCGCGGGCAGTCTCTATGCGTTCTACGTGTTCTCGGTGAGCCCGGTCGGTTTCCTGAACCTGAACTGGACGCTTTATCCGATCCTGATGTGCGTAATGGGCGGCAGCGGCACCGTGTTCGGCCCGGTGATCGGTGCGTTCCTGATGACCGCCGTCTTCTCGGCGGCCACCTTGTGGCTGCCCGCCGCGCATCCGATCCTGTCGGGCGCGATGATCATCGCGGTCATGCTCTTCATGCCCAATGGAATCCTCCGCGTGCGCGTCGCTCGCAGCCGTCGCGCGCCAGGTGGGGGGTGGAGATCGAAACGGCTGCTGCGCGGTATCGAACAGCCCCCGGGCTCCGTCGGCGTCGCAACGCGCGCGTCGGCTGGTTCGTGGCGTGGGGCACAACCCGGAGAGGAACCATGAAGACGAGGAGTTGGTGGAAGGTCGCCGCCGTGGCGGCGGCCGCGACGATAGCGCAGGCGGGCCTCGCCGCGCCCAAGGAGATCCTGATCGGGGCGCCGATCTCGCTGACCGGCCTGCTCGCGCCCGACGGACTCGACCAGAAGTGGTCGTACGAGCAGGCGGTGGCCGACGTCAACGCGAAGGGCGGCATCTTCATCAAGGAGGCGAACCGGAAACTGCCGGTGCGGCTCGTCATCGCCGACGACCAGAGCGACCCGGCGAAAGTCACCGACGCGATGGAGCGGCTGATCAAGATCGAGAAGGCCAACCTGCTGCTGTCCACGCACGGCGGCGACCTGAACATGGCGGGCGCGCTGGCGGCCGAGAAGTACAAGAAGTTCTACATGATCACGACCATGTGGCCTCACATGTGGGCGCCGAAGAAGTTCAAGTGGTCGGCACTGTTCTTCTACGACGCCGGCGGCGGCGCCGAGGTGCCGTTCAAGATCTGGCAGACGCTCCCCGAGAGCGAGCGGCCGAAGAATCCGGCGCTCGTCATGGAGGATTCGCCCGACGGCCAAGGCTTCGGCGGCGCCTTCAAGGCGATGGCGAAGAAATACAACGTCGCCTTCGGCATGGACGAGCCGTGGGCGATGGGCTCGAAGGATTACTCGTCGTACATCCTGAAGATGAAGGCCAAGGGCATCGACTCGGTGCTGCTGTTCGGCAACCCCACCGACGCGATCACGCTCGTGCGCCAGATGAAGGAGCAGAACTTCAGCGTCCCGTATCTGCACGGCTGGAAGGGAACGTGGACCAACGAGTTCCATGAAGCGCTCGGCGCCGACTCGAACTACATCCTGGCCGACGGCTTCTGGTCGATGGACCTGCCGTATCCGGGCGCGAAGGAGCTGGGCGAGCGCTACATGAAGGACAAGGGCAAGGGCAGCGTCGTGGTCGGCATGTTCTACGCGAACGCGCAGGTGCTGCTGAAGGCTATCGAGAAGACCGGATCGCTCGATCCGAAGGCCGTGCGCGACGCGGTCGCCGGCCACGAGTTCAAGGACACGGTGCAGGGCGACGTGACTTTTACGCCGGGCGGACTCGGAGAGATCACCAGCACGGCCAACCAGTGGTGGAAGGACAAGCTCGAGCTGGTCTATCCGCCGCGCCAGGACGGCTGGAAGCTCAAGCTCGCGCCGGCCTGGGACCAGCGGAGCAGGTGACGCGCGACGCCCGGTCGCCCGGCCGGATGCGCCGCCCCGGTGGCGGGCCCTTGAAACTGCCGAACGCGCTCCTATCTGGCGCCGTACCCGAACTCTTTGACAAGGAGGTGTCGCCCATGTTCGGCAGCCTGTTGAGCGGCTTCGACGCCGGCGTCTTCGATGATTTCCGGCGCATCGAGAGGGAACTCGACCGGTTTCTCTTCCACGGCTATCCGGCTCCGTCCGGGATTCGCTCGATGCGTCCCGGCACCTTTCCGCCGATGAACGTCGGCGTCACGCCCGATCGCGTCGACGTCTACCTGTTCGTCGCCGGAATCGACCCGAATGCGGTGGAGCTGTCGCTGCAGCAGAACGTACTGTCCATTGCCGGCCGACGCGAGGCGCCGTCCTCGCAGGCAGACGAGAAGGCCGCGTACTACCGTCGCGAGCGCTTCGCCGGCGAATTCCGGCGCGCGGTGACGCTGCCCGAGGACGTCGATCCCGAGCGCGTCGACGCCAGGTACCGCGACGGCGTGCTGCAGGTGACGATCCAGAGGCGCGAATCGGCGCGGCCGCGCTCGATCACGATCCAATGACGAGGGAGGCGAACATGGAAGAACGGAAGGAAGTCGCCGCTCGCCAGCCGGAGGGCGTCCAGGCGGACAACGCCGGCCAGGGCCAGGCGAGTGCCCAGGACGAGTTGCGCACGATGGCGCCTGCCGTCGACATCTTCGAGGACGAGCACGGCATCACCCTTTGCGCGGAGATGCCGGGCGTATCGAAGGATCGCCTGAACGTGCAGGCCGACCGCAACGGTCTTTCGATCGAAGGCGACGTCTCGATCGAGATGCCGCAGGGCATGCAGGCGTTGTACGCCGACGTGCGGGCGACCCGCTATCGACGCAGCTTCACGTTGAGCGGCGAGCTCGACACCGAGCGCATCGAGGCGCAGCTGAACAACGGCGTACTTACGCTTCGGATCCCGAAGCGCGCCGAGTTCCGGCCGCGGCGGATCGAGGTGCAATCGGCCTGAGGCTCCGGGCGGCGGGGGGGCCC
>JAMLIS010000002.1 GCA_023954015.1 Burkholderiaceae bacterium
CGCCCGCCTTTCCGGCCCCGGGGGCGGGGGCATGCGCGGCAGCGCCGGCGCCGGCGCCGGCGCCCATCGCCAGCGCCCTGCCCATGAAGCTGCGGCGCGCGCGGCGGGCGCGGTCGAGCGCCTCGGACGGCAGCGTGTTCTCCGGCGCCGGCCGGACACGGCCCCAGGGGCGCACGGCAGCGTCGTCGGACGGACGGCCCGGTGCGTCGGAAAAATCGTTCATCGAAACTCCTCGCGCGACTCGGTGCGCGTATCCCAATCAGCCGCGAGCCGGCGCATCCCCGAGCGCTCGTCGTGCTGCATCTCGGTGCGTGCCGCGATATGCGTGCACACCGTCCGGCAGATTTCGGTGAGCGCGCTGTCGCGCACGCCGTAGTAGATGAAGTTGCCCTCCTTGCGACGGTTCAAGGCGCCGGCGCGGTACAGCGTGTTGAGATGCCGGGAGACGTTGGTCTGCGTCGCTCCGGTCTCGGCGACGATCTGCGAGACGCTTTTCTCCTCGCGGCAGATCGAGTGCAGGATGCGCAGTCGCACGGGCTCGGACAGCAGCGCGAAATAGCTCGACACCGCCTCGAATACCTGCCCGAGTGAATCCATCGGAGCGTCTCCTCGAAATCCGGGCGCCCTGTTCTTCTATCGGACCCTCGGCTTGATAGGGTGACTATATGAGCGCATAGTCATGCGGTCAAGCACGAGTATGCCCGGAATGCCCCTTTCGCCGTCGCGCCGCCTCGCCCTATCGGCTTGCGCTCTCGCCGTGCTCGCGCCGTTCGCGTCGGTGGTTCCGCCGCAGGCCTGGGCCGCCGGCGCGCGCGCGCTCGACGGCTCGCGCTCGCCGCGGGCACTACTGGCGCACGGCGACGCACTCGTTGTCGTGGCGCTGTTTTCGGTGCCCGGATGTCCCTGGTGCGAAGTGGTCCGGCGCAACTACCTGCGCCATCTGGAAGGCGCCGTGCCCGGCGTTCGGGTCGCCGAGTACGGCATCACGGACGAGCGTCCGTTCGAACGAACGGGCCCGAGCGACGACACGCCGCAGAGCGCTTCGGCGCTTGCGAAATCCCTCGGCATCCGCGTCTCTCCCACCGTCGCGTTCCTCGACGACGACAACGGCGAACTCGCCGAGCGCCTCGTCGGCTACAACTCGCCGGACTTCTACGGGGCGTACCTGGATGCGCGAATCGCCGGCGCGCTGGAGCGCGCCGCGCAGAAGCGACACGAGTGAAGCGCCGAGGCGGCGCGTCGGCGTCGCCTTTCGTCCCGCGCTTCCGTCAATGAAAGTGCGTCGACTCCGGCTCCACGTCGCCCGGCATCTCGGCATGGACGATCTCGCCCTTGCCGTTGGGGTACAGCGGCACGCCGCAGTCGTCGCAGAACTCGGGCTCGCTGAGGTCGCGCCACAGCCGAACCTCGGAGACGCCGACCTCGCGCAGCACCTCGCGGATCTGTTCGATCGGCGTGGGTTCATCCTGGTCGGACTCGGCGCCGAGCAGCGGCCAGACGATGCCGTGCGCGACTTCGTCCTCGTCGCGAATGCTCAGTCCGATCCGGTATTCGTCGAGCCGCTCGTGGCCGAAACCCGCGACCGTGGCCTTGATGTCGGAGGCTTCGAGGTCGAGCGCGTGCGTGAGATAGTGGACGGCCGCGCGGATCGAGTACGGGCGCACGCGCCGGTCGGACTCGCGCAGGTTGATGTGATACGCGTCGGGCAGCAGGCACTCGAAGCCGCATCCCGGAAGCAGCGGCTCGATCGTGGCGCGCGCCTGCGAGATCCAGGCCTCGAGGCACGGAACGCGACCCGCGTGATCGGCCGCGTCGGACTCCTGCCAGCGAAATACGGGCGCTCCTTCGGGCGCGGCGACGACGCCGAGCAGGAAGCGCGTGTCGGCGAGCATGTCGGCCGTTTCGGGCAACGACTTCAGGTCGACGCGTGCACTGCCGCCCGCGATGGCGGCCTGTGCCACGCGCCGCGTCAGTCGGCGCAGTTCGGCGTAGTCGTCGGGAAGCTGGTCGATGCTGAACAGGTACGGAAGCATCTGGAAGCGTGACGCGTGCGCAAGCGTATGCGCGCGCCAATGCGTGGCGAGCGTGTCGGCTGCCTGCGCCGCGATCGGCCCCGACGGGATGCGAAAGCGCGTCCAGACGACGAGCGGAGCGAGCACGAGCAGCGCGTCCCAGCGCTGCCCGTCTGCGTCGATCGTGACGGTTTCGGCAGCCTCCTCGACCGCCTCGACGAGCGCGCCGTAGGCCTCGCCATCGGTCTGGTTGAGCCGGTCGAGCGCATCGTGCGCGCCCTGCACGTGACCGCCGTCGAGCATGCGCTCGATGCGAGCGGCGAGCTGCGCTTCCCAGAAGCGGTCCTCGAGGCGGCTTCCCGAGTTCGCCAGGCCGAGCGCCGCCGACACCAGGCGCTCGGCATCCGGCGACAGGTGGCTCTTGCGGTCACGCGATCGCCCCGGGCGATGTTCTTTCATGCTTGCCTTGGTCATCCTGCCCGAAGTGTAGTCGAATTCGTCGACGCCTCAGGCGCGGCGATCGGCACGACGGAATCGAGCACGCTCCACAATGCGGGCCTGCGCGTCTGCGCCGCGATCGCCGCCAGCAACGCTCGATGCGCGAGCAACTCCGCGTCGTCCGCGCGCAGCACGACGAGGCCTGCAGGCGGCCACTGTCCGCACTCGCCGGTCGCGCCGCCGGCGTCGACGGCCGGGCCGATCGCCATCTCCAGGCTGTCCTGTCCGCGGGTCATCGCGAGGTAGACGTCGGCGAGCAGTTCCGCGTCGAGCAGCGCCCCGTGCAGCTTGCGATGCGCGTTGGACACCCCGTAGCGCTCGCACAGGGCATCGAGCGAATTGCGACGCCCGGGATGCAGCTCGCGCGCCATCGCCAGCGTGTCGATCACGTTCGAACCGAAACCGAGGAAGGGCCCGAGCCGCAGGCGATTCAGTTCGGCATCGAGGAAGGCCAGGTCGAAAGGCGCGTTGTGGATCAGGACCTCGGCGTCACGCACGAACTCGAGAAAGCGATCGACGACATCGGCGAAGCACGGCTCGCACTCGAGCCGTTCGCGGGTCAGGCCGTGGACCGCGAGCGCGCCTTCGTCGATGTCGCGCTGCGGATTCAGGTACAGGTGCAGCGAGCGGCCGCTGAGGCGGCGATCGACGATCTCGACACAACCGATCTCGACGATGCGATGGCCGTCTTCGGCGGAAAGCCCGGTGGTCTCGGTGTCGAGGACGATCTGTCTCATGTCGCTCCGTGGGCGCCCGTCGCAGGCCCGACCTCGTCGTGCAGCACGTGCCGGGGCCGCGAGACGAGCGTGTAGACCGTGGGCAGAACGAACAGCGTGAGCAGCGTGCCGAAGGCCATGCCGCCGACCACGACCAGGCCGATCTGCATCCGGCTCTCGGCGCCGGCGCCCGAGGCCAGCGCGAGCGGGACCGCGCCCAGCACCATCGCGCCCGTCGTCATCAGGATCGGGCGCAGGCGCAGTCGTGCCGCCTCGACCGTGGCCGGCAGCAGCGCGACGCCGCGGTCGCGCATCTGGTTGGCGAATTCGACGATGAGGATGCCGTGCTTGGTGATCAGGCCGACGAGCGTGATCAGTCCGATCTGGCTGTAGACGTTCATCGTGCCTCCGCCCCAGCGCAGTAGCGCCAGTGCGCCGGTCATCGACAGCGGAACGGTGAACATGATGATCAGCGGATCGACGAAGCTCTCGAACTGCGCGGCGAGCACGAGATAGATGAAGCATAGCGCCAGCGCGAAGGTGACCAGCAGCGTCGTCGACGACTGCTTGAACTCGCGCGTCTGTCCGTTGTAGTCGAGCGCGTATCCCGGCCCGAGGTGCTCGCGCGCGAGCGCCTCGATGACGTCGACCGCCTCGCCCATCGAAGCGCCGGGCGCGAGATTGGCGGTGATCGTCACCGCGCGACGCTGGCCGAAGTGATTCAACTCGCGCGCCGTGATGCCCTCCTTCACGTTCACCAGGCTGGAGAGCGGCACCATCGTGTCGTTGCGCCCGCGCACGAAGATCTTCGGGATGTCCTGCGGAGTGCTGCGGTCGGCCGCGGCGAACTGCACGACGACGTCGTACTGCTCGCCGTGCCGCTTGAAGCGGGTGACCTGCCGGCCGCCTAGCGCGGTTTCGAGCGCGCGCCCGATGGCGTCGACGTCGACGCCCGCATCGGCGGCGCGCTCACGGTCGATGTTCACCTTCAGCTCCGGCTTGTTCAGCCGCAGGTCGGTGTCCACGCCCTGGAAGCGCGGGTCGTCGCGCAGCGCCTGCATGATCGGCTCGAGCGTCCGCTCGATCTCGTCGTAGGAATCGGAGCTCAGCACGACCACGTTGATCGGCCGCTCGCGCGGCGACTGGCCCAGCGAGGCCGGCGCCACCGCGAAGGCCTGCACGCCGGGGATCTCGCGCAGCCTGGGCTGGAAATCCTGCAGGATGGCCGGCACCTTGCGATCGCGTTCGGCCCAGTCGACGACGCGGATGAACGAGATGCCCTGGGTGACGGTCGGACTTCCCGAGACGACGAAGACGCGGTCGGCCTCCCGGATCGACAGCGACGCCGCCTCGATGCGGCGCGCGTAGCGGTCGGTGTAGTCGATCGACGCTCCGTCGGGACCGTTGAAGATCACGACGATCGTCGCGCGGTCCTCGATCGGCGCGAGTTCGCGCTTCGTCGTCTGGAACAGCCACACGCTCGCCCCGGCCACCGCGACGCCGAGCAGCACGACCAGCCAGCGCACGCGCAGCGTCGCGCGCAGCGCATGCGCGTAGCCGCTCGACAACGCGCCCAGCGAACGATCGATCGCGCGCAGCAGAACGCCGGGGCTCGGGTCGTGGCGCAGGAAGCGCGAGCACAGCATCGGCGTGAGCGTGAGGGCCAGGAAGCCCGACACCAGGACCGCGCCGGCGAGCGTGAGCGCGAACTCGATGAACAGCCGCCCCGTGCGGCCGGTGGTGAACGCGACCGGTGCGTAGACGGCGGCCAGCGTGAGCGTCATCGCGACGACCGCGAAGCCCACCTCGCGCGCGCCGCGCACCGCCGCCTGCACCGGCTGCATTCCTTCCTCGATGTGCCGGTAGACGTTCTCGAGCACGACGATCGAGTCGTCGACCACCAGGCCGATTGCCAGCACGAGCGCGAGCAGCGTGAGCGTGTTGATCGAGAAGCCGGCGGCGAGCATCAGCGTGCACACGCCGACCAGGCAGACGGGAATCGTGATCAGCGGGATGAAGCTCGCGCGCACGGTGCCGAGGAACAGGAAGATCACCGCAGCAACGAGCACGGTCGCTTCGAGGATCGTCCGGTACACGGACTCGATCGAGCGCTCGATGAAAAGCGTGTTGTCGTTGGCGATGTCGACCGTCACGCCCTCGGGAAGCTCGGCGCGCAGCCTCGGCAGCTCGGCCTTCAGCGCGTGCGCCAACGTCAGCGGATTGGCCGTGGCCTGCTTGATCAGGCCGAGCGAGATCGCGTCACGGCCGTTGAAGCGCACGATGCTGCGCTCGTCCTGAGGCGCGAGCGTGACGCGCGCGACGTCGCGGATGCGCACCGCGTAGCCGGCGACGTTGCGCACGACCACGTTCTCGAATTCGCTCACGCGCTGCAGGTCCGACTGAGAAACGACGGTGAACTCGCGCTGGCGGCTCTCGATGCGCCCCGAGGGCAGCTCGACGTTCTGCCTGCGCAATGCGCCCTCGACGTCGGCGGGAGTGAGCGAGAAGCCGGCGAGCCGGTCAGGGTCGAGCCAGACGCGCATCGAGAACTTGCGCTCGCCGAAGATGCGCACGTCGGCCGCGCCGGGCAGCGTCTGCAGGCGCGGCTTGACCAGCCGGTTGGCGATGTCGGAGACCTCGAGCGGCGACAGCGACACGCTCGAGAAGGCGAGCCAGATGATCGGGTTGGCGTCGGCCTCGACCTTCGCGATCACCGGCTCGTCGATCGTCTCGGGCAGCTTCGAACGCACGCGGGCGACGCGATCGCGCACGTCGGCGGCGGCGCCGTCGGGATCGCGCTCGAGGCGAAAACGGACCGTGATCTGGCTGCGCTCGGGGCGCGAGATCGACGTGAGGACGTCGACGCCCTCGATGCCCGCGATCGAATCCTCGAGCGGCTTCGTGACCTGCGACTCGACGATGTCGGCCGAAGCGCCCAGGTAGCTCGTCGATACGGTGACCGTCGGCTCGTCGATCTTCGGGTACTCGCGCACCTGCAGGCGCGAATACGAGACGATCCCGAGCAGCAGGATGACCAGCGACAGCACCGTCGCGAATACCGGCCGCCGGATGCAGACGTCGGAGATGCGCACGCGATCAGCCGCCGGCGTGCGGCGCCTCGATGATGCGCACGTCGCCGCCCTGCGCCGGAAGCTTCAGTTGCCCGGCGGTGACGACCTGCTCGCCGGCGCGGATTCCTTCGACGATTTCGACACGCCCGTCGCGCCGCAATCCCGTGCGCACGCGCACCCGCTCCGCGCGTCCCTGGTCGACGCGAAACACGTACTGCTCGGGGCCGACCGCGAACACGGCTTCCTCGGGGACCATCACGGCGCGTTCACGCTGGCCGAGGGTGAGCGCGATCTTCGCGAACATCCCGGTGCGCAGCAGCCCGTCGACGTTCGGCATCCGTCCACGCGCCACGATCGAGCGCCCATTGGCGTCGACCCGCACGTCGATCGCCTCGAGCGTCGCCGGAAAGCTGTGCCCGGGATAGGCGTCGAACTCGAGGTCGAGCCGCTGGCCGCGCTGCAGCTGCCCGAGGTAGCGTTCGGGCAGGCGAAGATCGACCTGCATCCGGGAAACGTCCTCGAGCGTCACCAGGACGTCTCCTTCGCGCACGTAGTCGCCGGGACTCACGTTGCGCAACCCGAGCACGCCATCGAAAGGCGCGCGGATCGAGGTCTTCGCCAGCCGCGCCTGCGCCAGCTCGAGCTTCGCCTCCAGCACCTGCAGATTCGCCGCCGCCTCGTCGCGCGCGCGCTCGCTCAGGAACTTCTGCCTCGCGAGATCGGCAGAGCGCTGGTAGTTGGCCCGTGCCAGCGCCAGCTCGGCGCGCGTCTGCTGCACTTCGGCGCCGGCGATCGACGCATCCAGCGCGACGAGCAGTTCGCCCTTGCGCACGCGCGCGCCGCTGTCGAAGTGGATCGACCGGATGCGACCGGCCACCTCGGGCTTGACGACCACCGACTCGGCCGCGCGCAGCGTTCCGACGGCGGCGACCGTTTCGGCCAGCGAAACCTGCTCGGCACGCACGGCCTCCACGCCCACCGCCCCGCGCGCGACGCCGGCATCGGCGGTGCGAGGCGAGGCCGCGGGGGCAACCGCGCGGGCGGGCGGGTCGTCGGCCGGCAGGCGGGTGTCCGCACCCGACGTGGTGCCCGGAGCGGCGATCTCGAGCGCCGGCGTGGGGCTGCGATGCACCCCCCATGCCCACCATCCCAGGCCCGACGCTCCGACGAGCGCGATCAGGTAGACGAGGGTTCGCTTCATCGGTGCAATACGTCGGGAACCGGACACTACCATGCCTCAGCGCGAAGGAATGCCGCGATTGGCGAGGGCATCGGCGCGCTCGTTCCCGGGGTCTCCGGCGTGGCCGCGAACCCAGTGCCACCGCACCCGATGCCGCGCAGCGAGCGCGTCGAGCTCGCGCCACAAATCCTCGTTCTTCACCGGCCTGCGATCGGCCGTCTTCCAGCCCCGGCGCTTCCAGCCGGGCAGCCACTCGGTGATGCCCTTGTGCACGTACTGCGAGTCGGTGTGCAGGTCCACCGGCACCTGCCGCTCGAGCGCGGCGAGCGCACGGATCACCGCAGTGAGTTCCATGCGGTTGTTCGTCGTCATCGGCTCGCCGCCGAACAGCTCCTTCTCGTGCCGCCCCCAGCGCAGCAGCGCACCCCAGCCCCCGGGGCCGGGATTGCCCTTGCAGGCGCCGTCGGTGTAGATCTCGACCGTGTCGGTCATCGCTTTCGTGGCGTTCCCGACGCCGGATTCCCGGGTCGGTTGCAGATGAATCGCGGACGGATTGTAATGGCCGCTTCGGGAGGAAGACGCATGCTCGAAAGACAAGTCACGAAGTACCTCGAAACGCTTCGCGATCGGCATCCGATTCCGCTGCGCGTGCGACTGTGGGACGGCTCGAGCATCGAGCTCGACGAGTCGCCGCTGGTCGAGCTGCGCGTCAAGGACCTCGGCGCAGCCCGCTACCTGCTCAAGCCCTCGCTGTCGGCACTCGGCGAAGCTTTCGTCGAGGGTCACGTCGACGTCGACGGAAACATCGCCGAGATCATCTCGATCGCCGAGCGCCTTTCGCAGGCGGGCGACGAGGAGAAGGCAGCCGGTCGGCTGCCGTCGTGGGTCGCCCGCCACACGCGCAAGTCCGACCGCAAGGCGATCGAGTACCACTACGATGTCTCCAACGAGTTTTACGCGAACTGGCTCGATTCGCGCATGGTGTATTCGTGCGCGTACTTCCCGCAGGGCGACGAGGATCTCGAGACGGCGCAGCGCCTGAAGCTCGACCACATCTGCCGCAAGCTGATGCTCGCGCCCGGGCAGAAGCTGCTCGACATCGGCTGCGGCTGGGGAGCGATGGTGATTCACGCGGCGCGCGAATACGGCGTTCGGGCCGTCGGCGTCACGCTGTCGAAGAAGCAGCACGAACTCGCCCGCGCGCGCGTGCGCGAGGCGGGACTCGAGGATCGGGTCGAGATCCGGCTGCAGGACTATCGCGACGTTCCCGACACCGAGCGTTTCGACCGCATCTCTTCGATCGGAATGTTCGAGCACGTCGGGCTGAAGAACCTGCGCGTGTATTTCGACCGCATCCATGCGCTGCTCGAACCGGGCGGAATCGTGATGAACCACGGCATCACGTCGGCCGATGTCGACAACCGCTCCGTCGGACTGGGCGGAGGCGAGTTCATCGACCGCTACGTGTTCCCCGACGGGGAGCTGCCGCACGTGTCGGTGGCAATCCGCGAGCTGTCGGCCGCCGGGCTCGAGCTCGTCGACGCCGAATCGCTGCGGCGACACTACGCGCGCACGCTGTCGTTCTGGTCTTCGTCCTTCGAGCAGAAGCTCGATCGGCTCACCGAACTGGCCGGGGAAAAGCGCACCCGCATCTGGCGCGTCTACCTCGCCGGCTGCGCGCACGCTTTCGCGCACGGATGGATCAACCTGTACCAGCTGCTGGCGATCAAGCCGAAGCAGACGGCCGAGGGTGCGGAGAACCCGCTGCCGATGTCGCGCGCCTACATGTATCGCTGATCGATCGTCTGGCGCCGCGCCGCCTCGCGCGAAGCGGCGATCGCCACCGGCACCGCGCGTTTCGGCAGCGCCGCGCGGCGAACCGGACCCACCAGCCGCATCGCGCGCACGCGCTTGATCGCCGAGACGACGTACAGCGCGCCGCAGATCGGCCACCAACGATCGCCCGCGTCTTCCATGAACCGCGTGCGGTCGAGCCACTTCTGCGTCCGGCACGGGGGGCGGTAGCAGCCGTAGCGTCCGCGGTCCAGTTCGAAGCTGAGCAGCTTGAACCAGTCGCGCAACCGCGGCAGCGCGATGAACTGCCCGTCGCGCGGAACGAATACCTCGGCCGCGAGCGCGCGCGTCCACCACTGGCGCATTCCCCACAGACTCACCGGGTTGAAGCCCGAAACGATGACGCGCCCCTCGGGCCGCAACACGCGATCGACCTCCCGCAACACCTGGTGCGGGTCGGCGGCGAACTCGAGGACGTGCGGCAACACGACGAGATCGAGCGATTCGGAGGCGATCGGCAACTCCTCGAAATGCTCGATCAGCAACTCCGCAGCGGCGCCTTCGGCGAGATCCTCGGGACGGCACGCGTGGACACGATGCGGCATCCGGTTGTCGCGCAGCGCATCGAAGCCGGCATCCCCGAGTTGCAGCGCGTGAAAACCGAACAGGTCGGACACCGCGGCGTCGAAACGCGCCTGCTGCCAGGCGAGCACGTAGCGCCCCGGCGGCGACGCGAGCCAGTTGCGCCACGCGCTCGCGCCGGCAGTCGGCGCGACGGGCTTCGCCAGCGTTTCCTCGTCGTTCATGGCGTGCCTGCCCTCCAAGAAACCCTGGAAGTCCGAGCCTCCTGGACCATTGTACCGGCCGCACGGCGCGTCCGACTTGACCGCCTGATCAGCCATCCCGTACGATCGCCCGCGGCTGGCGCGAGACAAATCAGACAGTTAGGGGGCATCGTTGTCGTCGATTCTTGAAACCTTGCCCGCGCGCCCGCCGTATCCGCAGTCCTGCGCTGCGAGCCGCGCGCGGGTCGCCTTGCAACTGCTCGGCGCCGCAGCAGCGCTGCTTCTCGGCGCCGGCTGCTCCACGGTTCGCACGACAGCAGATGCGGCGCGCATCGAACAGGCACCGACCGCTGCGTCCACGGCATCGCCGGCGCCCGCCACCGCCACGCCGACTGCCGCAACGCCGGCCTCCGGCGCAATCTCACCGCTGGGCGAGCTCTCGCTGAAACCCGCGCTCGTCGACGAAACCGCCGCAATCCCAGCCCCGTCGGCGCCGGCCGCCCGCGTGCACACCGACCTGTGGGAGCGCATTCGCGCGGGATTCGCGATGCCGGAACTTCCCACGCCGCTGGTCGAGCAGAAGGAGCGCTTCTATCTCGAGCGGCCCGAATACCTGCAGCGCATGTTCGCGCGCGGCAATCGCTACCTGTTCCACATCGTCGAGGAAATCGAGCGCCGCGGCCTGCCCACCGAACTCGCGCTGCTGCCCTTCGTCGAGAGCGCGATGAATCCTACCGCGCTGTCGAGCGCGCGTGCCGCCGGCCTGTGGCAGTTCATTCCGTCGACGGGTCGCGCCTACAACCTGCAACAGGACTGGTGGGTCGACAACCGCCGCGACGTCGTCGAGTCCACCGAGGCGGCGCTCGATTACCTGCAGAAGATCTACGCGCTCGCAGGCAACGACTGGTTTCTCGCACTCGCCTCGTACAACTGGGGAGAAAACGCAGTCGCGCGCGCGATGCGTCGCAATCAGGCGCGCGGTCTGCCCACCGACTACCTGTCGCTGACGATGCCGGCGGAGACCCGCCATTACGTTCCGAAGCTCATTGCGTTGAAGAACATCGTGCTGCACGCCGCCGAACTGGACGTTCGCCTGCCGCCGCTGCGCAACGAGCCGTATTTCGTGACGATCGAAAAGACGCGCCCGATCGACCTGGCACTCGCGGCAAGGTTCGCCGGGATGAGCGTGGACGAGTTCGTCGCGCTGAATCCGGCGCACAACCGGCCGGTGATCGCGGCGAGCCGCAACAGCCAGATCAAGCTGCCCGCCGACCGGCTCGACGCGTTCCTCGAAGCCGTCGAGCGACACGGCAAGGCGAGCCGCGCATTCGCGACCTGGCAGCCGCAGACCTTGCAGCCCGGCGAGACGATCGAATCGATCGCACGCCGCGCTGGCATCACGACCGCCGCGCTGCTCGAGGCCAACGACCTGCGTCGAGGCCAGCGGATCCTCGCGGGAACGCGGATCCTCGCACCGCAGCACGGCGTCGACGACGAGACGCGCCTGGAAGGCTTCGAGGGCCCGCGCGTCTACGAACTCGTCGAACGCCCCGCGGCCTGGCACCGGATGGTGCGCGGCGAGACGCTCTCGGCGGTTGCGCGCCGCTACGGTACGACGGTCGCGAAACTGCGCTCGTGGAACCGGGTCGGCGCGAAGCCGCCCGCCGGCACGTTGCTGAAGGTACGGCCCGCCTCGACGCAGACCGTGCTCACCACCGAAAACGGCGATCGGCGCATCGTGCGCCGCGACGACGACGAACCGAAGATCGTGCATGCCGTGCTGCGGCGGCAGGGACCGGCCGCCGAAACGGCGCCCCCCGAAGACGCGAAGCGCGCGTCGACCTCGCGCGCGTCGACCTCGCGCGCATCGAAGTCCCGTGCATCGAGGTCTGCCCGCTCCGGCTCGGCGACCGTCAGGTCCGCCGTGCCGAACGCGGCGCGAACGCGCTCCGCCGCCGCCAGGCCGTCGAAATCCCCGGCGAAGGCGACGGTCACGCGGCAAGCGCGCGAGGGCGCGAAGATCGCGCCGGCGCCACGCAGCCGGGTGGCGAAGAGAACCTGAACGGGAAAGGACCTCAGCCCAGCAACTCCCGCGTATACGCCTCCCGCGGCTCGGCGAACAGTCGCCCGGTCTCGCCCGATTCGACGATGCGACCGTCCTTCATGACGATCACGTGGTGCGCCATCGCGCGGATGACCGCCAGGTCGTGCGTGATGAAGACGTACGCCATCCGGTAGCGTTCCTGCAGCGACGACAGCAGCTCGAGCACCTGCTGCTGCACCGAGACGTCGAGCGCCGACGTCGGCTCGTCGAGCACCAGCAGCTGCGGGCGCAGGATCGCCGCACGCGCGATCGAGATGCGCTGGCGCTGCCCGCCGGAGAACTCGTGCGGATAGCGTTCGAGCGCGCCGGCGTCGAGCCCGACTTCCTCGAGCATCGTCGCCACTCGCTCGCGGCGCTCTTTCGCGGACAGCCGCGGCTCGTGCAGCGCGATTCCCTCCTCGACGATCTGCAGCACGGTGCGGCGCGGCGACAGCGAATGGAAGGGATCCTGGAAGACGATCTGCAGGTTGCGCCGCTGTGCGCGCATGGCGCGTGCGCTCAATTCGTGCAGCGGCGTGCCGTCGAAACGGATCTCGCCGCACGTCTCGCCCTGCGCCAGGCGCAGCAGCGTCAGGCCGAGCGTGCTCTTGCCCGAACCCGATTCGCCGACCACGCCCAACGTCTGACCGCGCGCGACGCGCAGGTCGACGTCGCGCACCGCTTCGAAACGGCGCTTGCGGAACCAGGAATCGCCGATCGGAAAGCGACACCCAACTTCCCGTGCGTCGAGCAGCGTCGGGGCCGCGTCATCGAGCGGCGCGATCGAGCGTTTCGGACTGCTGTCGATCAGCATCCGCGTGTAGGCCTGGCGCGGGGCGTCGAACAGCGCCGCCGTCTTTCCCTGCTCGACGAGTCGGCCGTCCTTCATCACCGCCACGCGATCGGCGAAGGAACGTACGAGCGGCAGGTCGTGCGTGATCAGCAGCACCGACATGCCGGATTCGCGCTGCAGTTCGTCGAGCAGCTCGACGATGCGTCGCTGCACGGTGACGTCGAGCGCCGTCGTCGGTTCGTCGGCGATCAGGAGCTTCGGCGAGCAGGCGAGCGCCATCGCGATCATCGCGCGCTGGCGCTGCCCTCCGGAGAGCTGGTGCGGAAAACTCGAGAACCGCCGCTGCGGCTCGGGAAGGCGCGTGCGCTCGAGCAGTTCGATTGCGCGGCGCGTCGCCTGTGCACGCGAGACGCCTTCGTGCCGTTCGATCGACTCGCAGATCTGGTCGCCGATCGGATAGAGCGGATTCAGCGCGCTCATCGGCTCCTGGAAGATCATCGCGATGTCGCGTCCGCGCACGCCGCGCAATTCGCGCTCGGGTGCGGCAAGCAGCTCGCGCCCTTCGAAACGCACCGAACCCGCGTACTGCGCGTCGGCGTTCAGTCGCAGTATCGACAGCGCAGTGACCGTCTTGCCCGAACCCGACTCGCCGACGAGCGCGAATTTCTCGCCGGCGCACACGTCGAGGCCGACCCGGTCGACGACCCGCGTCGAGCCGCTCGCGCCCACGAAGTCCACCGAGAGGTCGCGCACCGACAGCAGCGCTTCGGCGCGGCCATCGGCGGCGTCGCCGGCGCGGTCAGCCCTTTCGCGTGTCGAGCGCATCGCGCAGCGCCTCACCGATGAAGATCAGCAGCATCAGCGTGCCGACGAGAACGACGAAGGTGCCGAGCGAGATCCACCACGCATCGAGGTTCGCCTTGCCCTGCGCGAGCAATTCGCCCAGGCTCGGCGTCGACGGCGGCACGCCCAGGCCGAGGAAGTCGAGGCTGGTGAGCGCGACGATCGCCCCGCTCATCCGGAACGGCAGGAACGCGATGACCGGCGTCAGCGAGTTCGGCAGCACATGGCGCCAGATGATCCGTCCGTTCGACAGGCCGAGCGCACGCGCGGCCGTCACGTACTCGAGTTGTCGATTGCGCAGGAACTCGGCGCGCACGTAGTCGGACAGGCCGATCCAGCTGAACAGCGACAGGATCACGAGCAGGATCCAGATGCTCGGCTCGAACATCGACGCGAGGATCAGCAGCAGGTACAGCTCGGGGATCGAACCCCAGACCTCGACCAGGCGCTGCGCGGCGAGATCGAGGCGTCCGCCGAAATAGCCCTGCACGGCGCCGGCGACGATGCCCAGCGCCACGCCGATCGCGGTGAGCGCCATCCCGAACAGCACCGAAACGCGAAAGCCGTACAGCAGTCGCGCGAGCACGTCGCGGCCGCGATCGTCGGTGCCGAGCCGGTTTTCCGTCGACGGCGGCGCCGGATTCGGGCTCGCCGCGAAGTAGTTGATCGTGTCGAAGCGGTAGCGGTTCGGCGGAAACACCGCCCAGTTGCCGTCGCGGCCGAGCCGCTCGCGGATGAAAGGGTCGAGGTAGTCGGTAGCCGTGCGGAAGTCGCCGCCGAAGGTCGTCTCCGGATAGGTGCGCAGCAGCGGGAAATACAGTTGTCCTTCGTAGCGCACGACGATCGGACGGTCGTTCGACAGCACCTCTGCAGCGAGACTCAGTGCGAAGACGGCGAGGAAGATCCACAGGCTCCAGTAGCCGCGGCGATTCGCGCGAAAGCGCAGCCACGCGCGCCGGCGAGGCGACAGCGACACGCGGGGCGCGCGCGAGACGGCGATCGCGTCGCCGGCGAGCGCGGCGCCGGCGCTCAACGCACGCCCGCCGAGAACTTCACGCGAGGATCGACCCACGTGTACGCCAGGTCCGTGAGCAGCTTGGCGACCAGGCCGAGCAGCGAGAACACGTAGAGGGTGCCGAGCACGACCGGGTAGTCGCGTCGGATCACTGCCTCGTACGACAGCAGCCCGAGCCCGTCGAGCGAGAAGAGCGTCTCGATCAGCAGCGAACCCGTGAAGAACGCACCGATGAATGCCGCGGGAAACGCGGTGACCAGCGGGATCAGCGCGTTGCGGAAAACGTGCTTGTAGAAGACGCGCCGCTCGGACAATCCCTTCGCGCGCGCGGTCAGCACGTACTGCTTGCGGATCTCCTCGAGGAAGGTGTTCTTCGTGAGCATCGTCGTGACGGCAAAGCTGCCGACGACCAGGCAGGCGAGCGGCATCGCCAGGTGCCAGAAGTAGTCGAGTACCTTGCCCGCGACGCTCAGCCGGTCGAAGTCGTCCGACGTGAGGCCCCGCAACGGGAAGAGCTGCCAGAAAGTGCCGCCACCGAACAGCACGAGCAGCAGAACGCCGAGCACGAAGCCGGGGATGGCGTAGCCCACCAGAACCGCCACCGACGTCCACAGGTCGAAGCGGGTCCCGTGGCGCACCGCCTTCGCGATGCCCAGCGGGATCGACACGGCATACACGAGCAGGAAGCTCCACAGTCCCAGGCTGATCGACACCGGCATCTTCTCGACGATCAGTCCCCAGACGCTCTTGTGATGCAGGTAGCTCCTGCCGAGATCGAAGACGGCGTAGTTGCGCAGCATCCGGAAGAACCGTTCGTGCGCGGGTCGGTCGAAGCCGTACATGCGCCGGATCTCCTCGATCTGCTGCGGATCGACGCCCTGCGCCCCGCGGTAGCCCCCGCTGGCGGCGACCTCGCCGCCGCCGAGCCCCCCGCGCAGCTCGCGCACCAGTTGCTCGACCGGACCGCCCGGGACGAACTGGACGATCACGAACGACACGAGCAGGATCCCGACCAGCGTCGGAATCATCAGCAGCAGGCGCTTGGCGACGTAGACGAGCATTTCCGGCGAGCAGCGCGAACGCGCCGGCAAGCGCGATCGGCGCGCGAAAGCCGCACAAGGCGCGTGCGACAATAGGAACCGGCGAGAATTCTAGCGGAGGCGCCACGAATGGGATTTCTCAGCGGCAAGCGGATCCTGGTCACCGGATTGCTGTCGAACCGGTCGATCGCCTACGGGATCGCCCGCAAGTGCCACGAGCAGGGCGCCGAGCTCGCGTTCACCTGCCAGAGCGAACGCTTCCGCGAGCGTGTCGGCGAGATGGCCGCTTCCTTCGGCTCGTCGCTCGTCTTCTGCTGCGACGTCGCGGAGGACGCGCAGATCGACGCGCTGTTCGCCTCGCTGGCCGAACGCTGGGACGGCCTCGACGGCCTCGTCCACGCGATAGCCTTCGCGCCGCGCGAAGCGATCGCCGGGCGTTTTCTCGAAGGCGCCAGCCGCGAGGCCTTCCGCATCGCGCAGGACATCTCGACGTGGAGCTTCGTCGCCCTGGCCAGGGGCGCGCAGGCGCTGATGCAGGGCCGGCGCGGCGCGCTGCTCACGCTCAGCTACCTGGGAGCGGTACGGGTCGTGCCGCACTACAACACGATGGGCCTGGCCAAGGCGAGCCTGGAGGCGGCCGTGCGCTACCTCGCCGCCGACCTGGGTCCGCAGGGCACCCGGGTGAACGCAATCTCCGCCGGGCCGATCCGCACGCTGGCCGCCAGCGGCATCCAGGACTTCTCGAAGATCCTCGACCACGTCAGCGCCAATGCGCCGCTTCGCCGAAACGTCACGATCGACGATGTCGGCAACGCGGCGGCCTTCCTGCTGTCCGATCTCGCCGGCGGCATCACCGCGCAGGTCACCTACGTCGACGCCGGCTTCAGCGAGGTGGCCGGCGGAATTCCCGGCGTGGAGACCTGACGATGTCCGCCGTCGAGCACACCGCTTCCGCACCCGCATCGCAGGCGGCCGATGCGCCGGCGCCGCGCCTGACCTCCTTTTCGCACGGCGGAGGCTGCGGCTGCAAGATCGCTCCGGGCGTGCTGTCGCAACTGCTGCAGGGCGCAGCGCGGCTGCCGGTGCCGCCGCAGTTGCTCGTCGGCCTGGACACCGCGGACGACGCCGCGGTCTATCGGATCGACGACCAGCATGCGCTGGTCGCGACCACCGACTTCTTCATGCCGATCGTCGACGATCCGGACGACTTCGGGCGCATCGCGGCGGCGAACGCGTTGTCCGACATCTACGCGATGGGCGCCTCGCCGATCCTCGCACTGGCGATCGTCGCGATGCCGATCGATCGCCTTCCGCTCGAAGTGATCCGCCGCATCCTGCAAGGAGGCGAATCGGTCTGCGCGAGCGCGGGCGTGCCGATCGCGGGCGGCCACACGATCGACTCGGTGGAGCCGATCTACGGACTCGTGGCGATCGGGCTCGCCCACCCCGCGCACATCCGACGCAACGACGAAGCGCGTCCGGGCGACCGCCTCGTGCTCGGCAAGCCGCTCGGCGTCGGCATCGCTTCGGCGGCGCTGCGCAAGGACCGTCTTTCGCCGCAGGGCTACGCGGCGATGATCGCCTCGGCGACCCAGCTCAACGTCTCGGGTCCGGCGCTCGCACGCCTGCCCGGCGTGCACGCGATGACCGACATCACCGGTTTCGGCCTGCTCGGCCACGTGCTCGAGATGTGCCGCGGCGCTCGCGTGCGGGCGCGAATCTCGTCGGCCTCGGTGCCGAGACTCGAGGGCACCGACGAACGGCTCGCCGAAGGTTTCGTCACCGGCGCCTCGGCGCGCAACTGGGCGGCCTACGGCCACGAAGTGCTGCTCCCGAATGCCGCACCCGAATCGCTTCGCGCACTGCTCACCGATCCGCAGACCTCCGGCGGACTGCTCGTCGCCTGCGACCCGGCGTCGGTCGACGAGGTGCTGGCCATCCTGCACCGCGACGGTTTTGCAGCGGCGTGCGAGATCGGCGAGGTGCTGGCGGGCGAGCCGGGGGTCGAAGTGCGCTGAATGTTCCCCGCCGTTGAACTCGACGGCGTGCGCAAGGCGTTCGGCGCGCACCTCGTGCTGGACGAGGTGTCGCTGCGCGTCGAACGCGGGGAACGCGTGGCGCTGCTCGGCGAATCCGGCAGCGGCAAGTCGACGCTGCTGAACCTCGTCGCCGGCCTCGAATCGCCGGACGCGGGCTTCGTGCGTGTCCTGGGCCACGAGATGCACGCGCTGGACGCCGACGGACGCGCGCGCGTGCGGCGCGAGCACGTCGGTTTCGTCTTCCAGGCCTTTCACCTGCTCGCGCACCTGAGCGCCGTGCAGAACGTCTGCGTGCCGCTGCTGCTCGCCGGCGAGCGCGCCGACGACGCGCAACGACGCGCCGCGCACTGGCTCGACGGCGTCGGACTGGGCGGACGGCTGAATGCGCTGCCGCGCGAACTGTCGGGCGGCGAGCAGCAGCGCGTGGCACTGGCGCGCGCACTGGTGCACGAACCCGAGCTCGTCCTCGCCGACGAGCCGACCGGCAATCTCGATCCCGCGAACGCACAACGCGCACTGGATGGAATCGCCTCGACGATCGAGCGCTGCGGCGCCGCGCTCGTGCTCGTGACGCACTCCGAACAGGCGGCGCGCATCGCGGAACGACGCGTGCGCCTGCAGCGGCAAACGCTCGAGGACGAACCCGTCGCAGCGCCGCCGCGCGCACCGCGATCGGCCCGACGATGAACGCGCCGCGAGCGCGCACGCCCGTCGTGCTGCTGCGCTGGCTGTTGCTCGCGCAGTGGCGCGCGCAGCCCGGGCGCGCGGCGATCGCCGTGCTGGCGATCGCCATCGGCGTCGCACTCGCACTGGCGATCACGCTCGTGAACCGTTCCGCGTTGTCGGAATTCGCCTCCGCGGTCTCGCACGCCGAAGGCCAGGCGCAGGCGCAGATTCGCGCGAGCGGCGACAGCTTCGACGAGGATCTCTACGCGCGATTCGCCGCGGAAGTCGACGACGTCGTCGCCAGCCCGATCGTCGACGCGCGCTTCGCGCTCGCCGATCGCCCGGCGACATCGCTGCGCGTGATCGGCATCGACGTCTTCCGGGCGGTGCGCGTCACGCCGAACCTCGTCCCGGTGGTGGCGGCGAGCGGCGCACGCGGCGGCGCTCGTTCGCCGCTCTTCGACGACGACGCGATCTTCCTGTCGAACGCCGCGCTCGCTTCGCTGGCGCTCGCCGAAGGCGATCGGCTCGAGCTGCTGGCCGACGGACGGCGCGTCGCGCTGCGCATCGCCGGCACCGTGCCTGGCGCAGCCGCCGGACAGTCGCTCGCGGTAATGGACATCGGAACGATGCAATGGCGACTCGGCTGGCTGCGCCGCTTGACCCGCATCGACCTGCGCTTCGGTTCCGGAGTCGACGCGCAACGACTGCAGGCGGCGTGGAGCGAAAGACTCGTTCCGCACGCGTACTGGGCAACGCCCGAAGCCGGCATCGAGCGTGCGTCGACCTTCTCGCGCGCGTACCGCGTGAACCTGAACGTGCTCGCGCTCGTCGCCTGGTTCACCGGGGCGTTCATCGTGCACTCGACGCTCGCGCTGGCCGTCGCGCGCCAGCATCGGGAACTCGCACTGCTCGCCGTTCTCGGCGCGCGCGAGCGCTGGCTCGGACGTCACGTGCTCGCGCAGGGGCTCGTCATCGGAGGCATCGGCGCAGTGCTCGGCGTGGCCGGCGGAATCGCGCTCGCGGCCTTTCTGCTGGCACGCTTCGGCGGCGATCTGGGCGGCGGCTATTTCGCGCAGACACGACCGTCGCTCGTCGTCGACCCGCTGGCCGCGTTCGCCTTCGCGCTTGCCGGCGTCGGCACGGGCCTGGTGGGCAGCCTCGCGCCCGCCAGGGCCCTGCGTCGCCTGCCCGCGGCGCGTTCGCTGCGCGCCGGCGGCATCGAGCAGGCCGTTCCCGCCGTCGATCGCCGCGGCGCGGCGCTCGCCTGCTTCGTTCTCGGTGCGCTGTTGCTGGCGTTGCCCGGCGGCGGCGAGATTCCGTGGGCCGCCTACGCGGCGATCGCCGCCTGGCTGGTCGGTGCGATCGCCGCACTGCCGCGGATCGTGGCTATCGCCGGGGCGCTGGGGACTCGCGCGGTAGCCCGAAGGCGCGGTGTCGCGCTCGCCTGGCTCGCGGTGCAACGCCTGGTCGGCGCTCCGCGCAGCGCCTCGGCCGCGATGTCGGCGATCGTGGCGAGCGTGGCACTCGCCGCGGCGATGTCGATCATGGTCACCAGCTTCCGCGTCTCGGTGCAGGGCTGGCTCGACACGGTTCTGCCGGCCGACGCATACGGGCGTGCGGTCGGCGGCGAGGCGGCTGGACCGATCGGCCGTGCGCTGCAACGGGCCATCGCTTCTGCGCCCGGCGTGAGGCGCGCCGAGTTCCTGCGCGTCGTCGAATGGAATCTCGACGCCCGGCGTCCGCCGGTCACCTTGCTGGTGCGGCCGATCGACCACGAAAACCCGTCGTCGCGACTGCCGATGGTGGGCGACCTGCACGATGCACCTGCGGGCGCGATCGCGCTCTACGTAAGCGAAGCGATGGTCGATGTCTACGGCTTCCGCGCAGGCACCTTCGTCGAACGGGTGCTGCCCGCGGGCTCGGACGCGACGGCCGCCTCCGCCGGCGCGAGCGCCGGACGCAGCGCGACGGCGCCGCTGTTCGTCGCCGGCGTCTGGCGCGACTACGCTCGCCAGCACGGCAGCGTCGTCGTCGACTCGTCCGACTGGCGCGCCCTCGGCGGCGACGACAGCGCCAGCGATGTCGCAATCTGGTTCGACGACGCGACCCCGCGCGACGCCGCCTGGCATGCGCTGCGCGCGGCGGTCGACGGCATCGCCGGCTTCGAGTGGCGCAGCAGCGCAGAGATTCGCGCGCGATCGTTGCGCATCTTCGATCGCAGTTTCGCCGTCACCTATGCGCTCGAAGCGATCGCGATCGCCGTCGCACTCTTCGGCGTCGCCTCCACCTGGGCCGGCGAAGGGCTGGCCCGCCGACGCGAGTTCGCCACGCTGCAGCACCTGGGCCTGGCGCGCGCGCAGATCGCCGTCTCCTTCGCGATCGAAGCGATGCTGCAGATCGCCATCGCGACCGCGTGGGGAATGGCGGCGGGACTCGCCATCGCGCTCGTGCTGATCCGGCGCGTCAATCCGCAATCGTTTCACTGGACGATGCAGCTCGCGTGGCCGGGCAGCCTTCTCGCCGCCTCGGTGCTGGCCCTGCTCGCGCTCGGCACGTTCTCGGCCGTGGCAGCCGCACTGCGGGCGGTCGGCGATCCGGTGCGCGCACTCGCGGAGGACACGTGACCGACGATGCGCGTCGCCGATGGATGCGCCGCGCCTGCACGGCGGCGCTCGCGGGTGCGGGAGGGTCGCGGGGCGCAACGCCGCGCGCCGCGACGATCCCGTATCCGGCCGTCGTTCGCGGCGTACCGCTGTCCTTTCCGCGCGATCACGGCGCGCACGACGCCTGGCGGACCGAGTGGTGGTACCTGACCGGATGGCTCGAAGGGGCGGACAAGGCGCGACGCGGCGAACCGGCCGGCGTACAGATCACGTTCTTTCGCGCGCGAACGCAGCACGATCCTGCCGATCCGAGCCGCTTCGCGCCGGTGCAGCTGCTCTTCGCGCACGCCGCGCTTGCGTTGCCCGAGCGGGGCATGCTGACGCACGCGCAGCGCGCCGCTCGCGAAGGCTTCGGGCTCGCCCGTGCGTCGCGCGCCGACACCGACATCGCTATCGGCGAGTGGTCGCTCGGCCGCGACGGCGACGACGTCTACCGCGCCCGGATCGTCGACGCCTCGCTCGAAATCGAGCTTTCGTTTCGCGCGCACGCGCCGCCGTTGCTGCAGGGTGACGCGGGCTTTTCGCGCAAGGGCCCGCGCGAATCGCAGGCGAGCTACTACTACAGCCGTCCGCAACTGCGGGCACGCGGCGCGATCGGCGCCGCCGGCCGGCGCCTTGCCGTCGAAGGACTCGCCTGGCTCGATCACGAATGGTCCAGCGAGATCCTCGATCCGTCGGCCCTCGGATGGGACTGGGTCGGCCTGAACCTGGACGACGGCTCCGCGCTGACCGCATTCCGGATCCGCACGCGCGACGGCGCGACGCTGTGGACCTACGCGAGGAGAGCCGAGTTCGAGGCGCCCGGCTCAAACGCTGCCGGACGCCCGGGCTGGCACGCGGCCGAACGCGACGAACGAACCGTGCATTTCGAGCCGCTGCGGCACTGGACCTCCCCGCGCACCGGCGTGCGCTATCCGGTGGCGATGCGCCTTTCGATCGGCGCGCGCAATTTCAGGCTCGAACCGCTCTTCGACGACCAGGAGCTCGATACCCGCCCGACCACCGGCGTCGTCTACTGGGAAGGCGCGGTCCGCGTCCACGAGCGCGGCGCCGTCGTCGGGCGCGGCTATCTCGAGCTGACGGGCTACGAGGGACCGGTGATTTTCTGACGGAGAGGCAAGAGCGCGAAACCGTTCACCGCACCAGATCGTTGATCTCGATGATCGGCAGCAGCACCGCAAGCACGATCACGAGGACAATCGCGCCCATCGCAAGGATCAGCAGCGGCTCGAGCAGGCTGGTGAGCGTCAGCGTGCGGCGTTCGGTTTCCTGCGACAGCGTGGCCGCGATTCGCTCGAGCATCTGCGACAGCTCGCCGGTGGCCTCGCCGCTGGCGATCATGTGGATCATCAGCGGCGGGAACTGCCCGCCCGCCTTCAGCGCGCGAGCGAGCGAGGCGCCCTCGCGCACACGCAGGATCGCGTCCTGCACGTTCAGGCGCATCGCCTCGTTCGTCAGCGTGCGCGCGCCCGCCTCCAGCGCGCGAATCAGCGGCACGCCGCTGCTCGTCAGGATGCCCAGCGTCGACGCGAAGCGCGCGGTGTTCAATCCGCGAATCAGTCGTCCGACCACGGGAAAGCCGAGCATGCGCCGATGCCACGACAACCGGAAGCTGGGCGAGCGCAGCGCGGTACGGAACCCGACGAAAGCCGCGACCAACAACCCGAGCAGCAACAGGCCCCAATGGCGAACGAAGTCGGAAGTGGCAATCAAGCCGACCGTGAGCGCCGGCAGCTCCTGCCGTGTCTGCGCGAAGACGCTGACCACCTGCGGCACGACGTAGGCGAGCATCGCGACGATGACCAGCATCGCGACCACGGTGACGATCGCCGGATAGGTGAACGCGAGCACGATGCGTTGCGCGAGCGCGCTGCGCGATTCGACGTAATCGGCAAGCCGGCTCATCACGAGCGCGAGGTCGCCGGACTGTTCGCCCGCCGAGACGAGCGCGCGGTACACCTCGGGGAAGTCGCGCGGGTGCCTGGCGAGCGCCTGCGCGAGCGTCTGCCCGCCCACGACCTCGCTGCGCACCGCGGCGAAACGCTCTCGCACCGACTGTCGTTCCGCCTGCTCGACGACCGCGTCGAGCGCCTGCTCGATGGGCAGTCGCGCCGCCAGCAGGCTGGCGAGCTGGCGCGTGGCCAGCGACAGCTCGGCAGCGCCCAGTCGTGCCCCGACGACGCGGGTGCCGGCCACCGCGTCCTGCACGGCGATCACTTCGAGTGGCGCGAGTCCGCGGTCGCGCAACAGTCCGCGCGCGTGGCGCGGCGAATCGGCGTCGATGACGCCGCGCGCAGTCTGCCCGGCGGCGTCGGCGGCTTCGTATCGATAGGCCGGCACGTATTCCGCCCGTCGCGCCCGTCGCTATTCGCGCGTCACGCGCAGTACCTCGTCGGCCGACGTGATGCCGGCGGCGATCCAGCGCTTGCCGTCCTCGCGCATGGAGCGCATTCCCGCCCGCCGCGTCTGCACGCGGATCTCGTTCTCCGGCGCGTTGCGGTGGATCTGCGCGCGCACCGCATCGTCGACGACGAACAACTCGTAGATTCCGGTACGGCCCTGGAAGCCGGTTCGGTTGCAGGCGAGGCAGCCGGCGGCGCGCCATCCGCCGGCCACCGGATCGGGCTGGCGGCACTGCGGGCACAGCTTGCGCACGAGGCGCTGGGCGACCACGCCGAGCAGCGACGACGACAGCAGGAACGGCTCGACGCCCATGTCGATCAGGCGCGTAACGGCCGATACCGAATCGTTCGTGTGCAGCGTGGCCAGCACCAGGTGCCCGGTGAGCGAAGCCTGCACCGCGATCCGGGCGGTTTCCAGGTCCCGGATCTCGCCGATCATCACCACGTCGGGGTCCTGCCGCAGGATCGAACGCAGCGCCTTGGCGAAGCTCATGTCGATGCGCGCATTGACCTGCGTCTGCCCGATGCCTTCGAGGTCGTACTCGATAGGATCCTCGACGGTGAGGATGTTCGTCGTCGTCGAATCGAGGCGGCCGAGCGCCGCATAGAGCGTGGTCGTCTTGCCCGAGCCGGTGGGACCCGTCACCAGAACGATGCCGTGTGGCTGGTGCACGAGCGTGTCGAATGCCGCCAGCGTGTCGGCGCCCATGCCGAGATTGGCGAGATCGAGCCGCCCCGCCTCCTTGTCGAGCAGGCGCAACACGGCGCGTTCGCCGTGGCCGGTGGGCAGCGTCGAGACGCGCACGTCCATCGGACGTCCGCCGATGCGCAACGTGATGCGCCCGTCCTGCGGCAGGCGCTTCTCGGCGATGTCCAGCTGCGCCATGATCTTGATGCGCGAGATCAGCGCCGCGTGCAACTCGCGACGCGGGCGCACGACGTCGCGCAGCGTGCCGTCGACGCGGAAGCGCACGAGCGAGGTCGTCTCGAAAGGCTCGAAGTGGATGTCCGACGCATTGTCCCGGCTCGCCTGCGTGAGCAGCGCGTTGATCATCCGGATGATCGGTGCATCGTCCTCCGCTTCGAGCAGGTCCTCGATCTTCGGGATGTCCTGCAGCAGCCGCGACAGGTCGAGGTCGCTCGCGACCTCGTCGACCACTGCAGCCGCCGAGCCCTCGTGCTGCGAATAGGCGCGCGAAATCGCTGCCGACAGTTCGATCTCGGGCTTGCGCACGGTCACCACGCGCATCGGCAGCGTGCGCGACAGCTCGGCAAGCGCCTGCCGCGGCGTCTGTTCGCCGATCCACACCTCGATCGCGTCGGCGGATACCGCGCTGACGAGAAGCTGGTTGGCGCGCGCGAACCCGTAGGGAACGTAACGCGCCGGAAAGACCGATCCCATCAGTAGTCGATCCGCGGAACGGAGGAAGGTTCGGCGGGGCCGCCGCCCGGTGCACCCGGCCGCGTCAGCGGAACGACCACCTCGTTCGGCGCAGTGCGGATCACCGTGCTCGGCCTCGAGGCGACCACCGGCGCCGGGGGTTGCGTTGCCGCTGCATCCGGCGACAGCAGCGCGCCCTGGCCGGCGACGCTCGATCGGGCGTCCACGCCGGCGCCGCGCGACCGCGCGCCCGCAGAACCGGTCGCCGCATCTGCATCGGAGCCGCTCGAAGCCGGAGCCGGAACGGCGGACGGAGCCGGAGCCGGCGGCATCGGGCGCAACGGCGTCGGCGGAAACTCGGGCAGCGCCCAGTGCGGCGGCAGGCTCGCACCCGCGCGCGTGGCACGGATGTAGTCGTAACGGTCGGCCGTGACGCTGTAGGCGCCCTGGCCGTCGCGGATGACGACCGGGCGAAGGAAGACGAGCAGGTTCGTCTTGACGCGCTTGCGCGAGTCGTAGCGGAACAGCTGCCCGACGACCGGCACGTCGCCCAGGCCGGGAACCTTTTCCACCGCGCCGTCGACGCGCTCCTCGATCAGCCCGCCCAGCACGATGATCTGCCCGTCGTCGACCAGCACGTTCGACTCGATCGCCCGCCGGTTCGTGATGATGCCGGCGGCCAGGCGCGTGTCCTGCACGCTGGACACCTCCTGGAAGATCTGCAGTCGCACGGTCCCCGACTCCGACACCTGCGGCCGCACGCGCAGCGTCGTGCCGACGTCGCGCCGCTCGATCGTCTGGAACGGATTGACCGACGCACCGCCGGTGCCCGTCGCGGTGAACTGCCCGGTGATGAACGGGACGTTCTGGCCGATGATGATTCGCGCTTCCTCGTTGTCGAGCGTGAGCAGGTTCGGCGTCGCGAGAATGTTCGCGTCGGCCCCGCTCTCGAGCGCGCGCGCGAGAAAACCGAGGTTCAGGATCTCGCCCACACCCGGCACGTTGATCGTTCCGCGAACCACCCCGAGATTCAGGCCGGTGCCGACGGTGGCGAGGTTCGACGCTGCATCGAGGATGTTCGCGCCGCTTCCGCGCGCCGGCAGATTGGTGCCGCCGATCACTCGCGTGGAGCCTTGCGGAGAGCCGAGGAACTGCCACTGCACGCCGAGTTCGGCTGCCTTCTCGGCACTGATCTCGACGATCAGCGATTCGATGAACACCTGAGCACGACGTGCATCGAGCTTGTCGATCACCGCCCGCAGGTTGCGGTACACGGGCTCGGGCGCGGTGATGATCAGCGAGTTCGTCGACGGATCGGCGGCGATGATCGCCCCGCCCGCCTGCACGGTGACCGGCTGCGTCTGCGACGGCTGCAGCGGCGCGGCGCCTTCGCCCGGCTGCATCGCATTGAGCTGGCCCGGCGCGCCCTCCTGGACCAGTGGCTGCTGCGTGCGCGGTTGCTGGAGTCCGGCCTGCAAGGTCGACGAGGTGCCTTCGCCCCCGAGCACGCCGCGCAGCGTCTGGGCGAGCTTCACCGCTTCGGCATTGCGCAGGTAGACGACGTTGATGTTGCCCGGACGCGCGCTCGGCTGGTCGAGCTGGGCAATCAGGCTCCGGGCCAGGCCGATTTTCGCGGGGCTCGCCGCACGCATCATGATCGAGTTCATGCGCGGATCGGCCATCACGACGACTCGCTGGCCGGGGTCGACGGCAGCGCCCGCACCGCCCGGCTGTTCGAGCAGTCGCTGCACGGCGACCGCGACGTCGCTGGCGACCGCGTACTGCACCGGGATCACCTCGACTTCGCGCGTCGACGGACTGTCGAGCGTCGCGACGATGCGTGCGATGCGTTCGACGTTGGCCGCGTAGTCGGTGACGACCAGCGAGTTGTTGTTCGGATACGCGACGACCGTGTTGTTCGGCGAGATCAGCGGCCGCAGCACCGGTACGAGATTGGTCGCCGATTCGTAGTTCAGCCGGAAGATCTGCGTGACGATCTCGTCGCCGGACCTGCCCGGCGCCCGTCCGACCGACACCGGCGTCGACTGCAGTTTCGCGTCCGCCTCCGGCACGACCTTGGTCAGCGCGCCGGTCTCGACGACGGCGAAGCCCTGCGAACGCAACGCCGACTGCAGCAGCCGGTAGGCCTGCTCGCGCGTCACCGGCCGGGGCGTCTCGAGCGTCATCTTGCCGCGAACGCGCGGGTCGATGACGAAAGTGCGATCGAGCAGGTGCCCGAAGGCGCCGACGACCGAATCGATGTCGGCGTCGCGAAAATTGAGCGTGACGAGGTCGCCCGAGACTTTCTTCGCACCATTGCCGGCGGGTTTCTCGGTGCCGGTGCCGGCGGGCTTCTCGGCACCGTTGCCGGCGGGCCGGGCGGCGCCGGTCCCGGCGGGGGCCGGCGTGCCGGCGCCGGCAGCCGCTGCGTCGCCGCCGCTGCGCGCCGCGGCCGACGGCTTCGGGTCGCCCGTGCCCTGCGCCGGTGCTGCGCACGACAGCGCGATCGTTGCGACGAGCACGAGCGTGCGCACCGCCACCGGGCGTCGCGATCGCCTCGTTCCACTCGTCACCATCACGCTCCTATCCTGATGATCGTATGTTCGCCCTGGCGCGGGCCGATCAGCCCGAGAAACGATTGCAGGCGATCGCGCTCGGCCGCCTCCGCGCTTGCCTGGGCGACGAAGCGCAGCCCGTGATTCGCGTCGAAGCTGCCGTTTCCCTGCAACCGCAGCGGACCGTCGATTGTCGCGATGCTCAACTCCGCACGGCCGCCGCTGCCGACGATGTCGACGCGGTAGCTGCCGAGCGGTCGAACCGGAGTCATCGCCGACGAGGCACCGCGCAATTCGATGTGCGCGCGTCCGTCGACGCCGGAACGACGGATCACGAGGTTTTCCCAGTCCAGCCGCAGTGCGCCGGACGGGCGCACCGTATTCCAGGGCGACCCGAGCCGCCCGAGTTCGACCGACGGCAGTTCGATCGAACCCGCATCGATACGCACCTCGTCCCAGCCGCCGTGCACGCGCACCGGCTGCGCGACACGGCCGAAGCGCAATTGTGCATCGAGTTGGCCGACGAGCAGCGGCAAGGTCCGGATGCTCCATTCGACGCGCCCCGGGATCGCCACGCCGGCAACGAGCGCATCGCCGGCCGGCGGGAAAGCGGCCGCCGCATCGCCCCCAGCGGCCCTTCCCTCGGCGAGCACGAGTCGCGCCGATCCGTTCCAGATCGTTCCGTCGGCCTGCGCGAGGCGGGCACGACCCTGCGTGGCGCGTGCCAGCGCGGCGTCGGCGAAGCTCGCCGGGGCGAACGCGATCCCCGCGAGCACGGCGCCGAGCAGTGCAACGAGCGAGAAGAAGACTGCCCTGCGCGGGGAGACGCGCCGCACCTCAGCGGCCTTCCGCACGCGGTGTCTCGAGCGCGAGTCGCACGGATACGAGCCCGTGCTCGGCCTCGCGCGTGACCGAGACGTCGGCGACGCGAAGGCGCATTTCGCGCGTCGCCGTATCGACCCACGACAGCCACGCAGCGTGAGGAACGCGATCGAAGCGCAGTTCGAACAACGTGCCGTTCAACGACAGTTGCGCAAGCGAGGACGAAAGACCGGCGCTGTCGATCGAACGCTCGAGCTGCGTCTTCTGCGCCTGCGGCGACTCGCTTCCGGCCGGCACCGACGACAGCCGTCGCGCTTCTTCGGCTAGCTCGCCGACCTGCGCGAGCTGGGCGCGCAGGGTCGGCAGCTCGTTTCGCAAGGCGGCACGTCCGTGCCAGGCCGGCTCGACCAGCGAGAGCCAGACGGCGAGCACGGCAAGCACGGCGGCGGCGCCGACCACCAGGCGGCGTTCGCGCGCAGCCATCAGTTGCCAGCGTTGCATCAGCGTCTCGATCATCGTCGTCATCGAAGCAGGCTGACCGCCGCCGTAGGTTCGCGATCGGCGTCGAAACGAACCGACAGGCCGAACTGCTGCCCGGTGCGTGCAAGGCCGTCGCGCGCGCTGCGCCCCTCGAAGAATCCCGGCTGGAAGCGCACGCGCAACCGGCCTTCGCGAAACTCGACCGACGCGAGCGCGTCGATCGCCTGGCCTCCCAGCGCCTGCGAAAAGCGCGCGAGCAGCGGAACGAAGTCGTCCGGCCCGGCCTGCCCGGCGCGCGCGCGCAGGCTCGACACCTGCCGCTGCATCTGCAGCATCGGGTCGACCACTACCTGGGTGCCGGGAAACGCATCGCGATACCGCTGCTCGATGCTCGCGCGCAGCCGGTCGCTCTCCTGCGAGAGCAATGCCCAATGCAGGTTCAGGCCGAGCAGCGCGACGACCACGCACGCCGCCGCAGCCGCGGCCGGCACGCGCCACGCGCGCCAATCGACGTCGGCGAGCCAACGGCGGGCCGCGGAGCCGGAGCGCGCCGACAGGAGATCGACGGGGGCGGCGACCGGAAAAGCGAGCGCACGCAGGTCTACCTCGACGTCGGCACGGGCTGCCGCCTTCAACACCGGCGCCTGCCACGATCCGTCCTCGACGAACACCGCCACGCGCCTGCGCACGTCGGGAATCGCGGATTCGGGCGAGTCCGCGCCCGCGGCATCGAGCGCGCAAGCGATCGCTTCGACGCGCGCTTCGTCGTCTCCTCCGGCGCTCCAGCCGATGCCCTCGTGCTGCTGCATGCGCAGGGCGAGCCCGTCGTGCAGGCAGGCGAGTGCGAGCTGTCCGGCGCCGAGCGGCAACGCGAGCTGCGCGGGCCAGGCAGCCTGCACGCGAATGCCTCGACGCTCGAACGCGCCGACGACGAACTCGAGCCAGTTCCGGTCGATCGCGGCGACCAGGCGCAGCGGCGTGTCGCTCTCTCGAGGGCCGATCGCGAAGGCGCAGGCCTGCGCGTCCTGCAGGAGCAGGTCCTCGACGAGATTGGGCAGCGCCTGCTGTGCGCGTGCCGGCGACAGCGGCGGCAGCGCGACGCGAAGCAGGTTCACGTCGCGGGCATCGAAGACGAGCGTCACCTGCTTCAAGGCGGGCAACGCATCGAGACTCACGCGAACGAAACGCGCGGCGCTCGAACTGCCGAAAACGGTGACGGGGTGGCCCGCCGCGCTCGCTGCGCCACCGACCTGCTCGGACACCGCCGCAGGCAGCATCGCCAGAAGCACCGCCTCGCTGGCGAACCGACGCTCGCCCACCGAGCGCGGGGGCACCCAGACGATCGCCTGACCCCGCTTCAGAACCTGTGCTGCCATACCAATTCCACGCGGCGCCCGCCCCTGTAGAGCAACGCCTCGGTGTTCGATTCGATGCGGCCGAAGCGTACCATCCCCTTCACCAGAAAGTAGTTCGAGCCGACCGACAGCAGGCTGGACGGAAGCGCCGGCGAACCGTCCATGCGCGATCGCGCCACCTCGAGGCTGCCGAAGAAGGTCCGCTGGCGAACGCCCTCGACGAAGCGGCGCGCCGTCTGCAGGTCGATGTCGGCGATGCACGCGGCAAGCACTTCCGCCGGCGCGGTGTTCAGGTTGACCCGCGTGTTCTCGATGCGTGCCTGGCCGCTCGTCGGCAGGTACTTGGGCAGGAACACGACGAAAGGCTCCAGCGCGTCGATCGTCGCCCGGTCGAATCCGGCCACGGTCCGCAGGTCCGCCAGGCGCACCAGCGGCAGCGCACTCGCCGGCGCCTGCCTGCCTTCGGGCGGATAAGCCTGCAGCAGGCGCGCCTGCAGGACGCCGGCGAGGCTGCGCGGGCGGCCGAGCAGCGCGAGCAGCCGCTCGAAGGCGAGCCGCATCTCGCTCGACGGCGCACCGCCGATCACCAGGTCGTTCAGGTTCAATCGCGCCTGCGCGTCGAACATCTGGCCGACGAGCCGCGGCTCGCTGCCCGGATCGTCCAGGCGCGCCCCACCCGTCACCGTCTCGTCGAGCACGGTTTCGGCGATCGGCGTCGCCCAGACCTCGTTCAGGTGATCGATGCCGCCGGTGCTGTTGCGATCGACCTGCAGGACGACACTGGCCCAGTCGAGCACGGCCGCCTCGATCCATCGCAACTGCGACAGCGCGAGCCGGTTTTCCACGGAGCGCACGGTGACGTGCTCGCGCCAGAACAATGCGCTCACGACGAGCGTGGCCAGCGCGACGATGAGCATCACGCTGATGATCGCCACCCCCCGCTGCGAACGTCTCGTGCGCATCGCGACGTTCCTCAGTTGCGCGCGGCGAGCACGCGCACGATGCGCTCGTCGCCGCGCACGATCGTCAACTCGATTCCGTCGACGCGCAACCGGCCGGCGTCGCGAGCGAGCGTCGCCGCCGGCGTCCAGCCGCGGGAAGCGATCCATGCCCGGAACTGGATCCGGTCGACGCCGACCAGCAGCGGCTGCCAGACGAGCGGCTGCTCCGTCACCGGGCGGGACGGATCGATCGTCGACGTCGTCCACGGCGCGAAGCCGCGCTCGAGGCGCTGCTCGTGCAGCCGGTAGCGCACGCGCTGCAGCTGCAACGGCAGGCTCGCGCTCGTCTCGCGCACCAGCGCCAGCTCGGGCTGCGCATCCTCGCCTCGCACCGTGAACGCGATCGCCGGCTCGCGCAATCCGAGCAGGCCGACCGCCCAGCTGCCTCGCACGTCCTGCTCGAGCTGCGCGAAGGCGATGCTCAGGGCGCGCAGCTCGTCGGACGACTGCACGACCCGGTCGCGCGAGCGCAGCACGGAGTCCATCCCGCGCCAGCTGAGCACCGCGAGCAGCGAGAGCAGCGCGACGGCAACGAGCAGCTCGAGCAGCGTGAAGCCGCGCGCACGCCGGGCGCCGGACGCCGCGCACGGAACGCGCGTGCGCATCAGGGAAGCCTGGTCGAGAAACCGACCAGCCGCGCGAAGCGGAACGACGCGTTCGCGTCGAAGACGCTGATCTCGACGCGGCGGAACAGCGGATTCGGCGTCTGGAATACTTCCTCGCGGCACAGCAGCACGGTGGCCCCCTGGCTGCAGTCGAACTGCCGGCGACCCAGGTTGGGCCATTCGCGCGACACGCGGATCTGCGCCAGGCGGTTCTCGGCACTCCACTGCGCCAGCGTGCGCGTGCGCAATTCCGCAGCGTTCACCGCGAGCGACGTCGTCGCGCGGATCGCCGTCATCAGCGCCACGGCGGCGATCGTCATCGCGACGAGCACCTCGATCAACGTGAAGCCTGCATCGTACGAGGCGCGGGCGATCACCGCAGTACCTCGAAGAGTCCCAGTCCGTTGGCCGCGATCGCGACCTCCTGTCCGTTTCGGCGAAGGCGCAGCACGAATGGCGCATCGACCTGGTCGAGGCCGAACTCGATCCCGTCGCGTCCGTCGCCGCGTTCGATGCCGAGTTCGGTCGGCTGCTCCCACCGGCGCACGCGCAGATCGCGGTCGCCGTCGAGCGGGCGCCATCGGCGTTCCCGCCAGACCAGGAAACGGTAGCTCTCGTCGTCGGCCTCGAAGCGGATGGGCGCGCCGCGCAACTGTGCCTCCTCGCGCGCGAGCGCGAGCAGTTGCGCGAGGCGATCGGCCTCGAAGCGCAGGCCGCGATCGAAGCCGCCGATCGACAGAGACACGATGCCGACCATGACACCGGCGACAACGATCGCCACCAGCAACTCGAGCAGAGTGAAGCCGCGCGCGCGTCCGGCAGCACCCGGCCGCCGCTTCACCGCACATGCTCCATGGCTGGCTTCAGCGATTCAACGACCAGTTGCCGATGTCGGCAGCGACGCCTTCGCCGCCCGGCTTTCCGTCGGCGCCGAGGCTGAAGACGTCGATCTCGCCGCGCACGCCGGGATTGAGGTACTGGTAAGGCTTGCCCCAGGGATCGATCGGGGCCTGCTTCAGGTACGGCTTCCAGTTCGCCGGAACCGGATCGACCGCAGGACGCTCGGCGAGTGCACTCAACCCCTGCTCGGTGCTCGGATAGCGGTAGTTGTCGAGCCGGTACAGGTCGAGCGCCTGCAGGATCTGCGCGACCTCGGTCTGCGCGGCCTTCACGCGCGCCTCGTCCGGCTTGCTCATGATGCGCGGCACGGCGATCGCGGCAAGCACGCCGAGAATCACGATGACGACCATGATCTCGATGAGCGTGAAGCCACGCTGGCCGGCGCGGCGCCAGCGATCAACCGATGAACGGAGCATCCCCTCCCCCGGGGCGTCTCGTGAAGCAGCGGGCTATGATAGCAGCGCACATCCCCTACGCTTCCACTCTGAAATCGATGAAAGAATCGCCGCGGCCGCGCCGCTGGGCTCCGTCGATCGCGGCCGTCGCGGCCTTCGGTGCGCTCGGTGCCATCTGCGCCTACTGGGCGCTCCAACTGCTTGCGCCGCCCGTTGCGATCGCACCCACCGGATCGCTGGTCGACACGCGCAACGTGCCCGACCTCGACGCAGCGCAGGCGCTGTTCGGCAGTGCCGGCGGCGCTGCGGTGTCCGGCGCTCCCGCACTCGACCTGCGCGTGCTCGGCGTCGCGGCCAGCCCGAGCCGCGGCAGCGCCGTGCTCGCCGTCGGATCGCGCGCACCGCGCGCGTACCTCGTCGGCGACGAAATCGGCACCGACCTGCGGCTGGTCGAAGTGCGCTCCGACGGCGCCGTGGTCGAGCGCAAGGGCTCGCGCATCGAGTTGCCCGCGCCGCAGCGACCGTCGGTCGCGCTGCTGACGAGCGGACCGCAAGCCGCCGGTGCGCCATCCGCCGAGGTATCGCCTCCGATCGATGTCCGCGAACCGCGCGCCGATGAGTTGCGCTCGCCGCCACCGCCTGCAGCGCAGCCTCCCGCCGCACGAGCGCCCGACTCGCTGCCCGCCGACGACCCGCCCCCCGGATCGTCGATGCCCTCGTCCTACGGCGTGCCGAACGTCGGCTCGCCGGCCCCGTCCGGCGGCGGGCCGAACGTCGGCTCGCCGGCCCCGTCCGGCGGCGTGCCGAACGTCGGCGCGCCGCCTGCGGCCGGCATTCGACCGGGCAGCGTGCGCAACCTCCAGGTTCCGGCCGGCGCCGCAGCGTCGGCAGGCGACCGGGCACACTGAAAAGCCGACCTGCGTCGATGCCTCATCCGGAGCGGCAGTATCTCGACCTCCTTGCGCGCGTGCTCGCCGCAGGCGATCGCAGGCTCGACCGCACCGGCGTGGGCACGCTGTCGATATTCGGCGCGACAGCCCGCTTCGACGTGTCGGACGGCGTGGTACCGATCCTCACGACGAAGCGCGTCTACTGGAAGACGGCAATCAAGGAGATGCTCTGGTTCGTTGGCGGGGGCACCAACATCCGCCCGCTGCTCGAGCAGAACGTGCACATCTGGACCGACTGGCCGCTCGCGCGATATCGGCGCGCCACCGGCGAGGCGATCGACCAGCAGGAATTCGAACGACGCGTCCTCGCCGACCCCGACTTCGCGCGGACGTGGGGCGAACTCGGGCCGGTCTACGGCAAGCAGTGGCGACGCTGGCGCGGCGCCGATGGCCGGGAACACGACCAGATCGCCACGCTGCTGGCCACGTTGAAGACCGATCCATCGAGCCGAAGGATGCTGTTCCACGCATGGAACGTCGCCGAACTCGACGAGATGGCACTGCCGCCCTGCCACATGGTCTACCAGTTCCACTGCACGAGCGACGGCAGGCTGAACTGCCTGATGTTCCAGCGCAGTTGCGACCTGCTGCTCGGTGCGCCGTTCAACTGGGTCGGCACGGTGGCGCTGCAGGCGATGCTCGCGCAGCAGGCCGGACTGCGGACGGGGGAGTTCGTCTGGATGGCCGGCGACGTGCACCTGTACCTGAACCATCTCGCGCAGGCACGCGAACAGTTGTCCCGCACCCCGCGCGCACTGCCGAGGCTGCAGCTGCTGCGCCATCCGGCAGGCATCGACGAATACGCGATCGACGACTTCGCCGTGGAAGGCTACGACCCCTGTCCGCCGATCCGCGCCGACGTCGCGGTCTGAAGCGAAGCGCGCGACGGAACCTGCCGGTTGCGCTCGATCCATTGCAGCATCGTCGCCAGCGTGATCGAACTCAACGTGGCCTTGGCGATCTCGTCGATCTCGAGCATCACCGACGCGAGTGCCTGCCCCACCGGAGTGCTCTCGCCCGGCTCGCGTCGGTCGCCGCCGGCCGGCGTGAAATCCTCGAACAGCAGGATGATGTCCATCAACGTGACGCGACGCGCGTTCGCCGCGAAGCGGTACCCGCCGCCGACGCCGCGCACCGACTCGACGTAGCCCGAACGTGCGAGCTCGGAGAGCACCTTCGCGAGGTGGTGCGGCGACACCTCGTATTTGTGCGCGATCTCCGAGGCCGAGATGTGCCGCGTCGGGTCGAAGGCGAACTCCAGCACGCTGTACAGCGCGAGCAGCGTGTTCTTCTGCAGCCTCATGCGGCGCGGCCCGGAGGGATCGGAAAGAAGCCGGGATGATGCAGGTCGATCTCGAGCGGAATGAACGGACCGGTGGTCATCCCCAGGCTGCGGAAGAACGACAGGATCAGCGTGTTCTCGCGTGCGAGTATGGTGCGCATCGTGCTCACGCCCTCGCTGCGAAACCAGTCGGCCATCGCGCTCACCAGTTGCGTGCCCAGCCTCGCGAGGCGAAACTGCGGATGCACGTCGATGGCGAAAACCCAGCCGCACGGCGGCGAGCCGAATTCCCAGTCGCGCACCTCGCCGATCACGAACCCGGCAACGCTGCCGTTCGCTTCCGCCACGAGGAAGCGCCTGCCCGCGCGTTCGGCGTCGCCGTAGCGCCGATGGATCGTGCGCCAGTACTCGGCCTTCTCGATTCCCGTGACGATCGAATCGATCGCGATCACCTGCGCGAGATCGGCAGGCCGCACCGGGCGGATCGAGACGACGGTGGCGGCAGCAACGCCCGTTGCTGCGGCAGCGGCCTGCCTGCGCGCGGCCGGCACGGCGACCTCGCGCGTTCGCGACGCCTGCGCGGGAGACGGCCGGCGCACGGTCGGCGACGGCTGCCGGCGCGCCGGCGCCGGCGCCGGCGTCGATGCCGAGGCCCTGGCGCGCTTGCCGACTACGGTCTTCGCCGCGGGCGGTCCGGCGCTCGCCGCCTTCGACGTCTTGCCGCGCCCGCGGGCGCTCCCGGACCCTCGTGCCATGCGCTCCCCAAAAAGTGACGCAGATCAATTCAATACCTGCATCGCAGTACCAGAATAACCCGAAAGCCGGAAGGGCCGGGATACCACGCGCCCTCGTGCAACCGAATCCGGAACGTTGTCACGAATCGGCGACACGGCGGGATCTTCCCGGCTGGCGCCGCTACGCGGTAGGGTCGAAGATTCGACGCGAAGCCGCACCCCCACGGTTCTCGAACGCGTCCACAAACAAGGAGACGAGGATGAAGTCGATCGGCAAGACCCGCGCAGCCGCGCGGATCGCGGCAACGGTATTCGCGGCGTCGGTAACGGCCGCGGGAAGCGCTTACGCGCAGCAGGAACCCATCAGGATCGGAGCCTTTCTGGCGGTCACCGGCCCCGCTTCGTTCCTCGGCGACCCGGAGCAGAAGACGCTCGACATGTACGTCGAGCGCATCAACTCGCAGGGCGGAGTGCTCGGGCGCAAGCTCGAACTCGTTTCGTACGACTCGGGCGGCAGTGCCGAGAAGGCGCGCACCTTCACGAAACGGCTGATCGAGCAGGACAAGGTCGACGTCATCATCGGCGGAACGAGCACCGGCGAGACGATGGCCGCCGTGCCGCTCGTCGAGGAAGCCAAGATTCCGTTCGTGTCGCTGGCGGGCGCGGTGGTCATCATCGAGCCGGTGAAGAAATGGGTCTTCAAGACCCCGCACACCGACCGCATGGCCTGCGAGAAGATCTTCACCGACATGAACGAGCGCAAGCTGAGCAAGCTCGCGCTGATCACCGGCGCCGGCGGCTTCGACAAGTCGCTTCGCGCCCAGTGCATCCAGGTGGCGCCGAAATACGGCATCGAGATCGTCGCCGACGAAAGCTACGGCGCGGCCGACACCGACATGACGGCGCAGCTCACGAAGATCAAGGGCACGGCTGGCGTGCAGGCGGTGATGAACTGCGGCTTCGGCCAGGGTCCGGCGATCGTCACGAAGAACTACAAGCAGGTCGGGCTGTCGCTGCCGTTCTACCAGTCGCACGGCGTGGCCTCGAAGGAGTACATCAAGCTCTCCGGCGACGCGGCCGAAGGCGTTCGCCTGCCCGCTGCCGCGCTGCTGGTGGCCGACATCCTGCCCGCCAACGATCCGCAGAAGCCGGTCGTCACCGCGTACAAGCACGACTACGAAGCGAAGTACAAGTCCGACGTCTCCACCTTCGGCGGCCACGCCTACGACGGCCTGATGATCGTGGTCGAGGCGATCAAGCGCGCCGGCGGCACCGACAAGGAGAAAGTGCGCGACGAGATCGAGAAGACGAAGGGCCTGATGGGCACGGCCGGGGTGTTCAACATGTCGCCCACCGACCACATGGGCCTGGACCTGACCGCCTTCCGCATGCTCGAAGTGCGCAACGGCAACTGGGCCCTCGTCGACAACAAGCGCTGATCGAAACACCGGGCGGAATGCGCAGATGGGCGGCCAGGCAGTCCAGTTCCTCGCCAGCGGGCTGACCGCCGGTTCGATCTACGCGCTCGTCGCGCTCGGTTTCTCGATCATCTTCAACGCCAGCCGCGTCATCAACTTCGCGCAAGGCGAGTTCGTGATGATCGGCGGAATGAGCGCGGTCTCGCTCGTCGCCACCGGCATGCCCATGCCGGTGGCGATCCTCGGCGCGGTCGCCATCGCCGCCATCGTCGGCCTGGCGCTCGAGCGCCTCGCCGTCGGGCGCGCCAGGAATGCCGACATCGTCACGCTGATCATCATCACGATCGGCGCGTCGATCTTCCTGCGCGGAGTCGCACAGCTCGTCTGGGACAAGAACATCCACGCGCTCGCCCCGCTTTCGGGCGACGCGCCCATTGCCTTCCTCGGCGCCACGATCGTCCCGCAGAGCCTGTGGGTGCTCGGCGCGACGGTGGCGGTCGTCGCCGCCCTCTCCTGGTTCTTCCGCCGCACGATGCTCGGCAAGGCGATGCTCGCCACGTCGTACAACCCGCTGGCGGCGCAACTGGTCGGCATCGACATCAAGAAGGTGCTGTTCGCCAGTTTCGGACTCGCAGCCGGGCTCGGCGCGCTTGCCGGCGTGCTGATCGCCCCGATCACGTTCACCTCGTACGAGGTCGGCATCATGCTCGGGCTGAAGGGTTTCGCCGCGGCGATCCTCGGCGGACTCGGCAGTTTCCCCGGCGCGATCGCCGGCGGACTCCTGCTCGGGCTGCTCGAGAGCCTGGGCGCCGGCTACGTATCGTCGGCCTACAAGGACGTCATCGCGTTCCTGCTGATCCTCGTCGTTCTCTTCTTCCGACCCGATGGAATCCTTGGCGCAATCAAGAGCGAGCGGGTCTGAGCCCGCGCTGCCGACGCGCGAACGCCTCGCGCCGCGGTTGCGCGGCCTTGCAGTGCTCGCGCTGGTCATCGCGCTGCTGCCGTTCGCGCTCGTCAACGACTATTTCTACGACGTCGCGATCCTCGTCGGCCTGAACGCGATCGTCTGCGTCGGCCTGAACCTGCTGATCGGCTACGCCGGCCAGATCAGCCTGGGCCACGCAGGCTTCTTCGGCCTGGGCGCCTACGGCTCGACGCTGTTCGCGGCGAACTGGGGCGTGCCGCCCTTCGCCGCGCTCGTGCTCGCCACCGCCGCCGTATCGCTGCTCGCCTTCCTCGTCGGTCGCCCGATTCTTCGATTGAAAGGCAACTACCTGGCGATGGCCACGCTCGGGCTGGGCATCATCGTCGCGATCGTGCTGGCCAACGAAGACCAGCTCACCGGCGGCCCCGACGGCATGCCGGTGCCGCCCTTCTCCGTCTTCGGCGTCGCCGTACAGGGCGAGCGCGTCTGGTACTGGGTGGTGGGCGCGTGTCTCGTCGCAACGGTGTGGCTCGCGCTGAATATCATCGACTCGCCCCGCGGGCGAGCGCTGCGCGCGCTGCACGGATCCGAGGTCGCCGCCGAAGTGGTCGGCATCGACAGTGCGGGCCAGAAAGTCATGGTCTTCGTCCTCTCGGCCGCCTTCGCCGCGGCCGCCGGCGGGCTCACCGCCTTCTACAGCGGATTCGTCACGCCGGCGAAGGCGTCGTTCATGCATTCGGTGGAACTCGTCACGATGGTGGTCTTCGGAGGCATGGCGTCCACCTTCGGCGCCGTCGTCGGGGCCGCCGTGCTCACCGTGCTGCCGCAGGCGCTCACCGTCGTGAAGGAGTACGAAATGGTCGTGCTCGGCGCCGTGATGATGGGCACGATGATCTTCTTCCCGCGCGGCGCGGTGCCCACGCTGGCTGCGCGCTTCGGACATCGCGCGCGATGAGCACGCTGCGCGTCGACAACCTGTCGAAGGAGTTCGGCGGCGTGCACGCCGTCCAGAACCTGTCCTTCGAACTCGCCGCGGGCAGCGTGCATTCGATCATCGGCCCCAACGGCGCGGGCAAGACCACGTTGCTGAACCTGCTCACCGGCGTGTACCGGCCGAGCACCGGTCGCATCTTCCTCGACGGGCGCGACCTCACCGGAGCCCCTGCGCACGGCTTCGCCGCAGCCGGCATCGGGCGCACCTTCCAGAACCTGCAGATCTTCGCGAACATGACGGCGCTCGAGAACGTGATGACCGGGCGTCATCTGCGCGAGCGCTGTGCGCTGTGGTCGACGATGCTTCGCACGCCGTCGCTCGCGCGTGCCGAGCGTGAATCGCGCAGGCACTCGATGCAGCTGCTGCGCTTCGTCGGGCTCGCCGACTACGCCGACGCAGGCGCCGACTCCATGCCCTACGGCGCTCTCAAGCGGCTGGAGATCGCACGCGCGATCGCCGGCGAACCCCGCTTCCTGCTGCTCGACGAACCGGCGGCCGGACTGAACCCCACCGAGTCCCTGGAGATCGGCGAGCTCATTCGCCAGCTCGCGCGCGGCGGCACGACCGTCGTGCTCGTCGAGCACAACATGAAGCTGGTGATGGGCGTCTCCGACCGCATCGTCGTGCTCGACTACGGGCGCAAGCTGTGCGAGGGAACGGCCGAGGAGGTGCGCGCCGACCCGCGCGTCGTCGAAGCCTATCTCGGCGCGGCCACCGACGAGGTCGCGCATGCTTGAGGTCCGCGCTCTTTCGAGCCGCTACGGCCGCATCACGGCGTTGCACGACGTGAGCCTGCAGGTCGGCGACGGCGAGCTGGTGGCACTCGTCGGCGCCAACGGCGCCGGCAAGACGACGCTGTTGCGCGCGCTCTCGGGCGTGCAGCCGATCGCCGCAGGCAGCGTGCAGTTCGAGGGCGAAGACCTCACCCGCGCAGCGCCGCGCAAGCGCGTGCGCATGGGCATCGTCCAGGTGCCCGAGGGGCGCCAGGTGTTCGGCCCGCTGTCGGTCGACGACAACCTGCGGCTGGGCGCCTTCGTTCGTCCGTCGGGCGAGGTCGCCGAGGGGCTCGAGCGCGTCTATTCGCTGTTCCCCATCCTCGCGAAGAAGCGCCGCGAGGCGGCGGGAACGCTGTCGGGGGGACAGCAGCAGATGCTCGCGATGGGTCGAGCGCTGATGACGCGTCCGAAACTGCTGCTGCTCGACGAACCCAGCATGGGACTGGCGCCGCGCCTGGTCGCCGAGATCTTCGCGACCGTGCGCGCGCTGAAGGATGCGGCAACGACGATCCTTCTGGTCGACCAGAACGCACGCGCCGCGCTCTCCATCGCCGATCGCGCCTACGTGCTCGAGGTCGGCCGCATCGCGCTGGCAGGCAGCGGCGCCGAGCTGCTCGGCAACCCGCGCGTGCGGCAGGCTTACCTCGGCTTGTGACGCGGACCGTCGTTCCGACGAAGCACCTGCCCCGCCCGGCGCGATCCACGACGTACCGATTCCGCAGAACAGGAGACTCCCCGATGGCCGTGACGACCACCGCCAACCCCGCAACCAGCAGCAGCCAGGACGCCGGCGCGTACCTGCACGGCGAGTTCGAGACGATGCCCCGCGAGCAACTGCTCGCGCTGCAGCTCGCGCGCCTGCAGGAGACGCTGCGCAATGCCTACGACAACGTTCCGCTGCACCGCTCCCGCCTGGAGGCCGCCGGCATCGACCCGATGGCCATCGGGTCGCTCGACGACGTGCGCCACCTGCCGTTCACCGTCAAGACCGACCTGCGCGACCAGTACCCCTTCGGCATGCTCGCGCGCCCGCTCGCCGCGATCACGCGCGTACACGCTTCGTCGGGCACCACCGGCAAACCGACCGTCGTCGCGTACACCGCCAGCGACCTGTCGAACTGGTCCGACCTCGTCGCGCGCTCTTTGGCCGCAGCCGGCGTGCGCAAGGGCGATGTCCTGCACAACGCCTACGGCTACGGCCTGTTCACCGGAGGACTGGGAGCGCACTACGGCGCCGAGCGGCTGGGCTGCGCCGTCGTTCCGGTGTCCGGCGGCTCCACCGAGCGACAGGTACAGCTGATCGTCGACCTGAAGGCCCGAGTGCTGTGCTCGACGCCGTCGTACGCGCTGGCGATCGCCGAAGTCGCCGAGAGCATGGGCGTCGACCTCTCCCGGGGACCGCTGCAGGTAGGCATATTCGGCGCCGAACCGTGGAGCGACGCGATGCGTCAGCAGGTCGAGGCGCGCCTCGGGGTGAAGGCGATCGACATCTACGGCCTGTCGGAGATCATGGGGCCGGGCGTGGCCTGCGAGTGCGAGCATCGCAACGGACTGCACGGCTGGGAGGATCACTTCCTTTTCGAGGTGATCGACCCCGACAGCGGACAGCCGCTTCCCGAAGGCGAAGCGGGCGAACTGGTCATCACGACGCTCACGAAACAGGCGTTGCCGATGATCCGCTATCGCACGCGCGACATCACGAAGCTCTCCACCGCGCCCTGCGGATGCGGCCGCACGCACGTGCGCATCCTGCGCGTCACCGGCCGCAACGACGACATGCTGATCATCCGCGGCGTGAATGTCTATCCGTCGCAGGTCGAGGCGGTGCTGGTCGGCCTGCCCGACGTCGCGCCGCACTACCAGCTCGTCGTCGAGCGCCAGGGAACGCTGGACAACGTGTCGATCGAAGCCGAGGCGCAGCCGGGCGTGTCCGAAAGCGAATACGCCCGCATCGGCAAGCAGATCGCACACCACGTCAAGTCGATGATCGGCATCTCCACCGCGGTATCGGTGAAGAAGCCGGGCGAAATCCCCCGCTCGCAAGGCAAGGCGGTTCGCGTTCGAGACCTGCGCCCGAAAGGGTAGGCGGCGCGTCGAAGCCCGGACAGGAAGCGGCCATGAAATGCAATGCGGCGTCGGTTCTCCTGCAGAACGGTAGAGAGCACGACATCGCGCTCGTGTGCGACGGACAGACGCGCAGCTACGGAGAACTGCGCGAATCGGTCGCTCGCGCCGCCGGCGCCTGGCTCGCGCGCGGGCTGCAACCCGGCGAGCGCGTCGCGGTGCAGCTGGCCGACGGCTTCGCCTGGGTCGACGCCTTCCTCGGCTGCATCTGGGCCGGGGGCGTCGCCGTCGGCGTCAATCCGCGACTGTCCGAAGCGGAATGGACGGCGATGCTCGACGCCGCCGGATTCCGCTTCGTACTCGCCGAGTCGCGCATGCACACGCCCGAGCCGTGGCGCGCGTGCGTCGTTTCCCGCGAGGAATGGTCCGTCGAGCACGAACGCAGCGCAGCAGCGGCGCCGCTGGCCTGCGAACCGTCGCAGCCGGCCGTGTGGGTGCACTCTTCGGGTACGAGCGGCAAGCCGAAAGCGGTCGTGCACGGTCATCGCTTCGCCGGCGAGATCGAGCGCGTGACCGCCGAGGTCGTCGGCGCCGACGCGCGCGACCGGATCTTCGCCAGCTCGAAGATGTTCTTCTCCTATCCGCAGACCAATGCGCTGTACGCCGGCCTGAAGCTCGGCGCGTCGATCGTGCTGGATCCGGCCTGGCCCACCGCCGCAGGCGTCGCCGCCACCGTGGCGCGTACGCGCCCGACGGTGCTGTGCAGCGTGCCGTCGCTGTATCGGAACCTGCTCAAGGAAGGGCTCGCCGCCCAACTCGTGCGCGACGGCGTGCGCCGCTTCGTCTCGGCCGGCGAAGCGCTGTCGGTCGACTTGCGCGACGAATGGCGCCGGCAGACCGGAGCGTCGATCATCAACGGCTACGGCGCCTCCGAGACGCTCGTGCTCGTCATGACCGACCGTGACGACGGACGCGGCCTGCGCCCGTCGCCCGGAATCGACGCACGGCCCCTGGGCGAGAACACTGCGTCGCCCACGCGGCTGTCGTTCGACGCGCCGATGATCGCGCTCGGTTACTGGAACCTGCCCGGCGACCAGGCCGAGCACTTCCGCGACGGACGTTTCTGCCCGAGCGATCTCTTCGAACCACAGGCCGACGGCTCGTACCGATTCGCCGGGCGCGAGGGCTCGCTGGTCAAGGTGCACGGTCGCTGGGTGGACCTGATCGCGATCGAAGAGACACTCGGACTGGTCAGTCCCGAGATCCTCGAAGCAGCCGCCGTCCTCGTGCCCGACGACGACGGGCTCGACGCCGTCGCGGTTTTCTACGTGCCGAAGGACGGCGCGAGCGCGCAGCGCGCGGAAACAGCGCTGCGAGAACACACGCAATCGATGCCGCCGTTCCGTCGCCCGCGGTGGTTCCACCCGATCGATGCGCTGCCGCGCACGGCCACCGGAAAGCTGATCCGGCGCAAGCTCCAGGACCTGCACAAGGCGCAGTGAAATGAAGCGCTGGACCGAAGCGGACGGCATCCACATCGACGTGCGCGGATTGGCCGCGCCGCAACCGATGGTGCAGATCCTCTCGCTCGTGCGGTCGATCGACGACGATCGCGCGGTCATCGTCCATCACGACCGCGATCCGCAATTGCTCTACCCGGAGCTCGCCGAGATCGGCTGGTCGGCCGAGATCGTCGACGGCGAACCGGGCGAGGTCCGGCTGCGACTGGCGCGCAGCGAATGAAGAAGGCCGGTGGCGCCCGCACGAAGCTGGCAGCCGGCTTTCTCGCCGGCGCGACGAGCCGCCTGCTTCCCGCATCGATTCCGCTGCGCTACTTCGCCGCAGCGGCCGTCTTCCACCTCGCCGCCTGGTTGGCGTTGGCCGCCGGAGCGGCGACTGCGCCGCGCTTCATCGGCGGACTCGGCTGGCCGCTGGCGGCGCTGCACCTGATCACGCTGGGCGTTCTCGCGATGACCGCGATCGGCGCGAGCCTGCAGCTGATGCCGGTGGCCACCCGCCAGCCGGTGCACTCCACGCGGCTGCCGGCGGCGATCTGGTGGGTCTACACGGCCGGCGTAGCCGCGACGACGATCGGCATGGGCCTGGGCGAGACGCTTCTGCTCGGCGCCGGCGCGATCGCCACCGTGGCGGGCCTGCTCGGCTATGCGGGACTCAGCGCGCGCAACTTCGCCGGCGCGCGCGGAATGGCCGGGATCGTCGCGCACGCCTGGATCGCACTCGCCTCGCTCGTCGTCGTCGTCGTCAGCGCCCTGTCGCTGGCCCTCGCCTATCTCGGCTGGCCGCTGCTCGGACGCAGCGTGGCGCTGGCGCTGCACGTGCCGTTCGCGGCCTACGGCTTCATGGGAATGCTCGCGCTGGGACTCGCCTACATCCTCGTGCCGATGTTCGCGCTCTCGCCGGCGCCCGACGAAACGAAGGTGCGCGTCTCGGCAGGCCTCGCCGCGCTCGCCCTGGCGCTGGGCGCAGCGGCAGCGGCGTTCGACGCCTGGGCGCTGCCCCTGCGCATCTCCGCGCTCGCCGCAGGCGGCGCCGCCGTGGCGCTGCACCTGAAACTCGTGCTGCAGGCGCTGCGCACCGGCATGCGCCGCGAACTCGGGCGCTCGTTCCGCCTGGTGCGTCTCGCCTGGGCACTGCTCGTGGCAAGCCTCGTGCTCGCCCTCGCGACGATCGTCGTCCCCGACGTCCCGCTGCTCTCGACGCTTTTCGGCATCGCTCTCGTGCCGGGCTGGCTGCTCACGCTCGTGCTCGGCATGATGCAGCGCATCGTCCCGTTCCTCGCGTCGATGCACAAGGCGCCGGGAACGAAGCTGCCGCGCACGCCGTCCTCGCTCACCGCCGAACGCCCGCTCGCGGTGCACTATGCCTGCCACCTCGCCGCGCTCGCGCTGCTGGCAATCGGGGCGATCGCCGACGCGAAATCGATCGTGCTCGCCGCCTCGTTCGTCGGAGCGGCGGGCGCCGTCGCCTTTCTCGCGTTCTTCGTCGTCCTCGTGCGGCGGATGCGCGCCGCGCCTGCGCCGCACAGCGTCTCCCGACCGGCCGCGCCCGTTGCTTGACCCGTATCAATGGCCCTCCGATGAGGCCCCCCTATTCTGGCAGCGCGATGCAGATTTCGGAGCCTTCATGAACTTCCAGGGCCAGGTCGCTCACGCGCTCGACGAGGAACACCGCGCGAGCCTCGATCTTCTCGGCAAGGTCGAACAGGCCTTCGCGCGCGCACCGCGCACGGGCGCCGGCGGCAACCCCGATCTCGCGCGCCTCGCCGGCCAGTTTGCCCGCCACCTCGAGCAGGACGTCGGACGTCACTTCGACTTCGAGGAGAACGAATTGTTCGAACGGCTCTCCGAAGCCGGCGAGGGCGACATCGCCGAGCTGCTCGCCGAGGAGCACCAGGCAATTCGGGAAGCAGCCGAGACGCTGTTGCCGCTTGCCCACGCAGCCGCCGGGGGCACGCTCGACGACGCCGGCTGGACGCAGCTGAAGGTAGGCGTCGCCGAGATGGTCGAGCGCCAGGTCGCACATATCCAGAAGGAAACGATGGCGCTGCTGCCGGCACTCGAAGACCTGCTCGACGAGGACACCGATCGCGAGCTCGCCTTCGCGTACGCGACGGCCTGAACCCGCGTACCGGCGCCCACCCGCGCCGGCGCGCCCCCGGATCCCGCAGCCCATGCGAGGCAAACCGATGCACGCTTCCTACACGCTCCGCGCCGACATCCGTCCGCTCGCTCCCAGCGACCTCGAAGAGGTCGTCGCGATCGACACGACCATCGAAGGACATTCGCGCCGCCCGTACTTCGAACGCCGGCTTCAATCGGCGCGTCGCGAGCCGCAACTGCACGCGCAGTTCGCCGCCATCGATGCCAAGGGGCTGGCCGGCCACATTCTCGCGCGCGTGCTCGAAGGCGAATTCGGCCGCGGCGATCCCGAGCTGAGGCTCGAGGCGATCGGCGTTCGCGACGACGTCCAGGGCCAGGGCATCGGTCGCGACCTCTTTGCCGCGCTGTCGGAATGGGCCCGGCGACACCGGATCGCCTGCCTGCGCACGCAGGCGCGCTGGAACGACCTTCCGATGCTGCGCTGGATGAGCGCGATGGACTTCGAGCGGGCGCCGGAGCTGGTGCTCGACTGCGCGGTCGCCGGCGGCGCCTACGCGCCCGAGCGAGACGACCCGGTGCTCGCCGACGCTGCCGCCGCGCTTCCGTCCGAGGTCAACTTCGGTGGTCAGGCGGCCAACGACTTCGAACGCCTGGCGCGCGACACGGCCGACGTCCGGGCAATGAACGCCGGCGAACTGCGCGACATCGTGCGCATCGATCGCGCGATCACCGGGCGCAACCGCGAAGAGTACATGGCGCACCGTTTTGCCGAGACGACCGCCGACTCGGCGATCGGCGTCTCGCTTACCGCACGCATCGACGACGATCTCGTCATCGGTTTCCTGATGGCGCGCGTCGATCTCGGCGACTACGGGCGCACCGAAGCGGTGGCGGTCGTCGACACGATCGGCGTCGATCCGGCCTACGCCGGGCGCGGTGTCGGACGGGCGCTGCTGTCGCAGCTGTTCGTGAACCTCGGCGCACTGCGCGTCGAGCGCGTCGAGACGAGCGTCACCCCGGACAATCTCGGCCTGCTCGGTTTCCTCTATGACACAGGGTTCGTTCCGTCGCAGCGCATCGCATTCGTGCGACGCTTCGACTGAGATCGGAACACAGCGGAGGAAGCGCCGATGCCCTCGATGCCCGACGACGACGCGGTCCGCGAAGCGCTGCGCCAGGTCGACGACCCCGAAGCGGGAATGAACATCGTCGACCTCGGGCTCGTCTACAACATCGCGGTCGGCGACGAGGCAGTCTTCATCGACATCACGATGACCACCGCAGCCTGCCCGATGGCCGACATGATCATGGACGACGTGCGACGGGTCGTTCGCGACATCGTCCCGGAAGGCACCGCGGTCGAGGTGGAACTGGTCTGGGATCCCCCGTGGACTCCGGAGAAGATGACCGGTCTCGCCCGCGACCATTTCGGCTGGTCGCCGCGTTGAGGTGACCCACCCTGCCGCGGCCACGGCGCCGCGCGCGGGCCTTCCGCCCGCGTGGCGCGTGCCGCTGCTGATGCTCGGCTTCGTCGGATTGCTGTTCGGCACCGGCGCCGGTCTCGTACGCCTGGGCTGGCCGATGCCCGATGCGGTCGCGAGCGTCGCGGCGCTGCACGGACCGCTGATGATCGGCGGATTCTTCGGCGTGGTCATCGCGCTCGAGCGAGCCGTCGCGATCGGCCGCTACTGGGCATATGCCGGCCCGCTGCTCGCCGGCGCCGGCGGAGTGCTCGCCGCGTCCGGCAGCCCCGCCGTGCCGGCGCTACCGTGGGCGGCGCTGCTGTTCCTCGGCGGGGGCCTGGTGTTCCTCGCCGCGTCGCTCGACGTCCTGCGCCGCCAGCGCGCGCTGTTCACGGTCACCCTCGCACTGGGCGCCGCCTGCTGGCCGGCGGGAACCGCCCTGTGGCTCGCCGGACAGCCGATTGCCGCTGCCGTTCCGTGGTGGCTCGCGTTTCTCGTGCTCACGATCGCCGGCGAACGCCTCGAACTATCGCGCTTCCTGCCGCCGTCGCCCGGGGCGAAAGCGGCCTTCGGCGCGATCCTGGTCGCGACAATCGTCGGGCTCGCCGGCTCCGGCGCACGCTGGGGGTCGATGTTGTTCGCGATCGGGCTGCTCGCGCTCTCCGGGTGGCTGCTGCGGCAGGACATCGCGCGGCGAACGGTACGCGGGCGCGCGCTCACCCGCTTCATCGCCGTCTGCCTGCTGGCCGGCTACGCGTGGCTCGCCGTCGGCTCGCTGGTCGCACTGCTCGCCGGCGGCTTCGTCGCGGGCACCGAAAGCTACGACGCGGCACTGCACGCGCTGACGCTCGGCTTCGTCTTCTCGATGGTGTTCGGCCACGCGGCGATCATCCTGCCGGCCGTGCTGCGCGTCACCCTTCCGTACCATCCGTCGTTCTACCTGCCGCTCGCCCTGCTGCATGCTTCCGTGGCGATCCGCCTGATCGGCGACGCCGGTGCCGGCTACGGCTGGACGAAGCTGGGCGGGCTGCTCAATGCCGCCTCGCTCGCCGTGTTCATCGCAACGATGCTCGGCGCCGTCGTGCGCGGCCGGCGATCGCGCGCGCGTGCATCGGCCGGCGCGGCGCGCGCCTGAGATCCGCGCGCCCGGCGCGCCATGGCGACGGCCACCGAATACCTGCGCTTCATCGTCACGCTGGTCGCTGTCGTCGACCCGTTCCTCGCGGTCCCGTTCTTCATCGCGTTCACCGCGTCGACGCGTGCCGACGCGCGCGCGCGCCTCGCGCGTGCCGTCGCGGTCACGGTGTTCCTCGTGCTCGTGCTCGCGACCTTCGTCGGCCAGTCGCTGCTCGCGCTGATCGGTGCGAGCCTGCCGTCGTTCCGCGTCGGCGGTGGCCTGGTGCTGCTGCTGATGGCGCTGGCAATGCTCAACGCCGAAGTGGGTGCCGTGCGGCACACGCCGGCCGAGACGCAGGAGCTCGAAGCAGGAGACGTCAGTGGAGTCGTGCCGCTGGCCGTGCCGCTGCTCGCCGGCCCCGGCGCGATCAGCACGACGATCATCGCCGCCGAGAGCGGCGGCATCGTTCACCGCCTCGCGCTCGTCGCCTGCATCGCGATCGTGACGGCTCTCAGCTGGTTCGTCCTGTCACGCGCGCAGCGGATCGCCTCGCGCATGAGCCTGACCGCGATGAACGTCGCCACGCGAATCCTCGGCCTGCTGCTCGCCGCAATGGCGGTGCAGACGATGGCGGAGGGACTGCGGGAGTTGTTTCCAGGACTGCAGTGAAGGGGTGAAGGGTTCACCCCTGACGCGTCTCAACCGTGCAAGGCTTCGTACTTCGCCTGCAGTTCCTCGGGCGTCTCGCGGAACTCGGGGTGCGGGACGATGCAATCGGCCGGGCACACGAGCATGCACTGCGGTTCGTCTTCGGCGCCGACGCACTCGGTGCAGCGCGCCGCGTCGATCACGTAGATGGACTCTCCCGCCGAAATCGCCTCGTTGGGGCACACCGGGCGACACGCGTCGCACGACGTGCAGTTCTCTTCGATCATCAATGCCATGGTGATTTCTCCTGTTGCGCCGTGCGCAGAATCGACTGCATCAAGCTGCCTGCAACTCGCGCAGCTTGTCGTGGCGGAACGCCCCCCACAGCGCCGCGCCGATCGCGCCGGCGTGGATCGAGTCGGGGTGGTTGACGACCTCGACGTTGACCTTCTCGTTGGCCATCTCCTCGCGGATCGCCGCGAGCAGTCCGGTGTCGAGCGCCAGGCCCCCGGTGAGCAGCGCGGTGCCGTACTTCACGCCGGTGACCTTCAGCAGCTTGACGATGCGCGAGGCCATCGACAGGTGGATGCCCTTCAGGATGTCGGAGGTGGCGATGCCGCGCGAGACCATGTTGATGACGTCGGTCTCGGCAAGCACCGCGCAGATCGAGCTCACCTTCTCGGGATCCCTGGACTCCTGCGACAGGCCGCCGATCTCCTCGACGGCCACGCCGAGATAGCGCGCGATGTTCTCGAGGAACTGTCCGGAACCCGACGCGCACTGGCTCGTCATCTTGTAGGCGAGCACCTTGCCGCGCACGTCGACGTTGATCGCACGCCCGTTCAGCGCGCCGATGTCGACGATGGCGGTGGCCCCCGGATGCAGGAAGACTCCGCCGCGCGCGTGCGTGGTCATCGAGTAGAAGTGCCCGGTGGCGAACTTGACGTTCTCGCCCTCGCCGGTGGTCGCGATGTAGTCGACGTCTTCCGGCGAAATTCCGGCGTCGGCGAGCACGCCGTCGCGGCCCTCCTCGGCCAGCGTCATCGGGTCGCGCCGCCGGATGCGTTCGCTGCGCTTGGCAAGCCACTCGGCGTTGTCGCCGTCCACGCGAAACAGCACGGTCTTGACCGCGCCCGAGCCGATGTCGATTCCGATCGTGTAGGTCATTCTGTTGCCTCTCGTTGCGACGGGTTCAGGCGCGCTTCTCGGCGGTCTTGCCCTCGTGCACCACCGCGCGGTAAGCGAAGGTGGCGCCACCGAGCGCTCCGGTGTAGATGGAGTCGGGGTCGATGTTCAGCGTGAGCTTGCCGTAGTTCTCCTCGACCAGCTCCTTGAGCGCCTTTACCGCCGCCTCGTTCTTCGCGACGCCGCCGGTGAACGTGAACTCGTCGCGGATGCCGCCCGAGCGCGCGAGAATGGACATCGCGCGCAGGATGATCGCGCGGTGCAGCCCGGCCATGATGTCCTCGCGCTTGTCGCCCAGCGACAGCCGGTCGCGCAGCTCGGCGCCGGCGAACACCGTGCACGTCGAGTTGATGCGGATCTGCTTGGTCGACTTCATCGCCATCGGGCCGAGTTCGTGCAGCCCCATGTTCATCTCGTCGGCGATGTAGCCGAGATAGCGTCCGCACCCGGCCGCGCAGCGGTCGTTCATCTGGAAGCTCTCGACGATGCCGGCCGGATCGACCTGGATCGCCTTCGTGTCCTGGCCGCCGATGTCCAGCACGGTGGCCGTGTTCGGATACATCTGGTGCGCGCCGAGGCCGTGGCACAGGATCTCCGAGCGCACGTGTTCCTTGGAGAACGGCAGCCGCGCGCGCCCGTAGCCGGTCCCGACGACGTAGGTCTCCTCCATCTCGGTGTCGAGAATCCCCTTGATCGGCGCCTCGACCTGCGTGCGCCGTGCGGCCGTCTCGGGCAACGCCGCGAAAGTGCGCTCGAGCGCCGCGAGCAGATGGCGACGGATCGAGTCGCTGTAGACGCGGTTCTCGACCTCGATGATCGACCGGTCGAAGACGTTCAGCAGGTAGTCGTAGCGCGTGTTGGCTTCCTTCGCGACCGTCTCGCCGATGGCCAGGTACTGGCTGCCGGCGATGTCGCGGAAGAAGTCCGACTTGCGCTTGGCGCCTTCGGCGAAGAGCGCCGGCGCTTCCACCTTGATGCGCTCGAAGGTTTCGCCCAGCGCTTCGCCGACCGCCTTCGTGTCGTCGCCGAACTTCGCCGTCTCGAGGCTGCGGTTGCAGGTCGCCTCGAGGTCGTCGAGCTGTTCGAGATACTGCTCGGCACGGAAATCGCGCTCGAGTTGCCCGAGGAACTTGTCGAGCGAGCCGTTCAGCGCGCCGGTCTTGCCGAGCTCGCCGCGGAACAGGTGGAAGCGGCTGTTGACGAGCGCCTCCTGCTTGGCGACCTCGGCGGCCGTGTCGTAGTTCGAACGCGAATTCGTGATGCCGCGCCCGAGGATGTTCTGGTTCTCGTCGATCACCACTGCCTTCGTGGTCGTCGAGCCCAGGTCGATGCCGATGAAGCAACGCATGATGGGTGAATCCCTTTTAGGCGGCAAGCGCGGTGCGCTTCTGCTTGACCATCTGGAAATAGCTCTCGAGCCGGTTCTTGACGTTCGCCGCCGAGAAGTAGCGCGGATCGACCAGATCGGTTTCGATGAACGCTGCCGGCTTGCCGGTGCGCTTCTCGACCTCGCGCAGGATCAGCAGCTGTCCCGCCGAGAAGCTGTTGCAGCTCTTGATCGAGTTGATCAGCAGCCCGTCGGCCTCGTACTGCTCCATGTACCGGCAGATCATGTCGACCCGCGACGGCAGGTTCAGGTTCGTGTAGCAGCCCAGGCAGTACTCGGCGAGCGACTCCAGGGGCTTGTCGGGGTTGTGGCGAAAGCCGAAGTCGTACAGCCCGCCCACCTTCGCGTAGGTGGAGGCAACGACCACCGCGCCCTCCTCGTAGAACATCTTCCAGAAATCGCGGAAGCTGGTCCAGTTGGGCGGCCCCTCGACGATGAGGCGGTACTTCTCCTCGGTCATCTCGCCGTCGGGGGTGATCGGGCCCTTGCCCTCGCGCACGCGCTGCTCGATCTCCTCGCGCAGCATCCGGTAGAACTTCGTGCCGTCCTTCGACCCGCGGAACGCCGTGAAGATCGGGCCGATGTAGTAGACGGCACCGAAATACCCGTCGATCGGCGACGGCCGGTTCTTCGCCGATTGCAGCACGGCGACGAGGTCTTCCTCGGCCTTCGCCGATTCCTTCATGTATTCGCGCAGGCGGTCGATGTCGAACTTCACGCCCGACACGCGCTCGAGGGTCGGGATCACCGACTCCTTGAGCTGGCGAACGACGTAATCGCGCATGTTCGGCTCGATACGGCCTTCGCCCTGGTACGGCACGTGCAACATCGTGGTTTCGCAGCCGTACTTGTGGCGGATCAGCTCGAACCACTTCATGAAGGTGAAGCAGCCCGTGTAGGACAGCAGCAGCACGTCGGGCGTGGGCAGCGGATCGCCGGTGGGACCGATCTCGCCGCCGGCCATCATGCCGAGGTCGGATTTCACGTAGGTGCAGACGTCTTCCGAGTGCCCCTCGCGCTCGGCGTCCATGATGAACTTGCCCGACTTCTTGCGCATGCCGTTCTGCAGCGCGTTCGTCTCGGGCAGGCTGCGCGCGAAATCGAAGCACATCAGCAGTTCGTTCAGGTTGCCCGGAACGAAGGTCGCCGCCACCTTGCGGCCGTTCTGGTGCGCGGTGGCCAGGTCCATGTAGTTGGCGTTGATCAGCTCCTTCTGGAGCGACATCGCGTCGTCTTTCTGGACGCTCTGCGGCTTCTTCGCCGCAGCGGCGGGTTTGGCGGCGGTGTTCATGCGGCGCTCCACAGTTTGATCGAGTCGGCGAAGGTGCCGGCCTGCTCGCGGATCGGAGCCATCTGGCCGGTGTTCTCGGCGTACTTGAACGCCGTGTAAGGAATCTTCTGCTTGGCGAGCACGTCCTGCAGCATCGGGCGCTCGAGCAGCGCCGGGTCGCAGAAAGAAGGCGCAGCGAAGATGACGCCTTCGGCGCTGCCCTTCTTCACCTGATGCAGCAGGTACTGGCCCTTGTCCTCGCGCTTCGCGTCGTACTTGGCGGCGGTGGATGCCGAGCGGTGCAGGAAGGCCTTCGACAGCTCCTCGAGCGGCTTGCCGACCGTGGGTACGTCGTCGAGCAGCCAGCGCGTGACGAGCATGAAGTCGTCGTCGACGATGTAACAGCCGGCCATTTCGATCGACTTGATCAGGTTCAGCGGCGGCTGTTCGCAGAACGAGCCGTTGATGACGATGCGCGCGTTGTCGCGCCGGGGCCGTGCGACGGCATCTGTGGCCGCGAGATAGTCGCGGACCAGCTGCGTGTGCTCCTCGGGCGGCAGCACCATGCCCGCGCGCAGGATCAGGTACACCTCGGAGGTCGGCGCCTGCCAGGGCTTGGCGGCCCGGTACGCGTAGAGATCCGCGATGGCCCGCCGGTTCTCGTTGTAGACGGCGATCGACGCGTCGAGCTCGGCATCGGTGATCGGCTTGCCGCGCAGCTTGCCGAGGTCGTCGCGCAGGATCCCCAGTTCGTGCACGTAGAAGCGGCCGCCGACCTCGTCCTCGTAGTTCTGCGGCGCGTCGAAGTAGCGGACGTACTTGTCCTGGAACATCAGCTGCCACATGCCCGACAGATTGCGGATCACGTCGCAGATCGACGGGAACAGCATGCCGTCGAGGCAGTCGAGCCGGCCGGTGAGACCCAGCTCGATCGTCGAGCGCGGGATGCGGCAGATGTAGCTCTGGTAGTAGGCGTCGCCCTGGATCACCTCGAGCTGGTCGCCGCCGCCGAGAATCCCCACGGGCAACATGCCGGCGGCGTGGATCAGCTCGCGCGGCACGTAGATCGGCATGTAGCCGATCGCCTTGCGGCCCGGCCCGGCCGCCTTCCATTGCTTGACGGCGTTGAAGTCGAGGTCATCGAACAGCGTCTGGCAACGCTCGACGATCGCCTGTACAGGGTTTGCGGTGGTCATCAGTGGTGCTCCCATGCGGGCTTGCGTTTGCCGAGAAAAGCGGCCAACCCCTCGTTGGCGTCGCGCGTCTGCATCAGTTTCTCGAGGTAGAGCGCCTCGACCTCGGCCAGGCGCATGCGCACCTGGCGGATCATCGGCGCGCGCGCCGCGGCGAGCGCGAGCGCGAGGCTCGAGGCGCTCTTGTCGGCCAGGTGCGCGTCGTAATACGCGAGCGCGGCGGCGACCGGATCGTCGGCCACCTGCAGCGCCAGGCCGATCGCCTTCGCCTCGTCGGCGCCGACCGAGCGGCCGCTCAGCAGCAGGTCTTCGGCCGCCGGGCGGTTCACGCGATACGGCAGCAGCACGGAGGCGGCCGGCGCGAACACGCCGAGTTTCGTTTCGGGCTGGCCGAATTGCGCATCGCGTGCAGCGAAGATCGGGCCGCCCGCCATCGCCACCTCGAGGCCGCCGCCCAGGCACTGGCCGCGGACCGCGACGAGGATCGGCGCCGGATACTCGACCATCGCGACGACGAGCGCGTGCAGCGTCGAGAGCATCTGCGCGCAGCGCTCGCGCAGGTGTTCCTCGACGCTCGCGCCGAAGCTGAAATGCGGTCCGTCGGCATCGAGCAGCACGCCGCGCAGGCCGCGGCGGCTGCGGTTCGCGGAAAGCGCCGCCGACAGCGCGCCGAGCATCTGCGCATCGACGATGTTCGCCTTCGGGCGTGCCAGCGTCAGGCGCACCAGCGCGCCGTCGCGCTCGAGCGCGACACGCAGCGGCGAGTCTTCCGACGAATGGGCCGTGGCCTGGCTCATCGCTTCAGCCCTTGTTCTTCGCCTTCGGCTGGATCGAGTCGTGCAGCGGACCGACCCAGCTCTCGCCGGCAGCCAGCTTCTGGCGCAGCAGGATGAAGTCGACCTCGCGGTCTTCCTTCGTGCCCTCGTTGAACGCAGTGAACCCGGCGCGCGCCTCGGTCATCATGTTCAGCGCGAGCCACGCACGCGAGTTCTCCTTGTTCTTGTTCCAGATCTCCAGCTTGGGCTTGCGCAGCTCCTCGATCGTCTTCGTCGTGCAGTCGGGGAAGGTAAGCAGCATCTTCGCGCACAGCTCCTCGACCTTCTCGTCGAGCAGCGAAAGATCGACCGTGCCACGCGCCATCAGCGCCTTGGCCTCCTTCGCCGCCGCGCCGGTCTTCGACTCGCCGTAGGCGTTGCGTCCGTACTCGTCGAACAGCTTCTGCGTCTCGACGAGCGGGTTGGCGACGAAGCGACCGTCCACCTTCAGCGCGGGAACGACGTCGGTGAGGATGCCCATCTGGTAGGCCTTGTGCGCCGAGAACGGCTCGCACAGCACGCAGGCGGCCATCGCGCGCTCGGCGCCGACCATCACGGGCAGGAAGTCGGTTGCGCCGCCGATCGGCGCCGAACCGTGCTTGGGACCGGCCTGGCCGAAGCGCGCGAGATCCTGCGCGACGGAGAAGTCGCAGGCCATGCCGATTTCCTGGCCGCCGCCTATGCGCATGCCGTTCACGCGGCAGATCACCGGCTTGTCGCAGGCGAGGATCGCCGAGACCATGTCGTTGAACAGGCGCATGTACTGCCGGTATTCCTGCGGGTGCCCCGCGTAGTACTCGGCGTATTCCTTCGTGTTGCCGCCGGTGCAGAACGCCTTGTCGCCGGCCCCGGTGAAGATCACGCAGTTGACGTCGCGCGCGTTCGAGGCGGCACGGAACGCGAGGATGACGCCCTTGACCATGTCCGTCGTGTACGAGTTGTACTGCGAAGGGTTGTCGAGCGTGATCCAGGCGTTGTACAGCCCCGGAACGGTCTTGCCGTCGGGCGTCTTCGCGGCGCGCTTCTCGTAGCGCACGCCCGGCTTGCTGATGTCGTCGACCAGATCGTGATTCTTGAACTCGCGCATGTCGGTCTCGGCGAAAGCGTTCATCGTCGGGATACTCCTGGGTTCAGGCGGCGGGCACGAGCACCGCGCGCTTGCGGATCTCGCGATGATGAACCGCGTCGAACACGCGGTTGATGTTGTCGAGCGGATGCGTTTCGACGAAGGGCTTGATGGCGACCTTTCCGTCGAGAACGAGGTCGAGCGCGCCGGCGTACAGCTCGGGGGGGCAGCCCCAGTTGCCGATCGCGCGCGCATCGAAGGCCATCAGGTTCGACAGGCGGACTTCGACCTTGTCCATCGTGAAGCCGACCACCGACAGCGTCGCGCCGTGCACCAGCAGGCCCCACGCGGTGAGCTGCCCGGGCGCCGTGCCGGAACACTCGAAAATGAACCATTCGGTGGCGGGCAGGCCGTTGTTCTTCGCGAAATCGACGATCGCCGCCTTGATCGCCTTGCCGTCGAGCCTGCGGCTGTTCAGCGTGAGCGACGCGCCGCCGGCGGCGATCGCCTCGAGCTTGGCGTCGTCGACGTCGATCGCGACGACTTTGGCGCCGAAGGCGGCGGCGATCTGCACGCAATAGCCGCCGACGCCTCCCGCGCCGACGACCACCGCGAGGCTGCCCGGCTTCACGCCGGCGCGGCGCACCGCCTGGAACGGCGTGGTGAGCGCGTCGGCGACGATCGACACTTCGGCCAGCGTGAGCCCGGCCTTTTCGAGGCGAAGCTCGTCGACCACGCACAGCCCGCGGGCGGGAACGACGATGTGCGAACCGAAGCCGCCCTGGATGTCGTTGCCCGGCATCTTCTGCCTGCGGCAGATCGTGCCCAGCCCGCGCCTGCAGAGATCGCACTCGCCGCACGGCAGCACGGCGGGGATGATCACCGCCTTGCCGAGCCAGCTCTCGGCGCCCTTGCCCGCCTCGATCACGCGCCCGCTGATTTCGTGCCCGAGCGCCAACGGCAACGCGTGGTTGGTGCGCACGCCGTCGTAGAAGTAGCCGAGGTCGGTGTGGCAGACGCCGCAACCGGCGATCGCGACCACCACTTCGCCGTCGCCCGCGTGCGCGACGAAGCTCTCGCTCTCGAGGGGCGTGTTCGGAGCGGTCATGATCCAGCGGCGCGCTTCGATGCTCATCGGAATGGGGTCCTTCGGTGTGCGGGAGAGCCGTTCGTCCGTTGCCCGGCGAGTACGCCGAGATCGAATTGACGGAAGCTTTCGCCGTTGTGTATGCTGGTAATTCGGTATTGCGGTACCGAATTGCGCTTATATGCCGATCATCGTGGAACAAAGCGCTTCGGCAAGCCTTGATACAAATCAACGGCCATCCGGAGTGGCCGTCGCAAAGTGCGAACCGTTCCCGCGCTCGCACGAATGCAGCGCGACGAAGGATCCTCGAAACGCAACAGGCATCACTGGCATGAACGACACACCGCGCGGCGCGCGCCGCAGCATTTCGATCGCGATGGCCGGCAGCGGAGGCAGCGGCGTGATGACCGCCGGAACGCTCCTGCTCGACGCCGCCGCCAAGGCGGGTCTGTACGGGTTGATGGTGCGCACGAGCGGCCCGCAGATCCGCGGCGGCGAAGCCGCGGCGCTCATCCGGCTCGCGTCCACGCCCACCGATTCGCTCGACGACGGCTTCGATCTGCTGCTGGCCATCGACTGGCAGAACATCCACCGCTTCGCCGACGAGATACCGATGCGCGCGGGTGCGATGGTCGTCGGCGATGCCGACGAAGGCGAGGCGCCCGAGGTGTTCCTGCGCAACGGCACGCGCGCGGAATCGGTGCCGCTGAAGAAGATGTCGAAGGCCATCGCCGGAAGCTGGACGAACATGGTCGCGCTCGGCGTTGCCGGCGCGATCACGTCGATCCCGCTCGAAGCGCTCGAGGCCGCGCTGAGCGGCAGCTGGAAGCGCGGCCCCGCGGCGCTCGATGCGAACCTGCAGGCGCTGCGCGCAGGCTTCGAGAAGGGCACGCAGATCGGCGCGTTGCCCGCGCTCGAGGTGCCGCCCGCCGGCGGCAGGCGCTGGATGCTCAGCGGCAACGAAGCTGCCGGCTTCGGCGCACTGCGCGGCGGCGTGCGCTTCGTCGCCGCCTACCCGATCACGCCCGCCACCGAGATGCTCGAGTGGATGGCCCCCGCGCTGGCGAAGGTCGGCGGCACGCTGTTGCAGGCCGAAGACGAGCTCGCGTCGATCAACATGATCATCGGCTCGTCCTACGGCGGCGTTCCGTCGCTTACGGCCACCTCCGGGCCGGGCCTGTCGCTGATGACCGAGGCGATCGGCCTGGCCATCACCGCGGAAGTCCCGGTGGTCGTCGTCGACGTCATGCGCGGCGGTCCGTCCACCGGCATTCCTGCCAAGAGCGAGCAGAGCGACCTGTCCTACGCGGTCAACGGCCTTCACGGCGACGCCCCGCGCGTCGTCGTCGCGCCCACGTCGATCGCCGATTGCCTGGCCACCACCCAGTGGGCCGTGCATCTCGCGGAGAAGCTGCAGACCGCGGCGATCGTCCTGTCCGATCAGTTCATGGGCCAGTCGCGCGCGATCATCGACGAGCCGGCGAACACGGGCGTGGTTGCCGAACGGCTCGTCGTCGAGGCGAATGCGCCCGACTTCAAGCGCTACCGCAACACCGAATCGGGCATCTCCCCGATGTCGATCCCCGGCACGCCGGGCGTCGTCTACACGGCCGACGGCCTCGAGCACACGGAAGCCGGCATCCCGAGCAGCCAGAGCGCCGACCACAAGCTGCAACTCGACAAGCGCGAGCGCAAGCTGCTGAAGCACGACTACGGCTCGGCGTGGGCCGACATCGAAGGCGACGGCGAACTGGCGATCGTCACCTTCGGTTCGGTCACCGGCGTCGTGCGCGAAGCGCTCGTGCGGGCCGCCGAGCGCGGCGTGCGAGCGAAGCTGATCGCGCTGCGCCTGCTCGCTCCGGCGCTGCCCGAACGGCTGGAACAGGCGCTCGAGGGCGTCTCACGCGTGCTCGTCGTCGAGCAGAACCACTCGGCGCAACTGCTGCGATACCTGCGTTCCGTCTACGATCTGCCGGGCAAGCCGTCGAGCTTCCATCGTCCGGGGCCGCTGCCGCTGCGACCGGCCGAACTCGCCGATGCCATCGTCGAATGGAGAAACCAATGAACGACGTTGCCGCCCCCGTCGAATCGGGCAAGAAGCCGCTCACGGCGGCCAGCTTCAAATCCGCCTACAAACCCGTCTGGTGCCCGGGCTGCGGCGACTACTCGGTGCTCGGCGCGGTGACCAAGGCCTTGGCGATGGTCGGCGCGCCGCCCGAGCAGGTGGCGGTCGTCTCCGGCATCGGCTGCTCGTCGCGCATTCCCGCGTACACCTCGTGCTATGGCTTTCACGGCGTGCACGGACGCGCGCTCGCGGCCGCCACCGGGCTGAAGGTCGCACGTCCCGATCTCACGGTGCTCGCCGCCGGCGGCGACGGCGACGGTTTCTCGATCGGCGGCAACCACTTCATGCACGCCTGCCGGCGCAACGTCGACCTCACGTACATCGTGATGGAGAACCAGGTCTACGGAATGACCAAGGGCCAGCCGTCGCCGACCACCGAGCCCGACTGGGATTCGAAGCTGCAACCTGGCGGCACCGGCATGCGCACCTTCCATCCGCTGGTCATCGCACTGGCTTCCGGCGCGAACTTCGTTGCGCGTGCGTTCTCGGGCGACCCGAACGGAAGCGCGGAGATCATCGCCGAGGCGATCCGCCACCCCGGCTTCTCGTTCATCGAGATCCTCAGCCCGTGCGTGACTTTCCGTCCCGAACAACGCGAGTGGAAGCAGATCGCGCGGCCATCGCCGGTAGGCCCCACCGACGACGCCGCACGCGCCGCACGGCGGCTCATGACCGACGACGGCTTCAACATCGGCGTGCTGTACGCCGGCAACCGCAAGCCGCATCCGCTGGGCGGCAAGCCGGCGGCGAAGACGGTGGAGGATCTCAGCGCGGAGTTCGCCCTATGAATCCCGATCGCGTTCCGGGAACGCTTCACGACTTCATGCGCCAGGCGCTGCAGATGGAACTCGACGCCGCGTCGCGGTACACCGAGTTCGCCGATGCCATGGAGATGCACAACAACCGCGAGGTTGCCGTGCTCTTTCGCAAGATGGCGGCGATCGAAGGCAAGCACGCAGAGCAGATCATGTCGGAGATGGGCTGGAGCGAGATGCCCGGTCCGATCACCGCGCGGCCGGCGTGGGAAGGCTTCGAGGCGCCGGAAACCGCGCCCATCGACGAAGTGCACTACCTGATGCAGCCGTTTCATGCGCTCACGCTCGCGCTCGAGAGCGAGGAGCGCGCCGAACGTTTCTTCGCACAGATCGCCGAGGCGGCCACCACCGAGCCGGTACGCAAGGCCGCGCTCGGCCTCCAGGAGGAAGAGCGCGAGCACGTCGAACTGATCCGCGCGTGGCTCGCGAGGACGCCGAAACCCGATCGGAACTGGGCCGACGACCCCGATCCGCCGCGCTACACCGATTGAGCGCGGAAATGAACCGCACGCGCGCGAACCCTTAGGAGATCGACACGATGAGAACCCTGCTTCCCGAGGGCTGGGCCGCCCCGATCGGATACGCCAACGGCATCGAGGTCGATGCCGGGCGCATCGTGTTCGTCGCCGGGCAGGTCGGCTGGAACGCGCAGCAGGTCTTCGAGTCCGAAGACATCGCGCCGCAGTTCGACCAGGCCTTGCGCAACATCGTCGCCGTGCTCGCGCAGGCGGGGGCCGAACCGCACCATGTCTGCCGGATGACCGCCTACTGCTGCGACAAGCCCGCGTACATGGCCGCGCGCCGCGAACTCGGCAGGATCTGGCGCCAGCACATGGGCACGCACTACCCGGCGATGAGCATGATCTTCGTCTCCGACCTGCTCGACAACCCGGGCAAGATCGAACTCGAAGCCACGGCGGTCGTGCCGCGCTGAACGCGACGCGCCGGCGGCTACAATCCGCCGATGTCGTCGCCCTCTTCCGAATCGTCTGACGCCCCTCTTCCGTCCGGTCGCGGGCGCGCAGCGCGCCCGCGCGTCACGCTCGTCGTCGCGCGCGCGCGCAATGGCGTCATCGGTGCCGACGGCGGCTTGCCCTGGCATCTTCCCGAAGACCTGAAGCACTTCCGCATGCTGACGACGGGTCACTCGATCGTCATGGGGCGACGCACCTGGGAGTCGATCGGCCGCGCGCTGCCGGGCCGGCGATCGATCGTCGTCAGCCGCGACGCGCAACGCCGTTTCGTCGGCGCCGAACACGCTTCGTCGCTCGACGAGGCGATCGAAATTGCCGCACGGGCGGACGACGACCCGTCGATCGCCACCGACGAGGTTTTCGTCATCGGCGGCGCGCAACTCTTCGCCGCAGCACTGCCGCTCGCCGAGCGCGCGGTCGTCAGCGAAATCGATCGCGACTACGAAGGCGACACGCTCTTCGATGCGCTCGATCCCGGGACCTGGAGCGTCGTCGAGCGGCGCGAGCATTGCGCGGCCGACGGAACGCCGTTCTCGATCGTCGACTATCGCCGCTTGCCGCAGACGCCGGTTTCGCCGCGGACGACCGGCGCTTGACGGCCCCGCACCGCGAGCGGCCGCTGCGCGCGCTCGCCTACCTGACCGCCGCGCAGATCTGCTTCGTGCTGCTCGATGCCACCGGCAAGCGACTGGCCGGCGAGATCGGCATTCCGCTCGTCTCGCTGGCCCGACACGCCGGGCACGCGCTGCTGATGTTCGTCTTTCTCGCTCCCACGCTCGGCAAGGCGCTGTGGAGAACGTCGCGTCCGGGCACGCAACTGCTGCGCGGCATTTCGCTCGCCGGATTCACGCTGTTCTTCTTCACCGCGCTCGGCCGACTGCCGCAGGCCGATGCCACCGCGATCAACTTCATCGCGCCTTTCGCCGTGATGCTGCTGGCCGGGCCGCTGCTCGGCGAGCGTGTCGGATGGCCACGTTGGGCGGGCGCCGCCCTCGGCTTCGCGGGCATGCTGCTCGTCGTTCGCCCCGGCGCGAACCTCGACCCGGTCGGGGTCGTCTTCGTGCTGCTGACGGTGCTGTGCAACGTCGCATTCCAGTTGCTCACGCGCGCCCTGGCGATCCGCGAGAACTCTCTCGCGACGATCTTCCTCAGTTCGCTCGTGGGCATCGCGATGTCCGCGGCCGTGCTCCCGCTGCAGGACAGCTGGGGCGGCTGGCCCGATTCGCTCGATGCGACGCAGCTCGCGCTGCTCGCCTCGCTCGGCCTGACCGGCGTGGTGAGCCAGTGGTTCTGGATCCGCGCCTACTACTGGTCGAGTGCGTCGTTCATCGCGCCGCTCGTGTTCCTGCAGATCTTCTGGGCGACGCTGGCCGGCTGGGCGTTCTTCGGCCAATTGCCGGGCGCCTGGAGCTTCGCCGGCATGGCAGTGATCGGAGCGAGCGGCGCTGCCGCGATGCTGCTCGACCGGCGGGTGCGACGCGCCGCGGCGGCTGCGAGCGGATGAGCCTGCCCGTCGTTCGACGGCTTCGGCAGGACCTTCCGCTTTTCGTTCAGCATCGGATCCCGACGGACGCAAGCGCCTGCAGCGGTCCGGCGGATCGCAGCGCCTCGAGTCGTTCCGGCTCGCGTACGAAGAAGGTGCCGCCGTAGGCCAGCGCGTTGATCGAGATCCCCTCGAAATGCTCGTGGCTGCGGGGCACGAGCAGCAGCCAGCCGTCGGCAACGAGCAGGTTCGACGCCGGTAGCAGGCCGCGCGCATCCGGAACGAGTGCCAGCGCCCGCAGCGCCTCGACGAATCCCTCGTGGATGCTGTCGGCCATGCGCTCGACGGGCATTCCGATCGCACACTCGATGCGCACGAAGCAGTGCTTCACGGCCAGCTTCGGGTGCACGGCCGTGGCGAGCGGCGGTTGCCCGGCCGGCAACCCCGGCAGCCATTCGCCCAGGCTCGCGTTGCCCGCGCCGCTCGGGATCCATTGCAGGTGCTTGTGCCGCTGGCTTGCACCGGCCGCCGCACCACCATTGTAGAAGCCCAGTCCGCCCGCCTCGGCGAGCACGCGCGCGAGCGCGGCGAAGTCGGTTCGGTCGAGCGGCTCGAGCTGTTCGCGGAACGTGTTGGTCGCGATGACGATATGGCGGGCCGACACGGGGAACTTATTCAGTATCGCCCTGTGATGCGCGCCGAGCGCGCCGAGCGTCAGCGCCGGATCGGGCGCGAGGAATGGATCGAAGTCCGGATCGCGCGGTCCGCCGGGAATCGCAGCGCTCCTGCCGGCGAGTGTCGAAACCGAGCGCACGACGAAACGAAGGCCGTCTTCGACGAGTTCGCTCGGCTCGGTGACGATCGGTTCCAGGTCGCCCGACGCGAGTGCGCTGCGCGCGCGCTCGTCGACGAGCCGGAGGAAATCGGCGGTCATCGAAGCTCCAGCGGAAGAATGCGGGCCGACGACCTCACTGCGGCGGTTGCAGTCCCACGACGACGGTGCGCGCGCGCGCCGCCGAGAACACTCCGGCCGGTACATCGACGGGAATCGACTTCACTTCGGCCAGCGTACGCGAGTCGAACACCACGAGCCGTCCTGCCGGCGCTCCCATGCTGCGATCGCCCGAGTAGCGCGCGCTCACGTAGAAGAAATCGCCGCGCGCGGTGTATTCGGGAAAATTCGAATGGGTGAGCGTTCCTGCGACGTCGAGAGTGCGAACCACCTGCAGCGTCTCCTTGTCGATGAACTGGAGCTTGCTCGCGTTCGGGCCCTTGCCGACGATGTCGACCACCACGTAGGGTGCGTTCGGATGCGCGGCCGGCGACTCGGTCGGGCCGATCACCGGGATCCGTTCGACGACGTCGAAGGTGTCCATGTCGAACACCGTCACCTCGAACGACTTGCAGTCGTCCTCGCCGATGTTCGTGCCGAAACCCAGCAGGCGCCCTTTCGAGCGGACGACCGCACCCGACCCGACGTGCGGCTTGCAGCCGGCCGGAATGCGACGCACGACCCGCTTTTCCTGCAGGTCGATCACCGCGTTCTCGTGATCGTCGTACGACGCCACCACGACGTAGCGTCCATCGGGCGACAGGAACGCGTCGTGCAGATGTCGCCCGACCTTCGTGATCGCGGTGAACGGAAAGCCGCGCCGGTCGAGATCGATGATCCACACCTGCCCCGCCTGCTCGAGCGCGACGACGAAGACGTTCGCGAAGGATGTCGCGGTGATCATCCCGGAATCGGCCGAAACCGTCCTGCCGTCGGGATCGACGCCGCGAAGTTCGAGCAGGTGCACCGGCTCGAGCGTGTCGGCGTCCAGAAGGACGAGGGTATGCGGCACGAACGAACCCGCCGCGACGTAGCGTCCGTCGCGCGACACGGCGAGCGAAGTGCCGTTCAGGCCGGCACGCACCTTGCGCACCGTGCGCATCGAATACAGGTCGATCTTGTGCACCCAGCCGAGGTCGTCGCGTACGTAGGCCCAGCGCGGCTGCGTCGGATGGAAGTCCATCAGGTGCGGTGCATGGCCGGTGCGAACCTCGCCCACCTTCCGATGCGTGCGACCGTCGAAGAACAGCACCTTGGCCTGCGCTCCGACCGCCTGGCGCCCGCGCGACATCACCGCCATCAGGTCGTCGATCCGATCGATCGAATAACGGGGCGCCGAAGGCAGCTTCGATTCGTCGGAGACGAGCACTTCGAGCGATTTGCGCGCATCGTCCAGCGACCACGACAGCTCGCGTCGGGGCTGCGTCGTGACGAGCCTCGCCAGCAGGTCGCGGTCTTTCGCCGACAGCGTTCCGCGCCAGTTCGGATGTTGGGGCATCAGCGTGGCCGGAGATCCGCTGAGGATCAGTTCGGCCACCTGGCCGCGCGAGAGCTTCGTTTCGTCGCGGTTCAGCGCGGGGCCGATGTAGCCGCCGCGGTCGGCACCGTGGCACACGGCGCAATGCCGGGAGAACAACTGCTCGGCGCGGTCTAGATCCTGCGCGGTCGCGGGTCTCGTCGCGACGGCGAGCATCGCCGACAGGAGCAGAACGGGAATGCGCGTCATGCCTCGTCCTTGCGATCGATGCGTCCAAGCCATGCGCAGGACGCGCGGCGGCTGAGGACATCGATCCTGAGGGTGTCGATCGATTCTAGCCTCGCGGCTTCGCCGTTCGGCAGGAACGCCCGACGAAACGCCCGATTCGTGCGTTGAATCAAGGATTGCGACGCCCGTCGGGCGAGTGCCTCCGGCAGATCGCCGTTCTTCGGGCCCCTCGCCCACAACGCGCTTCGGTAGAATCGCGCCCACGCCCCCGTAGCTCAGTGGATAGAGCATCCCCCTCCTAAGGGGAGGGTCGCACGTTCGATTCGTGCCGGGGGCGCCAGCCGCGCGTCAGCGCCGCACTCAAGAATGCCGTCGATCGGCCGAAGATCGAAGCGATGGACAGCGGTTCATCACCGATCCCGCAGCCGATTCGAAAGCACCATGTCGCTACTTCACCGGATGAGCCTGTCGACCAAGTTCCTGGTCCTCGGGATGATCGCGCTCGCCACGCTCGCGCTGCCCACTGCGCTCTATCTGCAGCGCACCGCCGCGGATGTGCGGATCGCCCAGCGTCCCGTCGACGGGGTGAGCGCGATCATCGCGCTGCAGAACGCAATCCACTCGATCCAGAATCACCGGGGACTCGTCGCAGGCGTGCTCGGCAGGGGCCAGTCGCTCTCCACGCAGGGCAAGGACGACGGTTTCGCGGCACGTCTTGCCGCTGCAGGCGAAGCGAGCGAAAAGACGATTGCGGCGCTCGATGCGCAACTCGGCGCGGTGCGCGCATCCGACAAAGTCGTCGCGGGATGGAACGAGCGCAAGCGGCAATGGACGGCGCTGCACGCGGAGATCGCGGACGGCCGGCTGGCGGACGTCGACAAGAGCTGGCAGCGGCATACCGAGGTGATCGACGGGCTCGCGGAACTGGGTGACGAGTTGCTCGACGAGTTCGGCGTGACGATCATCCCGGAGCGCGCCGGCAACGCGCTGGCCTATGCATCCTTCGTGCACGCGTCGGCGCTGGCCGAGACGCTCGGACGCATGCGGGCGACCGGCGCTGCGGCGCTGGCGCAGAAATACGTTTCCGATGCGAGACGCACCGAGCTGACCAACCTGAAGCCGCGCGCGACGGAGCGCCTCGACGATGTGGGCCGCAGCCTCGCAAAGGCCTTCGCCGCCGACGGGCAGCTCCGCGAGGCGTTGCACTCGCGCCTGTCGGCGACGAAGGAGAGCGTCGCGCGATCGCTGTCGGTCGTCGACGAGAAACTGATCGAGGCCCTGCAGTTCGATCTCCCGGCAACTGACTATTTCGACGCGATCAGCGCGACGATCGACAGCGTCTACGCACTCGAGGAGGCCGCGGCGCAGAGCCTGGTCGATCGGCTGAGCGCTCGCGTCGCCGAGTCCGAACGAGCCGAATACCTGGTCGCCGCGATGCTCGCCGTGATCGTCGCGCTCTCGCTTGCCTTGTCCGCCGCCTTCGTGCGAAGCGTGACCGTTCCCGTGCGCGAGGCGGTGGACCTGGCGCGTGCCATCGCCGACGGCGATCTCGGCAAGGAGATCGAGCCGCGGGGAAACAACGAGATCGGCCAACTCGTGGACGCACTCGGTGCGATGAGACGCAACCTGGCCGGTGTCGTCTCGGAGGTGCGGCAGCATGCCCAGAACGTGGCAACGGCCAGTTCGCAGGTCGCGCAGGGCAGCAGCAATCTGTCGTCGCGCACCGAAGAGGCGGCCAGCGCGCTGGAGCAGACCGCTGCATCGATGGAGCAGTTGAGCGCCAGCGTTCACCGGAACGCCGACAACGCGCATCAGGCCGACGAGCTCTCTCGCAACGCGAGTGCGGCCGCGGCCGCCGGCGGAGAGGTGGTCGCCGAGGTCGTCGCCACCATGCAGGGAATCAACGAGAGCTCGAGGAAGATCGCCGAGATCGTCGGCGTCATCGATGCGATCGCCTTCCAGACCAACATTCTCGCGCTGAACGCCGCGGTCGAGGCGGCGCGCGCCGGAGAACAGGGCCGGGGCTTCGCGGTGGTCGCCGGCGAAGTGCGAACTCTCGCGCAGCGCTCGGCCGATGCGGCTCGCGAAATCAGGCAGATGATCGAGGCGAGCGTCGAGCGCGTCGAAGCCGGCACCCGGCAGGTCGATCGCGCGGGCACGACGATGACGGGGATCGTCGAGTCGATCCGTCGGGTGAGCGACATCATGGGCGAGATCAGCAGCGCCAGCGCCGAACAGAGCGCCGGCTTCGCACAGGTCGGTGCGGCGGTGAGCGAAATGGACAAGGCGACGCAGCACAACGCCGCGCTCGTCGAGGAAAGCACCGCTGCCGCCGCCGCCCTGCAGGAGCAGGCCGGCGAACTCGTTCGAGCCGTGGCCGTCTTCCGGCTCGCACCGGACGAGCGTGGCACGGACGCGGTGACGACGCGGCTGCAGCCGCAGCAACGCGCTTTCGCGCCGGCAGCCGCTCGTGCCGAAACGGCCATCGCGGCGAGACGCTCGAACCGCGACGAACGGCTCGAGCGGATCGCGGCCTGATCGGGGCCTGCCGCGCCCCTTCAGGAAAGCTGCGCGCCGGGAACAGCCGTTGTCGCCGCGGCCACTTCGTCGTCTGCCCACCGCACCTTGCGCGCACTCGCGTACCACCGCTCCAGCTTCGGCTGCGCGGCTGCTTCGATGCGGGCGCGACGCAGCTTCATCGTCGGCGGGAAGAGACCGTTTTCGATCGACCATGGTTCGGTCGCGACGACGATGGTCTGCAGCCGCTCGTAATCGGGCAGGCGGGCGTTCACCTGTTCCAGCAACCGTTCGAGCTCGCCCTGCAGCTGCGCGCGCTGCGCCGCTCCGGTCATGCGCGTGCGCACCTCCTCGCCCAGTTGAAACGAGCGCATACGCGGCAGGCCGACCGACGCCCGAGACGAGCGACAACGCGACCATCGGATGCGCGTTCAGAAGATTCTCGATCGGCGCCGGAGCGACGTACTTGCCCTTGGCGGTCTTGAAGAGCTCCTTCGAGCGACCGGTGATCTTCAGGAGGCCGTCCGCTCGCAGCGTGCCGAGGTCGCCGGTACGGAAGAAGCCGTCCTCGGTGAAGCACATAGTCGAGGATCGTCTTGTCCTGGACGTCCATGGCCCGCCTCCCGTCGCTGGCGAAGAATCGTCGCCGACCAGCACACGGTCGTAAAGCACCGAGACGCGCCTGACACCCCTGCCGGCTCGACGACTCGGCGGCGCACGAACCGATCAGCGCGCCTCGGCCCTCACGAAGGCCCGCAGGACGCGTTCGCGCAGCCATTGCTGGGCGGCGTCGGTATCCAGCGCGCCGTGCCAGACCATGCAGACGTCGTAGCGCGGGGTCGGCACCGGGATCGGCCACATCGCCAGCCCGTGCCGCTCGCAGGCCATCAGCGCGAACATCTCGGGGACGATCGCCACCAGTTCGCCGCGCGCGACGAGATCGGGCATCGTGGAGAAATGCCGTGCGCGCACGACGATGCCGCTGTGGCGACCGAGCCGCTCGATGCGCTCGGCGATCTCGCCGTGGTAGGTCGCCGTCGGCGAAGCGACGGCGAGCGGCGCGTCGGTGAAGCCGCGCCGCGTACGCCAGGCGCGCGGACAATCGCGCCGGCTGAGCGCCACATAGCGCTCGCGAAACAGCACGGTGCAACGCAGGCCGCGCTGCTTCGTGTCGATGATGCCCACCGCCAGGTCGATCTCGCGATGCGCCAACGCGTCGGCCACGCGCTCGACCGGCACCGAGGCGTTCGTCACGCGCGTGTGCGGCGCGTCGCTGCGCACCGCCTCGACGATCGCCGACAGGAAGACGATCTCGCCGAGATCCGACAGCGACAACCTCCATTCGGTGGTGCTGCTCGCCGGGTCGAAGGCGGCGCGCTCGCCGAGGGCCGCTTCGAGTTCCTCGAGATGCCGCGCAACGATCGGGGCGAGGCGGGCCGCCAGCGGCGTCGGCGCGAGTGCACCCGGCGCGCGCACGAAGAGCGGATCGCCGAAGGCCTCGCGCAGGCGCGCCAGCGCGTTGCTGGTGGCAGGCTGGCTCAGCGAAAGATGCCGCCCCGCTTCGGTCACCGATCGGAAGCGCGCGATCGCCACCAGGACGCGCAGCAGGTTCAGGTCCAGGCGCGCGAAAAAGCGGGAATCGTCGACGGTGCTCCTCGCAGCGGAGGAATCGCCGCCGACGCCGGTCGGCGGGCGGGAGTCACCGGCCGCGCGCCCCGGCGGTTCGACGGCCGCCCTCGTATCCGCCTCTGTATTCATCTTGTCAATTCGATGGATTCCGATAATCCATTTGACGAATGAGTAGCCTACGTTTAAGTTGACGAACGATCAAGGGCAGCCGCGGCGGCCCTGCGCGGCTCCCGCCTCCGCCCGGCCCCGACCGACCAACCGAACCACGGGAGTCACGCGTGGAAGTTTCCTTCAGCAACGAGATCCGTTCGCTCGCGCTCGGCGACGGCGAAACCTTCCACGGCGAAGGCATTCTCGCCGTCACCAAGGCGCTGCTGCAATCGGGCGTCACCTACGTCGGCGGCTACCAGGGCGCGCCGGTCTCGCACCTGCTGGACGTCATGGTGCAGGCGCGCGACTACATGGACGAACTCGGCGTTCACGTCGAGGCCTGCACGAACGAGGCGTCGGCCGCGGCGATGCTCGGCGCCTCGATCATGTACCCGGTGCGCGGCGCCGTCACCTGGAAATCGGTGGTCGGCACCAACGTCGCATCCGACGCGCTGTCGAACCTCGCTTCGCCGGGCGTGATGGGCGGGGCGCTCATCGTCGTCGGCGAAGACTACGGCGAGGGCGCGAGCGTGATCCAGGAGCGCACGCACGCCTTCGCGATGAAGTCGGGCATGTGGCTGCTCGATCCGCGGCCGAACCTGCCAACGATCGTGCGGATGGTCGAGCATGGTTTCGAGTTGTCCGAAGCATCGAACACGCCGGTGATGCTGCAGCTGCGAATCCGCGCCTGCCACGTGCGCGGCAGCTTCGTCTGCAAGGACAACCGCAAGCCGCGCATCTCCACGCGCGAGCTGCAGCAGGAGCCGGCGAACTTCGACTACTCGCGACTGTCGCACCCGCCCGTCACCTTCGAGCACGAGAGGCTCAAGCACGAGGTGCGCATGCCGGCGGCACGCCGCTACGTCGTCGACGCGACGCTCAACGAGCTCTTCGACGGCCCGCACGACGCGCTCGGCATCGTCGTCCAGGGCGGCCTGTACAACAACCTGATCCGTGCATTGCAGACACTGGGCCTGGCCGACGCGTACGGCAAGACGCAGATCCCGATCCTGAACCTGAACGTCGTCTACCCGCTCGTCCCCGAGCAGATCACGCAGTTCTTCGCCGGCAAGCGCGCCGTGCTGCTCGTCGAGGAAGGACAGCCCGATTTCATCGAGCAGGAGATCAGCGCGATCCTGCGCCGTGCCGACCTGCAGACGAAGCTGCACGGCAAGGACCTGCTGTCGATGGGCGGCGAATACACCGCCGAGCTGATCCTGAAGGGGTTGTCGCGTTTTCTCGCGCAGCATGCGCCCGAGCTGCCGCGCGGCGGCGCCGACGAACTGCTGCGCGAGGTCGAGTTGCTGCGCGGACAGGCCACCGAAGAATTCAAGGGACTGCTGCCCGGGCGTCCGCCGAACTTCTGCACGGGCTGTCCCGAACGGCCGGTGTTCTCCGCGCTGAAGCTCGTCGAGCAGGAGATCGGCAAGCTGCACGTCTCCACCGACATCGGCTGCCACTCGTTCGCGACCTTCGCGCCCTTCTCCTTCGGCAACTCGATCCTCGGCTACGGAATGAGCCTGGCGAGCAGCGCCGGCGTCAAGAACTTCCTCGCGACGCGACCGATCGCGATCATGGGCGACGGCGGCTTCTGGCACAACGGGTTGATCTCGGGCGTATCGTCGGCGCTGCTGAACAAGGGCGACGGCGTGCTCGTCATCATGAAGAACGGCTACACGTCGGCCACCGGCACGCAGGAGGTCATTTCCACCCCCACGTCGGAGGCGCGTCGCGTCGCCGAAGGCACGAGCGCCACGCCGACCCAGGTGACGATCGAGAGCACGCTGAAGGGCATGGGCGTGAAGTGGCTGCGCACCGTGGACAACTACAAGGTCGGCAAGGTCAAGCGCACGCTGAAGGAGGCGCTGACCTCCTCGTACGACGGGCTGAAGGTGATCGTCGCCGACGGCGAGTGCCAGCTCGAACGCCAGCGGCGCATCAAGCCGCTGCGCGCGAAGAGACTCGCCGAAGGCAAGCGCGTCGTACGCACGCGCTTCGGCGTGGACGAAGACACCTGCACCGGCGATCACTCGTGCATCCGCCTCTCGGGCTGCCCGACGCTGACGGTGAAGACGCCCACCGATCCGCTGAAGGTCGATCCGGTGGCGCACGTGACGAACGACTGCGTCGGCTGCGGACTGTGCGGCGAAGTCGCGCACGCTGCCACGCTGTGCCCGTCGTTCTGGCGCGCCGAGATCGTCTCGAACCCGAGCCGCTGGGACCGCATCAAGGCACGACTGCGCCGCGCGATCATCGACCCGTTGCAACCGGCCTGAAGCGATGACCGAGAACCGACCTCTCACGATCCTGATCGCGGCGCTCGGCGGCGAAGGCGGCGGCGTGCTCAACGACTGGATCGTCGGCTGCGCGCTCGACCGGAACCTGCCGGTGCAGGCCACCTCGGTGCCCGGCGTGGCGCAGCGCACCGGCTCCACCAGCTACTACGTCGAGATGATGCGCACGCCGGCGCCCGAAGGTGCGCAACCGGTGTTTGCGCTGAGCCCGATGCCGGGCGGCGTCGACGTCGTCGTCGCCAGCGAGCTGCTCGAGGCGGCGCGCACGATCGAGCGCGGCTTCGTGCACCCGAAGCGCACCACGCTGATCTCGTCGTCGAGCCGCGTCTACACGACGCAGGAAAAGATGCAGATGGGCGACGGCCGCTTCGACGAGTCGCTCGCGCACGCCGCGGCCCGGCGACTGTCGGCCAAGTACCTGACGCTCGACATGGCGGCGCTCGCTGCCGAGCACCGCACGGTGATCAGCGCCGTGATGTTCGGCGCGCTCGCCGGTTCGGGCGTGCTGCCGTGGTCGCGCGAAGTGTGCGAGCGGATCATCCGCGGCGGCGGCGTCGGCGTCGCGGCAAGTCTCGCCGGATTCGGAGCGGCGTACGACGCGGTCGCCACCGGCGCGGCACGCGAGGCTTTCGCCGCGGCCCAGCCCGCCGGCCGCGCCGCGCCAGAGATGTGGGCGCCGCTGCTGGCCACGCTCCCGTCTGCAATGCGCGAGAACGCGGCGCACGGCGTCGTGCGCACTCTCGACTACCAGGATGCGGCCTACGCGCGCCAGTACGTCGATCGGCTGCAGCGCCTGGCAGGCGCCGCAGGAGACGCGCAAGGCCAGCCGACGGTCGGGCAGGCGCTCGCCGAGGCCGCGCGTTATCTCGCGCTGTGGATGACCTACGAGGACGTCATCCGCGTCGCCGACCTGAAGTCGCGTCGCAGCCGCGTCGAGCGCATCCGCAACGAAGCCCGCGCGCGCGACGGCGAGATCGTGCGCATCGTCGAGTACTTCAAGCCGGGCGTCGACGAGCTGGCGTCGGTGCTGCCGGGCGGGCTGGGCAGGCGGCTGCGCGACTGGGCGGTGAAGAACAACAAGCTCGACACGCTGAACCGCGGCCTGTACCTGCCGAGCACGCACGTCGGCGGTTTCCTGATGCTGCGCACGCTCGCGAAGATGCGCGGGCTGCGCCGCGGCTCGCTGCGCTTTCGCGAGGAGCAGGAAGCGATCGAGCGCTGGCTCGCCGCGCTCGGACAGATGCTGCCGGTATCCGCCGTGTTCGCCGCGGCACTCGCCGAGCTTCCGCACGTGCTAAAGGGCTACGGCGACACGCATCGGCGCGGACGCGCGAGCTTCTCGCGAATCTTCGACACGCTCGTCGTGCGGGCGCTCGGTTCGTCCACGCCGCCCGGCGCCGATGCCGCCCAGGAACTGCGGGGCGCGATCTCCGCCGCGCTGGCCGAACCCGAGGGACGCGAACTGGAGAAGACCCTCGAGCAGGCGGGCATCGTTCCGCTGCCTCCGGTGGCCAAGCCGATCGTCTGGATGAAGAAGCCGCGAACTTCGCGCACCGAACAGGCAATGCCGTCGCGCTGACCCGCAGGAACACGACGTGCTGCCCTTCGAGAGTGAAATCTCGAAGGAAGCGGAGCACGACGTCATGGCCCGGAACGTCAGCGATTTTCTGGTACAGCGGCTCTACGACTGGGGCGTGCGCCGCATCTTCGGCTATCCCGGAGACGGCATCAACGGCGTGCTCGGCGCGCTGAACCGCGCCGAGGGCAGGATCGAATTCGTGCAGGCGCGCCACGAGGAGATGGCGGCCTTCATGGCGTCGGCCCACGCAAAATTTGCGGGCGAACCGGGGGTCTGTCTTGCAACGAGCGGGCCCGGTGCCTCGCACCTGATCACCGGGCTGTACGACGCGAGGCTCGACCACGTGCCCGTGCTCGCGATCACTGGCCAGGCGCCGCGCACCGCGCGTGGAGGCCACTTCCAGCAGGAGATGAACCTCGCCCGGATGTTCTCCGATGTCGCCGCCTTCGTGCAGGAGGCCGAGGCGCCGTCGCAGGTGCGCCTGCTGGTCGATCGGGCGCTGCGCATCGCGAAAGCCGACCACGCCATCGCCGTGCTCGTGCTTCCGAAGGACCTGCAGGACGAGGACTACGCAGCGCCGGCCCGGACCCACGGTTCGCTGCCCACCGGCATCGGGTACGCCCGCCCCCTTGTCGTGCCGAAGACGGCCGATCTGCAACGCGCCGCCGAAGTGTTGAACGCCGGCAGCCGGGTCGCGATCCTGGTCGGTGCCGGTGCGCTGCAGGCCACCGACGAAGTGATCGCGATCGCCGACAGGCTGCAGGCGGGTGTCGCCAAGGCACTGCTGGGCAAGGCCGTGCTGCCCGACGACCTGCCGTGGGTCACCGGCTCGATCGGCCTGCTCGGCACCAGGCCGAGCTACGACCTGATGATGGAGTGCGACACCTTCCTGATGATCGGCTCGGGCTTTCCCTACGCCGAGTTCCTGCCGAAGGAAGGCGACGCGCGCGGCGTGCAGATCGACGTCGACGCCTCGATGTTGAGCCTGCGTTTTCCGATGGAGGTCAACCTGCAGGGCGACTCCGCCGCGACGCTGCAGGCCCTGCTGCCCCTCGTCGAGCAGAAACCGGCGTCGTCGTGGCGCACACGGATCGAGCGCAACGTCGCCGACTGGTGGAAGACGCTCGAAGAGCGCGCGCTGGCCGAGGCGAACCCGGTCAATCCGCAACGCATCGCGTGGGAGTTGTCGCCGCGGCTGCCCGAGCGGGTGATCGTCACCTCCGACTCGGGCTCGTGCGCGAACTGGTACGCGCGCGACCTGAAGATGCGCCGCGGCATGATGTGCTCGCTCTCGGGCGGGCTCGCATCGATGGGCGCTGCCGTGCCCTACGCGATCGCGGCGAAGTTCGCCCATCCCGACCGCCCGGTGATCACGCTCGTCGGCGACGGCGCGATGCAGATGAACAACATGGCCGAACTCATCACGGTTGCCAAGTACTGGCAGCGCTGGAGCAATCGCACCTGGATCTGCTGCGTGCTGAACAACGAGGACCTGAACCAGGTCACCTGGGAGCAGCGCGTGATGGAAGGCGATCCGAAGTTCGTCGCCACGCAGCGCATCCCCGACGTGCCCTATCACCGCTTCGCCGAGTCGATCGGCCTGAAGGGCATCTTCGTCGACGATCCGAAACGAATGGGACCCGCGTGGGACGAAGCGCTGGCGGCCGACCGGCCGGTGGTCCTCGAAGTGAAGACCGATCCGGAAGTGCCGCCGCTGCCACCGCACATTTCGCTCGAACAGGCGAAGAACTTCATGTCGAGCATGCTGCACGGCGACCCGGACCAGGCCGGCATGCTGATGGGGACGGCCCGGCAGGTGCTTTCGGCGATCGTGCCCGGACGCAAGGAGTGACGCGTGGCCACCACGTTCGACCCCCACCCCGGCCGCACCATCCGCCGGGCCCCGGACGGTCGCATCGAAGAAGACGCAGTCGCGACGACGGGCCTCGACGCCAGTCGCCTCGCCCGGGAACTTGGCGAGGCGGTCGACGGCGAAGTCCGCTTCGACCCTGAAAGCCGCGCGCTCTACGCCACCGACGCATCCAACTACCGGCAGGTTCCGCTCGGCGTCGTCGTTCCGAAGACGCGCGAGGACGTAGTCAAGGCGGTACAGGTATGCCGCCGGCACGACGTTCCGTTGCTCTCGCGCGGAGGCGGAACCAGCCTCGCCGGGGAAACCTGCAACGTGGCCGTGGTACTCGACTTTTCGAAGTACCTCGATCGCGTGCTCGCGATCGACCCGCAACGGCGCACCGCGCGGGTGGAGCCCGGGTGCATCCTCGATGTCCTGCGACGCGCGGCCGGCGAGTACGGCCTGACGTTCGGACCCGATCCGGCCACGCACGATCACAACACCATCGGCGGCATGATCGGCAACGACTCGGGCGGAATGCACACGCTGATGAACGGGATCACGGTCCACAACGTTCGCTCGCTCGAGATCCTCACCTACGAGGGACTGCAGCTCACGGTGGGCCGCACCGGCGACGACGATTTCCGCGCGATCCTCGACAACGGCGGTCCTCGCACGGCGATCTACCGCCGACTCGACGAATTGCGCCGACGCTACGGCGCAGAGATCCGCAAGAAATTCCCGGACATCCCGCGGCGGGTATCCGGCTACGAGAACCTGAATTTCCTGCTCGCCGAGAACGGATTCGACGTCGCACGTGCGCTCGTCGGAACGGAGGGCACCTGCGTGACGGTGCTGGAGGCGACGCTGGAACTCATCCCGGACCCTCGTCACCGCGTGCTGGCGATCACCGGTTTCCCCGACATCGTCCACGCCGCCGACGCCGTTCCGCGCGCGCTGCGGTACGGTCCCATCGCACTCGAGGGCATGGACGACCTGCTGATCGAGTTCATGAAGGAGAAGCACCTGCATGCCGAAGACCTCGATGCGCTGCCGCCGGGGAAGGGCTGGCTGGTCGCCGAGTTCGGCGCCGACAGCGACGACGAGGCCGCGTCCAGGGCGCAGGCACTGGTGCGCGAATTCGGCAACGACGCCGACGTTCATCCGAAGCTGATCCGCGACCGGGCGCAGCAGGCGCGGATCTGGGAAGTGCGCGACGCCGCTCTCGGCGCCACCGCCTACCTGCCGAACCATCCCGACACCTGGCCGGGCTGGGAAGACAGCGCCGTGCATCGGGACAACCTCGGGGCGTACCTTCGCGAATTGAAAGCGCTGTTCCATCGCTACGGCCACGACCCGTCGGTCTACGGCCATTTCGGCGACGGACTCGTGCACTGCCGCGTGGCCTTCGATCCGCGCGACGAACCCGGCATCGAACGATGGCGCCGCTTCCTCGACGAAGCGGCAGATCTCGTCGTGCGCTACAACGGTTCGCTTTCGGGCGAGCACGGCGACGGGCAGGCGCGCGGCGCGCTGCTCGAGAAGATGTACGGCGCGCAGGTGGTCGAGGCTTTCCGGGAGTTCAAGGCGATCTGGGATCCGCGCGGTCGGATGAATCCGGGCAAGGTGATCGATCCGTACCCGATCACGTCGAACCTGCGCGTCGGCCCTTCGTGGCACACGCCTACGCTCGAGACGCATTTCCGCTATCCCGACGACCATGGAAGCTTCGCACACGCGACGCTGCGCTGCGTGGGCGTCGGCGAATGTCGCCGCACCGACAGCGCGAACGGACAGGTGATGTGTCCGAGCTTCATGGTGACGCGCGAGGAGAAGTACTCGACACGCGGGCGCGCGCGGCTGCTCTTCGAGATGCTGCGCGGCAATCCGATCGCCGACGGCTGGAAGAGCGACGCGGTGGAAGACGCCCTGAGCCTGTGTCTGGCGTGCAAGGGCTGCCGGCACGATTGCCCGGTCAACGTCGACATGGCGACCTACAAGGCCGAATTCCGTTCGCACTACTACGCAGGCAGGCTGCGGCCGCGTGCGGCGTGGTCGATGGGACTGATCCACTGGTGGTCGCGTCTCGCGTCGCACATGCCGGCACTGGCGAATTTCGCCACGCAGACGCCTGGCGTTTCTGCACTCGTGAAGGCCGCGGGCGGCATCGCGCAGCAGCGAAAGATGCCGGCCTTCGCTGCGCGCACGTTCACGCAGTGGTTTCACGCGCGCGCCCCGGTCAATGCCGGCGCCACGCCCGTGCTGCTGTGGCCGGACACCTTCAACGATCATTTCCGCCCCCAGACGGCGATAGCCGCGACGCGCGCACTCGAAGCCGCGGGCTTTCGCGTGACGATTCCGCCACGCGTGCTGTGCTGCGGGCGTCCGCTCTACGACTGGGGAATGCTCGATACGGCACGGCGTCTCTGGCGGCGAACGCTTTCGGCGCTGCGCGAGCCGATCGAAGCGGGCGTGCCGCTGATCGGACTCGAGCCCGCATGTACCGCCGCCTTTCGCGACGAGTTGCCGAACTTCTTTCCGGAAGATCCGCTGGCCCGCAGGCTGAGTCGGCAAAGCATCGACTTCGGCGCCTTCCTCGATGCGAACCAGGATCGCTTCGACCTTCGTTCGCTCGATCGAAAGGCGCTCGTGCAGATCCACTGTCACCACCATGCCGTGCTCGACCCGCAGGCGGAGCAGCGCGTGCTCGCGCGCATGGGCGTCGACCCCGAAATCGTTCCCTCCGGTTGCTGCGGAATGGCCGGCGCGTTCGGCTTCGATGCGCGCACCTCGGACGTCGGCATGCGCGCCGGCGAGCGCGTGCTGCTGCCCACGGTGCGCGAGGCTTCGCACGACACGCTCGTGCTCGCCGACGGCTTCAGCTGCCGCGAGCAGATCGAGCAGGCAACCGGCCGCAAGAGCCTGCACGTCGCCGAACTGGCCGCGATGGCGCTCGGCGTGCAGGAAAACGCGCACGACATCGACGAAGTCGGCCGGCTCGCAGGTGCGCGTTCCGATGCGTCGCTGCTGCTGGTTGCAGCGACATTCGCGCTGGCTTTCGCGGTCGGCGCAGCGCGTTCGCCGAAACGCCCATGAACGGCGCCCCGAAGACTTCGTCGTCGCCGGCGCCGAATCGCCCCGCGTCGATCGGCCGCGGCCTCGCCCTGACGGCCGTCGGGGCCGCCGTCGGCGCCGCTGCCGCGGCCTGGTTCGGCCAGCGCCGCATCGACTACCGGCAAGCCGCCTTCACCGCCGGGCTTCGCACCGGTCTCGAGCGCCTGCGCCTGGCAGCCAGCCCGGCCGTGCTCGACGGCACGCCGCGTCGCCGGCTGCGAGCCAGCGGCGATCTGGCGCGTACGCAGACCGTCGAGGACCTGCGCGCGATCGCGCATGCGCGCCTGCCCGGATTCGCGCTCGAATATCTCGAAGGCGGCAGCGAACAGGAAGCCTCGCTCGCACGCAACCTGGATGCGTTCGCGCAATGGCATTTCGAGCCGCCCGTGCTGGTCGACGTCTCCGGGCGCGAGGTCTCGACCACGCTGTTCGGCCAGCCGATGGCGATGCCGATCGCGATCGCGCCCACCGGACTGAACGCACTGTTCTGGCCGCACGCCGACACCGCGCTCGCGCAGGCAGCGGCCGACTTCGGCATTCCGTGCGCGCAGAGCACGATGTCGAACGACCGCATGGAAGACGTCGGCCGGATTTCCGGGCTGCGACACTGGTGGCAGCTCTACGTGTTCGGGCCGCGCCAGGTGTGCGAAGCGCTGATCGCCCGAGCCGACGCGGCCGGGTGCGAAGCGCTGATCGTCACCACCGGAGCGCAGATCTACGGCAATCGAGAGTGGGACCGGCGCAATCGCCTGCCCAGCGGCAACCTGGACTGGCGCTGCAGGATCGATGCGCTACTGCATCCGCGCTGGCTCGCTTCGACGGTTCTCGAACAGGGCATGCCCCGCTTCGCGAACGTCGTCGACTACGTTCCGCGCGACAGGCAGGCCTTCTTCGACAGCGCCTTCTGGATCCGTGCGCAGATGGACCAGGCGCTTTCCTGGGAGACGATCGCCCGAATCCGCGGAATGTGGCCGCGCAAGCTCGTTCTGAAGGGCCTGATCGGTGCCGAAGACGCCGCGCGCGCGCTGCACGCCGGCGTCGACGCGATCATCCTGTCGAACCACGGCGGCCGGCAACTCGACTGGTCGGCTTCCGCGCTCGACGTGCTGCCCGCCACCCGGCAAGCGGTGGGCAGCCATTTGCCACTGCTGGTCGACGGCGGCGTGCGCCGCGGAACCGACGTCGTCAAGGCGCTCGCACTGGGCGCGGACGCAGTGCTGATCGGCCGCGCCGCGCTGTACGGCGTGGCCGCCGGCGGACGCGACGGCGTGCGGCGCGCGCTGGAGATCCTGCGCGACGAATTGCGACGCGACCTGGGCCTGCTCGGCGTGCGCTCCATTGCCGAGCTGGGCCCGCACCTGCTTCGACGCACGAAGCACGACGCAGGCAACGCCTGAAGGTCGCCGGGCGGACAACGAACCAAGGAAATGCGAATGGCAAGCGATGAAGTCGACACGGCGCCCGGTGGTGGAAACGATTCGACGACGGGCGCCCCGGTGGTTGTCGTCACCGGCGCGTCTGCAGGCGTCGGTCGCGCCAGCGCGATCGCGTTTGCGCGTCGCGGCTATCGCGTCGCGCTGATCGCGCGCGGGCGCGCAGGCCTGGACGGTGCGCGCGGCGAAGTCGAGTCCGCGGGAAGCGAGGCGTCGATCATCGAGGCCGACACGGCGGACGCGGACCGTATCTTCGCGGCGGCCGACCAGGTCGTCGATCGCTGGGGTCGAATCGACGTGTGGGTGAACAACGCGATGGCGACCGTCGTGGGCCCGGTGGACGCAACGCTTCCGGCCGAGTTCCGGCGGGTGACCGAAGTCACCTATCTCGGCGCGATTCACGGCACGCTGGCCGCGCTGCGCCACATGCGCCCGCGCGATCGCGGCACCATCGTCCAGGTCGGTTCGGCGCTCGCCTATCGATCGATCCCGCTGCAGTCGGCGTATTGCGGCGCGAAAGCGGCGATCCGCGGCTTCACCGATTCGCTGCGCAGCGAGCTGCTGCACGACCGCAGCCGCGTTCGCATCACGATGGTGCAACTGCCGGGCGTCAACACGCCGCAGTTCGACTGGTCGCACATGCACGAGCCCTTTCATCACCGACCGGTCGGCGGATGCTGGCAGCCCGAGGTCATCGCGAAGCGCATCGTCGATGCCGCCGAGCGCGCTCCGCGCGAACTGTGGATCGGCAGCTCGACCATCCAGTCGATCGTCGGCAACTTCGTGGCGCCGGGGCTGCTCGATCGGTATCTCGCCCGCAAGGCCTACGATCAGCAGCTGTCTTCGCGACCGGTACTGCCGGGCGATCCCGACATCCTCTACCAGCCGGCGAACGCCGACCACGGCGCGCGGGGGCGCTTCAGCGCGCAGGCGAAAACCCGATCGATCGACGTCGATCCGGCCTATCTGCGCGGCGGCCTTGCGTTGTCCCTGCTCGCGGCGCTGGGCGCTGCTTTCCTCTGGAGACGACAATGACGATCGGACGCAGGACCTGGGCGATTGCCGAAGGATGGATCCCGGCGCGGAGCAACGGGCCCGAGCCGGAGATGCTCAGCCACGAGACGGTCTGCCTGCTCAATGTCAACGACACCGACGCGCACGTGCGAATCACGATCTATTTCGCCGACCGCGAGCCGGCAGGTCCGTACGAGCTCACCGTGCCGGCGCGACGCACGCTGCATCAGCGCTTCAACGAGCTGAACGACCCCGAGCCGATCCCGAAGGCAACCGACTACGCCAGCACGATCGTCGCCGACGTCCCGATCGTCGTGCAGCACACCCGGCTCGACTCGCGCCAGGCCGAGAACGCGCTGGTGACGACGATCGCGTTCGCCGAATGAGCTTCGAACGAGCGTCGAACGAGATTCAAAAGGGCAGGTGCAACGTCGCAGCCGCGGCGAACAGCACGAGCAAGGCGCCGACGATCCAGCGGCTCGCGCGATCTTCGATCGCGTACACCAGCGGATCGTCGTGCATCTCGCCACGGGCGGTCGACAACCACATCCGGCCGAGCAGGATCAGCAGCCCGACGAGCATCAGCCACAGCAGTTGCGGCGACGCGTAGCGCTCGGTGACTTCGGGCGTCTGCATGTACAGCGCCAGCACGACGAGTGCCGCAAACGAGGCGCCGATGCCCAACGCCTGCAGCACCGGCAGGTCTCCGGTGCGGTAGCCGCGTCCGTCACCGGTAGCCTCGTCGCGCTCGAGTTGCGCGACGATCTCCGCACAGCGCTTCACCAGCGCCAGCGAGAAGAACAGGAACACCGAGAAAGCGAGCAGCCAGAACGACACCTCGACGCCGATCGCCGCACCGCCGGCGAGCACGCGCACCGTGTACAGCCCGGCGAGTACCGCCACGTCGAACAGCGCGATGCGCTTGGCGAAGCCCGAATAGGCGCCGGTCATCGCCAGGTACGCGAGCACCCACCCGACGAAGGTGCTACCGACATCGACGGCGATCGCGATCGCCAGTACGAACAGCAGCGCTGCGACGGCGAAGCCGCTGCGCACCGACAGCTCGCCTGCGGCGAAGGGCCGCGCGCGCTTGCGCGGATGACGGCGATCGGAGGCCAGATCGAGCAGGTCGTTGAGCAGGTAGCCGCTCGAGGCCGCCAGGCTGAAGGAAACCAGGGCGAGCATTCCCGCGGCGAAGGCCGGCCACTCGTCGACGCGAAACGACGCGAGCAGCGGCACCAGAACGAGCAGGTTCTTCAGCCACTGATGGGGGCGCATGGCACGCAGCCACAAGCGCAGGCGCGCGGGCCACGGCGTGCGGGCGTCGAATACTTCGAGCACCGTCGATTCGCGACGCGCGGCGGCAAGCACGCGCGGCGAAGCGCCGACGACGATCGCGCCTCGCGCGCGCGCGAAGATCGCGACGTCCTCGGGCCCGTTGCCGCAGTAGTCGAACGGCGCATCGCCCGCGTGCTCGCGGATCGCGGCGAGCTTCTTCGGCCCCTTCAGGTTGCGTCGGCCGTCGCTGGCCAGCACCGCGTCGAACAGCGCACCGTCGTCGCCTTCGCCGGCCGTTTCGATAGCGCGCTCGGCGAGTGCGGCATCGGCCGCGGTAGCGAGCACGAGCCGGCGCCCGCGGGCGCGCTGCGCACGCAGCCAGACCGCGAAGCGCTCGTTGCGCGGCATGGAGGCGACGTCCGCCTTGCCGATCTCGGCAAGTCTTCGCTTCAGCGCGGCACGTCCTCGCGCCAACGCAAACAACGCGAACAGGCCCGCGACGGGGCTGGCGCGCAGCGCCGCGGCGAAGGACTCCCACAGCGTGTCGGTGCGCAGCAGGCAGCCGTCGAGATCGACGTACAGGGGAATGCTTCGGTCGTCGCCGTTCATCGCGACGCGATTATAGGCAGCCGCTCGCGCCGGAGCGGCATTCGGCCCGGGACGCCGAACCGCGTGTCGAGCGTCGCCGAACGGCTTGACGCGCCGGGAGACGCCGGGCACCTTAGCGCGTTCTGCAGGACCATCGCATGACGCTTTCCTCCGCATACCGCAGCGCGTTCCGTCCCGGTCTGTTCGAAGGGCGCGTCGTGCTCGTCACCGGAGGCGGGTCGGGCATCGGCCGCTGCACGGCGCACGAACTCTCGGCGCTAGGCGCTTCGATCGCGCTCGTGGGACGCACGCCGGGCAAGCTCGAGGAGGTGGCCATCGAACTGCGGAACAGCGGCACGCGCATCACGCATCATCGGCTCGACATCCGCGACGAGGCTTCGGTGCAGCGCGTCGTCGGCGAGGTGCTTCGCGAACACGGCGGGCTACACGGCGTGGTCAACAACGCCGGCGGCCAGTTCCCGGCAGCGGCCGAGAGCATCTCGCTGAACGGCTGGGAAGCGGTGGTCCGCACGAACCTGGGCGGCGGCTTTCTCGTCGCCCGCGAAGCCTACCGCCAGTTCCTGCGCGACAACGGCGGGGCGATCGTCAACCTGATCGCCGACATGTGGGGCGGCATGCCCGGGATGGCGCACTCGGGCGCGGCGCGCGCGGGAATGCTCAACCTCACCGAGTCGCTGGCGGTGGAATGGGCACGAAGCGGCGTGCGCGTCAACGCCGTCGCACCGGGATGGATCGCCTCGAGCGGCCTGGACCGTTATCCGCCGGAAACCGTCGCGCAACTGCGCCGCCTGCGTCGCACCGTACCCTTGCAGCGCTTCGGAACCGAAGCGGAGGTCTCGGCGGCGATCGTCTTCCTGCTGTCTCCGGCGGCGGCGTTCATCACCGGAAGCTGCATCCGGGTCGACGGCGGCGTGCCCAACGCGCGACATACGTGGCCCGCGCAGCCGATCGAGCACGACAGCGATGCAACGCGCCCGTTCGACGCGTTCCCGCTCGCGAGCCACCCGCGCGTGCTCGACGAACCCTGAAGCTGCGGTCGTACGGAATGCTTCCCCTCGGCACGGAAATCGATACCGGCAGCACGGCATTCGCCGCGCGGCGGGCCGCGATGCTCGAGCGAATCGACGAGTTGCGCGCGCTCGAACAACGCACCCGCGACGCGTCCGCACGCGCCGCGCCGCTTTTCGAGCGGCGCGGCCAACTGCTGCCGCGCGAGCGGCTCGCCCGGCTCGTCGATGCCGGCAGCCCCTGGCTCGAGCTTTCGACGCTGGCGGGCTATCGGCTCGACGACCCCGACCAGCAACGAAGCATCCCCGGTGCGGGCGTTCTGTGCGGCATCGGCTTCGTTGCGTCGACGCGCTGCGTCGTCGTCGTGAACGATTCCGGCATCGATGCCGGCGCGATCCCGAGCATGGGCGGCGAGAAGATCCTTCGCGCGCAACAGATCGCGCTCGAAAACCGCCTGCCGCTGGTGCAGTCGATCGAATCGGCCGGCGCGAACCTGCTGCGCTACCGCGTCGAGGATTTCGTGCACGGCGGGCGACTCTTCCACAACCTGGCACGCCTGTCGGCCGCCGGCATTCCGGTGATCGCGATCGTGCACGGCTCGTCCACCGCCGGCGGCGCCTATCTGCCCGGCCTGTCCGACTACGTCGTGATGGTGCGCGGACGCGCGAAGGCTTTCCTCGCCGGTCCGCCGCTGTTGCAGGCGGCCACCGGCGAAATCGCCACCGACGAGGAGCTAGGCGGCGCCGAAATGCACGCACGCGTTTCCGGGCTCGCCGACTATCTCGCCGAGGACGACGCCGATGCGATCCGGATCGCGCGCGAGGTGGTCGGGCGGCTCGGCTTCGGCGACGACACGTCGCTTCGGGCGGGCTTCGCCGCGCACGCGCAGGACCTCGCGTCGGATACGCGCCTGGCGCCGGCGATGCTCTTCGACGAACCGCTGCACGCCCCTGACGAACTGGCCGGCGTCGTTCCGATCGACTTCCGCGAACCTTTCGACATGCGCGAAGTCGTCGCGCGCCTCGTCGACGGTTCGCGTTTCCTCGAGTTCCAGCCGGAATACGGTCCGGAAACCGTCTGCGGCCACGCCGAGCTGCACGGACACCGCATCGGCATCGTCACGAACAACGGTCCGATCGATCCGGCCGGCGCCAACAAGGCCACGCATTTCATCCAGGCGTGCTGCCAGAGCGCAACGGCGCTCGTCTACCTGCAGAACACCACCGGCTACATCGTCGGTCGCGCGAGCGAGCAGGCCGGAATGATCAAGCACGGCTCGAAGATGATCCAGGCCGTCTCGAACGCCACGGTGCCGTCGATCACGCTGCACTGCGGCGCCTCGTTCGGTGCCGGCAACTACGGGATGTGCGGGCGCGCCTTCGGCGCGCGCTTCGTCTTCTCGTGGCCGAACGCGCGCACCGCGGTCATGGGCGGCGAGCAGGCAGCGCTCACGATGCGCATCGTCGGCGAGACCACCGCCCGGCGGCGCGGCGAGCCGGTCGACGCCGAGAAGCTCGACGCGTTGTCGGCTCGCATCGTCGAGCACTTCGAGGCGCAGGCCGGCGTGCTGCACACGAGTGCGCGCCTGCTCGACGACGGCGTCGTCGATCCGCGCGACACCCGCAAGCTGCTCGGCTTCCTGCTCGACACCTGCAGGCAGGCGCAGACGCGCGTGCTCCATCCGTCGAGCTTCGGCGTCGCACGTCCCTGAACCGATTTCCGACTCCTGCACACCGCGATGATCTACACCGAGGAACACGAGCGACTGAAGGATTCCGTGCGCCGCTTCGTCGACGCCGAGATCAATCCGCACGTCGACCAGTGGGAGCGCGACGGCGTCTTCCCGGCGCGGGAACTTTTCCGCAAGATGGGGCAGCTCGGATTTCTCGGCGTGACGAAGCCGGTCGAATACGGCGGCTCGGGCCTGGATTACTCGTACTCGATCGCGGTTGCCGAAGCGCTCGGCCATGCGCATTGCGGCGGCGTGCCGATGGCGATCGGCGTGCAGACCGACATGGCGACACCGGCCCTTGCCCGCTTCGGCAGCGACGAGCTGAAGCGCGAGTTCCTCGCCCCTTCGATCGCCGGCGAGCGCGTCGCCTGCCTCGGCGTCTCGGAAACGGGAGCGGGTTCCGACGTCGCCTCGATCCGGACCTTCGCGCACAAGGACGGCGCCGACTACCGTATCCGCGGCGGCAAGATGTGGACGACCAGCGGCACGCAGGCCGACTGGATGTGCCTGCTGGCCAACACTTCGGACGGCGCGCCGCACCGGAACAAGACGCTGATCTGCGTGCCGATGGACACGCGCGGCGTGCAGGTCGCGCGCAGGCTCGACAAGGCGGGCATGCGCTCGTCCGACACCGCGCAGATCTTCTTCGACGACGTGCGCGTGCCGCAGCGCTATCGCATCGGCGAGGAGGGGATGGGCTTCGCCTACCAGATGATGCAGTTCCAGGAGGAACGCCTGTGGGCGGCGGCCAACTCGCTCGCCGCGGGCGCGATCCTCGCCGGGACGATCGACTACCTGCGCGAGCGGCACGCTTTCGGCCAGCCGCTGCTCGCCAACCAGTACGTCCATTACAAGCTCGCCGAGCTGAATACCGAGATCGAATGCCTGCGCGCGCTGCTGTATCGCGCGGTCGAGCTGTACGTCGGCGGCACCGACGTCACGCAGCTGGCGTCGATGGCGAAGCTGAAGGCCGGACGCGTCTCGCGCGAGGTCGCCGACTGGTGCGTGCAGTTCTGGGGCGGCATGGGCTACATCGAGGACACGCGCGTGAACCGCTACTGGCGTGACTCGCGGCTCGGCTCGATCGGCGGCGGTGCCGACGAGGTGATGCTCGGCATCATCGCCAAGACGATGGGCATCCTGCCCCGCCCATGACGCAGCCTGCGCCGCTGCCGCGTGCCTTCGATGCGCTGCTCGTCGCCAACCGCGGCGAGATCGCCCGGCGCGTGCTGCGCAGCGCTCGCCTGCTCGGGTTGCGAACGATCGCCGTGCACGCGCAGGGCGAACGCGACGCGCCCCACGTGGCCGACGCCGACGAGGCGATCGAGCTGCACGCCGATTCCGATCTCGCTGCCTACCTGTCGATCGAGGCGATCGTCGATGCGTGTCGGCGCAGCGGAGCCGGCGCTGTGCATCCCGGATACGGCTTCCTCTCGGAGAATGCGGCGTTCGCGCGCGCCTGCGAAGCAGCGGGCATCGTCTTTGTCGGCCCGTCGGCGGACGCGATCGAAGCCCTCGGCAACAAGGCGCGCGCCAAGGCGATCGCGCAGCGCGTCGGCGTGCCCTGCTTGCCCGGATACGGGGGCGACGAACAGTCGGCAACGGCAATGGCGGCCGAAGCCGAACGCATCGGCCTGCCGCTGATGATCAAGGCGGCCGCCGGCGGCGGCGGACGCGGAATGCGTCGCGTGGATTCGCTGGCCGATCTCGAACGGCTCCTCGCGGCCGCCGCAGCCGAGGCGCAAGCCGCGTTCGGCGATGCCCGGCTGCTGCTCGAGCGCCGCGTCGACGGCGCGCGCCATGTCGAAATCCAGGTTCTCGCCGATCGCTTCGGCAACTGCGTGCACCTGGGCGAGCGCGACTGCTCCACGCAACGCCGACACCAGAAGCTGGTCGAGGAAGCACCGGCGCCCGGGGTATCGGCCCGCCTGCGCGAAGCGATGGGCGAGGCCGCGGTGCGGCTTGCGCACGCGGTCGGCTACGTCGGCGCAGGCACCGTCGAGTTCCTGCTCGATCGCGACGGCGACTTCCACTTCCTCGAGGTGAACACGCGACTGCAGGTCGAGCACCGCGTCACGGAGGCCGTCACCGGCATCGACCTGGTCGAGATGCAGTTGCGCGTCGCGCGCGGCGAGCCGCTGCCCCTAGCGCAGGCCGACGTGCGCTTCGCCGGTCACGCGATCGAGGCGCGGCTGTGCGCCGAGGATGCATTCGCGGGCTTCGTGCCGCACGGCGGCTCGATCGCAGCCTCGCGCATCGCGCAGGCGGAAGCCGTGCTCGTCGATCATGCGCTCGGCGCGCGCGTGTCGCCGCAGTTCGACTCGCTGCTCGCCAAGTTCGTCGCGCACGGCCGAGACCGCGAAGAAGCGCGTCTTCGTCTCGTCTCGGCGCTGGACGACAGCTCTATCCTCGGCGTGGCGACGAATCGCGCGTTCCTGCTCGAATGCCTGCGCGCGCCGAGTTTCGTCGCCGCCGATCTCGACGTCGACTGGCTCGTCGAAGCGGCCTCCGCCTGGCGCGCGCCTGCGCCCGACGCGCGATGGCAAGCGGTGGCGAGCGCGCTGTGGATGCATCGCACCATGCGCGGACACGGTCCGCTCGCGAACTGGTCGTCGAGCGGCCCGCGCCGCTCGCAGGTTGCGCTCGCTGTAGAAGGTTCGGCGCCGTGGAATGCCCGGCTGGAAGCCGCCCCCGATGACGGGTTCGCGGTGTGCGTGGGCCCTCATCGTTTCCTGCTGCGCATCGAGTCGGCCGAATCGGTGTCAATCGACGGACATCGGCAGCCGATCCACGTCGCTCTCGAAGGCGCGTCGCTTGTTTCCTCGCGTACGTCGCTCGTGCCCTGCCGCATGTGGCTCGATCACGCGGGCTTCGCCGCCGGCGTCATCGACGCCGCGTCGCTGCCGTCACGGCGAGCGGGCAGCGGCACCGGCGGCGAACTGCGCGCGCGCATGCACGGTCGAATCGCGTCGATCGCCGTTGCCGAAGGCCACCGCGTGAACGCCGGCCAGCCACTGCTGTCGATCGAGGCGATGAAGATGGAGCACGTCGTCAGCGCGCCGATCGACGGGCGCGTCGCGGCGCTCGCCGTTTCGGTCGGCGCGCAGGTCTCGCCCGCCACGCTGCTGGTGCGCATCGAAGCCGAGGCCGCATGATCGACGATCGACTCGCCGCGTGCATCGATCTCGCGCGACAACCCGGTACCACCGACGAGCATCGGCAACTGCGCGACGCGATCCGCCGCTTCGTCGATCGCGAGATCGCGCCGCACGTCGACGCTTGGGACGAGGCGGGCGAATTCCCGCGCGAACTGCACCGCAAGGCGGCTGCAATCGGACTGCTCGGGCTCGGTTACCCGGAAGCGGTGGGCGGCACTCCCTGCGACACGCTGTCACGCATCGTCGCGACGATCGAGCTCGCACGCGCCGGGTCGGGCGGGCTCATCGCCGGCCTGATGACGCACACGATCATGCTCGGCCCGCTGCTCGAGGCAGGCGCGCCGGCGCTCGTCGAACGAATCGTTCCGGCCATCCTGCGCGGCGAGGCGATCGGCGCGCTCGCGGTCACCGAGCCTTCGGGCGGCTCCGATGTGGCGCAGCTGCACACGCGCGCACGCGCAGGCGCCGACGGCTGGCGCCTGCACGGTTCGAAGACCTTCATCACTTCGGGCATGCGCGCGGATCACTACCTGGTTGCCGCGCGCACGTCGGGCCACGGCGCCGAAGGCATCTCGCTCTTCCTCGTCGACCGCGACACGCCCGGCTTCTCGCGCACGCCGCTGCGCAAGACTGGCTGGTGGTGCTCCGACACCGCACAACTGCACTTCGACGACTGCGCTGTGGCGCGCGATCGCCTCGTCGGCCCGCTCGACGCGGGTTTCCCGCTCGTCATGGCTACATGCGCGGCACGCGCGTGGAGCGCATCTACCGCGAAGTGAAGGTCATGATGATCGGCGGCGGCGCCGAGGAGGTGCTCGTCGAGCTCGCCGCCCGCCAACTGGGAGTGTGCCCTTGAGTGCAACGAACGCCGGCGCGGCCGGCGTACCCGTCCTTTACGAGCGCGACGAAGCAGTCGCAACCGTCACGCTGAACCGCCCCGAGGTGCTGAACGCGCTCGACGACGCGATCGGGCGCGCGCTGCTCGAGGCCATCGAACGCGCAGCGGCCGACGAGACGGTACGGGCGCTGGTGCTCACCGGTGCCGGACGCGGCTTCTCGTCCGGCGCCGACCTCGCCTCGGTGAAACCCGAGGTCGCGCTCGACCTCGGCCGGCTGCTGCGCGAGCGCTACCACCCGCTGATCCTCGCGCTGCGCCGCATGCCCAAGCCGGTGATCTGCGCAGTGAACGGCGCGGCGGCCGGCGCCGGCATGAGCATCGCGATCGCCGGCGACATCGTCCTCGCCGCGCGCTCGGCGTACTTCGTGCAGGCCTTCTCGAAGATCGGCCTGGTGCCCGACGCGGGCAGCACCTGGATGCTGCCGCGGCTGGTCGGTGAAGGCCGCGCACGCGCGCTCGCCCTGCTCGGCGAGCGGATCGACGCCGAGAGCGCGCAACGAATCGGACTCGTCTGGGAAGTCCACGACGACGACGCGCTGCTGCCGCGCGCGCAGGCGCTTGCGAAGCAGCTCGCGCAACGCCCCACGCGCGCACTCGCGTTGATAAAGGAAGTTTTCGAAGGCACGATGCAGCGCGACCTGGAAGCGCAACTCGAGCGCGAGGCGTCGCTGCAGACGCTCGCCGGGCGTACCGAAGACTTCCGCGAAGGCGTGGCGGCTTTCCTCGAGCGGCGAGCGCCGCGGTTCCGGGGCCGCTGATGACCTCGGGTGCCTCGGCGACGCCGCGCAGCGCCACCGAGCAGCGACGGCTCGAGGAGGCGTTGCGCGATCTTTTCGAGGAGCGCATCTCGTTCAACCGCCTGCTCGGCGTGCGCGTCGATTCCTTCGACCCGGCCGACGCGCGCATCTCCTTCGAGATGCGACCCGAGTTCGTCGGCCACTACCTGTACGGTCGACTGCACGGCGGCGTGATCTCGTCGGTGCTCGACGCAGCCGGCGGATTCGCCTTGATGTGCGCGATCGCCGAGAAATTCCGCGCCGACGACACCGAACAGGTGCTGCTGCGCTTCGCGCGCATGGGAACGATCGATCTTCGCGTCGACTTCCTGCGCCAGGGCATCGGCCGGCGCTTCGACGCCAGCGCGCGCACAACGCGCCTGGGCGGGCGGATCGGTTCGGTGCAGTGCCGCCTCGAAGGCGACGACGGCAAGCTGATCGCTACCGCGTCGGCCGCCTACGTCGTGAGTTGAAGACCGATGTCGATTTCGTCGCGACGGCGCCGGGCCGTCGCTGCGGGATTCCCCGATCCGGTTCGCCCGGCATTTTCCGTATTACCATCGTCTCGCCGCTTCGACGGCACACAAGACCATAGGCAGAGGAGATCCGGCTCTTGCAGATACTGCAATTGCTCGTCGGCGGTATCGCCCAGGGCTGCATCTACGGGCTGATCGCACTCGGTTTCGTCCTGATCTACAAAGCCACCGAGACGGTGAGCTTTGCGCAGGGCGAGCTGATGATGCTCGGCGCCTTCCTCGGCCTGGCACTGATGGCCGGACTCGGCTTCCCGTTCTGGCTCGCGGTCCTGGCGGCAGTGGCGGCGATGGCACTGCTCGGCATCGCGCTCGAGTTCACGATCATCCGCCCGATCCTGGGCCAGCCGGCGTTTTCGATCGTGATGCTCACGATCGGCATCGGCTACGTTGCGCGCGGCGCGATCACGATGATCCCGGGCCTGGGCACCGAAACGCACACGCTGCCGGTCCCCTTTCGCAACGAAGTCGTGCGCCTCGGCGAACTGGTCGTCGCGGTCGAGCAGCTCGCCGTCATCGGCGCGACGGCGGCACTCAGCGCCCTGCTCTACGCGATGTTCCGCTTCAGCAAGATCGGCGTCGCGATGCAGGCGGCCTCGCAGAACCAGCTCGCCGCCTACTACATGGGCATCCCGGTCAAGCGCCTGAACGGCCTCGTCTGGGGGCTGGCCGCCGCGGTCGCGGCGATCGCCGGCCTGCTGCTCGCGCCGATCACCTTCGTGCACGCGAACATGGGATTCATCGGACTGAAGGCGTTCCCGGCCGCCGTCGTCGGCGGCTTCGGCAGCCTGCCGGGGGCGATCGTCGGCGGCCTGGTGATCGGCGTCGTCGAGTCGATGTCGGGCTTCTTCCTGCCGGAGGGCTTCAAGGACATCGCGGCGTACGTCGTCGTGCTGCTGATGCTGGCGATAGCGCCGAACGGGTTGTTCGGCGAGCGGCTCGCAAAGAAGGTGTAGACGGACATGCGCTTCGTCTTCAAGACGCGCTACGACCAGGACATCGATCTCGCCCGTCACGCGGGCGATCGTCTCTGGTACGGGCTGCTGCTCGTGCTGCTCGTCGTCGCCCCCGCGTGGCTGCCGGAATACTGGCTCGCGCAGCTCACCTTCATCCTGATCTACGGCATCGTCGGCGTCGGCCTGATGCTGCTGGCCGGCTACACCGGGCTCTTCTCGCTCGGGCACGCGGCCTTCCTCGGCGTGGGCGCCTATACCGAGGCCGTGCTCGCCTCGATGGGCTGGCCGTTCCCGCTGTCGCTCGCCGCCGCCGCCGCGCTGTCGGCCGTGGTCGGCGCGATCGTCGGCCTGCCCGCCCTTCGCGTCAAGGGCATCTACCTGGCGATCGCCACCCTTGCCTTCGGCTTCATCGTCGAGGAGGCGCTCGCGCGCTGGGAGAGCGTCACCGGCGGCAACGCCGGCATGCTCGTGCAGACGGCCGACGTCTTCGGCTGGCGCGCCGACACGCCGGCGTCGTTCTATTTCGTCTGCCTGGTCGTCGCGGTGCTGGCCACGCTCGCGGTGCTGAACCTGCTGCGCGCGCCCACCGGGCGCGCCTTCGTCGCGATCCGCGATTCGGAGATCTCGGCACAGAGCATGGGCATCCAGCTGGCCCGCTACAAGACGCTGTCGTTCATGGTGTCGGCGGCGCTCGCCGGAGCGGGCGGCGCACTCTACGCGCACCAGATCCGCTTCCTGACCCCCGATCAGTTCGGCATCCTGCAGTCGATCGACCTGCTGCTGATGATCGTCATCGGCGGCCTGGGGTCGATCCACGGCGCTTTCCTCGGCGCCGCGTTCCTGATCACGATGCCGCAGCTGATCACGCTGGCGAAAGACTTCCTTCCCGAGGCGATCGGCCAGGCGACGGGCCTGCAGGCCTTCGTCTACGGCGTGGTACTGATCGCGTTCGTGCTCTTCGAGCCGCTCGGGCTGTACGGGCGGTGGCTGAAGCTGCGCACCTGGTTCTCGCTGTTCCCGTTCTACCGAGCGGGAATGTTCCGCCGGCAGAAGTCCTTCCAGAAGTCGGAGCGACTGCGATGAACGAGGGCCTGCTGTCGGTTCGCGACCTCACCGTTCGCTTCGGCGGCGTACTCGCCGTGAATGCGGTGAGCTTCGACGTGCGCCAGGGCGAGGTCTTCACGTTGATCGGACCCAACGGCGCCGGCAAGACGACGGTGTTCAACCTGATCAGCCGCATCTACGAGCCAGGCGCCGGCTCGATCGAGTTCGACGGCGTGCGCATCGACCGCACCCCGGCGCATCGCATCGCCGAACTCGGGATCGCGCGCACCTTCCAGAACATCGAATTGTTCGAACACGCCACCGTGCTGCAGAACCTGCTGATCGGCAGGCACGTGCACCGGCGTAGCGGCTTCTGGAGCGAGCTGGTGTTCCTGCCGGCGGTGCGGCGCGCCGAACGCGAAACGCGGCGCAAGGTCGAAGAAGTGATCGATTTCCTCGACCTGCAGCACTACCGCGACACGATGGTCGCCGGTCTGCCGTACGGCGTGCGCAAGGTCGTCGAGCTGGCGCGCGCACTTTGCATGCAGCCGCGGCTTCTGCTGCTCGACGAGCCCTCGTCGGGCCTGAACGTCGAGGAAACCGGCGACATGGCGTTCTGGATCGAGGACATTCGCGACGACCTGGGCATCACCGTGCTGATGGTCGAGCACGACATGTCGCTCGTCTCGAAGGTCTCCGACCGCGTGCTCGCGATGAACCAGGGCGAGGTGCTCGCCGTGGGCACTCCGGCGCAGGTGCAGAACGACGCGTCCGTCGTCGAGGCGTACCTGGGCACTGCCGACGATGCCACGTCGCTGAGGCGGGTCGCATGATCGGAATTCCGCCGGGCACCGAACCGGTGCTGAAGCTGCAGAACGTGGAAAGCGCCTACGGACCGATCAAGGCGATCCGCGGCGTGAGCCTGCAGGTGCCGCACAGCCGCATCGTCACCGTGCTCGGTTCGAACGGCGCGGGCAAGACGACGATCCTGAAGACGATCTCCGGAATCATCGACCCGCGCCGGGGCTCGATCCTGTTTCGCGGCGAGAACATCACCGCGAAGGACCCTGCGCACATCGTCGGCCGCGGACTGAGCCACGTGCCGGAAGGCCGCGAAGTGTTTCCGCTGCTGTCGGTGCACGACAACCTGATGATGGGCGCGTACACGCGCCGCGATCGCGATGCGATCGCGCGCGACCTCGAGGCGGTATACGGCTACTTCCCGATCCTGCGCGAGCGCGCCGAGCAGGACGCCGGACTCCTGTCGGGAGGGCAGCAGCAGATGCTGGCGATCTCGCGGGCGCTCATGGCTGCGCCGCAGCTGATCCTGCTCGACGAGCCTAGCCTCGGGCTGTCGCCGAAGCTCACCAGGGAGATCTTCGAGATCGTCGTTCGCATCAACCGCGAACGCGGAACGACGATGCTGCTCGTCGAGCAGAACGCGAACATGGCGCTGAACGCGGCCGACTACGGCTACGTGCTCGAGAACGGCCGCATCGTGATGGAAGACCGCTGCGAAGTGCTGCGCGAAAAAGAGGACATCCGCGAGTTCTATCTCGGCATCCGCGAAACCGGCGCGCGCGGCGAGCGGCGCTGGAAGCGCAAGAAGACGTGGCGGTGACGCGATGAGCGTACTGTGGAACCTGGATCACATCCGCCCGAACGCCGAAATCGTCGTGCCGGGCGAGACGATTCCCGAGCTGTTCCGCAACGCAGTCGCGATGCGCGGCGACGCGGTCTTCCTGCGCGAGAAGGAGCTCGGCCTGTGGCGCAGCTGGAGCTGGCGCGAGACCGAGCAGGCGGTGCGCGAGATCGCGATGGGCCTGGCGTCGATCGGCTTCGAACCGGGCGAGTGCGCATCGATCCTGTCGAACACCGTCGTCGAATGGGTGCTCGCCGACCTCGGCGTGTTGTGCGCCGGCGGCGTATCGAACGGCATCTACCCCACCGATGCGCCGGCGCAGGTGCGATACCTGTGCGCCGACTCGCGCAGCGTCGTCGTCTTCGTCGAGAACGACGAACAGCTCGACAAGCTGCTCGAGGTGCGCGACGAGCTGCCGCTGCTGCGCCGAATCGTCGTCTTCGACATGGACGGGTTGCGCCGCTTCGAGGATCCGATGGTCACGAGCCTCGAGGCGCTGCGCGAGGCGGGACGGGCGTACGACGCGCAGCATACGGGCGAATTCGAGCGGCGCTGCGCCGCGCGTGGACCCGACGACCTCGCGATCCTGATCTACACATCGGGAACCACCGGCCGGCCCAAGGGCGCGATGCACAGCCACCGCGGTCTCGTCTACACGGTGCGCGGCTTCAACCTGATCATCTCGCAACGCGACGACGACGAGCGCATGGCGTTCCTGCCGCTGTGCCACGTCGCCGAGCGTCTCGGCGGCGAATACTTCTCGATCTACTCGGGCGCGCGGCTGAACTTCGTCGAGAATCCCGACACGGTTCCGGAGAACGTACGCGAGATCGCGCCCACCGTGTTCCTCGCGGTGCCGCGCGTCTGGGAGAAATTCTACTCGGCGGTATCGATCGGCGTGTCGGAGGCGGCGCGCCTGCAGCGGCTTGCCTACCACTGGGCGATCGACGTCGGCCACCGGGTGGCCGAGCGCGTGCTCACCGGCCGACCAGTGCCGTTGCCACTGCGTGCGGCGTTTCGTGCGGCGCGCTTCGTCGCGCTCGACAACGTCCGCCGGATGATCGGCATCCATCGCGCGCGCTACCTCGTCACCGGCGCGGCCCCGATCTCACCCGATCTCGTTCGCTGGTACCTCGCGCTCGGCGTGCCGATGCTCGAGGTCTGGGGCCAGACCGAGTCGTGCGGCGCATCCACCGGCATGCCGCCGGGCGCGATCCGGCCCGGCTCGATCGGCACGGCCGCGCCGTACAACGAGGTGCGCATCGACCCCGACACCGGCGAGCTCCTCATCCGCGGGCCGAACGTCTTCATGGGCTACCTGAACCAGCCCGAGAAGACCGCCGAGGCGATCGATGCCGACGGCTGGCTGCATACCGGAGACGTGGGCTCGGTGGACGCCGACGGCTACTTTCGGATCACCGACCGGATGAAGGACATCATCATCACGGCCGGCGGCAAGAACATCACGCCGAGCGAGATCGAAAACGAGCTGAAGTTCTCGCCGTACATCACCGACGCGGTGGTGATCGGCGACCGGCGCTCGTACCTGACCGCGCTCGTCATGATCGACCAGGACAACGTCGAGAAATACGCCCAGGACCACGATGTTCCGTTCTCGAACTATGCGAGCCTCACGCGTGCGCCCCCGATCGTCGCGCTGATCCAGGGCGAGGTCGACAAGGTAAACCGCAAGTTCGCGAGGGCCGAGCAGATCAAGGCGTTCCGCCTCATCGACACGCAGCTCACCGCCGAGGACGAGGAGCTCACGCCGACGATGAAGCTCAAGCGCCGTTTCGTGGAGCAGAAGTACGCGCCGATGATCGAGTCGATGTACCAGGGGGGTTGACGGCCGGCCGGCCGTCAGCCTGGTTCAGGTGGAAAGAGGGAGATCAGACATGAAGAGAACGATTGTTGCACTGGCTCTGGCAGCGAGCGCTCCGCTGGCGCTCGCGCAGACGCAGGGAGTCACGAAGGACGAGATCGTCGTCGGCTCGCTGCAGGACCTCTCCGGGCCGCTGGCCGGCTTCGGCAAGCAGTTGCGCTCGGGATTGCAGTTGCGAGCGGAGGAACTCAACGAACAGGGCGGCGTGCACGGGCGCAAGATACGTCTGATCATCGAGGACGACGGCTACGACCCGCGCAAGGCCGTCCTCGGTGCCCAGAAACTCGTCAACCAGGACAAGATCTTCGCGATGGTCGCGCACCTGGGAACCGCGCCCAACATGGCGGCGATGCCGATCCAGTTCGAGAAGAACGTCGTCAACTTCTTTCCGATTACCGCGGCACGCGAGATGTACGAGCCCTTCCATCGGCTCAAGTACGCGTTCGCCGCCACCTACTACGACCAGGCGCGCCACGCCACGCCGGTCCTCGTGAAGCAGAAAGGCGCGAAGAAGGTCTGCACCGTCTACCAGGACGACGAGTTCGGCCTGGAGGTGATGCGCGGCGCGCAGGACGGACTGAAGACGATCGGCATGGACTTCGCCGAGAAGACGACCTACAAGCGCGGTGCCACCGACTTCTCGTCGCAGGTGGCGCGCATGAAGGCCGCCTCGTGCGACTTCGTCGTGCTCGGCACCGTGATCCGCGAGACGATCGGCGTGATCGGCACATCGCGCAAGACGGGCTTCGACCCCACCTTCCTCGGCACCAGCGCGTCATACACCGAGCTGATCCACAAGCTCGGCGGCAAGGCGATGGACGGCCTGTACGCGACGATGACGGTGCAGGTTCCGTACCTCGATGACGCCTCGCAGCCGCTGCGCTTCTGGGCGAACAAGTACAAGACGAAGTTCGGCGACGACCCGAGCGTCTTCTCGGTGTACGGCTACCTGGCGCTCGACAGTTTCATCCGCGCCGCCGACAAGGCGGGCCCGAACCTGACGACCGACTCGTTCGTGAAGGCGATGGACACGATGTCGATCCCGGGCGACATCTTCGGCAGCGCGCCACAGACCTTCGGACCGAAGAAGCGCCTGGGCAGCAACGCCGCTCGCCTGTCGCAGATCCAGGACGGCCGCTGGAAGGTGATCTCGGACTACTACACCGACTGAAGGTAGGCGAGCGTCCGCGGGCGGCATGGAGCGCACCACCCGCGGATCAGGTCGTCTTCCAGAGAGATCGGACGGGTATGGCGTAGAAGCCCTCGCCGAACGGGGCCTGGCAATCACCCACGTTCAGCGGCCACCCAGCCCCATCGAACGCGTGATCACCTCCTTCATGATCTCGTTGGTGCCGCCGTAGATGCGCTGCACGCGCGCGTCGGCCCAGGCGCGCGCCACCGGGTACTCCCACATGTAGCCGTAGCCGCCGTGCAGCTGCACGCATTCGTCGAGCACCTTGCACTGCAGGTCCGAGCACCAGTACTTCGCCATCGACGCGGTGGCCGTATCGAGCCGGTCGTGCATCAGCAGCTCGATGCAGCGGTCCACGAAAACGCGCGCGACCTGCACCTCGGTCTGCATTTCCGCGAGCTTGAAGCGCGTGTTCTGGAACGCCGAGACGGTGGTGCCGAACACCTTGCGCTCCTGCACGTAGGCGAGCGTCCAGTCGATCGCGGCCTGCGCGTTCTCGACCGCGCCGATCGCGATCTGCAGCCGCTCCCACGGAAGCTCCTGCATCAGGTAGACGAAACCCTGCCCCTCGGCGCCCAGCAGGTTCGCCGCCGGCACCTGCACGTCGTCGAAGAAGAGTTCGGAGGTGTCCTGCGCCTTCATCCCGACCTTCTTCAACCGCTTGCCCTTCTCGAAGCCCTTCGTGCCGCGCTCGACGAGCAGCAGGCTCGTGCCTTGCGCGCCTGCATCGGGCCGCGTCTTGGCGACGACGATGACGACATCGGCGTGCCAGCCGTTCGTGATGAAGGTCTTCGAGCCGTTGAGCACGTAGACGTCACCCTTGCGGATCGCCGTCGTTCGCACGCCCTGAAGGTCGGAGCCGGCAGCCGGCTCGCTCATCGCGATGGCGCCGATCGATTCGCCGCTCGCCATCTTCGGCAGGAAACGCCGCTTCTGCTCCTCGGAGCCGTAATGCAGGAGGTAGGGGGCGACGATCTCGGAGTGCAGCCCGAAGCCCAGGCCGGTGGCGTTGGCGCGCGCGATCTCCTCCATGACGACGATCGAATAGAGCTTGTCCGCTCCCGCTCCGCCGTAGTCCTCGGGCATCGTCGCGCACAGCAGCCCCTGCTCGCCCGCCTTCCGCCAGACCTCGCGGTCGACGTAACCCTGATCCTCCCACCGCTCGTGGTGCGGGACGACCTCGTTGTCCATGAAGCGTCGCACCGAATCGCGGAACATCCGGTGTTCGTCGGAAAACAGCGTGCGTTCGATCATTGCGGCTCCGTCGCGTCTGCGGCAAGGCGCAAGCATAATAAGGGAGGTCGACCCCCCGGAGTGAGCCATGTCCGAAGCCTTCGTCTACGACGCCATTCGAACGCCGCGCGGTCGCGGCAAGTCGACGGGCTCGCTGCACGAAGTCAAGCCGATCCGGCTCCTGACGACGCTGATGGACGAGCTGCAGCGGCGACACGAGCTCGACACTTCCCAGGTGGAGGACGTCGTTGTCGGCTGCGTCACGCCGATCGGAGACCAGGGCGCGGTGATTCCGAAGACCGCGGCGCTGGCAGCCGGGTGGGACGTGAAGGTCGCGGGCGTGCAGATCAACCGATTCTGCGCCTCGGGTCTCGAAGCGGTGAACCTCGCCGCGCAGAAAGTGCGCTCCGGCTGGGAAGATCTCGTCGTGGCCGGCGGCGTGGAGTCGATGTCGCGCGTGCCGATGGGGTCGGACGGCGGCGCCTGGGCGCTCGATCCCGAAACGAGTCTCGCCACGCAGTTCATCCCGCAGGGGATCGGCGCCGACCTGATCGCGACGCTCGACGAATTCTCGCGCGAAATGCTCGACGAATTCGGCGTGCAATCGCACCGCAAGGCCGCCGACGCGCAGCGTGCGGGCCGGTTCGACCGCTCGCTGGTGCCGGTGACCGACGAGATCGGCCTGACGATCCTCGATCGCGACGAGACGATCCGCGCGGACGCGTCGCTCGAAGCGCTCGCGCAACTGAAGCCGTCGTTCGAAAAGATCGGCGCGATGGGTTACGACGACGTGGCGCTGCGCAAGTATCCGCAGGTGGCCCGCATCCAGCATGTGCATCACGCGGGCAACTCGTCGGGCATCGTCGACGGCGCCGCGCTCACCCTGATCGGCAACGAAGAAGCCGGCAGAAGGCTCGGGCTCTCGCCGCGCGCCCGCATCGTCTCCGCAGCGCTCACCGGAACCGATCCCACGATCATGTTGACCGGTCCGATGCCGGCCACCCGCAAGGCGCTCGCGAAGGCCGGCCTCTCGGTCGAGGACATCGACCTGTTCGAGGTCAACGAGGCCTTCGCCGCCGTGGTGATGCGCTTCATCCGCGAGATGAACATCCCCGAGGAGAAGGTCAACGTCAACGGTGGCGCGATCGCCATGGGCCACCCGCTGGGAGCGACCGGCGCGATGTTGCTCGGCACGCTCGTCGACGAGCTCGAGCGCCGTGGATCGAAGCGCGGCGTCGTCACGCTTTGCGTCGGGGGCGGGATGGGAATCGCGACGGTCGTCGAGCGCGTGTAGCCGCCGTTCGGACAGCCCTGCGTTCGATGCGATGTCAGGCAGGAGCGACCGGAGGGCGTTCCCCGGCAAGACGCTGCAGCAGTTCCCGCAGTCGGGCAACGTCGGGCGGCTTCGCCATCACATGCACGTCGCTCGGCGCGTCGCAACGCAACGTCTCCACCCGAAACTCGCCGGAGAGCAGAACCGCCGGCGTGCGCCGGCCTTCCAGCCGCCGCAGTTCCTCGATCAGCCGCAAGCCGTCCCAGGCACCGGGCAGGCGGAAATCGGAGACGATCGCATCGAAGGTCCGCTGCATCGCGGAAACGAGCGCGACTGCGTCTTCTCCGCTCGAAGCACTCTCCACCTCGAATCCCCACCGTTCGAAGGTGCGGCGCAGCGCCTCGCCCATCGCCTCATCGTCCTCAACCACCAGAACAAGCACGTCCCCTCGGCGCACGACCCCCTCGCGCGAGACCGGCGAGGCGTCGGGCGCACCATGAAGGCCGGATACAACCCCGGCGTCGGCGACACGCCCGCCTTGCATCGGCGACACCGACTCCCGGGGAAGCGGATAGGTGACGAAAGCCGGCGCCCGACGGGGCACGACTCCCGGGGTCGCAACGCGCCGGCGACCTTCGTACCGGGGCAGATGAATCACGAAAACCGTCCCCTTGCCGAGCGACGACGACAGCCGAATCGAATGTCCGGGCAGCCGCGAAACGGTCTCTCGCACGATCGAGAGACCGAGCCCCTGACCCTGCTTCGACGAGCGCGACGGATTGGCGACCTGGAAGTATTCGTCGAAGACGCGTCGCTGGTCGGGCAGATCGATGCCGATCCCGTTGTCGCGAACCACGACTTCGAGGCCACTGCGACAGCTGCGCACTCGCACCAGAACCCACGCCGGACGCCCGGTTGCAGCAAATTTCAGGGCGTTCCCGACAAGATTCGCGAAGACGTCCCACAACCGGCTCTCGTTGCTGACGGCGCAGCGCCTGCCTTCGGCAGGCACTCGCACGACGAGCCGGACCCCCGCGCGCGACGCCAGGCCGGCATAGACGCGCTCGATCCGCTCGAGCACATCGCGCAGGTCGATTGCGTCGACGGGAAACGGCGTGCCACGCTCCCGCAGGCCAAGCTCCGAGAGCCGGTCCAGGTCGCTGCTGATCGCCCCGATGCAAGCGTCCAGGCTGTCGAGGGACTGACGGGCTGCGTCGTCGAAACCGTGCTGGTGCTCACGCAGAAGCTGCGCATACAAGGTCAGGCTCGCAAGCGGTTGGCGAAGATCGTGACTGACTGCAGCGAGCACCCGCGTCTTCTCGGCGTCGGCCTCGAACGCCTCCTGCGCCATCGCCTCCGAACGCATCCTGGCATCGGCAAGCTGCCGGGCGCTCCAGAACAGAGAACGTTCCCGGCGTTCGATTTCGACCGAGAGGATCCAACCGATGAAGTTTGCGACAATCAGGTATACGCCAAGTGAAAGTGTATGCTCATCGCCCTGGAGTTTTAGGCTTAACAGCATCAGGACCGAAGAAGGGATGCAAACCGCGGCAACAAGGCCGACAGGAAGCCGGGAAAATCCGTAACACAACCAACAAGCCAAGGTTGTAGCAACAACGATTCTGTTTACACCCCAATGGCCGGAATCAAGCCGCATAAAACCGAGAACGCCCACCGCCAGGCAGCCAATTCCCATGGGAATACCGACGCTCCATTCAAAATATCGAATAGTCTGCACCGGACGAAAATGAAGATTGACCGCGGCGGAAAGCAAGAGCAGCACGAGTGCTAGACGCACTTGCTGCCGAGCAGCGGAGGGTTGTACCTCGGTGGGAAACAAAGGAAGCAACAGCCAGAACACAAGAGACATTCCCCCCGCGACCATAAAAGCAATTTTCGCAAAGCGAAGTCCAGACTTGCGATACCCGAGAAGAAAGTCCGCTTCAATCGCCAAGTCGTTGAAGCGCCGCGGCGGCCGGAACACGCTCCCGAACCCAGTGCTCAGTCGATGCATCCAAGGCCCCCAAGGCAGGCAGTCGTTTGAAAGAGACATGCGGGCACGCCCTCCTCCTCCATCCTGCCAAAGAAGCCTTGTGAGCGGGAGGGTTCCTAGCTAATCTACCTAGGCCGAACGTTGTAGTCGTAGCAAGAACGAGGGCGCAAGTGCAGCACCTACCAGACCGGGAGCGACATGTTCGAATCGAAGGAAGAACACAGTAGAGTGCGCGATGCCCAACTAGCGATAGAGAAGGCGCTAGATGCCGAAATAGAGAGTAATGACTTCTATGTGCAACCCGGTGAAGACCTCTCGATTCGAGTGCGCGTTGTTCGAACTGAAAGTCAGCTTCAGAAAGCGATAAAAATCAGAGCAGACGCATACCTACGACATAACGTTGCTTGCGCCGAGTCGCTGCATTCTGCAGAAGATGATGATAAAGCCCCGGGTTCGCTGATACTACTCTGCGAATCGAAGATCACGGGAGATGCACTAGGGACATTGCGAATTCATACGAATTTCGCGGCTCCAACTTACCTGGAACGCGATCTTCGACTTCCAGATTTTTTACGTAATACAAGTATCGCGTACGTAACACGCTTAGCGATCGCGAGCGGAACAAGCGGCGCATTCGTGAAACTTGCGATGTTCAAAGCCTTGCACCGTTACTGCTTCGCCACCCAAATTTCTTGGATACTTGCGGTAGCGCGAGAGCCCGTAGACAGAGAATTTATACGCTTGGGCTTCAGAGATGTCTTGAAGCCTGGCGAGAAATTTCGCCGCCCCTCGCATTTTGGAGACATTGATGTTCGCCCGCTATATCTAAGCGTTCTGCAGGCTGAGCATGAATGGCGTACAGCAAAACATCCCCTTTATGACTTCATGGTCCTAAGGACTCATCCGGACATTGAAGTCTTCAATTCGGTCAGTAGTGCTTGGACGACACCGCGACGCACCCAGAGAGGGCGCCGAAAGGCGGACCTTGCAGTTTCAGGACTCCAGATCCTGGCCGTTTAAAGGCATCGTCAAGTGCCTTGAGCGTCGCTTTCGCGCAACGCCGCTTGCCCGCTTCATTGCGCCACCCGTCCGTCCGAAGGTGGACGCGATCATTTAGTGAGTATCGTCCGGACCTGCCCCTCGGTTCTAATCGGCGCGCCAGGAGCCTATGGCCTTCACTGTGACAAGGACGACGCTCGTTCCGTCGCGGTTACGTCTTCGCGCGGAGAGAATCCTTTTCCGTTTCAACACCCTTATCGCTTTTCTAGTGATCGTTATTTCGGCGATCGCAGCTGCGTACGTACTTCTTCAATCCGAGAGATATCGCACGCTCCCTGACAGCTTAGGAGCCGTTCTCTCCGATCCAAACAACGAATGGAGATTGGTCGACGCAATTGACCATTTCCGCAAGGACCGCTCTATTCCCCTCGCGAAGGGCGTAAGCCTTCCATTCCGTACAATTTGGATCAGAATCGACCTGAGAAAAATAACACCGCCCGACGGCGATATTCTGACACTTTCGGCGATCCGAGCGAAGGAGGCGCTCTTCTGGGCCATCAGCACGGAGAGCGACCGCTTAATTGCTAAGCCGCTGGAATGGAGACCGACCAGCAGCGGCATATCCGTCACCTTGCCTCAGGCAAGAACGGACGGAGTAGAAGTCATTGCAAGGATCGAACCGATTGCGATAAACAGAATTCAACTTTCGGTCGGTTCTAATAGCGACGTAAATTCTCAGAACTTAAAGTTCGAAAGAACAGGTGGTTTGCTTTTTGGCGCTTTATTAATAGTCGCAATTTTTAGTCTGGTTGTAGCAATATTCAACCGGGATCTAATTTTCTTCCTCTTCGCCGCTTGGCTTCTTTCAACGTTGCGAATTGCAGGTTACAACGGCGGCTGGGATCCCTACTGGCTGTCGATTCCGATCTCCGGGGATTTGCTTCAGCTCTTTCTACGACTTACGTACATCGCACACATTATCATTTCCCTCGCGTTATTCCAGGCGCTTTTTTTTAAAGAACTCCGAGCGAATCGCCTCCAGAATGTTATCGTTATTCTACAGTCTGCAACGGTGGCAATTGGCATCCCGACGCTACTTCTTGGCGCCACGAGTTCGCTCAACAGTCTTTGGATTTTGAGTGCAGCAACGATCGTTTCAGTTTTCTACGTTTTGATGAAACTCGCGATCAAAGCCCCATCCCGGGAACTGCACTGGTACATCGGCTCGTGGACAGTCACCCTTCTAGGCTCGATCGCCCAGATTGCGTTCAATTTCGGTTTCGACGAAAACATCCTGAACGTGGCGAACAGCCAGACCACTGCTGTGGTTTCCGCCCTGATGCTGGGCGTAACGCTTGCTCAGAGGATGAACAGCGAAAGGCAGGCCAGGATCAGCGCACAGCACAGCGCAGTTGCCGCTTTGCAACGCTTCCGCCAGAACTACAGCGCGACGCCGGTCGGCCTTTTCACGATGAAGCTCGACGGAACGCTGCTCGAGCACAATCCGGCGTTCGGCTCGATGTTCGTCGTCGAGGGTCGCCGCGGGTCGAAGGTGGGGGCGAACTGGTCGACGCTCCTCAGCCGCGACGCGTTGCAGCGAATCTCCGAGCAGGCGGACGGCACGCGGATGATGGACGCGGAAATTTCGATTCGCAGGACCGGCGAGAAGAAGCGCTGGTTCCACGTGCGCGCGGTCCGGAAGGCGGATCTGTACGAGGGATGGATCGAGGACATCTCGGCTCGCAAGGAAGCCGAGGACCAGCTGAAGTTCCTGGTGCATCACGATTCGCTTACGGGCCTGCTGAATCGCCGCGGCTTCGAGGTCGAGCTGCTCAAGGCGACTCGCGCAGCGGGAGCGCGGGTGATCTGCCTTGCGTACGTCGACCTCGATCGCTTCAAGCTGGTGAACGATCTGTTCGGCCATGCCGCCGGAGACCAGATCCTTCGCCAGATGTCCGCGCGAATGCGCGAGGTGATCGGGCCGCCTCATCTTCCCGCGCGGGTCGGCGGCGACGAGTTCGTCGTCGTCATCGACTCGCTTCCGCTGGAGGCCGCGAGCGCGCTGTGCGAGAGGCTTCGCGTTGCACTGAGCGACCGCGCGTACCACTACCAGGACAAGGCCTTCAACGTCAGCGCGAGCATCGGGCTCATTCGCGTGCTCGAGGGCATGCGGCCCGCCGACGCGCTCACGGCGAGCGATCGGGCTTGCGCGGAGGCGAAGCGGCTCGGCGGCAGTTCGGTGATTTCCTTCGACTCGAGCAGCGGCGAGTTGATGGAATACCTCGAGGAGATCAAGCTGGTCGCGGGAATGAAGGAACGCCTGCCCATCGAGAATTTCTTCACGCAGCTGCAGCCCATCGTGTCGCTGCGCAATCCGCGTTCGAGTTTGTGCTACGAGGTGCTGATCCGCATGCGCGACGCCAGCGGAGCGGTACTGCCGCCTTCGCGATTCATCCCTGCTGCCGAGCGCAACGGACTGATGACGCAGATCGATCGTTGGGTGTTGCGCAGCACGCTCGAATGGCTCGACATGCAACCGGCGCACCGTAACGACGTCGACTTCTGCACGATCAACCTGAGCGGCGCTTCGCTGAACGACGAGAAGTTCCTGCAGGACACGATCGCGCTGATCCGCGATCATTCCCAATCCACGCGCAAGGTGTGCTTCGAAATCACCGAGAGCGTCGCGCTGTACGACCTCAACACGACGCGCCGCTTCGTCGACACGGTGAAGTCCTTCGGTGCGATGGTCGCGCTGGACGACTTCGGCGCCGGCTACACGTCGTTCAGTTACCTGAAGGAGTTGCCCGCCGATCTGGTGAAGATCGACGGCAACTTCATCCGCGACGTGAACTCCAACCCTGCCAACTTCGCGATCACCCGCGCCGTCGTCGAGCTCGCACACGAACTCGGCATGGGATGCATCGCCGAGTGGGCCGAAAACGCGGAAATCGTTCGCTCGCTGATCCAGCTGCGGATCGACTACGCGCAGGGCTACGGGTTGTGCAGGCCGATCGAGCGCGAACGCCTGCTCGCCGTCTCCAACAGCGCGGCGCTGATCGGGGACGCCGCGACTGCCGACCTGGTCTGCGGGCGTGGAGCGACCCCGATCGAATCGGTCTGGGGCGCGGCGCTCCCCATCTGATCATGCTCCCTGCCTCGCGCGGCGGCCGGCGCAAGGCGCCTCGCAGGAGCGTCTCCGCCAGCGTTTATGATGCAACGCTGCAGCCCGAGGACACGGGCCGGAGAGCGCATGTCGAGCATTCGATACGAGAACGACGGGCAAGGCGTGGTCACGCTCGTCCTCGATGCACCGGATCAGGCGGTGAACACGATGAACGCGGCGTTTCGCGCGGACCTCGCCGCCAGCGTCGATCGACTGGAAGCGGAGCGCGAGAACCTGCGCGGGGTGATCGTCACGTCCGCGAAGCGCACTTTTTTCGCGGGTGCAGACCTGCGCGCCCTCCTTGCCGTGAGACCCGAAGACGCCGCTCGTTTCTTCGACGAAGTTCAGGCGATGAAAGCGTGCCTGCGCCGCCTGGAGCGCCTGGGTCGGCCCGTGGTGGCGGCGATCAACGGAAGTGCGCTGGGCGGCGGACTCGAGCTGGCCCTCGCATGCCACGCCCGCATCTGTCTGGAAGATCCTTCGATCGCAATCGGCTTCCCGGAAGTCACGCTCGGGCTTATGCCGGGCGCCGGGGGCACGGTGAAGTCGGTACGCCTGCTCGGGCTGCAGCAGGCGCTGCCGCTGCTCACCGAAGGTCGCCGGATCGCACCGTCGAACGCGCTCGAGCTCGGTCTCGTCGACGCGATCGCACCCGATGACGAGCGGCTGAAGTCGCTCGCACTCGCTTGGATCGACGCACACCCCGACGCCCGGCAGCCGTGGGACGACCCGAAACACCGGATCCCCGGCGGGACGCCCTCCAGCCCCGCCGTTGCCGCGATGCTGGCGATCGCTCCCGCGGTGCTGCAGCAAAAGACGCGCGGCAACTATCCGGCGCCCGAGGCGATCCTTGCGGCGAGCGTAGAAGGAGCGCAGGTCGACTTCGACACCGCCATGCGCATCGAGTCGCGCTACCTGACGCGACTCGTCGTCGGGCCCGTGGCGAAGAACATGATCGGCACGCTGTTCTTCCAGGCGAACGAGATACGCAGCGCGCACAGCCGCCCGCATCCGGAAGCGACTGAATCCGGCGCGCCGCGGCGGCGCTTCGAACGGGTGGGCATCGTCGGCGCGGGAATGATGGGTGCGGGCATTGCCTGGGCATGCGCGAGCAAGGGAATCGATTGCGTGCTGGTCGACGTGGATGCAACAAAAGCCCAGGCGGGCAAGGAGTACTCGGGGCGAATCCTCGCCGAACGAGTGCGCAAGGGCCGAAGTTCGACCGAGGACGCCGAGCGCACGCTGGCCCGCATTCGTCCCACGGATTCGATCGCCGATCTCGCCCCGTGCGAGCTGGTCATCGAAGCAGTGTTCGAGAATCGGGAACTGAAGGCGAAGGTGACGAAAGCCGTCGAAGCGGTTGTCGGCGAGGCTGCGATCATCGCGTCGAACACGTCGACGCTGCCCATCAGTGGACTGGCCAGCGCGTCTTCACGACCGCGACGCTTCGTCGGTACCCACTTCTTCTCGCCGGTGGAGCGCATGCCGCTCGTCGAGATCATCCGCGGAAGGCAGACTTCCGCCGGGACGGCAGCCGCCGCCTGGGACTTCGTCGTGCAACTGGGCAAGACGCCGATCGTCGTCAACGATAGTCGAGGCTTCTACACGAGTCGCGTCTTCGGTACGTACGTGAACGAAGGCATGGCGCTGCTGGGCGAAGGGGTGCCGGCTGCGTTGATCGAGAACGTCGCGATGCAGTCGGGCATGCCGGTGGGACCTCTCGCGGTGCTCGACGAAGTCTCGCTGAAGCTCGCCGACGACGTACTGCACCAGGAACGGGCCGACGACGAAGGCGGCGGTTCACGCAAGGACCCGGACACACCCGCGGACACGCACGGGCACGGGCACGGGCACGAGCATGGGCACGCGCACGAGCATGCGCACGCGCACGGGCGCGCACGCGGCAAGCGCCGGCGCATTCCCGATACCGCCGTCTATGTGCTCGAGAAGATGGCGCACGGCTATCGACGCATGGGACGCGCCGCGGGAGGCGGTTTCTACGAGTATCCGGCCGACGGGGAGAAGTTCCTGTGGCCGGGGCTGCAGGCCTTCGCGCGCGCAACGCGCGACGTGCCGGTGGAAGACATTCGCGATCGACTGCTGTACGTGCAAGCGATCGAGACGGCGCGTTGCGTCGAGGAGGGCATCGTCGAAACGGCGCGCGACGCGAACATCGGCTCGATCTTCGGATGGGGCTTCCCCGCGTGGACCGGCGGAACGCTGCGATTCGTCGACCACGTGGGAGCCCGTCGATTCACCGAACGGGCGAGCCGGCTCGCGCAAGCCTACGGCGAGCGCTTCGCGCCGCCGGCGCTGCTGATGCGCCACGCCGAAAGCGGCGAACCCATCGGCGCTCCGTCGTCTTGCGCCGCCGGCGGAGCCGCAGCATGACCGTACGGCCCGGCAAACGCCTGTACGACTGGCACGAACCGGCCACGCCGCGCCCGGCGGCCACGATCTTGCTGCTGCGCGACGCGCAGCACGGGCCCGAGGTGCTGATGACGCGCCGTTCGCTGAAGGCGAGCTTCGCGCCGGGCGCCTACGTATTTCCGGGCGGCGTGGTCGATACCGCCGACGCTGAAGCGCTCGATCGGGGGCTGGCGCACGTGCGCGACGACCAGCAGCGCGAGATTCTCGCGTACGCGACGGCTGCCGTTCGCGAAGCCTTCGAGGAACTCGGCGTGCTGCTCGCACGCGGCGCCGCCGACGAGCGCGAGTTGGGACGCATCGCCGCGCAGCTCGGCGAGCGCCGGCGCGAGAACTTCTTCGACCAGATCGCGACGCGCGGCCTTCGGCTCGCGCTCGACGAAGTCCACTGGTTCAGTCACTGGATCACCGACCGCGACCTGCCGAAGCGCTTCGACGCGCGATTCTTCGTTGCCCGCATGCCGCGGCACCAGGAACCCGTTGCCGACGAAGGCGAACAGTTCGAGCCGATCTGGGTGAATCCGACGATCGGGCTCGAGCGGCACGAACGCGGCGAGTTCAACATCATCTTTCCGACGATCCGCACGCTGCGCCAGCTCTCCGCCTTCGCCGCGGCCGACGAGATCATCGAGCGGGCGCGCACGCAGAAGCGGGTGTGGATCTCCTGCCCGCGCGCCGGCTGGCTGCGCGGGCAACTCGAACGCTTCAGCGAAGACGAGTTGCCGTACGGCGAACTCGAGCTCGTCACCCCGGACGGTCGCGCCGAGCACAGCCTCGACTGGCAGTCGGAGCGCGTCGTGCCGCTGCTGCGACACGTGCACCGGCTCACGGCGCCGAACCCCGGTCGGATGACCGGTCCCGGAACGAACACCTATCTGGTCGGCGAGCCGGGCGACTGGCTCGTCATCGACCCGGGGCCCGACGATGCGGGGCACGTGCAGCGCATCGTCGATTTCGTCGGCGACGGCTTGAAGACGATCGTCTGCACGCACGGCCATCCCGATCATCTGCCCGGAGCGCTGCCGCTGCGCGAGCGTACCGGCGCGCCGATGCTCGGGCGGGCGAGCGGCGAAGGCTTCGCGCGCGAATGGACGTTCCGGCCCGATCGCCAACTCGAGGACGGCGAAAAGCTTCGCGTCGGCGACTCCACGCTGCGCGTGCTGCACACGCCCGGGCACGCCGAGCACCACGTCTGCCTGCTGCTCGAGGAGGACGGATTGCTGTTCTCGGGCGATCACATCCTCAACGGCTCGACGACGGTGATCGATCCGCCCGACGGCGACATGCGCGCCTACGTCGAGTCGCTCGAGCGGCTCGCCCGCGAGCCCTTCGAGTTCATCCTGCCTGCGCACGGGCACGTGATCGCAGGCGGCAAGGCCGAGGTGGCAAGGTTGATCGCGCACCGAATGGCGCGCGAGGCGAAAGTGATCGACGCGCTGCAGCGTACGGGGGGCGGGACGGTCGATGCGCTGGTGCGTCTCGCCTACGACGACGTCGACCCGATCCTCTACGCGGTGGCGAAACGCTCGCTCACCGCGCACCTGCTGAAGCTGCGCGACGAGCGGCGCGCCAACGAGGACGAGTCGGGACGCTGGACCCTCGCCTGAGCGGCTCGCCGCCGAGACGGCTCAGGCGCTCGCCTCGCCCGCCGCCGCGGCAGCCGCGTCATCGGCCGCGGCCGCCTTCATCGACAGGCGCAGCCGGCCCTTGTCGTCGGCCTCGATCACCTTGACGCGCACCGCCTGGCCTTCCTTGACGTAGTCGGACACCTGGTTGACGCGCTCGTTGGCGATCTGCGAGACGTGCAGCAGCCCGTCGCGGCCCGGCATGACCTGGACGATCGCGCCGAAGTCGAGGATCTTCAACACGGTGCCGTCGTAGATGCGGCCGATCTCCACCTCGGCGGTGAGATCCTCGATGATCTTCTGCGCACGCTTGGCGGCGTTGCCGTCGACTGCCGCAATCGTGATCGAGCCGTCGTCCTGGATGTCGATCTGCGTGCCGGTGCTCTCGGTGATCTGGCGGATGGTCGCGCCACCCTTGCCGATGACGTCGCGAATGCGCTCCGGATTGATCTTCATCGTATACATGCGCGGCGCGAAATCGGAGAGATCTTCGCGCGCGCCGCCGATCGCCTGCTGCATCAGGCCGAGGATGTGCATGCGGCCCTCGCGCGCCTGCGCGAGCGCGACCTGCATGATCTCCTTGGTGATGCCCTGGATCTTGATGTCCATCTGCAGCGCCGTGACGCCGGCGGCAGTGCCGGCCACCTTGAAGTCCATGTCGCCGAGGTGATCCTCGTCGCCCAGGATGTCGGTGAGCACGGCGAAACGGTTGCCTTCCTTGATCAGGCCCATCGCCACGCCGGCGACGTGCGCGCGAATCGGCACGCCGGCGTCCATCAGCGCCAGGCAGCCGCCGCACACCGAAGCCATCGAAGAGGAGCCGTTCGACTCGGTGATCTCGGAGACCACGCGAAGCGAATACGCGAACTCGTCGGCGCCGGGCAACAGCGGGCGCAACGCGCGCTTGGCGAGGTTGCCGTGGCCGATCTCGCGACGCTTGGGCGCACCGAAGCGCCCTGCCTCGCCGGTGGCGAATGGGGGCATGTTGTAGTTGAACATGAACCGCTCGCGATACTCCCCGTTGATCGCATCGATGATCTGCTCGTCGCGCGAGGTGCCCAGCGTGGCGACGACCATCGCCTGCGTCTCGCCGCGCGTGAACAGCGCCGAGCCGTGCGCACGAGGCAGCACGCCGGTGCGGATCGAGATCGGACGCACGGTACGCGTGTCGCGTCCGTCGATGCGCGGTTCGCCCGACAGGATCTGCTGGCGCACGATGCGCGCCTGCAGGTCGAAAAGCATGTTCGACAGCGCGTTGACGTCGGGAAGCGGCTCGCCGGCATCGGTGGCTTCCGTCACGATGCGTTCGATCGTCGACTTCTCGATTTCGCGGATGCGCGAGGTGCGCTGCTGCTTGTTGCGAATGCCGTAGGCGGCGCGCATCGCGTCGCCGGCAAGCTCGTCGACGCGCAGTACACGCGCAGTGTCCTTCGGCGCCGGTTGCCAGTCCCAGGCGGGCTTGCCCGCCTCCTCGACCAGCTCGTCGATCGCGCGAATCGCCGTCTGCATCTGCTCATGGCCGAACACGACGCCGCCGAGCATCACGTCTTCCGGCAGTTCCTGCGCTTCGGACTCGACCATCAGCACCGCCGCGTCGGTGCCGGCGACGACCAGGTCGAGCTTCGACGACTGCATCTGCGTGGTGCTCGGGTTCAACACGTACTGGCCGTCGATGTAGCCGACGCGCACCGCGCCGATCGGGCCGTCGAACGGAACGCCCGACAGCGCGAGCGCCGCCGACGAGCCGATCATCGCCGGAATCGCGCTGTCGACCTCGGGGTTGCTCGACATCACGTGCACGATGACCTGGACCTCGTTGTAGAAGCCCTCGGGAAACAGCGGACGGATCGGACGGTCGATGAGGCGCGCGGTGAGGATCTCGCGCTCCGTCGGACGCCCTTCCCGCTTGAAGAAGCCGCCGGGAATGCGCCCGGCCGCATAGAATTTCTCGGTGTAGTCGACGGTGAGCGGGAAGAACTCCTGCCCTGGCTTGGCGTTGCGCGCCCCGACGACGGTGGCCAGTACGACGGTGTCGTCCATGGTGACGAGGACCGCTCCCGAGGCCTGCCGGGCGACCTCGCCGGTCTCGATGGTGACGGTGTTTGCGCCCCACTGAAACGTTCTCTTCGCGATTTCGAACACTTGATTTCCTTTCGAGCAATGCAGAAACAAGAAACCCGCAAGGTTCGCTTGCGGGTTTCGGCTCGTTCGTTTCAGCCGCGCAGACCCAGCCTGTCGACGAGCGCGCGGTAGCTGGCGGGATTCGTCCCCTTCAGATAGTCGAGCAGCTTGCGGCGCCGACTCACCATCTTGAGCAGGCCGCGACGCGAGTGATGGTCTTTCGCGTGCGTCTTGAAGTGCTCGGTGAGATCGACGATGCGCGCGGTGAGCAATGCGACCTGGACTTCGGGTGAACCCGTGTCGTTGGTCGCGCGCTGATAGTCGGCGACGATCTTCGCCTTCTCGGTGTTGCCGATGGCCATGGCTTTCCCCTGGACGTTGCCTTCACTTGCGGCATCGCCGGGCTGCGATGCCGTGCCGCCCGGCCGCCACGGCCGGGATCTTCTCCCCGGCCGTGGCGGCCGGGGAACCACGTATTTTAGCGCATACGGAAACCGGGAACCGATCCGCCTCCTGCGCGCTCAGACGCCGGGCTGCGGGTCGATCCGCTCTGCCTTCGAATGCAGCTTGTTCAGTGCGTTCAGGTAGGCCTTCGCCGAAGCCACCACGATGTCGGGATCGGCGCCCACGCCGTTGACGATGCGCCCCGAACGCGCCAGGCGCACGGTGACCTCGCCCTGCGACTCGGTGCCGGTCGTGATCGCGTTGACCGAGTACAGCACGAGTTCGGCACCGCTGGCCACGCGAGCCTCGATCGCCTTGAAGGTGGCGTCGACCGGTCCGTTGCCGGTGGCCTCGCTCGTGATCTCCGCGCCGTCGATGCCGATCGTCACCTGCGCGCGGGGACGCCCTCCGGTCTCGGAGGCCTGTGCCATCGTCACCAGCCGGTAGTGCTCGTCGGCTTCGTGATGCACCGACTGATCGGAAACGAGTGCGTGGATGTCCTCGTCGAAGATCTCGGACTTGCGATCGGCCAGGTCCTTGAAGCGCTGGAACGCAGCCTGCACTTCCTGCTCGGAGTCGAGTTCGATGCCCAGTTCCTGCAGGCGCTGCTTGAAAGCGTTGCGCCCGGAGAGCTTGCCGAGGACGATCTTGTTGGCCGTCCAGCCGACGTCCTCGGCACGCATGATTTCGTAGGTGTCGCGCTGCTTGAGCACGCCGTCCTGGTGGATGCCCGAGGCGTGCGCAAAGGCGTTCGCCCCGACCACCGCCTTGTTCGGCTGCACCGGAAAGCCGGTGATGCTCGAGACGAGCTTCGAGGTCGGAACGATCTGCGTCGTGTCGACGCCGACTTCGAGGCCGAAGTAGTCGCGGCGCGTCTTCACGGCCATCACCACCTCTTCGAGCGAGGTGTTTCCAGCGCGTTCGCCCAGGCCGTTGATCGTGCATTCGACCTGGCGAGCGCCCGCCATGACGCCGGCCAGCGAGTTGGCAACCGCCATGCCGAGGTCGTTGTGGCAGTGCACCGACCAGATCGCCTTGTCCGAGTTCGGGATCCGCTCGCGCAACGTGCGGATCCGCTCGGCGAAGCCTTCGGGTACGGCGTAGCCGACCGTGTCCGGCACGTTGATCGTCGTCGCGCCCTCGGCGATTGCACCCTCGAGCACGCGGCAGAGGAAGTCGAAATCGGAACGGCTCGCGTCCTCGGGAGAGAACTCGACGTCGTCGGTGAACCTGCGCGCGAAGCGCACGGCCAGGCGCACCTGTTCCTGCACCTGCTGCGGCGTCATGCGCAGCTTCTTCTCCATGTGCAGGGCCGAAGTGGCCATGAAGGTGTGGATGCGCATCGCCTTCGCGCCCTTCAACGCTTCCGCGGCACGCGAGATGTCGCGATCGTTCGCGCGCGCGAGCGAGCAGACGATCGATTCGCGGATCGCATCGGCGATCGCGCGGACGGCTTCGAAATCGCCATTCGACGAGGCGGCGAAGCCGGCTTCGATCACGTCGACGCGCAGCTTCTCCAGCTGCTTGGCCAGTCGCAGTTTCTCCTCGCGCGTCATCGAGGCGCCCGGGCTCTGCTCGCCGTCGCGCAGCGTGGTGTCGAAGATGATCAGCTTGTCGGCCATCGGAATGCTCCTGTTGCGCCCGGCCCGCCGGCGCGGGAGGCTACGAGATACTGCAAACGGAACGGAAGGGGGAGAGTTTCAGCGCGCGGGGCGCAGTAGCGGGCCCAGCACCGAAAGAAGGTGCAGGCCGCCGAGCGTCCGATTGCCGGACGCCTGGAGAGGCAGGATGCGGGAGGCTCCGGGGTCGCCGGAGTCGCGGCGCGAACCGCGAATGGGAATCATCGTCGAAAATATAGCGGCTTTGTCGAAGAGTCGCAACCGAACGGGTGCGTCGCGCACCGGCCCGCAAGCCCCGGGCGAATCCGGCCTGCCGCAGCGGGCACGGCGGATTCGTTCACCGCGTCTTCAGGTCTTCGGCAGCGTGACGCCGGTCTGCCCCTGGTACTTTCCGCCGCGGTCGCGATACGACGTTTCACAGACCTCGTCGGACTCGAGGAAGACCACCTGCGCGCAACCCTCGTTCGCGTAGATCTTCGCCGGCAACGGCGTGGTGTTCGAGAATTCGAGCGTGACGTGCCCTTCCCACTCCGGCTCGAGGGGAGTCACGTTCACGATGATTCCGCAATTGCGTACGAACACCCCCGCCTGCAGCCCGAAGTTGCCGGCTTCCGGCACGGTGAGGCAGTACACGTCGTGATCGCCCGGAAGCTCGCGGATCCGTGCGATCCGGTGGTTGCGTGTCGCCGTCATGCCGGCGAAAGCCGGAACGACGTCGCGAAGGCGGTGGACGTCGTGACCGCGCCGCGGCGCGTTCGGTGCTCGCCGGACCGCGCCCGCTGCAGGAGCCCGCATGCCGGTGCGAACGCTGCGTTCGCCGGTGAGATGGTGCGTAGGCACGACGCGGCCGTCCAGCGGCTGGTAGACCGTCTCGTAGCCGCGGGACCGGTCGCGGTACAACGGCATGAGCGAATCGCCGGCGCGCAATTGCTGCGCGGCCACCATTTGCCCGTCGCGCATCATGAAATCGTGGTCGGGCGTGGCGCGAATCCGCTCGCCGTTGTCCAGTTCGACCTCGAGAAGCGCGTCGCGGCCGATCCAGCGCGGGGCATCGAGCAGCGCGACGATCAGCCGGCCATTCGGCCCGATGGCGTAGCCGCGGAACCTCTCGCCGGCGTCGCGACGCCGGGCCATCTCCTCCAGCGTGGGCGCCGTTCCGTCGACCAGCGCAACGCGCGTGTCGCCGCTGAAGCAACGCGCGTAGGTCGATTTCCCCATCGTGACGACGAGCACGTTGCGCGGAATGCGGAAGTACTCCACCGTGCGCGCCAGCGCGAACGAGTTCGGCGGGATGATGCACACGTCGCCGGTGAAATCGACGAAGGAGCTCGAGTCGAAGTTCTTCGGATCGACGATCGTCGAGTTGATGTTCGTGAAGATCTTGAACTCGCGGGCAACGCGCACGTCGTAGCCGTAGCTCGACGTGCCGTAGCTGACAATCTTCTGGCCGTCGACGGTGCGCACCTGTCCGGCCTCGAAGGGCTCGATCATGCCTTCTGCCGCCCTCCGGCGGATCCAACGGTCGGACTTGACGCTCATGTTTTGCTTCGAAGGCTTCGCTTGTTGCGGGACGACGGCGGGGGGACCAGCACCGCGAGCACCGGTCGCCCCGGCGTGCGGGCACCGCGCGGATTCCCCGACGCGGATTCTAGTGCAGTGTTTCATGCGGGCAATGGCCGCAGCGTTTCAGGCGAGCTATGGCCGGGGACGCGCCGATTGGTGCATGATGCCGGTCACACGCGCCGGAAGGCGGCGCGCGACGAACCTGCCCGGAGAAGCAGGTCCCGACTGACCCGATCCCGCCGCGCGGCGGACGATCCTTTCGAGGAGGCTCCATGGAACAGACCGTGACGATGACGGTGAACGGCAAGCCCGTTTCCGCCCGAATCGATCGCCGAATGCTGCTCGTCCAGTTCATCCGCGAGCAGTTGCAGCTCACCGGAACGCACGTCGGCTGCGACACGGCGCAGTGCGGCGCGTGCACCGTCCATCTGGACGGGCGTGCGATCAAGTCGTGCTCGATCCTCGCGGTGCAGGCCGAGGGCGCCTCGATCACGACGATCGAGGGACTGGCCAACGGCGAACTGCACCCGATGCAGAAGGCCTTCAACGAGTGCCACGCATTGCAGTGCGGCTTCTGCACGCCCGGCATGGTCATGTCGGCCGTGCAGCTGCTGAAGGACAACCCCACCCCCACCGAAGCCGAGATCCGCGAGGGACTCGAGGGCAACCTGTGCCGCTGCACCGGATACCAGAACATCGTGCGTGCGATCGAGCAGGTCGCCGCCGGCGGCAACTGACTGCGGAGGACGACATGACAGACCTCTCGAACGCGCCGGCTTCCCCGATCGGACAGTCGCTGCTTCGGCGCGAAGACCGCCGCTTCCTCACCGGCACCGGGCAGTACACGGACGACGTCGTGCTGCACGGCCAGACGTACGCGGCATTCCTGCGCTCGCCGCACGCGCACGCGCGGATCGTCTCGATCGACACGGCGCGCGCGAGGCAGGCGCCCGGTGTCGTCGACATCATCACCGGCGCCGACCTCGCCGAGGCGAAGGTGGGCGGGCTCCCCTGCGGCTGGCTGATCCACAGCAAGGACGGCGCACCGATGAAGGAGCCGCCCCATCCCGTGCTCGCGCAGGGCAAGGTGCGCTACGTCGGCGACCCGGTCGCACTCGTCGTCGCCGAGTCGCTGCTGCAGGCCAAGGACGCCGCCGAACTCGTCGAAGTCGAATACGACGTGCTGCCCGCGGTCGCCGACACCGGCAGCGCGGTCTCCGCGCAGGCCCTCGTGCACGACGACGTGCCGAACAACCTCTGCTACGACTGGGGCCACGGCGACAAGGCCGCGGTCGAGGCGGCGTTCGCCACGGCGGCACACGTGACGCGTCTCGATCTGGTGAACAACCGCCTCATTCCGAACGCGATGGAGCCGCGCGCCGCCAACGCGTCGTACTCGAAGCACGACGACAGCTACACGCTGTACGTGGCGAACCAGAACCCGCACGTCGAACGGCTGCTGATGTGCGCGTTCGTGCTCGGACTGCCCGAGTCGAAGGTGCGCGTCATCGCGCCCGACGTCGGCGGCGGCTTCGGCTCGAAGATCTTCCTCTATCCGGAGGAGACCGCGCTCGTGTGGGCGAGCAAGCGCGTGGGCCGGCCGATCAAGTGGACGGCCGAGCGCAGCGAGTCGTTCCTGGCCGATGCGCACGGACGCGACCACGTCACCACCGCCGAGATGGCGATGGACAAGTACGGGCACTTCCTCGCGATGCGGGTCGGCACCACCGCGAACCTGGGCGCCTACCTGTCGACCTTCGCGTCGGCGGTGCCGACGATCCTGTACGGCACGCTGCTTTCGGGCCAATACCGCACGCCCGCCATCTACGTCGAGGTGAAGGGCGTCTTCACGAACACGGCGCCGGTCGACGCCTATCGGGGGGCCGGCCGGCCCGAAGCCTCCTACGTCATCGAGCGGCTCGCCGAACAGTGCGGGCGCGAACTCGGCATCGACCCGGCCGAGATCCGGCGGCGCAACTTCATCACCGAGTTCCCGTACAGCACCGCGGTGGGACTGACTTACGACAGCGGCGGCTACGCCGCATCGCTCGATCGGGCACAGCAGCTTGCCGACGTCGCCGCCTTTCCGGCGCGCAAGGAAGAAGCCGCCCGGCGCGGCATGCTGCGAGGCCTCGGCTACTCGTGCTACATCGAAGCCTGCGGCATCGCCCCGTCGAGCGTCGCCGGCGCGCTCGGCGCACGCGCGGGTCTCTTCGAGGCGGGCGAGGTGCGCGTGCACCCCACGGGCACCGTCACCGTGTTCACCGGCGCGCACAGCCACGGACAGGGCCACGAGACGACCTTCGCACAGGTCGTCGCCGGCAAGCTGGGCATTCCGGTCGAGAACGTCGAGATCGTGCACGGCGACACCGGCCGCGTCCCGTTCGGCATGGGGACCTACGGCAGCCGCTCGCTGGCCGTCGGGGGCACCGCGATCGTGATGGCGGTCGACAAGATCATCGCCAAAGGCAAGAAGATCGCCGCGCACCTGCTCGAGGCAGCCGACACCGACATCGAGTTCGAGAACGGCGAGTTCCGCGTCGCGGGCACCGATCGCAAGCTGCCCTTCGCGCAGGTCTCGCTCACCGCCTACGTGCCGCACAACTTTCCGCACGACACGCTCGAACCCGGATTGAACGAAAACGCCTTCTACGATCCGAGCAACTTCACGTTCCCGGCTGGCTCCTACGTCTGCGAGGTGGAAGTCGATCCGCAGACGGGGCGCACGCGCATCGTGCAGTTCGTCGCCGTGGACGACTTCGGCAACATCGTCAATCCGATGATCGTCGAGGGGCAGGTGCACGGGGGGCTGGCGCAGGGACTCGGCCAGGCGATGCTCGAAGGCTGCCGCTACGACCCGGAATCCGGACAGTTGCTCACCGGCTCGATGATGGACTACACGTTGCCGCGCGCCGACGACCTGCCGCGCTTCGTCGTCGACACGACGGTCACGCCGTGCACGCACAACCCGCTGGGCGTGAAGGGCTGCGGCGAAGCCGGCGCGATCGGCGCGCCCTCAGCGTTCATCAACGCGCTCACCGACGCGCTCGGCGTTCGAGACGTACCCATGCCGGCGACGGCCGAACGCGTCTGGCGCATCGCCAACGGCAACGCCTGAGGAGGAGACGAACATGTACGGATTCGAATACCAGCGTCCTTCCAGCGTGGCCGACGCAGTGCGCACGAGCAGCGCCGATGCACGCTACCTGGCAGGCGGGCAAAGCCTCGTGCAGTCGATGAAGCTGCGACTCGCGTCCGCGAGCACGCTCGTCGACCTGGCGTCGATCGCCGGATTGCGCGGCATCTCGCGCGACGGCTCGGCAGTGAAGATCGGCGCGATGACGCGGCACTCGGAAGTGGCCCGCTCGCCCGAGGTGCGCAGCGCGATCCCGGCGCTCGCCGAACTGGCCGAGAGCATCGGCGATCCGATGGTGCGCAACCAGGGAACGATCGGCGGCTCGCTGGCCAACGCCGACCCGGCAGCCGACTACCCGGCTGCCACGCTCGGATTGGGCGCGACCATCGAAACCGATCGGCGCTCGATCGCCGCCGACGATTTCTTCGTCGACCTGTTCACCACCGCGCTCCAGGCGGGAGAGCTGATCGTCGCGGTGCGCTTCCCCATGGCGAAGCGCGCGGCCTACGTGAAGCTGCGCCAGCCCGCGTCACGCTTCGCGCTGGTCGGCGTCTTCGTCAGCCAGGGCGACCAGGGCGTGCGCGTCGCCGTGACCGGCGCGCGCTCGTACGCCTTCCGGGTGCGCGAAATGGAGCAGGCGCTCGAGCGGGAGTTTTCGCCGGAATCGATCAGCGGCGTGAAGGTCGACCCGGCAGGCTGCAACAGCGACCTGCACGGCTCGGCCGAGTATCGCGCGGCAATGATCGGCGTGCTCGCGCAGCGCGCGGTCGCGAAGGCGCGCGAACAGTAGGCGAGGCAGATGGCGCTTCCTGCGGACGTCGACGACACCCTGAAGCTGCTGGCCGGCGAGGACTACCTCGCCGGCCGCTCGCTGGCCACCGCCGTATTCCTCGCGCTCCGGCTCGGCCGCCCGCTGCTGCTCGAGGGCGAAGCGGGCGTGGGCAAGACCGAGCTCGCCAAAGTGCTCGCACGCGCATTGCAGGCTCCGCTGATCCGCCTGCAATGCTACGAGGGGCTCGACATCGCGTCGGCCGCCTACGAGTGGAACATCGCGCGCCAGATGCTCGAGATCCGCATCGCCGAGGCCGGCCACGAAGCGAACCGCGAGCGGCTGCTGCGCGACCTGTACTCGCGCGACATGCTGATCGAGCGCCCGCTGCTGCAGGCGCTCACGCAACCCGAGTCACCGGTGCTGCTGATCGACGAGCTGGACCGCGCCGACGAACCCTTCGAGGCCTTCCTGCTGGAAGTGCTGGCCGAATCGCAGTTGTCGGTGCCGGAATTCGGGACGATCCGCGCCGAGCATCCGCCGATCGTCGTCATCACGTCGAATCGTACGCGCGAGATCCACGATGCGCTGAAGCGCCGCTGCCTCTATGCCTGGGTCGACTACCCCGACGCGGCACGCGAACTGGACATCATCCGGCGCAAGGCGGGCGCCGCCGGCGAGCGGCTGGCGCAGCAGGTGGTCGGCTTCGTGCAACGCGCACGGACACTCGACCTCTTCAAGGCGCCGGGAGTCGCCGAGACGATCGACTGGGCCAACGCACTGGTCGCCCTCGACACGCTGTCGCTCGACCCGCAGTCGGTGTCGGATACGCTGGGCGTGCTGCTGAAGTACCAGGACGACATCGCGCGCATCGACGAGGGCGCCGGCTCGGCCATTCTCGAGGAGCTGCGCGCGGAGGGAATCCTCGAGCGCCGTCCGGCCCCGGCCTGAGCGATGGCCGGGCGCATCGCCGAGAACATCGCGCACTTCGCGCGCGTGCTGCGGGCGGCAGGCCTTCCGGTCGGCTCCGACCGGGTGCTTGCCGGCATCGCGGCCGTCGAGCTGGTCGGGCTCGATCGGCGTGCCGACGTGCATGCGGCGCTTTCCTCGGTGATGATCGACCGGCACGAACAGCAGCCGGTTTTCGACGCCGTCTTCGCCGCGTTCTGGCGCGACCCGAAGCTGCTCGAGCGGCTGATGTACCTGATGCTGCCGCGCATCGAAGGGCGCGCCGACGCCCCGCCACCACCGCAACGGCCGCGACGCGTCGAGGAGGCGCTGTCGCCCCCGACTCCGCCTCGCATGCCGCCGGCACCTCGCGAGGCCGACGAGCATCGGATCGATGCGATTCTCGGTTTCTCCGAGCGCGAGCGCCTGCAACACGCCGACTTCGAGAGCATGTCGGCACAGGAGTTCGCGCTTGCGCGCCGACTGGCCGAAAGCCTGCCGCTTCCGGTGCGCGCGCTGCGCACGCGCCGCCTCGGCCCGTCGCAGCGCGGACGCATCGACCTGCGCCGCGCGCTGCGCCGGCTTTCGCGTGCGCCCGACACGATCGAGCTGCCCCGCTCGTCGCCTCGGCTGCGCACGCCGCCGCTCGTCGTGCTGATCGACATCTCGGGGTCGATGGACCGCTACGCGCGAGCGTTCCTGCACTACGCATACGGGCTGACGCAGCACCATCGTCGCGTGCACACGCTGGTGTTCGGCACGCGGCTCACCGACATCACGCGCTGCCTGCGCCACCGCGACCCGGACGTCGCGATCGAGAGTGCCGACGCGCTGGTGCAGGACTGGAAAGGCGGCACGCGCATCGCGTCGAACCTGGCACTGTTCAACCGGCGCTGGGCGAGGCGGCTTCTGACCGGGAATGCGGCGCTGCTGCTCGTCACCGACGGGCTCGACCGCGACGAACACGGTTCGCTCTCCGCGGAAGCGGCGCGGCTGTCGCGCTACGCGCAGCAACTGGTCTGGCTGAACCCGCTGCTGCGCTACGAGGGCTTCGAGCCCCGCGCAAGCGGCGTGCGTGCGCTGCTGCCGCACGTCGACCGCATGCTCCCCGTGCACAATCTGTCGAGCCTGGCCGAGCTGGCGCAGGCGTTGCGAACGCCGGATCGAACGCACCACGCGAGCGCTCGACCGATACCGCGAACACCCCCGGAGTACGCGACATGAACCTGCAGGGCGAACGACTGATTCCGGCTACACCGGAAGCGACGTGGGCGGCGCTGAACGATCCGGAAACGCTCGCCGCGTGCATCGCCGGCTGCGAGTCGCTCGAGCGAGTCGCCGACGACGAGTACCTCGCGACCATCGCGATGCGCATCGGACCGGTCAATGCGCGCTTCAAGGGACGGCTGAAGCTGCAGAACGTGGTTGCCCCGTCGTCGTACACGCTCGCCTTCGATGGACAGGGGGGCGCCGCCGGCTTCGGCAAGGGGTCGGCCAACGTACGGTTGTCGCCGGATCCCGAAGGCACGCGTCTGGGCTACGACGCGAAGGCGCAGATCGGAGGCAAGCTGGCACAAGTGGGATCACGCCTGATCGACGGCGCTGCTGCGAAAATAGCGGACGACTTCTTCACGGCTTTCGCGGCACGGCTGAGCGCCACGACGCGCGCCGTCGACGAGACGATCGTCGGTGAACCCGGTGCTCCCGTGTCCGTGGGCCGCGAGGAAGCGGGAATCGGCGGCGCGCCAGCCGGCGACGCGCGGCGCAGCACGCCGCCCGCGGGCGCCGCGCCCACCGGATCGTCGTTGCGCTGGCTCGCCTGGATCGTCGCGATCGCCGTCGTCGCGGCGCTGATCGCGTACTGGCGGCGCTGAGCGCACGCGGGCAAAGGCCCTGCTTCGGGAGGAACCGGATGGACAGTATCGACCGCGAAGTGCTCGAGCACGCGCGCGACTGGTTCGCCGAAGGCCGCAAGGTCTGGCTGATCACGGTTGTCGAGACCTGGGGTTCGGCACCGCGGCCGGTCGGCGCGCTGCTCGCATTGCGCGACGACGGACTGGTCGTGGGCTCGGTCTCCGGCGGCTGCGTCGAAGACGACCTCATCGAGCGAGTTCGCACCGGAGAGCGCGTGGGCAAGCCGTCGATGATCCTCTACGGCGTCGACAAGGAAGAAGCGGCGCGCTTCGGCCTGCCCTGCGGCGGAACGCTTCGACTGCTGCAGGAGCCGCTGACGGACGCACGCTGGATCGACGAAGTCCTCGGGCGAACGGCGCGACACGAACTCGTCGCGCGCACGCTGGACCTGCAGACGGGCGACGCGAAGCTCGAAGCGGCACAGCTCGGCGACGGCTTCTCGTTCGACGGCGACACCGCGCGCGCCGTGTTCGGCCCGCGCTACCGCATGCTGATGATCGGCGCCGGGCAGCTCTCGCGCGTGCTCGCCGAGATGGCGAAGGCGCTCGACTTCCAGGTGTTCGTCTGCGACCCGCGAGAGGAGTACTACAGCACGCTCGAGCTGCCGCAGGTCACGTTGCTGCCCGGCATGCCCGACGACGTCGTCGTCGAGTTCAAGCCCGACGCGAACACCGCGATCGTCGCGTTGACGCACGACCCGAAACTCGACGACCTCGCGCTGCTCGAGGCGTTGAAGTCGCCGGCTTTCTACATCGGCGCGCTCGGCTCGCGCAGCAACACCGCGCGTCGGCGCGAGCGGCTGGCGATGTTCGACCTGAACGCCGACGAGATCGCCCGCCTGCACGGACCGATCGGTCTGCACATCGGAAGCCGCACGCCGGCGGAGATCGCGGTGGCGATCCTCGCCGAGATCGTCTCGGTGAAGAACGGCGTGGCGCCGACGCAGAAGAAGGAGCCGCAGGCGGACCCCGCCTGCGCCGTCAGCGACTGAACAAGCCGTGAACGAATCCGACATGCCCGCTCGGGCACGCCCGATTCATTCGCAGCTGCCGGCCCGCGACACCGCGGCGAACGGCGCCGCGCGCGCCACCGGCGCCAGCGCGAGCACGAGGCGCCCGTCGCGCGTACGCGCGCCGTCGACCGGCACACCATACACGCGCGAGAGCGTCGCCGGTTCGACGAGCTCTTCGACCGCGCCGAAGGCCACCGCCCCGGCAGGCAGGTAGACCAGCGCGCGCGTTCCGGCGCGCAACGCGTGGTTCGGATCGTGCGTCGAGTAGACGATGCCCAGCCCGTCGCCGGCGAGCGACGCGAGCACGTCGAGCACGCGCCCCTGGTTGCCAAAATCGAGGCTCGTCGTCGGCTCGTCGAGCATCAGCGTCGACGCTTCCTGCGCCAGCGCGCGAGCCACCGCGGCGAGCTGGCGCTCGCCGCCGGACATCCGCGACAGCGCACGCGAGCGCAGGCGCTCCAGGCCGAGCCGCTCGATGGCACGCGCCACCGCGGTGCGGTCGGCGCGGCCCGGCGACGCACCCACGGGCAGCCGACCCAGCCGACCGAGCATCACGTACTGTTCGACGGTGAACTCGAAGGCCGCACCCGGGGTCTGCGGGACCCAGGCGACGCACCCGGACAGCTCGCGCCGCGAGTAGTGCGCCAGCAGCCGGCCCGACCATCGCACGTCGCCGGCGATCGGCGGCACGATGCCGAGCAGCGTGCGAAACAGCGTGCTCTTGCCCGATCCGTTCGGACCGAGCACGACGACGATCTCCCCACTGTGCAGCACGAGCTCGATCGGCGCAGTGAGCGCGCGCCGCTGGTATCCGAAGGTCAGCGCACGGGTGCGCAGCAATTCAGCCATCGCGGGCGCGCGCGAACATCAGCGCGAACAGCACCGGCGCGCCGACCAGCGCGGTGAGCACACCGGGCGGGACCTCGGAAGACCCCAGGCTGCGGCCGATCGTGTCGATCACCAGCATCAGCCAGGCGCCGAGCAGCATCGACACCGGCAGCACGCGCGCGAACGACGCGCCGACGAGCAGGCGCGCGGCGTGCGGCACGACCAGGCCGATCCAGCCGATGACGCCGGCCGCCGCCACCGTCGCGCTCGTCGCCAGCGTCGCGCCGGCCACCAGCGCCGCGCGCAGCACGGGCAACCGCACACCCAGAGCGTGGACCTCGTCGTCGGACAGCGCGAGCGTATCGGCGCGCCAGCGCATCAGGACGAGCGGCACGATGCCGACGAACCCGAACCCGGCGAGCAGCGCGAGATCGCGTCCGGTGATCGAAGCGAAGCTGCCGAGCAGCCAGAACGTGATCGCGGGCAGTTGCGTGTACGGGTCGGCCAGCGTCTTCACCAGCGCGATCAGCGCACCGAGCACGCTGCCGATCGCGATGCCGGCGAGCACCAGGCTCAGCGTGCGGTCGTGCATCGGGAGCATCGTGCCCACCGACCAGACGATCGAGACCGCGACGAGCCCGCCCAGGAACGCGGCACCCTGGATCTCGACCACCGTCCAGCCGAGGAAGATCCCGGCCACCGCACCGAGCGCGGCGCCCGCCGAGACGCCGAGCAGGTCGGGGGCGGCCAGCGGATTGCGAAAGACCGACTGCAGCGCAACGCCCGAAGCCGCGAGCGCCGCCCCGACCGTCATCGACGCGAGAATGCGCGGCCCGCGAACCTGCCACAGCACGGTCTCGGCAAGCGGCGCGGAGGCGGCGTCGCCGGTCGGCGAACGACCGGCGAGGATGCGCAGCACTTCGAAAAGCGAAAGCTCGAAGCGGCCGCTGCCCAGCGCGTAGAGCATCGTCGCGGCCAGTGCGCCCGCGAGCAGCACGAGCACCCAGACCCAGCCGAGGCGCGGTGCGCGGCGCGGCGACGCCGAAGCGGTTGCAATCATCGCTGCGCGCCGAGCAGCCGTCGGACCTGCGCCATCGACGGGCGACGGTGATACAGCCACTCGAAGACGTCGACGATGCGCTCGTCGAGCCGGTAGCCGACGAGGCGCGGATGAAAAGCGGCCGACAACCAGACGATACCGACGAAGCGGTTCAACGCGGGCGGTGCGTCGAACCAGCCGAACGGCAGGCGCGGAACGAGCAGCACGCGCCCCGCTCGCACCGCCTCGAGGCGCGACCACACCGGGTGCGCCCGAACACCGCTAAAGAAGCTCTCGTCGCTGGCGAGGACCCAGTCGGGGCGCCACGAGAGCAACTGTTCGAAGGACACGCGCGCAAGGTTCGGCGCCTGCACCTGCGCGACGTTCACGGCGCCGACTTCGCCGATTACCTCGGCGTTCAGCCCACCAGCGGCCGCGGTCGCCAGGCCATCGGGGCCGCGCGCGAAATACACGCGGGGCCGATTGCCCGCAGCGACGCGTGCGCGCAGTTCGCCGGCATCGTCGCGGATGGCACGCACGCCGCGCGCGAGCGACTCCGCGCGCGCGGTCACGCCGAGCGCGTCGCCCAGCCGGCGAATCGTGTGCTCGGTTCGGGAAAAGGCGCCGTCGTAGACGACGCAGGGCACACCGGTCTGGCGCTGGACCTGTTCGGCCAGTGAAGCGTAGGTGGGCGCCGCCGAACCGACGTCGACGACGAGCTGCGCGCGCAGCGCGAGCACGGTCTCGAGCCCCGCGGTGGAGCCTCGTCCCGTGAGGCGCCCGAGCGACGGCAATCGGGCCGCCGCCGGCAGCAGGAACGCGGCCTCGTCGTCGCGCACGCGGCGCGGCCATCCGAGCAGCTTTTCGGGCGCGAGGCAGTAGACGAAGACCGAGGCCGGCGGACCGGCAGGGAAAACGCGCGCAGGCGTCGAGTCGAGGACGACGGCGCGCTGCGCGTCGTCGCTCAGCGTGCGCGCAGCGAGCGCGGCGTGCGACCCGGCGGCGGACAGCGCCGCCGCCGGCAGCGCGCCCAGCAGGCGGCGACGCCGCGCGAACGTGTCATCGGGGAGGACCGAAGCCGTGCTTCGCGAGAATCGCCTGGCCATCGGCGGACAGGATAAACCACGCCAAACGCCAGGCCGGCGCCGGTGCATCGCTCATCACCGTAAGACCGTAATCGGCGCCGACCGCCAACTCGGGCGGGATCTCCACCGAGACGAGCGCCGGGAAGTCGCGCCGCGCGAGCAGCGCATTGGTGCAGTAGGTGAGGAAGACGTCGGCCTTGCGCGTTGCGACGAGGTCGCCGTACACGTTACGATCGCGAGGCGGCGGCGGCGAATCGGGGCCGCCCGTGAGTTGCAGCGCCTTGGCCTGGAGCGCGGCCTGTGCACCGGGCCGCAGCTTTTCGGCGCGGCCGAACAACTGCCACGCGTAGTCGCCGGACGGGTCGGCCTTCGGCGTGGAAGTACCCAGCCGCACCGACGGATCGAGCATGCGATCGAGCAGGTTGTCGGAGCGCAGTCCGACCTCGCTGCGGGTGATCGCGCAGGCACGTTGCGCGCGAAGACGAGCGGAGCGACGGCGCGGCCCGCCTGGGCCAGCGCCTGCAGGTGCGCCACGTTCGCCGACGCGGAACCCTGCGCCGGCTCGCCTGCGGCGATGCGCTCCGGCAGCCCCCGATGCACCGTAGACACGGTCGACCTTCGTGACTCGCGCCCTTCGAACGCGCCGGCCACTTCGTCGAGCGCGGCGCGCAGGCTGCCGGCGGCGTGCAGCAGAACCGGCTGTGCGGCCGCCGGCGCGGGTGCGACGATCGAGCATGCTGCAAACGACAGCACGACGAGCCAGGGAGCGCGGGACAGCGTCGAAATCGACATCGGTCGAAACCTCCATGCGGGTGTCTGCCAGAATAGACGCGCACTCCTGTCGGATCGATATGTCGCACCATGCATAAGTCCTCCGGTATCGTCGGCGTCGAGTTCCGTTACGAGTTCTCGCGCGAACCGGCGGCGCATCTTCGCAACACCTTCTTCGACGTGCTCGGCGCGCTGCGCCACGAGGGCTCGATCGCCGCTGCCGCGCGCACGCTCGGTGTCTCGTACCGCCATCTGTGGGGCTTCCTGAAGGACGAGGAGGTGCGCCTGGGCCGGGCGCTGGTTCACTGGGACAAGGGACGCGCAGCGCGGCTCACCGAATTCGCCGAGAAGCTGCTGTGGGCCGAGACGCGCATCCGCGCGCGCCTGGCGCCGCAGATCGAGAATCTCGCCTCGGACATCGGCCGCGAATTGTCGAGTGCATTCAACGACGACGTGCGGATCACCCGCTGCGTGGCGAGCCACGACCTGTCGCTGCCGCTGCTCAAGCGCCTGTGCCAGGGTCGCGAGCTGCTGTTCGACCTTCGCTTCGAGGGCAGCCTCGGCGCGCTGCAGGCGCTCAACGCGGGACGCTGCGCCTTCGCCGGCATTCACCTGCCGCTGTCGCGCCCGGAACTGGCCTCACGCGGCTCGCACGTGCATCGCACCTTCTCCCCGCTGCTGCGCGCGCGACGGCACGCGATGCTGCGCGTGGCGCGCCGCACGCAGGGGCTTTTCGTCGCGCGCGGCAATCCGTTGCGCATCGGCGGGCTCGACGACCTGCCGCGAGTGCGCTTCGTCAACCGTGCGCCGACCACCGGAACGCGCGTGCTGCTCGACGAACTTCTCGAGCGAGCCGGCATCGACGCGGCGTCGATCGCCGGCTACCGGCACGAGGAGGCCAACCATCTGGCGGTGGCGGCGGCCGTCGCCGCCGGCGCAGCCGACACCGGCTTCGGCATCCAGGCCGCGGCGGCGGGCAAGAGCATCGACTTCGTGCCGCTCGTGGTCGAGGACTACTTTCTCGTGTGCGAACGCGCGAGCCTGGAGACGCCGGCCGCGCGCGAACTCGTCGCACTTCTGTCGTCGGCGCAGTGGCGCGAGCGGATCGCCGCACTGGCGGGCTATTCGGCTTCGGGGGCCGGCGAAGTCGTCTCGCCGCAGGCCGCGCTGCCGTGGTACCGCTGAGGCGATCGCCATCGCCGCGCCGGCGTGCGGTATCAGGTGTCCTGGAAGACGATATCCGGCACCTTGCCGCTCGTGTCCTGCGCCTTCTCGGCGATCTTCACCGCGATGCGGCGCGCGATCTCGCGGTAGCTCTGCGCGATCGGCCCGGTCGGGTCGGCGACGACGGTCGGCTTGCCCGAGTCGGCCTGCTCGCGGATGCGGATGTCGAGCGGCAACCCGCCGAGGTATTCGACGTCGTATTCCTTCGACATGCGCTCGCCGCCGCCTTCGCCGAAGACGTGCTCGACGTGCCCGCAGTTCGAGCAGCGGTGCATCGCCATGTTCTCGATGATGCCGAGGATCGGGATCCCGACCTTCTCGAACATCTTCAGGCCCTTCTTCGCGTCGATCAGCGCGATGTCCTGCGGCGTGGTGACGATGACGGCGCCGGTGACCGGGATCTTCTGCGCGAGCGTCAGGTGGATGTCGCCGGTGCCCGGGGGCAGGTCGACGACGAGATAGTCGAGTTCGCGCCAGTTCGTTTCGCGCAGCAACTGCTCGAGCGCCTGCGTGACCATCGGGCCGCGCCAGACCATCGGCGTGTCCAGATCGATCATGAAGCCGATCGAGCTGGCCTGGATGCCGTGGCCTTCCATCGGCTCGAGGGACTTGCCGTCGCGCGACTCGGGCCGTCCGCTGATGCCGAGCATCGTCGGCTGCGACGGACCGTAGATGTCGGCGTCGAGCATGCCCACGCTCGCTCCCTCGGCCGACAGCGCGAGCGCGAGGTTCACGGCGGTGGTGCTCTTGCCCACGCCGCCCTTGCCCGAGGCGATCGCGACGATGTTCTTCACGCCGGGCAGCGTCTTCATGCCCTTCTGGACCGCGTGCGCCTCGATCCTCTGGTAGACGTTGGCCGACACGTTGCCGACGCCGGGCAGCGCGCGCAGCGCCGCAATCGCCTGGCGCCGGATCGACTCGATCTGCGAGCGTGCCGGGTAACCGAGCACGACGTCGACCGACACCTCGGCGCCGTCGACGCGCAGGTTGCGGGCGGCGCCCGATTCGACGAGGTTCTTCTGCGTGTTCGGATCGACGACGCGCGACAGCGCCAGCTCGACCTGTTCGGTGGTCACGCTCATCTGGGGAATCCGGAAAGCGGGGAGTGGATCGGACAAGTCTAGCAGGCGAGGCGAAGAGGCAGCGCCCGCGCGCGCCGCGGGCAGCGCCCGCCCGCCCTGCGCCGACGCAACGGGTGCGGGCAGCCCTCCGCGGATGCGGCATACCCCTTTGCTAAGATCCGCCGATGAGCGCTCGCACCCTCTTCGTCACGACGGCGCTGCCGTACGCGAACGGCCCTCTTCACATCGGCCACATCATGGAGTACATCCAGGCCGACATCTGGGTGCGCTTCCAGCGCATGCGCGGACACACGGTGCATTTCGTCGGCGCCGACGACGCGCACGGCGCGCCGATCATGATCGCCGCGGAAAAGGAAGGCGTCACGCCGCAGGCCTTCGTCGAACGCATCGCGGCCGGCCGCAAGGCGTATCTCGACGGCTTCCACATCGGCTTCGATCATTGGCACAGCACCGACTCGCCGGAGAACGTCGAGCTGTCGCAGTCGATCTACCGCGGGCTGCGCGACGCCGGTCTGATCGACGTGCGCCCGATCGAGCAATTCTTCGATCCGGTCAAGGGCATGTTCCTGCCGGACCGCTACATCAAGGGTGAGTGTCCGAGTTGCGGCGCGCCCGACCAGTACGGCGACGCGTGCGAGAACTGCGGCGCCGTCTACGCGGCCACCGAGCTGAAGAACCCGTTCTCGGCGCTCACCGGCGCGACGCCCGAGCTGCGCGTTTCCGAACATTACTTCTTTCGGCTGTCCGATCCGCGTTGTGTAACGTTCCTGCGAGAATGGACACGTGGCAACGATCGCTGGGGCGAGCCGCGGTTGCAGCCAGAGGTGCTCGCGAAGGCGCGCGAGTGGCTCGGCGCCGACGCGAACGAAGGCGGCGACGCCGGCAGCCTGGCCGACTGGGACATCTCGCGCGATGCGCCGTACTTCGGCATCGAGATCCCCGATGCGCCGGGCAAGTACTTCTACGTCTGGCTCGACGCGCCGATCGGCTACCTGGCGTCGCTGAAGGCGCTGTGCCGGGAGCGCGGCCTCGACTTCGAGGCGCTGCTGGCCGATCCGGCTACCGAGCAGGTGCACTTCATCGGCAAGGACATCATCTATTTCCACGTGCTGTTCTGGCCGGCGATGCTGCATTTCGCCGGCCGCAAGACGCCGGACCGGGTGAACGTGCACGGCTTCATCACGGTCAGCGGCGCGAAGATGAGCAAGAGCCGCGGCACCGGAATCTCGCCGCTGCGCTATCTCGGGATCGGCATGGATCCGGAATGGCTGCGCTACTACCTGGCAGCCAAGCTCAATTCGCACGTGCAGGACGTCGATTTCGATCCCGACGACTTCCTTGCGCGCGTGAACGCCGACCTGATCGGCAAGTACGTGAACATCGCCAGTCGCGCGTCGGGCTTCGTCACGCGCCTGTTCGACGGACGCGTGCTGCCCGCCGAAGAGGTCGAGGACGGCGCGCAGCGCGAACGCGCCGCGCGGCTCGCGGCACAGGTGGCCGACGCCTACGAGATGCGGGAATTCTCCGCCGTGGCGAGACTCGTCATGGCCTACGCCGACGAGATCAACCAGTACTTCGATGCCCACAAGCCGTGGGAGATGGCGAAGGATCCGGCGCAGCGCGAAGCGCTGCATCGCGTCTGCTCGCGCTGCCTGATCGCCTTTCACCGGCTCACGGTGCTGCTCGCGCCGATGCTGCCGGCCACGGCCGCGCGCGTGGCCGAACTGTTCGGCACGCCGCCGCTGCGCTGGGAGGATCTCGACGTCACGCCGGGAACCGCCTCCCCCGTGCGCTCGATCGGCCGGTACCGGCACCTGCTGAGCCGAGTCGAGGCGAAGCAGCTCGATGCGCTGTTCGACGCGGGCGCCGAGGCGGCGAAGCCGGCGGCGCCCGACAGCGACGCCGGCGCCACGATCTCGATCGACGACTTCGCGCGCATCGACCTGCGCGTCGCGCGCATCGTCGATGCGCAGGCGGTGGAAGGTTCGACGAAACTGCTGCGGCTCGAGCTCGACGTGGGCGAAGCGCGCACGCGCACCGTGTTCTCGGGCATCCGGGCGGCGTACGAGCCCGCGGCGCTCGTCGGGCGGCTCAGCGTCGTCGTCGCCAACCTGGCACCGCGCACGATGAGATTCGGCGTGTCCGAAGGAATGGTGCTGTCGGCGTCGGGCGAGGATCCGCAGCAGCCCGGCGCGCTCTATCTGCTCGATGCCGACGAAGGCGCGCAGCCGGGCATGAAGATCCGCTGAAGCAACGTTCTCAGCCGCCGGCGTTGATCCGCTTCGGATCCGGCGTGCGGCTGGTTCGCAGCACGCGTCCTTCGGACGACAGGTGCGCGTGGAACATCTCGGTGTCGGTGCCGGCAGCCGTCTTCACGCGCCACGTCCATACCGTTTCGCGGCGCGCCGGGAAACGCTCTTCTTCGTCGGGCTTGCCGAGCAGCCGGCGCAGGTCGTCGCGGCTCATTCCGGCGCGCACGCGCTCGAGCTGCGCCGCCGAGCGCGCATCGGTCATGCCGCGATAGCGCCCGTCGGCGCCGATCTCGACCATCCACGTCTCGCTGCCTTCGGGGCCGCGCGAATACTCGAGCACCTGGCTGCCGTCGTTCTCCTCCCAGATCGTCACCGGCTTGCCCATCAGGCGGCGCACGTCGTCGACGGTCGACACTCCCGGCTGCAACTCCTTCTGCGCGAAGTAGTCGCAGCCGCCCGCGAAGGCGAGCAGCGCGCACAGCCAGCCGATCCACAACGATCGTCTCATTCGCATCCTCCGTTTCGGGCGAGTATCGCCGAAGCGCAGGATCGGCCTCCCGCAGGCGCCTGGTCGGTCCGGACCGCGAGGTACGCGCACGTCGATCGCTTACACTCTCGGGCTGGAGAAGAAGCGGTCATGTACAAGTCCGAAATCACGCAGTTCCTCGAACAGCTCAAGCAGGAACGTCCCCACGTGGAGCGCGGCCAACGGGAAGGTCGCGCCCTCCTCTGGGACCGCCCGCAGGATCTCGAAACGATGCAGCGCAATCGGGAATCGCGCGTGCCGAGATCCTCGTACGTGTACTACCCGAAAGACTACACTTGAGCGAACCGGCTGCCGCGGCGCCGCTCGTCGCCCCCGAGACCGTCGCAGGCGATTCCCCGTCCGACGCACCGGAGCAGCTCGAGCTGAAGGTGTTCGCTCGCCTGTACGGCGAGCCGATGCTGCGCCTGCCGCAGGATCTCTACATTCCGCCCGATGCACTCGAGGTCTTCCTCGAAGCCTTCGAAGGGCCGCTCGATGTGCTGCTGTACCTGATCCGGCGGCAGAACTTCGACATCTTCGACATCCCGATGGCCGAGGTGACGCGCCAGTACCTCGCGTACATCGACGAGATCCGCAGCCGCAACCTCGAGCTGGCCGCCGAATACCTGCTGATGGCCGCGCTGCTGATCTCGATCAAGTCGCGCATGCTGCTGCCGGTGAAGAAGGCCGACAGCGGCGAGGAAGTGGAGGATCCGCGCGCCGAGCTTGCGCGCCGGCTCGTCGAGTACGAGCGGATCAAGCGCGGAGCCGAGGAAATCGACCGGCTGCCGCAACTCGGGCGCGACTTCCTCGCCGCCAGCGTCTGGATCGAGCAGGCGACGACGACACGCCTGCCGGACGTCGACGCCGACGATCTGCGCAGCGCGTGGGCCGACATCCTGCGCCGCGCACGGCTCGTGCAGCACCACCGCATCACGCGCGAAGAACTGTCGGTGCGCGAGTACATGACGGTGGTGCTGCGCAAGCTCCAGGACCGGCGCTTCGCCGAATTCGACGAGCTGTTCGACAGCGCGCGCGGCGTCCCGGTCGTCGTCGTCACCTTCATCGCGCTGCTCGAACTCGCGCGCGAGTCGCTGATCGAGATCACGCAGGCCGAGGCCTTCGCGCCGATCTACGTGCGGCTCGCCTTCCGGCCCAGCTGAAGGCATGGGCGTCGTCGAGCGCTGCGACGTCCCGCTGCGCGCGCTCAACAGCCTGCGCTTGCAGGCGCATGCGGCGCGACTGATCGAACTGCACGACCCCGCCGACCTGCCAGCGCTGCTCGATCGCCTGCGCGAGGCAGCGGCGCCGCTCGTCCTCGGCGGCGGCAGCAACATCGTGTTCACGCGCGACCCGCCGATGCCGGTCGTGCGCATCATGGTGCCCGGCCGCAGGGTCCTCGCCGACGATGCACGCGGAGTGCTCGTCGAGGCCGGCGCAGGCGAGGGCTGGGACGAATTCGTCCGGTGGACGCTCGCGCAGGGACTCGCCGGGCTCGAGAACCTGTCGCTGATCCCCGGCACGGTCGGCGCGAGCCCGATCCAGAACATCGGCGCCTACGGCGTGGAGATGCGCGAACGATTCGACTCGCTCGACGCCGTCTCGCTCGTCGACGGCAGGCGCAGGCGCTTCGACGCCGACGAGTGCCGCTTCGGCTATCGGGACAGCGTGTTCCGTCACGAAGACGGGCGCGGCTGGGCGATCGTCGCCGTTCGCTTCCGCCTCGCCCGCCAGATGCCGCTGCAGCTGGACTACGGCGAGATCCGCGAGGAGCTGCGCGCGCAGAAGGTCGCGCGGCCGAAGGCGGCCGACGTGGCGAAAGCGGTGTGCGCGATCCGCCGGCGCAAGCTGCCGGATCCGGCGGTGACCGGCAACGTCGGCAGTTTCTTCCGGAATCCGGTCGTCGACGCCACAGTGGCCGAGGCGCTCGCGAAGCGCGAACCGGAGATGCCGCGCTTCCCCGCGCCGCCTCGCGACGCGGACGGCAGCGCAGGTGCATCGCCGCGCGGCGGGCGCGACGAACGCGACGGGCGAGCCTTCAAGCTGTCGGCCGGCTGGCTGATCGAGCGGTGCGGCTGGAAGGGCTACCGCGAAGGCGACGTCGGCGTTCACGAGCGGCATGCGCTGGTGCTGGTCAACCACGGCGCCGCCAGCGGCGCGCAGATCGCCGCGCTGGCGACGCGAATCGCGGATTCGGTTCGCGATCGTTTCGGCATCGTGCTCGAGCCCGAGCCGACGATCGTCTGATCACGCGGGGCGGCGCCCCGTCATTCAACCGCGCCGGAACGCCCAGGTCGATTCGGTGGAGGCCTTCGGGTCGAAACGATAGCCATCGACGTCGAAGCCCTGCAGCTGCAGCGGATCGTCGATTCGACGCTCGATCGCGTAGCGGGTCATCGAGCCGCGCGCCCGTTTCGCGGCGAAGGCCAACACTTTCCAGCCGTCGGGGCGCCGCTGCTGGAACACCGGCTGCACGACACGCGAGCGCAGTCCGGCCAGGCACTTGAAGTACTCGGCCGACGCGAGATTCACGAGCACGGGCGTGCGATGCGATGCGAGCTCCTCGTCGATCGCCTTCGACAGTCGATCTCCCCAGTATGCATACAGGTCGGCGCCCCTCGGGTTTTGCAGCCGCGTTCCCATTTCGAGCCGGTACGGCTGGATCAGGTCGAGCGGACGCAGAAGGCCGTACAGGCCCGAGAGGATGCGCACGTGGTCATGCGCCCAGCCGAGGTCGGATTCGTCGAGAGTGGGCGCGTCGAGCCCCTCGTAGACGTCGCCGGCGAAGGCAAGCACCGCCTGTCGCGCGTTGCGCGGCGTGAAAGGCGGCTTCCACTGGCCGAAGCGTGCGGCATTGAGCGCGGCCAGCGGGTCGCTGATCGACATCAGCGACGCGAGTTCGCGGGTGTCCATCTTCTTCAGCAACCGGACGAGCGGACGCGCCTGCGAGAGGAAGCGCGGCTGTGCATGCGCGCTCACGTGCGGCGCGGATTCGAAATCGAGCCGCTTGGCGGGAGACAGGACGATCAGCATGGCAAGCGATGATGGCACGAAAGACCGCAACGACGATGCGTGCCGCTCTCTATAATCGTCGGCGACGCGCCCATCCCTCCGACATGAACGCACGCTCCGAGCCCTCCGGTCCCCGCTTCGCCACGAAGCTTCCGCGGGTCGGCACGACGATCTTCACCGTGATGTCGTCGCTCGCCGTCGAGCACGACGCGGTGAACCTCGGCCAGGGATTCCCCGACTTCGACTGCGACCCGGCGCTCGTCGCGGCGGTCGTCGACGCGATGCGCGCCGGACACAACCAGTATCCGCCGATGGCCGGCATAGCCTCGCTGCGCGAGCGCATCGCGCAGAAAATCGAGGCGGTGCACGCGCATCGCTACGATCCGCGCGACGAGATCACGGTCACCGCCGGCGCCACGCAGGCGATCTTCACTGCGGTACTGGCCGTCGTGCGCCCGGGCGACGAGGTCATCGTCATCGAGCCGGTCTACGACAGTTACGTCCCGTCGATCGAGCTGGCCGGCGGCACCGCAGTCGCCGTGCCGATGCGTGCCGGTTTCCGCGTCGACTGGCCCGCCGTGCGAGCGGCCTGCACGCCGCGCACGCGCGCGATCCTGGTGAACTCGCCGCACAACCCCACCGGGACGATCCTTCGGCAGTCCGACCTGCGCGAGCTGGCGTCGATCGCCTGCGCGCACGACCTGATCGTGATCTCCGACGAGGTCTACGAGCACATGGTCTTCGACGGCCAGCCGCACGAGTCGGTGAGTGGCCATCCGGAACTGGCGGCGCGCAGCTTCGTCGTCTCGTCCTTCGGCAAGACCTTCCACGTCACCGGCTGGAAGCTCGGCTATTGCGCAGCGCCGGCCGCGCTGTCGGCGGAGTTCCGCAAGGTGCACCAGTTCAACGTGTTCACCGCGCACGCGCCCGCGCAGCACGGCATCGCGCGATACATGGCCGAGGCACAGGCCTGGCGCGAAGTCGCGGCGTTCTACCAGCGCAAGCGCGACCTCTTCCGCGCGGGCCTCGCCGGCACGCGCTTTCGCCTGCTCGACTGCGAAGGAACGTTCTTCCAGCTGGTCGACTACAGCGACGTTTCCGATCGCGACGAGGCCGACTTCGCGAAGTGGCTGACTACGGAGATCGGCGTTGCCGCGATCCCGCTGTCGGCGTTCTACGAAGGCGGCGTGGAGAACCGCGTGGTCCGCTTCTGCTTCGCGAAGACCGACGCGACGCTCGAGCGGGCGCTGTCGCGGCTGTCGGCGCTGTGAGTCCGCTGCGACGCAGCTGTCTCTTCGCCGCCGCGGCGGCCGCGCTGCTGGCCGGCTGCAACGCGCTACCTCCGGCCGACCTCGAGCCGCCGCGCCTGGCCTTCTCCGACTTTCGCGTCGAGGAGCTCGGATTGAGCGAGATCCGTTTCGTGCTCGCCGTCGATACCGAGAACCCGAACGACGTGGAGATTCCGTTGCGCAACATCGATTTCGCGCTGGAACTCCTCGGTCGACCCTTCGCCGAAGGCAGCATGCTCGATCGAGCGGTAACGCTCCCGGCCCTGGGCGCGCGCACCATTCCCGTGCAGTTCACCGTGCCCACGGCGCGCCTGCTGGAGCTGCTGCGCAGCCTGCGCAGCGCCGAGCCCGCGCAGTGGAGCTATCGGCTCAGCGGCTCGGCCACGTGGGGATGGAGCGGCTTTCCGCTGCGCTTCGATCGGCGCGGCGATCTCGCGGTGCTGCGCGAACTCGGCCGGCTGCTCGAGGCGCCTGCGCCACGCTGAAGCGCCTGCGCCGCGCTGAGGCGCCTGCGCCATGAGGCGCGGGACCGAACCGGCGCGAGGCCCGCCTCGGCCTCTCCCCGCTACGGGGCGATCGCCCGTCCGTCAGCCTTTCGATTCGTCGCCGGCCACCGGCTGCGCAGACGGCAGCGGCATCGCCGCCGCGCCCTCGTCCGCGCCGGCGCCCGCCTCCTCGTGCGCGGGCGACTCCGTCTTGCGCAAGCGCTTCTCCTCCTTCTTCTGCTTTTTCGCGAGCTCGCGCTGCCTCTTCTGAAACGCGTAATTCGGCTTGGCCAACGGCATTCCTCCGGTTGACCGCACAGGGTAACAAATGCCCGGCCTTCGACTCGCCGCTGCGTCGACGCGACCGGGCGGCTCAGGACGACTCGGGCGTGCGGCGCAGCGACTTGATGCGCCCCCGACGCGTCTTCTCGTCGAGGCGACGCACGCGCGAAGCCGCCGTCGGCCGCGTGGCGACGCGCGCCTTCGGCGGATCGGCGACCGCGTCGACGATCGCCTGCAGCCGCGCGATCGCGTCTTCGCGGTTCTTCTCGAGGCTGCGAAAACGCTGCGCCTTGACGACGACCACGCCTTCGGCGCTGATGCGCCGATCGTCCAGCGCGAGCAGACGCTCCTTCACGCCGGCGGGAAGCGACGAACGCGCCACGTCGAAGCGCAACTGCACGGCGTTGGAGACCTTGTTGACGTTCTGTCCGCCGGCGCCCTGCGCGCGAATCGCGGTGAACTCGATTTCCGCCGGATCGACGCGCAGCGCGGCGCACACGAGGCTTGCCATCTGGGCGCGTGTCGTCGGCCTCTCACGTTCTCAGCGCTTCCAGTAGCCGTTGGCCGCAGCGATCGTCTGGAAGTGGATCGCGATGACCTGCGACGAGGCGATCAGGCTGTCGGCGTTCTGCTCGTACTCGGGGCGCAGCCGTGATCGCACCTCCTCCGACGGCTGCGTGTACTTCACGCCCATCCGCGACAGCTTGATCGCCAGTTCGAACCCTTCCTGCGCGTTGCTCGTCTGCAGCGACTGCAACCAGGTATCGGCCATACCGCTTCCCCTTTTTTGGTGAACAAAGACCGTACGGTAGGACGCGCAGGCGGCTCCGTCCCGAATATCCACGCCGCGCGGGCCGACACCGCGCCGAAGCCCGAAAAGGGAGCGGTCCGCCCTCAGACCCAGGTGCGCGTGAGCGCGCCCAGCCAGCCGAGCAGCGCGAACACCGCCGCGCCGAGCGCCGAGAGAATCAGGAAAGCGGGAATCGACGCGATCGACAGCTTGACGAGGAACACGACCATCGACCAGAACGGCATGCGGACGTCGACGATGCTCACGCGCTCGGAAAGGTGGTTCGGTTCCATGCTCGCCTCGCTTCCTGGTTGACCTCACCGTAGCTTGCACCGGACGGGCCCGGAATGCCGGCCGAAGGGGCCGGCACGACGAGGCCGGATGCCGCTTCTTCAGTCGATTTCCTCGTACAACGGCAGCGTGAGGAACTCGGCGAACGATTCCTGGGTGCTCATCTGCTCGAAGATCTGCGCGGCGCGGTCGTAGGTGGCGGTGTCGCCCCCCACGGTGGCCTTCACCTTCGCGAGTTCCTGCGGAATCAGCTCGCGCACCAGTTCGGGCGTGACCTTGCGCCCGTCGTCGAGCTTGCCCTTCGGCGAGCGGATCCACTGCCAGACCTGCGAGCGGCTGATCTCGGCGGTAGCGGCGTCCTCCATCAGGTCGTGGATCGGCACGCAGCCGTTGCCGGCCAGCCAGGCACCGAGGTAGTGGATACCGACGTTGATGTTCATCCGCAGGCCGTGCTCGGTGATCGGCTGCTCGGGCTGGAAATTCAGCAGGTCGGCCGCGCCCACCTGCACGTCGTCGCGCTTGCGGTCGATCTGGTTGGGTCGCTCGCCCAGCACCTTGACGAATTCCTCCATGGCGATGGAGACGAGTCCCGGGTGGGCCACCCAGCCGCCGTCGTAGCCGTCGTTGGCGTCGCGCGTCTTGTCGTGGCGGATGCCGGCCAGCGCCTTCTCGTTCGCCTCGGGATCGCCCTTGATCGGGATCAGCGCGCTCATGCCGCCGATGGCCGGCGCGCCGCGCTTGTGGCAGGCCTTCACCAGCGCCAGCGCATAGCTGCGCATGAAGGGCACTTCCATGGTGATGGCGCCGCGGTTGGCCAGGCAGAAATCCTTGTTGTTCTTGAACTTCTTGATGCAGGAGAAGATGTAGTCCCAGCGCCCGGCGTTGAGGCCGGCGGAATGCTCGCGCAGTTCGTAGAGGATCTCTTCCAGCTCGAAGGTGGCGAGGATGGTCTCCACCAGCACGGTGGCCTTGATGGTGCCGCGCGGCATGCCGATCTCGTCCTGCGCCATGCAGAAGATGTCGTTCCACAGGCGCGCCTCGAGGTGCGATTCCATCTTCGGCAGGTAGTAGAAGGGGCCGGCGCCGCGCGCCACCTGCTCCTTGGCGTTGTGGAAGAACACCAGGCCGAAGTCGAAGATGCCGCCGGAGACGCGCTGGCCGTCGACCAGCATGTGCTTCTCGTCGAGGTGCCAGCCGCGCGGGCGGATCTGCATCACGGCGATCTTGTCGTTGAGCCGATAGGTCTTCCCGCCCTGCTCGAGCACGAGTTCGCGCCGGATCGCGCGGCGCAGGTTCACCTGGCCCTGCACCTGGTTGAACCAGTTCGGGCTGTTGGAATCCTCGAAGTCGGTCATGTAGGAATCGGCGCCCGAGTTGAAGGCGTTGATGATCATCTTTGCCTCCACCGGGCCGGTGATCTCGACGCGGCGGCATTCCAGCGCCTTGGGCAGCGGCGCGACCTTCCAGTCCCCCTCGCGCACCTGCTTCGTCTGCGGCAGGAAATGCGGACGCTCGCCTTCGTCCAGGCGCTTCGCGCGCGCGACGCGATCGGCGAGCAGCTGGCGTCGGCGCGGCTCGTACTGCCGGTGCAGCTGCGCGACCAGCGCGAGCGCGTCGTGCGAGAGGATCTCGGCAAATTCGGCGGTGACGACGGGCGCGTCGACGGTGACGCCCTGCGGCAGGTCCAGGGAAGCTTTGGCGTTCATTTCGGGGCTCCGGTTGCGGATGAGGATCGGCGACGCTTGCCGTTTCGCGCGTGCGCGGAATTGCGCTCGCGCGCGAGTCGCGCGCGCACGTGTTCGACGACGTCGGCAAGGGAGTGGCCGGTGGCGATCGGCCCGGCATCGAGCTCTTCGGGCGGCGCGCCGGAGCGGTCGACGCGGAACGCGTCGAAGCCGAACCAGGCGCCGGCGGCGACGTCCCAGCCATTGGACGAGACGAAGACGATCGATCCGGGCTCGCAGTCGAAGGCGCCGGTGGCCAGCGCGTAGACGTCCGGATGCGTCTTGTAGCGGCGCACGGCGTCGGCCGACAGGATGCGATCGAACAGCTCGTGCATGCCCGCGCTCCTGGCCGAGATCTCGAGCATCGCCGATGTTCCGTTGCTCAGGATCGCCAGCGGCAGGCCCAGTTCGCGCAGTGCACGCAGCGCAGCGACGTTCTCCGGAAAAGCCGACAGGCTCGCGTACTGCGCCATCAATCGCGACTCGTCGTCGGCCGCGAGCGCCAGGCCGAGCGCACGCGCCGAATGACGCAACGCGTCGCGCGTGACCGCATCGAAGGGCGCGTAGCGGTCGGACATCGTTCGCAGCCACGAGTATTCGAGTTGCTTGCTGCGCCACAGCGTGGAGAGGCGCGAACCGTGCCCCGGGAAACGCTGCTCGGCGAGCGCGGCGACCGAGTGCACGTCGAACAGGGTGCCGTAGGCGTCGAAAGCGACGGCGCGCAGGGATGCAGGCATGCGCAAAGGATACCCGCTGCATTCCTTCATCAAAAGTCGATAACGGTCGGTTCAGTTTTTACTTTTTTGCAATAATCCGGTTCTCCCCAACCCTTCGTGACGCCAAATGGCGCGATTCCGCCAGATCGAGACCTTCGTCGTCGTGGCGACGCGCGGCAGCCTGAGTGCCGCCGCACGCGCCGAAGGCGTTGCGCCGGCCGTCATCAGCCGGCGCATCGACGCGCTCGAGGCGCGCCTGGGCGTGCGCCTGCTCGTGCGAACCACGCGACGCATCTCGCTCACCTTCGAAGGCAGCGCGTTTCTCGAGGATTGCCAGCGTCTGTTGCACGACCTTCGCGACGCCGAGGCATCGGTGTCGCTCGGCGGCGTCAAGGCGAGCGGGCATCTGCGCGTCACCGCTCCGGCCGGCTTCGGGCGCGTGCATGTCGCACCGCTCGTGCCGGCGTTTCTCGACACGCACCCCGAGATGTCGATCTCGCTCGAACTGACCGACCGCATCACCGACATCGTCAACGAGAACATCGACGTCGCGGTGCGCATCAGTACGCTCGACGACTCGAGCCTGGTCGGCGTGCACCTGGCCGAGAACCGGCGCGTCGTCGTGGCCAGCCCCGACTACCTTGCGCGATCCGGGATGCCGCGCACGCCCGATGATCTGGCGCAGCATGCGTGCCTGACCTTCGGCAGCTACGGCAACCAGGCGCGCGGCTGGCAGTTCACCGTCGACGGGCGCGTCGTCTCGCTTCGCGTGCGGGCGGGCATCGAATGCAACGACGGCGCCGTGCTGCACGACTGGGCGCTCGCCGGCCGCGGCCTCGCCTGGCGCTCGCTATGGGAGGTGGGCGAAGACCTGCGCAGCGGGCGGCTGTGCTCGGTGCTCGACGAGTTCGCCGCGCCGCCGAACGCGATTCACGCGGTGTTTCCGCAGCGCCGGCACCTGCCGCTGCGCGTGCGCGCGTTCATCGACCAGTTGAAGAACACGTACGGGAATCCGGCGTACTGGGGAGGAGATCGGCGAGATCGACCTGCCGACCGGGCGCAGCCGCCACCGCTTCGCACCGGCGGGTGATCGCGGCGCAGGTCGCGCCCCTTTCCGTTCAGCGTCGATTCAGCCTCGACGTCGCAAGCTCGTCCCGTGTTTCCTTCGGGGGGTGCGACATGCACTGGAAGAACGACACTCATCACTACGGATCGCTGGCCATCGCGATGCACTGGCTGACGCTCGCGCTGCTGGTCGGCGTCTACGCCACGATCCAACTGCACGACCTCGCCGCGAAGGGCAGCGCGCTGCGCGCGGACCTGAAACTCTGGCACTTCGCGCTGGGGCTGTCGCTGTTCGCGCTGGTCGGCGCGCGCCTGGGGGTGCGGCTGTTCTCGGGTACGGCGCCGGTCATCGAGCCCGGCGTCGCGCGCTGGCAGTTGCGCTCGGCGCATCTGCTGCACGCCGCGCTGTACGCCTTCCTGATCGCAATGCCGCTGCTCGGCTGGCTCACCGTCAGCGCTGCCGGCAAGCCCGTGGTCTTCCTCGGGGTGGAGCTGCCCGCGTTGCTGTCGGCCGACAAGGGGCTGGCGAAATCGCTCGAGGACGTTCACGAGACGATCGGCGAACTCGGCTACTGGCTGATCGGACTGCACGCGGCCGCGGCGCTGGTGCACCATTACTGGATGCACGACGACACGCTCGTGCGGATGCTTCCCGACAGGGTCGAGCCGCGATGACCGAAGTCTGCTGTTCCGGCCTGCGCGCCCTGTGCCGGCAGTCGACGCAGCGGCCACTTCGTCACCCGGGCACGAAAAAGGGCGGCTCAAAAAGGGCGGCTCAAAAAAAAGGGCGGCTCCGCGAGCCGCCCCTCACGAACCAGCGGATGACGACGCTGCTCAGCGCGCCGGTGTCGACGGCGATCCGTTGTCGCGCAGGTGCTTGCCGACCAGCGCGGTCATCTCGAACATGTTCACCTGCGCCTTGCCGAAGACCTCGCGCAGCTTCGCGTCGGCGTTGATCAGCCGCTTGTTGACGCTATCCTGCAGGTTGGCTTTCTTGATGTAGTCCCACATCCGCTTGACGACCTCGGTACGCGGAAGCGGCTTGTCGCCGACGATCGAGGCGAGCGCAGCGCTCGGGGTGAGCGCCTTCATGAACGAGGCGTTCGGCGTGCGCTTCTTGGCGGCGGGCTTCTTCGCCGCAGCCTTCTTCGGCGCCGTCTTCTTCGCGGCGGCTTTCTTCGCCGGGGCCTTGGCCGCGGTCTTCTTCGCGGCGGCCTTCTTCGGCGCCGCCTTCTTCGGAGCGGCTTTCTTCGCCGCAGTCTTCGTGGCGGCCGGCTTCCTGGCCGTCGCCTTTTTCGCAGCAGGTTTCTTCGCAGCCTTCCTGGCAGTGGCCATGCTCGGTTCTCCTGGATCCGTGAATGCAATGTCCGTTTCGAACGGCGCGTTCTTCATAGGGAAAACGTGCCCTCTCCACAGGAGCGAAGCATGACTTGTCTTGCACGGGTCGCCAACAAAAACAAGCGTCGACGGACCCGGGCGCGCTGCCAGTGTTGTATCGGCGACGCAACTCGCTGCGTATACGCTTCGCCGGGGATGCGCGAGGGGCGTGCGTCCCGGCTGCTCGCCGGGCCGGACCTGGGCTAGACCAGTTCGGAGGCGCGCGCCGCGCGCCGGCGTTCGTGCCCCTTCAGATGCCGTTTCCGCAGCCGGATGCTCTTCGGCGTGAGCTCCACCAGCTCGTCGTCGGCGATGAATTCGACGGCCTTCTCGAGCGTGAGCCGGATCGGCGGCACGAGCGCGATATGTTCGTCCTTGCCGGCCGCGCGAATGTTCGTGAGCTTCTTCTCGCGCACCGGATTGACCACCAGGTCGTTGTCGCGCGAATGGATGCCGATGATCATTCCCTCGTACAGCCGCTCGCCGGGCGCCACGAACATCCGCCCGCGCTCCTGCAGCTTCCACAGCGCGTAGGCGACGGCCTCGCCGTCGTCCTGCGAGACGAGCACGCCGTTGCGACGGTCCTCGATGTCGCCGGCCCATTCGCCATAGGCGTCGAAGACGTGCGCGGCGATCCCGGTGCCGCGCGTGAGGTTCATGAACTCGTTCTGGAAGCCGATCAATCCGCGCGCCGGCACCCGGTACTCGAGCCGCACGCGCCCGGCGCCGTCCGGGTGCATCGCCTGCAGTTCGCCGCGGCGCCGGCCGAGCAGCTCCATCACCGCGCCCTGGTGCGCTTCCTCGACATCGGCCGTCAGGCGCTCGTATGGCTCCTGGCGCTCGCCCTCGACGACGCGCAATTTCGGCTTCGGGCGCGAGACGGCCAGCTCGTAGCCCTCGCGGCGCATGTTCTCGAGCAGGATCGTCAGGTGCAGCTCACCGCGACCGGAGACGACGAAGGCGTCGGTCTCGTCACCGAACTCGACGCGCAGCGCGACGTTGCTCTTCAGCTCGCGTTCGAGCCGCTCGCGGATCTGCCGGCTCGTGACGAAGCGGCCCTCGCGCCCGGCGAGCGGCGAATCGTTCACGAGGAACTCCATCGACATCGTCGGCTCGTCGACCTGCAGCGTCGGCAGCGCCTCGGGAAGGTCGGGGTCGGCAATCGTGGAACCGATGTCGATCGCCTCGATGCCGGTAATCGCGACGATGTCGCCCGCCTGCGCTTCGGGCACCGCGATGCGCTCCAGTCCGTGGAAGCGCAGCACCTGCCCGATGCGCGCAGGCACCGGCTCGGCACCTCCCGCCTGCGGATCGCCGTGCAGCACGAGCACGTTCTGCCCGGAGCGCACGCGCCCGCGTCCGATCCGGCCAATGCCGATCTTTCCGACGTAGCTCGACCAGTCGAGCGCGGAGATCTGGAACTGCAGCGCTCCCTGCGGATCGTCGTCGCGCGCCGGCACCTGGCGCAGGATCGCCTCGAACAGCGGCTTCATCGAAAGCCCGGCGGCGGTCGCGTCGGCCGCAGAGCGCACGCCGTCGGCCGGCAGGTCCTCGAGCCGCTCGAGCGCGAAGCCGTTGATCGCCGACGCGTAGACGACGGGGAAGTCGAGCTGCTTCTCGCTGGCGCCGAGCTGGTCGAAGAGATCGAAAGTCTCGTCGACGACGCGGTGCGGGCGCGCTCCGGGGCGGTCGACCTTGTTGACGACGACGATCGGCTCGAGCCCCAGCGCAAGCGCCTTGCGGGTGACGAATCGCGTCTGCGGCATCGGGCCCTCCACGGCGTCGACGAGCAACAGCACGCCGTCGACCATCGAGAGGGCTCGCTCGACCTCGCCGCCGAAGTCGGCGTGCCCCGGCGTGTCGACGATGTTGATGCGCGTGCCCTCGTACTCGACGGCGCAGTTCTTCGCGAGGATCGTGATGCCGCGCTCACGCTCGATGTCGCCGCTGTCCATCACGCGCTCGGCCACCTGCTGGTTGCTGCGGAAGGTGCCCGACTGGCGCAGCAGCTGGTCGACGAGCGTCGTCTTGCCGTGGTCGACGTGGGCGATGATGGCGATGTTGCGGATGGCGAGAGTCATCGTTCGGTTCCTGGCCGGGCTTCGGGCGCCGGCACGTTGGCGGCGACGAGCCGCTGCGGATGCAGCTCGCCGTCCTGTTGAAGGGCGATGCCGAGCAGGCCGATGCCGGCGCCGTAGACGCGCACGCGCCCGGGCGGCAGGCACGCGCCGGCGCGATCCAGCGCCAGCTTCTGTCCGTGCCGGAATCTCGCGGCGAGCGCGGCGTCGAGGTCGACCCGGGGCAGCCCTGCCAGCAGCGCGTCGGCGGGCAGCAGCCGCGCGCAGCGTTGCGCGGGCTCGAGGGCCTCGAGCGCTTCGAGCGTCATCGCGTCGTCGACGTCGAGCGAGCCCACGCGTTCGCGCCGCAGCGCGCTCAGGTGCGCGCCGCAGCCGAGTCGGTCGCCCAGGTCGATCGCCAGCGAGCGCACGTAGGTACCCTTGCTGCAGCTCATGCGCAGTTCGACGCGCGGCGGCACGAAACGCAGCACCTCGATCGACCGGATCACCACGCGGCGCGGGACGCGCTCGACGGCGACGCCCGCGCGCGCGTATTCGTACAGCGGCCGACCCTCGCGCTTCAGCGCGGAATGCATCGGAGGCACCTGGTCGATCTCGCCGACGAAGCCCGCGAGCGCGCGCCGCACGAGAACCTCGTCGCGCGGCGGATCGCGCACGTCGAGCACGCGCCCTTCCGCGTCGCCGGTCTCGGTGGCCACCCCCAGCGTCAGTTCGGCCCGATAGGTCTTGTCGGCGTCGAGCGAATCGACGGCGAACTTCGTCGCCTCGCCGAAGAGCAGCGGCAGAAGGCCCGTCGCAAGCGGGTCGAGCGTGCCGCCGTGACCCGCCTTGCGTGCATTCAGCAACCGGCGCGCGCGAACGAGCGCGTCGTTCGAACTCAGGCCCAGCGGCTTGTCGAGCAACAGGATCCCGTCGACGGGATCCCGCTTCGTCGCGATGCGTTTCGTCATGCCGGAAAAGGGCGGCGCGAGCCGCCGCTCGATCAATCGCCGTCCGGGGGATTCCGGTGAGAGGCGCGGGCGCCGCCGTCGCCGTCGGAGAGACGAGCGTCGTCCTGCGCCGACGGCTCGTCGGCATGCAGGCGATTCGCCTCGTCGATCAGCTTCGACATCGCGATGCCGCGCTCGGTGGAACGGTCGTGGACGAAGCGCAGTTCGGGCGTCGTGTGGATGCGCACGCGCCGGCCGAGCTGCGAGCGCAGGAAACCCGCCGCGCGCCGCAGGCCGGCGAGCGTTTCGGCGACCGCGGTGTCGTCGTCGGGAAGCACGCTGAAGTACACGGTGGCATAGGCGTAATCGGGCGTGAGATCCACGCCGGTGATCGTGACCATGCCGACGCGCGGGTCCTTCAGTTCGCCGCGCACGAGTTCGGCGAGCTCGTGGTGCACCTGCTCGCTCACCCGCACGCCGCGACTGCCGCCGCCCGGACGTTGCCTCGCCATCGCTCGCCGCCACGCACGCTCACAGCGTGCGCGCGACCTCCCGGATCTCGAAGACCTCGAGCTGGTCGCCCTCGCGGATGTCGTCGTAGCCCTTCAGCGACAGGCCGCACTCGAAGCCTTCGCGCACTTCGCGCACGTCGTCCTTGAAACGCTTGAGCGAGTCGAGCTCGCCCGTCCAGACGACGGTGTGATCGCGCAGCAGCCGCACTTTCGCACCGCGACGCACGACGCCCTCGAGCACCATGCAACCCGCGATGTTGCCGACCTTCGGCACGCGGAAGATCTGGCGGATCTCGACGAGGCCGAGCGCCTCCTCCTTCTGCTCGGGCGACAGCAGCCCCGACATCGCCTTCTTCACGTCGTCCACCGCGTCGTAGATGATCGTGTAGTAGCGGATGTCGATGCCGTTCGCCTCGGCGAGCCGCTTGGACTGCTGGTCGGCGCGCACGTCGAAGCCGATGATCACGGCTTTCGACGCCGTGGCGAGGTTCACGTCGTTCTCGCTGATGCCCCCGACGCCCTGGTGCACGATCTGCACCCGCACCTCGTCGGTGGACAGCTTCAGCAGCGCGTGCGACAGCGCCTCCTGCGAGCCCTGCACGTCGGCCTTGACGATGAGCGGCAGCGTCTTGACCTCGCCGCCGGACATCTGCTCGAAGATGTTCTCGAGCTTGGCCGCCTGCTGCTTCGCCAGCTTGACGTCGCGGAACTTGCCCTGCCGGAACAACGCGATCTCGCGCGCCTTGCGCTCGTCGCCGAGCACGATCACTTCCTCGCCGGCGGCGGGCACGTCCTGCAGGCCCTGGATCTCGACCGGGATCGACGGGCCGGCCTCGGCGACCGGCTTGCCGGTCTCGTCGAGCATCGCGCGAACGCGCCCGAACGACGATCCGGCAAGGACGATGTCTCCGCGCCGCAGCGTGCCCGACTGCACGAGCACCGTGGCCACGGCACCGCGCCCCTTGTCGAGACGCGCCTCGATCACCAGGCCCTTGGCCGCGCCCTCGCGCACCGCGCGCAGCTCGAGCACCTCGGCCTGCAGCAGCACGTTGTCGAGCAGCGCGTCGATGCCGGTACCGGCCTTCGCCGAAACCGGGACCACCGGCACCTCGCCGCCGTATTCCTCGGGGACGACCTGCTGCGCGACGAGCTCCTGCTTGACGCGCTCCGGATTCGCCTCGGGCTTGTCCATCTTGTTCACCGCGACGACGATCGGCACTGCGGCCGCCTTCGCGTGATTGATCGCCTCGATCGTCTGCGGCATCACGCCGTCGTCGGCGGCGACCACCAGGATGACGATGTCGGTGGCCTTGGTGCCGCGCGCACGCATCGCCGTGAACGCCTCGTGGCCGGGCGTGTCGAGGAAGGTGACGACCCCGCCGGGCGTCTCGACGTGGTAGGCGCCGATGTGCTGCGTGATGCCGCCCGCCTCGCCGGCGGCAACCTTCGTGCGGCGGATGCAGTCGAGCAGCGAAGTCTTGCCGTGATCGACGTGGCCCATGACGGTGACGACCGGCGGCCGCGGTTCGGTGGCCGCGTCGGCCTGCGCCACGTCCTCGACGAGGAAGGCCTCCGGGTCGTCGAGCTTGGCGGCGAGCGCCTTGTGGCCCATCTCCTCGACGACGATCATTGCCGTGTCCTGGTCGAGCATCTGGTTGATCGTGACCATCTGCCCGAGCTTCATCATCGTCTTGATGACCTCGGCGGCCTTCACCGACATCTTGTGCGCGAGATCGGCGACGGTGATCGTCTCGGGAACGTGCACTTCGCGCACGATCGGCTCGCTCGAGAACGACGCGCTCGCGCCGGCATCGTGCCGTTCGCCGCCGCGATGCCGCCCGCCGCGCGGTCCGCCGCGCCAGCCGCTGTCGGGCGCGTCGCCGCGCGTCTTGATGCCGCGCTTCTTGCCGGCCTCGTCGGACCAGGTCGACGACAGCTTCGCGCTCTTGACGTGCTTCTTCGCCGCGTCGCCGCCGGGCGCGCCCGGGGCGGGCCGGCCTCCCGGCGGTCGGTGCAGCGTGCCGCGCACGCCCGCCTTCGCGCCGGGTTGGGCCGGCGCCTGTGCAGGCTGCGCGGCTTTCGCCGCCGGCGGCTGCGCCGTGGCCTGCGCAGGCGCAGCCTCGGGGGCTTTCGGCTGCGGGCGGCGCTGCAGGCTCATCAGGCGGTTGATCTCGGCGACCTCGGCCTCGACGGCGCGGCGTGCCTGCGCCTGCTGTTCCGCTTCCTCCGCCGCCTGGCGCGCGGCTTCCTCGGCAACGCGCGCCTGCTCCTCGGCAGCCCGTGCCTGCTCCTCGGCCGCACGCACGCCTTCCTCGGCCTGCCGTCGGGCATCGGCCGATTCCTCCTCGGCGTGCGCGCCGGCGGCTCGCTCGGCCTCGCGACGCGCTTCCTCTTCGCGCCGCTGCGCCTCGGCGGCAGCCTGCGCCGCACGCTCGCGCTCCTGCTCGAGGCGCAACTGCTTCTCGCGCAGCTCGGCCGCCTGGCGCTCGAGCAACTCGCGCTGGCGCTGCTCCTCGGCCTCGCGCAGTCGCTGCTGCTCCTCGTCGACCACCGACATCGGCGGCGCGACCTCGACCGGCTCGGCGACCGGCACCTCGACCGGAGCGCCTTCGCCGGGCCCGCGCTTGACGAACACGCGCTTCTTGCGCACCTCGACCTGGATCGTGCGTGCCTTGCCGGTGGCATCGGCCTGCTTGATCTCGGAAGTCTGCTTGCGCGTGAGCGTGATCTTGCGCCGCGCCCCGTCTTCCGAGCCGTGCGCGCGGCGCAGAGCGGACAGGAGCTGCTCCTTGTCGATCTCGGTCAACTCGTCGTCCGGCGACTGCTTGCCGAGACCGGCAGCCCGCAGTTGCTCGAGCAACGCTTCGGCCGGCATCTTCAGCTCCGCCGCAAACTTCGCCACGTTCGTACTCGCCATGTAATTCCTTCCCGAAACCTGAACCTGATCGATGATGCCCGCGCATCCGCTGTTCCACGCGGGCCCGGCGCGCGACTCGCTGCTGTGCGGCCAGCGCGGTCCTTCCCGTTCCTACGCCCGCGCGTCCTCCTGCCCGGCGCCGGACGCACTGACCGGCTCCTCGAACCAGTGCGCACGCGCCGCGAGGATCAACTCGCGCGCGCGCTCCTCGTCGATGCCGGTAGCCTCGACCAGCTCGTCGACTGCCAGTTCGGCGAGATCGTCCCGCGTGTAGACCTGCGCGTCGGCCAGCTTCGCCGCGAGGTCGCGATCCATCCCGGCGAGCGCGAACAGGTCCTCGGCCGTCGTGCCGAGCTTCTCCTCGGTGGCGATGGCCTCGGTGAGCAGCGCGTTGCGCGCGCGATTGCGCAGCTCGTTGACGGTGTCCTCGTCGAAGCCCTCGATCTCGAGCATCTCGTTGATCGGGACGTAGGCGACTTCCTCGACGGTGGTGAAGCCCTCGTCGATGAGCACGTCGGCGAGGTCTTCGTCGACGTCGAGCTTGGCGACGAAGAGCTGGCGCAGCGTCTCGCGCTCGCCTTCGCTCTTCGCCTGCGACTCCTCGGCCGTCATGATGTTGATCTGCCAGCCGGTCAGCTCGGAGGCCAGGCGCACGTTGCGCCCTCCGGTGCCGATGGCAAGGGCGAGGTTGTCCTCGTCGACGACGACGTCCATGCTGTGCTTGTCCTCGTCGACGACGATCGACGAGACGTTCGCCGGCGCCAGCGCCCCGATGACGAACTGCGCCGGGTCGTCGGACCACAGCACGATGTCGACGCGCTCGCCGGCGAGCTCTCCGGTGACCGCCTGCACGCGCGAACCGCGCACGCCCACGCAGGTGCCGATCGGATCGACGCGACGGTCGTTCGAATGCACGGCGATCTTCGCGCGAACGCCGGGGTCGCGCGCGGCCGCCTTGATCTCGAGCAGACCCTGCTCGATCTCGGGAACCTCGTTGGCGAACAGGTGCCGGATGAAGTCGGGCGCCGTGCGCGACAGGAACAGCTGCGGACCCCGGCCCTCGCGGTTGATCTTCGCGACGTAGGCCCGCACGCGATCACCCACGCGCAGGTTCTCCTTCGGAATCATCTGGTCGCGCGGCAGCCTCGCTTCGACCTTGCCCGACTCGACGATCGCCCCTTCGCGGTCCATGCGCTTGATCGTGCCGGAGAGCACCGACTCGCCGCGGGCCAGGAAGTCGTTGATGATCTGCTCGCGCTCGGCGTCGCGGATCTTCTGCAGGATGACCTGCTTGGCCGCCTGCGCGCCGATGCGGCCGAGGTCGACCGGCTCGAGCTCTTCCTCGATGTAGTCGCCGACCTGGATGTCGCCGATCTGCTTGTGCGCCTCCGACAGGATGACCTGGATGTCGTGGTCCTCGAGTTCGCCGTCGGGCACGACCTGCCAGCGCCGGAACGACTCCGACTCGCCGGTCATCCGATCGACCGACACGCGGATGTCGACTTCCTCCTTGAAGCGCTTCTTCATGGCGGAGGCCAGCGCGCTCTCGAGCGCGCCGAACACGACCTCGCGCGCGACGTTCTTCTCGCGCGCGAGCGCGTCGACCAGCAACAGAACTTCCCGGCTCATTTACGCCTCTCCTGGAACTTCAGCTTCGGCACCAGCCGAGCCCGCTCGATCTCGTCGAGCGAAAAAACGAGTTTGCGTGCTGCCTGCGCCTGCACATCCACCGTCTCCGGTGCGCTGCGCACGCGCCGCGGGCGCGCCTTATTCGCGGCACGGCCGCCCCTCGCGCGCGACGCGTCGGGCGCACGCTCGATCAGCTCGAGGCCGAAGCGGCCTTCTCCCTCGACGGTGAGCAGCCCGTCGAAGTTGCGCCGACCCTCGAGCGGCTCGCGCAGCCGGATCGCCACTTCCGAACCGGCGAAGCGTTCGAAGTCGACGGGCTTCTTCAACGGACGATCGAGCCCGGGCGACGAGACTTCGAGCCGCGCGTAGTCGACACCCTCGACTTCGAGCACGTACGACAACTGCCGGCTGACCTTCTCGCAGTCGTCGAGCGTGATGCCCGACGGCGCATCGATGAAGACGCGCAGCACGCCCTGCTGCCCGCGTTCGATGTCGACCACTTCGTAACCCATGGCGGCCAGGGTGCGCTCGATGATCGCCTGCGTGGACGTCATCTCGGTCACTTGCACCCCCCTGCCGACCCCGGGTCGACCCGACGAGAAAAAAAAATGGGCCTGCGAGAGCCCATTTCTTCGAGCACGCTGCCCGTGCCCCGTGCCTCGCGCAACCCGGAGACGTCGACCGGCCTGCCTCGAAGCGCCCTTCCGGGCAGCGTTTCACCAGCCGGCGATTATATCGCGAAAAGACCGCGTCGGTACGCCCGGGGAAGCTTCACCGCGCGCCGTCAGCCTCCGGCATCACCGCCGCGGCCCCCGCCCGGCCCGCGGCCGCGCGAACGATTGTTGCGCCGCCCGGTCCGTCCGGAGGGCTTCGGTCCGCCGGCCTGCGGCCCTCCGGCAGCGCCCGGGGCACCCGGTCCGCGCGCACCGCCGCTGCGCCCGCGCGCGCCGCCCCGCGGCTGCGCCTTCGCTGCGCCGGGGCCGCGCGAATTGCCGTATCCGTCGCGATTGCCGTCGCGATTGCCGTCGCGACTGCCGTCGCGACTGCGGCCCGGTGCGCCGAAGCCGCCGTAGCCGGCGCCACGGCCCTGGTCCATCGGGCCGGTGAACTGCGCCGGCGCACGTGCGCCGCGACCGCGCGACTTGCCGAATCCTCCCTTTCGACCGGCAGGGGGCGCCGCGCCCGGCTCGCCGCTGCGCACTCTGCGAGTGATCGCTTCCTGGTGCGCGTTCGCCGAACGCGGCTGCCATTCGTCGTCGTCGAGCTCGGGGCGGTGCGGCTTCTCTTCCTCGACGTCGCCGGGCAGGAGCCGATTGCCGATCGCGTCGTCGAGATCCTCGTACGCGTCGTCGTCGACCTCGACGTCGTCTCGTTCGCGTTGCGCATCGGCCTGCGGTTGCGCGTCGTCATCCGCCGGCCCGACTGCCGAGGCGGGCGCGTTCTCGCCGCCCTTCGCGCGCCGCACCTCCTGCATCAGCGCATGCACCTCCGTCTCGTCCAGCTCGAGCCAGCGCCCACGCGACAACCCGCGCGGCAACGCCACCGGCCCGAAGCGCAGGCGAACGAGTCGGCTGACGGTGACCCCGACCGCCTCGGCCATCCGGCGCACCTCGCGGTTGCGTCCCTCGGAGAGCACCGCGCGATACCAGGTGTTCGCGCCGTCGCCGCCGATGTCCTCGAGCAGCGAGAACCGCGCCGGACCGTCGTCGAGCTGCACGCCGGCCAGCAGCTTCTCGCGCGCTTCGTCGTCGACGCGGCCGAGCACGCGCACCGCGTACTCGCGCTCCCAGCCGTACCGCGGATGCATCAGCCGGTTCGCAAGATCGCCCGACGTGGTGAAGATCAGCAGGCCCTCGGTGTTGAAGTCGAGCCGCCCCACGGCCACCCAGCGCGCGCCCTTGATGCGCGGCAGCTTGTCGAACACCGTGGCTCGCCGATCCGGATCGTCGCGCGTGCAGATCTCGCCGGGCGGCTTGTGATAGAGAAGCACGCGCTGCACCGGGCCCGCCGCACGGCGCGGAATGGTCCGGCCGTTCACGCGCACCTGGTCGTTCGCGCCGATGCGCTGTCCGATATGGGCCGGCTGGCCGTTGACCGAAACGCGTCCCGCGAGGATCAGCTCCTCCATGTCGCGCCGCGATCCGAGACCGGCATCGGCGAGCACCTTGTGCAGCTTCGGCTGGTCCTCGCCGGCCGGCCTGCGTGCGCCGCGCTTGCGCGACTGCGCGGAATCCAGGCCGATCGCCGCGGCGGCCGCATAGATGGGCAGGGGCTCGATATCGGGGAGCGCACCGTGCGGCTCGGCGGTGCCCTGCGCCCGCCGGCCCTCGGTCGCACGCGCGTCTTCGGTTCCGGCGGGCCGGCTCGCGTCGACTTCGCCGTCTGCCCGCCGGGCGGAGGGACGCGGTCCGCGACCGGCACGTCCGCCGCGCCGGCGGTTGTAGGGCGTGCGCGCCTGGCGTGCCTCGCGCGGCTCGCCCTCCTGGCGCGGCTCGCCCACCGCGTGCTGTCCGGCAGTGTCGTGCGATGCGGACGCCGCGCCGCTCGGCGCCGCAGCTGAAGCTTCGGGCGACACCGCGGGCGCCGCACCGTGCGACGCCGGGCGCGGGATCTCGCGCGACGCGGGAGCGGTGCCGGCGGGCTCGCGGCGTTCGGCCGCCGGACGGTCTTCGGAACCGGTCGCGTCGCTCGCCACCGCCGGATGGCTGTCGCTGGAAAATTCGTGGTTCAAGCGGACCCCTCGCTGGGTTCGTTGGATCGGGCTCGGTCGGAAAGACCGGATTCGCCTGCGTCGATCGTCGAATCGACACAGGCAGTCGTGCCGGGCAACGGCTCGTCGTCGTCCTGCTGCGGGCCACCGCGCTCGACGATCGACCCGTCTTCGACGGCGTCGGCAGGCGGCGGGCTTTCGGCAGGCGCATCGATCGCCGGCTCGCCCGGGTCTGCCGCGTCTGCCGCGTCTGCCGCGTCGGCCGCGTTCATTGGGCCGGCCGCGCCGGCCGCGAACTCGATGACACGCTGCCCCAGCGCGTCCGCCGCCTCGGCGGCCTGTCCGGGCTCGAGCAACGGCGGCAGATCGACAAGCGAACGCAACCCGAGATCATCGAGGAACTGGCGCGTCGTGCCGAGCAGTTCCGGACGGCCGAGCACGTCCTTGTGACCGATGACTTCCACCCAGCCGCGTTCCTCCAGCGTGCGCACCAGGTGCCCGGCCACCGTCACGCCGCGGATCTCCTCGATGTCGCCGCGAGTGACCGGCTGACGGTACGCGATGATCGCCAGCGTCTCGAGCAGCGCACGCGAGTAGCGCGGCGGCTTCTCGGGGTTCAGCCGCCCCAGATAGAGGGCCATCTGCGGCGTGCTCTGGAAGCGCCAGCCGGTGGCGAGCGCGCTGAGCTCCACGCCGCGGCCGCTCCATTGCGTACGCAACTCCTCGAGCAGGCCGCGGATCGCGTCCGCATCGAATTCGTCATCGAACAGCCTGCGCAGTTCGCCGATGCTCAGCGGCTGGGATGCGCACAACAGCGCGGCCTCGACGACGATCTTCGCTTCTTCGGTGTTCATCCAGATACGGGCTGCATCGGGAGAGCCGCGCCGACCCCCGGAGGGTCCCGGGTTTCGCGCTCCGTTCGTATGGTTCACCAACCGACCGGCCGCGCTCGCGAAAGAAGACGAGGCGCGCAATTGCGCCATGGAAATCGCGATTCGGGTACCCGCCAGGACGGTACGACTCGCAGAAGGGCTCGCAGAAGCGCGTGTGGCGGGTTCGGGGAGCGAAACTCCCGGGGATCGGTCCGCCGCGCTTCGGGAGGCAATGGATCGGTGCCTGCTCGAGCTTTCCAACGATGATACACGAAGGAAAGACCGGGCTGTACGTGCACGGCCGGCAAGCGATGTTTCGCCAGCGGCGCACCAACGTCGGCCGGTCTCGAGAGAATGCGGGCGAAGGAGCGGTCCGCCGGCAAGCTGCACGCGGTCACTCCCGCGGACCGAGCCTGCAGTGGCCCGCCGGTGACGATCGGGCAGCATCGGGCGGCGGGTCGGCGGCGACCAGCGACAGTCGTGTCGCCACGCCTCGCGCGGCGGCCTCGGTCTCGATCGGCACCTCGATGCGAATGCGGTCCGCGTCGATGCCGCGCTCGACCAGCGCGGCCTCGATGCGCCGTGCGCGCAGCGCGCCCAGCTCGCGCGGCGCGGCGGCATCCACGGGTATCGTCGACGCGATCTGCTCGACCAGCAGCGGACCCCAGCGGCCGGCCTGCTCGCGCAGTTCCAGCATCTGGAGGCGACTGCCGACGCGTTGCATGTAGAGCGCTTCCGCGGCATCGACGATCCGCGGGTCGTCGAGGTCCAGTGCGTCGCCGGTCGACACGCCTGCGCGCTGCGCGATCTCGCGTCGCGCGGCCTGCCGACGGATTGCCTCGCGATCGGCGCCGGAGGCATAACCGCCGCGCACCACGACACCGAGCCGGGGACGCTGTTGCAGTGCGCGTGCAATCCGAGCGAGACGATCCCCGTCCGGCGGCGACAGCTGCACGCTGCCGGCGTCGAAGCTCACGCTGTCGGGCGCCGCCGTCTCGACGTCGTGGTCGCCTCCGAGCAGCGCGGCGATGGCCCGGAAAGGCGCCGTGACGACGTTCTTCAGCGCGTGGCCCACGGCACGGGCGATGAGGCCCCCCAGATCGACATCGGGCTCGTCGAGGTCGCCGCGAACCGGTATGCGCAGATCGATACAGCCCCGCGCATCGGTGAGCAGCGCGATTGCCAGTTCGAGCGGCATGTCGTGCCCGCCGCGGCCCTCGACTTTCTTGCCCAGGCGAAGGCGCTCGAACACCAGCTCGTTGCTCGCCTGAAGGCGGCCGTCGCGCACCTCGTAGTGAAGTCTTGCCGACAACAGACCGGAAGCGATGCGGTAGCCGGCGAAGCGAACGACGTACGGTTCGAGGGACGGAAGTCGCAGGTCGCGCACGGTGACGTCGACGACTGCCAGTGTGCGCGGCGCTTCGAGATCGATCGTGCCGTCGGCACGCAGCGAGCCGTCGGGTTCGACGCGCCCATCGAAGGCGAGCCGTGCCGGATCGCTCGATGCGGTGCTGAAGGCGGTCAGTTCGCCGGACAGCGACATGACCGCCATCTCGAAAGGCGTTGCGAGCGCTCGGTCGGCAAAGTGCAGCGCACCGTCGCTCATTCGAAGGCGCCCGAGCGTGAACAGCAGCGTCTCGTCGGTGGCCGCGGCGCCCTCGGCGCCCGATGCCTTCGCGGCACCCGGTCTCGCGAACACCTGCACCACGTTGATGCTGCCGTCGGATTCGCGGACCAGACGCCCCTGCATGCCGTGCACGTCCAACTCGCCGATCTCGATGCGTCTCGGCGACAGCTGCAACGCGACTTCGCGCGCCTGTGCCTGCTTCCAGGCGAGCACGAGCAGCCCCGACTTGCTCGAATCGAGGCGCAGGTCGCGCACGGCCAGTGCGCCGGCGTAGGTCGCCCGCAGCCCGCGCTCGCGCCATTCGACCTCCAATCGGCCCTCGCCGGAGAGCGCGCCGGAGGCGATCGTCAGCGCCACGTGCTCCGGGAGCCACCGCCCGGCCTGCTGCAACTCGATGTCGTCGAGCTCGACCTGCATTCGGGCGTGCATCGGCGACAAGTCGACGTCGCCGTTCAACCGCAGCTCCCCGCGCGGCGCGAGGCTTGCCCGCGCAGTGAATGCCACCGGCCGCGCCGGCGGCAACTGCAGCCGCTGCGCCTCGAGTGTGATCTGCTCGAGCTCGACGCCCGCGTAGCGCAGTTCCCTGCCTTCGATCACCACCGGCTGCAGCGTGAGCGGCGCGAGCGCGACGATGCTCCCGCGCGAAACGACGCTGCCGCCGGCGATGCGGCCGGCAAGCTCGTAGCGTCCTGCATCGCCGGCGCGCGTCGAGACGTCGTGCAACTCCATATGCACGGATTCGAGCGCAACATCGCCGGTGCCGAACAGCAATGTTCCGTTCTCGAGCAGCGCTTCGCGCAACACGAGCGGCGGCAACGCCGCCGTGGCCGGCTCGGTTGCCGTGCGGCGCGCGGGCAGTGCTGCAAGGTCGACTCGCGGCTGCAGCAGATCCAGTCGGTCAACGACCCAGGCACGCTGCCATAGCGACGCCCACGCGAGGTCGACATGAATGCGGTCCGCGGAAGCGAACACGCGCCCGTCGCGCGCCACTTGGATGCCCTCGAGCCGAAGCCGCAACGTGAACGGGTCGACGTACACGTCGGCCAGCCGAAGCGTCAGCTGCTCGCGTGCGGCGAGATCACCCAGCGCCTTGCGCAGCTCGATCGGCGCGAGCCAGTACCCGACAGCGGCATAGGCGCCGAGCACGATCGCGACCGCGCCGGCGATGATGAGGATCGACTTTCGCATTGCGGGTGCGGATCCGTTCGGGCGCCGGCAATCGATATGCCTGCAAGTGCGCGGATTCGTGCGAGCTTTCATCATCGTACGGCGCCCGCTCGGCGCCGGTCGCGCAGGCACTCGTATTGCGGTCTCTTGCACGACGGGCCCAGTGCACGGCCCCGCATCGAAAGGAGCAGATCACGATGCTCAACACCCGCAGCGTCCCTGGCCGACGTGTCGCAATCGCGTTGTTCCTGTCCCTGTCGGTCGCACCGGCCGGCGCCTGGGCTACCGGCCCGGACGGTGCGCACGGCGGTGCGGCGAACGCGGCCGCCTCGACTGCCGTGCAGCCGCAGGCAAACGCCGATTCCGCGATGCGCTCCGCGCAGCAGCCTCCGAAAGACCGACAGCAACTGCGCGAGGTGCGCGCAACCGATCTGATTGGCGCGAACGTCCGCAACCCGCAGCAGATGTCGCTCGGCGAAATCGAGGATCTGATCGTCGACATGAAGACGGGCGAGGTCCGTTACGCCATCCTCGCGTTCGACCCCGGCATCCTCAGCGGCGAGAAGCTGTGGGGCGTGCCGACGAGCGAGCTGCGCATGTCAGACGTCGGAAACACCGTGATCTACGACCTCGACCGCGAGCGGCTCGAGCGCGCGACACTCGACCGTAGCTCTTTCGACGACGACCTGGTCTTCGACGGAAAGCGCGTCATGAACAACCTCGACGCGGCGTACGGCCTGTACCAGCCATCGTCCGGGGCGCGAGCGCACCGGGCCAGCGACCTCGTCGGGGAGAACCTCGTAAACCGTGCCGGCGATGGCATCGGCAGGCTCGCGGATCTCGTCATCGACATGAATCGACAGCGCGTGCACTACGCGGTGCTCGAACTGGATGCGGGCATCGCTTCGCCCGAGCGGGACGTCGTGGTCCCACTGCACGCGCTGGAGCAGAACCTCGACGACAGCGCGCTGCTGCTGAAGATCGACGACTCGAAACTCGACTGATCCCGCAGCCTCGCTGCAGGCGGCGAATCGGCACCCCGAGTCGGCACCCCAGGAAACGAAAGCGCAGGCCCGGCGAACCGGAGCCTGCGCTTTTTGGAGATCGTGGTTGCGGGGGCAGGATTTGAACCTGCGACCTTCGGGTTATGAGCCCGACGAGCTGCCAGACTGCTCCACCCCGCGCCTGGAACCGACGATTATAGCGCGAGCACCCTCACCACGCAAAATACATCAGGTACCACGTGCCGCCGAAGACGGCTACCGGCACGAGGTACAGCAAGCTCGCGGCCGCACGGCGCACGAACGCCGCCGGCGAGCGCGCGACGATGCGCGACCCGAGCCAGGCCGACCAGGCCATCGCACCGCCCAGCAGCAGCGCGCGCAGCGCATCGACCTCGGCGGCGGCCCCGGCGGGCAGCCACCCTTCGGCGCGCAGCTGCGTGACGGTGGTCATCGACAGCCCCACGAAAAGCCCCGCCCCTGCCATCGGGACGAGACCGAGCGCGAGCGTCTTCCAGTCGAAGTGCGACACGCCGGCCAGCCGCGCCGCGGCGCGCAGCGCGAGCCAGGCGAGCCCGCCGGCCAGCAACGCGTAGCCGCCCATGTAGACGACGATCGCGATGCCGTCGAGCCAGGTGAAGACGTCGCTTGCCTGCGGGTAGTGCGTCAGCAGCCACCACGGCGCGTCGTCGCGCAGCAGCGCGAACGAGTCGTGCTCGATCAGCCATTGTGCCGCCGCCTGGCGCATCGCGACGAACCACGGGCTCAGCGTCCACTGGAAGGCACCGTTGGCCAGTCCGAGCATGCCGAACACCAGCAGCAGCGCCGAGCCGGTGGAGATCTGGCGCGGGCCCGCGGCCAGGATCTCGGCGTTGGGCCGGCGCGCCTGCAGCGCGACCGCGTCGCGGTGTCCGCTGCAGCGCCCGCACGAGTGGCAGTCGGAGGCGCTGGTCATGTGCCGCACGTCGATCAACGGCGCGCAGTCGATGCGCTCGGCGCGCCCGGGGTGGCGCTTCCATTGTTCCGGGTCGACCGCGAAATGCACCGGCGCGACGCGGGCGAGCAATCCGAACACGCCGCTGACCGGACACAGGTAGCGGCACCAGACGCGGTTGTTGCGTCCGTAGACGAGACCGACGGCGACCGCCAGCACGGTCGAGCCGCCGAGAATCAGCAGCGCTGCGCGCGAGTATTCGTAGACGCTGATCAGCTGGCCGTAGATCGTCGTGCACGCGAAGGCGACGAAGGGCCAGCCGCCCCAGCGGATCCAGCGCGGGATGCTGCGTCCCATGCCGTGGCGGCTGGCGAACTCGGTGAGCGCGCCTTCGGGGCAGAACACGCCGCACCAGGCGCGACCGACGACGAACATGCTGGCGATCACGAACGGCCACCAGATGCCCCAGAACGCGAACTGCGCGAACAGCGCGAGGTTCGAGACGATCGACTCGCCGCTCTTCGGCAGCGGCAGGAACGCGGGCACCGCGACCAGCAGCAGATAGACGCAGACGACGAGCCACTGGATGCCGAGGATCGTGCGCCGGTGCCGCTGCATCGCGACGCCCAGCCGGGCAAGCGCGCCGCGCCGCGGCGCCGGGTGCTTCGGCGCCGGCCCGAAGGTCGCGCTTCGTCCCGAACGCAGCAGCGGAAGCGGAGCCGGAGCGTTCATCGCAGCGCCCCGTCGGACGTCGCGCCCGGAGCCTTCGCCGGCGGCTGCGCGCCATACGCGGCTGGCGCCGGCGGTGCACCGCTGCGCCGCCAGCCGACGAACACGGCGATCCAGAACAGCGCGTAGGCGGCCAGCAGCGTGGCGGACGGTCGCGCGCGATAGCCGAGGAAGTCGGCGACGACGCGGCCGACCCCGTGACGGTCGTCGAGCAGCGCCGAGCTGTCCCAGACCGGATCGAGCATCGGCGAAAGCCAGTCCATCGCGATCATGCGATCGATGCCGTTGGCCAGCAGCGAGGCGGCGATCAACAGCAGCAGCACCTCGCTGATGCGGAACACGATCCGGTAGCTGAGGAAACGGGCGCCGCGCGCAACCAGCCACGCGGTGGCGCCGGCCAGCACGAAGCCGGCGATCGCACCGGCGACCGACACCAGTCGCCCGTCACCGGTCTCGAAACCGATCCCGTAGAGGAAGACGACGGTCTCGGCGCCCTCGCGGGCGACGGCCAGTGCAGCGACGATCGCCAGCCCGAGTCCGCCTGTGGCCCGGGTCGCCTGTCGTTCGAGTTCGTGGCGCATCGTGCGTCCGTGCCGGCGCATCCACAGCACCATCTGCACGATCAGCACGGCGGCGACCAGCAGCATCGCGATCTGGAAGATCTCGAGCGCCTCCCCCTGCAGCTCGCTCTGCACGAGGAAGGTCGCTACGCCGAGCAGCGCGGCCAGCACGACGCCGCCCGCCACGCCGCCCCACAGCGAGTGGCGCAGCGGCTGCGGCGCCGGCTGGCGTGCAATCCACGCCAGCAGCACGCCGACGACGAGCATGGCCTCGAGGCTTTCGCGCCAGACGACGATCAGGGCGTTCATCGCGGCATCACCTCGCGATCAGCAGCATCTCCGACGTGTCCGGATGGAACTCGTCGAAAAAGCGGTAGCTTCCCGAGCGCAGCGGATGAATGACGACGAAGGAGCTCGCCCCCGGTGCGAGCACCTTCTCCACGCGCAGGTCGAGATTCTCGAATTCGCAGGGCCCGGGCCCTTCGTTGCGGATCGCCAGCTTGATCTTCACGCCCGCCGGCACTTCGAGCCGCGCCGGCTCGATGCGCCCGTCGCGCAGGACGACCGCGTAGGTAGCGATCTCGGCCGCCGACGCGCCGGCGGCGCCGGCGAGCAGCGCACAGGCGAATGCGGCGGCGCGAGCCAGGCGCATCGCTTCAGAAGCCCACGCGGGCGCGCAGCCCGACGATCGTGCGCGTCGACGCGCGCGGGTCGCCGCCCGCATGACGCAGCCACTGCAGATCGGGGGTGATCTCGACACGGTCGTTGAAGCGATAGCGGTAATAGAGCTCCGCGATGTGCGCGTAGCCGCTCGCCTTGCCGGCGAAGTCCGGTACGTTGCCGGCGCCGGTTGCGCGGCGAAACTGGTCGCTGATGCCGAGCCAGCCGATGGCAAGACCCGCACCGTCGGCAGCGCGCTGCCAGGCGTCGCCGTCCAGCTCGGCGCCCAGCGTGAGCGCGCGGTCGAAGCGGCCGTGTCCGCTGCTGCGTTGGCCAAAGCGGCCGAACAGCGTCAGGTCGTCGGTCACGCGCTGGTCGAGCGACGTGCCCCAGCCGGCATGCAGTGCCTCGCTGTCGTCGAAATCGGTGGCGCGCGGATTGCGCCAGGCGTAGATACGGTAGTTGCCGCTCAGCCCCTGGAACAGGCGCGGCGAAGCCTCGAGCTGCCCGATCAGGAACGGCCGTCCCGGCGAGCCGGTGAAATTGGCGGCGCTTCCCGAGCCGAAGGCGCCCACCGAGGCGCTCCACTTCAGTCCGGCGTCGCTTTCGTCGACGTAGGCCGCGCGCACGCCCGGCGAGAATCCATATTCGTCGGCGCCAACGTCGCCGCCGGCATCGAGCAGCGGGTTGTGCACGAAGGCGTTGTTGGTGAAGCGCACGGTCTCGTCGTCGGCGATCGCGTTCTGGTCGAAGAACACGAAGGGGTCGATCTTGCCGACGTTGAACAACAGATGTCGCCGGGACTGCGAAGGCACGGCCTCGTTCCCCAGCGGCACCGACAGCTGGTACCAGGCCTGCGCGAGGATGGCGAAGGACGAATCGGAGTCCGGAACGACGCCGGTGACCTCGAATGCCGTCGAGTTGGTGCTGGCCAGCGCACGCCGCACGCCGATTCCCTGCCCCTGGCCGAACCGCAAGTGCGCGAAGATCGAGCCTTCGGCGCTGCCGTAGGAACCGCCGGGCAGAGTCACCGACAGGTCGCCCCGATAGCCCAGGCGCGACTGCGCCACGCCGGTGTCCGAGCCGCCGTCGCCGACACGCTGGGCCATCGCGGTCAGGCTGCCCGCCACGCTGATGCCTTCGAGCGCCTCGATCTGCCGCGCCTGCTTCTGCATCGACGACGTCTGCACTTCGACCGCCTTCAGCCGGGTCACCAGTTCGGGCTCGCTTTCGCTGAGCCGATCGCTGGCGAGCGACCGCTCGGTGCGCGCCTGCGTCTCCTCGAGCGCGCGCACGCGCGCTTCCAGCCCGGACTGCGGCTCGGTCGTCGGCTCGGTCGACGACGGCGCGGCGCTCCGCTGCACGACGGCAGCCGGTTGCGCAGCCGCGGGTGCCCCCGCAGCCACGGCGGCACCGCCCTGCACCGCCGGCGCAGCGCTGCGACGGCGCCAGTCGGCCACTTCGCGTTCGAGTTCCCGGTTGCGCTGCTCGAGCCGCTCCATGCGCTCGGCCAGCGCGCGCACGCGCGCTTCGAGTGCGGCCGGATCTTCGGCCGCCTGCGCCCCGCCGGTCAGCGAGCCGACGGTCGCTGCGATACATGCAAGGCGGCGCATGATCAGTACCCGCCTTTCTTGCCGATGCCGGCGTACGTGAAGTCCCACTCGAGTTCGAAGGGGCGGAACCACGGCCGCACGCCGGTCGCGCGATCGGTGTGACGGCCGAAGCGCGCGCCGCTCGAATTCTCCGGTGCACTGGGCGGATACACCGTGTACTTGACGTGATACTTGCCCGGACCCTGAAGCTTGACGTTGTCGCCGTAGTGCGGACCGTCGCTGGCGACCATCGGCATCATGTCGCCGCGGATCGTCTCGTTCGATCCGGCCTTCGTGATCTCGTAGCGCACGAGCAGGAACGGAATCCACGCACCCTCGGGGAAGCCATTGACGTTGGTCGACAATGCGTGAATGTCGGCCTCGAGGTGCACGTCGGACTCGGCGGCCTTGCGCATGTGCCCTTCGGGCTCCATGTCGATCGGCTGCAGGTAGACGGCGCCGATCTCCATGCCGGCGGCGTTCCGCGGCGCGCCGATCGGATACTCGAGCGCGCAAGCGAGGGGCGCGAACGACAGCAACGACAACGCCAGCAGCGAGCCGCCGAGGGCGGCACTTTTCTCTCGAAGCATGAGGTCTCCCGGGTTTTTTTCGTCGATGGGACGGAGATAGGCAGAAGGCGGCAACGAAAGCGTAACGATAACGGTTATCACTCTCATTCGTGATGATGCACTCGTCCTTGACGCGGATCAAGCGCTGCTACACTGGCCGCACGCCATGAAGTTCTGCTCGGCCTGCGGCCACGAGGTCCATTCGACGGTTCCGCCCGGTGACAACCGGCCGCGCTTCTGCTGCGGGCACTGCGGGACGATTCACTACGAGAACCCGAACATGGTTCTGGGTACGGTGTGCACGTGGGAGGACCGTGTGCTGCTGTGCCGGCGGGCGATCGAACCGCGCTACGGCTTCTGGACGCTGCCGGCCGGTTTCATGGAGAACGGCGAAACCACCGCCGAGGGCGCGCAACGCGAAACCGTCGAGGAGGCCGGAGCCCGCATCGAGCTGGGCCCGCCGTTCGCAATGATCGACGTGCCGCACGTGAACCAGGTGCATCTGTTCTTTCGCGCGGCGCTGCTCGACCCGGCCTTCGAGCCCGGCCCGGAGAGTCTCGAGGCGCAACTGTTCGGCGAGGACGAAATTCCGTGGGATACGCTCGCCTTTCGCAGCGTCGCCCAGGCGTTACGCTGGTTCTTCGCCGATCGGCGCGAAGGGACGTGGGCGATGCACACTGGAGCGGTCGGCGCGCGTCGATCGCCTTCGTAGGTCCACACTGGAGAGCGCATGCAACGCCGCGATTTCCTGTTCGGCTGCGCAGCCGCCGCAGCCGCCGACCCTGTACTGCACGCGCGCCGCGCGCTGGCCGCGCAGCAGGCACCCGCGGCGAAGCCGCGCAGCTGGCCGCGCGCGCGCCTGCTCGGCGCCGATGCCCGCCCGCTCGCCGCCGCCTCGATGGCGACGCGCAAGACACTCGTCTTTCCGTACCCCTTCGTCGGCACGCCGGCGTTCCTGATCGACCTGGGCCAGCCGACCCGCCGCTCGGTGGCGCTCGAGACAAGCCACGACGAGCGCTACACGTGGGAAGGCGGCGTCGGTCCGCGACGCTCGATCGTGGCCTACTCCGCGATCTGCGCGCACCGAATGGCCTATCCGACGCGCGAGATCAGCTTCATAAACTACCGCGACGAGCCGTCGCCGGTGACGCATCGCGCGCAGGTCATCCACTGCTGCTCCGAACACAGCGAATACGATCCCGCGGCCGGCGCGCGCGTCCTGTCGGGCCCGGCCACGCAGCCGCTGGCCGCGATCGTGCTCGAGCACGATCCGGCCGACGACAGCCTGTACGCGACCGGCACGCGTGGCGGCGAGCTGTTCGACGCGTTCTTCGACCAGTTCGCGATGAAGCTCGCGCTCGAGCACGGCGGCGCCGAACATCGGCCGGTGGGCGAATCGACGACGGCCGTGCCGATCGAGCGCTACTGCCGCCAGCTGATGCGCTGCGGCTGATCGATTCGCGAGCGTCGTGTCCCGTTCGCCGCGCCGCCTGCTCGCCTGGCTCGCCCCCGAAGACCCGCTGCCCGATCCCGCCCGAGCCTGGCAGGTGCCCAACGGGCTGCTCGCCGCGAGCGCGCAACTGACGGTGGACCGCCTGCTCGAGGCGTACCGGCGCGGCATCTTCCCGTGGTACACCGACGGACAGCCGGTGCTGTGGTGGTCGCCCGATCCTCGCATGGTGCTGCAACTGTCCGAGTTGCGCGTCTCGCGATCGCTGCGCAAGACGCTGCGCGCGGCGCACCGCGACGCACGATGGCGCCTCACGCTCGACGCCTGCTTCGAGCGCGTGATGCGCGAATGCGCGGCGCCGCGCGTCGGGCAGGACGGCACCTGGATTACCGAAGCCATCCGCGCCGGATACGGCGCGATGCATCGGCTCGGCTTCGCGCATTCCGTCGAAGTGTGGAACGACGATCGGCTCGTCGCCGGGCTGTACGGCGTGTCGATCGGGCGCATGTTCTACGGCGAATCGATGTTCGCGCGTGAGCCCGATGCGTCGAAGACAGCGCTCGTCGCGCTGGCAAGGCTGCTCGAGACGCACGATTTCAGCGTGATAGACTGCCAGCAGAGCACTCGCCATCTCGCGTCGCTCGGCGCGCGCGAAATCCCGCGCGCGGCATTTCTCGAGAGGGTCGACGAACTCGTTCGACAGCCCGCTCCGGATTGGCGAACGATGCGCATCGCATTGCCGCACGCATGACGCACCTGAAGGAACTGCCGTTCTCGGCACTGCAGTTCTACGCCACGGCACCGTACCCGTGCAGTTACCTGCCCAGGCAGCAGGCCCGCTCGCAGGTCGCCACGCCCAACCACCTGATCAATGCCGATGTCTACGGCGACCTGGTCCGTGCCGGCTTTCGGCGCAGCGGCATCTTCACGTACCGCCCGCATTGCGACAGTTGCCGCGCCTGCGTGCCGGTGCGCATCCCGGCGAGATCCTTCGCACCCGACCGCAGCCAGCGGCGGGCGCTGAAGACGCACGCGAGCCTGCGCACGCTCATCGCGCGACTGGGTTTCTCCCCCGAGCACTACGCGCTGTACCTGCGCTACCAGGCCAGCCGCCACGCCGGCGGCGGCATGGACCAGGACAGCCGCGAGCAGTACGCGCAGTTCCTGCTGCAGAGCAAGGTCAACACGCGGCTCGTCGAATTCCGCGAAACGGACGGTACGCTGCGCATGGTGTCGATCATCGACGTGCTCGACGACGGTCTCTCGTCGGTCTACACGTTCTACGATCCCGACGTCGCGTCGGCGAGCTACGGCACTTACAACATCCTCTGGCAGCTCGAGCAGTGCCGCCACCTCGACCTGCCGTACCTGTACCTCGGCTACTGGATCGAGCAGAGCCCGAAGATGTCGTACAAGTCGCGCTTCCGGCCGATCGAGTGCCTGCAGGACGGCGAATGGGTCCCGCTTCGATGATCCCTTACGCAGCCGCCCGCCCGCTGCTGTTCGCCCTCGATGCGGAGACCGCGCACGAGCTCACGCTGCGTGCGCTGGACGGCGCCGCCCGTTTCGGCGGCGCGCGCGTCCTGTCGGGTTGTCCGGTCGACGATCCGGTCGAGGTGATGGGCCTGCGCTTTCGCAATCGCGTCGGCCTGGCCGCCGGGCTCGACAAGAACGCGGCGCACGTCGACGGGCTCGCCGCACTGGGCTTCGGCTTTCTCGAGGTCGGCACGGTGACGCCGCGCGCACAGTCCGGCAATCCCCGTCCCCGCCTGTTCCGGCTTGCCCAGCGCGAGGCGCTGATCAACCGGATGGGTTTCAACAACGACGGCGTAGATGCACTCGTCGCCAACGTCGCACGATCGCGATTCCGCGGCGTCCTGGGAATCAACATCGGCAAGAACGCCGATACGCCGCTCGAACGTGCGGCCGACGACTACCTCGCCGGACTCGGGCGCGTCTACCGGCACGCGAGCTACGTCGCGGTGAACGTGTCGTCGCCGAACACGGCGAAGCTGCGCGCGCTGCAGTCGCACGATGCCCTCGACGAGCTTCTCGGGGCGCTGTGCGCGCGTCGCGACCGGCTCGCCCGGTCGCAGGGACGCCGCGTTCCGCTCGCGCTGAAGATCGCTCCCGACCTCGACGATGCGCAGATCGAGGCGATCGCCGCGCTGCTCGCGCGCCATCGCATCGACGCGGTGATCGCAACGAACACGACGGTCTCGCGCGAGGCGGTGGCCGGACTGCCGAACGCGGCGCAGTCCGGCGGTCTTTCGGGCCGGCCGCTGTTCGAAGCGTCCAATCGCGTGATCCGGGCGCTGCGCGCGGCGCTGCCGCGCGGCTACCCGATCATCGGCGTCGGCGGCATCCTGTGCGCCGACGACGCACGCGCCAAGCTCGTCGCCGGCGCGACCCTCGTGCAGTTGTACACCGGCCTCATCTACCGCGGCCCGACGCTGGTAGGCCAGTGCGCGCGCGCGTTGCGTGACGCGACGCGCGCAACGGCCGGCTCGCCGGCGCGCGCCGAAGCTTGACGGACAAAAAGCTTCATTCTAGATTCCGCTTTCGGCGAACGAGCCCGTCACGCGGCCAGCGCCATCGGTCACCGGAGCAGCGAACATGTCCGACAACTCCCTGCGGATCCTCGGCGAAACGACCTATCCCTTCGACGCGCGCGGCGTCGCACGGCGCTTTCGCCATTCGGCGATCTTCGGCGCGCTCGGTGCACTGCAGCCCGGCGAGACGATGCGCTTCATGAACGACCACGACCCGCTGCCGCTGCTCGACCAGATTCTCGACCGCTTCGGCGAACACGTCGAAATCCAGTACGTCAGCCGCAACCCCGGCGAGATCGTGATCGACTTCACGATCCGCTGACCGATACCGGAGGCCCCCGGCGCTGCTGCTCGATCTCTACCCGCAGATCCGTCTCGCGCACATCGTCTTCGTCGCCGCGAGCGGCACGTTGTTCACCGCGCGCGCCGTCGCGACGGTGGCCGGGGCGCACTGGAGCGCCTCGAAGGCGGCGCGCCGCGCAAGCTGGCTGATCGACACCGCGCTGCTCGCCGCGGCGCTGCTGCTGCTGTACGTGCTGCAGCTGAATCCTTTCGTCGTTCCGTGGCTGGCGGCGAAGCTCGTGCTGCTGCTCGTGTACATCGGCCTGGGCACGATGGCGCTGCGACGGGCTCGCTCGACTTCCTCGCGCATCGCCTGGTCGATCGCCGCGCTCGCCTGCTTCGCGATGATGGTGTCCATCGCACGCGCGCACGACCCGCTCGGCATCCTGCGCGCCTGGGCGGGATGACGACCAGTCCTTGCGTCACTCCTCCGGCCTGCGCCAGAGCCAGATCGCCACGGCGGCCATCATCGTCGGCGCTGCCAGCTTCACCCAGCCGGGGACGGACATCAGCGCGAGCGCCGTCGAACTCGCGACCATCATCGTCGAGGCGAACCACTTCGCCCGCCGTGGCACCGCGCCGTGATCGCGCCAGCGGCGAATCGCCGGACCATGCCGCGGATGCGCGAGTAGCCACGCTTCCAGCCGGGGCCATCCTCGACTGCCTGCCCAGGCGGCGACGATCAGGAACGGGACGGTCGGCAGCACCGGCAGCACCATCCCGAGGACGGCGAGCGCCAGGTTCACGAGGGCGAGGATGCGCCACAGCGTGATGGCGAGCGATCGACCGATCACCGCGCGCACCCGGGCCGCTCGGCGACCGGTTGCCGCGCGCGCAGCCGGTGCGCGACGGCGAAGCCCGCACGATGGGCAGCGGCATCGCCGCCCCGAAGCCGAGGATGCACGTTCATGTTGCGATAACGGGTCGATGTACGAAAGTGCGCCGCGAGTGTACCGAGCACGGCGCGCGCGGCGAAACGCGAGCGCGAACGGGGCCAGGCGCCATCCCGGCGGTGTTTCACGATGCAGGATGTCCTCGCGCATCGTGCTACCCTTCTCGAAGGCCGCACGGACGCCGACTTGACCGATGCCCCGCCCCAGAACCTCGCCGAACGAAGAGGGTCGCACCGCGATCCAGGTGATCGAACGCCTCGTCTCGCTGCTCGATGCGCTCGCCGAGCAGCCAGACCCGGTGAGCCTGAAGGAGCTGTCGCTGCGCACCGGCCTGCATCCGTCGACCGCTCATCGAATCCTGAACGATCTCGTCACCGCGCGCTTCGTCGATCGCGCCGAGCCCGGCGCGTACCAGCTCGGCATCCGCCTGCTCGAACTGGGCAACCTGGTGAAGTCGCGGATGAACGTGCGCGACGCCTCGCTCGCGGCGATGCGCGAGTTGCACCGAAGCACCGGGCAGACGGTGAACCTGTCGATCCGCCAGGGCGACGAAATCGTCTACATCGAGCGCGCGGTGTCCGAGCGCTCCGGAATGCAGGTCGTGCGTGCCGTCGGCGGACGCGCCCCGCTGCACCTCACCTCGGTCGGCAAGCTGTTCCTGGCGGCCGACGATCCGCGCATCGTGCGCACGTACGCCGCCCGCACCGGGCTCGCCGGCCACACGCGCAACAGCATCACCGACCTGCCGCGGCTCGAGCGCGAACTTGCGCTGGTCAGGGCACGCGGCTACGCGCGCGACAACGAGGAACTCGAGCTGGGCGTGCGCTGCATCGCCGCGGGCGTGCGGGACGACAGCGGCAGGCTCGTCGCCGGACTGTCGATATCGGCGCCGGCCGATTTCATACAGGACGACTGGATCGAGCAGTTGTGCCGCACCGCCGACGGGATCTCGTCAGCGCTGGGCTACGACGCCGACGACCGCGCCGTTTCCTGATCGCGGGCCGCGCTTTCGTGGCGCCACTTCGGCGACGCCTGCGCAGCCCGGCGTGCGGGGCCGGAAGCGCAGCGAGGCGCTCGTCCGAGGCCTCTCAGACGCTGTGCGCGCCCGCCTCGCGGGTCCGTGGCTGCGCCTCGTCGTCGGGATGCGCGACGCGCCGAACGCCGCCCGCGCCGAGGCTCTGGATCCATTCGCGGATCCGCAACGAATCGCTGACGCGCGCTGCGCGCTGCGCGGCATCGAGCAGCACCATCACCACCGGGCGCGAATCGATGCGCGCCTGCATGACCACGCAGTTGCCCGCCTCCGAGATGAAGCCGGTCTTCTGCAGCCCGATCTCCCAATCGCTGCGATCGACGAGACGATTGGTGTTTCGATAGCTCACGGTGCGCCGCCCCGTGTCGACCGATAGCGCGCTTGCCGTCGAGTACTCGCGGATCAGCGGATAGCGGGACGCGGCCTGCACGAGCAGGGCCAGGTCGCGCGCGCTCGACACGTTGCTGCTCGACAGGCCGGTCGGTTCGACGAAACCCGAACTCGTCATGCCGAGTTCGTGGGCCTTGCGATTCATCTGCGCGACGAAGGCGGGCATGCCGCCCGGATAATTGCGCCCCAGCGCGTGCGCTGCGCGATTCTCCGACGACATCAGCGCAAGGTGCAGCAACTCGTCGCGGCTCAGCCGCGTGCCCGTTCGCAGCCGCGAACGCGTGAAGCGCTCCGTGTCGACGTCTGCCTCGGAGATCTCGAGCGTCTCGTCGAGCGGCAGCTTCGCATCGAGGACGACGATCGCCGTCATCAGCTTGCTGATCGAGGCGATCGGCAGGACTGCGCGCGAGTTCTTCTCGAACAGCACCTCGCCGCTGCGTTGATCGAGCACGAGAGCCACGGCCGATTCGAGCGACAGCGGATCTTCGACGTCGTGCAGGCCGAACGCATGCCCGATCGACGGTCGCGAAGCCGCAACGGCGTGTTCGGCACCGGCGCGCGCCTCGGCTGCGGCCTTTGCGCGCGCGTCGGCAACCGCCTTGGCGCGCCGGGCGCCTTGCGCGGAGCGGGGACGGTCGGCCGCGCTGCGCCGCGCGTTCCTGCCGGCCCTGCCCGCGCTGCTTCGGGCCGACTTGCCGGCCGGCTGCGCCTTCTCGGCCGGCTGCGCCTTCTTAGCCCGAGCGCTGGCAGCGTCGGCGGTGGCACGCTTTCCGGAGGCGATGGCGGTCATCGGCTGCAATAACCCTGCGAGACCGAAGGAAATCAGGAAAACGACGCACACGCGCCGCACGCCTCGCCGCGACCCACCCGCCATTGCCATCTCCGGAAACCCCGACTCCCCCGAGCGGCGAGTCTACAGAAATGGCAACCAATTGAGGGACTTGCCGCTGGACGTTGAACCCGTTTCTCGATGGCTGGTCGCTTTCCTGCGACAAATGGCGCTGTCGCGCTTGACAAGCAGAGCGATTTCCGAGCTTTTCGCTTCGGTTCTCGTTGCAGCGCAACAAAAACGCTTGACATCCGCTGCACGCCCCTTACACTGTGAATTGTTGCGTTGCAGCATAGCTGTTGCAGCATGACTGCGACGCCTTCCTCCCTCCGCTGAAAACGGCCCGGAAAATCAAGGAGCTGACCCAATGATCACCAATCCCGAACAATTCGTGCAACTGCAAAAATCGGCGCTCGAGGCCTTCCAGGACGCGACCGCCGCGTCGATCGCAGGTTTCGAGAGACTCGCCGCGCTGAACGTGCAGGCGACCAAGACCTCCTTCGAGGAGTCGGCCGAGACGCTGCGCACGCTCGTCGACGTGAAGGACCCGAAGCAGTGGGCCGACCTCGCCACCACGTCGGTGCAGCCGACGACCGACAAGGTTGCCGCCTACTACAAGCACGTCTACGAAATCGCCAACGAAACCGGCAGCGAACTGGCCCGGCTGTTCGAGCGGCAGTATGCCGAGAGCAACCGCCAGATCTACGCGGCCATCGATGCGTTCGCGCGCAACCTGCCGGTCGGCAGCGAAGGCGTCGTCACGCTGATGAAGCAGGCGGTCAGCGCGGCGAACACCACCTTCGACCAGATGAACAAGGCGACCAAGCAGGCCGTCGAAGTGGCCGAAGCCAACATGGCCGCCGCCGCGAAGACCACGTCGAGCGCCACGGCGACCGCCGCGACGCGCGCCGCACAGTCGCAGCCGCGCAAGAGCGCCTGAGCGAGGCGAAGCGCCGGGCCCGAAGGGGGCCTGCGGCATCGCCTGGACCCCGCCTCCCGGCGGGGTTTGCATTTGGGGCGCTCCCGCGAGACGCGAGTCGGTGTCGGATCGGACCGGCGTCAACGCGAACCGGTGCAGCTCGCCTCGAGCGCCACCGGCGCTTCGTAGCGCGCGATCTCCTCGTCCCAGCGCTTGCGCGCCGACACGAGATTGCGCGCCTTCACGTGCCCGAAGCCGCGAATCTCGTCGGGGATCGACGCGATCCGCACGGCAGCCGGCAGGCGTGCAGCGTCCAGCGCGGCGAGCAGTCGCTCGATCGTTGCCTCGTAGTCGGCGACGAGCCGGCGCTCCGTGCGCCGCTCCTGCGTGTGGCCGAAGGGGTCGAAGACCGTTCCGCGCAGACGGCGCAGCCGTGCGAGCACGACGAAGACCGTCATCATCCACGCGCCGTACTCGCGCTTGACGAGTTCGCCTTTCGAATCGCGCCGTGCGAGCAGCGGCGGCGCGAGATGGAATCGCAGGCGGAAGTCGCCCTCGAACTGTTCGTTCAATCGTTCGCGAAACGCGCCGCTCGCGTACAGCCGCGCGACCTCGTACTCGTCCTTGCAGGCCATCAGCCGGAAGAGGTTGCGTGCGACCGCGTCGGTGAGTGCGAACGGGCCCGCGCCGACGAGCAGCCGCTCCGCGTCGCGCACCCGCTCGACGCATGCGCGATAACGCCTGGCGTAGCGCTCGTCCTGGTAGTCGACGAGGAAGTCGACGCGCCGCGCGATGGCCTCGTCGAGCGACGTCGACAGGCGTCGCGACACCGGGGTGGGCGCGCTCTTTTCCGTCCCGGCGCTCTCCGCCGCTTCGGCTGGGTCGCGCACCCCGGCGCTGGCGGCCGCCTCGACGCGCTCGCGATCGAGCGCCGCCGCGCGCCCCCAGGCAAAGGCGGCGCGGTTCTGTTCGATGGCCACGCCGTTCAACTCGACCGCGCGATCGATCGACGCTTCCGACAACGGCACGAGGCCGCGCTGCCAGGCGTAGCCGAGCAGGAACAGGTTCGAGGCGATCGCGTCTCCGAGCAGGGCCGTGGCCAGGCGCGTGGCATCGACGAACTCGGCGTTGCCGGCGCCGACCGCGTCGACGATCGCCGAGCGCATGCCGTCGGCCGGGAACTTCCAATCGGGGTTGCGCGTGAAGTCGGCGGTGGGCGTTGCCGCCACGTTCGCCACGACGCGCGTGGCGCCGCTCATCCGCGCGATCGCTTCGCGTCCCGCGGTGACGACGAGATCGCAGCCGAGCACCGCATCGGCGCCGGCGATGCCGATGCGCGGCGCATACAGCGGCTCGCCCGCCCGCGCGAAGCGAACGAAGCTCATCACGGCGCCGTTCTTCTGCGCGAGGCCCGCCATGTCGAGCACGGTCACCTGCAGGCCTTCGAGGTGCGCCGCCATGCCGAGCAGCTGGCCGATGGTGACGACGCCGGTTCCGCCGATGCCGGTGACGAGCAGCGACCAGGCCCGTCCGATCTCCGGCAGGACGGGCGTCGTCAGCGCCAGCGCAGGCAGCGCGACGGCGCAACGCGCTGCCGCCCCGGTCGCGGGCTGCACGGCTCCCGCAGCCGCACCCGTCCCCGTTGCCGCCGCAGCCGCACCCGTCCCCGTTGCCGCCGCAGCCGTGGCCGCCCCGCGTGCGCTGCGAAGCCGTCCACCGTGCACCGTGACGAAGCTCGGGCAGAAGCCGTTCACGCACGAGAAGTCCTTGTTGCACGACGACTGGTCGATCGCGCGCTTGCGTCCGAACTCGGTCTCGACCGGCTGGATCGACACGCAGTTCGACTGCACGCCGCAGTCGCCGCAGCCCTCGCAGACCGCCTCGTTGATGAATACGCGCTTCGGCGGATCGGGGAACTCGCCGCGCTTGCGACGACGTCGCTTCTCGGCGGCGCAGGTCTGGTCGTAGATCAGCACCGAGACGCCGTCGCAGTCGCGCAGTTCGCGTTGCACGTCGTCGAGGCGGCTGCGGTGATGCACCTCGACGTCGGCGTCGAAATGACCCGACGGGTACTTGTCGGGTTCGTCGGTGACGACGGCGATGCGGCGAACGCCTTCGGCGCGCACCTGCCGTGCGATGCGCTGCGGCGTGAGCGCGCCGTCGTGGCGCTGCCCGCCGGTCATCGCGACCGCATCGTTGAACAGGATCTTGTAGGTCATCCGCGTGTTCGTCGCGACCGCGTGGCGCAGCGCGAGCGAACCCGAATGGAACCAGGTTCCGTCGCCGATGTTCTGGAAGACGTGCGGCGCGTCGCTGAACGGCGCCAGCCCCACCCACGTCATTCCCTCGCCGCCCATCTGCGTGAAGGTGGCCGTCGAGCGGTCCATCCACTGCGCCATGTAATGGCAACCGATGCCGGCGAGCGCGCGCGAGCCTTCGGGCACGCGCGTGGAGGTGTTGTGCGGACAACCCGAACAGAAATAGGGGATGCGCTCGATGGTCTCGAAACGCCTTGCCGGCGCGCGCTCGCGCGCGTCGAGCTCGGCCAGGCGCGCGTCGATCCGCGCGTACGCCGCGCCGGCGCGCGTCCCGCGGGCATCGTCGGGCGCCTCGCGCCAGCGTGCCAGGCGCCGCGCGATCAGGCGCGCGCAGAACGCCGGCGAGATCTCTCCGTAGTCGGGCGCGAGCGTGGCGCCGTTCTCGTCGGTCTTGCCGGCGACGCGCGGCCGCTCGACGAGCGGATACAGCAGCTCCTTGAGCTGCGTCTCGACGAGCGCACGCTTCTCCTCGACGACGAGCAGTTCCTCGCAGCCTTCGGCGAAGGCACGCATCGCGTGCGGCTCGAGCGGCCACGGCATCGCCACTTTCATCACCCGCAAGCCCAACGCGCGCGCGGTCGCCTCGTCGATGCCGAGTTCGACGAGCGCCTGCATCACGTCGAGCCAGCTCTTGCCGCTCGAGACGATGCCCAGCCGCGCGGGCTCGCCGTCGGCACGGCCGAAGACGTTGCGATCGAGCCGGTTCGCGCGCGCATAGGCGAGCGCCGCCGGCATCTTGAAGCGCGACAGGCGCTCCTCGAGCTTCAGGAACGGCTCCTCGGGCCAGCGCAGGCTCAGGCCGCCGACCGGCATCGCGAAGTCCTCGGGCAGCGCGATGCGCACGCGCCCGAGCGAAACGTCGACGACGCCTGCCGATTCGATCGTGTCGGTGACGCACTTCAGCGCGACCCACAGGCCGGCGAAGCGCGACATCGCGAATCCGTGCAGGCCGAAGTCGACGTAGTCCTGCACGGTGGCCGGCGAAAGCAGCGGAATCGACACCGCCTGGAAGACGAAGTCGGTCTGCGCGGCCACCGTCGAGGACTTCGCGCCATGGTCGTCGCCGGCCAGCGCGAGAACGCCGCCGTGGCGCGCAGTGCCCGCCTGGTTCGCATGGCGAAAGACGTCGCCGCTGCGATCGACGCCCGGTCCCTTGCCGTACCAGATCGAGAACACGCCGTCGTAGCGCCCGCCCGGCAGCGCCTCGATCTGCTGCGTGCCCCAGATCGCGGTGGCGGCGAGGTCCTCGTTCAATCCCGGCACGAACCGGATGTGATGTGCATCGAGATGCCTGCGCGCCTTCTCGAGCGCCTGGTCGTAGCCGCCCAGCGGCGAACCGCGGTAGCCGGAGACATAGCCGGCCGTGTTCAGGCCGGCTGCCGTGTCGCGCTGGCGCTGCAGGATCGGCAGGCGCACCAGCGCCTGCGTGCCGGTGAGATAGACGTTTCCTTCGGTCGCCGCGTAGCGATCGTCGAGCGACGCTCGCCGCAGCGCGGCTTCGACAGGAGCATTCATCCGCAGCCCTTCCTCTTCGTCGCGGACCTCAACGGATCTCGCCGCCGAGCGCCTGCACGCCGGCGCGCAGCGTCGCGAAGGCCTCGTCGACCGCCGGCGCCGCACCGCGCACGCCCAGTTCGATGTGCCGGCGTCCGCCGTCCTCGCCGACCGAAGGCAGGCTGAACACGCGCACCCCGGCGTAGTCGCGCTCGATGCCCTCCATCAGCGGCGTCAGCGTCGACTCGGCAAGTCCGAATACCAGGAACGAGCGCTCGCCGCGCGCGTCGCGGTGGAAGCAGTCGGCGAAGCGCGTATCGAGCACCGCCTCGATCATCGGCCACGCCATCACCGGAAATCCGGGCACGAAGAAATGCCGCGCGACGGCGAACCCGGGGATGCGGTTGAACGGATTCGGCAGGATTTCGGCGCCGGCCGGAAACTCGCCCATCTTCAGTCGCTGCCGATTCTCGGGCAGCGACGGGTCGGCGCTGGCGCCGTTCTCGACCGCCATTTCGGCGATGCGTTGCGCGATCAGTTCCGCCGCCTGCGGATGCAGCACGAGCTCTACGCCGAGCGCCGCGGCCGCCGCCTGGCGCGTGTGGTCGTCGGGCGTGGCGCCGATTCCGCCGCAGCAGAAGACCACGTCGTCGCCATCGAAGGTCCGTCGCAGCAGCGCCGCGATCGCCGCGCGATCGTCGCCGATGAAATGCGCCCAGCCGAGTGCAAGACCGCGCCCGCGAAGCATCTCGACGACGCGCGCGAAGTGGCGATCCTGGCGCTTGCCGGAGACGATCTCGTCGCCGATGACGATCAATCCGAAACCCATGCGGGACGCACCTCCGTGGCCGCGCGCCGCTGCCGCAGCAGCGCGAGCGAGTAGTGGGCGAAGGCCAGCGCGGAGAGCACCGGCGTGATCAGGAACAGCGGCGGCACGTAGTTCAGCAGCGTCACGAGCAGCGCGAGCACGAAGTAGTTGCGGCGATGCTCGGCGATCGACGCGCTGCGCTCGGCCGCGCTCGCATGTTCGACGAGACTGTCGAAGCGCATGACGCGCGCCGCGAGCCAGCTCCACCACAACCACGGCACGACGAGCGCGAGCGGCGGAACCAGCCACAGCGGCAGCGAGACGATGTAGCCGGCGGTGAACAGCACGGTGCTCGACACGGCGTTCCACACGCTCGGCGCGAGCGCCATCGAACCCTCGCGCGCGACGTCGCGGTAGGCTCCGTTGCCCAGGTGCCGGATGACCATCGGCATCGCGAACACGGCAATGATGACCACCGCGCTGGCGAACATCACCGGCACGACGACGAGCAGCGCCAGCAGCGCGACCGTCCACTGCGCGAAGCCGCTGAAGCCGTGCGAGGCCGCCCAGGCATCGACACTCGCCATCCAGCCGCCGTCGAAGAGCCAGGCCTGCAGCCAGCCGGTGATCGGCGCCCACAGCCAGTACGCGGTGACGAACCAGAAGACGATCGCCAGCACGAAAGGCACGACCAGCAGCGCGAGCATCTTCGGATGCAGCTGGCTGACGATCGCGCGCCCGAATGCAGTCAGGACGGCATGCATCGGATCATCATACCGACGCAGGCCCGCATCGGCCGCACGCTGCCGCCCGTCGCAGGGCTGCTGCCGGAATTCGGGCCGGCTGCTAGTGTCGTGCGCGCGACCATGCTCAATCTGCTCGTCCTGCTCCGCTTCGAGCCCGCCGACCCGGCGGGCTGCGCACCCGAGCACGCGATCGAAGCGTACGCGGCCCGCGTGCGCGAGGCCGGAGGCAGCCTCGTGGATCGCGAATCCGACCAGCTCCTCGTGTGCCTGGCCGACATGCGCTGGGGGCTGCAGTCGCTGCGAAACCTGCTGTCGCAGGCCCGCCGCGAGAGTTTCGTCGTGCGCGCCGCGATCGTCCAGGCGGTGCTCGCCCGCTGCGATTCCCCCGACGGAAGTCTCGCCTTCACCGCGCGCACGCTCGAGACGCTGCTGCGGCTGGCCGCACACGTCGATCGCCAGCAGGTCGGCATCACGCCGAAGCTGCTCAGCCTGATCGAGCTGGCCGCACCCGAATACGCCGATCTGTTCGTGCGGCTGGCGGACCCGATCGGCGCGCTGCCCGGCGAGGCGAGCGCGCAACCGGTGCTGGTGATGGCCGGCTGAGCCGCTCTCACGCGCTAAGCGCGTCGATCGCCTTGCCCAGGCGCTTGGCCGAGACCGGAATCGGCGTGCGCAACTCCTGCGCGAACAGCGACACGCGCAACTCCTCGAGCAGCCAACGCACCTCGTCGAGGCGCGCATCCGACTGTCCGCGCCGCTGCTGCACGACCCGGCGCCAGCGTGCCAGCAGCGGCTGCAGTTCGGCACGCGCACGCGCGTCGCGCATCGGCGCCTCGCGCAGCTTGTCCAGCCGCATCGCAATCGCCTTCAGGTAGCGCGGCAACTCGCGCATCCGGGCGGCGGGCGTGCGCGAGACGAAGCCCCGAGGCAGCAGCGCGGCGAGTTGCGTGCGCACGTCCTCGCTCGCCTCCGCGTGCACCTTCGCCGCGCCGAGTTTCTTCTGCACCAGCGCCCACGCCTCGAGCACGTCGGCGAGCGTGCGCGCCAGCTCCTGGCCGACCAGGTTGATTCGCGTACGGGCTTCTGCCGCGCGCGCGCCGAAGGACTGTGCGTCGACCGGGAGCGGATCGCCCAGGCAGGTGCGCTCGACGACGGCGGCGACCAGCTCGTCGCGAAGCTCGTCCGCGCCGCCAAAGGCCGCGTACAGCAGCGACATCCGCTGGAAGCCCGGGACGTTCTTCGCGAAGAACTTCAACGGCTCCTTCAACGCGATCGTGAACAGCCGCACGAGGCCGGCATGCGTCGAAACCGCGGCCTGCGCCGGATCGTCGAAGACCTGCACCTCGACTGCGTCGCCGAGATCGACCAGCACCGGATAGCCCACGAGCCCCGCCATGCCCGCACGCGCGCCTTCGACGCGATCGGGCAGCATCCCGAACGACCAGTCCGCGAAGCGCTCGCCGAGCGGCAGCGCGGTCGCGCCGGCTGCGGCCTCGAGCCGAGGCGGCGCGTGCGCCTGCGCCGCCTTTGCAGCGCAAGGCCCGGGCGGCTCGACAGGCGGGCCGCCGGCGATGCCGGCGCCGGTTTTCCGGTGCGATCCGGCGAGCGACGCCTGCTCGAAGGCCCGCTGCAGCGCGCCCTTCGCGCGCGCGCCGTAGTCGGCCCGCAGCGCCGCGAGCTGGCGCGATTGCGCGAGCATCGCGCCGTGGACATCGACGAGCCGGAAGTTCATCGACAGATGGGCGGGCAGCGTTTCCGGCCGGAAATCGGCCGGCTGCGCGCGCTGCGCGAGCCGCTCGCGCAGATCGTCGACGATCGCCTCGACGAGCGGGCGCGAACCCGCACGCTCGCGCCAGCGCTCGACGAAGCCCGCGGCGTATTCGGGCAGCGGAACCAGGTGCCGGCGCAGCCTTTGCGGCAGCGACTTCGCCAGCGCCTGAACCTTGTCGGCGAGCATGCCCGGAACGAGCCACTCGCAGCGCGCCGCATCGACGAGATTCAGCGCCGCGATCGGCACGGTCATCGTCACCCCGTCGTCGGCGGTGCCGGGATCGAAGCGATAGTCGAGCGCGAACGCAACGCCGTGCAGCTCCAGCGAGCGCGGAAAGGCCTGCGCGTTCACCGCCTGCGGATCCTTGCGCAGCAACGCTTCGCGCGACAGGAAGAGCAGGCGCGAATCGTCGCGCGAGGCCGCCTTCCACCAGCGCTCGAGCGCCTGCACCGAGTGCACGCCGTCCGGGATGCGCGCGTCGTACCAGTCGAAGAGATCGCGCTCGTCGACCAGCAGGTCGGGACGGCGGATGCGCTGCTCGAGCGCCTCGATCTCGGCGACCAGCTTTCGGTTGTGCACGAAGAACGGCAGTCGCGTCTCCCACTGTCCGGCGACCAGCGCCTCGCGGATCAGCAGCTCGCGCGCGAGCGGCGGGTCGATCGGCCCGAGCGGCACGCGACGCTGCGCATAGACGGTCAGGCCGTACAGCGTGCCGCGCTCGTTCGTCGTCGCCTGCCCGCCCGCGCGCGACCAGAACGGATCGGAGGTGCTGCGCCGGATCAGGTGCGCCGCCGCGAGCTCGATCCACGCCGGATCGATGCGCGCGACGGTGCGCGCATAGAGCCTCGCCGTGTCGACCATCTCGGCGGCCATCACCCACGGCGGCGGCTTCTTCGCCAGCGCGCTACCCGGATGGATGCTGAACTTCGTCTGGTGCGTGCCGAGGTACTGCGCGTCGTCGGGCGACTTCGTGCCGAGGTTGCCGAGCAGCCCGGCGAGCAGCGCGCGGTGGATCGCCTCGGACGAGGCCGGCCGCTCGTTCTCCTTCCACTTCAGCGCGCGACAGGCATCGAGCAGCTGCTCGCGCACGTCGGCCCATTCGCGCAGTCGGCGCGGCGACAGGAATTCGCGTTCCAGGCGCTGCGCGAGCCTTCGGTTCGATTCGCCGTTGGCCTGGCGATCACGCTGGGCAGCACTCCAGTAGTCCCACAACTTGACGAAGGAAAGGAAGTCGGATTTCCCGCCGGCGAAGCGCCGGTGCTGCTGGTCGGCGGCCTGCTGTGCGTCCGCCGGACGCTCGCGCGGATCCTGCGTGGACAGCGCCGACGCGATCGCCGCCACTTCGCGCAGGCAGTCGAGCTCGTGCGCGGCCAGCAGCATGCGCGCCAGGCGCGGATCGACGGGCAGCTTCGCGAGCGTGCGGCCCACCGGTGTCAGCTCGTTCCTTTCGTCGACCGCGCCCAGTTCGTGCAGCAGCGCGTAGCCGTCGGCGATCGCCTTGCGCGGCGGCGGATCGACGAACGGAAAGCGCTCGACGTCGTCCAGCCGCAACGACTTCATCCGCAGGATCACCGCGGCGAGCGACGAGCGCAGGATCTCCGGGTCGGAGAAGCGGGGCCTTGCGAGGAAGTCGGCTTCGTCGTACAGCCGAACGCAGACACCGTCGGAGACGCGACCGCAGCGACCGGCGCGCTGGTTCGCCGCCGCCTGCGACACCGGTTCGACCTGCAACTGCTCGACCTTGCCGCGATAGCGGTAGCGCTTGACCCGCGCCACGCCCGAGTCGACGACGTAGCGGATGCCGGGCACGGTGAGCGAGGTCTCGGCGACGTTGGTCGCCAGCACGATGCGCCGTCCGTTCGACGCGCCGAACACCCGCTGCTGCTCGGCCGCCGACAGGCGCGAATACAGCGGCAGCAGCTCGACCGGACCGCGCGACCACGGCGAGCCGCTCCTGGCTGCCGTCTCGCGCGCATGCAGCCGGCGCAGATGTTCGGCGACGTCGCGGATCTCGCGTTCGCCGGGCAGGAACACGAGCACGTCGCCGGGCTTCTCGCGCCACAGCGTCTCGATCGCTTCGTCGATGCGCGACGGGAGATCCGATTCGTCGTCGTCGTCGCGATGCGCGTCGTCGAAGCCGCGATAACGGATCTCCACCGGATGGAGCCGGCCCGAGACCTCGACCACCGGTGCGGGCTCGATGATCGCGTACCCGTTCTCGCCGAGCCGATCGGTCGTGCGGCCGAAGTGGCGCGCGAAGCGCTGGGCGTCGATCGTCGCCGACGTGACGACGAGCTTCAGGTCGTCGCGCCGCGGCCCGTCGAGCAGCTGCTTCAGGTAGCCGAGCAGGAAGTCGATGTTCAGGCTGCGTTCGTGCGCCTCGTCGACGATCAGCGTGTCGTAGGCGCGCAGCAGCGGGTCCGAGGCGGTCTCGGCGAGCAGGATGCCGTCGGTCATCAGCTTGATCGTCGCGCCGGGCGAGAAGCGCTCGTCGAAGCGGATCCTGTGGCCGACGTGCGTGCCCAGCGGCGAGCCGATCTCCTCGGCGATGCGTCGGGCAACCGATGTGGCGGCGATGCGCCGCGGCTGCGTGTGGCCGATCAGGCCCGCCTGCCCACGGCCGGCGAGCGCGCAGATCTTCGGCAACTGGGTCGTCTTTCCGGAACCGGTCTCGCCGCAGACGACGACGACGCGATGGCGACGGATCGCCTCGGCGATCTCGTCGCGACGCGCCGAAACCGGCAGGTTCTCGGGAAAGCGCAGCGGCGGCAGCGGTCGCAGGAACGGGCGCTGCGGAGAAAGCATGGGACCGAAATTATAATGCGGCGATGAACGCCACCCCCGAGCCGGCTCCGTCCGCGCAACCGCCCGCGCAACCCTCCGTCCCGGTCGACCCGTCCGCCGAGGACGAAGCGCGTTTCGTCGCCTGGCTGCGACAGGTCGCTCCCTACATCCACGCGTTTCGCGGCAAGACCTTCGTCGTCGCGGTGCCCGGCGAGCTGATCCAGGCCGGCCGACTGAACGCGCTGGTGCAGGACCTGAGCCTGCTGCAGGCGATGGGCATGCGCATCGTCGTCGTGCACGGCTCGCGTCCGCAGGTCAACGAGCAGCTGCGCCTGCGCGGCGTCGAAGCCGCCTATGCCGAGGGCCTGCGCATCACCGGCCCGGTGGCGCTCGAATGCGCGAAGGAAGCTTCGGGCGAGATCCGCCTCGACCTCGAGGCGGCGTTCTCGCAGGGGCTGCCGAACACGCCGATGGCGCACTCGGCGGTGCGCGTCGTCTCGGGCAACCTCGTCACCGCGCGCCCGGTGGGAATCGTCGACGGGGTCGACTACCAGCACACCGGCTTCGTGCGCAAGATCGACGTCCCGACGATCCGCTTCGCGCTCGAAAGCGGATCGATCGTGCTGCTGTCGCCGCTCGGCTATTCGCCTACCGGCGAAGCCTTCAACCTGAGCATGGAAGACGTGGCGGCCAGCACGGCGGTCGCGCTCGATGCGGACAAGTTCATCGTCCTCGCCGAGACGGCGATCGAAGGCGCCGACGGCGTGCTGCACGGCGAGATCTCGGAAGCCGACGCCCGGCAACTGCTCGACTCCGGAGCGCTCGCCGAGGACAGCGCTTTCACGCTGCGCCACGCGCTTCGCGCCTGCGAAGGCGGCGTGGCGCGCGCGCACGTCATTCCGTTCGGCATCGACGGCAGCGTGCTGCTCGAGCTGTTCCAGCACGACGGCGTCGGCACGATGCTCGTCGAGGAAACGCTGGAGTCGCTGCGCGAAGCCACCCTCGACGACGTCGGCGGCCTGCTCGCGCTGATCCGCCCGCTCGAGGACGACGGCACGCTGGTCAAGCGCGACCGTGCACTGATCGAACGCGAGGTCGGCAACTTCACCGTCATCGAGCACGACGGCGTCATCTTCGGCTGCGCCGCGCTCTATGCGTTTCCCGAATCGGGCATGGGCGAGATGGCCTGCCTGGCGGTGAACCCGAGCGTGCAGAACCGCGGCGACGGCGAGCGGCTGCTGCGTCGCATCGAGCAGCGCGCGCGCGCCGCCGGCCTGAAGAAGCTCTTCGTGCTCACCACACGCACGATGCACTGGTTCCTCAAGCGCGGCTTCGTCGTCGCCTCGGTCGACCAGTTGCCCGCCGGACGCAAGAACCTGTACAACCTGCAGCGCCGCTCGCTGGTGCTGATCAAGAACCTGTAGGAACGACCGGCATGGCACGCACCGTCCACTGCATCAAGCTGAACCGCGAAGCCGAAGGACTCGACTTTCCGCCCTATCCCGGCGAACTCGGCAAGCGGCTGTACGAAAACGTCTCGAAGGAAGCCTGGCAGGGCTGGATCCGCCACCAGACGATGCTCGTCAACGAGAATCGCCTGAATCTCGCCGACGCCAACGCGCGCAAGTACCTCGCGCAACAGATGGAAAACTACTTCTTCGGAGAAGGGGCGGATCGGGTGGCGGGATACGTGCCGCCGGGAAAGTGAAGCGCCTCGCGCCTCACTTCCTCCAGCGAAAGCACCGCATCGGCGGGACATTGACCAGCTCGACCGCGACTTCGGGTTCGCCGAGGATCGGTCGGGCGCGATCGGCGACGGCACCGCGGAACTGGTAGGCGACGAAGCAGCCGCCGGGGGCGAGCACGTCGCGGATCGCTTCGATGACGCGCGTGCCCACGTCCGGCGGCATCGTCGAGAACGGTATTCCGGAGAGGATCGCCTTCGGCGGCTTGAGCCGATGGGTGGCGATCAGCTCGCGCAGGTTCTCGGCGCTGCCCTGGTGGACGATCAGCCGCTTGTCGTCGAAGCCGCGAACGAAATCGGCGAACACCGGATCGAGCTCGACGGCGAGCAGCGTCGACGTTGCCGGCATCGCGGAAAGGATCGCACGCGTCGTTCCGCCCGTCCCGGGCCCCAGTTCGACGACCGAATCGGCGTCGTGCACGCCCGCCATCCGCACCATGCGGCGTTCCAGGAAACGCGAACTGGGAATGACCGACCCCACGTCGCGGGGCCCGCGCAGGAAGCCCTTCAGAAAGGCCAGGCGGTCATCCTGCTGCGGTCGCAGCGCTTCGAGACGAAACATCGGGCGAACTCCTCCGGCTGACACGATTTCCTTCCCATGGCCGGAGGGGGCGATGGATCTCATCCCCGCGCCCCGGTCGCCTTGCGACGCTCGACTCCGTCGGGCGCCGCGATGATTGCGGTGTCGGCCCCGTGCACGGCGAAGAGCCCCGCCGCGACCACACCGGGCCATTGTTCGATGTGCGCCTCTACCTGCTCCGGACGGCTCAGGTCGAGCCCGCGAACGTCGAGGATCTCGTTGCCGTTGTCGGTGAGGCCGCCATCGCGCAGCCGCGGCTCGCCGCCCAGTGCGCGCACGCGCCGGGCGACCAGCTCGCGCGCCATCGGGACGACTTCGATCGGCAACGGAAAAGCGCCGAGACGTTCGACGCACTTGGATACGTCGGCGATGCACACGAAATGCCCGCTGGCTGCCGCGACGATCTTCTCGCGCGTCAGCGCGGCACCGCCGCCCTTGATCATCCGCAGTTGCGAATCGATCTCGTCGGCGCCGTCGACATAGATCGGGATCGACTCGCCGCCGGCGAGCACCTCGTTGAGCTCCCGCACGCGCAGGCCCTGCGACCGGGCACGGGCTGCCGTGCGTTCGGAAGCGCAGACGAGCGCCGCAGGCGGCGATGCGAGCGTGGCGAGCTGGTCGACGAAGACGTCGACGGTCGAGCCGCTGCCGACGCCGAGCACGGCGCCGACGACGAGCTCGTCGAGCGCCGCGCGCGCGGCGGCCCGCTTCAGTTCGCTGGATTGCATCGCCGGGAGTTTACACATTCGCCCCGGCGGGGCCGAAGCCCTTTTGCAACGCCGGACGGCGCGTCCGGCCCGGCCGCAGGCAGCCCGGGATGCCCGGCTCAGGCAGCCAGCAGATCGGGCGCGGTGAGCGCGCGCATCACCGCCTGGTTGCACTGCGCGAGCGACATCACGCAGTCGTCCAGGCGCTCGGGCAATTGCGGGTCGGGCCCGTGCTCGATCGATTCGACCACCCGCAGGTACGGCATGTAGGGCCCGCGCCGCTCGACCAGCGTCTCGCGCACGCGTTCGGGCACGTGCAGATTGCGGAACAGCTCGTCGAACGGGCGCTTGAGCAGCCTGTCGAGCAACGACAGCACGCCGAGGATGAAGACCTCGTCGCGCAACTGCTCGTCCTGCCCTGCGCCGATCAGGTGCTCGAGGAAGATGCCGCGCCGGAACGATGCGACCATCGCCGGGCGCAGGTTGGAGTCCTTGCACGCGGTGGCGAGCAGCAGCGCGCACCAGCGCTTCAGGCGCGCGTAGCCGAGCATCATCACCGCATGCCGGAACGACTGCACCTCCACCGACAGGCCGAAACCCGGCGAGTTGATGTAGCGCAGCAGCTTGTAGGCGAGCGCGGCGTCGCGGCGGATCACCTTCTCGATCGCGATCGGATCGTCGCCGCGGTCGATCATTCCCATCATCTCGACGATCGTCGCGTACGACGGGTTGCTGTTCGCCTTGCCTCCGTGCTGCAGCGCGTCCTCGGTGGGCCAGCCGACGACTGCAACGGCACCGCGCTCGAAGCAGCGTTCCATCATCGCGATCGTGCGCACGCCCTCGTTGACGTGCGGGATCGAACGCTTGACCTCCGGCTGCAGCTGCATCGCCTGCAACAGGCCCTTGTGCAGGCGCCGGTCGTCGTCGACGTGAATGATCGACATGCGGAAAGCGGGGACGAGCTCGGCCGGCAGCGGCGTGTCGGGCCGCCCGCCGAGCAGCATCGGGAATCCGGCCGCATGCAGCCGCGCGACGAGCGCGCTTCCGGTCTCGGTCGAGACGAACCAGGCCGGCACCTCGATCCACAGTTCGGGCAACGCTTCGAGCGCGAGCAGGTCCTCGCCGATCGGCGCTTCCGAGCGCAGCGCGAGCGTGCCGCCCGCGCCCGCGCGATGCGCGGCGAACTCGGCATACAGCGTCGCCATCGTCGCGTTCGCTTCGCGCGCTGCCACGCTCACGCGCATCGCGAGCGCATTGCGTTGGCGGTCGACGATCGGCTCGTAGCCGAAGAGCGCGTGCTGGAAGAGCGCGGTGCTCATGATCCTCAAAGGTAGTCGAACAGCGACAGCCGCGCGATCTGCGCGTAGGTGGTCATCGCCGCTTCGAGCGACGTCCGGTTGTTCTGGAAGCTGGAGATGGCTGCCGCGTAGTCGAGGTCGACGAGCTGCGAGAGCCGGTCGCGCGCGTCGAGATCGCCGCTCTCGAGCGCCCTCTCGTGCGCGTCGATCGCACGCAACTGCTCTCCGGCACGCGTGCGCGCGAGCAACACCCGCTCGAGGCCGGCGTCGAGCTCGCCGGTCGCGGCGGCGAGTGCTTCGTTCACGTCGCTGCGCGATGCCGTCCCGTCGGCCAGCCGGCCGATGACGTCGATCACGGCGTCGAGCGAAGCGAAGAGCGTCGTACCGCCTGCGCCTGCGAAGATCGCGCGGCCGTCCTGGCTCGTCGTGTACGACGCATCCAGTCCGGTCTGCTGTTCGCCGGGGTGCGGACCGGCGGCTGGTCCGGGGGCGGGACCGACCGGCTGCCCGGTTCCGGAATCGAAGGGAGCTGCGCCCGAGCCCTGTCCGCCGAAGACGTAGCCGCCGGCGCCGTCGCGTCGATTGGCGAGCGAGATCAGCTGCTCGCGAACGCCGCTCAGCTGCTGCCCGATCAGGCCGAGATCGGACGGCGACATCGCGCCGTTGCCGGCGCCGACCAGGCTCTCGCGCGCGAACTGCAGCGCATCGCCCACCTGTCCCAGCGTGCTCTCGGCGGTGGACAGCATCTGACGCGCGAAGCCGGCCATGCGGCCTTCGATCGAGATGCGCGCGAGCTGCGAACGCAGGCGCTCGCCCTGCGCGGCGGCGAGCGGATCGTCCGCCGGATCGTTGACGCGTTTTCCGGTGGACAGCTGCAACTGGTCGCGCACGAGTGCCGAGCGGCGCTGCGCCATTGCGTCGAGCGCCTGCTGGTGCGCGTACGAGGTGGGAATGCGGGTCATCGTCTGCGGCTTCCGGATTTTCTTCGCCGCTTCAGCGCGCGGTGGCGGCGAGCAGCGAATCGAACATCGCCTGCGCGGCCTGGATCACTTTCGCCGCCGCCTGGTACATCTGCTGGTACTGCATCAGGCGCGCAGCCTCCTCGTCGAGGTTCACCGCCGCCTGTTCGGCGTGCGAAGCCTGGGCATTGGCCAGCAGCCCCGACGAGGCGGTGCGGCTCGCCTGCGCAGATTGCGTGCGCGCGCCCAGATCGCCCACGAGTGCAGCGAAGCGATCGGTGAGGCCCGGCACGTCCCGGCTCGACTGCGAGGCGAGGATCATCGTGCGGGCGTTTCGCCCGTCGCTCGCCGGATTCTCGTTGCGCACGATCGTGACCTCGTCGCCGGCCTTCGGCGTGCCGCGCAGCGTCAGCGACCAGCCGTCGTGCGCGATCGTCGCGCCGGCCGCGTAGGGCAGCTTCGTGGCACCGCCGTCGGTGCTGTAGGTTCCGGTGTCGGGATAGAAGCGGATCGCCAGCGGAACCGTGCCGGGCGTCGCGCCGACCGAAAAGGACGCGACCTGGACGCCGGCGTCGGCCGACGATACCTGCGCGGTCACCGGATACGCCGCGGCGAGCCGCTCGCCCGAGGCGAGCAGGCTGCGGAACTCCCCGGCCTGCACGCCCGTCGCGAAGATCTTCTCGCCCGGCCGGCCGTTCGCATCGAGTCCGCGCAGTTGCGGTTCGTTGTAGGCGTCGGCGATCCTCTGCGCGAGTCCCGCGAGATCGACGCGCGTTGCCTGCAGGTCGTCGTCCCGAAAGCGGATCGAGCCGCCGATCGAGCCGCCGCCCAGGGATTCGGCGTTCATCGGCAGCTTCGTCGCGCCGATCCGCAGATGGATCGTCCCGACGCCCTGGCCGCCCATACCGACCTCCTCGACTTCCAGCGTTGCCGGCCGCGAGCCGACCAGCAATCCCTCGCCGCCCGAGGCGTACAGGTTCACCGTTCCATCGTCCTGCGCCTGCGCGCTGACCTTCAGGTATTCGTTCAGCTGCATCAGCACGCGGTCGCGCTCGTCGAGCAGGTCGTTCGGCGTGTGCCCGCTCGCGCGCACCGCGTAAATCCGTTCGTTCAGCCCGGCGAACTGCTGCAGCAGCTCGTTCACGCGCCCGACACCGTGCGCGATGCGCTCGTCCGCGTCGCGTCCCAGTGCGTCCATCTGCGAATCGGCGTCGCGGATGCGCCGCGCGAGCGTTTCGGCGCGCTGCACGACGACCTGGCGCGCGGTGGGATCCGACGCCCGGTTCACGACGTCGGCGAGCGCTGCGTTCAGCTCGTCGACCGCGGCGCCGATCCCGTTGTCGGTGTCGGCGAGCACGCGCTGCAGCCGCTCGAGCTGCGCGGCACGCGAGCTGTCGGACGCCGAGGCGGCCGTGCTCGAAGCGAGTTCGGCCGTGAGGAAACGGTCGTAGCTGCGCTGCACGGTGACGACGTCGACACCGTTGCCGAGGAAACCGCCTCCGGAGTAGGTGCCGCCGGCGGTGGCGAGCACCGCTTCCTGCCGGCTGTAGCCGGCCGTGTTGGCGTTCGCGATGTTGTGGCCGGTCGTCTGCAATTGTGCATACGCCGCCATCAGCGCGCTCTGTCCGATTCCCAGCAAGCCCGCCATCGCGCGTCTCCGCTGGTCAGACGACGGTGCGCGCGAAGCGCAGCGCACGCTGGATCGTGCTCTCGAGCTTGTCGGCGTAGTTCGGATCGGTGGCGTAGCCGGCGCGCTGCAGGCCCTGTGCGAAGCCGCCCGCCGACTTCGCCTCGCGCAGCACCGAGCCGTAGCGCGGGCTCGTCGACATCAGCGTCGCCCAGTCGCGAAAGGCTTCGGCGTACGACGCATAGGCGCGGAACTTCTCGACGCTCTTCACCGGCTTGCCGTCGACGTACTCGGTGGTCGCGACGTCCACCGTGGCTCCGCTCCAGCCGCCGGTGGCCTTGATGCCGAACAGGTTGTGCGCGCTGCGACCGTCGGCGTGACGGATCTCGTGCCGCCCCCAGCCCGATTCGAGCGCGGCCTGCCCGACGACGAATGCGGCGGGCACGCCGGTGGTGCGTTGCGCCGAGACGGCGTGCGGCCACATCCGGTCGACGAATGCGGCCTGCGGCGCATCGAGCCGATTTTCGAGCGAGCGCTTCAGTGCTTCGGCGGCGCCCGCTTCGTCTGCGGCACGCGGCGCGCGGCCCGATGCCGGCGCACCCGGCGCCCGGGTGCCGGCGGGAAGGGTCGAGGCCTCGACGCCTTTCCCGGGCTGCGTTCCCTGCTGCGCTCCCATCTGCCGCTCGAGCTGCTTCGCGATGACCTCGGCGAGACCCCCCGGACGATTCGACAACGACTGCGCCCACTGCTGGTCGAGCATCGCGGCGTAGGTGTCGTGGCCGGGCCCGTCGAACATGCCGCTGCGCGGCATCGCGTCGCGCATGCTCTGCAGCAACCGCTGCATGAACAGCGCCTCGAACTGGCCGGCCGCCTGGCGGGCCGCCGCCTTCGGGTCGCTCGCGGCATTGCGACGCAACGCATCGAGCGCGCGTGCATCCAGGGCGAGCCCCTGCGTGGCCGTCGGCGGCGCCGTCATCAGATGATCTCCAGTTCCGCCTTCAGGCTGCCTGCGGCCTTCAACGCCTGCAGGATCGCGATCAGGTCCTGCGGCGTCGCACCCAGGCTGTTGAGGGCCTTCACGACGTCGGGAAGCTTCGCCGAGCCTTCGAGCATCATCATCGATCCGCCGTCGTGGCGGATCTCGATATCGGCTCTTTCGGCAACGACGGTGGAACCTTTAGCAAAGGGCGCCGGCTGGCTCACCATCGGCGTGACCTGCACGGTGACCGAGAGATTGCCGTGCGCCACCGCGCTGGGCGCCAGCGTCACCGACTGGTTCATGACCACCGAGCCGGTGCGCGCGTTGACGATCACCCGCGCCATCGGCGGGGCGAGGCGTACGTCGAGGTTCTCGAGCCCGGCGAGGAAGGGAACGCGCAGCGACGGATCGGCGGGCATCTGCACGCGGATCACGCGCGCATCGAGCGGCTGGGCGATGGGCACCGCGGCTCCCGAGCCCGGCAGCACGCTCGCGTTGATCGCCTCGGCCACGCGATGCGCGGTGGCGAAATCGGTGTCGTTCAGCTCGATGTGGATCGCGTCCGAAGCCAGCGTCTGGTTGGGCACCACGCGCTCGACCGTCGCGCCGCCCGGAACGCGTCCGGCGCTCAGGTGATTGATCTGCACCTTGCTGCCGGCCGCCGACGCGCCCGCGCCGCCGACGACGAGGTTGCCCTGCGCCATCGCGTACACCTGTCCGTCGGCGCCGCGCAGCGGCGTCAGCAGCAGCGTTCCGCCGCGCAGGCTCTTCGCGTTGCCCAGGGACGAGACGGTGACGTCGATCGCCTGGCCGGGCTGCGCGTACGGCGGCAGCTGCGCGGTGACCATGACGGCGGCCGCATTGCGCAATTGCGGGTTCACGCCCGGCGGCAACTGCACCCCGAGCTGCGAGAGCATCGACTGCAGGCTCTGCACGGTGAACGGCGCCTGCGTCGTCTGGTCGCCGCTGCCGTCCAGCCCGACGACGAGCCCGTAGCCGATCAGCTGGTTCGCGCGCACACCCTGGATCGACGCGAGTTCCTTCACGCGCTCGGCGTGCGCGGGCGCGAGCATCGAGGCGACGATCGCGATCGCTGCGCAGGCCGCGCGCATCGGCGCGCTGTTCTTTTTCGCGGTTTCCCGAGCGCTCATTGCGCCTCCTGGTGAGTCGGACGTGGCAGGGCCGTGGGCCCGCAGGGGTCGGCGTCGCGCGGCGGCATCTTCAGATCGGCAGGAAGCTGAGGAAGAAGCGCGCGAGCCAGCCGACCGTCTGCGCGTGGTCGATGTCGCCGCGGCCACGCTGTTCGAGGCGCGCGTCCGCCACGCGCGTCGACGAGACGACGTTGCCGGTCATCAGGCTCACCGGATCGACCACGCCCGAGAAGCGCAGCACCTCGACGTTCTGGTTGATGCCGACCTGCTTCTCGCCCGAGACGACCAGGTTGCCGTTGGGCAGCACGTCGATCACGGTTACGGTGATGGTTCCGACGAATGCGTTGTCGGCGCCGGTCTCGCCCTTGCCCTCGAAGGTATTGCTCGAGCTGCCGGCCACGCCGAGCTTCGGAATCAGGCTCGAGGTCGGAGACCTGAACGGCAGGCGGCCGATGCTCGCGTCGACCGACGCGTTGCGATCGACCGAGCTGTTCGAGCTGCTGCGCGCGGAGGTCTTCTCCTGGATCTGGATCGTCAGGATGTCGCCGACGAGCCGCGCACGCCGGTCTTCGAACAGGCCGCGGAAGCTCGACGGATGGAAGATCGCGCCGTTGGCCGCCTGCGGGCGCGGGGCGTTGGCGGCGGTCACGGCAGTCGACGTCGCCGGCGGCCGCACCGAAGTCGGCTCGAGCACGTGCACGGACGGCGTAGCCGCGCAGCCGGCAAGCGCGACGAGCGCCGCCGCCGCGACGATCCGTCCGAGACGCGCGCGCACTGCGGCGCCGACCCGAGGGCCCGCCGCGCGCGGGTCGCCCTCGCCCGTCACGCTCATCGGCCTTCTCACAGCTGCGACAGCCGCGCGAGCATCTGGTCCGAAGTCTGGATCGACTTCGAATTGATCTCGTAGGCGCGCTGCGTCTGGATCATCGCGACGAGTTCCTCGACGACGTTGACGTTCGAGGTCTCGACGTAGCCCTGGCTGACGAGTCCGGCGCCGTTGTTGCCGGGCGTGCCGATCGTCGGTGCACCCGACGCCGCGGTTTCCAGGTAGAGATTCTGTCCCTTCGGGTCGAGGCCGGCCGGATTGACGAAGGTGGCCAGTTGCACCTGCCCGACCTGCGTGGGATTCGGCTGGCCGGCCTGCATCACGGTGACGACGCCGTCGGCGCCGATCGTCACGCTGGTCGCGTTCGGCGGAATCGAGATCGGCGGCGACATCGGCATTCCGTTGGAGGTCACGAGCTGCCCGCTGGCGTCGACGCGAAACGACCCGTCGCGCGTGTAGGCGACGGTTCCGTCGGGCATCTGCAGCGAAAAGAAGCCGTTGCCGTCGATCGCCATGTCGAAGGTGTTGCCGGTCTGCTGCAGGTTGCCCTGCGTGAACAGGCGCGAAGTAGCGACCGGACGAACGCCGGTACCCAGCTGCAGCCCGGTGGGCAGCTGGTTCTGCTGCGTTTCCTGACCGCCGGCCTGGCGCAGGTTCTGGTAGAGCAGGTCCTCGAACACCGCCTGCGAACGCTTGTAGCCGTTCGTGCTGACGTTGGCGAGGTTGTGCGAGATCGTGTCGAGTTGCATCTGCTGCGCGTCGAGCCCGGTCTTGGCGATCCACAGCGAACGAATCATGGTGCTCAGCCCTTCAGCGAAAGGAGTTGCGAGGCTTTCTGCTCGTTGCTCTCGGCGGTCTGCAGCAGGCGCATCTGCATCTCGAACTGGCGCGCGAGCGCGATCATGCCGACCATCGACTGGACGACGTCGACGTTGCTGCCTTCGATCGAGCCGGGCACCACGCGCACCGACTCGTCCGGCGGCGCCTCGTCACCGCTGCGCAGTCGCACGAGTCCGTCGGCGTCCTTGCGCAGATCCTCCAGCGGCGGATTCACCAGTTTCAGGCGGCCGACCTGGAACGGCGCCTGGCTGCCGATGCGCGCGCTGACCGTGCCGTCGCCGCCGATCGAGACGTCGGCGCCGGGCGGGACCGACAGCGGACCGCCGTCCCCGAGCACGAGCTGCCCACGGCGGTTCTGCAGCGTGCCGTCGGCGCCGACCTCGAGCGCGCCGTCGCGTGTGTACGCTTCGCCGCCGTCGGCGCCTTGCACCGCCAGCCAGCCGCCGCCGGCGAGCGCCACGTCGAGCGAGCGTCCGGTCTGCCGGATCGGGCCGGAGGCCGCATCGAAACCGGCATTCGCCTCGAGCGACCAGACGCGCGTCGACGCCGCGTTCGGCTGCTCGCCGGGCACCGCGCGAAACGCCATCAGGTCGGCGCGAAAGCCGTCGGTGCTGCCGTTGGCGAGATTGTTCGCGAGCGCGTCCTGGCGCTGCATCAGCGCCTTGGCCCCGCTCATCGACAGATAGATCATCCGGTCCATGTCGCCTCCCGTGGCGCGCCGGCGCCCTCAGCTGCCGTTGCGCGCCGCGCGCTCGATCGCATCAACGCAGGTTCACGATCGTCTGCATCACCTGATCCTGCGTGCGGATCGTCTGCGCGTTGGCCTGGTAGACGCGCTGCGCGGTGATCATGTTGACGAGCTCCGCGGTGAGATCGACGTTCGACTGCTCGACGGCACCCGACTGGATGACGCCGAGGCTGCCTGCCCCCGGAGCGCCGGCCCGCGGCGCGCCCGAGTCGGCCGTCTCGGCCCACTGGTTGCCGCCCAGCGGCTGCAGGCCCTGCGGATTGGTGAAGTCGATGAGCACCACGCGTCCCTGCGCGAGCGTCTTGCCGTTGGTGTAGCGCGAGACGACGGTGCCGTCGGAAGCGATCGAGAAGCCCGACAGCCGCCCGGCGCCGTAGCCGGTCTGCGACAGTTCCGCGACCGAGAACGGCGAGCCGAACTGCGTCGTCTTCGCGAGATCGAAGGTCACCGGAGCAGCAATGCCGGGCACCGTCAGCGGGAAACCCGTCTCCGAAGTCGCCGCGAACTTGCCGGTTGCCGCATCGAAACCGAAGGTCTGGATCGGCGATCCCGCGCCGCCGGGACCGTCGACTCGCGTGCCGTCGACCGCCGCGTAGGCATCCCATGCGTTGGCTGCAGTCTTGCGAAAGTAGACGGCGACGGTGCGTTCGGTGCCCTGCGCGTCGTACACGGCGATCGAGGTAGCACCGTTGTAGCTCGCCCCGTTGGCGACGTCGAAGGCGTCGGTCGGCGTCTGCGCGCGCGCATCCAGGTTCACCATGATCGATGCGCCGGTCGTCGCCTTCGGCGCCACGTCTCCCGCCTGCAGCCGCAGCTCGCTCGGCACGCCCGCCATCACCTGGCCGTTGGCGTCGGCCGGGTATCCCGTCAGGCGCGCACCCTGGGCATTGACCAGGTAGCCGTCCTTGTCGAGATGGAACTGGCCGTTGCGCGTGTACGTGACCTCGCCGTCGTTCGACATCCGGAAAAAGCCGCGCCCGTTGATCGCCATGTCGAGCGCGTTGTTCGTCGTCGCGATGTCGCCCTGCGTGAACTGCTGCGTGATCCCGGCCACCGTGGTGCCGATCCCGCTGTACTGCGATCCCGCTCCGTACAGCGACGTCGCGTAGACGTCGGCGAATTCGGCGCGCGACGCCTTGGCGCCCACCGTGTTGCTGTTGGCGACGTTGTTGCCGATCACGTCGAGGTTGCGCGCTGCGGCGCTCAGGCCGCTCAATCCCTGCTGGAAAGACATGCGTTTCTCCTGTAAGAGGTATTCGCTTTCAGAGCACCGCGCGGATCGCCGATGCGGCCACCGCTTCGCGCCCGACCAGTTCGAGGCGTGCGCCGCCCACGGCCTGGTTGACGCCGTTCACGCGCGCGGGCACCAGCGAGACGACCTTCGATTCGCCGCCGTCCTCGCCCAGCCCCCAGGCGCGCAGCTTGTATTTCCCCGCCGCCACCGCCCGGCCGTCGGAGTCCACGCCGTCCCAGTCGAAGGTGTGCACGCCTGCCTCCGGCTCGCCGTAGTCGCGCGCATGCACGACGCGCCCGGCCGGGTCGACGATCTCCACGCGTACGCTTCGTGCCGCCGCCGGGATCTCGAAACCGACGCGCACCGATGCCGGCGCGGCACGGTCGATCTCGGGCATCGTCGGGTCGCCGCTCGGAACTTCCGCATGGGTCTTCGACCATTCGAACTGGTCGCCTTCGACGAGTACCTGTCGGCCCAGCAGGCCGACCGCCGACAGCGGCGACACCGCCGTCGTCGCCTGCGCCACTTTCTTCATCGAATCGTTCAGCTGTTCGATGCCGCGCACCGTGTTGATCTGCGCGAGCTGGCTGGTCACCTGCGCGTTGTCAAGCGGGTTGAGAGGATCCTGGTTGCGCATCTGCGCGACGAGCAGCTTCAGGAACCGGTCCTCGGTGCCGTCGGCCGTATCGGTCCCGTCGGCGGGCGCCCCGTATTCGGCCGCGTTCGACTTCGCTGCCGCATTCGACTTCGCTGCCGCTTCGGCCGCCGCCGTTCGCTCCGTGCTGCCCTGCGTGCTTCCGATCATTCGACTGCTCCGTGGTCCGGGCTCACTGGCCCAGCTGCAGCGTCTTCAGCGCGAGCTGCTGCGTGGTGTTCATCACTTCGACGTTGTTCTGGTAGGAGCGGGACGCCGAGATCATGTCGACCATCTGCTCGACGACGTCGACGTTGCTCTGCGTGACATAGCCTTCCGCATCGGCCAGCGGATGCGACGGATCGTGCAGGCGCTTGCCCGGCGTCGTGTCCTCGATCACGTCGGCCACGCGCACGCCGAGCTGCGACACGTCGCTGCCGCCGGTCGGCTGGGCCTGAAACACGACGTGCCGCGCGCGATACGCTTGCCCGTCGGGCCCGGCGACGCTGTCGGCGTTGGCCAGGTTCGACGCGACGGTGTTCAGCCGCTGGCTCTGCGCCGAAACCGCACTGCCCGAAATGCCCAGGATGTTCAACAGCGACATCGATCGTCTCCCTGCATCAATCGCCGCGGATCGCCGACAGCATGTTGCGCACCTTGCCGTTGACGAAGCGCAGCGTCGCCTCGTAGCGCAACGAGTTGTCCGCGAAGTTCGCGCGCTCGCGGTCGAGGTCGACCGTGTTGCGATCGATCGACGGCTGCTGCGGCGTGCGCCACAGCATCGCGGGCTGCGCGGAGGCGCCCGTGCCGGCGATCGGAAGAAAGCCCTTTCGCGACTGCGCGTCGCCCGCATCCGAGGACGCCGGCGTCACGCTGTGTACAGCGCCGCTCGACGACAGCACCGTGCCGGCGCCGGCCGGCACTACGCCGACATGCGCGCTCGCCCGGGCGAGCGCCTGGCCGAAGTCGAAATCGCGCGCCTGGTAATTCGGCGTGTCGGCGTTCGCGATGTTCGACGCGAGCACCTGCTGACGCTGCGCGCGCAGCGCAAGCGCCTCGCCGTCGAACTGCAGCGTGCTGGTGATCCGGTCGAGCATCGGGCACCTCCGGTTTTGCCGATCGCTGCCGATTATTCGGCCGCGCCGGCCGGCGGATGTCCGGATAAGCGCCGCCTTTGTCCCGCATCTCGGCGGCACGTCCGCGCCCGCGGGAAGTACGCTGCCCGCATGAAGAAGAACCTGCTCGCCGCCCGCTCGCGCGCTTCGCTGCTCGCCGTCGTCGCGGGCATGGCCGGCGCGCCTGCCGCCCCTGCCGCGCCCGCTCCCGTCGCCTCGGCCGCGCCGGTTACGCCCGCCGCACCCGACGCCCCCGCCACCTCGCTGCAGCAATCGCTGCCGCAACTGCAGCGCTGGATCGAGGAATCGGCGGCGTCGAGCTGGACGGTGCGGCTCGCCCCGACGCAGACCGACGAGGTCGCGGACGAACAGGATGCAGCCGCGCCGGGGCTGCGCGTCGAAGTGCAGATCGGCCGGGTGAACCCCGGGTTGCGCCTGGCACCGTGCGCGCGCATCGAACCGTTCCTGCCGCCCAATGCCCGTCTGTGGGGCCGCGGCTACGTAGGCGTGCGCTGCGCCGAGGGCGCTTCGTGGTCGACGATGATTCCGGTGACCGTCTCGGTCTACGGCCCCGCGCTCGTTGCCGCGCTGCCGATTCCCGCGGGAACGACCCCGCGCGCGGAGGATTTCCGCATCGACGAGGTCGACTGGACGCGCTCGCCCGGCGCCCCGGTCAGCGATCCCGCGCTGCTCGCCGGCCGCTCGCTCGGCCGGCCGCTCGCGGCCGGGCAGGTGCTGCGCGCCAACGACCTCAGAATCGCGCAGACGATCGCCGCCGGCGATCCGGTGCGCATTCGCATGGTCGGCACCGGTTTCAGCGTTTCCGCAACAGGCTTCGCGCTGGCGGGAGCCGGAGAAGGCCAGTCGTTGCGTGTGCGCACCGAAGCCGGCAGGATGCTCGTCGGCACCGTCCGGGACCGCACGGTAGAGGTCCGGCTTTGAATCGATTCCCCGTCTCCCGGCGAAAGTCGCCGCCGCGCGCCGCGCTCAAGTTCGGCTCGACCGTGCCGAAACACCCGGCATCCGGGCGTTTTTGCCGGATTCGTTAGGGGAACGCTCATGAAGATCGGCAAACCCACCGAGCCACAAGCCGCCGACGCGCTTTCGCGCGCCGGCAACGCGCCGTCGCGCGCCGCCGCCGGGCACAGCCGCTCCACCGCGGTGGAGAAAACCGCTCCGGTCGACGCAGTGCATCTGTCGCCGGCTTCGCGCAACCTCGTTGCCGAAGGCGCTCAGGGCGAGCAGACGGTGCGCGCGCAGAAGGTCGAGGACGTGAAGGCGGCGATCCGCGAGGGACGCTTCTCGGTGAACGCGCATGCCGTGGCCGACAAGATGATCGCCCAGGCCGCCGAACTGCTCGAAGTCTTGTCCCGATCCAAGTGACCCGCGTCGCCGCCGCTGCTCCGGACCTGCTGGACGAAGGACTTGCACGCCTGGAGGAGCAGCGCCTGGCGATGATCGCGCGCGACGCCGCGCGACTCGAGGCGGCGAACGCGGCGCTCTCCGAATGGATCGGCGCCTGCCGAAGCGGCAACGAAGACGTCGAGGCGACCGCCCGCTCGGCGCGCAACCGACGTTTGCGCGAGTTGCGCGGCGCGCTCGACGCGAACGCCGTTCTCGCACGCCGCGCCTCGCTGCAGGCCGCGCGCGCCTTCACCGCGCTCGCCGGCTCGCAGCCGACCACCTACGACGACCAGGGATTCGGCGCGGCGCGCGCTGCACGCCGCGGGGTCTTCTCGGCCTGATCACGGGTCCGGGCGCTGCCGCGGATCGCCACGGATCGCGTCTGCGGCCGGGCGACGGGCTGTGCGGATGCAGGAACGCCGGGCCCGCCGAAGCGGAACCCGGCGCGACGCGCCGAGCAGGCGGCCCGTTTCAGAAGCTCTCCCAGCCTTCGATCGAGCTTTCCGGCTCGCGTGCTTCGACGCGCGTCCGCGCGGCAGCCGCGCTGCGCGCCGGCGCGGCTGCCGGCGCGGGCGTCGCCGTCACCGGCGGAACGACCTGCCTGCGCTGTCCGACAGTGGGCGACGGGGCGGGACGGCCTTCGATGCGCGCAGCGGCGCTTCGCCGGGAAGCTTCGCGCGCCCGGGCAATGAGTTCGCCCGCGGCCTCGGCCGGCACGGCCGCCGCCCGCTTCGCCCCCTCGCCCAGCTCGAACACGCCGACCACCTCGGCGAGACTCGCCGCCTGCTGCTTCAGGCTCTCGGCCGCCGCCGCCGACTCCTCGACCAGCGCCGCGTTCTGCTGCGTCATCTGGTCCAGTTGCGCGATGGCGACGTTGATCTGGTCGATGCCGCCGCTCTGTTCGGCCGACGCCGCGGTGATCTCGCCGATGATGTCGGTCACGCGCTGAACGCTGACGACGATCTCGCGCATGGCTGCACCGGCGTCGCCCACCAGCCGCGAGCCGCTGTCGACGCGTTCGACGCTCGCCTCGATCAGCGTCTTGATCTCCCTGGCCGCCTCGGCGCTGCGCTGCGCGAGACTGCGCACCTCGCTCGCGACGACCGCGAAACCGCGCCCCTGCTCGCCGGCGCGCGCCGCCTCGACCGCCGCGTTCAGCGCGAGGATGTTCGTCTGGAACGCGATTCCGTCGATCGTTCCGATGATGTCGGCGATGCGCCGGCTCGACTCGTTGATCTCGCCCATCGTCGACACCACCTGCTCGACGACGTCGCCGCCGCGCGCCGCTGCGCCCGATGCGGTACTGGCGAGCTGGTTCGCGGTGCGAGCCGAGTCCGCGGTCTGCCGCACGGTGGACGTGAGCTCCTCGAGCGACGAGGCAGTCTGCTGCAGGTTCGACGCCGTTTCCTCGGTGCGCTGGCTCAGGTCGACGTTGCCGACGGCGATCTCGCTGGACGCGGTGCGAATGCTTTCGGTCGACTCGTGCACCTGCTCGATCGTTCGGCGCAACGCACCGACCATCGTCTGCAGCCCGTGCAGCAGGCTGCCCGGCGCCGTCCGTTCGAGGCGCGCACCGAGGTTGCCGCGGGCGACTTCTTCCATCACGCGCATCGCCTCGGCCGGGTCGCCGCCGATCTGGCGAATGACGCTGCGCGCCACGGCGTAGCCCACCGACGCCACGATCGCGAGCAGCGCGAGCGCCACGATCGCGTCGCGGATCCGCTCGCTGCGCACCAGCGCTTCCAGGTCGTCCAGGTACACGCCCGAACCGACGACCCAGTTCCAGCCAGCGATCTTCGTGCCGTACTGCAGCTTGGCGACCGGCTTCGTCTGGCCGGGACGCGGGAACTGCGCCGGCGCGAACGCCCGTCCGTCGGGGCTCGCCGCGACCGCGTCGAGCAGGCGCTTCAGCGTGTCGGCGCCGGTGGCGTCGAGCAGCTTTCCGAGCATCGGCTGGCCGCTCCATTCGGGATGCGACGGGTGCATCACCGTGGTGCCGTCGGCCGTCCAGATGTAGAAGTATTCGGCCCTTCCGTCGGCGCCGCCGTAGCGCGCCGCGCGGATCGCCTCGATGGCCGCCTTCTTCGCGTCGTCGGCGCTCATCGCGCCCGAAGCCGCGGCGCCCTGGTACGCGGCGGCAATGCTCGCCGCCGATTGCACGGCGGTCACCAGTTCGCCGCGCCGGGCCTCGACGGTGAGGCGTTCGTTGCGCAACGCGGAGACGACGGACAGCACGACGAAGCCGACCAGCGCGGCGGCGACGAGCACGAGGATCTTCTGCCTGAAACCGAAACTGCGAAACATCTTTGCTTCTCGAGTGAAGTGGAGTGGATGGAGTGGAGGAGTCGGGACACGGCCTGCCGCGAGGAAGCACGATGCCCCATCGACCTTTATCGGCAGCAGCGCGCCGCGCTGAAGCGCGCACCGCCGGGTGGCGGCGCGCTACGGCTCAGAACTGGTACGACAGGCGCAATCCGCCCCAATGGCGGCCGTGCACGAGGATCGGCGCGGACAGGTCCTTCATGTAGACGAACTGCCCGCCTCCCATGTCGCGACGGTAGGTCTGCAGCAGGAAGCGGCGCCGATTGCGCCCGGCGGCCAGGCCGGTGCGGTCGTTGAACATGCGCCGGTTGCGGCAGTTCGCCGCGTTCCATACGGGATCGGAGCCCTGCGGCCGCGAATAGCGCGCGTTGTGCGTCGGAAGGTAGCCGTTGCGATCGACCGCCGCGCACAGCATCACTTTCGGCGAAACCTGCAGCATCGGCTCCTGGATCGGCGGCAGCACGCGGTCGGTGAACGCCGTGAAGCGCGTCGTGAACTGCGGCGGATTCGTTCCCGGCACCGGCGCGTAGTTTTCGTCGAAGAGCTCGGCCATCGTGACGGCTCCGCTGTCGAGCGCTTCCTCGAAGACGCGCGAGACGCGCTCGGCCGCTCCCAGCACGTGGCCGATGAACGCGCTGTCCTCGGTCTCGATGCCCGACTCCACCGTCAGCTCGATCAGCGACTCGGACAGTTCGAGGAACTTCTCGGCCTTGCTGCGCGTGCCGGCGATCGCCTCGGCCGTCCGGTGCGATCCGTCGGCGAGCCGGCGCACCGAGTCGAGCACCTCCTCGCAGCAGTGCACGTTCTGCTGCGCTGCCTCGACGGCGCGCGCGGCCTGTTCCTCCGAACGCGCCAGCGCCGCGCGAAAGCTGCCGCTGCGTTGCGTGTCGTCGTCGATCTCGCTCGCCAGCGCGGCCAGCCGCGCATCGAGCATCGCCACCGTCTGCATGATCTGTCGCGAAGCGTCGTCGACGCGCGCGGCGAGATCCTTCACCGCCTCGGCGACCACCGCGAAGCCCCGCCCGGCCTCGCCGGCCCGCTTGGCCTCCACCGAAGCATTGAAGGCGACGAGCCGCGTCTGCAGCGCGATCTGCGTGATCTCCCGCGCCGAACCCGACACCTGCCCGAGCGTCTGCGTCGCTTCGCCGAATCCCGACACGACGCGCGCGACCGTTTCGTTCGCCTCGGCGAGACACTGCTGGCCCGCGCGCGTGGCCTCGCCGATGCGGCGGTTCGAATCGACCATCGTCGCGATCGACTGCATCGCCGCATCGAGCGTGCCGGCTTGCGCGAGCGCGCTGGCCGAGACCTCTTCCAGCACGCCGTTGACTTCGGCCGCCTCTCGACCGAGTCCGGAAGCACGACGCGCGATGTCTTCGAACACGGCGCTCGTGCGGCCGGCGGACTCAGCCGCGCCGGACGCGCCCGGCACGTGCCGCTCTTCGCTGCGGCGCTTCGTGTCGTCGCGCGCCTGCGCGCGCTGCCGGTTCGTGAACATCAGCATGTCGACTCCTCTGCGGCGCGAGGCCGCGTTGCGCGCTGCGCCACCCGCTCAGGTCCAGGGCTTCATCTGCGCGCGCAACCGCGCTACCGCCTGGCTGTGCAATTGCGAGATCCGCGACTCGGTGACGCCGAGCACCGCGCCGATCTCCTTCAGGTTCATCTCCTGCTCGTAGTACATCCCCATGACGAGCCGCTCGCGTTCGGGAAGCTCCTCGATCGCCGCGACGAGCGCGCGGCGAAACCGTGCGTCACCGAGCGTCTCGAACGGGCCGTCGTCGTCCGAGGCGAGCGAGCGCTCGAGCGCACCCTCGTCGGCGTCGTCGTCGGCGCGGTCGTCGAGATAGACGAGTTGCGCGCCGCGCGCTGCGTCGAGCAGCTGCTGGTATTCGCCCAGCGGCATGCCCAGCTCCTCGGCGATGTCGACCTCGCCGGCCGCCCGGCCGAGCCGCTGCTCGGCACGGTGGATCGCCGCTTCGATCGTCCGCTGGTTGCGCCGCACCGAACGCGGCAGCCAGTCGGTGCCGCGCAGCTCGTCGAGCATCGCGCCGCGCACCCGCTGCGTGGCGAAGGTCTCGAACTGTGCACCGCGATCGTTCTCGTAGCGGCTCATCGCGTCGATCAGCCCGATCATCCCCGCCTGCACCAGGTCGTCGAGCTCGACGTTCGCCGGCAGCCGGCCGATCATCTGGCTCGCCATCCGGCGAACCATCGGCCCGTAGCGCTCGATCGCACTGCTGCGATCGAGGGTTCCTTGCGCGGTGTACACGATTCGAGGGTCCTCGCGTAAGACTGCGTTCAATGGCGAAGCCGGGGCGCAGGCGCGCCCTGCCATCCGTTCCATGCGGCGGCGAAGCGGTTCCAGTCCGGGCTTTCGCCGCCGGCGCACAGCACGCCGCCGAACTCGACCGCGACGCCGAGGAAACGGGTCGCGGTGTCGGCGAGACGGCGGTGCGCGGTGGCAGCCGAGGCGCGCGAATCGGCATCGACGAAGGCCACGCAGTAGCGTGCGAAGCCATGCGCCAGATGCAGCGCCTTGATCTGCGAATAGGTGTTGGCGAGCGCCGCCGCGCGCGCCGGCGCGACGAGCACGATGCCGTCGGCCAACCCGGCGGCGAGATCGGCCACCCGCAGCGCATCTCCGGCGACGAGCACTGCGTCGAACGCGCCGCCCGCCGCCGCATCGCGCGCTTGCAGCGCGCGCACGAAGCGCGCGAGTCGCCGCGCATCGGCACCTTCGGGCAACGCCTCGCGCGCATCGATGCGCTCGATCGCGGCGCATCCTTCGCCGCTCGCGGCCGCCACGCGCGCGCCGCCGAGGTCGACGAGCAGCGTGCGGCTTCCGCCGTTGCCGAGCGCCGCAGCGATGGCCTCGACGCCGGCGCGGTCGCGTGCGTCGCCGCTTGCGCAGCCGACGGCGAGCAGGCGAAGCGACGCGTTCGGCGGAAACAGCTGACGCAGGCCTGCGGCCTGGTCGCTCGGCGCTTCAAACACGCCGTACCCCGCGGGCGCGCTGCGCAATCGTTCGCTGGCCCGCCGACAGCAGCATCGCGAGTTCCGCCTCCTCGAAGGCGAAGGAACTCGAGCGCACCGAGGCGTCGCCGGCGAGCGCGCGATCGACCAGCATTCCCGGCTCGGGCCGGTGCCAGTCCTCGGGCACGCGCTGGCCGTTGGCCACGCCCTGCAGCGTCAGCCGATGACGGATCACGCAGTCGATCGCCCCGCCCAGCCGCACGGCCTCGTCGACCTTCGACAGCACGACGCCGGCGGCATTGCGCGCCTGGTACGCCTCGATCGTCTCGTCGATCGCCTCGGCCTGCGAGGCGGCATTGACGACGAGCACCTTGCGCACCTGCGTCGACGACAGGGCCGACAGCAGCTCGGCCACGCGCTCGTCGCGCTGCGCAACGCCGGCCGTGTCGATCAGCACCAGCTTGCGGTTCATGTACATCTGCAGGAAGTCGGCCAGCGTCGATACGTCGTGCGCCACGTGCACCGGCACGCCGAGCAGGCGCCCGAAGGTGCGCAACTGATCCTGCGCGCCGATCCGGTAGACGTCGGCGGTGATCAGCCCCACCGACTGGGCGCCGTGCTTGAGCGCGAACTGCGCGGCGATCTTCGCCGCGGTGGTCGTCTTGCCGACGCCGGTCGGGCCGAGCAGCGCATAGGTGCCGCCCGCGTCGAAGATCGTCTGCTCGGGCGAGTCGATGCGAAGGTTGCGCACCAGCGCCTCGCGCAGCCAGCGCTCGGCGTCGTCCTCGCCGAAATCGGCCGGCAGGTGATTCGCGAGCGTGCGCGACAGCGACGGCGAAAACCCGGCCTGCAGCAGCCGGCGCAGCATCCGCGACTGCGCGGGGCGGCGTCGCACGCCGTCGAACCAGCTCATCGATTCGAGCTGGTCCGACAGGGCGCCGCGCATCTCGCGCAGCTCGGTCATCAGCGAACCGACGTCGACCCGATCCCCGGCGAAGTCCTTCCGTGCCGATCCTTCCCTGTCCGGCGCTTGTCCGTCCGGCGATCTGCGCTGCGGCCTCGCGGCGGTCCGGGGCAGCCGTGCAGGCTGCGAAGGCGCGCCGCGGCTGGCCGCACCGGCGTCGCCGGCGGGGACTGCCGCGAAACGCGCCTCACCGGCTTGCGCGTCCGCGGTGGAGAGCGAAGCGTCGAGCGATTCGTCGTGCGATTCGTCGTGCGATTCGTCGTGCGATTCGTCGTGCGATTCGTCGTGCGACTCGTCGTGCGATTCGTCGCGACCGCCGGCGAGCCGCCGCTGCTGGCGCTCGCGCACGTAGTTCTCGAAGCTCACGGTGCTCATCGCCGGCGCGCGAGCGCGCCTTGCCGGAGTCGGCACGCGCATCGCCATCGGCGCGTCGGATGCGTTTCGATCCTCGGCCGAGGCGGCCGGCGCGCGGATCGCCGGTTCGTCGGCAGCAAGCTCCGACTCCGCCAGGGCGAGTATCTCGACGCCGCCGTCGACCGGCCGGTTCTTCAGCACGATCGCGTCCTCGCCGAGTTCGGCGCGCACGAGAGCCATTGCCTCGCGGGCAGTGCGGGCGAAATAGCGCTTGACGTTCACTTGGCTTCTCCGATCAATCGTCCGATGCGGATCGAATGGGTGTCAGGAATTTCGGCATGGCCGAGCACGCGCAGGCGCGGCGCGGCCTTCTTCAACAGGCGGGCCAGCGGCACGCGAATGCGATCGGGCACGAGCAGGCACGACGGATGTCCTTCGTCCTCCTGCTTCTGCGCGGCCTCGGCGCCCGCGGTGAGCAGGTACTCGGCCACGCCGGGCTCGAGCGCGGAGGCGGCGTTCGGCGCGAGCGCCTGCACGAGCAGGTTCTCGAGGTTCGGCTCGATCGCGATCACGCTCAGCTCCTGCGTCGGTCCGAACGCCTGCTGCACGATCGCCGGCGCGAGTGCGACGCGCACTTCCCGCGTCAGCTCGGTCGCGTCCTGCGTGCGCGCGCCGTGCTCGCCGAGCGTCTCGACGATGCCGCGCAGGTCGCGCACGTGCACCGACTCGTCGAGCAGGTTCTGCAGCACCTTCTGGAATACCGCCATCGGAACGAGCTTGGGCACGATCTCGTCGGCGAGCTTCGGCGCATAGCGCCCCAGATGCTCGAGCAGTTGCTGCGCTTCGCCGCGACCGAGCAGTCGCGCGGCGTGGGTCTGCATCAGGTGGTGCAGGTGCGTCGCGACGACCGTGGCCGCGTCGACCACGGTGTAGCCCATGCCCTGCGCGTTGTCTCGTTGCTGTGCGTCGATCCAGGTCGCCGGCAGCCCGAAGGCCGGATCGCGCGTCGCGGTGCCGGCGATCGGGCCCGACGCCGACCCGGGATCGATCGCCAGCATCATCCCGGGGAAGGCTTCGCCCTCGCCCACGACGACACCCTTCAACAGGACGCGGTACGCCGAAGGCTTCAGCTCGAGCTGGTCGCGCACGTGCACCGGCGGCGGCAGGAAGCCCACCTCGTGCGCGAATTTCTTGCGCACGCCCTTGATGCGGGCGAGCAGGTCGGCGCCGTTGTCGCGATCGACCAGCGAGATCAGCCGGTAGCCGACCTCGAGCGCGAGGATGTCCACCGGCTCGACGTCGTCCCAGCTCGCTTCGGCGTTCGCCGGCGGCGGCTCGGCGCTGGCCGGCGCCGCGTTCGCGCGCCGGGCCTGCTGGTGCGACAGCCACCAGGCGAACCAGCCGATCAGTGCCGACAGCGCGAGGAACGCGAAGTGCGGCATGCCGGGCACGATGCCGAGCAACGCGACGACGGCCGCCGTCAGGCCGAGCGCGCGCGGCAGCGACAGCAGCTGCTTGACGACCTGGCCGCCGACGTCGTCGTCGTCGGCCACGCGCGAGACGATCAGGCCGGCCGCCACGGAGATCACGAGTCCCGGCACCTGCGCGACGAGCGCATCGCCGATCGCCAGCAGGACGTAGTTGTTCGCCGCCTGCTCCACCGACAGCGCGTGCTGCGCCGTGCCGATCAGCAGGCCGCCGACGATGTTGATGAAGACGATCAGGATCCCGGCGATCGCGTCGCCGCGCACGAACTTCGATGCGCCGTCCATCGAGCCGAAGAAGTCGGCTTCGCGCGCGACCTCGCTGCGCCGGCGACGCGCCTCGGCCTGGTCGATCTGACCGACGTTCAGGTCGGCGTCGATCGCCATCTGCTTGCCCGGCATCGCGTCGAGCGCGAAGCGCGCCGAAACCTCGGCGATGCGCCCCGCCCCCTTGGTCACGACGACGAAGTTGATGACGGTCAGGATCGAGAAGACGATGATGCCGACGGCGAAGTTGCCGCCGACCAGGAAGGTCGCGAAAGACTCGATGACCCTGCCGGCCGCGTCGGTGCCGGTGTGGCCGTGCATCAGCACCGCGCGCGTGGACGCCACGTTCAGCGACAGTCGCAGCAGCGTCGTCACCAGCAGCACCGTCGGAAACACGGCGAAGTCCAGCGGCCGGATGCTGTACGAAGCGACCAGCAGCACCAGCAGCGACAGCGCGATGTTGAAGGTGAAGAACAGGTCGAGCAGCGGCGCCGGCAGCGGCAGGATCATCATTGCCAGCACGAGCAGGATGACCACCGGTGCACCGATCGCCTTCACCGGCGGCACGATCAGCGTCAGGCCGCCGACCTGCAGGGTGCGCACGCCCGCGGCGTTCGCCGGACCGACGAGGCTCATCGCGCTTCAGCTCCCGGGTTCGCCGGGTCCAGCCCGTCGGGAACCTCGAAGGCGTCGGGCACGCGCGGCGCGGCGCCGCGCCCCGGCACCCACTGGCGCAACTGGTAGACGTAGGCGAGCACCTGCGCGACCGCGTTGTAGAGCGCGACCGGAATCTCCCGGTCGAGTTCGACGTGCGCGTGCAGTGCGCGCGCAAGCGGCGGCGCTTCCACCAGCGGCACGCCCGCTGCGCGCGCGATCTCGCGGATGCGACCGGCCACGAGATCGACGCCCTTGGCGACCACGCGCGGCGCCCCGCCCTTCGCGTCGTCGTAGCGGATCGCCACCGCATAGTGCGTCGGGTTGGTCACCACGACGTCGGCCGCGGGCACGGCGGCGAGCATCCGGCGCGAGGCGATCTCGCGCTGGCGCTGGCGGATGCGGCTGCGCAGCAGCGGATCGCCGTCGGACTCCTTCGCCTCCTGCTTCGCTTCCTGGTGCGTCATCCGCAATTCGGCGCGGTGGCGGAACCACTGGAACGGCAGGTCGACCAGCGCGACGAGCGCGAGCACCGCGAGCAGCGTCGTCAGCCCCGTTCCCATCAGCGCCGAACCGCTGCCGAGCGCCTGCGCGAGCGGCCACGTCGCCAGCTGCGCGAACTCGGCGAGACTGGACGAGACGAACCACGCGCTGACCAGGATCAGCGCGATCGCCAGCACGATCAGCTTGAGCAGCTCGACGCTGCCGCGGATCGAGAAGATGCGCTTCAGTCCGCTGAGCGGACTGAGCTTCGAAGGGTCGAGCTTCAGCGCCTTGCCGGAGAAGACGACGCCGCCGGGGATCGCGCTGGCGGCGATCGCGGCCAGCGCGAAGGCGCCGAGCAGCGGCAGCAGCGCGACGAAGGCGTCGACGCCGATCGCTGCGAAGAACTGCGGAAGCCGCTCGGCGGCAAGCGCCTCGGGACGGCCGAAACGCAGCGCGTCGCGCAGCATGCCGATCGACGCCTGCGCCAGGCCGGGTCCGAGCGCGGCCGCCGCGAGCAGCGCGCCGCCGAGCATCGCGAAGTGGCCGAAGTCGCGCGACTTCGGAACGCGCCCCTCCTCGCGCGCCTTCTGCAGCCTGCGCTCGGAGGCGGGCAGCTGGCGGTCTTCGCGGGATACGTCGTTATCGGCCATTGCGCACGGAAATCGAGACCCGAAGGGCTTGTTCGGGACCGATTATTCGCGCGCGGTGCGCCCGGCGTTACGGGATAAGCGGCAGTTCGGCCCGGTTGTTCAGCGCGGCGGCGCCGCGGCGCCGTCCGTCTGCATGCTGTCTGCGCCGGCCGCCGCGGCACGGCCGGCCGCGCCGATCGCCGACTCGGCCGCGGCGCTGCCTTCGGCGGTGTCGACCTCGACACCCGAGAACACGCGTTCCTGCGCTTCCGCATTCAGCACGACGATCGAGATGCGCCGGTTCATCGGGCTGCGCGGATTCTCCGCGTCGTACATCACGGTGGAGCCCAGCCCCACGATGCGCACGATCTTCGATTCCTGCAGCCCGCCCGCCACCAGCTCCCGGCGCGACGCGTTCGCCCGGTCGGCCGACAGCTCCCAGTTCGAATAGCCGCGCTCGCCCGATCCGTAGGGCGCCGAATCGGTGTGCCCGGAGATGCTCACGCGGTTCTCGACGCTGTTGAGCACGGTGGCAATCTCGCGCAGCAGCTCGCGCATGTATTCCTTGACGCTCGCCCGCCCGTTGTCGAACATCGGCCGGTTCTGGTCGTCGACGATCTGGATGCGCAGTCCGTCCGGCGTGAGATCCATCCGGATCTGCGAACGGAACTCGGCGAGCTTCTCGTTGCGCGTGATCGCCTCGTCGAGCTGCGCGCGCAGCTTCGTCAGGCGCTTCGTCTCGGCGGCGCGCAACTCGGCGCGCAGCGCCTGCAGGTTCAGCTTGCGCTGGCGCTCGTCGACGTCGCCGCGCGGGCGCGCGCCGGTGCTTCGCGTGAGATCGGTGCCGCCGCCCTGGATCACCGACGAGCTGTCGCCCGAACCGTAGCCGCCCGACAGCGCCACCTTCAGCGGGGTGCGGAAATACTCGGCAATGCCCTGCAGATCGCCCTGCGTCGTGGAGCCGAGCAGCCACATCAGCAGGAAGAAGGCCATCATCGCGGTGACGAAGTCGGCGTAGGCGATCTTCCAGGCGCCCGAATGGCTCGCGTGCGTCGTCCTGCGGATGCGCTTGACCACGATCGGCTGCAGCTTGCGTTCGGGCATCGTGCGTCGCTCCTTCGATCCGCTTCAGGCGCGCTTCTGCTTCACGTGCGACTCGAGCTCGACGAAGCTCGGCCGCTCGGTGGAGAACAGCACCTTGCGCCCGAACTCGACCGCGATCGACGGCGCATAGCCCTGCATGCTCGCCAGCAGCGTCACCTTCACGCACTGCAGTTCCTTGGTCGTCTCGTCGGCCTTCTGCTCGAGCAGCGTGGCGAGCGGCGCGACGAAACCGTAGGCGAGCAGGATGCCGAGGAAGGTGCCGACCAGCGCGTGCGCGATCATCTGGCCCAGCTCCGACGGCGGCTTGCCCACCGATCCCATCGTGTGCACGACGCCCATCACCGCAGCGACGATGCCGAAGGCGGGCAGCCCGTCGGCCACCTTCTGGATCGCGTGCGAAGGCACCATCGCCTCGTGGTGGTGCGTCTCGATCTCGTTGTCCATAAGGTTCTCGAGCTCGAAGCTGTTCAGGTTGCCCGAGACCATCATCCGCAGGTAGTCGGTGACGAACTCCATCACCTCGTGCTCGGCGGCGATCGCGGGATAGCGCTGGAAGATCGCGCTGTCGGCCGGCGCGTCGACGTCGGACTCGATCGCCATCAGCCCTTCCTTGCGCGCCTTCTGCAGCAGGTCGTAGAGCAGCGCCATCAGCTCCATGTAGCGCGCCTTCGTGTACTTCGAGCCCTTCAGCAGGCCCGGCAGCGCCTGGAAGACCGCCTTGAGCACCTTGATGTTGTTCGAGACGATGAAAGAGCCGAGGGCGGCGCCGGCGATGATCAGCAGTTCGAGCGGCTGGAAGAGCGCGCCCATGTGCCCGCCGGCGAGCGCATAGCCGCCGAGGACCGAGCCGACGACGAGGAGATAACCGACGAGAACGAGCATGAGCGGCGCGGAACGGGGACGGCAGGCGTCGGGGCGAACCGACGTTGTGAGCTACCTACGCGTTTTCGGTCCGGGGCCGGTGTTCTTGAATAGGGCGGGGGAAGCGGCGCATATCGGCAGCGCGGGGCTGTGGGGCGGGGGGCGTCGGGCGCATCGGGCGCATCGGGCGCATCGGGCGCCTCGGGTGCCATGGCCAGGCGGCCGCACCCGGCACCCCGGCGCCGCCGCTTGCCCGGTGCCGTGCTGCATAACGCAGCAGTTTTGGCCAGGCAATCCGTTTCAGGCGCGGAAATGCTGTTTTTCGCAGCGTTTCGCGTGCGAACGACCGCTCGATGTCAGGCGCGAGGCACTTCGAGGCCCTAGCTAGCGGACCGAAGCTTCGGCGAGGCAGACGGACGCGAGTACCGACGGCCGATGCTCGGCCGCGGCCAGCGCCGCCCCGAGATGCAGGCTGTCGGCGACCTCCACGAGCCGGAAAAACGGGCGCGCATGCGCACGGTCCGCTTTCGTGGACGCCCGGATTCAGCCGGGGTGACGAAGCGCAGGCGATCGCCCCCGCCGCTGCCGCACGGGCCGGGACACGACTCGTAGCGCCCCCAACGCTGCGAAACACGGCGTCTTGTCGCCCGGCCTCGCTTGCCCGATCGAAATTGCAGCGTTCTGAAGCGTTTCGGCGACGCGCACCGAGTCAGTGGATCGCCCCGCTGCGCCGTCCCTTGCCCGCGCGCGCCGGCGGCGCGCACAGACCGCAGACGTAGTTGCGCTCGATCTCGTGCGGATGCGTCACGAAGCGCCCGCCGCAGCGGCTGCACTGGGTGGCGCCGAGCAGGCCGGCGTCGACGAAGCGCACGAGGCGCCAGGCGCGCGTGATCGACAGCAGCGGCTCGACGCCGAGCGATTCGATCTCGGCCGCGTACAGGCGGTACGCCTTGACGATCGCCTCTACGTCGTCGAGCGGGCTCGTCTTCAGCAGGTAGCCGTACAGGTTGTGGAACAACGACGCATGGATGTTCGGCTGCCACGCGACGAACCAGTCGGTGGAGAACGGCAGCTGCCCCTTCGACGGCGAGCGCCCCGCGACTTCCTTGTACAGGCGCAGCAGCCGCTCGTACGGCAGCTCGGTTTCGGCCTGCAGCATCTGCAGGCGCGCGCCCAGTTCGATCATCTCGATCGCTCGCGCGACCTGCCGGTTGTCCTCGAGCAGGCTGCGACGCACGGCGTTCGCCGGCTTTTGCGGCGCCTCGCGTACGGCGGTCATCGACAGCGCGCTCACGGCTGCGACTCGGCGTAGTTGCCGGCCATCAGGATCGACGCATGCAGGCGACGCGCGCTGCCATCGTCGCCTTCGGTCGCACGGCCGTGGTCGGCGAGCAGCGACCAGACGAGCTCGTCGTCGAAACGCATGCGGCACATCAACTGGTTGCCCGAGGCGATCTTCAGCAGCTGGCTGGGGGTGAGCGCATCCAGCAGGTTGGCGACCTCCTCCGAGACGCCCAGTCGATACAGCGCCTGCGCGCGGTCCTCGCGGATCAGGCGCTGCGCGAGGATCAGGTACGAGAGATTCGTCTCGCGAATCTCCGCCATCCAGCGTTGTTCATTGTTCATTGCGGCCCCTGTCTCTTCGACTGCCGGACCAGCCGGCGCGCGGTCTTCGTTCCGTTTCGACCGTGGCGCCAGTGTCGGCTGCAGGCGGGGTTTCTTGAATCGGAAAAGGGAGGCAACCGGGGGCGGAAAAAACCCGGGAACGGGTAGGAAATCGTCGTACATCGTGTAGGGCCTGCGGCAGGTGACGCCGTCGGCGGCAGGCGGCGCCGTGCCGACCGGTGCTCGCGCGCTGGCACCGCGGTCGTACGTGGATCGCCTCGAAGCCCTGCCGGGCCTCGGGCATTTATCGGAAGTAGCGCATGCCAGGAACGATTTCGACATATCCATAGGAAGAACTCGTATTCGTCGATAGGTCTCCTCCCCGCGCTAAAGCCGCAAACCCCTTCGCCGATAACGCTGGGACCGGGGACATTTCCCCGCTGTCCGGCGAGGCCGAAACCCCGCCGAATCCAACAAACTCTGCACAAGGCAGGAGTTCGGCAAATGGCACAAATCAACACCAACGTGATTTCGCTGAATGCACAGCGCAATCTGAGCACGACACAGAATGCGCTGGCCACTTCGATTCAGCGCCTGTCGTCGGGACTGCGCGTCAACAGTGCGAAGGACGACGCCGCGGGACTGGCGATCGCGGAGCGGATGAACGCGCAGGTGCGCGGGATGAACGTCGCGATCCGCAACGCGAACGACGGGATCTCGCTGGCACAGACCGCCGAAGGCGCGCTCGGGAAGGTCGGTGACATGCTGCAGCGGATGCGTGAACTGGCAGTCCAGTCGGCAAACGCCACCAACGGCGACGATGATCGCGCGAACCTCGACGCCGAGTATCAGGAACTGGCCAAGGAAATCACTCGTACGATTGACGCCACGCAATTCAACGGGCTCAAGATACTGGCGGACGACGCCGGTGCGCAATCGTTCCAGGTCGGGGCCAACAGCGCTGACAAGGTCGATATCACCACAACCGATATGTCAGCGGATGCCGACGTCACCGCGGTTACCGGCGGCGACCTCACGGACGCAACGAATGCGGACTCGGCGATGGATGCCATCGACACTGCTCTCACGACGATCAACAAGGAGCGAGCGCTGTACGGTGCCGCACAGAACCGCTTCGAATCGATCATCGGTACGCTGCAAGTCTCCGCGGAGAACCAGGCCGCTGCCCGCGGCCGCATCATGGACACCGACTTCGCCGCCGAAACCGCAAGCCTCTCCCGCGCCCAGGTCCTCCAGCAGGCCGGCATGGCGATGCTCTCGCAGGCCAACGCGGTGCCGCAGAACGTCCTGTCGCTGCTGCGTTAAGCGATTCGACGGTGAAACGGATGCTGCCAGCACGGGGCCCGTTTCCCGGCTGAACCGGAACGGCCGGCGCCGATAAGCGCCGGCCGTTCGCCGTTTATCGGCCGTTCGCCGCCGTCCGCAATCCCTACAGTGCTCGTTGTCCCGAAGACGCCGAAGCGTGGCAGCGGTTCTCGCCACGCCCCCGAAAGCAGGAGTCGCCCCATGACCACCATCAGCAGCACGTCGAACCTCGACGTCGCCGGAATCGTTTCCCAGCTGATGCAGATCGAGCGGCAGCCGATGCAGGCCATCGAGACCCGGCTCGGCGGAATCCAGACGCAGATCTCGGCGTGGGGGAAGATGCAATCGGCGCTTTCGACCTTCCAGGACGCCGCCCGCAAGCTCGCGCGCAGCGAAACGTGGAAGGCGGCCAGCGCGACGAGCAGCGACGAGAGCTACGTGAAGGCCACCGCGGGCAGCGGCGCGATCGCCGGTTCGTATTCGATCGAGGTCCTCGCGCTGGCCAGCCGCCAGACGCTGGCGACGACCCGAACCTGGGAATCGGCCGATGCCGTCGTCGGCGGCGGAACGCTGCGCGTCGGCGTCGGCCCGCTCGGCGACGGCTCTTTCTCGCAGGAGACGACGGTGGCGATTCCGCAGAACGCGACGCTCGCGCAGGTGCGCGACGCGATCAACGCCGCAGACGCCGGCATTACCGCCTCGCTCGTCGCCGACGGCACCGCGCAACATCTGATGCTGCGCAGCGCGAAGACCGGCGCCGCGCAGGCTTTCTCGGTCGGCGTCGAAGGAGCCTCCGGCGATCTGTCGGCACTCGCCTACGACCTCGCCGCCGGCTCCGGAATGCAGCGCACGCAGTCGGCGAGCGACGCGTCGGTCACGGTCAACGGCCTGACCGTCGCCGCCACCGGCAACCGCCTCGAAGGCGTGATCGAGAACGTCACGCTCGAATTGAAGCGGCAGACTGCCGGGCCGATCGAGATCGGCGTCGACAGCGACGCCACGGCGCTGCGCGAACCGATCGACGCTTTCGTCAAGGCCTACAACGATCTGAACAAGCTGATCGCCGACCAGACCCGCTACGACCCGGCGACGAAGACCGCCGGCCCGCTGCAGGGCAACCAGACAGCCGTACGCGTGCAGCAGCAGGTGCGCGATCTGCTTCGCACGACGATCGGCGAAGAATCGCCGAACAGCCTGAACGCGATCGGCGTCGAACTGCAGCGCGACGGCTCGCTCGCGATCAAGGAGTCGAAGATGGGCGCGGCCCTCGCATCGCCCGACAAGCTGCAGTCGTTCTTCGGGGCGCTCGGCGACACCCCCGAGGAAAAGGGCCTCGCACATCGACTCGTGGAGCGCCTCGGCCAGCTGCTCGACCCGGAAGGCACCGTGGCGGGGGCGACCGATTCGCTGAAGGCCCGCCAGCGCAGCGCCGAGCAGCAGCAGGAGCGCCTCGAAGCGCGCCTCGCCGAGATCCAGAAGCGCCTGATGCGCCAGTACACCGCGCTCGACGCGAACCTGTCGCGCATCACCGGTTCCTTCGCCGGCGTGGAAGGACTGCTGAACAACATGAACAAGTCGCAGAGCTGAATCGCAGCGACGCGATCGGCGCATTTCCGGAGCTTCGACGCATCAAGACGAACGACGCGCGGCCGATAACGGAATCATCGGTCATCACAGGGACGCCGCTCCATGTTCGCTTCGCCTCGCAGATCCGCTTCCGCTTTCGCTTCGCCCGCTTTCGCTTCGTCGTACCGCAACCTCGAGCTGGAATCCTCCGTGGCGCAGGCCGACCCGCACCGACTGATCGAGATGCTCTTCGACGGCGCCGCCGCCGCGATCGCGCAGGCGCGCCACGCGCTGCGCGAGGGCCGCGTTCCGGCCAAGGGCGAAGCCACGGGTCGCGCCGTGCGCATCCTCGACGAGGGCCTGAAGGCCTCGCTCGATCCGCGCGGCGGCGAGCTCGCGGCGAACCTGAAGTCGCTCTACGAATACATGGCGCAACGGCTGCTGCAGGCGAACCTGTCGAACGACGACGGCAAGTACGACGAGGTCGGCCGCATGCTCGAGCAGTTGCGCGACGCCTGGAAGCGCATCGGCAGCCAGGTGCGCGCCGCGTCGCCGGCGCCGGCCGCCGCGCTGGCGCCGGCATGAGCGCACCGGGCCGCCGTACCACCCGGCGCATCGCCGCACGTGCCGCCCGGCGCCTCGCCGCCCTTCCCGCCCGCCCCGCGCGACTCCGGATGCCGTTGATCGACCGCTATCGCGAAATCGAACTCGTCGCTTCCGAGATGCTCGCCGCCGGACGCGCGGGCGACTGGCAACGCGTGGGCGACCTCGGCACGTCGATCCGCTCGCTCGCCGACGAGATCGCGCGCGCCGGCGGCGCCGATGCGCTCGATGCCCGGCAGCGGCGCGAGCGGATGCGCATCCTCGGGCGCCTGGTCGTCGTCGACGGCGAACTGCGGCGCCTGCACGACCCGACCAGCGCCTGGCTCGACGCGATGTTCGATCCGGCGCGGCGCGCGGGCGACCGCCCCCGAACTTGACACGGCTGCGGCGAGGGGAAATGATCCGGCGCTCGTGCAGGTCCTCATGTCGAACGCAGCTGCTTCTCCGACCGGCCCGGATGCGCCCGGCGCGCTGAACCCCGAATTCCGCATCGAAGGCGAGTTCGCGGTGCGCGCGGTCCTGCGCGAGCTGATGACGCGGCGCGCGCTCGTCACGCTCTACCCCGAAGGACGCGCCGACGACGCGTTCGTCACCCGCATCGTGCACGTGGCGCCCGACGGCGTGGAGCTGGACGTTTCGGGACAGACGCGCAGCGCCGCCGCGCTTCGCAACGCGTCGTACGCGGTCGGCGTGGCGTTTCCGCAGAACGTGAAGACGCAGTTCCGGCTCGAACGCATGGAACTCAGCGACGCGATCGCGCGACGCGACGGCGACGGCGACGGCGACAGCGACCGCGACGGCGATGGCGATGGCGACGGCGGCGACAGCGACAGCGGCCAAGAAGGCGCCGGCGACGACAGCGAAACGAAGCGCGCCGCGCAGCTCGTCACGACGCTGCACGCGCCGGTGCCGGCCGAACTGCATCGCCTGCAGCGCCGGGAGTCGTTCCGCGTGCATCCGCCGCCCGAAGACGACGCGCATTGCGTGCAGCGCATCGCGATCGGCCGCGAGCTGCGCCATCCGATCATCGATCTCAGCGCGGGCGGGTTGTCGATCCGGATGACGGCTGCCGATGCACGCCCGGCGCGCGGGCGCATCTGGCGGCACAGCCGGATCGAGACCTCGAGCTCGCTCGTGATTCCCTGCGAACTGGTGACGCAGGGCGTCTACGACGATCCTTCCGTCGAAGGCGCGCATCGGGTGGCCTTCGCGTTTCACGCGATGCCCGGCGAAACCGTGCGGCGCGTCCAGATGTACGTGCTCGACATCGAGCGGCGACGCCGGCACGAAGACGGCGCGCCCGGGGCAAGCGAACACGCCGGCAAGGAAGGCGAGCCCGGCGCTGGCAGCGCCGGCGGGGAAGACGCGCCCGGGGGGCACGGGCGCGACGGCGAAGACGGCTGAAGGCGTTTCCTACACCGGCATGTTCATGATGTCGGTGTACGCCGCGACCAGCCGGTTGCGTACCGTGAGCGCCGCCTGGAACGCGACCTGCGACTTCTGCATCGCCATCATCGTCTGCTCGAGGCTGGCGCTGTCGTCGCCCATCAGGAACCTGCGCTGCAGCGCGGCGCTGTCGTCCTGCAGCTTGCTCACGCCCTGAAGCGCCTCGTTCAGCGCACCGGAAAACGAGCCGGCCGACGCTGCGCGGGCAGTGCCGCCCGACGCGGCGGTGCCCGCAGGCGCCTGCGCGCCCGGCGGCAGGGGGAACGAAGGAAAGCGCACGTCCATCGTCGTCGTACTCCTCGGCAGCGACGTCGGCATCTTGAGCCGATCCGGCGTCGGCCGAATGCCAAATAGCGGCGTCGATCCCCGCTATTTCCCGCTTAAGCCGCAGCAACCTCGCCCGATACTGCGCCGCATGGATGCCGCCGCCCAAAGCCTGCCCGCCGTGCCCGCCGGTCCCTTCGCGGGTTTCGCCGCCCTGCCCCCGCGACGCAAGTGGATGGGCGCCGCCGGCGCCGCCGCGCTCGTCGCGATCCTCGCCGTCTCGATCCTGTGGACACGCGAGCCCGAGTGGCGGGTGCTCTTCGCCAACACGAGCGACCGCGACGGCGGCGCGATCATCGCCGCGCTCGGGCAGATGAACGTGCCCTACCGCTTCGCGCCCGGCGGCTCGGCGATCCTCGTGCCCGAAGAGAAGGTGCACGACGCGCGCCTGAAGCTCGCCTCGCAGGGCCTTCCGCGCGGCGGCACGGTCGGCTTCGAGCTGCTCGAGAACCAGAAATTCGGCATCACGCAGTTCCAGGAGCGGCTGAACTTCCAGCGCGGCCTCGAAGGCGAACTGGCACGCTCGATCCAGTCGATCGCCGCGGTGCAGGCCGCCCGCGTGCACCTGGCGCTGCCGACGCAGAACGGCTTCCTGCGCGAACAGCAGAAGGCGTCGGCCTCGGTGCTTCTGTCGGTGCATCCCGGACGCCAGATCGATCGCGCGCAGGTCGCCGGCATCGTGCACCTGGTCGCTTCGTCGGTGCCGAACCTCTCGCCGAAGCAGGTGAGCGTGGTCGACCAGAGCGGCGCGCTGTTGTCCTCCGACAGCGACAGCGCGGCACGCGGCCTCGACGCGACGCAGCTCGACTATCTGCGCAATATCGAGACGACGCTGAACCGGCGCGTGCTCGACATCCTCGAGCCGATCGTCGGGGCCGGCAACGTGCGCGCGCAGGTGACCGCCGACGTCGACTTCACGCAGACCGAGGCGACCGCAGAACAATACCGGCCGAACCAGGGCGACCAGCCGGCCGCCGTGCGCAGCCAGCAGAAGCTCGAGAGCCCCACCGGCGACAGCGCGCTGGCGCAGGGCGTTCCGGGCTCGCTGTCGAACCAGCCGCCGCAGCCGGCAACCGCGCCGATCAACGGCGCTGCGCCGACGACCCACGCCGCCGCCGGCGCCGGCGCGACGTCGACGGCCGGCACGCGGCGCGAGTCGGTCACGAACTACGAGGTCGACAAGACGGTTCGCGTGACCCGCAATGCCACCGGCACGATCAAGCGGCTGAGCGCAGCGGTGGTCGTCGACCATCGCCGCACGGTCGACGAGAACGGCAAGGTGACGCGCACGCCGCTCACCGCCGACGAGATCCGCAACGTGCAGTCGCTCGTGCGCGAGGCGATCGGTTTCGTGCCCGATCGCGGCGACTCGATCAACGTGGTCAACGCGCCCTTCACGGAGATCGAGGCGCCCCGCGAGATCGTGCTGCCGTTGTGGCGCCAGCCGGAAACCCTCGCGCTCGCGCGCGACCTGGGCAAGCCGATCGGCCTCGTCGCGCTCGCGCTGATCGTTTTCGTCGCGCTCGTGCGTCCCGCGTTGAAGGCGGCCGCGCGCGCGCAACCGCCTGCGCGCAGCGTCGCCGCACAGGTCGACGACCCGCTGCAGTTGCCCGAGCCAGCCGCGTCGCCGAAGGCGCTGCCGGCCGCGGCGTCGCGCCACGACGACATCCTGAAGAGCGCGCGCGAGAACCCGTCGACGGTGGCCAACGTCGTGCGCAACTGGGTGTCGGCCGACGCGAAGAGCGCCTGAGACTTCCGCGATGACCGACGACGGAGCCGCCGCCCGATGAACGAACAGGGACTCGCAGACGCCGCCATCCTGCTGATGGCGCTCGGCGAAGACGCGGCCGCCGAAGTCTTCAGGCACCTCGCGCCGAAGGAGGTGCAGAAGCTCGGCGAGACGATGTCGCGCACGCGCACCACGAGCCGCGAGCGACTGCAGGCGGTGCTCGGGCGCTTCCAGGCCGACGCGGGCGATCTGCGCACGCTCGTTGCCGACACCGACGAATACATCCGCGCGGTGCTGCGCCGCGCGCTCGGCGACGACAAGGCCGGTCTGCTGATCGAACGCATCCTGCAGGGCGGCGACGTTTCGGGCATCGAGAGCCTGAAGTGGATGGACCCGCAGTCGGTGGCCGAGCTGATCCGCAACGAGCACCCGCAGATCATCGCGTCGATCCTCGTGCACCTCGAGCGCGACCAGGCCTCGGCGGTGCTCGCGCACCTGAGCGAACGGCTGTGCCACGACGTGATGCTACGCATCGCCACGCTGGACGGCATCCAGCCGAATGCGCTGCGCGAACTGAACGACGTGCTCACGAAGGTGCTGGCCGGCGGCGAGAAGCTCAAGCGCAAGAAGCTCGGCGGGACCAAGGCCGCCGCCGAGATCCTCAATTTCTTCGGCGGCTCGAACGAGACCGCCGTGCTCGATACGATCCGCGAACACGACGCCGATCTCGCGCAGCGCATCGCCGACCAGATGTTCACTTTCGAAGACCTGAACCGGCTCGACGACCGCGCGGTCCAGCTGCTGCTGCGCGAGGTGCCCGGCGAGTCGCTGATCGTCGCGCTGCGCGGCGCCGACAACGAGCTGCGCGAGCGCGTGTTCCGCAACATGAGCCAGCGCGCGGCCGAGACGCTGCGCGAAGACCTCGAGTCGAAGGGCCCGGTGCGGCTGTCCGAGGTCGAAGCCGAACAGAAGGAGATCCTGAAGACCGTGCGCCGCCTCGCCGACGAAGGACTGATCGCGCTGGGCGGCGGAGGCGACGATGCCTACGTTTGATTCGCTGCTCGAGCATCTCGCGCGCGGAACCGCGCCGGCTTCGCCGCGCACGACGAGCCGCATCATCTCCTCCGAACGACTCGACCGCTATACGCGCTTCGCGATGGACGCGCTCGCATCCGGCGAGGACGCGCCGCCGACACGGCACGCCGAACGCGAACACGCCGCCCCCGACTACGCGGCGGGCCGCAAGTCGGGACTCACCGAAGGCTTCCAGCGCGGCTTCGAGGCCGGCGTCGCGCACGCGCACGCCGATCGTGAAGCGCACGAAAAGGCCGCCGGCGGTGCGCTCGCCGCGCGAATCGAGACGCTCGTCGCCGATCTCGGCGAACGGTTGCAGGCGCTCGAGCGCGAGGCGGCGGACGAGGTCGTCGCGCTGGCGATCGAGATCGCGCGCCACGCCGTGCGCACGACGATCGCGCTGCGCCCGGAGACGATCGTGCCGGTCGTGCAGGAAGCGCTCGCCAGCATCGTCGACGACTCGGTGCGCATGCACCTGCACCTGAACCCGGCGGACGCCGCGCTCGTGCGCGACGAACTCGGCACGCGGCTGGCCAACACGAACTGCGAGATCGTGGTCGACGAGCGCGTCGAGGCCGGCGGCTGCCGCATCGAGACGCCGCGCGCATCGGTAGACGCGACGCTCGGCACCCGCTGGCGCCGCACGCTCGCGGCACTCGGCCATCCCGATTCGGAAGGCGCCCGCGCATGACGCTCTCCCCCGGCTGGTCGGCGCACTTCGCCCACCAGCGCGCACTGCTCGCAGCCGCCACGCCGCTCGCCGTGCACGGCCGGCTGGTACGCGCGGCGGGGCTCGTTCTCGAAGCCTCGGGGCTGCGCCTGCCGGTCGGCAGCCTGTGCGTCGTCTCGCAGGAGAGCGAAGCACACGATGCGCTCTCGGTCGAGGCCGAGGTCGTCGGCTTCTCCGAGGACCGGCTGTTCCTGATGCCCACCGGCGAGACGCTCGGACTGTCGCCCGGCGCACGCGTGACGCCGATCGAGTCGCCGGTGCGCCGGGCGCGCCTGGGTCGTCCGTCGCATCCGAAACGTCGCGCCACCGACCGCATGCGGCAACTGCCGATCGGCGCCGGACTCCTCGGTCGGGTCGTCGATGCGAGCGGGGCGCCGCTGGACAGGCTCGGCGCGATCGCCGACGTCGAAATCCGGCCCGTCAACGCACGCCCGATCAACGCGATGGAGCGCGAGCCGGTGCGCCAGCCGCTGGACACCGGCGTGCGCGCGATCAACGCGATGCTCACCGTCGGGCGCGGACAGCGGCTGGGGCTGTTCGCCGGCGCAGGCCTCGGCAAGAGCGTGCTGCTCGGCATGATGGCGCGCTACACGACGGCCGACGTGATCGTCGTGGGCCTGATCGGCGAACGCGGCCGCGAAGTGAAGGAGTTCATCGACGACATCCTCGGCGCCGAGGGACTATCGCGCTCGGTGGTCGTCGCCGCACCCGCCGATTCGCCGCCGCTCGCGCGCATGCAGGGCGCCGTCTACGCCACCGCGATCGCCGAGCACTTCCGCGACCGGGGAATGAACGTGCTGCTGCTGATGGACTCGCTCACGCGCTATGCGATGGCCGCCCGCGAAGTCGCGCTCGCGATCGGCGAACCGCCGGCGACGAAGGGCTATCCGCCGTCGGTGTTCGCGCGCCTGCCGCTGCTCGTCGAGCGTACCGGCAACGGGGCGAACGGCGTGGGCTCGATCACCGCCTTCTACACCGTGCTCGCCGAAGGCGACGATCCGAACGACCCGATCGCCGACTCCGCGCGCTCGCACCTCGACGGGCATCTCGTGCTCAGTCGCGCGCTCGCCGATGCCGGCCACTACCCGGCGATCGACATCGAGCAGTCGATCTCGCGCGTGATGACCAACGTCTCGCCGCCGGCCGTGCAGGCGAACGCGCGCCGCTTCAAGGCGCTGTGGTCACAGTACCAGCGCAGCCGCGACCTGATTTCCGTGGGGGCCTACGTCCCCGGCACCGACGCCGAGACGGATCGCGCGATCGCGCTGCATCCGTCGATGCTGCGCTTCCTGCAGCAGGACCTCGCCGAGCGCTGCGACCTCGCGTCGTCGCAGGATGCGCTCTCCGCCCTCCTCGAGCCCGCCGCCTGCCGATGAAACGACGAACACTGGGCGTACTGATCGAACAGGCGCAGCGCATGCGCGACGACGCTGCGCAGCGCGTGGCCGGTGCGCACCGCGCGGTCGACGCCGCGCAGCAGACGCTCGACACGCTGTCGAACTACCGCGACGAGCAGACGCAGGGCGCGCACGGACGCGCCGCGCTCGCGGCGCCGCTGCTGCGCGTGCGCGAGCGCTTCGCGCGCAAGCTCGACGGCGCGATCGTCGAACAGACGCAGGTGCGCAACGCGCTGCAGGACGCGATCGCGCACCGGCGCGACGAACTGGTCGAGCGCCAGCAGCGCCTGCTCGCCTTCCGCACGCTGCAGACGCGGCGCGACGCGCTCGAGGCACGACGGCAGCAGCGCCTGGCGCAGCGCGAAACCGACGAGATCGCCGCGCGCCGCTACGCGCAGCGCGAAACGGAATCGAAATGACGCCGACCGCCCTGCCGCTGTCGCGACCTCCGCCGCAGCCCGCCGATCGACGCACGACGAACGCGAAGCCGGAGCCGAAGCCTGCCGGTGCCGCGCAATCGTCCGCGCCACGCGCGTCCGCCGGCGACGGGAGCGACTCGACGGAGCGCTTCGGCCCGACGATGACGCGCGCGCTGCGGCAGCTGCGCGGCGACGCCGACTCCGCGAAGAGCCCGCGCATCGCCGAATCCCGCGGCCCGCGTGCCGCCGAATCCCGGACCCCGGCCGAAGCCGCCGCGGTCGAGCCCAGCGCACCGGTCGACGCTGCCGCCGCGCTCGCTGCCGATTCGAAACCTCCTGCGGGTGCCGCGGAGTCGAGCGAAGCAGCCGACACCGCCGATTCGCGCGAAGCGGTGCCCACGGGCGATTCGAACGAAGCGGTGGCCGTCATCGCCGCGCTGCTCTTCGCCGTCCCCGCAGCGAACGGCGAACCGAAGGACGCCGCCGCCGCGAACGCCCCCGCCGGCGTCGACCCGGAGCACGCTGCCGGCGTCGGCCCGAAAGACGGCGCCGACGTCGACCCGAAGGCGGCCGACGACGAGCGCCGCTCGCACGCAGTCGCCGCCGCCGGGCTGGCGCCTCTTGCGCCCGATGCCCCGGCGACCGGCGCCGAAGGCGCAGACGGCCGCCCGCGTTCGACCGAGCGCGGCGCCGCACCGGCACTGACCGCCGACAAAGGCCAGGCGCCACCCGGTGCATCTTCAGTCGACTCCGGCGACGCGGCCGACGGCGGCGCCGAGGCGGGCCTGTACGCGCCTTCGGCCGAGGCGTCGACGGCTGCCGTTTCCGAAGCCGGCGCGGCGCGCAGCGGCCCCGACTTCGCCGCACAACTCGCCCAGACCCGCGCGGCCCCGACGCCTCACGGCCCGCCCGTCGAAGCGCCGCGCGTCGCGCCGGCTCCCGTCCCCGGCGCGCACGTCGCGACAGTGGCCACGCCGCTGCACGCGCCGGGCTTCGCGCTGCACTTCGCCACCGAGGTCTCGATGCTCGGAAGCGCCGGCATCGAGCGCGCCGAGATCCGGCTGCAGCCGCCCGATCTCGGCCCGGTGCGCATCGAGCTGTCGCTGAGCGGCGAATCGACGCGCGTCGCGTTCTCCGCTGCACACCCGGAGACGCGACAGGCGATCGAGCAGACGCTGCCGATCCTGAAGGAGTTGCTCGCCGAGCGCGGCCTGCTGCTCGGCGACGCGAGCGTCTCCGACGGCGGAGCGCAGGCCGACCGGCGCGATTTCGCCAGTTTCGGCGCGCAGCCGAACGAGCGCGGCAACGACGGCTCCCGCGCCGGCGACGGCGCACGCACGACCGAAGCGCGCCGCGTCGCGTTGCGCCGCAGCCTGCTCGACGTCTACGCCTGAGAAGGTGTGCGCGCGAATAGCGCCGTCGCAGCTTCGCTTATCGACCTTTGGAACCCGGCGGCGCGGCCGAGAATCGACTCCGTTCCCGCAGATTCGCGCGCAGGCGCAAATCGATCATTCCAGGAGTACCGATGTCCGAAGCCGCGTCCGTGACCGAGATCCCGCGCCCGAATCGTGCGAAGAAGTGGACGCTGGGCGTCGGCGTGGCGATCGCGCTCACGGTGGCCGCCGTCGGCGGCACGCAGTTGCTTCGCTCCGACGGTGACGACGCGCCCGCCGCGGCGCGGAAGCGCGAACCGGTCTTCGTTTCGCTCGAGCAGTTCACCGTCAACCTCTCCGACGAGGGCGGCGAGCGCTTCGCGCAGATCGGCGTCACGCTCGAAGTGGCCGACGAACGCGTCGACAAGGCGTTGCGCGCGCGCATGCCGGCGGTGCGCAACTCGGTGCTGCTGCTGATCTCCTCGAAGAAGAGCGAAGAACTGCTCACCCTCGACGGCAAGAAGCGTCTCGCCGAGCAGATCGCGGCGACGGCGAACGCGGCGCTCGACGATTCCGAAGCGAAGCCTTCCGGCGGCGCGAGTCCGATCGCCGGCGTGAACTTCTCGCATTTCATCGTCCAATGAACGCAGTGCGCCGCGCAGCCGAGCCCGAACGATGATCTCCGGCCAGTTCCTCTCGCAGGACGAAGTCGACGCGCTGCTCGAAGGCGCGAGCGAGACCCCCGAGCCCGAGCCGGCGCCGGCCGACGGCATCCGTCCCTACGACCTGGCGACGCAGGAACGCATCGTTCGCGGGCGCATGCCCACGCTCGAACTCGTGCACGAACGCTTCGCGCGCAACCTGCGCGTCGGGCTGTTCAATTTCATGCGCCGCAACCCCGAGATCGCGGTCGGGCCGGTGAAAGTGCAGAAATACTCGGCGTTCCTGCGCGACGTGGCAGTGCCGACGAACATCAACATCATGCAGATCCGGCCCCTGCGCGGCAGCGGCCTGTTGATCTGCGAACCGCAGCTGGTGTTCGCGATCGTCGATTCGCTGTTCGGCGGCGACGGCCGCCTGCCGTCCCGGATCGAAGGGCGCGATTTCTCGGCGACCGAGCAGCGCATCATCGAGCGGATGCTCGAAGTGATCTGCGGCGAATACCGCAAGGCGTGGTCCGGCGTCTATCCGATCGAGCTGGAATACACGCGCTCGGAGATGCAGCCGCAGTTCGCCAACATCGCCACGCCGTCGGAGATCGTCGTCACCGCGAAGTTCGACATCGAGATCGGCAACGTCGGCGGTGCGATGCACCTGTGCATTCCGTATTCCACGCTGGAACCGATCCGCGAGACCCTGTACTCGACGCTCGCCGGCGACGCGCAGACGAGCGATCGGCGCTGGGTGGCGAAGCTGTCGCGGCAGATCCAGTCGGCCGAAGTGGAGCTCGTCGCCGAACTCGGTCATGCGCGCGCGAGCGTGGCCGAACTGGTCCGCCTGAAGGCGGGCGATTTCATCGAACTCGACCTCGACGACACGCTCGTCGCCAAGGTCGACGGCGTGTCGGTCTTCGATTGCCGCTACGGCATCGCGAACGGCCGGTACGCGATCAAGGTGCAGTCCTTTCTCACCGTACGGGACGACGACTCCGGAGTGCTTCATGACAGACCGTGACCCCAACGCCGCGAGCACCGTCGACGACGAGTGGGCGACCGCCCTCGCGGAGCAGACCGCCGGCGAGGCCGCAGCCGGCGCGGGCGTGACCACCGTCGAGGGCGCGGGCGACGCCTCGCAGCTCTTTCCCCGGCTCTCCGGGGCGACCAGCGACGCCCGCAACGACATCGACATGATCCTCGACATTCCGGTGCAGCTCACCGTCGAGCTGGGCCGGACGCGGATCCCGATCAAGCACATCCTGCAGCTTGCGCAGGGCTCGGTGATCGAGCTCGACGCGCTGGCCGGCGAACCGATGGACGTGCTGGTCAACGGATGCCTGATCGCGCAGGGCGAAGTCGTCGTGGTCAACGACAAGTTCGGCATCCGGCTCACCGACATCGTCACCCCCAACGAGCGCGTGCGGCGCCTGAACCGCGGCTGATCCGATGGGCTCGACCTGGCCGTCCCTCGTCGCGCTGGTGCTGATCGTCGGCGCGCTGCCGCTGGCCGCCTGGCTGGTCCGCCGCGCCCCGGCGGCCACGGGTGCACGCGGCACGGCGCTGGGCGTCGCCGCCGCCGTGTCGGTGGGCGCGCGCGAACGCATCGCGCTCGTGCGCGCCGATCGCAAGTGGCTCGTCGTCGGCATCACCGCCCAGTCGATCACGATGCTGGCCGAGCTCGACGAGGCGCCGGCCGGCATCGACCCGGATACCGTCTCGCTCGCCGGCGGCGGCTTCGCCGACGTCCTGCGTTCGATCTCGCATCGTGCGACCCGCAGCCGCTGAACCGAGCGCCGCGCGCCTGCACGGGGCGCGTCGCCGCGGCGCCGCGCCGGAGACGGCCCGCGCCCTGCACCGTGCGTTGCGCCTCGCGTGCGCCGCCCCGCTCGTCGCGGCGGGCACGCTCGCGCATGCGCAGCAGGGACTGCTGACGCTGAACAGCAGCAGCGGTCCGGCCGGCACCACGTACTCGGTGCCGATCGAGACGATGCTGATCTTCGCGGCGCTGTCGTTCCTGCCCGCCATGCTGCTGCTGATGACGAGCTTCACGCGCATCGTCATCGTGCTCTCGCTGGTGCGCCAGGCGCTGGGCCTGCAGTCGAGCCCGCCCAACCAGGTGCTGGTCGGCATCGCGCTCTTCCTCACCTTCTTCGTGATGGGGCCGACCTTCGACCGGCTCTACGCCGACGCCTACAAGCCCTATGCCGAACAGCGGATGAACCTCGAACAGGCGCTGTCCACCGGCAGCGTGCCGCTGCGCGAGTTCATGCTGCGCCAGACGCGCGAGACCGACGTGTCGCTGTTCGCGCGCATCGCGCGCTACGAGCCGGCCGGCGCCGAGGAAAGCCTGCCGATGCGCATCGTGATTCCGGCCTTCGTCATCAGCGAACTGAAGACCGCCTTCCAGATCGGCTTCATGGTGTTCGTGCCGTTCCTGCTGATCGACCTGATCGTCGCCAGCGTGCTGATGTCGATGGGTATGATGATGCTCTCGCCGGTGCTGGTCGCGCTGCCCTTCAAGCTGATCCTCTTCGTGCTCGCCGACGGCTGGAACCTGCTGATCGGCTCGCTGGTCACCAGCTTCGGATGAATCCGCGATGACGCCCGAATCGGTACTCGGCTTCGGCCGCCAGGGTCTCGAAGTGCTGCTCGCCGCGGCCGCCCCGGTGCTGCTCGCCGCACTCGTCGTCGGCCTCGTCGTCAGCGTGCTGCAGGCGCTGACGCAGATCAACGAGGCGACGCTCTCGTTCCTGCCGAAGCTGGTCGCGATCGCCGCGACGCTGATGATCGCCGGTCCGTGGATGCTCGCGCTGCTGGTCGACTACCTGCAGCGCGTGCTGGTCGGCATTCCCTCGGCGATACTGGGCTCGCCGGTGCCGTGATCGACGTCGGCGAGACGCAGCTGCTCGCCTGGCTGGGCGCGCTGCTGCTGCCCTTCTTCCGCGTGCTGGGCCTGTTCACGAGCGCGCCGATCGTCTCGCAGCGCTCGGTACCCGTCAGACTGCGCGTCGCCGTTTCGCTGGCGATCGCCGCGCTCGTCGCGCCGCTCGTTCCGTCGTCGGCTGCACTGGACATCGCCTCGCCGGCCGGCTGGCTCGCCGTGGCGAGCGAAGCGCTCGTCGGCTTTGCGATCGGCTTCGTCGCACGCGTCGTGCTGTCGGCGGTGGAGGTCGCCGGCGAGACGATCGGCCTGCAGATGGGTCTGTCCTTCGCCGGTTTCTTCGACCCGAACAGCGGCCAGATGAACGCGGTCAGCCGGCTGCTCAACACGCTGTCGCTGTGGGCCTTCGTCGCGATCAACGGACCGGTGCTGCTCGTCGCCGCCGTCGTGCGCAGCTTCGAGGTGATTCCGCCGGCTTCGCTGTTCGCCGACTGGATCGACCGGATGCAGCCGGCCGCGCTCGGCGCCGGCGTCTTCGAACTGGGCGTCATGATCGCGCTGCCCTTCATGGCGCTGCTGCTCTTCGTGAACCTGGGGCTGGGCGTCGTCTCGCGCATCGCCCCGCAGCTGAACATCTTCGCGATCGGCTTTCCGGTGACGATCGGCGCCGGACTCGTCCTGCTCACGCTGGCGATGCCGCTGATGCAGCAGCCCTTCGCGCTGCTGGTCGAGCGGCTGCTGGCCGCCTGGGCCGGCTGAGCAGGCCGACGCAGCGCGCGATCAGGCCGCCGCGGCAAAGCGGCGATGGATCTCCTCGCCCAGCAGCAACTCGGGCAGGTGCGCGAAACCCCATTTCGCGTTCGACTCGCGCGCGACGATGCGATCGCCCACAGCCGGCGCTGACAGGTCGAGGCCGCACACGCGAAGCGGAATCGACTTGCGCGTCGACCAGAACACCTTGACGAAGGGCTGCGCGGGCCGCTGCGGATTCTGGTCGGTCACCAGCGCGAGCCGCTCGGACTGCAGGCGCACGAGCGAGCCGACCGGATAGATTCCGACCATGTCGACGAATGCGCGAAACACCGACGGATCGAACTGCCCGGCCTTGGTCCACGCGGCCATCCTGACGATTGCCTCGGCGGGATCCCAGGCCTCCTTGTACGCGCGCACCGACGTGATCGCGTCGTACACGTCGCACACCGAATTGAGCCGTGCCGCGTACGGAATCGCCTCGCCCGCGAGACCTTCGGGGTAACCGTTGCCGTCGAAACGCTCATGGTGGTGCAGGCAGGCGTGCAGCACGGTGTCGTTGGTCACCAGGTTCCCGAGCAGCATTCGCCGGCCGATTCCGGGATGCGTCTTCACCAGCGCGTATTCGGCGTCGGTCAGCGATCCGGGCTTGTCGAGCGTCTCGCGCGCGATGCCTGCCTTGCCGATGTCGTGAAGCAGGCCGGCGAGCGCGGCATCGCGCGTGGCCGCCTCGTCGAGCCCGAGGTGGGCTGCAAGCGAGGACATCAACGCGCAGACGGCCACCGAGTGCAGGAAGGTATAGCTGTGGTGCGTGCGAACCCGTGCCAGCGAAGCGAGCGCCGACGGATGGCGCGTTGCCGACTCGGCGATCCGCTGCGAGATCTCCGCGCAACGCCCGACTTCGATCGCGCGCCCGAGTCGCGCCTCGCGGAACAGCGACTGCGTCGCGCGCGCCGCCTGCGTGCACACGGCGGCGGCATGCGCGATCTCCTCGTCGAAGCGCACCCGGGCGCGCGCCCCGCGAGCGACGCTGCCCGGCGAGCCCGCGTCGCGGCTGTCTGTGCCGCCGGTCGCCGCGGCAGTCGGGGCGGCCGCGGTCGCCGAGGCGGTCGCGACCCCCGCCGGCTGCGCTGCCGCGGGCGCGACTCCCCGCGACCGGTCGATCCAGCACTCCGCGATGCCGCTCGCGCGCAACGCCGCCAGCTCGCTTCGGTCGCGTACGAGGAAGCTCGTACGCCAGAACGGGTGGTCGATCCAGCGCGCACACAGCGACTCGACGTACATGCCGACCGCGAGCCGGTCGACACGGATCTTCTCCCGCACCCGCTGCTCCGCGATCGGCTCAGAAACCCAGGTTCGCCAGCAGTTCGTCGACCTCGCCCTGGCTGCCGACGACTTCCGGCGCATTCGCGACCACGACCGGACCGGCAAGGACCTCGGCGTCGCGCGACTGCGCGGCACCGGCCGGCGCAGCCTGCACGAGCAGCTGCACGAGGTTTTCCTCCAGGTCGCTCGCCAGCGCGACGACCTTCGCGACCACCTGCCCGGTGAGATCGTGGAAGTCCTGCGCGATCATGATGTCGGTGAGATGCGCATCGACGCGCCGGGCGGCCTGCTCGACCTCGCGCACGAAACCGAGGACGACTTCGCCCGCCGGCCCGGTCCCGGGGGCGGCGGCGACGACTTCGGCGATCCGGCGCGTCGATTCGCCGATCCGCGCCTGTTCGAGCTTCGCCTCTTCCACCGACGTGAGCACCTTGTCGGCGGCTTCGCCGGCCTTGCGGGCGATGTAGTCGAGCCGGCTGCGCGCATCGGGCAGCCCGTTGGCGGCGCTCTGCAAGCGCGCCATCACGCTGAGCTCGCACAGCGAGTCGTGCAGCTCGCGCGTGAGCTGGCCGAGCTGCTGGAACACCTGCGACGTGACTTCGGCGACGAATTGCGGTTCGACCGCTTGCCGGTCGGCAGTGGGCATGTCTTTCACGGCGGACTCTTCGTTTCGTTGTTGTTCGTATTCCGTACGGCCTGCTCAGGCCGCGGCGTACCGTTGCATGATCTTCGCCACCTTGTCCTCGAGCGTTGCCTTGGTGAACGGCTTGACGATGTAGCCGGCAGCGCCGCTCTGCGCGGCCTGGACGATGTCTTCCTTGCGCGCCTCCGCGGTCACCATCAGTACGGGCAGATGCTTGAGCTCGTCGTCGGCCTTGATCGCCTGCAGCAGCTCGAAGCCGTTCATGTTCGGCATGTTGATGTCGGACACGACGAAGTCGAAGGGCTGCGCGCGCAACTTGGCCATCGCGGCGGTGCCGTCCTCGGCCTCGTCGGCGTTGTGGTAGCCCATCTCCTTCAGCAGGCTGCGCACGATCCGGCGCATCGTCGAGAAATCGTCGACGATCAGGAATCTCAAATCGGTTCGGGACATCTCGTTCCTCGTTCAGACACTGCGTCGGCGCGCCGCTTCGGCACCGCGCGCGGGATCCGGCGCGGCGCCTTGCGCCGTCGCCGCGCCACCGGCACGCAGGCGCGAGACGTTCGTCGCGCGGTTCGGACCGCGCCGATCGACGCCGATGCGCGCCGCATCGTCCTCGTCGTGAGCCGCCGGCGATCGCGGCGCCGGTTCGCCGGCCGCTTCGCCGCGGGTCGCCTCCCGCGATACGCCGCGAGCATTCGCATCGAGGCGGAACACCGCCACGGCGCGCAGCAGCTCCTGCGCCTGCATCTCGAGGCTCGCCGCCGCCGCTGCACTCTCCTCGACGAGCGCCGCGTTGTGCTGCGTCGCCTGGTCCATCTGGCCGACCGCCTCGCCCACCTGCACGACGCCCGTGCTCTGCTCGGCGCTGGCGTTGCTGATCTCGCCCATCAGCGCCGTGACGCGGCCCACCGACGCGACGATTTCCTGCATCGTCGTACCCGCGCGGTCGACCAGCCTGGTGCCACGCTCGACGCGCTCCACGCTTGCGCCGATCAGCGCCTTGATCTCGCGCGCCGCGTCGGCCGATCGCTGTGCGAGATTGCGCACTTCGCCGGCGACGACGGCGAAGCCGCGACCCTGTTCGCCGGCACGCGCGGCCTCGACGGCCGCGTTCAGCGCCAGGATGTTGGTCTGGAACGCGATGCCGTCGATCACGTCGATGATGTCGGCGATGCGGCGCGAACTGTCGTCGATCTCCCGCATCGTCTCGACCACCTGGCCGACGACCTCGCCGCCCGACATCGCGACCACGCTCGCGCCGCGCGCGAGTTCGTCGGCGCGGCGGGCGTTGTCGGCGTTCTGCTGGACGGTGGCGCTCAACTGCTCCATCGAAGCGGCGGTCTCCTCGAGCGTGCTCGCCTGCTGCTCGGTACGCGTCGACAGGTCCGAGTTGCCCTGCGCGATCTGCGCGCTGCCCACCGCGACGCCTTCGGCGTGGCGGCGCACCTCGGCGACGACGTCGACCAGGCGCGCCTTCATGTACGCGAGCGCATCGACGAGCTGCCCGACCTCGTTGGTCCCGCGCGCCTTCAGCGAGGCGCCCAGGTCGCCGTCGGCGACGGCCTTCGCCAGCGAGACCGCCTCGGCCAGCGGCACCGTCAGGCTGCGCACGAAGACGATCATCAGCGCGACAGAGACGGCGACGATCGCCAGCAGCGCCGCGACCACGGCGAAGGCGCCCTGTCGCAGATCGGCGGAGCGCCCCTGAAGCCGCTTCGACAGCTCGTCCATCGCCGCTTCGTCGAAGGCATAGAGGCCGTCGATCGTGGCGGTCATCGCGTCGTAGTACTCGTCGCTGGCCAGGTCGAGCTGCTGGGCGGCGACCAGCCGCTGCTCGACCATGGCAAGCGCCGATTCCACGCGCTTCCTCATCGCGGCAACGCTTTCGCCCAGGCGCGACTGCAGCGCGGGATCCGCCGCGTAGGCGTGCGCCAGGCTGCGATCGACGTCCGACAGCCGTTCGCCGAGCCGCTGCTTCGTTCCCGCCAGTTCGGCGCGTCCTCCATAGGACAGATTCTTCTCGACGAGCGCCGACGTTCCGTACGCACGCATGCGGCCGAGCATCTCCGCCGCCCACGGCATGTGCACGAGCGAAGCGTCCACTAGCGCGTTGCTGTCGGCGTCGGAGACGAGCGGCAGCCCGAAGTCGGCGAGCAGCGCGTCGGAGAGCGCGAGCAACGAACCGATCCATTCGGTGTGCAGTTGCGTGCTGCGCTCGGCCGACTTCAGCTCGCCGGCGCCGAGGGCCGCGTCGAGCGAAGTCCAGCGGCGCTTGCTCTCGCTCCATTGCTGCGCCAGCGCAGCACTCGCCTGCGCGGACGCGAGTTGCGCCTCGAAGGCTTCGATCGCCTCGGCGAGCGCGGCCCGCACCTGCGGCTGCTTCGAGGCCAGCGTCTCGTTGTCGTCCTGCCACAACGCCGAAAGCGAGCTCGCCGCGGCCAGCGCGCCGGCGACGACGCCGCGATGGTTCTGCGCGCGCTGCACGACCCGCTGCAGCGCGATCGCCGTCGCGGCGCCGTCGACGCGCCGCTGCGCGACGCGCACATCGTCGAAAGCGCGAAGCAGGTAGAGCGAGGTCGGCAGCGCGATCATCACGAGGCCGAGCACGCCCAGCACGACGAACTTCTGCGAAAGCCCGATGCGATGCAGCCAGGACATCATGGAGTTCCGTTGCGCGCCGGCGCGATCACTGGGCCGGGGCCTCGACGAGTCCCATGTCGGGGCTGGTCATCAGCTTCTCGATGTCGACGAGGATCAGCATGCGGTCGTCGACCGCGCCGATCGCGAGCAGGTAGTCGGTGTCCACGCTCGCATTGAATTCGGGCACCGGACGCAGCTGCCCGGGCCCGAGCGTGATGACGTCGGACACGGCGTCGACGACCATCCCGACGACGCGCGAGCCGATGTTGAGCACGATCACCACCGTGAAGTGATCGTACTTCGCTTCCTCGAGCCGCAGCTTCAGCCGCATGTCGACGATCGGCACGATGACGCCGCGCAGGTTCACGACTCCCTTGATGAACGGCGGCACGTTCGCCAGTCGCGTCGGCGGTTCGTACGAGCGGATCTCCTGCACGCGCAGGATGTCGATGCCGTATTCCTCGTCGCCCAGCTTGAACGCCAGGAACTCGCGCGGGCGCGCCGCGGTCTCGCCGTGCGCCGCGGCGCCGGCCTGCCGCGTCGCGGCTTCGGTATCGGAGTGAATCGCTGTAGCAGTCATCGGATCGCTTTCCGGAACGGTTCGGGAAATTCTTCAATGCACCGACGCCGAGGCGGGTCGCACGTCGCGCACCTTGCGCGCGAGCGAGCCCACGTCGAGGATCAGCGCCACGCGCCCGTCGCCCATGATCGTGGCGCCGGAGACCCCGTCGACGCGTCGATAGTTCGCTTCGAGGTTCTTCACGACCACCTGCTGCTGGCCGACGAGCGCGTCGACGACGAGAGCGGCGCGTCGGCCTTCGCTTTCGACGACGACCATGATCGGCGCATCCGACGCACGATCCGACGGCGGAACGGCGAACACGCGCTCGAGGTCGACGACCGGCAGGTATTCGTCGCGCACGTGCACCACCTGGCCACCGCCGATCGTTCGCAGTACCGCGTCGCGCAGCTGGAACGACTCGACCACCGAGGCGAGGGGAACGATGTAGCAGTCGTCGCCGACGGCGACGCTCATGCCGTCCATGATCGCGAGCGTGAGCGGCAGGCGCACCTGCACGCGGGTGCCGCGTCCCTCGGCCGAGTCGATCTCGACCGTGCCGCCCAGCGCGGTGATGTTCTTCTTCACGACGTCCATGCCGACACCGCGTCCGGAAACGTCGGTGACGGCATCGGCCGTGGAGAAACCGGGGGCGAAGACGAGGTTCCAGACTTCGGAATCGGACATCGCGTCGGAAACGTCCAGGCCGCGTTCGCGCGCCTTGGCCAGCAGCCGCACGCGCGAAAGCCCCCGCCCGTCGTCGCAGACCTCGATGACGATCGAGCCGCCCTGGTGCGATGCCGACAGCGCGATCGTTCCGGTGTCGTTCTTGCCGGCCGCTCGGCGCTCGTCGGGCAGCTCGATCCCGTGGTCGCAGCTGTTGCGCACCAGGTGCATCAGCGGATCGATGATCTTCTCGATGACGCCCTTGTCGAGTTCGGTCGCTTCGCCGCGCGTGACGAAATCGACCTGCTTGCCCAGGCGCGCCGCGAGGTCGCGCAGCATGCGCGGGAACCGGGCGAAGACCACCGACATCGGGATCATCCGGATCGACATCACCGATTCCTGCAGGTTGCGCGTGTTGCGCTCGAGGTCGACCAGTCCGGCCGACAGCGACTCCTGCACCGAACGATCGAGGCGCGCCGCGTTCTGCGCGAGCATTGCCTGCGTGATCACCAGTTCGCCGACCAGGTTGATCAACTGGTCCACCTTGTCCACCGAAACGCGCAGCGTCGATGCCTCGCCGGACTGCGCGCGGCTCGCCGCACGCCGTTCCACGGTGAGATCGACCGTGGAAGCGACGTCGCCCGCCTCGGGCCGCGCAGGATCCTGCGCACCGGCGCCGGCGCTCGCCGGCACTGCTGCACGCGACGCGTCGAAGCCATCGTCGTGCGCGCCTGCCGCAGCAGCGTCGCGTGCAGGCCCGGCGACCGGCTGCATCCCGGGCACGCCGGGCGCGCCGTCGTGGAAACCGTATCCGTCGGAGATCGGCTGCAGCATCACGCGATCGCGCTCGACGTGGAAGGTGAACAGGTCGATCAGCTCGTCGTCGGAGCTGTTGGTGCAGACGCGGAAGCGGCGCATTCCGTCGGCTGCCTGGCCCGCGTCGAGGCGCTCGATCGTCCCGAGGTCCTCGATCTCGCGAAAGAGTTCGAACAACTGCTCGGCCCGCTCGGGCGCCTCCAGCGGCCCGACGACGAGCTCGAGCACGCGCGCACCGGTGCGCGCCGGGCTCTCGCTCGCCTGTCCCGCGGCGAGCGCTCGGAGGCTCGCGCGCAGCGCCGCATCGTCGGCGCCCGGCTCGTTGCCGCCGGATCGGTGCCGATCCAGGTGGGCGCGCATCGCGTCGCCCGACTGCAGCAGGACGTCGACCATCGCGACGCTCGGCACGAGTTCGCGCCGGCGCAGCCGGTCGAGCAGCGTCTCCATCTCGTGCGTGAGGGCGGCCAGCTCGGCGAAACCGAAAGTCGCCGCGCCGCCCTTCACCGAATGCGCGCAGCGGAAGATCGCGTTCAAGGTCTCGTCGTCGGCAGCCTCGAGATCGATTTCGAGCAGCAGTTGCTCCATCCGCTCGAGGTTCTCCGCCGCTTCCTCGAAGAAGACCTCGAAGAACTGGCTCAGGTCGAGTCCGGCGCCGCCGCTCGTCGAGCCGGGCTCGCTCATTGCCCGCTCCCCGGATCCGGAATCACCTTGCGGATCACCTCGACGAGCTTGGCCGGGTCGAAGGGCTTGACCATCCAGCCGGTGGCCCCCGCTTCGCGTCCGGCGCGCTTCATTTCGTCGCCCGATTCGGTGGTCAGGATGAGGATCGGCGTGCAGCGGTACTGCGGCAGCGAACGCAGCTTGCGCGTGAGCCCGATTCCGTCGAGTCGCGGCATGTTCTGGTCGGTGAGCACGAGATCGAAGCTGCGCTCGCTCGACTTGTTCCAGGCGTCCTGCCCGTCCTCGGCGACGACCACGTCGAAGCCGGCCCCGCGCAGCGTGAACGACACCATCTGCCGCATCGATACCGAATCGTCGACCGCAAGAATCGTCTTCATCCTTCTTTCCCCCGTCGTCGATCTCAGTCGAACAACTCGACCGATCCCGCTTCCATTTCGGCGCACGTCACCGGATTGGCACGCGCGCGCGGCGCTTCGATCACCGATTCGCCGTCCTCGTCGGGGCCGAAGGCTCCGTCAGCGAGGCGATCGGCGCAGTTGCGAAGGCGCTGCCGCGTGTGCGCGAGCGACTGCGCGGCAAGGTCGTGAAACTGCATCGCCGTGATCGCCACCTGCGCGTCGGCGCCCGGCACCGCCGCATCGGCCGGCAGCACGCGCAGCAGCGCTCCGAAGGCGTCGTCGAGCAGCTCGCGCAGGCGATCGAGATCGTTGCAGGCGGCGACGATCCCTTCCTGGATATCGGCCGCGAGCCCGAGTGCCAGCGCACCGTTCGTCGGATCGTTCATCGGTCTACTCCGTCGTGACGGACGTACGCGAAGGCGCGTTCGCCGCGCGGACGCATTCGATCAGGCGCGGGGCGATTCCCGCGAGCGGAAGCACTTCGTGCGCGGCGCCGTGCGCGATCGCCTCGCGCGGCATGCCGAAGATCACGCAGCTGGCCTCGTCCTGCGCGATGTTCCAGCTGCCCGCCTCGCGCATCTCGCGCATCGCGCGCGCGCCGTCGGCGCCCATGCCGGTGAGCATCACGCCGATCGCATTCGGCCCCGCTGCATGCGCGGCCGAGCGGAACAGCACTTCCACCGACGGGCGGTGCCGGTTCACCGGCTCGCCGTCGGCCACGCGCGCGATGTAGTTCGATCCCGAGCGCTCCACCCACAGATGCAGTCCGCCCGGCGCGATGTACGCGTGCCCCGGCAGCACGCGTTCGCCGTCGATCGCCTCCTTGACGGCGATCCGGCACAGCGAGTCCAGGCGCGCGGCGTAGCTCTTCGTGAATCCGGCCGGCATGTGCTGGGTGACGACGATCGCCGGGAAATCGGCGGGAAGGTTCACCAGCACCTCGCGCGTGGCTTCGGTGCCGCCGGTGGACGCGCCGATGAAGACCAGTCGCTCGGTCGTGCGCCAGCGCGACGGCGCGCTGGACACCGCAGCCGTCGCCGGCGGCGGCATCACCGTCGCCGTACCGGCCGGCGGAGTCGCGACGCGCAGCGGCACCGCTCGTGCCTGCCCCGAATCCCGGTGCACGGGCGTCGGTACGGCTCGGCGCAGCGGTCTCGGCCGCGCAGCCGCCGCAACGCGCAGCTTCTCCACGATTTCGGCGGCGAGCGCGTTCAGGCCGTCGGCCACGCCGATCCGCGGTTTCGCGACGAAGTCGATCGCGCCCAGTTCGAGCGCCTGCAAGGTGACCTCGGCGCCGCGCTCGGTCAGCGTCGACACCATCAGGACCGGCATCGGGCGCAGGCGCATCAGCCGCCCGAGGAAGTCGAGTCCGTCCATCTTCGGCATCTCGACGTCGAGCGTGATGACGTCGGGATCGAGCCGCCGGATCAGTTCACGCGCGATCAGCGGATCGCCTGCGGCGCCGATGCACTCCATGTCGGGCTGCGCGTCGACGATCTTCGCGAGCAGGCAGCGAACCAGGGCCGAGTCGTCGACGACGAGCACGCGAATCCTGCGCGAGGCGGTCGGCGCGAGCATCGTCATCGCCGGGCTCCCGGAGCGTCGGCGAACAGCTCGATCCGGCCGCCGGCGCCGGCCAGCGGCCGCGCGCGCTGCGCCGCCGAACGCTCCTGCTGCACGAGCGCCTGCGGATCCGCCGGCAGCAATCGCTTGACCACCGCGCGCCCGCTTGCCGGCATGAAGCAGATCTTCCGCGGATGCACGTCGAGCACGTCGCGGCCGACCACCGGGATCCGCTCGGTCTTCAGGTAGTCGAGAGCGAAGCGCGTGTTGCGCTCGCCGACGTTCACCGTGTCCATTCCGGCGATCACCTGCGCGCCGCCGAAGACCTTGGCCTCGAGCGAGCTGCGCGAGGCCCCCTGGCGCAGCATCTCGTTGATCAGCAACTCCATCGCGAAGGCGCCGTAGCGGCCGTCCGCGCAGGCCCCGTCGGGCAGCATGAAATGGTTCAGCCCCCCGATGCGACGATCGCGGTCCCACAGGCACGCAGCGATGCACGAACCGAGCGTCGTCATGATCAGGATGTCGTCGGCGTGCACGAAATACTCGCCGGGCAGCACCTTGACCGCCTCGTTGCCGAAATGACTGTCGAACCAGAAGAACGACGCCTCGCCCGGCCGGCGCGGTGCGGCGCGCAGTTGCGCGAGCCGCGACGACGACGCTGCCGCTGCCGGCGGAGTGGCGTCGACCCTCATTCGCGCTCGTAGACGGTCTTGCCCAGCGCGCGGAAGAGATCGCGCGACGAGCCGAAGTTTTCCGAATGCCCGGCGAACAGCCAGCCTCGCGGGGCCATCGCCGCATGGATCCGCCCGAGCACGCTGCGTTGCGTGGCTGCGTCGAAATAGATCATCACGTTGCGACAGAAGACGAAGTCGACCGCTTCGTCGAGCGTCCAGCGCCCGTCGGCCAGGTTCAACGGCCGGAAGGCGACCAGCCGGCGCAGCTCGGGACGCACCCGCACGAAGCCCTCGTTCGGGCCGGTTCCGCGCAGGAAGTGGCGGCGCAGGCGTTCCGCGCCCAGCCCGCGCGAATCGATCGGATAGACGCCGCGCCCGGCCGCCTCGAGCACCTTCGTGTTGATGTCGCTGCCGAGGATGCGAACGTCGGCGCCCGACCCGAGCGTCTCGACGACCGTCATCGCGATCGAGTACGGTTCCTCGCCGGTCGAAGCCGCCGCGCACCAGATGCGTACCCGGCGCGAGCCGCGACGACGCAGTTCGTCGGCGAGCAGCGCGAAATGGTGCTCCTCGCGAAAGAACGCGGTGAGATTCGTCGTCAGGCAGTTGACGAACTCCTGCCATTCGAGATCGGCCTCGGGACCGCTTGCCTGCTCGAGCCAGCGCAGGTAGTCGGCGAAGCAGTCGTGCCCGCGCTCGCGCAGCCGCCTCGAGAGACGGCTGTATACCATTGCCTGCTTGGCCGGGCTCAGGTCGATGCCGGCGCGTTCGCGAATCAGCGTACGCACCCGCTCGAAGTCCGGCCGCTCCATCGCGAACGGGGCCGCCCCGGCGGGCGGCTTCGCCGAAGGTTGGCGCGCGGAAGGAACGACTTGCATGCGAAGTGACGGGCGAAGCCAAAGGCGACAGAAAGCGACGGACGCCGGTCCGCCGGCCCGCACTTCGGGGGATATCGGCAGGAAATCGTCCGGCTGTAGGGGCCGCACCGATTCTCCGGCGCAACACTTTGCGCCGATCCGTCGAACAGCGGCGTCCAGCCCGTACAATTCACGCGTCCGCCCTTCGTCGTCGAACGCCTTGGCCGTCGATTCCCCCCCTCCGATCGACCCGACACGGCCTTTTCGCCTGCTCGTCGCAGAGAACGAGTTCGAGTTCGAACTGCTGCTCGCCACGCTGGTGCGCGACGGGCTGCCGCTGGCTGCCCATCGCGTCGAAACGCAGGGGGAGCTGCGCGCGGCGCTCGAGCGCGACTGGGACGCGGTCATCGCCGCGCACCGGCTGCCGGAACTGCCGGCCATGGAAGCATTGCGCATCGTGCGTTCCCGACGGCCCGCGCTCCCGTTCCTCGTCGTCTCGGGCAGCGGAGGCGAGGAAAGCGCGGTGTCGGCGATGCGCAGCGGTGCCGACGACTATCTCGTCGAGGGACGCCTGGCGCGGCTCGCGCCGGCGCTGCTCAACGCAATGGCGATCGCGCACGCGCGGCGCGACCGCGAACAAGCGCTGCATGCGCTCGAACGCTCCGAGCGGCGCCTGCGCGAGCTGTACGCCCATCTCGAATCGGTCGTCGACGAGGAGCGGGCTCGCATCGCGCGCGACGTCCACGACGACATCGGCGGCGCACTGACCACCCTGCGCTTCGACCTGTCCTGGATCGAACGCAACGGCGATCCGGCGTCGGCCGAGCGCGCGCGCTGCGCGCTGCGCACGCTGGTCGGCGTCATGCAGTCGGCGCAGCGCATCCAGCGCAACCTGCGCCCGCCGGTGCTCGACGCCGGCCTCGTCGACGCGATGCACTGGCAGGTCGGCGAGTTCCGCCGCAGCACCGGCATCGATGCCGTCTTCGAGCACAACGTCGACACGCTCGAACTGGACGAAACGCGCGCGATGACCGTCTACCGCGTGCTGCAGGAATCGCTCACCAACGTCGCCCGCCACGCGCAGGCGAACGCGGTGCGCATCGACCTGCTGGTCGGCGCGGAGGAGCTCTCGCTCGAGATCGCCGACGACGGCGTCGGCCTTTCCGCGAAGGCGCTCGAGAAGGCGGGCTCCTTCGGCCTGCGCGGATTGGCCGAGCGAGCGCGACGCGCCGGCGGGTGGATCGACGCATCGCGCACCGAACGCGGCAGCTGCGTGCTGCTGTCGATGCCGCTGCGCGCGACCGCGGCGACATCGGCTGCCGCGTCGTCCGGCGGCCGGCCGCACGAAGCCTCCGCCGAGCCGGAAACCGCGCAATGATCCGCGTCGTTCTCGTGGACGATCACGCGATGATCCGACGCGGCCTGCGGGAAACGCTCTCCGAGGCCGGCGACATCGAGATCGTCGGCGAAGCCGGCGACTACGCTTCGCTGCGCGCGCTGTTGCGCGAAACCCGTGCCGACGTGCTCGTGCTCGACCTGAACCTGCCGGGTCGCGGCGGCATCGACGTGCTCAAGGCGCTCGCCGGCGACGACGAGGCGCCGCGCGTGGTCGTGCTCTCGCAGTATCCCGAAGACCAGTACGCGATCCGCGCCCTGCGCAGCGGAGCGATGGCGTACCTGAACAAGACGACCGAGCCGCGCGAGATCGTCGCGGCAGTGCGCGCGGTCGCATCGGGCAGGAAGCACCTCACCCCCGATGTCGCGCAACTGCTGCTCGACACGGTCACGGGCAACACCGCAGGCGCGCGGCACGAGCAGCTCTCCGACCGCGAGCTGCAAACGCTGCTGCTCATCGCGAGCGGGCACCGGCTCTCGGAAATCGCCCAGGCGCTCACGCTGTCGCCGAAGACGGTAAGCGTGTACCGCGCGCGCGTGCTCGAGAAGCTCGGCGTCGCGACGAACGCCGAGCTGGCGTCGTATGCATTGCGGCACGGCCTGATCGACTAGCGCCTGTTCCCACGCAGCCGGCGGGCCCGGACCGGCTACGGATTGCCGAGGAAATCGCGCTTGCCGATCGGCACGCCGTTCTGGCGCAGGATGTTGTAGGCGGTGACCGCGTGGAAGTAGACGTTCGGCATCGAATGCCCGAGCAGCAGTTGCATACCCTTGTAGCGCGTCTCCTTGCCGGTCACCGGAAGCACGATCTCGTCGTCCTCGGTTCCGTCGATGCGCTCCGGCGGCACGCTCCGGATGAATTCGACGGTGCGCGCGATCCGCTCCTTCAGTTCCGCGAAGGTCTTCTCGTCGTCAGGGTAGTACGGCACCTCCATGCCGGCCAACCGGGCCACGACGCTTCTCGCCTTGTCGCAGGCGATCTGCACCTGCTTGAACAGGGGATACATGTCGGGGGCGAGCCGATATTGCATCAGCGTCGCAGCGTCGACGTACCCCGCGTCGACGTGTGCCTGCGCCTTGTCGAGGATTCCCGAAAGGTTCCCGAGAACGTTCGCCAGGCGCGGGACGCTGGCCTGGTACATCGAAATGGTCATGCGGTCTCTCCTGTCGGTGGCGCGATCCCGGCAGCGGGCTCGCCGCGCGACACGAACCGCTCGCTTGCCCTCCAGTGATCGGGATGCACCCACGTGGCGATCATCGCTTCGCGTTCGCGTCGTTCGCGCTCGCGCCTCGAAAGCGCGAGCCGATCCGACAACGCGATCGTCTTGAAGGCGCGCAGCACCTGCGGCGCCTGCGCGCGCAGCGGGCGCAGGAAGCGCTCGACGCACTGCCCGAGCGGCTCGCCGGCCGCGGCGACGACGTCGATCAGGCCGATCCCGAGCGCGCGCCCGGCGTCGATCGTCTGCGCGTCGATCAGGATCGACAACGCGCGATGTCCGCCGACGAGTGCAACGAGATCGATACCGCCGCCGAAGCCGGTACAGATGTTCATCCGCCCCTGCACGAAACCGATTCCGGCCTGCGGCGCCGCGACGCGGAAATCGCAGGCGACGGCCAGTTCGGCGCCTCCGCCCAGCGCCACGCCGTTCAGCGCCGCGATCACCGGCACCGGAAATTCGCGCACAGCGCGCAGCGTTTCGCTTGCCTCGGTCCACAGGGCTTGCGCGTCGGCAGCCGAGCGCAGTCCGTCGAACTCCTTCAGGTCGCCGCCCGCCGCGAAGCTCTGGTCGCCGGCGCCGGTGAGCACGGCGGCGCGCAGCGCCGGATCGGCCGCGGCGTCGGTGAACGCCCGGCGCAACTCGGCGAGCACGCGCGTACTCAGCGCATTGCGTTGACGCGGCCGATCGATCGTCACCCGCAGCACATCGACGTGCCGCTCGACGCGGAGGAACCGGTAGTCAGTCATCGAAACACGCCGGCAACGAAGAGGTCGGGTCGGGACTCGGGAGCGTAGGTCGCATCGTAGCGCAGCGTGGCGCGTCATCGCGCAGCGGCGAGCGCGACGCGGCGCCGCCCGGAGCGACCTCGGCTGCCTTAGCGCAGCAGCGGACCCAGCATCGAGTGGAGCCCCTGGCGCTCGCGCGCCGGATCGAACAACGCCGCGCGCGCATCGCACTGCGCCTGCAGCGCCGCCAACGCGCCGGGATCGTCTCGCGTGCGCCGCAACAGCGCGGCGAGCGCCGTCGAATCGCCGAGCGGAAAGTAACCGCCGTAGTCTTCGCCGAGCAGTCCGACGTTGCCGTCGATGCGCGAAGCGAGCACTGCGGTGCCGTTGCGCACCGCTTCGATCACGACGTGCGCACCGCCCTCGATGCGGCTCGCGTGGACGAGGACGTGCGCGGCGCGGATCCGTGCCAGCGTGCGCCCGTGCCCGAGCGCACCGAACCAGCGATAGCGCAGACCGGCCGCCATCAGCGCGCGTGCTTCGGCGGCAAGCGCCGGATCGAGCGCGGCGCCGACGTGCTCGAACACGATGTCGGCGCGATCCGCGAGCCTGCGCACCGCCTCGAAGTAGGTGGACGGGCATTTCTCGTCGCGCAGGTGACCTACCATCACCGCTCGCAGCAGCCGCTGCGTCTTGGCTGCGCGGGCGCGCGCGGGGCACGATTGCAGCAGCACGCTCGCTTTGGGCCGCAACGGCGCGGGCAGCGCCTGCGGGCCACGCTCGTTGAGCACGACCAGCCGATCGGCCAGCGCGACCGAGCGCTGCGCGTCGCCGTCGTTCGCGATGTCGCGATACAGATCGGTTCCCGTCAGCACGAGCAGCAGCGGCCGCCTCGGATGTCGCGCGCGCCACGCGAAGATCGACGCCGCCGAGCGGCGCGCGTGCAGCGCGATCATCAGCGCCTCGTCGCCGTCGCGCCACTGCTGCACCACGCGCACCCGATAGTCGTTCGCCAGAAAGCCCGACCAGCGCTGCGCCGTTCGCCAGTTTCCGCTGTTGGCATCGGCGCTGGCCGGTGTCACTATCACGAGCTGCGTTTTCTTCATCGGGACGGTTCGGGGCGCGAATGGTCGATGATCGAAGCGCCGGCATCGGGATCCGCAGCGCCGGCATCGAAGCGCTTGCCGGGGCGCTGATCGAGAGCCGTCGCGACACGCTGGCGGCTTTCGCGTCCTTCGAGCGGAACCTCGAAACGCTCGTCGTGCCGCAATGCGCGGAATCGAACCCGCCGCTGTGGGAGTTGGGCCACATCGGATGGTTCCAGGAATACTGGATCGCACGCAATCCGGAACGTGCGCTGGGCGCCCGCGCGAATCCGGAAGCGCCGCGCCTGCCGGGCGTACGGACGGAAGCCGACCTCCTGTACGACTCGGCAAAGGTCGCGCACGCCACGCGCTGGAACCTGCCGCTGCCCGATGCGCAAGCGACCCGCGAGGACCTGCGCGCGCAACTCGATCGCACGCTCCGACTGCTGCACGTTGCCGACGGCAGCGACGACGGATTGTATTTCTTCCGGCTGGCGCTCTTTCACGAGGACATGCATCACGAAGCCGCAACATACATGGCGCACGCGCTCGGCTTCGAGATCGCCGCGCTGCCCGCGCCGGCCTCGCCCGCCGGCAGGCGCCGAACGATCGAATTCGACGCGGGACCGTGGCGCCTGGGCTTCGAGGGCGCCGGCTTCGCCTTCGACAACGAACGCCAGGCGCACGAAGTGCGGATACCCGGCTGTCGCATCGACGACCGAGTCGTTCGCTGGCGCGAATACCTGCCTTTCGTCGAAGCGGGCGGCTACGAGCAGCACGGCTGGTGGAGCGACCCCGGGCGCGAATGGCTGCGCAGCCGACGGCTGCGCGCGCCGCGTTATCTCGAGCGCAGGCCGCAGGGCTGGCAGCGATGGTGGAACGGCAACTGGATCGAGCTCGACCCGACGCTGCCCGCCTGCCACCTCACGCAGCACGAAGCGTTCGCGTGGTGCAACTGGGCGGGACGACGCCTGCCCACCGAAGCCGAATGGGAACGCGCCGCGATCGAAGCGGGCGACGCATTCCAGTGGGGCGAGGTCTGGGAATGGACGTCGAGTGCTTTCGCGCCGTACCCGGGTTTCGCCGCGCATCCGTACCGTGCCTATTCGGCGCCGTGGTTCGACGGCCGACCGGTCCTGCGCGGCGCGTCGTACGCCACCACGCCACGGATGCGCCATCCGCGCTATCGCAATTTCTTCGGCGCCGAGCGCAACGACGTCTACGCCGGGTTCCGCAGCTGCGCAAGGCAAGGCGGGCGCTTGCTCCCGACGACGAAGATCGATTGATCAGCGAGTCGCCGCGAAGACCCGGTTCTTTCCGGCGCGCTTGGCGCGATACATCGCTTCGTCGGCCCGTTCGACGATCGCGTCGAGCGACTCCGAACCGTCCGATTGCGCGACGCCCGCCGAAAAGGTCACGAAGACCCGCTCGTCGCCGTTCAGGTAGACGTTGTTGGTCAGCGCGCGTTGTGCGCGACGGATCACTTCGAGCGCGTGATCGACGGGCACCGACGGAAGCAGCACGACGAACTCCTCGCCCCCGTAGCGCGCGACGACATCGGTCGGGCGCAGGCTGCCGGACAGCACGCGCGCGAGATGGCGCAAGGCCTCGTCACCCTTCTGGTGGCCGAAAGCGTCGTTCAATCGCTTGAAATCGTCCACGTCGATCAGCGCGAGCGACAGCGGCGCCGCCGCATTCCGGCAGTCGCGCGACAGGTCGTCGAACGAACGCTCGAGCCCGCGCCGGTTCAGCAACCGGGTCAGGTGATCCGTCATGACCAGCGCGCTGGCGTTGTCGAGCTCGCCGGCCAGGCGCTCGACCTCGTCCTGCAACTGCCGCGCACGCTCGCCTGCGGCGGCGAAGTCGTTGCGCGACGCATCGAACTCGACGTAGACCGACCGCGTCTCGTCGATCAGTTCATGCACGACGCCGGCAAGCGTGGCCAGGTCGGGCGACTTGCGGATGTTCTCCATGTACGTGCCGAGCTTGTCGCCGAAGCGGCCGCTCGACGCGGTGAGCGCGCCCAGCCAGTCGACGCACTGCGCGAGCATCGACTTCATCATCTGCAGCGAATCGCGGCGCAGCTGCAGCAGCCGCTGGTGCTCCTCGGCCGTCCTGCGAAGGACGTCGCGCGCCAGTGCGAGGTCGCGCCGGTCGGGGAAGCGGCCGGAGGGCTCGAGCGTCGCGCGGATTGTGTCGAACTGGCGACGCACCCACGCCTCCTCCTCGACGAGGGTGGGTACCGTCTCGCAGATCGTCACGAGCAGGCGCGTCATCTCGTCCAGCAGGCGGCGCGCCGTGTCGGCGTGCGCTTGCGCAGCGGACGCCTGCTCGTCGGGCCGATCCGCCGGATCGCCCGCGGCAGCCGAAATCGGCTTGTCCGCGGCCGGCGTCGATCGGTCCGCCGCAGGCGAGGTCGATGCGTCCGCGGCGGCCGAAGCCGTTTCGTCGACGGCGGGTGAGGTCGGTGGTTGCGCCAGGGACGAGGCCGCCGACCCATCGGCCGGCGGCGGCGGCGGCAGATTTCCGGCCGCCGCGAAATCGGCTCGATCCGTCACGGAACCGCCGGCGGAGTTGGCGCATCGGTCACCCTCGTCGCGCTTCCACGAGTCGACGAGCGAAGAGAGCCGGCCGACCAGTCGAGCGGCATCCGACGGGCGGCTCAGCACGCGCTGCAGCGCCTCCTTCTTGCGCGCCCGGGTCCAGTTGCGTTGCGGAATCTCCACCCAGTGCATCGCCTCGGCAACGACCGGACCGAGCGGTGCCGACTCGCAGCCGTCCACGTGCCGGGGCTCGGCTGAACGCGCAGGCTCGGACTCGCCCGCGTCCGCGTGCTCGTCGTCCGGCCCGTTGCCTCCGACGCGCTCCCAGGCGCGCCGATACTGGTCGGGCGTCGGCGACAGCCGTCGTTGGGCAAGATAACGCAACGCCGACCTTGCACGCTCGGCGGCGCTGGGCAGTGCGATCTCGGAGGTAATCATCGTTCCGCCGTTTTCGTCTTGCGCGTGAAATTGTTCATTCGCGCGCCGACGAGCGGCTGGAAGCGATCGCCGGGCGACGCCGCGGCGTCGGCGCTGCGCGTCGGGCGGGCGTTCAGGGTGAGGACGGCCGCGCACTGCCCGAAACCCGGACGGCGGCCCGGAACCCGAAGCCGCTCACTGCCGGACGGACTCTTCGATGCACGCATCGGCATCGCCGAGAAAAGCCCCCTGCTCGCGCAGTCGATCTTGCAGCAAGGCGACCGGCAGGTCACGGAGGCTGCATCCCTCGCGCAGTGCCGATGCCGCGGCGGTGCCGGCGGCCTGCCCCATGACGAAGCAGGCGCCGCTCACGCGCGCAGCCGACTGCGCGTCGTGCGTCATCGATGCGCAACGCCCGGCCACGAGGAGATTGTCCACGTCGCCGGCGGTGCCCGCGCGCGGCAGCAGCATTCGGTACGGAAGCTGGTTGTAGCCGCGCGACTGCGGAATCGGCGGCCAGGTCCAGCGCACGTCGCGGGCAACGTGCTGTTCGAGCGGCCAGCCGTTCACGCCGATGCGGTCGTCGAAATCGGCGCAGCCGAGCACGTCTTCGCGCGTGAGCACGACCTCGCCGACGAGACGGCGCGTCTCGCGAATACCCAGCTGCGCGGCGATCGCCAGCAGGTAGGCGTCCTCGAAGCCCGGGACGCGCGCGCGCAGGAAGCGCAGGTAGTCGACGATCTGCCTGCGCCCTTCGAGCTCGCCGGCGCTCAGCGAGCGCGCATCGGTGCCGTCGGTCGCCGAACCGTCCGGATTGCTCAATTGCGTGACGTTCACGCGCCACTCGTACGGCCGCTTCTGCGGCCGCAGGATCGCTCCCCGGCGGGGAAAGCGAAACGCGCCTTCGGCTTCGGCCGCTTCCATCCGACTGGCGATGGTCGCCCACGCCTGTCCCGCACGCTCGGCGTCGACGTTGCCCACGCGAAACATCAGTGTCGGGTAGAGCAACGAGCCCGCGTCGTCGCCCTTCTCCGTCGGAACGCCTGCCCAGTACGCGAGATCGGCGTCGCCCGATGCATCGACGAAGACGCGGCCACGCACGGCGCAGCGACCCGATTTCGTCTCGACGAGCAGCGCCTCGATCGCGCCCGTCGGGCTGCGATGAACGGCGACGGCCAGCGCATGGAACAGCAACTGCACGCCCGCGGCGACCAGCAGCCCGTCGGCCGCGCATTCGAAGGCCGCGACGTCGTACGCCTGCGCGCAGGTCTTCCCGAGCACGAGATGCGGTTCGTTCAAGCCGTCCAGCTCCCGCATCCGGTCGAGCAGATCGTCGACGACGCCGTGCACCACCCGGCGGATCTCGCCGTGGACGTTCGCGTGCAGTCCGCAGAAATTGGTCACGCCGGCTGCGGTTCCCATGCCGCCGAGGAAACCGTAGCGCTCGACGAGCAGCACGCGCGCGCCGTTGCGCGAGGCGCTGCACGCGGCAGCGATTCCGGCCGGGCCGCCGCCGAGCACGACGACGTCGAATTCGCCGTACACCGGCGTGTCACGCGCGGGTTCGCGCACGGCATTGCTCGCCGCGCGTCCCATTGCCCCGGATGGTTCGACCGACACCGAAGAGGTCTCGCGCAGGCCGTGCTCGCGCCTGCGCGTTCGGTTCAGTCGAGGCGGATGCCGTGCTTCTGCACGATCGGCCGCCACCGCTCGAGATCGCTCTGCAACGTCGCCCTGAACTCGTCCGGAGAGTTCGCCACCACGTCCATGTAGAGCCCGCGCAGCCTGTCGCGCACGTCGGGATCGGCCAGCACGGCGACGATTTCGTCGTGCAGTCGGCTCACGATCGCCGCCGGTGTCCTGGCGGGCGCGATGAACCCCATCCAGGCATCGGCCTGGACGTCGCGCACGCCGCCCTCCGCCAGCGTCGGCAACTCCGGCAACGCCGCCGAGCGCGTCGCGGTCGTCACGGCCAGCGCGTGCAGCTTGCCCGCCTTGACCTGCGGCATCACGGCCGCGGCGGGCAACACGGCCAGGTCGACCTCGCCGCTCATGACCGCCATCGCAGCCTTCGTCGAACCGGCGTAGGGAACGTGAACGATCTCGGTTCCCGCGCGCGCGGCGATCGCCTCGACCGCGAGATGCGAAATGCTGCCGGCGCCCATCGAGGAGAAGTTGTACTTGCCCGGATCGCGCTGCAGTCGCGCGATCAGCTCCGCAGTGTCCGCCGCCGGCAGCCGCGAGCCGACGACGAGCACGCTCGGTTGGGTGGCAGCGATCGTGATCGGCGCGATGTCGCGGGCCGGGTCGTACGGCATGTTCCGGAACAGCAGCGTGTTCACGGCGAGCGGGCCGGCGATGCTGATGCCGATCGTCTGGCCGTCGGGCGCCGCCTTCGCCACCGCGTCGGTGCCGATGTTGCCGCTCGCGCCCGGCTTGTTCTCGACGACGAACGGCTTGCCCAGGCGCGTCGTCAGGTGCTCGGAAACGATGCGCGCGACGATGTCGGGCGTCGAGCCCGGCCCGTACGGGACGATGACCTTCACGGGACCGCTGGGCCAGTTCTGCGCGAACGCCGGTGCGACAGCCAGGCAAAGCCCGACAAGCGAAAACGCGAGGAAGGGACGACGCTTCATGCGTGAATCTCCAAGGGGCGAGCCGACGCACATTATCGGGCGAAACGCCGGCCGACTTATGCCCTTCGCCGCGCGTTCCGCTCGGCACCCGGAAGCGAAGAGCACGGCGACGAGACGGCGTTGCGGCGGATGATCGCGGCGCCGCAGCCCTGGCAGCATCGCGCGCACCGTCCGATTCGAGCACGGATGCAACGGGCTCGGTCGCGGGTTATCATGTGTATGTCAATTCAGCTACATACACACCCATGAGAACCAACATCGTGATCGACGACAGATTGATGGAGGACGCGTTGCGCGCAACGGGTTTGAAGACCAAGCGCGAAGCGGTCGAACTGGGCCTGCGAACACTGCTGCGCCTGCGCAAACAGGAAGAGCTGCGACGCCTGCGCGGAAAGATCGACTGGCAGGGCGATCTCGACGCGATGCGGACCGACAAGTGATCCTTGTCGACTCGAGCGTCTGGGTCGACTATTTTCGCGGAGTGCCTTCGCCGGAGGCCGAGATGCTCGATCGCCTGCTCGGACACGAGCTGCTCGCCATCGGCGACCTGATCCTCGCCGAAGTCCTGCAGGGATTCGACAAAGACTCGACCTTCGAAGCGGCCCGGAAGCTGCTCACAGCGCTCGACGTCGTCGAACTCGGCGGTCGGGAGGTCGCGATCCAGGCTGCGAAAAACTTCCGCCGGCTACGAAAGCTGGGAATCACCGTGCGAAAGACCATCGACACCATCATCGCCACGCGATGCATCGAGAGTGGATTCACACTGCTGCATCGCGATCACGATTTCGAGCCGTTCGCCGTGCATCTCGATCTGAAGGTCGTGTCCTGCGGACCGTGAGCCTGCCCGGTCGTCCGAATCTTCCGCGGGATTTGGGGTGGGCGATGGGATTCGAACCCACGACAACCGGAATCACAATCCGGCGGCAGTACGAGCACTGACGCGGGTTTCCAGCCGATTCGTTGCAATATACAGCGGCGCTACTCTATAGCAAACCCGAGGGCGCAATTGGCGAGGTGGAACCTCGCCTTCATCGCGATGCTTCGTAAGCCCGCACTCATCGGCCTGCCTTGGCGCGTTGCTGCTCGTGTGTGACCAATCCTCGCCCACAATCAGAATTACGACCCCATAACGCCCGTTTCCAACGCACTGGATGACCAAGGTATGTGCTGCACCCGAAGAAAGTGCTTCCTTGCGGGGTCGCGGATCGCCGATGCAAAGCGGGTTCCCTCTATGTCACGCGAGTGGTGCTCAGAGACAAGGTAGCGTGCGAAGGCTTCTTCGGCCGCCTGAAGACAGAGCTCGCGCAACTGGCCGTCTACAACCATCGAGGAGTTCGTCGCGGCGTTGGACTCCTCAAACAGAGCAACCGCAGTTCCCACGGTAGCGAGCAGTGCCGAGGCATCGCTTCTTTTCACTCCATCCCCTCCGCCTTCGACGACTGCCAGAGGCTGCCCATCGCCGTTCTTAGCGATACCAGGAGGCGATTGCAGCAAGGCTTGACACGTCCCGTCTCCCATGATCGAATGAACGTTCATTTAATGGGAGGAAAACGATGATGCAGTCGCGAAGGGCGGTGGTGCTCGGCCTGTCGGCCGTCGTCGTGTCGACGGCTGTCGCCACCAGTGCGTGGGCGGCGAAGGATCCCCTCAAGATCGGAGTGCCGACGGCGTTGACCGGTACGTACGCGCCGCTAGGCGAGGAGGTCAAGCGCGTCGTGGAATTCGCGGTCAACGAAGCGAATGCCGCGGGCGGCGTCGACGGCAGGAAGGTCGAAGTTCGCTTCCTCGACACCGAGGCCAAGCCCGAGCTCGCGCGCCAACAGGCCGAGAAGCTGGCGCTCGATGGCTACAACATCCTTACCGGAACCATCGCTTCGAGCGAGGCGCTCGCGATCGCTCCCATGCTCAATCGCTGGAACGCGATGTTCGTCGCGACCATCAACAAGGCCGACGACATCACCGGCAAGCAATGCCAGCGCCGCGTGTTCCGCGTCAATCACCCCGACTACTCCGATGCGGCGACGGTCCAACCATGGCTGGCCACGCGCCCTGAGGTCAAATGGGCGATCGTCGCAGCCGACTACGCATGGGGCAGGAACTCCGGCGAGAGCTTCAAGAAGGCGGCGGCCGCCTCGGGCAAGACGGTCGTCTCCGAGAACTACCCGGCCTTGGGCAGCAACGACTACGCCGCGCACATCCAGAAAGTGATCGACTCCGGCGCGCAGGGCATGTGGGTCGCGCTGGCGGGTCGCGATGCGATCACCTTCGCGCGACAGGCCAAGCAGTTCGGGCTCTTCGACAAGGTGACCACGGGCGGCGTGAGCTTCACCACCGACGGTACGGTCAAGGTCCTTGGCGACGTGGTGCAAGGCATCCACACGATCATCAACTACAGCTCGACACTCGACACGCCCGGCAACAAGAAGTTCGTCGCCGACTTTTCGAAAGCATATCCAGGGGAGGTCCCGACCAATTTCCAGGGCGAGACCTACGTCGGCATGCAGGTGATCTTCCAGGCGGTGAAGAAGGCGGGCAGCGTGGCCCCGGCCGATGTTGCCAAAGCGATGTCAGGGAGCACCTTCGAAACGATCCTCGGCACGCAGGTCATGCGCAAGGAAGACAACCAGCTCGTCGGCCCCAATTACTTCGGCACCGTGGAGACCGTGAACGGCAGGCTGCAGCCCGTCGTCAAGATGACCATCCCGTCGAAGGACGCGACGCCCGGTCCGGACGGCAGCTGCAAGCTCTAGTCCACGACGTGGCGCCCTCGCCAAGGCAACGACGCGACGTGGTTGCACGCGTCGCCGCGGGTGAGGGCCCACGGGAGCGCTTCCCTCGATGATCCAGATCATCAACGGCCTCGTGTACGGCAGCTTCCTCTACGTGCTCGCGGTCGGCCTCGTACTGATCTTCGGACTGCGCCGCGTCACGAACTTCGCGCACGGCGGCTTCTTCATGCTGGGCGCCTACGTGTCGTACACAGCTGCGGCCTGGCTCGGCTTCTGGGTCGGCATGGGCGTTTCCGTTGTGGTACTGGCCTTGCTGGGTGTCCTGCTCGACCGATTCGTATTCCGTCCGCTCCAGCGAGAAGAGCCGATCGTCACACTTCTGGTCACGTTCGGGCTGCTCTTCGTGCTGGAGGACGCCGTCCGGACGATCTGGGGCAAGGACTTCATCTCGGTCGCAGCGCCTGCAGCGCTGGATGGATCGGTAACGATCTTCGGTTCGCAGTACCCGGTGTACCGCCTGTTCGTGATCGCCGTCGCCATCGCGGTCGCCGCGGCGCTGGCCCTCTGGCTGCACTCGAGTCGCGTCGGCCTCTATGTGCGCGCCTCGAGCGTCGATCCCGTGACGACCGGCATGCAGGGTGTGGACACCGACCGGCTGAGCGCGCTCGTCGTTGCGATCGGCACCGGGCTCGCTGGGCTCTCCGGAACCATTGCCGGCCCGCTGATGGCGCTGTCGCCGTCGATGGGCGCCTACATCATCATCGACTGCTTCATCGTCGTCGTCACCGGCGGACTGACCAGCTTCGTCGGCGCCTTCGTGGCTGCACTGGTGATCGGCCAGTTCCACAACCTCGGGCTGGCCTATCTACCCGAGGTCGCTTCGGTGATTCCGCTGTTGATCATGGGACTGGTGCTGGGGTTGCGCCCACAAGGTATCGCGGGGCACGGGAAGTGAGCGAGACCACAGTGGCGCGAGCACCGGAGACCGTCGCCAGCGGTGCTCACCCCCGGGTGCCGACATTCCTGTCCGTGGCTGTGGTGCTGTTGGCAGCGGGCGTTGCAGTTCCCTGGCTGGTCGGTTCTCAGCTCGCGCTCACGCTGATGACGCAAGCCGTGATCTACGCGATTCTCGCGGTCTCGATCGGATTCCTGATCCGCCAGAACGGCCTGGCGAGCTTCGGTCACGCCGCGTTCTTCGGTATGGCTGCGTATTTGATGGCGCTCAACGGCAGGTTCGACTGGGTGCCCGCGGAAGCGGCGATCTTCGCGGCCGTCATTCTGCCCGCGTTGTTCGCCTTCCTCACCGGACTGATCATCGTGCGACTGCCCGCGCTGTCGTTCTCGATGCTGACGCTGGCGGTCGCACAATCGCTGCACGAACTGATGCTGCGCTGGCGCGCGCTGGCGGGGGGCGACGACGGCATGGCCGTGCGATTGCCGTCGCGGCTTTTCGGCGTAGGCATCGAGATGTTCCAGTCGCCGGCGACGATGTTCGTCGTCTGCTGGGGTGCGCTCATCGCGGAAATCGTGCTGCTGACAATCGTCGCGCGGAGCCGCTTCGGGCTGCTGACTATCGCGATCCGCGAGAACGAGGAGCGCGCTCGCTACGTCGGGTACCCCACGTTGGTGCCGCGAGCACTGGTGTTCGCGCTATCGGCGGCAGCGGCCGGACTCGCGGGCGTACTCTTCTCGCTGTACAACGCCTTCGTGACTCCAGGCATCCTGCATTGGAGCCTGTCGGGGGAAGCGCTGATCATGGCGGTCGTCGGCGGCGCGCACGCGGTTTGGGGCCCGGCACTCGGCGCGGTAATTTTCTTCGTCGCCAAGGATGCGGCTGGCGATCTTACCGAGCACTGGCCCGCGATCATCGGCACGCTGCTGATCGCCGTCACCGTCCTGCTCCCCCAGGGACTCAGCGGCTTTCTCGCGCGCACGGCGGCGATCGGACGGCGGAGGAAGCCTTGACGAGCTTCGCGCTCGAGGGACACGACCTGTCGCGCCGCTACGGCGGTTTCGCCGCATTGGATGGCGTCTCGCTGCAACTGGAGACTGGCGAGATCCGCGGCCTGATCGGGCCGAACGGCGCTGGCAAGTCGACTCTGATGGACGCGCTGTGCGGACGCGGGGGGCCCACCGGAGGCCGGGTGACCCTCGCTGGTCGCGACATCAGTCGGCTCCCGGCGCCGGCGCGACGCAGGGCGGGCCTGGCGCGCTCCTTTCAGAAGACGAACGTCTTCCCCGCGCTCACCGTGCGCGAACAGGTAATGCTGGCAGCCCGCGTCGCCGAGACCGACAACACGGACGAGGTGCTCGACGTGCTCGGGTTGCTCGACCTCGCCGGGCACCGCGCGGCAGACATCTCCTACGGCGACCAGCGTCGCCTCGATCTGGCGCTCGCACTCGTCGGCCGTCCGTCCGTGCTGCTGCTGGACGAGCCGGCCGCTGGCCTGTCCATGCAGGAGTCGCTCGTGCTGGCGCGCCTGCTGAAGGAGTTGGCGGGCAACTGGAAGGTGACCGTCCTGCTGGTCGAGCACGACATGGAAGTCATCTTCTCGGTGTCGGACCGAATCACCGTGCTGAACCTCGGGCGCGTCCTCGCGCAGGGAACCGGCGAGGAGATCCGCGCGAACGCCGAGGTCGTGCGCGCCTATCTCGGGTCGAGCATCGAATGACGTTACTCAGCCTGCAATCGGTCGACGGCTACTACGGCAAAGCGAAGATCCTCAACGCGACGTCACTCGAGGTCCGTCGCGGAGAACGCGTCGCCATCCTCGGACGCAACGGGGTCGGCAAAACAACAATCGTCAACGTGTGCCTGGGCATCGCGCGGGTCGGAGCCGGCCAGATCGCGTTCCAGGACCGGCAGCAGTCGACGATCCGGCACTTCACCGCCGCCCGATCGGGAATTGCCGTCGTGCCGCAAGGCCGTCGGATCGTTCCCGGGTTGACCGTTCGCGAGAACCTCGCGCTAGGTGCGGCAGTGGGACGACCTGGGCGGTGGAATTTCGACACGGTCTGCGAGCTGTTCCCGATCCTGAAGGAACGGGCTAATTCTCTTGGAACCGCGATGAGCGGCGGACAGCAGCAGATGCTGGCGATCGGTCGCGCGTTGATGGCCAATCCCGATCTCCTGATCCTCGATGAACCGAGCGAGGGGCTGGCGCCGGTGATTGTCGACGAGCTTGCCGCCACGCTTGTCCGGCTTGCAACCGAGGATACGAGCATCCTGCTGATCGAGCAGAACTTCAGCCTCGTGCACCGCGTCGCGCAGCGTTACTACGTGCTCTCCAAGGGCGAAGTCGTCGAGAAAGGCGACGTGGAAGGGATGTCGATGCACGACCTGAAGAAGCACGTCGCAGTGTGACTGCAACCGCCCATCCGTCGTCGGCGCCGCTGCCGCTTGCCGGCATCCGCATCCTTGACTTCTCCAACCTGCTCCCGGGGCCGTTGGCGAGCTTGTTACTCGCGGAGGCGGGCGCCGAGGTCATCAAGATCGAGCGCCTCGGCACCGGCGACGAGATGCGCGGCTACCCGCCGGCGTGGGGCGACGCCAGCGGCAACTTCGCGCTGTTGAACCGCGGCAAGACGAGCCTGTGCCTGGACCTGAAGGACGAAGGCGATCGCGCGCACGCCCGCGCCCTGGCGCGCTCGGCCGACGTGCTCATCGAGCAGTTCCGGCCGGGGGTGATGGCCCGCCTCGGACTCGATTACGCAACGCTTCGCGACGACAACGCTCGTCTGATCTACTGCTCGATCACCGGCTATGGCCAGAGCGGGGAACGGGCGCTGAAGGCCGGTCACGACCTGAATTACATGGCGGAAACCGGCCTCCTCGGGCTGACCCGCTCGGCCGAGGGCGCGCCGGTGCTGCCGCAAGTCCTTGCCGCCGACATCGGCGCCGGCGCATACCCGGCCGTCATCAACATCCTGCTTGCGCTGCAGCAGCGGGCGGTGAGCGGCTGCGGCTGCCACATCGATGTGGCGATGTGCGACAACTTGTTCACCTTCGCGTACTGGGGCCTGTCGGCGGGGCTGGCCGGCGGACGCTGGCCGCGCCCCGGCGGCGAGTTGACGACGGGCGGCTCGCCCCGCTACCGGATCTATCGCACCAGCGACGGCGAATACCTTGCCGCCGCCCCGATCGAAGACCGGTTCTGGCGAATCTTCTGTGATGGAATCGGCCTGCCCGAAGCCGACCGCGACGATAGCGCCGATCCGGTCTCGACGATCCGAAAGGTCGCGGAGCGGATAGCAACCCGCACCGCTGCCGAATGGCGCGAACGCTTCGCTGGCGTAGATGCCTGCGTCTCGATCGTCGAGTCGCTGCAGGACGGATTCTCGAATCCGGATTTCGCGGGACACGGCCTGTTCGACCGAACCGTGTCGGCTCGGGGCTTCACGATGCCGGCCCTTCCCGTTCCCGTCGCCAACTGCCTACGCGAGGCGGACAAGCAGCGGCCGTTCCCCGACTTCGACCCGGTGCAGCGGCGCAAACAGTGGTCGCCCCGAGGCGACCCCGCGCAATGAAGGCAGCAATCACCCGAACGCCATTGCCCGGCCGATCTCCTTCCTGTGCTCGCCGAGCGCAAGTGTCTCGCGCGCAGACCTGCCTCCGGTGACCGGCAACACCTGCCTGCGTTAATACCGGCCGGCCCCGCGGCGTGGCCGCAACGGAGTCGCCGCGGTCGTCCCGCTCAGGCCGACTGCGCCTTGAGCATTTCCCGAAGCTTGAACTTCTGGATCTTCCCCGACGGAGTCGCCGGCAGCGCCTCGCGAATCTCGAGCCGTTCAGGGAGATAGTGCATGGACACCTTCTGCGCCTTCAGGAACTCGATCATCGAAGCGAAATCCAGGTGCTGGCCGGGTTTCGTTACCACGAATGCGCACGCACGCTCGCCGAGACGCTCATCGGCGTAGCCGACGATCGCTGCCTGGGCGACGGCCGGATGACGGTACAGCAGGGCCTCGACCTCGACGACCGGGATGTTCTCGCCCCCCCGGATGATGACGTCCTTGCTGCGGCCGCTGATGCGAATGTAGCCGCGCTCATCGACGAAGGCGAGATCCCCCGTCTCGAACCAGCCCTCGTCGTCAGTGTTGTTCCACTGCGGACGATTCAGGTAGCCGCCGAAGTTGGAGCAACCGCGGACAAACAGCGCGCCGATGTTTCCGGGGGGAAGCGGCCGTTGTTGCGCGTCGACGACGCGCACTTCCATCCCGGGCAGCGGACAGCCGTCGGTGTTGACCGACCGCTCGTCCTCGTCGTCGAGCAGTGTCGTAGTCACCGCGCCGTTCTCAGTCATGCCCCAGGCGGAGACGATCTTCGCGCCCAGCGCAGCCCTTGCCTGCTCGACCAGCGGACCGGGGATCGGAGCACCAGCACAGAGGAAGGTCTTCAGGGTGGGAATCGGGTTGCCGGACTGCGACACGGTCCGCGCAAGATCGGCCAGGAACGGCGTAGACGCCATCGTGAACGAGACGCCCTCTTCGCGGATGACCTCAACGGCGCGTACAGGCTCCCAGATGTCCTGCAGCACCGCGCGCGCCTGCAGCACTATCGGCATCATCAGGCCGTAGAGGAACCCGGTCTGATGCGCCATCGGCGAGGACATCAGTACGACGTCGTCGCTCGACAACCGCATCCGCTGCGCATAGGGAACGATGTTCGAGATCGCTGTATTCGCGGTGTGCATGACGCCTTTCGGCTCACCCGTGGTCCCCGACGTGTAGATGAGCTGCATGACGTCGTCGGGACGCGGCCGGCTGCGGGTGAGCAGCGCGGGCGCGTCGGACTCCCGCTCCCAGGCCGGCGCGGTCAGGCGCGCCTCGAAGCTGTCCGGGCCCTCGCCCCCGACGACGAGCACATGGCGCAGATCGGGCAGAGCGGGCTGCAGGCCGCGCAGCATCTGCTCGTAATCGAAGCCGCGGAACTGCTTCGGCGCTATCGCGATCCTGCTACGACCGTGAGCGAGCATGAACGACAGCTCGCGCTCGCGAAAGATGTGCATCAGAGGATTGATCACCGCACCGATGCGCGAGCACGCCAGGTAGACGACGGTGAACTCCCACCAGTTGGGCAGCTGGCAGGAGACGACGTCGTTTCGCTCGACGCCCAGCCGGGTAAGCCCGACCGCGACGCGGTCCGCCAGCGCCGCCAGCTCGCGATACGTGAAGCTGCGCGTCGCGTCGCGATCCAGCGATCGCGCCACTAGCGCGACCTTGTCGGGGCAGGCCGCCAGGCAGGCGTCAAGTGCGTCGTTGATCGTGCGCTCGTGCCAGTAGCCCCGCCCGATCATCGCCGCCCGGCGCGGGGCGATTAGGACCGCATCGAAATCCATGTTCCGCTCCTCCTTCGTTCGATTGCGTTCGATGTGCGGCTCAGGCCGATCGATGGTCCGGCGGTTACCCTACTTCGCGAACTTCCGGAACTGCGGCTTGCGCTTCTCGAGAAACGCCTGCACGCCCTCGCGCGACTCCTCGGTGTCGTAGTAGAGCTTCAGCGCGTACATGCCCATGCCGGCGATGCCCGCCTGATGCGCAGTATCCATGTTGAACGAGCGCTTGGCGATGGCGATCGCAGTCGGACTCTTCTCCAGAATCTCGTCGCACCACTTCTGCACCTCGGCATCGAGTTGCTCGTGCGGCACGACGGCATTCACCAGTCCCATCGCCAGCGCCTCGGCAGCCGGATAACGCCGGCACAGGTACCACATCTCGCGCGCCTTCTTCTCGCCAACCACGCGCGCGAGGTACGCCGTGCCGTACCCGGGGTCGACCGATCCCACCTTCGGTCCGACCTGACCGAACACCGCCTTCTCGGAGGCGATGGTGAAGTCGCAGATCGTGCACAGCACGTTGCCACCGCCGATCGCGTAGCCCTGTATGCGCGCGATCACGGGCTTGGGAACGTCACGGATCGCGGCGTGCAGTTCCTCGATCGGCAGTCCGATCGTTCCCCGGCCGTCGTACTGGCCCTCGTGCGCCGACTGGTCGCCGCCCGTGCAGAACGCCCGCTCGCCGGCGCCCGCCAGCACGATCACGCCGATCGTGCTGTCGTAGCCGGCTCGATTGATTGCGTGAATCAACTCGTCGCAGGTTCGCCCGCGAAACGCGTTCATCCGGTCGGGACGGTTGATCGTGATCCAGGCCGCTGCGTTTCGCACTTCGTAGAGGATGTCTTCGTAGTCCATGTCAGACGACTCCGAGGGAGGAAGAGGTGCATTTGAATGACTGTCCATTTAATGCTGGAGTATAGGCGGTTGCGGGCCGCAAGCGCAGCATGGCCGCGCTCCGTTCAACGCCACACAAGCGAGTTGCGTGTGCCGTTGACAGCCGGGCGCAAGCGACACTAAAATGAATGAACGTTCATTAAAGTTCAATCCGATGAAAGCAGTGGTCGCGTCCGCCTTCGGTTCGATCGAAGCACTGCGCCTCCAGGACTGGCCCGATCCGGCGCCTGGACCCGGCGAGGTGGTCGTCGACGTGATGGCTGCGGGCATCAACTTCCCGGATCTCCTGGTCACCGGCGGGCTGTACCAGATCCTGCCGACCCCGCCGTTCATCCCCGGCAAGGAGGCCGCCGGCATCGTGTCGGCGGTCGGCGAAGGCGTCCACACCTGCGCGGTAGGCGACCGGGTCCTTGCCCTCGTGGAGAGCGGCGCGTATTGCGAGCGCCTGCTGGCGCGGCAGGAGAACTGTTTCGTCCTTCCCGCGTCCATGGACTTCCTCGAGGCAGCCGGCTTCGCGCTGGCCTTCCAGACCGCGCATTTCGCGCTGGTCGATCGTGCGAACCTGCAGCGCGGCGAAACGGTGCTCGTAACGGGCGCGGCCGGCGGGGTGGGCCTGGCCTGCGTGCAACTGGCCAAGGCGCTCGGCGCACGCGTTCTCGCCGGCGTGAGCACGGACCACAAGGGACGTGTCGCTCTGGCGGCAGGTGCCGACGCGGCCATCGACCTGTCCGGACCCGATCTGCGCAACTCGATCCGCGACGACGTCCGCGCGCACACGAACGACAACGGCGCGGACATCGTTCTCGAAATCGTCGGTGGCACGGTGTTCGACGGCGCTTTCCGCTCGCTCGCCTGGAGGGGACGCCTCGTGGTGCTCGGATTCGCCGGGGGACAAATTCCGCAGATTCCTGCGAACCGCATCCTGCTGAAGAACGTCACCGTGACCGGGCTGCATTGGAGCGACTATCGCGAATGGCATCCGCAGTGGATGCGGCAAGCGCAGGCCGAATTGTTCGTCCTCTACGAGAAGGGCCTGCTGCACGCCGAACCCGGCAAAACGTACGCGCTGGACGAGGCGCCGCAGGCAATGGCGCAGCTTCGCGACCGCCGGGTCAAGGGAAAGGTCGTGCTGACCACCGAGCGATGGCGTCGGCAGGTATCGGGGCCGAGATGAGCCAACACTCGTCGCGGCGGCCGGTGCCAGTCGGTTTCACACCTTGTCGGATCGCCGACGGGCGCTTCGCCGAGGCCGTGGGTCCCCTGTTCGTCTCCGACACAGATCCGGCGCACTTCGGCTTTCTCGCCGAAGCGCGCCACGGCAACGTTCGCGAAACGGTACACGGCGGGATGCTGATGACGCTGGCCGACCAGGTGCTCGGACTCACCGTCATGCGCACGGTCGGTCTCGAAACGCCCGTGGTCACCGTCAGCCTGCACTGCGACTTCGTCTCGAGCGTCAAGCCCGGCGACTGGATCGAGGGCGAGGCGACGGTGACGCGGACCACCGCCTCGCTGATCTTCGTTCGCGGCGACCTGAGCCTCGACGGGCGCGTGGTGCTGTCCGCCGCGGGCGTCTGGAAGAAGCTTCGCCGCGCCGGACCCGGCGCTACGGAAACCAGGGAAGACAAAGCATGATCCTCACCGAGTCGCAGTCGATGATCCAGGCCACCGCGCGCAACTTCGCGCGGGAACAGCTCTTGCCCCACTCGGCGCGATGGGACGAAACCGGCGAGTTCCCGCGCGAGGCGCTGCGCAGAATGGGCGAGCTGGGGCTGCTCGGCATGACCGTCCCGGAGCGATGGGGCGGCGTCGGCGCCGACGCGGTGTCGCTCGCGGTGGCACTGGAGGAGATCGCAGCCGGCGACGCCGCTTGCGCCACGATCATGAGCGGACACAATTCGGTAGGGTGCATGCCGATCAGCGTGTTCGGCACCGATGCGCAGAAGGAACGCTTCCTGGCCCCGATGGCGCGCGGCGAAATGCTCTCCGCGTTCTGCCTCACGGAGCAGCAGGGAGGCTCGGACGCCGGTGCTCTGACCACGCGAGCGCGGCGCGACGGCGACGAATACGTACTCTCGGGCGTCAAGCAGTTCATCACGACGGGCAGCAATGCCCAGGTCGCGCTCGTGTTCGCAGCGACGTCGCCCGAGCTCGGAAGGCGCGGCATCAGCGCGTTCATCGTGCCCACCGACACGCGAGGCTACGTCGTGGGCCGCGTCGAGGCGAAGATGGGACAGCACGCCTCCGACACCTGCCAGATCGTGCTCGACGATCTGCGGCTGCCGGCCGAACTTCGCCTGGGCGAGGAAGGAGCGGGGTACCGCATCGCGCTGTCGAACCTGGAAGGAGGACGCATCGGCATCGCAGCACAGGCGGTGGGCATTGGCCGCGCCGCGCTAGAGGCCGCACATGCCTACGCACGCGAGCGCGTCACTTTCGGCAAGCCGATCATCGAGCACCAAGCGGTCGGTTTTCGCATTGCCGCAATGGCGACGCGCATCGAGACGGCCCGCCAACTGGTGCTGCATGCCGCGCAACTGCGCGACGCCGGACGGCCCTGCCTGATGGAGGCGTGCATGGCGAAGCTCGTCGCATCGGAGGCCGCAGAATGGGTCTGCTCGGAGGCGATCCAGGTGCTCGGCGGTTATGGATACCTGCGTGATTTTCCGGTCGAGCGGCTGTACCGCGACGCACGCGTCTGTCGAATCTACGAAGGCACCAACGACATCCAGCACCTGGTGATTCTGCGCGAGCTGGAAGGCCACGCCGGGCGCGGCGCGTGAGCCCCGCGAGTAGCTGCGCGCCGCATACGTGGAGATGACGATGAATCAGCAAGGACGAGGGGTGGTGATCACCGGCGCGGCCGGCGACCTCGGGAGGGCGCTGTGCAAGGGATTCCTCGAGGACGGGTTCACGGTCTACGCAGCCGACGTTGCGCCGCTCGCCGCCGCCGAACGCATCGTGCCGATGCCTGTAGACGTCACCGACCGGGCGCAGGTGCTGGAGCTCGCACGGCGCGCGTCGAATGAATCGCACCTGGAAGCCTGGGTCAACGCCGCGGGGATCTTCACCGCTTGCCCGGTCGTCGGCGCCGACGAGACCGAATGGCAGCGCATCCTCGCGGTCAATCTCACCGGCACCTGGCACGGTTGCGCGGCGGCGCTGGGTATTTTGGCGCAGGGCGGCGGTGGTCGTATCGTCAACGTCGGATCGATCTCCGGACAGGTCGGCGGAGTAGGCGCGCACCCTGCATACGGCGCGTCGAAAGCAGGCGTGCACGCGTTGACCAAGACCTACGCGCTCGAGGGTGCGCGCCACGGAGTACTGTGCAATGCGGTTGCGCCCGGGCTGATCGAAGGGAGCATGTCGGGCGAATTCAACGAGCGGCAACGCGACCGGATGACGCGGGCCAATCCCCTGCGTCGACTGGCGCGCATGGACGAGATCGCGCGCGTGATCCGCTTTCTCGCCGGTGCGTCGAACACCTACATGAACGGCGCGATCGTGCCGGTCAACGGCGGCGCGTACATGCCCGCCTGAGAAGCGTTGAACGCACGGCGCTCGTTCAGCCCGTCGCAGGCTCGAGCGCTCGTGCCAGCTCGCGCAACTGATACTTCTGGATCTTGCCGCTCGCCGTGCGGGGAAGATCAGCGAGCACTTCGAGTCGCTCCGGGAAGTACTGGCGGGCCATCTGCTGTGCTTCGAGGAACACCCTCATCCCCGCAAGATCCAGCCGTTGCCCGGGATGCAGGCAGACGAACGCGCACGCACGCTCGCCCAGGCGGGCGTCCGGCATGCCGACGATCGCCACCTCGCGGATCGCAGGATGCCGGTAGAGCGCGTTCTCGACTTCGACGACCGGAATGTTCTCTCCTCCGCGAATCAGGATGTCCTTTGCGCGTCCGGTAATCCGGATGTAGCCGCCGTCGAGCATGACCGCCAGGTCACCCGTGTCGAACCAGCCGTCGGCGGTGGCGCGGGACAGTTCCGGCCGCCTGAAGTAGCCGATGAAGTTACCGATCCCGCGGCACTGCAACCTGCCCTCGTTTCCGTTGGGCAGAGGTGCGTCGGAAGCATCCACCACGCGGACCTCCATACCCGACAAGGCAACGCCGTCGGTGCCGAAGATGCGATCGTCGGGGTCGCCCGGAATCGTGGTGGTCACCGATCCGGTCTCGCTCATGCCCCATGCCGAGATGATGGCTGCACCCAGGCGCCGACTCGCGCGCTCGACCAGCACGCGCGGAATCGGCGCGCCGGAGGATACGAAGATGCGCAGGGTGCCGACGTCGTAACGATCGACCGCCGGAGACTCGGTCAGGTCGGCCAGGAACGGCGTGGATCCCTTGGTGTAGGTGACGGCCTCGTCCTGTATCAGCCTTGCTGCCTCGTCGGGAACCCAGACATCCTGCATCACGAGCTTCGCGCCGAGCATCGGCGACATCATCAGTCCGTACATGAATCCGGCCTGATGCCCCATCGGCGACGCCATCAGAATCACGTCGTCGCCTGCAATGCCCAATCGCTTCACGTACTGCTGCAGAATGCCGAGCAGCGTGTTCGAACTGTGCAGCACGCCCTTCGGCTCGCCGGTCGTGCCTGACGTGTACAGCAGCTGGACCGGATCGTTCGGATGGGGGCGATTCCTCGCGAACAGCGCGGATATGTCGCACTCGTCTTCCCAACGACGAGCGAGCAGGACGTCCTCGAAAGAGTCGGTCCCCGTTCCGCCGACCACGAGCACATGGCGCAGTTCGGGCAGGTCGGCCCGCAGCTGGTCGACCATCGGCGGGTAGTCGAAGCCGCGGAAGCGGCGTGGAACGACCAGCACGCGCGCGCGGGCAAAGCTCAGCATGTAGCGAAGCTCGCGCTGCCGGAAGATCGGCATCAGCGGATTCGTCAACGCGCCGATGCGCACGCAGGCGAGGTGCAGCGCGACGAACTCCCACCAGTTCGGCAACTGGCAGGCGACGACATCGCCCCGCTCCACGCCGAGAGCCGCAAGACCGGCTGCCATGCGATCGACCCGTCGTCGCAACTGGCGCCACGACAGCGTCACCGTGGATCCGGTCATGCTGTTGGCCCCGGTCAGGGCGACCTTGTCGGGATGGCGTACGACGGCGTCTTCGAGGTAATCGGTGAGGATGCGATCGGGCCAGTAAGCCCGCGCCCATTCCACGGGCGTCCAGTCCCCGGCGATTGGGTGGCTCTTCATCGGTACGCCCTTCGAAGTTCAACTATAATTGAATGATCGTTCAGTTTATTCGGTGCTGTCAACTCGATGGCCGCGCGTGCGAATTGACAGCAGGCTTCGGGCGACGGAGCATTCGAATGACTGGTCATTTAGTCACCGAGGAGCGTGCAGCCCCGACTGCGCCTCCCGCCGCCAAGGAAGTACGTGGACATCATCATAGAGAGCAGCATCGAGAACCCCGAACGGGTCGAGCGGCGGCGAGAACAGATCATCGAGGCCGCGGTTCGGTGTTTCGCGGCCGACGGCTACCATCGGGCAACGATCAAGGATATCGCGGATGCCGCGGGGTTCAGTTCGGGCCTGATTTACTCGTATGTGAAGGACAAGGAGGATGTGCTGTTCCTCGTCTTCACATCGATCTTCCGGACGTACCAGCGAGCGATTCCCGCTCGCCTCGGAGGCGTGACGGATCCGTTGCTGCGCTTCTGCACCGCTGTGCGCGCCTATTGCGAAGCCGTCGACGGCAACCTCGGCGCAACCGTCGTGGGCTACCGCGAGAGCGGGTCACTGCGATCGGAGTTGCTCAAAGCGATCCAAAAACTCGAGTTGGAGACCAACAAGCTAGTCTCCGAACCGATCGACGAGTGCATCAAGGCCGGGTACTTCCGTCCGGTCAACCTCGACCTGGTCACGTTCCGACTGGTGTTTCTCGCCCACGGTTGGGCGCTGAAGCATTGGCACTTCGCCAAGATCATTTCACTGGACGGTTACATCGAGGAAGGACTGAACTCGTTCCTGAACGACCTGCTGACGGCGGCTGGTCGGAAGCACTGGCAGTTGCTCCTCAAGGCCGGGGCTGGGTTTGCGCCTGCGCGCCGCGTCCAGTCGTCGAAGGCGGGGAAGAAGCGGCCGGTTGCCAAGAGTCCGACGAAGCGGATGCGCTCTGCACGCTAGCCGTCCCCGCTGCTCTGAGTGGGCAAGACAACTGCTGCAGCAAGACAGCCTGCGCGCGCCGCACTGCTGTACCTGCGCCGACCGCCCGAGATCCCGGCGCTGCGGTCTGATCTGCGTTGGCGAACCTGGACCGTTTCGAGAGCGAGTTTTTCGGCAAACTGAGCCCCGTTCAGGGGCCCAAGGAGTTTGTCGTGAAACGCAAGCGCTTTTCGGTCGAGCAGATCGTGGCCGTGCTCAAGCAGGCCGAGCTCGGCATGCCCGTCGTGGACCTCATCCGACAGGTCGGGATCTCCGAGCAGACGTTCTATCGCTGGAAGAAGCAGTACGCGGGGATGCAGTCCGATCAGGTGCGGGAACTGAAGCAGCTGCAGGAGGAGAACACGCGGCTGAAGAAGCTCGTCGCCGAGCTGAGTCTGGACAAGGCGATCCTGCAGGATGTCGCCTCAAAAAACTGGCGCGGCCCGCGTTGAAGCGACACGCGGTGGCGCACATCCTGCGCTGCTACGCGATCGCCCGACGTCGGGCCTGCAGCCTCGTCAAACAGACGCGAAGCACCGACTACTACCGCAGCATCAAGGACCGTCGGGAGGATCTGCGCTGCCGCATGCGCGAGATCGCGCACACGCGCGTGCGATACGGATACCGACGCATCCATGTGCTGCTCAAGCGCGAAGGCTGGCAGCTCGGGCGTAACCAGGCGTATCGGATCTACGTCGAGGAGCAGCTGCAGCTTCGATCGAAGCGTCCGAAGCGTCGCAAGATGACGGTGCAACGCGCAGCGCGCTTCCGTCCGCACGAACCCGGACAGGTGTGGGCGATGGACTTCGTGTCCGATGCGCTGGCAACGGGAGCGAAGTTCAGGTTGCTCACGGTCGTCGATGTGTTCAGCCGCGAAGCGCTCGCGATCGAGGTCGGCTCGAGGCTGCGCGGAGAGGACGTCGTCAATGTGCTGAACCGCCTGGTCGCCAAGCATGGAGCGCCGAAGTTCGTCTTCGTCGACAACGGCTCTGAGTTCACCGGGCGGCTGATGGACATGTGGGCGTACCACCATCAGGTGCGCATCGACTTCAGCCGTCCCGGCAAGCCGACCGACAACGGGCACGTCGAAACGTTCAACGGCTCATTGCGCGACGAATGCCTGAACGTGCATTGGTTCAAATCGCTTACCGAGGCCAAGGCGATCGTCGAGGCCTGGAGGCGTGACTACAATGAGGTTCGTCCTCACAGTGCTCTCATGGACCTTGCACCGGCGGAATTCGTGCGCCAGGCAAGGGTTTCGAGGCCGATCGAAGGCTTCATGAACGCCGAAAACTAACTCTCGGGGTTGTCCAGAAAAGCCAAGCGGCTCAACACGGCGGCCAGGATAGTTGACGCCAGACACGACGGACGCATTCAGCTCGAGCGCTTGCCGGCCTACGCTCCGGAGCTCAACCCCGTCGAGTACGTCTTCGGCTACGCCAAGCAACGCGAACTGGCCAACCTGTGCGCGAGCACGATCGACGAGGTGCGTCGATACGCAAGGCGTCGTCTGGCGTCCATGCAGCGCCGCCCGAGACTGATTCGCGCGTTCTGGCAGCAAGCGGAGCTGACGTTTTGATTCCGTCATGTATTTACTGAAAGCTCAGTAGGTCGGCGCACGCCGCCGGCACAACCGATTATTTCTGGAGCGGGGGATGAGCCGGGCTGATGGCGCCCGCTCACCCGGCAGGCTCGCGTCGCTACACTCTCGCCTTTACGCACCTCCATGCCTGCCGATCCCCACACCCCGAACGACGCGGCCGACGCGCCGCAGCACCCGTCGCTCATCGACGAGGAAACCGAGGCGCTGCGCAGCGCTCTCGCCCGGATGAAACTGGTCGACGACGACGAAGCCGCGCGGTTCGCGCCGCTCACCGGAGGCGTCTCCTCGCTGATCGTCGTGGCGCACACGGCTCGCGGCCCGCTCTGCGTCAAGCGCGCGCTCGAACGGCTGAAGGTCGCCGCCGACTGGCGCGCGCCGGTCGAGCGGAACCAGGCCGAGGTCGCCTGGATCCGCACGGTGGCGACGATCGCTCCCGATTCGGTCCCTCGCGTGCTGGGCCACGATGCCGAGGGCGACGCCTTCGCGATGGAGTACCTGCCGCCCGAGCAGTTCCAGAGCTGGAAAGCGCTGCTCCTTGCGGGAAGCGTCGACCCGGCAACCGCCGCCCGGGTCGCGCACGTCCTCGCAGCGATCCATGCGGCAACGGCCCGCACGCCCGGGCTGCAGGCGGACTTCGACAATGCCGACAACTTCTTCGCGTTGCGCCTCGATCCGTATTTCGGCGAAGCGGCCCGCCGCCACCCGGACCTGGCGCCCGTGCTGCAGCGGCTCATCGACGACGTCCACCGTCGACGCACGGCGCTCGTGCACGGCGACGTGAGCCCCAAGAACCTGATGATTGGTCCGCGCGGACCGATCTTCCTCGATGCCGAGTGCGCAACCTACGGCGATCCGGCGTTCGACCTGTCGTTCTGCCTGAACCACCTGCTGCTCAAGCAGGTGTGCCGCCCCGCGTTGCGTGCCCCCCTCGCCGCCTGCTTCGATGCGATGGCGGGCACGTACCTGCCGCGGGTGGACTGGGAGCCGCCCGACGAGTTCGAGCGCCGCGCCGCGGCGCTGTTGCCGGCGCTGCTGCTGGCGCGCGTCGACGGGAAATCGCCGGTCGAGTACCTCGACGAAGCGCAACGGACCTTCGTTCGCCGCTTCGCCGTCGAACGACTGCACACGCCGCCGGCGACGCTTTCGACGCTGGCCCTCGCCTGGAAGGATTCACTTTCGTCATGAACACCGCCATCCGCTCGGTTCTCGGGCGCCGCATCTGGGATTCACGCGGTCGTCCGACCGTCGAAGTCGAAGTCGAGCTTGCGAGCGGCGTGCGCGGCCGCGGCATCGCGCCCGCCGGCGCCTCACGCGGCAGCAACGAAGCGATCGATCTTCGCGACGGCGGAACGACGCTCGGCGGGTGGGGGGTCGACCGGGCGCTCGCCTCGGTGAACGAGCCGATCGCCGCCGCGCTGCGCGGACACGACGCGATGGACCAGGCGGGCGTCGACCGCGAGCTGATCGAGCTCGACGGCACGAAGACGAAGTCCAGGCTCGGCGGAAACGCGACGATCGCAGCGTCGCTGGCGGTGCTCGACGCCGCGGCGAAGGCGTGCGGGCTGCCGCTGTGGCGTCACTTGGCGGGCGAAGCCGAGGTGCGCCTGCCGCTGCCGCAGATCCAGATCTTCGGCGGCGGAGCGCACGCCGGGCGCCGCATCGACATCCAGGACCTGCTCATCATGCCGCTGGACGCGACGAGCTTCGACCAGGCGATGGCGATGACGGCCGAGGTGTACCGGGCGGCGGGCGAGCGGATGCACCGGATGGGCCGGCGCATGGGCGTGGCCGACGAAGGCGGCTGGTGGCCCGCCTTCGCCTCCAACGAGGAGGCGATCGAGACGCTGGCCGCGTCGATCGACGACGCGGGGTTTCGCAACGGCGAGGTGGCGATCGCGCTGGACGTGGCGGCTTCGGAGTTCGGTCGCGAAGGCCGCTACACGCTCGCGCTAGAGAAGCGCGAGTACGACACCGAAGGCTGGCTGAAGATCGTCGAGGGATGGATACGCCGCTATCCCATCGTCTCGGTCGAGGATCCGGTTGCCGAACACGACGTCGAGGGAATGCGCGCGTTCACCGCGATCGCGGGGGATCGGGTGCAGGTGATCGGGGACGACTACCTGGTCACCGACGCCGAACGGGTGCGCGTGGCGGCCGCCGAGGCCGCCTGCAACGCCGTACTGATCAAGCCGAACCAGGCGGGCACCGTGACCGAGACGCACGAAGCCTTGCAGGCGGCCAGGCGCGTGGGCTGGGGCACGATCGTCTCGGCCCGCTCCGGGGAAACCGAGGACGTCGCGATCGTGCACCTGGCCGTGGGCTGGAATGCCGGGCAGCTGAAGGTCGGTTCGTTCGCGCGCTCCGAGCGCATGGCGAAGTGGAACGAGGCGCTTCGCGTCGAGGGCGAACTCGGCCCGGCGGCTCGCTATGCCGGCCGCCGCGCACTGGCGCGAACGGTCGGCGACGAATGAAGGCGGTCCTTCAGTATCGGGTCAGCGATTCCACCCGCCGGCGATTGGAGCAGCGCGCGGCCCGGCAGGTCGAGCTCGAGGTCGTCGATCCGGCGGAGAAGGATCGCTTCGCGCAGGCGATGCGCGACGCCGACGTGCTGCTGCACGTCCTCGATCCGGTCACCGGGGCCATGCTCGCGAACGCGCCGGCGCTTCGGCTGATCCAGAAGATCGGCGTGGGACTGAACACCATCGACCTCGAGGCGGCCAGGACGCGCGGCATCGCGGTGGCGAACATGCCGGGAACGAACTCGCAGGCGGTCGCCGAACACGCACTGGCGCTGATGCTCGCCGCGATGCGCCGGGTGGCCTACCTCGACCGCGAGACGCGCGCAGGTGGCGGCTGGACGACGCCGCCGGACACCTTCGACGCCGTCGGCGAGATCGCCGGCTCGACGATCGGTCTCGTCGGCTTCGGCGAAGTGCCGCAGCGCCTCGCCCCGGTACTGAAGGCACTCGGGGCCCGCGTGCTGTACGCCACGCGAACGCCGCGGCCCACGGCCGACGCCGAGCCGTGCCCGCTGGACGAACTGTGGGAACGCTGCGACGTCGTTTCGCTGCACGTGCCGCTCACGGCCGAGACGAGCCGGCTGGTGAACCGCGAAGCGATCGCCCGGATGAAGCCGGGCGCGATACTGGTCAACACGGCGCGCGGAGGGCTGGTCGACGAGGCCGCGCTCGCCGAAGCGCTGCGCAGCGGCCGGCTGGCTGCCGCAGGTCTGGACGTCCTGCAGGACGAACCGGCTGCCGATCCGGGCCACACGCTCTTCGCGCTCGAGAACGTCGTCGTCACCCCGCACGTCGCCTGGCTGACCCCTCGCACCCTGGAACGCAGTTTCGACGTGGCGCTGGCGAACTGCGAGCGGCTCGCCTCCGGCCGCCCGCTGCTGCACCAGGTCGCGTGAGCGGGCTGCACTTCGGCCGATCAACCCACCGTCCGGAGCGCCTATTCGCAGCAGGCCGCAACCGCCTTTGCTAAGATTGGCGTATCACTGATATATCAAGACATGGAAAACAACCTCACAGTGGTGAATTTGGAAGCGAAGACGGCGGGCCCGCTGGTCGACCAGGCGATCCAGGAACTCGAGCGCCGCTTCGTCATCCTCGAGCTCGCACCGGGTTCGGTGTGGAGCGAGACGAGCCTGTCGGAACTGCTGGAGATCGGCCGCACGCCGGTCCGGGAAGCGATCGCCCGGATGGCAGTCGACGGGCTCGTCACGGTGATGCCGCGCGCGGGGATCGTCATCTCCAACATCTCGGTCGAGAACCAGCTCGCCGTGCTCGAGACGCGGCGCGTGCTGGAGGCGCTGGTGTCGGCGCGTGCCGCGCGAAAGTGCACCGACGAGGAACGCGCGAAGCTGCGCACGATGGCCCAATCGATCGAGAACGCCGGCGCCGCCTCCGACGTACGCGGCTACATCCATTGGCATTTCGAGATCAAGCGCTTCGTCGCCGCCTGCGCGCGAAACCCCTACGCGGCGCGCGCGCTGCGCCCGTTGCACACGCTCTCCCAACGGTTCTACTTCGCCTACCACCGCGAGCTCGACAACCTGCCGACGGTCGGCACCGCGCACGCGCAACTGACCCGGGCGATCGCCGACGGCGACGAGATCCGCGCGGCCAGCCGGTCGAACCTGGTGAGCGACATCGCCGAGCACTTCACGCGCGACCTGCTGCTGGCCCGGGGCCGGATTCCCTCGCGGGGCCACCACTAGGCTGCGGCGCCCGAGGCGTCGTTCGCGTCGTTCCCGCCTGCCGTGCCCCTGCCCGTCGTCCGGGTTTTGCACGCCGGCTGATACATCAGTAGAATTTCTCTGGCATAGTGCTGCCGTTCCGCACCGCATTGCCGCCGTCCCGTGCGGCATCCCCAGTCGACTTTCCTTGAGGAGGAAAAGATGTCCCAGGTTCGGAGGAAGTTCCTCAAAACCGTCACGGCCGCGTCGGCGGCAAGCTTCGCGGGAATGCCCGCGATCGTGCTCGGACAGAAGACGACCCGATGGCGCGTGCAGACGCTGTGGGGCTCCGGCGAAGATACGCAGAAGTACTTCGTGGAGTTCTGCGAGAACGTCAAGAAGAACACCGACGGACGTCTCGAGATCCAGCCCTTCGCCGCCGGAGCGGTAGTCGGCGCCTTCGAGACGCTCGACGCCGTCTCGAACAACGTGCTGCAGGGCCAGTCGACCTACCCCGGGTACTGGGCCGGCAAGGAACCGGCACTCGCGGTCATCGGCGACTTCGCCTGGGGATATCGCAACCCCGACCAGCAGCGGCGCTGGCTGCACGAGAAGGGCGGAATGGAGCTGCTGCGCAAGGCCTACGGGCGCTTCAACGCCTACACGATCGGCTGCACGTGGTGGGGCGTGGAGTCGCTCACCTCGAAGAAGCCGATCCGCAAGCCCGAAGACTTCCAGGGCATCAAGCACCGCGGTGCGCAGGGCATCGCGGCCGAGACGATCGCGAAAATGGGCGCATCGATCGTCGTGATCCCGGGAGGCGAGGCGTATTCCGCGCTCGAGAAGGGAGTCGTCGACTCGGTGGACTGGTCGACGATCTCGGTCAACCGCAAGGTCGGCTTCTTCGAGATCGCCAAGTTCGGGACGTATCCGGGCTTCCACTCGATGCCCATCCAGGACCTGACGGTCAACGCCAACGCGTGGAAGTCGCTGCCCGACGACGTGAAGAAGATCGTCGAGAAGACCTTCCTCGAGTTCGACAAGTCGCAGGTCGAGCGCATCGCCATGAACGATGAAAAGGCTGCCGCCGAGCTCAAGGCGCAGGGCGTGGAGCTCATTTCCTGGTCCGACGAGGACCTCTCGCGTTCGCGCAAGCTTGCGCAGGAAGTCGTCGACGAGTGGGCAAAGAAGGGACCGCTGGCGAAGGAGTCGGCCGAATCTCAGCGAGCGTTCCTGCGCGAACTGAAACTGCTCTGAGGAGTCGGCGAGGCATGCAGGCCTTCGTCCGCGCAGTCGGGCGCGTCAACGAATGGGTGGGCCGGGTGACCGGCCTGCTCATCGTTGCCGTCGTATTGATCATCCTGCGTGAGGTGATCGGCCGAGGCGTCTTTCATGCGCCCTCCGTCTGGGCGGACGAGTCGACGACGTACCTGGCCGGCCTCGCCTACGTGCTGGGCGGCGGCTACGCGCTGCTGCATCGCAAGCACGTTCTCGTCGACCTGGTCTACCAGCCCGTGAAGGAGCGCGGCGGCGCACTGCGGGCCGTCTTCGACATCGCCGGCTTCGTGCTATTTGCGCTCTATTGCTCCACGCTGATCTGGTACGGCTGGGACATGGGGTCGACGTCGTTCGCGCAGCACGAAGGCAGCGGAACGATGTGGAATCCGCCGATCTGGCCGCTGAAGCTCGCGATCCCGCTGGCGGGAATCCTGCTCCTCGTGCAGGGCCTGGCCAATCTCTTCGTGGACCTCGGCCTGGCGCAGAAAGTCGCCGAAGACGAGTAACCCGTGCCCGTCGATACCCTCACCCTGCTTCTTCTCGGGGCGCTCGTCCTCGCGCTCGTCATCGGCGTGCCGATCGCCTTCGCGACCGGCTCGATCGCCGTCGTCTTCGCCGTCTGGCTCTTCGACTTCAACACGCTGAACCTGGTCGTCAGTCGCGTCTACACGCTGATGACGAACCAGATCCTGGTCGCCGTGCCGCTGTTCATCCTGATGGCGATGATCCTCGAGCGCGGCGGCATCGCCGACGACATCTTCAAGGCCGCCTACATCTGGTCGGGGCGCATCCGCGGCGGCCTGGCCGTCGCCGTCATCCTGTCGTGCGCGCTGATGGCCGCGATGGTCGGCGTGATCGGCGCGGAGATCGTGACGATGGGGATCGTCGCGCTTCCGGCGATGCTCAAGCGCGGCTACGCGAAGTCGCTGGCGCTGGGCACGATCTGCGCGGGCGGAGGCCTGTCCACGCTGATCCCGCCGTCGGTCGTGCTCATCATGTATGCGCTGACGAGCGGCTCGTCGATCGGGCAGCTCTACATGGCCGGGGTCGGTCCGGGCCTGCTGCTCGCAGGGCTGTACATCGGCTATGTCGTCCTCCTCTCCTGGCTGAAGCCGGAGGTCGCGCCGTCGGCGCCGCAGGAGGAGCTCGACATCCCGCTCGGCGAAAAGCTCGCGTACCTGCGCAACCTGATCCTTCCGAGCTTCGTCGTCTTCTCGGTGCTCGGAACGCTCTACCTCGGCATCGCCACCCCGACCGAAGCCGCCGGCATGGGCGTCGTCGGCGCGGCGATCGCGGCGACCGTGAACCGGCGCCTGACCCTGCCGAACATGATGTACGCCGTCGTCGAGACGACGAAGGTCACCGCGATGCTGTACTGGCTGTTCTTCGGCGCATCGGCGCTGGTGGGCGTGTACACGATCGCCGGCGGCACGCAGTACCTGACCGATCTCATCAACGGCCTGCCGATCGGCAAGTGGGGCATCTACGCGGTCGTCAACATCGTGTGGATCGCCCTCGGTGCCGTGATCGACTGGATCGGCATCCTGCTGCTGACTGCGCCGATCTTCGTGCCGGTACTGGTCGGCCTGGGCTTCGACCCGGTGTTCATCGGCGTCATCTTCTGCATGAACATGCAGATTTCCTACATCTCGCCGCCGTTCGGCCCGGCCGCCTTCTACCTGAAGGGGGCCGCGCCGTCCGACATCACGATCGGCCAGATCTTTATGTCGGTCTGGCCGTTCCTCGGCCTGCAGGTTCTGGCGCTGGTGACGGTGTCGGTCTTCCCGGAGATCGCACTGTGGCTGCCGCGCACGATGCTCCAGTAAGGGCAGCAAGCGGCCCAGAGGATTCAGGAGGTTGCCATGGCTTCTCAATGGATTGACCGGCGCCCTTCGAGCGCCATCGACACCGACGTGCTCGTCGTGGGCGGCGGCGCGGCCGGCCTCGCTGCGGCCTGCACTGCCGCCTCGCACGGCCTGAAGGTCACGCTGCTCGAGCGTTACGGCTTCTGCGGCGGTGCGGCCGTCGCGGGTCTCTCCGGCACGGTCTGCGGCCTGTACCTCGCGCGGCCCGACGCGACCGGCAAGCCCGAGAAGGTCGTGCACGGCTTCGTCGACCGGTTCATCGAGACGATGGACAGGCGCAACGGCCTCACCGGACCGGTGCGATACGGCGACACGTGGACGCGCGTGCAAGAGCCGCTCGCCTGGCGCGAAAGCGCCGACGAGCTGCTCGAGAAGGCCGGCGTGCAGGTGCTCCTTCACACCACCGTGATCGGCGTGCACACCGACGGTGGCGAGCGCGTGACGGGCGTTCGCGCCTACACGAAGCAGGGGCCGTTCGACGTGAACGCGAAGATCACGATCGACGCGTCGGGCGACGCCGACCTCTTCGCGATGGCCGGACTCGACTTCACCGTCGGCGCCGACGGCAAGGTGCAGAACCCCACGATGATCTTTCGCATCGCGGGCGTCGACGTCGAGCGGTTCCTCGCCGCCTACGGCGAGGATTCGATCCTGCCCGAATCCGTGATGAAGGCGATCGGCGAGGCGAACGCGTCCGGCAGCTACCGGCTTCCGCGCGCGAAGATCTTCCTCTTCCCCACCCCGCGGCCGAACGAGTTGCTGTGCAACTCGACGCGCGTCGTCGGGCGGGACGGCGGCGAGCTTCACCCCCTGGTCGCACGCGAGCTGACCGAGGCCGAGATCGAAGGTCGGCGCCAGGTCCGCGAGTACGAGCGCTTCTACCGGGCGAACCTCGCCGGCTGCGAAAACGCCTTCGTGAACGACACGGGAGTCCAGGTCGGCGTGCGGCAAACGCGCCAGATCGTCGGCGTCGAGCGCCTGACGAACGAGGCGGTCGAGCGCGGCGCGAAGACACCCGACGCGATCGCGCGCTCGCCGTGGCCGATCGAGCTGCACAGCGGCACGAAGCCGCGCCTTTCGTGGCTGTACGAAGACTTCTACGAGATCCCGCTCGGGTGCTTCCTCCCGAAGCGCGGCGAGTCGCTGCTCGCCACCGGCCGGTGCCTGTCGGCCGAGCACGAGGCGATGGCCTCGGCCCGCGTCACCGCGCAGTGCTTCAGCTACGGACACGCGATCGGGCACGCGGCGGCGCTTGCGGTGCGCGAGAAGCTGGGCGTGCGCGAGATTGCGGCGTCCGACGTGCGGGAAATGTTGCGAAAGGATGGAGCGCAGCTGTGAGTGAACTGGCGATGGAACGCAGCGAAGGGGTTTCGATCCTTCGCATCGAACGCGCCGCCCGGCGAAACGCGCTGGGCGACGCACTGGTGTCGCAGCTGCGGCGCGCGCTGCAGGACAACGACGCGGACGCGGACGTCGGCGCGACCGTGATCAGCGCGCAGGCCCCGGGCTTCTGCGCGGGCAGCGACCTGAAGGAGCTCGGCGCGATGTCGCTCGACGAGATGATCGAGCACGAAGCGCGAACTGCGCAGTTCTGCCGCGAGATCGCGCAGCTCCGCAAACCCGTCGTTGCCGCCGTCGAAGGCTTCGCGCTGGGCGGCGGCTTCATCTTCGCCGCCTCCTGCGACGCCGTCGTCACCGCGCGCTCGACGCGATGGAACCTGCCGGAGGTTCGAATCGGCTGGATCCCGCCGTGGGGAATCGAGACCCTCGTGAACCGCGTGGGGCTCGCGTGCGCGCGGCAGCTCGTGTGGGGCGCACGGAACCTGTCGGGCGACGACGCGGTGCGTCTTGGCGTGGCCGATCACCTCGCCGACGACGGCCACGCACTCGCGCGAGCGACGGAGCTCGCGAAGGAACTGGCGCAACTGCCGCGCGAGGCGGTGGCGTCGACCAAGCTGTATTTCGCGACGAAGGCGGCAAGAGACGGCGAAGGCGGCGACCGGCTGGCCTCGCACCTGTTCCGCGACGACTGCCGCAACCCGGTAGCCCAGGCAACGTTGAAGAAGTTCGGAGTTCGAGTATGAGCAAGATCTGTTCGGTCGAGGAAGCCGTCGCGGTCGTTCGCCCCGGAGACACCGTCGCCACCGTGGGCGTCATCGGGTGGATCGTTCCCGACGCGCTGCTCGGCGCCCTGGCGAAGCGCTTCCGCGAGTCGGGCACGCCGAAGGACTGCACCTTCTACTTCCCGTGCGGCACGGGAGACGCGATCGACATCAAGGGGATGGACCACGTCGCGATCGAAGGCCTGATGAAGCGGATCGTCTCGGGCTCGTACGTGAACCCGGTCGACCCGAAGACCGGTGAGCGGCCGAAGCTGATGCAGCTGATCCGTCAGAACCGGATCGAGGCCTACAGCTGGCCGATCGGCGCCTCGATGCACTGGCTGCGCGAAGTCGCACGGCGCAGCCCCGGCTACCTGACGAAGGTGGGACTCGGCACCTATGCCGATCCAAGGCAGGAAGGCGGCAAGTTCACCGCGAAGGCGACCGAGGACCTGATCAAGGTCGTCCAGTTCGAAGGCGAGGAGTACCTCTTCTATCCGACCTTCCCGTTGAACGTCGGGTTCATCCGCGGCGCGAGCGCCGACGAGTTCGGCAACCTCTCGCACGAGGACGAGCCGATTCACTCGTCGTCGCTGCAGATCGCGCTCGCGGTGAAGGCCTGCGGCGGCAAGGTCGTCGCGCAGGTGCGCCGCATCGTGCCGCGCGGCGAGCGCCAGGCGCCGCAGGTGAAGATCCCCGGCGTGCTGGTCGACTACGTCGTCGTCATGCCCGACCAGATGATGACGACGGACACGCCGTACGACACGAGCTACCTGGGCGGCGGGCAGTGGAACGGTCGCACCGACGACCGGCTGCCGTTCGGTCCCGACAAGATCATCGCGCGGCGTGCGTCGCGCCAGATCCGGCCGGGCGTCACGTCGATCTTCGGCTTCGGCGCATCCTCCGACATCCCGACCGTGCTGCTCGAGGAAGGCAAGTTCGCCGACGGCGGCTATCGGAACTATCCGTTCACCACCGAGCACGGCCCGTTCATGGGCCTGGTGATGAGCGGCTGGCAATTCTCGGCCAACAAGTACCCCGAGGCGCTGCTGGACGGCGTCACGCAGTTCGACTTCATCGACGGCGGCGGCTGCCCGTTCGCCGCACTGGCGTTCGCCGAGTTCGACGCCGAAGGCAACGTGAACGTCTCGCGCTTCGGGATCGCGAACCCGGGCGCCGGCGGCTTCACCGACATCGCGCACAACGCCCGCGAGCTCGTGTTCACCGGCACCTTCACTACCGGCGGACTGCAGATCGCGTTCGAAGACGGCAAGCTGCAGATCGTCAAGGAAGGCAAGGTGCTCAAGTTCGTCCGCAAGGTCGAACAGATCACCTACCCAGTGCGTCGGAACGTGCGCGAGCGCGGCCTGCAGGCGATCCTGGTCACCGAGCGAGCCGTGTTCGAGATCCAGGCCGACGGGCTCGTGCTGACCGAAGTCGCGCCCGGCATCGACGTTCGATCGCAGGTGCTCGAACTCATGGACTGCGGAACGGTCCGCGTCGCCGAGAACTTGAAGACGATGGACGCCGCTCTCTTCGAGAAGTGACGGCCCGCGGCGCGGCGCGGAGACGCGCTCCGCGCCCGGCGCCGATCGTCGTCGCACGTGGAGCGCAGGCGCGCGCCCCGCTCCCGCGGTGCCGACAGCAGCAACGAAACCGGGACCACGACGGACGCCGAACCGGACGAACTGATGGAGCGCGCGGCGGCCGATGATCCGGAACTCCTCGACGCGTGGATCGCGCGGGCGCTGGCGCCCGTCGGCACGACGCCTGCCGCAACAAACTGGTTGCAGGAAACGGACTGCTGCTGCCTGCGCGGCGAACCGGCGGCGGCCTGAACGCAAGCGCCCGCAACGGGCGCCTCCGCGAACGCCGGGCGCGATACGGCGCGCAAGTGCGGAAGCCAGGGCGGCCGCTCGTTCGGGCCCGGGCTGCCTGACTACCGAGGAATGCTGGGGTGGGCGATGGGATTCGAACCCACGACAACCGGAATCACAATCCGGGACTCTACCCCTGAGCTACGCCCACCATCGGGATGGCCTGCCCGACAGGATTCGAACCTGTGACCCTCAGCTTAGAAGGCTGATGCTCTATCCGACTGAGCTACGGGCAGAATCGTGTCGGGCTATCCGGGAATCGCGCGTCCGATGCCCTGCGAGGCCGGTGCATCGGAAACGTGATGGTCGGGGCGAGAGGATTCGAACCTCCGACATCTTGCTCCCAAAGCAAGCACTCTACCAGGCTGAGCTACGCCCCGGAGGACGCGAATTGTAGCATCCGGGCGGCCGTGGCGATCGGTGAACGGCCGGCGTCACGCTGCCGATCGGACGGCGTCGGCCAGCCGTTGCGCCGTTCGCTGCGCCAGCGTCGCCTCGCGCGCCTCGACCATCACGCGCAGCAGCGGCTCGGTGCCCGAAGGCCGGATCAGTACCCGGCCGGCGTCGCCGAGCGCGCGCTCGGCCTCCTCGTTCGCCTGCTGCAGCACGCGGTTGCTGCGCCAGTCGAAGTCGCGGCGCACGGGCACGTTGATCAGTGTCTGCGGAAACAGCTCCAGGCCCGCGCAGGCCTCGGCGAGCGTCGCTCCGGCGCGGCGCATCGCGGCGAGCACCTGCAGCGCACTGATCGTGCCGTCGCCGGTCGAGTGGCAGTCGAGGCACAGGATGTGGCCCGAGTTTTCGCCGCCGTAGCGCCAGCCCTTCGCGCGCAGCATTTCGAGCACGTAGCGATCGCCGACCCGCGCGCGCGCGAAAGCGATGCCCATCCGCTCGAACGCCTGCTCCAGGCCCAGGTTCGTCATCAGGGTGCCGACGACGCCGTCGATCCGCTCGTGCTGCGCGCGGTCGCTCACGATGGCATAGAGCAGCGCGTCGCCGTCGTAGAGCCGCCCGTTCGCGTCGACCATCATCACCCGGTCGGCGTCGCCGTCGATGGCGACACCGAGGTCGGCGTGCTGCGCGAGCACCTCGCGCTGCAGCGCCTTCGTGTCGGTGGCGCCGCAATCCTGGTTGATGTTCGTGCCGTCGGGCGAGACCGCGAGCGGGATCACGTCCGCGCCGAGTTCGTGGAAGACGTTCGGCGCAGTCTGGTATCCGGCGCCGTTGGCGCAGTCGACCACGATGCGCATGCCGCGCAGGTCGAAGGCGCCCGGGAAACTGCTCTTGCAGAACTCGATGTACCGGCCGGGCGCGTCCTCGATCTGGCGCGCCCGGCCGAGCCTTGCCGACGCGACGCATCCGAGCGGCTCCTCGAGCTGCGCCTCGATCGCGGCCTCGACCTCGTCGGGCAGCTTGTTGCCGTCGGCCGCGAAGAACTTGATGCCGTTGTCCTCGTAGGGGTTGTGCGAGGCGCTGATGACCACGCCCGCCTGCAGGCGAAGCGCGCGCGTCAGGTACGCGACGGCCGGCGTGGGGATCGGGCCGGAGCGCAGCACGTCGACGCCCGCGGCCGAGAAGCCGGCCTGCAGCGCAGCCTCGAGCAGGTAGCCCGAGACGCGCGTGTCCTTGCCGACGATCACCGTCGGACGCGTGCTCGCGCCGGCGAGCTGGGCGGCGCCGGCGATCGATGCGCCTTCGGCGCCCGCCAGCACCTTCCCCGCAGCGTAGCCGAGCCGCAGGACGAAGTCGGGGGTGATCGGGGCTTCGCCGACGCGGCCGCGAATGCCGTCGGTGCCGAAATACTTGCGTGTCATCGAGTGCGTGTCTCCGCGGGTTTTCCTCGAGGGGGCCGGCGTCAATGCGCGTCGTCGATCGCTTGCCAGACGCGCAGGGCATCGCGGCTCTGCGCGACGTCGTGCACCCGCAGGATACGCGCGCCGCGCATTGCCGCAGCCAGCATCGCCGACAGGCTGCCGGCGAGTCGTCGATCGACGTCCCGTCCGGTCAGGCTGCCGATCATCGACTTGCGCGAAACGCCGACGAGCACCGGCACGCCGAGCGTGGCGAGTTCGCCGAGCGAGGCGAGCAAGCGCAGGTTGTGGTCGAGCGTCTTGCCGAAACCGATGCCCGGATCGACGACGAGCCGCTCGCGCGCGATGCCGGCCTCGCCCGCCGCGGCGATTCGGCCGGCGAGGAAATCGACGACTTCCGCGACGACATCGACGTAGGTCGGCTGCTGCTGCATCGTGCCGGGTTCGCCCTGCATGTGCATCAGGCAGACCGCGCAATCCGAGCCGCGCACGGCGTCGATCGCGCCCGGCGCACGCAGCGCACCGATGTCGTTGACGAGATCGGCACCGTGCGCGAGCGCCGCGCGCATCGTCTCCGGCCGGCGCGTGTCGACGGACAGCGGCCGTCCGCAGTCGCGCAGGGCGTCGAGCACCGGAACGATGCGCCCGATCTCCTCGCTCGCCGGCACTGCGGCCGCACCGGGACGCGTCGATTCGCCGCCGATGTCGAGCAGGTCCGCTCCCTCGTCGATCAGCCGATGCGCATGGCGAACGGCCGCCTCGTGCGTCGCGTGGCGACCGCCATCGGAAAAGGAATCGGGCGTGACGTTGACCACGCCCATGACGAGCGGACGCTCGAGCGAAAGCACGAAACGCCCGCAGCGCAGGCGCAGGGGCGTCTGGGGCGAATTCATTCGGACGGCAAAGCGGGACGCGCCGGCGAGGCAATCCGCCGGCGCAGTCGGAACACGCTCGTCAGGACGCGGCGGGCTCGGCCGGTCCCGCGGGCTGCGGCGTGGGCGCGACGATGCCGCCCGTGCTCGAACCGCTGCTGCCGCCGCCGCTGGACGTCTGCTTCGGCGGACGCGGCGGACGCCCGGCCATGATGTCGTCGATCTGGTCGGAGTCGATGGTTTCCCACTCGAGCAGCGCCTTGGCCATCGCCTCGACCTGGTCGCGGTGCTCCTCGAGGATCGAGCGTGCTCGCGCGTACTGGTCGTCGATGATCTTGCGGATCTCGCTGTCGACCTTGCGCATCGTCTCCTCGGACATGTTCGTCGTCTTGGTGATCGAACGTCCGAGGAAGATCTCGCCTTCGTTCTCGGCGTAGACCATCGGGCCGAGCAGGTCGCTCATGCCGTAGCGCGTGACCATGTCGCGTGCGAGTTGCGTGGCGCGCTCGAAGTCGTTCGACGCGCCGGTGGTCATCTGGTTCATGAACAGTTCCTCGGCGATGCGCCCGCCGAAGAGCACCGCGATCGTGCTGAGCATGCGCTCGCGATCCATGCTGTAGCGATCGCCCTCGGGCAGCTGCATCGTGACGCCGAGTGCGCGCCCGCGCGGGATGATCGTGACCTTGTGCACCGGATCGGTCTTCGGGACGACGCGCGCGACCACCGCGTGCCCCGACTCGTGATACGCGGTGTTGCGGCGCTCGTCCTCGGGCATGACGATCGAGCGGCGCTCGGCGCCCATGATGATCTTGTCCTTCGCGCGCTCGAAGTCGTGCATCTCCACCAGGCGCGCGCTGCGGCGTGCGGCGAACAGCGCCGCCTCGTTCACCAGGTTGGCGAGATCGGCACCCGAGAAGCCGGGCGTGCCGCGCGCAATGACGTCGGCGCGAACGTCGGGGCCCATCGGCACCTTGCGCATGTGCACGTTCAGGATCTGCTCGCGACCGCGGATGTCGGGCAGCGGAACGACCACCTGCCGATCGAAGCGCCCCGGGCGCAACAGCGCCGGGTCGAGCACGTCGGGCCGGTTGGTGGCGGCGATGACGATCACGCCCTGCCCGGCCTCGAAGCCGTCCATCTCGACGAGCAGCTGGTTCAGCGTCTGCTCGCGCTCGTCGTTGCCGCCGCCCAGGCCCGCGCCGCGCTGGCGGCCCACCGCGTCGATCTCGTCGATGAAGATGATGCACGGCGCGTGCTTCTTCGCCTGCTCGAACATGTCGCGCACGCGCGCAGCGCCCACGCCGACGAACATCTCGACGAAATCCGACCCGGAGATCGAGAAGAACGGCACCTTCGCCTCGCCGGCGATGGCGCGCGCGAGCAGCGTCTTGCCGGTGCCGGGGGAGCCGACCATCAGCACGCCGCGCGGGATGCGCCCGCCGAGCTTCTGGAACTTGGAGGGATCGCGCAGGAACTCGACGAGTTCCTGTACCTCTTCCTTCGCCTCGTCGCAGCCGGCGACGTCGGCGAAGGTGACGGTGTTGTTGTTCTCGTCGAGCATGCGCGCGCGCGACTTGCCGAACGAGAACGCCCCGCCGCGCCCGCCTCCCTGCATCTGGCGCATGAAGAACACCCAGACGCCGATCAGCAGCAGCATCGGGAACCACGACACGAAGATGTTCAGCAGCAGCGACTGCTCTTCCTCGGGCTTGGCGTTGACCTGCACGCCGTACTTCATCAGGTCGCCGACCATCCAGATGTCGCTGGGCGAATAGACGACGGCGTTGCGCCCGTCCTTCGTCCGCACGCGCAACGTGCGTCCGTCGACGACGACGCTGTCGATGCGCCCGTCGCGCGCCTCGGCCATGAACTGGGAATACGGCATGTCGACGCCGCGCGCCTGGCGCGTGTCGAACTGCTTGAAAACGGTGAAGAGCACCAGTGCGATGACCAGCCAGATCGCCGCTTTCGAGAAAACGTTGTTCACTCACCAACTCCCTGGGCGGCCTTCCGACCGGCGGGGCAGCCCGTGCTGACCATCTCCGGGACTGCCGGTTTCAGACACTCCATTCTACGCGGAACTTGACGACCCCCAATGGTTACGGTATGGCACGCTGCCTGCCCGTGCCCGAGGCGCCCGCCGCCGAGGCACGGGAAACCGACGGGCGGCCCGCGCGCGGGCGACGGCCGAGCAGGTAGGTCTCGGCCGACGCGCTGCGCGATGCCTGCGGCTTTCGAACCTGCACGTCGGCAAAGTGCCGTCGAAAGGCTTCGACGATCTGGCTGTAGCCGCTGCCGTGAAAGCACTTGACCAGCAGCGCGCCATCGGCTGCCAGGTGCCGCACGGCGAAATCGATCGAGAGGTCGGCCAGGTCGCTCATCCTTGCGGCGTCGGCCGCCGCGATTCCACTCAGGTTGGGGGCCATGTCGGAAACCACAAGGTCCACCGGCGCGCCATCGAGCATCGCTTCGAGCCGCTCGAGCGTATCGGCCTCCCGGATGTCGCCCTGCAGGAACTCCACGCCGGGAATCGGCTCCATCGGCAGCAGGTCGAGCGCCACGATTCGCCCGTCGAGGCCCGCAGCGGACCCAGCGCGCGCCAGCCGCTCGCGCAACACCTGGCTCCAGGCCCCGGGCGCGCTACCCAGGTCGACGATCGTCGTGCCCGGACGGATCAGCGCGTCGCGCCGATCGATCTCGATCAGCTTGTAGGCGGCCCGCGAGCGATAACCGTGCTTCTGCGCGAGCTTCACGTACGGGTCGTCCAGATGGCGCGCGACCCACGCGCGGCTCGCGCGATTCTTCGACTTTTTCCCGGCTCCGGGCTGCTTGTTCATGGTGCTGCCCCGCAGTTGTCCTGCCGCCGGTACGCACGTTTTCCCCCGATTCTTCCCCCGATTCTTCCCCCGATTCTCACGCCGCTTTCCCCCGCTTGTGCACCGGCCCGCGACGAGCGCGCGCGTGGCCTGTCCGCTGCACTTGCGACGCGAGGCGGCACAGCCCACACTTGCGGATCCCGCCGGCGGGGATGGACTCCGCCGCAACGGCAGCCGATCGACGCGAACCCACGATGGCCACGACTCCGTTTCCCCTTCCGATCATGCTGAACGCGACCGATCGCAAAGCCCTCCGGGCACGCGCGCACCACCTCGAACCGGTGGTGATGATCGGCGAGGCGGGACTCACCCGCGCCGTGCTCGACGAAACCGACCGGGCGCTGCGTGCGCACGAGCTGATCAAGGTGCGCGTCCTCGGCGACGATCGCGAACAGCGCCAGGCCACGTCCACCGAGATCTGTTCGGCCCTCGGCTGCACTGCCGTGCAGTCGATCGGCAAGCTGCTCGTACTGTACCGGCCGAAGCCGATCGAAGATGCGCCGGCCACGCATGTTCCGAAGAAACGAGCGGCACAGCGGCCATCCGCGACCGGGAAGAAGGTCACCGCCGCGCGCAAGAACACTGGCACGCGAAAGAGCGCTGGCGCGCGCAAGACCGTCGCCTCGGGCAAGGCCGCCACGGCGCGCAAGAGCGCCGCGGCCGCCAAGGGCGCCGCCGCCCGCAAGCCGCCCGCACGCGCCACCGAAGGCAAGCGCACCGCGCTGGCCGCGCGCAAGCCGGCGCCCGCACGCCGCGCAAGTGCGAGCGCCTCCACGCAGGGACCCTCGCGGCTGCGAGGCCCGGCAAGCGCCTCCGCACGCGGCAGACGCGACCGGGCCAAGAAACCCTGATCGCTTCGATGGCGCCCCGGGTCTACTCGTAGGAAACGCCGAGCACCTCGTATTCGCGCACGCCCCCGGGCGCATGCACTTCGGCCACGTCGCCGACTTCGCGGCCGATCAGCGCCCGCGCGATCGGGCTCGACACCGAGATGCGGCCCTCCTTGATGTCGGCCTCGTCGTCGCCGACGATCTGGTAGCGCACCTTCTCGCCGGACGACAACTCTTCCAGCTCGACCGTCGAGGCGAAGACGACACGGCCGTCGGCGTCCAGCCGGCTCGGGTCGATGACCTGCGCGTTGGCCAGCTTCGATTCGATCTCGGCGATCCGCCCCTCGATGAAACCCTGGCGCTCGCGCGCCGCGTCGTACTCGGCGTTCTCGGAGAGATCGCCCTGCGCACGCGCATCGGCGATCGCCTGGATCACGTTCGGACGCTCGACCGATTTCAGTCGTTGCAGCTCCTCGCGCAACAGTTCGGCGCCGCGCAGCGTGAGCGGAATGGTGGCCATCGGAGTTCCCCGCAGCGGGACGCGCAGCGCGCGTCTTCGAACGAATGCGGATCGCCGGGGCGGGCGACATCGAAGAGACGACGCGCCGGGCCGGGCGATCCGTGGGTGTTCCTCACTCTAGCGCAAAAGAGCCCCCGGCGGAACCGCGCGCCCGCGCCGCGCGCATTCCGCGCGGCGTACCTTCAGTGCGCCAGGCGCGCGTGCAGCTCCTGCAGCGAAAGCACGTCGAGCGTGTGCATCGAACGCATCCCCTGCACCGCCGCGATCGCTCCGGCGATCGTCGTGAAGTAGGTCACGCGCTGCGCCAGCGCCGTCGTGCGGATCGCGCGCGAATCGGAAATCGCCCCGCGCTTCTCCTCGACGGTGTTGAACACGAGCGAGACCTCGCCGTTCTTCAGCAGGTCGACCACGTGCGGCCGCCCTTCCTGCACCTTGTGCACCGGCGTGACCGGGACGCCGGAGGCGGCGATCGCGCCGGCCGTGCCCCTGGTGGCGACCAGCGCGAATCCCATCTCGTGCAGCTGGCGCGCGAGCGCGACCGCCTTCGGCTTGTCGGCATTGCGCACCGAGATGAACACCGTTCCGCCTTCCGGCAGCCGCACACCGGCCCCCAGCTGCGACTTGACGAAAGCCTCGCCGAAGGAGAAACCGATCCCCATCACCTCGCCGGTGGACTTCATCTCGGGCCCCAGAAGCGTGTCGACGCCGGGGAACTTGACGAAGGGAAACACGGCTTCCTTCACCGAGTAGTACGTCGGCACCACCTCGCGCACGACGCCCTGCTGCGCGAGGGTGCGACCGACCATGCAACGCGCCGCGATCTTCGCCAGCGGCACGCCGGTGGCCTTCGACACGAAGGGGACGGTGCGCGAAGCGCGCGGGTTGACCTCGAGCACGTAGACGGTGCCGTGGCCATCGATGCCCGCCTCGTGCTGGATCGCGAACTGCACGTTCATCAGCCCGCACACGTTCAGTGCGCGCGCCATCAGCGCGGTCTGGCGCTTCATCTCGGCCACCACCGCCATCGACAGCGAATACGGCGGCAGCGAGCAGGCGGAGTCGCCCGAATGCACGCCGGCCTGCTCGATGTGCTCCATCACGCCGCCGATGAAGACCTGCTCGCCGTCGGCGATGCAATCGACGTCGACCTCGATCGCGTCGTTGAGAAACCGGTCGAGCAGCACCGGGCTGTCCTCGGACACCTTGACCGCCTCGCGCATGTAGCGCTCGAGGTCGCGCTGCTCGTGGACGATCTCCATCGCGCGCCCGCCCAGCACGTAGCTCGGGCGCACGACGAGCGGATAGCCGATCTCGCCGGCCAGCGCAAGCGCCTGCGCCTCGGTGCGCGCGGTGCGGTTCGGCGGCTGCTTCAGCTCGAGATCGACGAGCAGCTTCTGGAAGCGCTCGCGGTCTTCTGCGATGTCGATCGACTCGGGCGAGGTGCCGACGATCGGCACGCCGTTGGCCTCGAGCGCAAGAGCGAGCTTCAGCGGCGTCTGCCCACCGTACTGCACGATCACGCCCACGGGCTTTTCCAGCGCGACGATCTCGAGCACGTCCTCGAGCGTGACCGGCTCGAAATACAGGCGATCGGAGGTGTCGTAGTCGGTCGAGACGGTCTCCGGGTTGCAGTTGACCATGATCGTCTCGTAGCCGTCGTCGCGAAGCGCGAAGGCTGCGTGCACGCAGCAGTAGTCGAACTCGATTCCCTGGCCGATGCGGTTCGGGCCGCCGCCGAGCACGACGATCTTGCGCCGGTCGGTGGGCCGTGCCTCGTTCTCGTCCTCGTAGGTCGAGTACAGGTAGGCGGTGTCGGTGGCGAACTCCGCGGCGCAGGTGTCCACGCGCTTGTAGACCGGATGCACGCCGAGCGCCCAGCGGCGCGCGTGCACCGTGTCGGCGTTCGTGTCGAGCAGCCGTGCCAGGCGCCGGTCGGAGAAACCCTTCGCCTTCAGCCAGTGCAGCTCCTCCTTCGAGAGCAGATCGAGCGGCACGCCGGCCAGGCGCCGCTCGATCGCGACCAGCTCCTCGATCTGTGCGAGGAACCACGGATCGATGTCCGATTCCTCCTGTACCTCCTCGACGCTCATGCCGACACGGAAGGCGTCGGCGACGTAGAGCAGGCGCTCGGGGCCGGGCTCGCCGAGTTCGGTGGCGATCTCGTCGCGGTCGTCGCTGCGCTCGTCGAAACCGTCGATGCCGGTTTCCAGCCCGCGCAGCGCCTTCTGCAGGCTCTCCTGGAAAGTCCGGCCGATCGCCATCACTTCGCCCACCGACTTCATCTGCGTCGTGAGATGCGGATCGGCGAGCGGGAACTTCTCGAAGGCGAAGCGCGGCACCTTGGTGACGACGTAGTCGATGGTCGGCTCGAAGGAAGCGGGCGTCGCGCCGCCGGTGATCTCGTTCTTCAGTTCGTCGAGCGTATAGCCGACGGCGAGCTTGGCGGCGATCTTGGCGATCGGAAAGCCGGTGGCCTTCGAAGCGAGCGCCGACGAGCGCGAGACGCGCGGATTCATCTCGATGACGATCATTCGTCCGTCGGTCGGGCTGATCGCGAACTGCACGTTCGAGCCGCCGGTCTCGACGCCGATCTCGCGCAGGATCGAGATCGACGCGTCGCGCATCAGCTGGTATTCGCGATCGGTGAGCGTCTGCGCCGGCGCCACGGTGATCGAGTCGCCGGTGTGGATGCCCATCGGGTCGAGGTTCTCGATCGAGCAGACGATGATGCAGTTGTCGGCGCGATCGCGCACGACCTCCATCTCGAATTCCTTCCACCCGATCAGCGACTCCTCGATCAACAGTTCGCTGGTGGGCGACGCCTCGAGTCCGCGCTTGCAGATCGCCTCGAACTCCTCCGCGTTGTAGGCGATGCCTCCGCCCGTGCCGCCGAGCGTGAAGCTCGGCCGCACGATCGCGGGGAAACCGATCTCCTTCTGCGCGACCCACGCCTCGTCCAGCGAATGCGCGATCGCCGAGCGCGCCGACGCCAGCCCGATGCGCGTCATCGCTTCCTTGAATTTCTGCCGGTCCTCGGCCTTGTCGATCGCCTCCGGCGAGGCCCCGATCAGCTCCACGCCGTGTTTCGCGAGCACGCCGTGCCGGTGCAGGTCGAGCGCGCAGTTCAGCGCCGTCTGCCCGCCCATCGTCGGCAGGATCGCGTCGGGTTTCTCCCGCTCGATGATGCGCTCGACGATCTGCCAGATGACCGGCTCGATGTAGGTGACGTCGGCCATCTCCGGGTCGGTCATGATCGTCGCCGGGTTGCTGTTGACGAGGATGACGCGAAAGCCTTCCTGGCGCAGTGCCTTGCAGGCCTGCACGCCGGAGTAGTCGAATTCGCAGGCCTGCCCGATGACGATCGGGCCGGCGCCGATGATGAGGACGCTCTGGAGGTCGGTGCGCTTGGGCATGGTGCGAAGAGGAATCAGCGGAGCGCGCGGCGGCGCTGCTCCATGGCGTCGACGAAGCGATCGAACAGGTAGTGGATGTCCTGCGGACCCGGACTCGCCTCGGGATGCCCCTGGAAGCAGAAGACCGGGTGGTCGCTGCGCTCGAGCCCCTGGATCGAGCCGTCGAACAACGACACGTGCGTGACGCGCAGGTTCGCCGGAAGCGACTCCGGATCGACCGCGAAGCCGTGGTTCTGGCTGGTGATGTGCACTTTTCCGGTATCGAGGTTGCGCACCGGATGGTTGGCGCCGTGATGCCCGAACTTCAGCTTCATCGTCTTCGCACCCGAGGCCAGGCCGACGAGCTGGTGCCCGAGGCAGATGCCGAACACCGGAAGGTCGCGATCGATCAGTTCGCGGATCGTGCGCACCGCGTAGTCGCAGGGCTCCGGATCGCCGGGGCCGTTCGACAGGAAGATGCCGTCGGGTTCGAGCGCCAGCGCCTCGGCGGCGCTCGCCTGCGCCGGCAGCACGACCACGTCGCAGCCACGGTCGGCGAGCAGCCGCAGGATGTTGCGCTTGACGCCGTAGTCGAAGGCGGCCACGCGATACCGGCGCCCGGTCGCTTCGGCGGACGGCGAGCGGAAGCCTGCGCCGAGTCGCCACGAACCCTCCGACCAGCGATACGGATCGGACGACGAGACTTCCTTCGCGAGGTCCATGCCGCTCAGGCCCGGGAAGGCGCGCGCCGCCTCGATCGCCGCACGCTCGTCGATCGCGTCGCCGGTGTTCTGCGCGGCGACGAGGCAGCCGGCCTGCGAACCGACTTCGCGCAGCCGCCGCACGAGCTTGCGCGTGTCGATGCCGTCGATGCCGGGAATGCCCTCGCGTCGAAGGTAGCCGGAGAGCGATTCGACACTGCGCCAGTTCGACAGGCGCTGGGGAACGTCCTTGACGACCAGGCCGGCGGCATGGATCTTCGCCGCCTCGACGTCCTCCGGATTCACGCCGTAGTTGCCGATGTGCGGATAGGTGAGGGTCACGATCTGCCGGCAGTAGCTGGGATCGGTGAGGATCTCCTGGTAACCGGTCATCGCCGTGTTGAAGACGACCTCGCCGACCGCCTGTACGGCGGCGCCGATCGAACGCCCACGAAAGACGCTGCCGTCGGCGAGCGCGAGCACGGCGGGTGCGTACGGGGGAATGAGACCCGCGCCGGTCGACCGGGCAGGCTGTGAAGTGGGCTCGGCAGGCAACGGAGACTCCTGGATGGTCACCGGTGCACCTCGGGCCGGAGCGGACCGGAACGGAAATTCCGGTCGGAAAGACGATCGGCACGGCGTCGGACGACGCCGCGAACGACGGATTCGGCGCGATGAGCGGGAAAAGTCAGGCGCTAGCCGGTGGGAAACTGCAAAACCTGCAAAGGATAGCATCTGCCTCGATCGGCCTCGACGACTGGGGCATCGGAGCGATCCGCAACCAGGGATCCACGACACCGGATCCGCAACATCGTGTATATTTACCATATACATATGTATATGGAGCACTCGTGGCCTTGCAGATCGCCAATCCGATAGTCGTCGAAAAAGTCGAACGACTCGCCAAAGCGATGGGCACGACGAAGACCGCTGCCGTCGAAGAAGCGGTCGATCGCCTGCTCGTCGAGCGCGGCCTCCCGGGGAAGCTGCGCGACCGCATCGATGCGCTGCTCGAACAGATCGATCGCATCCCGGATCGAAGCGACGCGTTCGACCCGCTGGACTGGGACGAGCGGGGCCTTCCGAAATGATCGCCGTCGACACGTCGGCGATCGTCGCGATCGTTTTCGACGAGGACGAGCGAAACGAATTTCTCGATATCGCCGAGAGAGCCGGAAAGGCCGTCGTCAGCAGCGTATCGCTCGTCGAAGCGCGACTCGTCGTGCACGGGCGCCGGGGGCAGGCAGCGGTCGCATTGCTGGACGACCTTCTTCGGCTGCCGATCTTCGAAGTCGTCGCGGCCACCGCGCAGGATGCCGATGCCGCTTACGACGCCTTCGTCGTCTACGGCAAGGGCAGCGGCCATCCGGCATCGCTGAACTTCGGCGACCTGTTCAGCTATGCGCTCGCCAGGACGAGGGGCGTGCCCCTGCTGTTCAAGGGCGACGACTTCGCGCAGACGGACGTCGCGTCCGCACGCTGAGCGCGCCCGCCCTGCTCGACTGCGCACCGCGACGAAGCGGCCAGCACCGTCCAGGGTCGGTGTGCGCCCTGCGAAACGCGTGAACCCGCAGGCCGATCAGGTGGCGCCGCTCCGGCGCAGCTGCGCGATCGCCTGCCCGTCGTAGCCGAGCTCTGCCAGCACCTCGTCGGTGTGCTCGCCGAGCGCCGGCCCCACCCAGCGCGTCCCGCCGGGCGTCGCGGAGAGCTTCGGAACGATGCCGGGGATCGCCAGCGGCGTCGCATCGGGAAGCGTCGCATCCTCGATCATCGCGCGCGCGAGGTATTGCGGATCCGCCGCCATGTCGGCAGCGCTGTAGATGCGCCCGCTCGGCACCTCGGCCGCGGCCATCGCGTCGAGCGCCTCGTCGAGCGAATGCGACGACGTCCACTGCGCGATCGCATCGTCGATCTCCTGTGCGCGCGCAGCCCGCCCGGCGTTGTCGGCGAGCGCGGGGTCGTCGGCCAGGTCGTCGCGGCCGATCGCACGCATGAGCCGCTTGAAGATCGAGTCGCCGTTGCCACCGATGACGATGTGCCGGCCGTCGGCCGTGGGGTACGTGTTCGAAGGCACGATACCGGTGAGGTTCGTACCGGTGCGTTCGCGCACGATGCCGTAGCGAACGTACTCGGGCAGCGTGCTCTCCATCAGGTTGAACACCGCTTCGTACAGGGCCACGTCGACGACCTGGCCGCGGCCGGTCTCGCGCCGGTGATGCAGCGCCATCAGCACGCCGATCAGCCCGTGCAGCGCGGCGAGCGAGTCGCCGATCGACAGGTTCATCCGAACCGGCGGTCGGTCGGGGAAGCCGGTGACGTAGCGCATCCCGCCCATCGATTCGGCGATGGCCCCGAAACCGGGACGATCGCGATAGGGGCCCGTCTGTCCGTAACCGGACAAGCGCAGCAGGATCAGTCCCGGATTTTCCTTCGCGAGCGCTTCGTAGCCCAGCCCCCACTTCTCGAGTGCACCGGGCCGGAAATTCTCGATGATGATGTCGCTGCGCGCGGCGAGCTCACGGGCGATGCGCTGTCCGTCCGGGTTGCGCAGGTCGAGCGTGATCGAGCGCTTGTTGCGCGCCTGCACGTACCACCACAGCGAAGTGCCGCTCGCATCGTCCGGGTGCAGCTTGCGCCACTTGCGCAGCGGATCGCCGCCCTCGCCGCCGGCGCGCGCGGGCGGCTCGACCTTGATCACTTCGGCGCCGAAGTCGGCGAGCATGCGCCCGGCGAAGGGTCCGGCGATCAGCTGGCCCAGTTCGAGTACGCGCAGCCCGGCGAGCGGGCCGCTCGCGCCTGCGCGATCCGGCGCGCCTGCGTTGCCGGCGGTCATGCCTTGCCGGCGGTCACGTCGATGCCTCCCCGCGTGCTTCGTCCTCGGCCACGGAACGGCGGTCGCGCAGCGCCTGCGCCACCGTGCTCGGGTCGACGTACTCGAGCTCGCTGCCCACCGGCACGCCACGCGCAAGCCGCGTGACGACCAGACCGCGTGCACGCAGCAGCTCGCCGATGTAGTGCGCGGTGGCCTCGCCTTCCTGCGTGAAGTTGGTGGCGAGGATCACCTCGCGCACGGTCCCGTCGACCGCGCGCGCGAGCAGGCGTTCGAGCCCGATCTGTCGCGGCCCGATGCCGTCGAGCGGCGACAGGCGCCCCATCAGCACGAAATACAGCCCGCGATAGCTGAGCGTCTGCTCGATCGTCAGCTGGTCGGCCGGCGTCTCGACGACGCACAGCAGCGACGGATCGCGACGCGGCGACGAGCAGGTCTCGCACACTTCGCGTTCGGTGAACGTGTTGCAGCGGCTGCAGTGCCGGATGCGCGCGTGCGCGTCGGCGAGCGCCTGCGCAAGTTGCGCGGCGCCGTCGCGATCGTGCTGCAGCAGGTGCCAGGCGAAGCGCTGCGCCGTACGTGCGCCGACGCCGGGCAGGCGGCGAAACGCAGCGGTCAGCGCGTCGAGCGGCGCCGGAGCCTTCATCGCGCGATCCCGCGCCGCTTCTCTAGAACGGCATCTTGAAGCCGGGCGGCAACGGCAAGCCGGCCGTCATCGCGCCCATCTTCTCGGAGGCCGTCTGCTCGGCCCTGCGCAGCGCGTCGTTGATCGCCGCGACGAGCAGGTCTTCGAGCATGTCCTTGTCCTCCTCGAACAGCGTCGGGTCGATCGCCACGCGCTTCACGTCGTTGCGGCAGGTCATCGTCACCTTCACGAGACCGGCGCCGGACTGGCCCTCGACCTCGATCTGCGCGAGCTGCTCCTGCGCCTTCTTCATGTTCTCCTGCATCTGCTGCGCCTGCTTCATCAGGCCCGCCAGCTGTCCCTTCATCATTCGCTTCCTCCGGTGGTCTGTCGCTGTTCGCTCGGGCGCACCGAGCCCGGGACGATCGAACCGTCGAACTCGTCGATCAGCGTGCGCACGAACGGATCGGATTCGATCGCCGCCTGCGCCTGCGCCTGGCGCTGCGCACGCTCCTGCGCGGAGGCGACCGCGGCGGTCGGGCCCTGCACGCGCCCGACCTCGACGTCCAGGCGCACTTCGGCGCCGAAGTGCGCCGCGAGCGCGTCGCGCACGCGGCGCACCGTGCCCGGCTCGGCGAGCGGGCGGATCGGCACGCGCACGCGGATGCGCAGGCCGTCGGCCGCGAGCAGTTCGCTCTGCTCCATGAACTGCCGAACGAGACCGCCGACGCCGAGTCGCGCCGCGAGCGCCGGCCAGTCGCCGTCGAACGGGAGCGGCGCAGCGGCTGCCGGCGCACCGGCCACGCCAGCCGGCGCCGCCGGCGATTGCGCCGGTTGCGACCGCGCCGGCTGCGGCGGGGCCGGTTGCGGCGGCGCCGCCGGCGACGGCGCATCGGATGCGATCCGCGGCATCGCCGTCCGCGCCGGCGATGCGTCCCGATCGCCGCGCGCGGGCTCCGCAGCGAACGACGGCCGGAACGCGAGCAGGCGCAGCAGCACCATCGTGAAGCCCGTGTGCGCGTCGGGTGCCAGCGCGAGTTCGCGCGCACCGTGCGTGACGATCTGGTAGTAGACCTGCAGGTCCTCGGCGGAGATCTGCTGCGCGAAGCGCTGCACCGCGTCGGGGTCGTCCGCGTCGCCGAGCACGCCGATGCGCGCGAGCGCGATGCGCTGCAGCAGCTGTGCGAGGTCGGACAGGGCGCGCTCGAAAGGCGCATTCGCCTCGAGCATCGCATCGGCGACCTCGACCAGCGCGCGTCCGTCGCCGGCAACCAGCGCTTCGAGAAGGCGGACGAGCCAGCCGGCATCGACCAGGCCGAGCATTTCCCGCACCTCGGCTTCGCGCACGCTTCCGCCGCCGAAGGCGATCGCCTGGTCGAGCAGCGAGAGCGCGTCGCGCATGCTGCCCGACGCTGCTCGCCCGATCCGGTCGAGCGCCCGCGCGTCGTGCGCCACGCCTTCGGCCTGCAGCACGACCGAAAGGTGTGCGGCGATCGCCGGCGCCGGCATGTTCTTCAGGTTGAACTGCAGGCAGCGCGACAGCACGGTGACCGGAACGCGCTGCGGGTCGGTGGTGGCGAGCACGAAAACCACGTGCGGCGGCGGCTCCTCGAGCGTCTTGAGCATCGCGTTGAACGCGTGCGTCGACAACATGTGGACTTCGTCGATCACGTAGACCTTGTAGCGACCGGCCGTCGGCGCGTAGACCGCGTTCTCGAGCAGTTGCGTCATCTCGTCGACACCGCGGTTCGATGCCGCGTCGAGCTCGATGCAGTCGGCGAAACGTCCCGCGTCGATGCCCGTGCACGCGTCGCATTCGCCGCAGGGACGCGCCTGCACGCCGTGCTCGCAGTTCAGTGCCTTGGCGAGAATGCGCGCGATCGTCGTCTTGCCGACGCCGCGCGTGCCGGTGAACAGGTAAGCGTGGTGCAGTCGCTTCGTGCCGAGCGCGTGCGACAGCGCGCGCACGACATGCTCCTGGCCGACCAGGGAATCGAAGTCCCGGGGTCGCCATTTGCGAGCCAGCGCGAGATGGGTCATGTCGGGGTACGCGATCGCGCGATGCGGGCGGTGACGGGTGAGTCCGCCGGCGAAAGGCCGGGTGGGCGAGCCGGAACCCCGGCACGCGCGGGGAATGGCTGTGGCTGCTTCCTTCCGGACCTGACCAGGTTGACCACGCCGCACTGCGGGGAGGCCCGCCCGCGCCGATTCTATCAGCCGTACCGCGCGCACCGAGCGCCGGCGAGCGCGTGTACCATTGTTCGCAGGGCGCTTCACCGCTGCCGCAGGCGCCGCAATCCAGGAGGGAGAATGGCGATCCAGCACATATCCGACGCATCGTTCGAGCAGGAAGTCCTGCAGGCCGAGGGGCCGGTGCTCGTCGATTACTGGGCCGAGTGGTGCGGCCCGTGCAAGATGATCGCGCCGATCCTCGACGAGGTCTCGCGCGAGTACGAAGGGAAGCTTCGCGTGGCGAAGATGAACGTCGACGAGAACCAGTCCACGCCGTCGAAATACGGCATCCGCGGCATCCCCACCCTGATGCTGTTCCGCGGCGGGGAAGTCGTCGCGACCAAGGTCGGTGCATTGTCGAAGTCGCAACTCTCGTCGTTTCTGGACACCAACCTCTGATCGGGTGTAAGCTCACGGCCGCCCGTCGAGGTGCGGCCGTGGTGCCCGCCTTCTCGCGGCGCGAGGCGCGCGAGGTCAGAGCGACGCGATTCCCCACGTCGGTCCTCCCCGCCTTTCCAGGGCCCATCCGGCCCACCCCTGCGACCCGTTGTCGATTCCTGCGGCCCAGCCGCTCGCGCTCGTCGGTCGTCGCACGCATTCCCAGCCAGCTTCCCTGCGGGGAGAACCAGCCCGATGCACCTGTCCGAACTGAAATCGCTGCACGTCTCGCAGCTGATCGAGATGGCCACCGGCCTCGAGATCGAGAACCCGCAGCGCATGCGCAAGCAGGAGCTGATGTTCGCCATCCTGAAGCGCAAGGCCAGGACCGGCGAGACCATCTTCGGCGACGGCTGCCTCGAGGTGCTGCCCGACGGATTCGGCTTCCTGCGCTCGCCGGAAACCTCGTATCTCGCCAGCACCGACGACATCTACATCTCGCCGTCGCAGATCCGCCGCTTCAACCTGCACACCGGCGACTCGATCGAAGGCGAGGTGCGCACGCCGAAGGAAGGCGAACGCTACTTCGCGCTGGTGAAGGTCGACAAGATCAACGGCGAGCCGCCCGAGGCGAGCAAGAACAAGATCCTGTTCGAGAACCTCACGCCGCTGCACCCGACCCAACCGATGGTGCTCGAGCGCGACATCAAGGCCGAGGAGAACATCACCGGGCGCATCATCGACATGGTCGCGCCGATCGGCAAGGGCCAGCGCGGACTCATCGTCGCGCCGCCGAAGGCCGGCAAGACCGTGCTGATGCAGCACATCGCGCACGCGATCACCACGAACCATCCCGACGTCGCGCTGATCGTGCTGCTGATCGACGAACGCCCGGAGGAAGTCACCGAGATGACCCGCTCGGTGCGCGGCGAGGTCGTCGCCTCCACCTTCGACGAGCCGGCCACGCGCCACGTGCAGGTCGCGGAGATGGTGATCGAGAAGGCCAAGCGGCTGGTCGAGCACAAGCGCGACGTCGTCATCCTGCTCGACTCGATCACGCGCCTGGCGCGCGCCTACAACACGGTGGTGCCGGCCTCCGGCAAGGTGCTCACCGGCGGCGTCGACGCCAATGCGCTGCAGCGCCCCAAGCGCTTCTTCGGCGCAGCGCGCAACATCGAGGAAGGCGGCTCGCTCACGATCATCGCCACCGCGCTCATCGACACCGGCAGCCGCATGGACGAGGTGATCTACGAGGAGTTCAAGGGCACCGGCAACATGGAGCTGCACCTGAACCGGCGGATGATGGAAAAGCGCGTCTACCCGGCGATCGACATCAACCGCTCGGGCACGCGGCGCGAGGAGCTGCTGATCAAGCCCGAGGTGCTGCAGAAGATCTGGATCCTGCGCAAGCTGCTGCACGACATGGACGAACTCGACGCGATGGAGTTCCTGCTCGACAAGGTCCGCCAGACGAAGAGCAACCAGGAGTTCTTCGAAATGATGCGACGCGGCGTCTGATCGGCTATACTGTCCGGCTTTGCCCCTGCCACGGATCCGCCAATGAAACAGGGCATCCACCCCGAATACCGCGAAGTCGTCTTCATGGACATGGCGAACGGCTTCAAGTTCGTCACGCGCTCCACGGTCGGCACGCGCGAGAAGATCAAGATGGACGACGGCAAGGAATACCCGTTGTTCAAGCTCGACGTGACCTCCGAATCGCATCCGTTCTACACGGGCGCGCAGCAGCGCATCATAGAAACGGGTCGCGTCGAGAAGTTCCGCCAGAAATTCGCCCGCAGCGGCGGGAAGGCGGGAGAGTGAGCGGACGATGACCGCGAGACGATGAGCGGGGAGTAATCCCCGGGGCAGCTTCGGCTGCCTTTTTTTCGACCGTCCGCGCGGGAGCGCCGCGCGCTCCCGGAGACCTTCGACACCGTTCCCTTCCGTCCCGCACTGCCGGAGCCCACGTGTCGTCGATGAAGCCCTTCATCGTCACGGAGCTGCAGGCGGGCAAGCTCCCGCGCTGGGGACTGCTGCTCGTCTGCGCGCTGTACGCGGTGCCGGGCTTCGTCGGCCGCGACCCGTGGCGCAAGCTCGACGCGGCCGGCTTCGGCGTGGCGCTCACGATGATGCGCGGCGAATCCGCCGACTGGCTGATGCCGAACATCGCCGGCCAGCCGGTGGTCAACGACGGACCTCTGCCCTTCTGGATCGCGGCGGCGTTCGGGCGAGCCACCCAGGGCCTGTTCGGCGAGCACGCGGCGGTCAGCGTCGCGGTGCTCGCGACGCTCGCCCTGGCGCTCGTCTTCGCCTGGCATGCGCTCTATGCGCTGGCCCGCCGGCAGGGAGTCCAGCCCTCCGATCCTTTCGGTGCTTCCGCATCCCGCGTCGACTACGCGCGCGCGATCGCCGACAGCGGCCTGCTCGTGCTGATGGCCACCTTCGGCCTGCTGCTGCGCATGCACGAGACGACGGCCGAGCCCGCGCAACTGGCCTGGATCGCGCTGTTCCTGTTCGGTTGCGCCCAGGCGCTCGAACGCCCGGCCGTGGGCGGCGCGATCGCCGGCGCGGCAATCGCCGCGAGCCTGCTCACGCGTGGCGCCGGCCACGCGGGCGCCCTGCTCGTCGTCCTCGTCGCCCTGCCGTTCGCGAGCCGCTCGTTCCAGCTCGTCGGGCGGCGCATGCTCGTCTTCGCCGTCGGCGCGGCGCTGGCACTCGCGCTGCCGTGGCCGCTGATGCTGCTGCGATCGCTGCCGGGACGCGAGCACCTTCGGGGATGGCTCGCGTGGAACGGCGACGCGCTGTCGGGGCCGACGCTAGATTCGATCGGCTATTTCGCGCAAACCGCGCCCTGGTTCTACTGGCCGGCGTGGCCGGTGGCCCTGTGGGCGGCGTATCGCTGGCGCGGCCGCTGGGGCGAACCGGCGGTCGCGCTTGCCGCGCTGGCGACGCTCGCGCTCGTGTTTCGCGCGCTGCTCGCGCCCAACGGCGCCGAAGGGTGGCTGCTGCCCGCGTCGGTGCCGCTGGCGATGCTCGCCGCCGTCGGCCTGCCGACGCTCGAGCGCGGCATCGTCAACCTGATCGATTGGTTCGCCGTCACCAGCTTCACGCTGTTCAGCATCGTGATCTGGGCGTACTGGATCGCGCTGATGACGGGTTTCCCTCCGCGCATGGCGTTCCGCATGCGCCAGATGGCGCCCGGCTTCCTGCCGGAAGGCGTCTTCGGCGAAGTGGTTCTCGGCATTGCCGCCACGGCCGCCTGGCTGCTGCTCGTGCGCTGGCGCGTCTCGCGCCAGCCGCCGATGATCTGGCGTCCGATGGTGCTCTCGTGCGGCGGCGTCGTGCTCGCCTGGTTCCTGTTGATGACGCTGTGGCTGCCGGTGTTCAACGAACGCAATACCTACCGCGATCTGTCGGCCGAGTTGCGCGCCGCCTTCGACGCAGGCGGAGCGCGCAGCGGCGACTGCATCGACACGACGGACGTCGAACGCGCCGCACGGGCGAGCTTCTACTATTTCGCGCGGCTTCCCTTCGCCGAGCCCGGAGCGCGCTGCCGCTGGCTGCTGGTGCAGGACGACCGCGCGCCGACCCGGGCGCAGCCGGCCCGGCGCGCGCACTGGCAGCTGCTCTGGGAAGGGCGGCGCCGCAGCGACCGCAACGAACGATTCCTGCTGTATCGGCGCGAAGCCGAGCCCGGGAATCGAGCCGTGCCCGGCGCTGTGCACAGGCCCTAGTACGCCGACCCGGAGGGTCGGCGTACTAGCTAGATGACCAGGAAGTGCTGCCGGTAGTAGCGCAACTCGTCGATCGACAGCAGGGCGTCGGCCAGCGCCGTGTGATCGCTCTTCTTCGTGAAACCGCGGGCGATCTCCGGCCGCCAGCGCCGGCACAGCTCCTTCAGCGTGCTGACGTCGAGGTTGCGGTAGTGAAAATGCGATTCGAGCCGCGGCATGTAGCGCACGAGGAAGCGGCGGTCCTGGCAGATCGAGTTGCCGCACATCGGCGAGCAGTTCGCCGGCACGAAGGCCGCCATGAAGTCGAGCAGCCGGCGCTCGACCTCGGCCTCGGTATGCGGCGACGCGAGCACGCGCTCGACCAGTCCCGTGCGCGCGTGGGTGGAACGATTCCACTGGTCCATTGCGTCGAGCACCGCGCGCGGCTGGTGCACCGCGTAGGACTCGCTGTGCGCGACGATCTCGAGCTGCGCATCGGTGACGACGATCGCGGCTTCGATGATGCGATCGACCGCAGGGTTCAGGCCCGTCATCTCGAGGTCGATCCAGACGAGCCTCGATTCGTCGGGCGAAGGCGCAGGTTCCTGCGGATGCTGTGACATAATTTTTTTCTCCGTCGGCGATTCTCGCATAGCGTTCCCTCTTGACGTCCCAGGCTTTCACGCTGATGTTCGCCTTCGCGCTGCTCGCATCGGTGGCGACGAAGCTGTGGCTGGCGACGCGACAGATCCGGCACGTGGCCGCCCATCGCGATGCCGTGCCCGAGAGCTTCGCCTCGCACATCGACCTCGCCGCGCATCGACGCGCCGCCGCCTACACGATCGCGCGTACGCAGCTGTCGATCGTCGAATCGGTGTTCGGCGCGCTCGTGCTGCTCGGCTTCACGCTGTTCGGCGGCCTGCAGGCCCTGCTCGGCGCGCTCGAGACGCTCGCGCCCTCGTCCGCGTTCCTGCGCTCGATGGCCTTCGTCGCCGCCGTCTTCGCGATCTCCGCGCTGCTCGAACTGCCGTTCGCGTGGGTGCGGCAGTTCCGCATCGAGCAACGGTTCGGCTTCAACCGGATGACGCCGCGGCTGTTCGTCGCCGACGCCCTGAAGGCTGCGGCGGTCGCGATCGTCCTGGGCGCGCCGCTGCTCGCGCTCGTGCTGTGGCTGATGCGAAGCAGCGGCGGATGGTGGTGGCTGTGGGTGTGGGCTTCCTGGGCCGCGTTCAACGTGGCCGTGCTCGTGCTCTATCCCACCGTGATCGCGCCGCTGTTCAACCGCTTCGAGCCCTTGCCCGACGGCGAACTGCGCAGTCGCGTCGAAGCGCTGCTCGCGCGCTGCGGCTTCGCGACGAAGGGGCTCTTCGTGATGGACGGCAGCCGTCGTTCGGCACACGGCAACGCCTACTTCACCGGTCTGGGCCGTGCCAAGCGCATCGTGTTCTTCGACACGCTCGTCTCGCGCCTCGAAGCGCCCGAAATCGAGGCGGTGCTCGCGCACGAACTCGGACACTACGTGAAGCGTCACGTGCAGAAGCGCATCGCTTCGATGTTCGCCGCCAGCCTGGCCGGACTGTGGCTGCTGGGCTGGCTGTCGCGGCAGGCGTGGTTCTACGAAGGACTCGGCGTCTCGCCGGGCGTCGGCGAGCTCGACGCGGCCGCGCTCGTTCTTTTCCTGCTCGCGATGCCGGTGTTCGCCTTCCCGCTGCAACCGCTGTTCGCCGCCCTGTCGCGTCGCCACGAATTCGAAGCCGACGCCTTTGCCACCCGCCACGCGCGTGCGCAGGATCTCGTCGCGGCGCTCGTGAAGCTGTACAAGGACAACGCCTCCACCCTCACTCCCGATCCGGTCCACTCGGCTTTCTACGACTCGCACCCGCCGGCCTCGCAACGCATCGGCCGGCTCGGCGCAGGACCCCTTCTCGCCACGAGCGCCTCGGCATGAGGCAGGCGCCGACGGGGGACGCTCGGAGTGCGAGCGGGCGCAGGCGTTGGCTCGGTCCCAGGATGCATCCGGAGCACACAGTGAGAGAACCGATGTCCCGCGCGCAGTTGCTCGCGCGCAAGTCGCGTCCGCTGACGGGCGGCGCATGGTCGCAGACCGAGATCGACGCGCAGCTGTCCGAGCTGCCAGGCTGGAGCCGGCGCGAGGAGACGATCGAGCGCGGCTTCGCCTTCGGCGACTACTACGAGACGATGGCCTTCGTCAACGCGCTCGCGTGGATGGTGCACGGCGAAGACCATCATCCGGAACTGCTGGTGCAGTACAACCGCTGCATCGTTCGCTTCGCCACGCATGCGGCCGGCGGCATCACCGAGAACGACTTCGTCTGCGCGGCCAAGACCGATGCCGTCTTCGGCCGAAGCGGAAGCTGAGACCGCCAGCGCGGCGGCACGGGCCGTCGCGGGCAGCGAAACGGCGCGCATCGTCGCCAGCTTCGGCCGGCACTACTGGGTGCGCTTCGCCTCCGGGAACGAACGTATCGCGGTCACGCGCGGCAAGCGCTCCGATCTGTGCGTCGGCGACGAGGTCGAGGTGCGCGCGCTCGGCGCCGACCAGGCGGTGATCGAATCGCTGCACGCACGCGCGACGCTGCTGCAGCGTAGCGACGCATGGCGCACGCGGCTGATCGCGGCCAACGTCGAGCGTGCCGCGGTGGTCGTAGCCGGCGAACCCGCGTTCTCCGAAGAGTTGCTGATGCGCATGCTGATCGCCATCGAGACCTCGGGCATCGAGCCGGCGATCGTCGCCAACAAGGCCGACCGCACGGCCGCGCGCGACGCGATCGTCGCGCGCATCGCCGTCTATCGGCGCCTGGGCTACCCGGTGTTCGACGTGAGCGCGCTCACCGACCCCGAAGCGACGCGCGCGTCGCTGGCCCCGTGGCTCGCCGGGCACGCAACGCTGTTGCTGGGCGAATCGGGCATGGGGAAGTCCACGCTGGTGAACGCGCTGGTTCCCGACGCCCAGGCGCGCACGAACGCGATCTCGCTGGCGCTCGGCACCGGCCGGCACACGACGACCTTCAGCCGCCTGTTCGACGTGCCCGCGAACATCGCGCGCGATGCGCGCATCGTCGACACTCCCGGATTCCAGACCTACGGACTGAACCACGTATCGCGCTCGCAGCGCGAACATGCGATGCGCGAATTCGTCCCGCTGATCGGCCGTTGTCGCTTCAACGACTGCACGCACCGCGACGAACCCGACTGCGCGATCCGCCAGGCGGCGCAACGCGGCGAGATCGACGGCCTGCGGTATCGGCTCTTCGTCGAAATGGAGAGAGGCGAAGCGTGAAGGGTGAAGGGTTCGCTATCTGCCGAGCCACGCGGCGATCGTGACCATCGCGAACAGGCTGATCCACAGCACGACCGAACGCCAGACGAGGCCGACCGCGCTGCGCAGCGCGCCGGCGTCGGGCTCGGCGCCGGGCCAGTCGAAGCCCTGGTCACCGGAGGCCCAGCGCGCCTCGAGACCGGGCTCGGCAATGCGCAGGCCGAGCGCGCCGCCGCCGGAAGCGAGCAGCAGAGCGCGCGAGTCGCTCGCGGTGCCCGAGGCGACGGCACCGCGCCAGCAGTAGACCGCATCCTCGAAGTTGCCGACGACGGCGAAGCCGGCCGCCGAGAGCCGTGCAGGCAGCCAGTCGACGACGTGGAACGCACGATCGGCGAACACGCCATAGGGTTCCTCGACGCGCGTCGCACCCTCGACGACCGGATGCGTCCAGCGGCGGGCAAGGAGTTCGGCAACGCGATAGAGCACCGGCCCTGTCACGCCGGGCAGCAGGATGTACCAGAACAACGGCCCGAAGACGTGACGGTGCGCGGCGATGAGCGCGGCGGCGATCGCATCGCGGCAGATCGCCGCCACCGAGACGCCGTGGACCACCCGCTCGATCGAATCGTCGGCGTCGACGCGCCCGAGCCAGCGATCGAGCAAGCCGCGCGCACCGACAGGATCGTCGGCGGCGAGCGCGACCTGGATTTCGGTGAACGCGTGACTGAACTGGCGAAAACCGATCGTCGAATACAGCACCGCGACGTGCACGACGAACGCCGCGAGCGGATGCACGGCCGAGGCGAGCCTTTCGAGCAGCACGGCGACGAAGACGGCCGCGCCGACGACGAGGAACCACCCGAGAGCGCCGTAGCGCCGCTCGCCGGCGTCGGTGTTCGCACGGACGAAGTCGGCGACGGCGAGCGCGGCACGATGCACCGGGTTGCCTGCTGCCAGCGGGCGACCCTGCTCGATCAGCAGCGTGAAGATCAGCGCGATGAATCCCATGCGTTTTCGTGTCGACGACCGGGTCGCCCGCTTTCGACTTCCTGGTTGTCAGGCGATCAGCAGCCTGTACAGGTTGCGCAGCATCGCAGCGGTCGCTCCCCAGATGAAACGCTCGTCGCCTTCGCCCGGCGCTCTATACGGCATCGTGAAGAACGAACGTTCGGCGCCGCCGTCGATGCGCACGCTGCGACGCTGATGATGGCGGGGATTCATCAGGAAATCGAGCGGCACCTCGAAAACGTCGGCGACTTCGCCCGGATCGGGGTGCAGCGCGAAGCCCGGATGCAGCAGGCCGACGATCGGCGTGACGAGGAAACCCGTGCCGGTCAGGTACTCGGGCAGCGGGCCGATCACCTCGACGCGCGCCGGCTCGAGTCCGATCTCTTCCTTCGCCTCGCGCAGCGCCGCGTCGACAGGGGACCGGTCGGTGCGTTCGAGCCTTCCGCCGGGGAAGGCGACCTGCCCCGAATGATGGCGCAGATTCCACGTGCGCTGCGTGAGCAGCAGCGTCGTGCAGTGCGCGCGCACGACGATCGGGACGAGCACCGCTGCGGCGCGCGGGTCATCGTCGTCGATGCGAAACCGGTCGTCGATCTGCTCGGGCTGCCACGACGGCGGATCGGCGAATCGCTCGCGAAGCGCCCGCTCGGTGAGCCGCTCCGGCGGGACGGGGGGAAGTCCGTCGTGCGCGTCGACGGCCGGCAGCGTGCGAGGATCGAAGGACGGAAGGGGCGCGACCGGCTCGCGCGGCATGCCCCCTCCCTGCGCGCCCGGCCGCGCGCTCAGCTGCGTGCCGCCGCGGCCCGTGTCGAGCGGCCCGGCAGCTTCTCCTTGATGCGCGCCGACTTGCCGGAACGCTCGCGCAGGTAGTAGAGCTTGGCACGGCGCACGTCGCCGCGGCGCTTGACCTCGATGCCCGCGATCAGCGGCGAATACAGCTGGAAGGTGCGCTCGACGCCTTCGCCCGACGAGATCTTGCGGACGATGAACGACGAGTTCAGTCCGCGGTTGCGGATCGCGATGACCACGCCCTCGTAGGCCTGCACGCGCTTGCGCGTGCCTTCGACCACGCTGACGCTGACGACGACCGTGTCGCCGGGCGCGAAGGAGGGAATGGTCTTGCCGAGCCGGTCGATCTCTTCCTGCTCGAGTTGGCGGATCAGGTCCATCGGAATCTCCTGGTCGTCGTGTCGCGCCCGATGTTGTCGTCGGCACGTGCCCATGCACGTGCGCTGTGGGTCTCCGCGGCATGGAGCCGCACGGAGAACTGCGCGCAGAGGACGGAAAACCCGCGATTCTAGCGCGTGCGGTCGGTGCGCGCCAGCGACGCGAGCGCCAGCACGCGCTCGTCTGCGGCGTCGAGCCTGTTCCGGGCGCGGGCACGCTCGATCAGGTCCGGCCGCTTGCGCAGGGTGGCGAGCAGCGCCTGCTCGCGCCGCCAACGCTCGATCTGCGCGTGGTGCCCGGACATCAACACGGCGGGCACCGGTTCGCCCTCGAAGAGCTCCGGGCGGGTGTACTGCGGATGGTCGAGCAGTCCGTCGGCGAAGGACTCGTGCAGCGGCGAGCGCTCGTCGTTCATCGCGCCGGGCAGCAGTCGAACCACGGCATCGATCAGCATCATCGCGGGCAGCTCGCCGCCCGAGACGACGAACTCGCCGACGGCGATCTCCTCGTCCACGTATCGATCGAGCAGGCGCTGGTCGATCGCCTCGTAGCGCCCGGCGACGAGGATCGCGCCCGGCGAGGCCGCGAGCGCACGCACGCGCGCGTCGTCGAGCGGACGTCCCTGGGGCGACAAGGCGATGACCGGCCGCGGCGCGGGCGCGGCGGCACGCGCCGCACCGATCGCCGCCGCCAGCGGCTGCGCCAGCATGACCATGCCGGGGCCGCCGCCGTAGGGTCGATCGTCGACGCTGCGGTAGGCGTCGGCAGCGTAGTCGCGCGGGTTCCAGCAGGCGAGCGACCACAGCCCGCGCTCGTGCGCGCGCGACGTGATCCCGAAGCGAATGATCGCGTCGAACATCGCGGGAAACAGCGTGATCGCGTCGAAGCGCATGCTCACCAGTCGCGCCGCCAGTCGGCGACGACGACCCTCGCGACGAGGTCGACCGAACGGATCAGTTCGGGCACGAACGGGACGAGCCGCGCGCGACCGGCACCGGACAGGCGCATGACCGGATGGGCGGGATGGTCCTCGACGGCGACGACCGTCCCGAGCGACTCACCGTCCGGGTCGACGACCGCGCAGCCGATCAGGTCGGTCCGGTAGACCTCGCCCGCGGGCGGTTCGGGAAAGCGATCGCGCGCCAGGAGGACTTCGACACCCTCGAGCGCGAGCGCAGCGTCCCGGTCGTCGACTCCGACGATCCGGGCAACGATCTCGCCGGCGCCGTGCGCACGCGCGCATTCGACCTCGACGGCCCGCAATCCGTCGTCGCCCTGCGCCTGCCCGCGGGGCGAACGCAGGAACCAGGCCGGCAGACGGAGCAGCAGCGAGTCACGCGGATCGTTGAACGGCGCCACGCGCACCCAGCCGCGCACTCCCCACGCACCGGCGATGCGACCGACGAGAACCGGCTGGTCGGCTTGCGGGGGCGCGGCCTCCCGCGGTTCGGGCGCCCGTGGCTCAGGCGGCCTGCGCTTGTGCGGGCGCGTAGCCACGCGCGAGTCGCGCGACGGTGGGCGACAGCATCGCGCCCTGCTGCTTCCAGTACTCGAGGCGCTCGACAGCCAGTTTCAGCCCGAGCTCGTTGCCGGCGGCGATCGGATTGTAGAACCCGAGACGCTCGATGAATTCGCCGTCGCGCCGGCTGCGCTTGTCCGCCGCGACGATGTGATAGAAGGGGCGCTTCTTGGCACCGCCGCGCGTCAGGCGGATGACGACCATGTTCGGTGTTCCTTGGGGGGCGAAAAACCCGACATTCTAACGCAGAGCGCAGCGTTTGCGGCGCCCAGGGGGAAGCCCGGGGTCGGCTTCCTACAGGTGCCGGAACAAGCCGAGCTGCGCCGGCTCCGGATTGCGCCGGAACAGGTCGGTGCGCAGCGCGACGCGATGATCGTCGTAGCCGAGACGACGCAGTGCCATCTCGAAGCGCAGCCGGACCAGTTCGGCCCATGCGCCCTCGCCGCTCAATCGGGTCAGCACGCGACTGCGCGCCGCCGAAGCGCTCTTCGGCTGCAGCTCGCGCAACCTGCCGAGCACCCGCGCGGCGCGCTGCGGATAGTGCTCGGCAAGCCATTCGACGAATACCTGGCGCAGCTCGTGCGGCAGGCGCAGCATCGCGTAGAACGCGTGCCGCGCGCCCGCCTCGCGCGCGGCGGCCAGGACGCGCTCGATCTCGGGCTCGTTCAGGAAAGGCGCGATCGGCGCGATGGAGACGCCGACCGGAATTCCCGCCTCGTGCAACCGGCGCATCGTCTGCAGCCGGCGCCACGGCGCTGCGGCGCGCGGCTCCCAGCGTCGTGCGAGGTCGGGATCGAGCGTGGTGAGCGTGAGCGAGACGCCGACCAGGCCGTCGCGCGCCATCGGGGCGAGCAGGTCGATGTCGCGCTCGACGAGCGACGACTTCGTCAGCACCGTGAACGGATGCCGGTGTGCCTGCAGCACCTCGAGGATGCCGCGCGTCAGGCGCCAGCGGCGCTCGACCGGCTGATACGCGTCGGTGGCCGTGCCGATGGCGATCGGCGCACAGCGATAGGCCGGGGCCGAGAGCTCGGCGCGCAGCCGCTCGACCGCGTTGACCTTGACGAAGATTCGCGACTCGAAATCCAGCCCCGGCGACAAACCGACGTAGCCGTGATTCGGCCGCGCGTAGCAGTAGATGCAGCCGTGCTCGCAACCGCGATAGGGATTGATCGACCGATCGAAGGGGACGTCGGGCGAATCGTTCGAGGTGATCAGCGAGCGAGCGTGCTCCTCGAACACTTCGGTGCGCAGCGTGGTTTCGTCCGCCGTGACGTCGTCGCCGCCGTTCGCCGCGGCGCCGTACCAGCCGTCGTCGACGGCCTCGCGGCGAAGCGCGAAGCGGTTCTGCGGATTGGAGACCGCACCGCGGCCGTGCGGCAGCGGGTTGCGCGGCGCTGGCGAACCGGAGCGCATCGCAGGCTCCCGACATACTGTACGAAACAACAGTATACACAGGATCCTGCGGAGACGAAAGCTCAGAACGCGGCTTCGGGCACCGCCAGCACGCCTTTCGCGCCTACGACGATCGTCTCGGCAAGGCCCGGCGCCTGCACGAGGATGTGATCGGCGTAGAAACGCGCGGTGGCGATCTTCGCATCGAGGAAACGCGCGTCGCCCACGCCCGCCTTGCGCATGGCGTCGGCCTTCGACGCCGCGCGCGCCATCTGCCAACCGCACAGCACGTTGCCGGCCAGCTGGAGATACGGAACGCTGCCGGCGAACACGGCCCGCACGTCGCTGCCGAAGGCGTCGACGACGTAGTCGACCGCGCGCGCGAGCGCCTCGCGGCCGGCGCGCAGCCGCGCTGCGATCGCGACGAGGTCGTCGCCGCCGCGCTCGGCGAGCGCCTGCTCGGTTTCCGCGACCTGCCCGAGCAGTTGCCGGGCGACGGCGCCGCGATCGCGGACCGTCTTGCGGCCGACGAAGTCGTTCGCCTGGATGGCGGTGGTGCCCTCGTAGATCGTCAGGATGCGCGCGTCGCGGTAGTACTGCGCCGCCCCCGTCTCCTCGATGAAGCCCATGCCGCCGTGAACCTGCACGCCGAGCGAGGCAACCTCGATCGACATCTCGGTGGACCATCCCTTGACAATCGGCACCAGGTATTCGTAGAGCCGCCGATGGTGCTCGCGCGTGGCCTCGTCGGCGCCGTGCTGCGCCCAGTCGGAGTGCGCGGCCGCCACGTACGCAAGCGAGCGCGCACCCTCGGTGCACGCACGCATCGTCATCAGCATGCGCCGCACGTCGGGATGGTGGATGATCGCGACGGGCCCGGGCGAACCCGCGACGTCGCGGCTCTGCACGCGCTCCTTCGCGTAGGCAACCGCGTGCTGGTACGCGCGCTCGGCCACCGCGATGCCCTGGATGCCCACGGCGAAGCGCGCCGCGTTCATCATCACGAACATGTACTCGAGTCCGCGGTTCTCCTCGCCGATCCGGTAGCCGATCGCCCCGGCGCCCACCTCGCCCTTGTCGTCGCCGTAGACGAGCACCGCAGTGGGGCTCGCCGCGATGCCCAGCTTGTGCTCGATCGACGTGCACCAGACGTCGTTGCGCTTCCCGTTGCCGCCCTCCTCGTCGACCACGTACTTCGGCACGACGAAGAGCGAGATCCCCTTGATGCCCTCGGGCGCCTCGGGCGTGCGCGCGAGCACGAGATGGACGATGTTCGTCGCCATGTCGTGCTCGCCGTAGGTGATGAAGATCTTCTGGCCGAAGATGCGGTAGCTGCCGTCGGGTTGCGGCACCGCCTTCGTGCGCACGAGCGCGAGGTCGGAACCCGCCTGCGGCTCGGTGAGGTTCATCGTTCCGGTCCAGTCGCCGGAGATGAGGTTCGGCACGTACAACTGCTGCTGCGCCGGCGAGCCGGCGGTGAGCAGCGCCTCGATCGCCCCGTCGGTGAGAAGCGGGCACAACGCGAACGACAGGTTCGCCGAGTTCAGCATCTCGATGCACGGTGTCGCGACGAGCTTGGGCAGCCCCTGCCCGCCGAAGCGCTCGGGATGCTGCACGCCCTGCCAGCCGCCCTCGACGAAAGCGCGGAAGGCCTCGGCGAAACCGGGCGAGGTCGTCACCTCGCCGTTCTCGAGCGTGGCCGGTTGCAGGTCGCCGCTGCGGTTCAACGGGGCGACGACGCCCTCGTTGAACTTCGCACACTCCTCGAGCACCGCGCGCGCGGTGTCGTAGCCTGCTTCGGCGAAGTCGGGCAGCGCGGCGAGTTCGTCGATGCCGGCGAGCTGCCGGAGGACGAAGAGCATGTCTTCGAGCGGGGCGCGATATGTCGCCATGGCGGCTCCTCGCGCGCGGCGCGCGAACGGCACCCGCGCGCAATGCGGGTTCGAATCAGCCGAGTTTCTCGACCAGCTCCGGCACGATCGTGAACAGGTCGCCGACGATGCCGTAGTCGGCCACGCCGAAGATCGGCGCTTCCTCGTCCTTGTTGATCGCAACGATGACCTTGCTGTCCTTCATGCCGGCCAGGTGCTGGATCGCGCCCGAGATGCCGATCGCGACGTACAACTGGGGCGCGACGATCTTGCCCGTCTGTCCCACCTGCCAGTCGTTCGGTGCGTAACCGGCGTCGACCGCGGCGCGCGAGGCGCCCAGCGCCGCACCGAGCCGGTCGGCCAGCGGCTCGAGCATCTTGAAGTTCTCGGCGCTGCCCATGCCGCGCCCGCCGGAGACGACGACACGCGCCGCAGTGAGCTCGGGCCGGTCGCTCCGGGCGATCTCGCTGCCGACGTAGCTCGACTTGCCCGAGTCGGCCACCGCCGCCACCGGATCGACCGGCGCGAGCTTGCCGCCGGTCTCGACCGCATCGAAGCCGGTGGTGCGCACCGTGATCACCTTGACGGGGTCGGCGCTCTGCACGGTGGCGATGGCGTTGCCCGCGTAGATCGGTCGCGTGAAGGTGTCGGCGGATTCGACGCCGATGATGTCGGACACCTGCGCGACGTCGAGCTTCGCGGCCACGCGCGGCAGCACGTTCTTGCCGAAGGCGGTGGCGGGCGCCAGGATGTGGCTGTAGCCGTCGGCTGCCGTGTCGCCTGCTGCAACGGCGAGCACCTGCGCAGCGACGTTCTCGGCGAGCTGGTTCTCCAGTTGCGGCGCGTCGGCGAGCAGCACCTTCGCCACGCCGGCGGCCTGTGCGGCGGCCTGCGCGGCATTCTCGCAAGCGCTGCCGGCGACCAGCACGACGATGTCGCCGCCGATCCGCGCTGCCGCGGCGATCGTGTTGAGCGTGCTGGGCTTGAGCGACGCGTTGTCGTGTTCGGCCAGGACGAGGACTGCCATTTCGTCGTTCCCCTTCAGATCACTTTGGCTTCGTTCTTCAGCTTCGCCACGAGCGTGGCGACGTCGGGCACCTTCACGCCGGCGCTGCGCGCGGGCGGCTCGCTCACTTTCAGCGTCTTCAGCCGCGGCGCCGGATCGACGCCGAGATCCCCCGGCTCGACGACGTCGAGCGTCTTCTTCTTCGCCTTCATGATGTTCGGCAGCGTGACGTAGCGCGGCTCGTTCAGGCGCAGGTCGGTGGTGACGACCGCCGGCAGCGTGATCGAGATCGTTTCCAGCCCGCCGTCGATCTCGCGCGTGACGCTGGCCTTGCCGTCGGCGACCTCGACCTTCGACGCGAAAGTGGCCTGCGGCAGGTCGGCGAGCGCGGCGAGCATCTGCCCGGTCTGGTTCGCGTCGTCGTCGATCGCCTGCTTGCCGAGAATGACCAGCTGCGGCTGCTCGCGATCGACCAGCGCCTTCAGGATCTTGGCGACCGCCAGCGGCTGCAGCTCGACGTCGGTCCGCACGAGAATCGCACGATCGGCGCCGATCGCCATCGCCGTGCGCAGCGTTTCCTGGCACTGCTGCGGCCCGCAGGAAACGGCGACGATCTCGGAGGCGACTCCCTTTTCCTTCAGGCGCACGGCCTCCTCGACGGCGATTTCGTCGAAGGGGTTCATCGACATCTTGACGTTGGCGATGTCGACACCGCTCTGGTCGCTCTTGACGCGGACCTTCACGTTGTAGTCGACCACGCGCTTGACGGAGACGAGAATTTTCATCAGGGGGTCACCAATGGAGGAATCGGCGGGGGAACCGCGATTATAGGGAGTCGGGCGCGCGGCTCGTCCGGCGTCCGGCGTCCGGCGTGCGGCCTCCGGACGAGCCGGCGAGCCGGCGAGCCGCGACAGGGCCGTGCCGCCCTGCGGGCGACGCCAGTGCTGCCGTCCTTCGGCCCGGCAGCGGGCGCCGCTTTCAGTGCCAGTCCGGCTTGCGCTTCTCGATGAACGCCTGCACGCCCTCGAGTGCCGACGGCTCCATCATGTTGCACGCCATCGTCTGTCCGGCGAGCTGGTAGGCGCCCTCGACCCCCATCTCGAGCTGTCGATAGAACAGATCCTTGCCCAGTGCGATCGCCTCGGGCGGCTTGGCGGCGATCGGCTTCACCAGCGCGTCGATCGCGGAATCCAGTTCCGCGGCGGGAACGACGCGGTTGACGAGTCCGCGAGCGAGGGCGGTCTGCGCGTCGATGAACTCGCCCGTGACGAGCATCTCGAAGGCGGCCTTGCGCGGCACGTTGCGCGACAGCGCCACCGACGGCGTCGAGCAGAAGAGCCCGAGATTGACGCCCGACACGGCGAAGCGCGCCGTGTCCACGGCCACCGCGAGGTCGCAGGCGGCGACCAGCTGGCAGCCTGCCGCCGTGGCGATGCCCTGCACGCGCGCGATCACCGGCTGCGGCATGCGCTGGATCGACGTCATCAGCCGCGAACACTGCGCGAACAGCGTCCGGTAATAATCGTGCGAAGGTTCCGCGCGCATCTCGCGCAGGTCGTGGCCGGCGCAGAAGGCCTTGCCGGCGGCGCCGAGAACGACGACGCGCACCGAACGATCGGCGGCGATCGCATCGAGCTCGCGCTGCAGCGCTGCCATCAGCGCCTCGGAAAGCGCATTGAACTGCGCGGGGCGATTCAGCGTGACGCGGGCCACCGACCCGTCGCGCTCGACGGCGACGAGGGCTTCGCCCTCGCCGCCGGTGTTCTGCGGTTGTGCGGACATGGATCCTCCGGGGAGAGTGCGGCGACGGCGCGTCGCGCGCCGCCGATGCCGGCCGAAGAGCCGATTATCGGCGCGCCGGCCCGATCGGCCAAACCCGAGAACAGCGACACACGACGCCGGCATCGCATCCCGTACACTCGACGGCGCTCTCCCCGAACCCCTGACATCTTCCATGCTGGAGCGGATCCAGGCAGTTGCCGCGCAGGTCGGCGAAGTCGTCGTCGGCAAGCAGCCGCAGATCCGGCTCGCGCTCGCCTGCCTGCTCGCGCGCGGGCATCTGCTGATCGAGGACCTGCCCGGGGTCGGCAAGACCACGCTGGCGCACGCGCTGTCGATCTCGCTGGGCTTGCGCTTCAAGCGTGTGCAGTTCACCAACGACCTGCTGCCGGCCGACATCGTCGGCGTGTCCGTGTTCGATCGCGAACGCACCGCCTTCGTCTTCCATCCGGGGCCGGTCTTCTCGCAGGTGCTGCTCGCCGACGAGATCAACCGGGCGTCGCCGAAGACGCAGTCGGCGCTGCTCGAGGCCATGGAGGAGGGACAGGTGTCGATCGACGGCGAGGCGCGCGCGCTGCCCGAGCCGTTCTTCGTCATCGCCACGCAGAATCCGCAGGACCAGGTCGGCACCTTCCCGCTTCCCGAATCGCAACTCGATCGCTTCCTGATGTGCATCGAGCTCGGGTACCCGGACGCGAAGGCCGAGCGGGCGCTGCTCGAAGGGGCCGACCGCCGCGAACTCCTCGCGCGCCTGCCGGCCCGGATGGAGCCCGCACACCTCGTACAGGCGCAGCAGCGCGTGCGCGAGATCCGCTGCGCGCCGGCACTGCTCGACTACGTGCAGAACCTGATCACGCACAGCCGGCGCAGCCCGGCGTTGGCCGAGGGCCTGAGCCCGCGTGCCGGACTCGCGTTGCTGCACGCGTCGCGCGCCTGGGCGATGCTCGACGGGCGCAACCATGCGCTGCCCGACGACGTGCAGTCGGTGCTCTTCGCCGTGGCCGGCCACCGGCTGCGCCCCGCGAAGGGAAGCACCGGATCGCATCGCGCCCGGGCCGAGATCGTGGCCGAGTTGTTGAAGGCGGTCGCGGTGCCGTGAGCCGCGCCCCGCAACCGGGCGAGCACCGGATCGGCCGGCGCGACGTCGCCGTCGTGCCGAGTGCGGCCGGGATGCTGTTCGGCGCAGCGCTTGCGGCGATGCTTCTCGCGGCGCTGAACTACCAGCTCACGCTCGGCTATGCGCTCACCTTCCTGGTGCTCGGCGTGGCCATCGTGTCGTTGCTGCACACCGTGCGCAATCTCTCGGTGCTGACGGTGCGCGGCGCTCGCGCGGAACCGGTCTTCGCGGGACAGCACGCCGAGTTCACGATGATCGCGCGCAACGCTACGCGCAACGAGCGCTACGCGCTCGCGCTGCACGCGCCCGGCATGGCGCAGCCGGAGCACTTCGACGTGCCGGCCGGAGCCGAGCAGTTCGTCTCGGTCGCGTTGCCGACCGCCCGCCGCGGCTGGATGACGGTGCCGCGCTTCACGCTGGCGACGACCTTTCCGGTGGGCATCTGGCGTGCGCGCACCCGCTGGCAGCCCGCGCAGCGCGTTCTCGTGTTCCCGGCGCCCGAGACGCCTGCCGCCCCGCTGCCCGTACGCAATGCGGCACACGGCGAAGGCACGCGCAGCGGCAGCGGCAACGGCGACCCGATCGCGCTGCGTCCCTATGCACAGGGCGACTCGCCGCAACGCATCGCCTGGAAGGCCGTCGCGCGCAGCGCCTCGGGCGAACTCGTCACCTTGCAGCGCGGCGAAGCGGACCTCTGCGAGACGACGCTCGACTGGGACGCGCTTCCGTCGTCGATGGACGACGAGGCGCGATTGTCGCGACTGACGCGCTGGACGATCGATGCCGACGCGACCGGCGCTCGTTTCGCGCTGCGCCTGCCCGGCGTGTTCGTCGAAGCCGACAGCGGGCCGGCGCACCGCCGCCGCTGTCTCGAGGCACTCGCGACCTGGTCGCGCTGAGCGACGACCGGCACCAGACGACGATGCCGCGTCCGCTGCGATACTCGCTTCGTGCACTGGGCGGCGCAATGGGCGCGCAATGGGAGCGCGAGCGGCGAGAAACGCTGTTCCTGATGCTGCCGGTGCTCGTCTCGGTGCTGCCGCACCTGCCGTACCTGCCGGCATGGGCCGGGGTCGCGTTCGTCGTGCTGTTCGTCTGGCGGTTCGCTCTCGTGCTGTCCGGACGCTGGCTGCCGCGCGCCTTCGTGCGCTGGGTCGCGGCGCTCGGCTGCTGCGCCGCCGTCTACGCGCAATACGGAACGCTGCTCGGCCGCGAGCCGGGCGTGGTGCTGCTGGTGCTCTTCCTCGGCGTGAAACTGATGGAGATGCAGGCGCGGCGCGACCTCTTCGTCGTCATCTTCCTGTGCTTCTTCCTGCTGCTGACCGCGTTCTTCCATTCGCAGTCGATCGCCACCGCAGCCGTCGTCCTGGTCGCCCTCTACGGACTGCTCGCGGCGATGCTAACGATGCAATACCGGCGCGCGGAAGCGTCGATCGGCGCGCGACTGAAACTGGTCGGGTCGATGCTCGCGCAGGCGCTGCCGCTGGCGCTCGTCGCGTTCCTGCTCTTTCCGCGCGCCGGCGGCCCGCTGTGGGGAGCGTCGACCGACGAGGGCCGGGCGACCACCGGCCTGTCCGACTCGATGACGGTCGGCAACATCGCGCGCCTGGGCGAATCCGATGCGATCGTCTTTCGCGTGCGTTTCGACGGCACGCCTCCGCCCAATGCGCTGCTGTACTGGCGCGGCCCGGTGTTCGGCGACTTCGACGGTCGGACGTGGCGCGCGCTCGCGTCGCCCCGCGGGCTCGGCGCTCCGCGCATCGAGTACGCGAACGATCCGACGCATCGCTTCGCATACGAAGTGACGCTCGAAGCGTCGGGGCGCGACTGGTTGTTCGCGCTCGAGATGCCGCTCGAGGCCGACGCCGGGCACCACGGCGCAGCATTGCGCCTGCCCGACCTGCAACTGGTCGCGACGCGCCCGCTGCACGAACGGATCCGCTACCGGGTCGTGTCGCAGACGGTTTTTCGAATCGGCGCCGACGAACGCGACGAGAGCCTTCGTCCCTGGCTCGCGTTGCCGCCCGGTTTCGCGCCGCGCGCGGTCGAACTCGCTTCGCGCTGGCGCCGAAGCGGCGATGCTCCGCAGGCGCTGGTCGCGCGCGCGCTGGCGATGTTCCGCGAACAGTCGTTCCGCTACACCCTCGAACCCCCGCGGCTCGGCGTCGACAGCGTCGACGAATTCCTGTTCGAGACGCGCGCCGGCTTCTGCGAGCACTACGCCAGCGCGTTCGTGGTGCTGATGCGCGCGATGGCGATCCCGGCGCGCATCGTCACCGGATACCAGGGCGGCGAGCGCAACCCGATCGACGGCTACTGGCTGGTGCGGCAGGCCGACGCGCACGCATGGGCCGAAGTCTGGCTGGCCGGACTCGGCTGGGTGCGGGTCGACCCCACGGCTGCCGTCGACCCGGCACGCATCGAGCAGGGACGCCGACTCGCCGGCAGGACGCCGGCCGGCGTTGCGGGCACGAACGCCTCCCCGTGGCCGCTTCGGATCCGCTCCGGTCTCGAAGCGATCGGCAACGCCTGGAACCAGTTCGTGCTGCAGTACGACGGCGCGCGCCAGCAGTCGCTGCTGTCGCGCTTCGGCATCGATGCCGGCAAGCGCATGCGGCTCGCCGCGCTGCTCGCCGTCGTGCTCGGCGCGACGATCGTCGCGACGGCATTGATCACGCTGCGGCCGCGCAGCGTGCGAACGCCGCTGCAGCGCTGCTGGGACGAGTTCTGCGCGCGGCTGGCCGCGATCGGGCTCGGACGCATGATGCACGAGACGCCGTCGCGCTATCTCGCGCGCATCGAGCGGGCGCTCGACGACGAATCACTGGCGCGGGCGCGTCGCATCGTCGCCACGTACGAGCGCCTGCGCTACGCGGTCGCGGAGCCCGAGCGGGAGGCCGTGCGAAACTTGCGCCTCGCCGTGCAAGCCTTCCAGCCGTGAGTCGCCGCAGTCGTTTCCGCCGTCACTCCCCGATCGACCGCCTCTCCGCAGCCATCCTGCTCGCGCTGGCCCTCGCAGCAGGATCGGCGCTCGCGCCGGCGACGATGCCCGAGGCGCTCGCCCAGGCGAAGCGGCCCGGCGCGGCACGACAGCCTCCCGCCGCCGCCCCCGCCTACAGCGGTCGCGCCGACGTCGACGCATTCATCGTGGACATGGTCGCGCGACACGGCTTCGTGCCGAGCGAACTCGAAGCGATGTTCGCGAGCGTGCGCCGCGACGATTCGGTGCTGCGCCTGATCGCGCCGCCTCCGCGCGACTTCCGGAAGTCGTGGCGCTCGTACCGTGCGCGCTTCCTCGATCCGGTGCGCATCCGGGAAGGCGTTCGCTTCTGGGCCGACAACGAGAGCTGGCTGGCGCTCGCGTCGGCGCGCTACGGCGTGCCGGCGGAGATCGTCGTCGCCATACTCGGCGTCGAGACGATGTACGGCCGCATCACCGGCGACGTTCGCGTCGTGGACGCGCTCACCACGCTCGCCTTCGACTACCCGCGTCGCGCAGACTACTTCCGCAGCGAGCTCGAACAGTTCGTGCTGTACGTGCGCGACGAGCGGCTCGACGCGTTCTCGCTGCGCGGCTCCTTTGCAGGAGCGATCGGGCTGCCGCAGTTCATGCCCGGCAGCATCCGTCGCTACGCGGTCGATCTCGACGGCGACGGACACGTCGATCTGGGCAGCAATCCGGCCGACGCCATCGGCAGCGTCGCGAACTTCCTGGCCGCCCACGGCTGGCGCAGCGGCGAACCGGTGGTCTTCCGCGCGCGCTACGGCAGCGAGAGCCGGCTGTCGCCGCTCGTCGAAGCGGGCATCCGCCCGCAGTTCACGATCGGGCAACTGGCGGACTACGGTGTCGCCAGCCCGGAGCCGATTTCGCCCGAGCTGCCGCTGGCACTGATCGACCTGCCGAACGGCGACGACACCACCAGCTATTTCCTCGGCGCCACGAACTTCTACGTGATCACGCGATACAACCGCTCGAGCTTCTACGCGATGGCGGTGCACGATCTGGCGCGCGCGCTGGCGGAAGCGCGCTGACGGCACGGTCGCGCGGCCTGGCCGCGCTGCCGCGAGTCTCGACTCACGCTGCCGGTGCGTTTCCGAACACCCCTGTCGACAGGTAACGATCGCCGCGATCGCAGACGACGAAGACGATCGTCGCGTCCTTCACCCGGCCAGCAACCTGCAGCGCGGCATGACAGGCACCGCCCGCGGAGATGCCGCAGAAGATCCCCTCCTCGATCGCCAGGCGTCGCGCCATCGCCTCGGCCTGCTGCTGGGTGACGGGCTCGCGCCGATCCACCCGCGCATGACGGAAGATCTTCGGCATGTAGGCCGGCGACCACTTGCGGATGCCGGGGATCGAAGCGCCTTCCGCCGGCTCGACGCCGACCACGACAACCTCCGGTTTGCGCGCCTTCAGGTAGCGCGAGACGCCGGTGATCGTTCCGGTGGTTCCCATCGCCGAGACGAAATGCGTGATCTCGCCGTCGGTCTCGGCCCAGATTTCCGGCGCGGTGCTCTCGTAGTGCGCCTTCCAGTTGTCGTCGTTCGAAAACTGGTCGAGCAACCGGCCGCGTCCCTCGCGCTGCATGCGCTCGGCCAGATCGCGCGCGCCCTCCATTCCGCGCCCGCGATCGACCAGCACCAGCTCGGCGCCGTAGGCGCTCATCGCGCTGCGCCGCTCGGCGGACTGGTTGTCCGGCATGACGAGCACCATGCGGTAACCGCGCGCGGCCGCAGCCATCGCCAGCGCGATTCCGGTGTTGCCCGACGTGGCTTCGAGCAGCGTGTCTCCGGGCCGGATCTCGCCGCGCGCCTGGGCGCGCTCGATCATCGCGCGCGCCGGTCGATCCTTCACCGAGCCGGCGGGGTTGTTGCCCTCGAGCTTGCCGAGCAGCACGTTGCCGCGTTCGTGCAGGACGTCCCGGCCGATGCGCTGCAGCCGCACGAGCGGCGTGCGGCCGATCGCGTCTTCGATGGTGGGGTACGCGCGGCGTCGTTCGACGTGCGGCATCGGGGCGCGGCTGACGCGGTTCTCAGTGCGCGACCGGACGCTGCCCGGGCAGCTTGGTCGTGCCGCGCAGCTCGCAATCGAGGATCGCGTGTCGAAGCCGGTCGATCGCCGGCACGCGCGTGAAGCTCTTGCGCCAGACGAGCGACACGCGGCGCGTAGGCGGAGGCGCCGAGAACGGGATGTAGCGAAGCAGGTCGTCGTCGCTGCGAGGCGCATTGCACGCGGTGATCGGCAGCACGCTGATGCCGATCCCCGAAGCGACCATGTGACGGATCGTCTCGAGCGACGAGCCCTCGAAGGTCTTGTGAATGCCGACGCTCGACTGCGAGTAGCGCGACAGCTCCGGGCAGACTTCGAGAACGTGGTCGCGGAAACAGTGACCGTGCCCGAGCAGCAGCATCGTCTGCTCCTTCAGCTCGGTGGAGCGGATCGACGCGCGCCGGGTCCACGGATGCGCGGCCTGCACCGCGACGACGAAAGGCTCGTCGTAGACGCCGAGCGAGACGAGGCCGGCGTCGGGGAACGGGTCGGCGAGGATCGCGACGTCGATCTCGCCCTGGCGCAGCAGCTCGAGCAGCCGCACCGTGAAGTTCTCCTGCAGCATCAGCGTCATCTGGGCGCTGTCGTCGATCGTGCGCCGTACCAGCTCGGGCAGCAGGTAAGGCGCGATCGTGTAGATGACGCCGATGCGCAGCGGCCCCGCGATCGGGTCCCTGCCCTGCTCGGCGATCGCGCGGATCGCGCTGGTCTGCTCGAGCACGTGTTGCGCCTGCTCGACGATGCGCGCGCCGATCGGCGTGACCGCGATCTCGACGCCGCCGCGTTCGAACAGCTGCACGCCGAGCTCTTCCTCGAGCTTCTTGATCGCCACCGACAGCGTCGGCTGGCTGACCAGGCAGGCCTCGGCCGCGCGCCCGAAATGGCGCTCGCGCGCCAGCGCGACGATGTACTTGAGCTCGGTGAGGGTCATGGGCCCGAAATGATAGCAAGCGGCTGCGGGCGAAACACGGGCGGGACGGCGCACGCGGCGTCGGCGCGGGCAAAGGCGCGGGCCGCTCAGGAAGCGTCGGCGCGGGCAAAGGCGCGGGCCGCTCAGGAAGCGTCGGCGCGGGCAAAGGCGCGGGCCGCCTGCCGCGGGCGCGCCGGTGCGCAGCCCCCGCTTCGCGGGGGTTCGCTGCGATGCTCGCATCGCCGGCTGGCGCGGCCGAACTCGCTGCGCGAGCTTCGCTCGCTCCGCTCGAACATTGCGGCCGCGAGTCAGAGGAACGACGCGCGCTTCGCGCGCGCGCCGGCGCTGCTGCGCTTCTCGCCTGCGCAAAGGCGCGCCCGCGGCAGGCGGCCCGCGCCTTCGCAGGCGGCGTCGTGGCGTGCCCGGCGCCGACAGCACGCCGCCCGCGGCCAACGCTCGATCAGGCCTTCAGGTATTCCTCGCGACTGCCGAGCCAGCGTCGCAGGTGCGCTTCCACCCCCTCGGGGCACTCCTCGAGCATGCGGGCAGCCGTCTCGCGCGCTGCCACCGCCAGTTCCGCGTCGCGCTCGAGATCCGCGAAGCGCAGCAGCGCGTCGCCCGACTGGCGCGCGCCGAGGAACTCGCCGGGGCCGCGCTGCTGCAGGTCGCGCCGCGCGATCTCGAAGCCGTCGTTCGTTTCGTACATCGTCTTCAACCGCTCGCGTGCGGCCGGCGACAGCGGCTCGCGATAGAGCAGCACGCAGACGCTCTCGCTCGAACCGCGTCCAACGCGCCCACGCAACTGGTGCAACTGCGACAGGCCGAAGCGCTCGGCGTGCTCGACGATCAGCAGCGATGCGTTCGGCACATCGACGCCGACCTCGATCACCGTCGTCGCCACGAGCACCGGCAGCGCACCCGCGGCGAATGCGGCCATCACCTCCTGTTTCGCCGACGGCGGCAGCCGGCCGTGCACGAGTCCGACGCCGAGCGGCGCCAATTCGTGCGCGAGGGTCTCGTGCGCGTCGATCGCCGTCTGCAGTTCGAGCGTCTCGCTTTCGTCGACCAGCGGGCAGACCCAGTAGACCTGGCGCCCTGCCTGCGCGGCCGCCCGCACGCGCGCGATCACCTCGTCGCGACGCGTGGCCGACACGAGCTTCGTCGTCACCGGCTTTCTCCCCGGGGGCATCTCGTCGAGCACCGACACGTCGAGATCGGCGTAATAGGTCATCGCGAGCGTGCGCGGGATCGGCGTCGCGCTCATCATCAACTGGTGCGGCAACGCCGCGCCGGGGCCGTCGCCGGCATCGGCACGCGCGCGCAATGCGAGGCGCTGCGCGACGCCGAAGCGATGCTGCTCGTCGACGATCGCCAGTCCGAGGCGGGCGAACACGACGCTGTCCTCGATCAGCGCATGCGTTCCGATCAGCAGGTCGATCTCGCCGGCGGCAACGCGGCCGCGCACTTCCCGCTTGTCGATTTCCTTCGATGAACCCGACAGCCAGGCGACGCGAGCACCGAGCGCCTCGAGCGGTGCGCGCAGCTTCGCGTGATGCTGCTCGGCGAGGATCTCGGTGGGCGCCATGAACGCGGCCTGCCGGCCGCTGCCGATCGCCTGCGCGGCCGCCAGCGCCGCGATCAAGGTCTTGCCGCTGCCGACGTCACCCTGCAGCAGGCGGTTCATCGGATGCGCCCGTGCGAGATCGGAAGCGATCTCGCACCAGACCCGGCGTTGTGCTGCGGTCGGCGTGAACGGCATCGACGCGAGCAGGCGGGCCGCCAGCGAGCCATCGGCCAGCCGCGGCGCCCGCTGCAGCGAACGCGTGCGGCGCGAACGCGCCAGCGACAGCTGCTGCGCAAGCAACTCGTCGAAGATCACGCGCCGCCAGGCAGGCGCGCTGCGATCGGCCAGCGCCTCCACGCTCGCTCCGGGATCGGGGCGATGGATCGCACGCAGCGCCTGCGCCACCGGCGGCAGGCCGAGTCGCGCGACGACGTCGGCAGGAACGGTCTCGCGCCAGTCGAGCGCATCGAGCGCCGCACCGATCGCCGCGCGCAGCCGTGCCTGGCCCAGTCCGGCAACGGTGGGGTACACCGGCGTCATCGTCTCCGGCAACGGCTCGTCGCCGTGGACGACGCGGCACTGCGGATGCACCATCTCCGCGCCGAACAGGCCCGCGCGCGCCTCGCCGAAGGCGCGCACGCGTCGTCCCTCGGCGAACTGCTTCAGCTGCGAGCCGTAGAAATGGAAGAAGCGCAGCGAAAGCGAGCCGCTGTCGTCGCGCAATTCGATGCGAAGCGTGCGACGCGGCCGGCCGATGACCTCGCTGCGCACCACGACGCCCTCGACCTGCGCGGGCCGACCGTCGCGCGCCGCGGCGATCGGAACGATCCGCGTGCGATCCTCGTAGCGGATCGGCAGGTGCAGCACGAAGTCGGCAGCGGTGCGCAGGCCGAGCCGCGCGAAGCGCGAGGCATCGCCGCCGCCTTCGCCGGCCACGCGCCGTCCGCGCGATGCAGCGCTCACGTGCCCGACGGGCGCCTCGCGTCGAGCACCATCACCGCCTCGACCTCGAACAGTGCGTCGCGCGGCAGCGCAGCGACGCCCACCGTGGAACGTGCGGGATACGGCGACTCGAACCACCGCTGCATTGCATCGTTGACCTTCCCGAAGTGCGCGAGATCGGTGAGGAACAGCGTGAGCTTCACGCAATGCGCGAGCGAGCCGCCGGCCGCGGCCGCCACCGCGCGCAGGTTGCGAAACGCCTGTTCGACCTGCGCTTCGATGCCGCCTTCGACGAGCGTGCCGCTCGCCGGATCGAGAGCGATCTGGCCCGACAGGTAGACGACGTCGCCGATGCGCACGCCCTGCGAGTAGGGTCCGATGGCCGCCGGTGCGTCGGCGCTGCGAACGATCTGTCGTGAACTCATGCTTCCTCCCCGGGCTGCGGCAGCGGAAAGATCAGGCAGGTGGTGGATCCCAGCGCATAGAGGCGGCCGGCGGCGTCGACCACGCGCCCCTCGGCGATGCCGATCCGGCGCGTGACGCTGGATACCCTGGCTTCCGCGCGCACCGGTCCGGTGCGATCGGTGAGCGGGCGCACGTAGTTGACCTTCAGTTCGAGCGTCGTGTAGCCGTAGCCGCGCTCGAGCGTCGTGTGCACCGCGCAGCCGAGCGCAGAATCGAGCAGCGTCGCCACGTAGCCGCCGTGCACGCTGCCGATCGGGTTGTAGTAGTCGGTCTTCGGCGTGCCCTGGAACGACATCGTGCCGCGTCCTGCCTCCACCGGCACGAAGTCGAGCGTCTGCATGATCGGCGGCAGCGGCAATTCGCCGCGCCCGATGCGCTCGAGGAACTGCAGCCCCGAGCCGGCTGCCACCTCCGCGGCGGCGATCTTGCCCGGCGCGGCCATCAGCAGGCGCACCTCGCGCTCGCGCGCGAGCCATCTCCCAAGCGTCGCTTCGGCCTGCGGGTCGCGTTTCCGCGCTTCGGTCGTCATCGAATCCTCGGTCGCATCCACGAGCGCCGTGCGTGGAAAATGCGCGGCACCGGCATCCTATCAAGGCAGCGGCGGACGAAACCACGTCTCGAGCGCGATCGCCAGCACCGACAGCAGCAGCACGGTACCGAGCAGCAGCGCGGCGATGGCGACGAACACGTTCGACCAGCCACCGCGCGAGCGACGGGCGACACCGGCGTTGTAGCGCGCGTCCCAGCGCTCGTCGGACACGAGGCTGAACCCGATCGCCTCGAGCATCGCGGCGACGACGACGAGAGCGGCCACGAAGAAGCCCGGATGCCGATACCACGGCTCGGCGCGCAGTGCGAAGCCGATCGCCGGCATCGCGATCAACGGGTAGATCGGCCACCAGCGCGCCCCGAGGTAGGCGCGATGCGCGCCGGAGAAGCCGGCGAACAATGCGAGCAGGCCGGCGACGAGGCGCGAGCGGAAGCGGGCGGGTGCGGTCACGGGCGCGATTGTCGGCGATCACGCGGCCGGGTGCCAAACCGCGTCGCTGATAGACTCGGCGTCTCCCCTTCCTGCCCGCCTTCCCGATGCTGCACGAGCCCACGCCCGACCGCACGGACGCGTCGGACGAGCCGCGGCATTCCGCGGGGCGCTCCGCGATCCGCATCCGCGGCGCACGACAGAACAACCTGAAGAACCTCGACGTCGACATCCCGATCGGCGAACTGGTCGTCGTCACCGGCGTCTCGGGCTCGGGCAAGTCGTCGCTCGTCTTCGACACGCTGTACGCCGAAGGGCAGCGGCGCTACGTCGAGACCTTCTCGGCCTACGCACGGCAATTCCTCGACCGCATGGACAAGCCGCAGGTCGATCGCATCGAAGGCGTTCCGCCGGCGATCGCGATCGACCAGACGAATCCGGTGCGCACGTCGCGATCGACGGTCGGCACGATGACCGAGCTGAACGACCACCTGAAGCTGCTGTTCGCACGCGCAGCGACGCTGCATTGTCGCGGCTGCGGCCGGCCGGTGCGGCGCGACACCGTCGCCAGCGTGCGCGAAGCGATCGTCCGGCGCGCGGCCGCGGCCGGCGATCCGCGCCTCGTGCTCGGCTTTCCGGTTCCGGTTCCGGCGAATTTCGGCGAGGCGGAGATCCGGGCGCACCTGGACGCGCAGGGCTACGCGCGCGTACAAGCGCGCGAAGTCGACGGCGAGCGGATCGTCTTGCACGTCGTGCAGGATCGCTTCCGCGCGTCCGGTGCGGAACCGTCCCGCCTGGCCGATTCGATCGAAGCGGCGTTCCGCCGCGGGCACGGGCGCCTGTCGCTGCACGTGCTCGACGACGACGGCAGCGAGCACGAACGCTGGCGCTACAGCACCGGGCTGCACTGCGCCGACTGCGACATCGGCTATGCCGAGCCGCTGCCGAGCCTGTTCTCGTTCAATTCGCCGATCGGCGCCTGCGAACGGTGCCGCGGCTTCGGCCGCGTGATCGGCGTCGACCTCGGGCTCGTGATTCCCGACGAAGGCAGGACGCTCGCCGAAGGCGCGGTCAAGCCATGGCAGACGAAGAGCTTCGCCGATTGCCAGCGCGACCTGGTGAAGTTCGCCGCACGCGCCGGCGTTCGCACCGACGTGTCCTGGCGCGCGCTCGGCGAGGCCGAACGCCGCTGGGTGATCGAAGGCGCGCCCGACTGGACCGGCAAGTGGGAGACGCAGTGGTACGGGATCCGCCGCTTCTTCGAATGGCTGGAGTCGCGCGCATACAAGATGCACATCCGTGTGCTGCTGTCGAAATACCGCTCGTACGACACCTGCCGGGCGTGCGGCGGTGCGCGGCTCGTTGCCGACGCGCTGCTCTGGCGCGTCGGCGACGACGCGCACGGCGCAGGCGGACGCACGATCCACGAACTGATGCTGCTGCCGATCGATCGGCTCGCCGCGTTCTTCGCGCAGCTGCGCCTGCCGGCGCCGCTCGACGAGGCCACCGTCCTGCTGCTCGACGAGATCCGCAACCGGCTGCGATTCCTGCGCGAGGTCGGGCTCGGCTATCTCACGCTCGACCGGCAGTCGCGCACGCTGTCCGGCGGCGAGGTGCAGCGCATCAACCTGACGACGGCGCTCGGCACCTCGCTGGTGAACGCGCTGTTCGTACTCGACGAGCCGTCGATCGGGCTGCATCCGCGCGACATGGGGCGCGTCATCGCGGTCATGCAGCGGTTGCGCGAAGCGGGCAATTCGCTGGTCGTCGTCGAGCACGACCCGCTCGTCATGCGTGCCGCCGACCGCGTGCTCGACATCGGACCCGGCCCCGGCGAACGCGGCGGCGAGATCGTCTTCTACGGCCCGCCGGCTGCGCTCGCGGCCGCCCGGACGCTCACCGGTGACTACCTGTCCGGACGGCGCGTCGTCGACGCCGGGCGCCGCCTGCCGGTGAGCGAGTCGACGAAGCGGCTGGTGCTCGAGGGCGCGCGCGAGCACAACCTGAAGCTCGACTGCGTCGAGCTGCCGCTCGAGCGCCTCGTCTGCCTCACCGGCGTCTCCGGCAGCGGCAAGTCGACGCTGATGCAGAACGTGCTGCTGCCGGCGCTGCTGCGCGCGAAGGGCCGGCCCACGGAGACGCCGGGCGCGCACCAGCGCCTGCTCGGCGACGACTGGATCGGCGATGTCGTCTTCGTCGACCAGTCGCCGATCGGCAAGACCGCGCGCAGCAATCCCGCGAGCTACGTCGGCGCCTTCGACGCGATCCGCAAGCGCTTCGCTGGGGCGCCGCTGTCGCACGAGCGTGGCTACACCGCCGGCACCTTCAGCTTCAACGCCGGCGACGGCCGCTGCCCGACCTGCAGCGGCAACGGTTTCGAGCACGTCGAAATGCAGTTCCTGTCCGACGTCTACCTGCGCTGCCCCGACTGCAACGGCAGCCGCTTCCGCGACGAGGTGCTCGAGGTCACGATCGAAGGCGAAGACGGCATCGCGCGCTCGATCGCCGGCGTGCTCGATCTCACCGTTCGCGAGGCACTGGCGGTGTTCGGCCGCGAACGCGACGTTCGCACGAAGCTGCAGCCGCTGGCCGACGTCGGGCTCGACTATCTTCGCCTCGGCCAGCCGGTACCCACGCTGTCCGGCGGCGAAGCGCAACGACTGAAGCTCGCCGGGCATCTCGCCGCGGCGGCCGCCCGCGGCTCGACCGGCCGGGCCGCCCGCGGCACGCTGTTCCTGTTCGACGAGCCGACGACGGGCCTGCATTTCGACGACGTCGCGAAACTGCTGCGCGCGCTGCGCAAGCTGCTCGACGCCGGCCACTCGCTGCTCGTCATCGAGCACAACCTGGACCTGATCCGAGCCGCCGACTGGGTCGTCGATCTCGGGCCGGAGGGAGGCGACGGCGGCGGCGAACTCGTCGCCGCGGGAACGCCGCAGGACGTGATGCGCGAGCCGCGCTCGTACACCGGCGCTGCGCTGCGCGAGCACGAGGCGCAGTTCGACCGGGACGACGCAGCGCGCGACGCAGATGGGCAGCGACAGGCCGGCTTGCGTTTGCCCGCCGGCGGCGCGCCGCGCGTCGCCGACGTATCCCTGCCCGCCCGCAACATGCTGCGCGAGCGCGCACGTTCGTCGATCTTCGTGCACCACGCGCGCGAGCACAACCTGAAGAACGTCGACGTGACGGTGCCGCGAGACCGCTTCACCGTCGTCACCGGCGTTTCCGGTTCGGGCAAGTCGACGCTCGCCTTCGACGTGATCTTCGGCGAGGGACAGCGCCGCTACCTCGAATCGCTGAACGCGTACGCACGACAGTTCGTGCAGCCTGCGGCGCGCCCCGACGTCGACGGCGTCTACGGCATCCCGCCCACCGTTGCGATCGAGCAGCGCGCCAGCCGCGGCGGTCGCAAGAGCACGGTGGCCACGCTCACCGAGATCCATCACTTCCTGCGCCTGCTCTACACCAAGCTCGGCGAGCAGTACTGCCCGGACTGCAACGTGCGCATCGAGCCGCAGTCGCGCGAGGCGATCGCCGCGCGCATCGTGCGCGACTACCGCGGCCGGCACGTCGGCCTGCTCGCGCCGCTGATCGTCAAGCGCAAGGGCGTCTACACCGATCTCGCGAAGTGGGCCGAGGCGCGCGGCTTCACGCATCTTCGCGTCGACGGCGCGTTCCTGCCCACCGACCGCTTCCCGCGCATCGACCGCTACGTCGAGCACGACATCGAGCTGCCGGTGGCGGCGCTGCACGTCGATCCGGCGCACGAAGCGGCGCTGCGCGATGCGCTCGAGCAGGCGCTCGCGCACGGCAAGGGGCTGGTGATGGTCGCCGCGCCGCTCGACGCCCTTCATGCGGCCAGCACCGCCGGCGACGGCGACGCGTGGACGGCCGCGTGCAGCGCGATCGAGACGCGGCTGTTCTCGACGAAGCGCGCGTGCGCGTCGTGCGGAACGAGCTTTCCCGAGCCCGATCCGCGCCTGTTCTCGTTCAACTCGAAGGCGGGCTGGTGCCCGTCGTGCCTGGGCACCGGCATTCGATTGCCGTACCTGCCGAAGATCCTCGACACCGGACGCAGCGAGGACGACTCGACGAGCCAGTCGGTGGGCGACCAGGCCGAGGCGCTCGCCGACCAGCGCATTGCCGAGACGCGAAGCGCGACGGATGCGTCGCCCGCGGAAGCGGCGGCGCTCGCGCGCACCGAAGACGAGGTCGAGGCCGAGCTGCGCTGCCCGGATTGCGAAGGACAGCGGCTGAACCGCAACGCGCTCGCGGTGCGGCTGCGCGGCAAGTCGATCGCGCAGCTCGCGCGGCTGCCGGTGACCGACTGCGCACACTGGATCGACTCGCTGGCGCTGGACGCGCGCGAGGCCGAGATCGGACGCGATGCGCTCGCCGAGATCCGTTCGCGGCTCGGCTTCCTCGCCGAAGTAGGGCTGGGCTACCTCGCGCTCGAGCGCAGCGCGCCCACGCTCTCGGGCGGCGAAGCGCAGCGCATCCGCCTGGCCGCGCAACTGGGCTCGACGCTGCAGGGCGTGTGCTACGTGCTCGACGAACCGACGATCGGACTGCACCCGCGCGACAACGACGTGCTGCTCGACACGCTCGAGGCGCTGCGCGACAAGGGCAACACGCTGCTCGTCGTCGAGCACGACGAGGACACGATCCGGCGCGCCGACCACGTCATCGACATCGGGCCCGGCGCCGGACGACTCGGCGGGCACATCGTCGCCAGCGGCCCGCACGAAACGCTCGCGAGTCACCCGGACAGCGTCACCGGCCGCTTCCTGTCGCATCCGCTCGCGCATCCGCTCGGCACGCTCCGGCCCACCGGTCCCGGCGCGGCCGGAATCGAATGGCTGACCTTGCGCAACGCGCGGCTGCACAACCTCGCCGGCATCGACGTGCGCATCCCGCTCGCGCGCATGACCGTCGTCACCGGCGTTTCGGGTTCGGGCAAGTCGACGCTTGCGCGCGACCTGCTGTTGCGCGGCGTCGCCTCGCTCGTGCACGCGCGCAACCGTCGCGAAGCGGCGCCGCGCATCGCCGGCGTCGACGCCATCGAGAACTGGCAAGGCGTCTCGCGCGTGCTCGAGGTCGACCAGACGCCGATCGGCAAGACGCCTCGCTCGTGCCCGGCCACCTACGTCGGCTTCTGGGACGCGATCCGGCGCCTATTCGCCGACACGGCCGAAGCGCGCCTTCGCGGCTGGGGTCCGGGACGATTCAGCTTCAACACCGCCGGCGGCCGCTGCCCGGCCTGCGAAGGCCAGGGAATGCAGACGATCGCGATGAGCTTCCTGCCCGATGTCAAGGTGTCCTGCGACGTCTGCGGCGGGCAGCGCTTCAACGCCGAGACGCTGGAGATCGCGCTGCGCGATCGGTCGATCGGCGACGTGCTCGCGATGAACGTCGACGAGGCGCTCGAATTCTTCGCCGCGCATCCGTCGATCTCGCATCCGCTGCGCCTGCTGCAGGATGTCGGGCTCGGCTACCTGACGCTCGGACAGCCCAGCCCGACGCTGTCGGGCGGAGAAGCGCAGCGCATCAAGCTCGTCACCGAGCTGGCGAAGGTGCGCATCAGCGACGCCGGCGACGATCCGCGCCTGGCGGCGGCGCGCGAACGCGCGCTCGCGCGCGGCCGCAGGCTGCCGCCGGCGTCCAACACGCTGTACGTGCTCGACGAACCGACGGTGGGGCTGCACATGGCGGACGTCGAGAAACTGATCCGCGTGTTGCACCGGCTCGTCGACGCCGGCAACACGCTCGTCGTCGTCGAGCACGACGTCGACGTCTGGGCCGAGGCCGACTGGATCGTCGACCTGGGGCCGGAGGGAGGCGCGGACGGCGGCCGGATCGTCGCCGCCGGTACGCCGCGCGATCTTGCCGCGCAGGCCGACAGCCACACGGCGCGGGCGCTCGCGCGCTTCGAGGCGCGCCGGGCGCTTCAGTCGCGCCGGTAGACGTTCAGCTTCAGCCGCTCGCGCTCGATCGCCGCGGCCACGGGCGGGACCTGCGCGACGCGCTGCACGTGCGCCCACAGCCGCGGCAGCGACTCCGGATCGATGCCGGCAAAGCCGCCCCAGCGCAGCAACGTCAGCGCGTAGATGTCGAGGAACGACAGCCGGTCGCCGAGCAGGAAGCCCTCGCCCGCCTCGATCGCCCATTGCTCGATCCGCCCGAGGTAGCCGCGGTACTGCGCGATCGCGGAGGCCTTGATCGCCGCCTGCGCCGACGCGTCGTCGGTGAAGCGCTCGGGCATGAACACGTGCGTGAAGGTCGGATGCACCGTGTTGTTCATCCACGCGAAACGCGACATCGCCTGCGCGCGTGCCCATGTGTCGGCAGGCAGCAGCGCAGCCTGCGGGAAGCGGCGGTCGAGCCAGTCGCAGATCGCCACGATCTGGGTCAGGGGCTTGCCGTCGACGACGAGCGTCGGTACCTGGCCGTTCGGATTCAGCGCCAGGTACTCGGGCGTGCGCTGCTCTCCCTTGTGCAGCTTGACCGCGTGCGCGACGAACTCCTGGCCGGTGGCCGCCTTGACGACTTCGAGGCCCGCGTGCGGAACGAAGGAGCAGGCGCCCGGCCCGTAATGCAGTTCGATCATGGACTCTCCGGAATATCGGGATCGGCGCGGACACCGGCATGCGCCTGCGCCGCCTGCCGAGTATACGGGGCAGCATCGAGCCGCCGACGAAGGCGGAATGCTTGCGCGCGCCGCCGTTCTGGACTCATGCTTCGTCCACACGGCCGTCGAGAATCGCGCAACGAGAGGAGGCAAGGCATGCCCGCGCACCCGATCGAGAATCTTCGAACGCTCGCCTTGGTCGGACACGCGGGGGTCGGAAAGACCTCGCTGATCGAATCGATGCTGGCCGCCTCCGGCGCGATCGCCGCCCCGGGGTCGATCGAGCGGGGCACTACCGTCTGCGACTACGACCCGCTCGAGAAGGAACACGGGCACTCGCTGAAGCTCGCCTGCGCGCATTTCGAACGCGACGGCGTGCGTGTGCACGTGGTGGACACGCCGGGCTATCCGGATTTCGCCGGGCGCGCGATGGCCGCGCTCGACGCGGTCGAGACGGTGGCGATCGTCGTCGATGCGCAGCGCGGGGTCGAAATGTCGACCGCGCGGATGGCCCTGCTCGCCCAGACGCGCCGGCTGTGCCGCTTCGTCGTCGTGCACCGCATCGACGCCGAAGGCGCCGACCTGCCGGCGCGCATCGACGAGTTGCGCGCCACCTTCGGTCCCGAGTGCCTGCCGCTGAACCTGCCGGCCGACGGAGCGACGCGGGTCATCGACTGCTTCTTCTCGCCCGAAGGCGCGGCCACCGACTTCTCGAGCGTCGTCGAAGCGCATCGCGCGCTCGTCGAGCAGGTCGTCGAGGTCGACGATGCGCTCACCGAACGCTACCTGGCGGGCGAGGAGATCGAGCCGGGCGAGCTGCACGACGCCTTCGAGCGCGCGCTGCGCGACGGGCACATCGTCCCGGTGCTCTTCGCGTCGGCGCGCAGCGGCGTCGGCGTGCGCGAGCTGGTCGATTTCGTCGTGCGCCTCGCGCCCGGCCCCCTCGACGGCAACGCCCCGCTGTTCGAGCGCTGGCGCGGCGCAGACGCGGCGTCGGCCGAACCCTTCACGGCGTCGCGTCGGGCCGACGACCACGTCCTCGCACACGTCTTCAAGATCGAGATCGATCCGTACATCGGGCGCATCGCGATGGTCCGGGTGCACCAGGGAACGATCGTTCCCGACGCGGCGCTGTATGTAGGCGAGGGCCGCAAAGCGGTTCGCGTCGGCGCACCGCAGCTGGTGCGCGGCCGCGACTTCCGCCCGCTCCCGGCGGCAGGGCCGGGCGAGATCTGCGCGATCACGAAGATCGACGAGCTGGTCTACGACGCGGTGCTGCACGACGCGCCCGACGACGCAACGATCCACTACCGGCCGCTGCCGCTACCGCACGCGGTCTACGGCCTGGCGATCCGCGTGAAGAAGCGCGGCGACGAGCAGAAACTCTCCGAGGTGCTGCATCGGGTCTGCGCGGAAGATCCGAGCCTGGTCGTCGAGCACGACCCCACGACGCACGAAGCCGTCGTGCGCGGCCTGGGCGAGGTGCACGTCGCGCGCGTGCTCGAGCGGATCCGCTCGCAGTACAAGCTCGAGGTGGACGCGCATCCGCCGACCGTCCCGTACCGCGAAACGATTTCGGGCCACGCCGACGGACACCACCGGCACAAGAAGCAGAGCGGCGGCGCCGGACAGTTCGGCGAGGTGTTCCTTCGCGTCGAGCCGCTGGCGCGCGGCGAGGGTTTCCGCTTCGTCGACGAGGTCAAGGGCGGTGCGATTCCCGGGCCGTTCATTCCCGCCGTCGAGAAAGGCGTGCGCCAGGCCCTGGCCGAAGGTGCGGTCGCCGGCTTCCCCGTCCACGACGTGAAGGTCACCGTCTACGACGGCAAGACGCACCCGGTCGACGGCAAGGAAATCGCCTTCGTCACCGCCGGGCGCAAGGCCTTCCTCGACGCCGCCTCGAAGGCGCATCCGATCGTGCTCGAGCCGATCGTCTCGCTCGAACTCACGATTCCGGCCGACGCCATCGGCGCGGTCTCGGGCGAGTTGTCGGCGCGCCGCGGCCAGGTCTCGGGAGCCGGGTCGGCGCGCGCAGGGATGGCCACGTTGAACGCGCGCGCGCCGATGGCCGAACTCGCCGACTTCCAGGGCCGGCTGAAGGCGATCACCGGGGGCCAGGGCAGCTATTCGCTGGAGCTGCTCGGCTACGAAGAGGCGCCGGCATCGGTGCAGCACAAGCTGCATGCGGCGTGGCGTCCTCGACCGGAGGAGTGAGAATCTGCCGCGTGTCACAATCGATGGCTCGACGAACCAGCGAGGTGATGCGCTCCATGTACGAGGATCTTCGTCTCTACATCGACGGCGAATTCGTCGCGGCGCAGGGGCGCCGCGAGCAGGACGTATTCGATCCCGCAACCGGCGAGGTGATCGGCAGGCTGCCGCACGCCACGCGCGAAGACCTCGATCGGGCCCTCGCCGCCGCGCAGCGAGCGTTCCCGGGCTGGCGCGACACGTCGCCGCTCGAACGCAGCCGCATCCTGCGCAGGGCCGCCGACCTGCTGCGCGAACGCGCACCCGCGATCGGCCGCAACATCACGCTCGACCAGGGCAAGCCGCTCGTCGAGGCCATCAACGAGGTGAAGGGTTGCGCCGAACACGCCGAGTGGCACGCCGAGGAGGGGCGGCGCATCTACGGTCGCGTGATTCCGCCGCGTCATCCCGCGGTGCGCCAGCTCGTCGTGCGCCAGCCGGTCGGCGTGTGCGTGGCGTTCACGCCGTGGAACTTTCCGGCGAGCCAGGCGATCCGCAAGATCGGCGCGGCGCTCGGTGCCGGATGCACGATCGTGCTCAAGGGTCCCGAAGATGCGCCGAGCGCGATCGTCGCCCTCGCTCGCATCTTCCACGACGCCGGCCTGCCGCCCGGATGCCTGAACGTCGTCTGGGGCGTGCCGCACGAGGTCTCCGACTACCTGGTGCGCTCGCCGATCGTGCGCAAGGTGTCGTTCACCGGGTCCGTCCCGGTCGGCAAGCAGCTCGCCGCCCTCGCCGCGCAGCACATGAAGCGCACCACGATGGAGCTCGGCGGTCATTCGCCGGTCATCGTCTTCGAGGACGCCGACGTCGAGCGTGCCGCCGACCTGCTGCAGGCCTTCAAGTTCCGCAACGCCGGGCAGGTCTGCGTGTCGCCCACGCGCTTCTACCTGCACGAGAAGATCCACGACCGCTTCCTCGCGCGCTTCCTCGAGAAGACGCGCGAGATGAAGGTCGGCGCCGGGCTCGACGAGAGCACGCGCATGGGGCCGCTCGCGCACGAACGGCGCGTGCCGGCGATGGAACAGTTCGTCGACGACGCCAGCCGGCGCGGCGGGCGCATCGAGATCGGCGGCGAGCGGCTGTCCGACCGCGGCAACTTCTTCGCGCCCACCATCGTCACCGGCCTGCCCGACGACGCGATGCTGATGACGACCGAGCCCTTCGGCCCGATCGCGCCCTTCGCCCGCTTCAGCGACTTCGACGACGTGATCCGCCGCGCGAACGCGCTGCCCTACGGGCTGTCGTCGTACGTGTTCACCACGTCGACGAAATACGCGAACGCGGCGGCGAACGCGCTCGAAGCCGGCAACGTCAACATCAACCACTTCGGGCAGGCGATCGCCGAGGCGCCGTTCGGCGGCGTGAAGGACAGCGGCTGGGGCAGCGAGGGCGGCGTCGAGACCTTCGACGGCTACCTGAATACGAAATTCATCACGCAACGCGACTGAACGCGTGCATGAACCTGCTGCAGACGTTCGATCGATGAAATGGGCAGCAAACGTTCGATCGATGAAATGGACGGCACACGCTCCATCGTCGAACTGCTGCGCCGGCTGGTTGCCTTCGACACGGTCAGCGCGAAGCCGAACGTCGCGCTGATCGACTGGGCCGCGCAGCGGCTCGAGGATGCCGGCTTTCGCTGCTTCGTCCAGCACGGCGACGAGCCGGGCAAGGCGAATCTCTTCGCCACGGCCGGGCCGGAAGGCGCCGCCGGGTGGATGCTGTCGGGGCACTCCGACGTCGTCCCGGTCGCCGGCCAGGCATGGACCTCCGATCCGTTCGTGCTGCGCGAGGAAGGCGGCCGGCTGTACGGCCGGGGCACCGCCGACATGAAGGGATTCCTCGCCTGCGTGCTCGACGCGGCGCCGCGGCTGGCCCGCGCGAAGCTGCGCGCGCCGGTGCACGTCGTGCTGTCCTACGACGAGGAAACGACGATGCGCGGCATGCGCACGCTCGCCGCGCACCTGGCCGACGCGCCGGTGCGGCCGGCTGCCTGCATCATCGGAGAGCCCACGTCGATGCACGTGGTCGTCGCGAACAAGGGGGCGGCCGGCTATCGCGTGCGCGTTCGCGGACACTCGGTGCATTCGTCGCTGCGCGATCGCGGCGTATCGGCGGTCGAGCAGGCGGCGGAGATCATCGTCTTCGTCGGACGCCTGCAGCGCGAACTCGATGCGGCCGAGCGCCACGACGGCTTCGAATATCCGCACACCAGCGTGCACGTCGGGCGCATCGAAGGCGGCACGGCGCACAACATCACCGCGCGAGACTGCGAGTTCGTGCTCGAGATCCGCACGCTGCCCGGCATGCGCTCGACCGACGTGCTCGAGCGCATGCGTCGCCACTGCGACGAAGTCGTGCTGCCCGCGATGCGGCGTGTCGCCGCCGACACCGCGATCTCCTTCGAGGAGATCTTCGACACGCCGCCGCTCGACGAGCGCGGCAACCGTTCGCTCGCGCAGGCGGTCGCGCCGCTGTGCGGACACGCCGAGTGGCGGCGCGTGAGCTTCGGCACCGAAGCCGGAATCCTGCAGGCGATCGGCATCCCGACCGTCGTCTGCGGTCCCGGCGACATCGCCGTCGCGCACCAGCCCGACGAGTTCGTCGAAACGGCGCAGCTCGAACGATGCCGGGCCTTCCTCGATGCGTTGGCGCGGCGGCTGGGTGCGGGTGCGGGCGCTTGATGCGGGCGCTTGATGCGGGCGCTTTGCACGCTTCACGCGGGGCGCTTCACACGGGCGCTTCACACGGGCGCTTCACACAGGCGCTTCACACAGGCGCTTGGCGCGGACGCTTGAGCGAGGGCGACGGCGATTGGCGAGGGCGCGGGTAAGGGACGAGGGCGAGGGGCGAAGGCGTGGGCGCGGGTAAGGGGCGGAGGCCTGCGCGGGGCACGAGTTCTGACGCCTGACGCGCAGTTGGCCGAACGAGACCCTCACGCCGGCGAAGCGCCGCAAGAATGCGCATCAGAATGAAGCGTTATGGCACGTGGAATCGATTCCACGTGCCATAACGCTTCGATTCGAAGCGTTGCAAACCCCTCCGGTACGAAGCCCCATGCCCCGACGCTCGATTGCGGACAGTGCAAAAGGCATCGTCCGCATGCCCAACGCTTACCGGCAATCTGGAGCAGGGCAACGCTGTCGCCCAGCGGAGGCACGCTGCGAAATGCAGCGATTCTTCTTCTGAAACGGTTTGCGCAGCCCGAAACGCTGCCTGATGCAGCATGGGCAAGCGCAAGCGGCCGTCGCGGTCCTGCGTGCGGGTGCGCGTCGCCCCGTGGGTGCATGCGGACGCCCGCGCGCGAGCCCCCGCGCCTGTAGGCCGCATGCGCGGCCGCGCATACGCGCGGCGCTGTGCGACCCTTGCACCCGCGCGGCGCTGTGCGACCCTTGCACCCGCGCGGTGCTGCGCGACCCTTGCACCCGCGCGGTGCTGCGCGACCCTTGCTCCGCTCGGCCCTCGCCCATGCCGAGGCGCGCCATCCCTGTGAGACAATAGCGCCCTTCCCTTCCTTCTCCGCACCGCTGCGCGCCGCAGCGGCGCCCTCCGCCGATGGCCCTGTGGATCTCCATCGCGATCGTCACGGTGGTGGCGACCGCCCTGGTCGTCTGGCCGCTCGTCTCGACGCGCCGACCGGCCGCGAATGCCCTTCGCGACGACGAACGACGCCTCGCCGTCTTCCGCGACCGGCGGCGCGAGATCGACCGCGAGCGCGACGCCGGCCGGCTGACTGCCGCCGAAGCGGAGCAGGCGCACGGCGATCTCGTTCACCAGTTGGCCGAAGACCTGCCCGACCTGGCCCAGGCTGCCGCGCCGGCGAGCACGACCCGCACGCCCGGCGCCGGCGCGAGTTCCTCGCCGCGCGCGGCATGGGTCGCCGCGCTCTTCGTCGCCGTGCTCGTTCCGCTCGTCGCCTTCGGCGTCTATCGCGAGGTCGGCGCGCCGCACCTCGCGTCGATCGACCCGAACGAGGCGCCGCCGCCCATGGACGCTGCGCAGATCGACGCGATGATCGAACGGATCGCGCAGCGCACGCGCGAGCAGCCCGACGACGCCGAAGCATGGGCGATGCTCGCGGAGGCGCGGAAGATGCAGGGGCGGCACGACGAAGCGGTAGCCGCCTTCGGGAAGGCGATCGAAGGCCTGCCGAACGACGCGCGCCTGCTCACCGACTACGCGGAGTCGTCGGCACTGCGGGCGGGCGGCGATTTCTCCGGCCAGCCGGTGGAGTTGCTCGAGCGGGCACTGGCGGTCGATCCGAACGAACCGAAAGCCGTCGCGCTGATGGGCGCGGCGCAATACCGGCTCGGCAACCTGCCGCGCGCGCGCTCGTACTTGAAGCAGCTCGAGCGCTTCCTCGCCCCGGGCAGCGAGGAAGCGGCGCAGATCGCGGCAGTCCTGCAGCGCATCGACGTCGAGATCGGCGCAGCCGCGCCTGCCGACGGTTCGATCGCGCAAGCGTTGCCGCCCTCCGGGGCGTCGCCCCCCGCCGCCTCGGCCGCCAGCGTCTCCGTGAGCGGCACCGTCGCCGTCGATCCGTCGCTCGCAGAACGCGCGGCGCAGGGCGGAACGCTCTTCGTCATCGCGCGCGCCAGCGGCGGCCCGCCGATCCCCATCGCCGTGCTGCGCCTGCCGGCGCCCGTGTTCCCCGTCTCGTTCACGTTGGACGACACGAACGCGATGGACCCCTCGCGCCGGCTCGCGAGCGCCGATTCGCTCGACCTGGAAGCGCGCCTGAGCCGCAGCGGCGAGGCGATGCGCAAGCCCGGCGACCTGTACGGCCGCCTCGCGAACGTGCGGCCCGGCGCCGACGGCTTGCGCATCGTCCTCGACGAGGTCGTTTCGCGTTGACGACGGTCGGCGCCTGCGACGGACTCGAGGCGCGGGCGCTCGCGTGTGCTGCCGGCTGGCGAACGCTGTTCTCCTCGCTCGACCTGCGCATCGCACCGGGGCAATGGACGATGCTCGTCGGCTCCAACGGCAGCGGCAAGTCGACGCTGCTGCGCACGATCGCCGGCCTGGCCCGTCCGCTCGCGGGAGAGATCTTCTGGCGGGGCGCGCCGCGCCGCGTCGCCGACGCCGAATGGCGCGCGCAGTGCGTCTACCAGGGACACGCGCCGGGATGGAAGGACGCGTTCGACGTGCGCGAGAACCTGTCGATGCAACTGGCGCTCGACGGACTGCCGTTGTCGAGCCACGCGCTCGACGCAGCGATCGCGCGCGTCGGGCTCGCCCGCCAGGCGCGGCTGCCCTTCGCGCGCCTGTCGGCCGGACAGCGCCGCCGGGTTTCGCTCGCCCGCCTGTCGTGCTCGCACGAACGCAAGCTCTGGCTGCTCGACGAACCCGGCACCGCGCTGGACGCCGACGCGCTGCTGCTGCTGGGCGCGCTCGTCGACACGCACCTGCGCGCCGGCGGCCTCGCATTGATCGCCACCCACCAACCGCTGCCGTGCGCCGCGACACCGACCCGGCTTTCGCTCGACGGCCCGACGCCGTGAGCGCGCCGGCGCCGCGCGGCGTGCTCGCTGCGCTGCGCTGGGCGTGCTTGCGCGACCTGCGGCTGGCGATGCGCTCGCGCGGCGAGCTGGCGCTGATCGTCGTCTTCTTCCTGCTGGTGACGAGCCTGTTTCCGCTGGCGGTCAGCCCCGACCCGGAGCTGCTGCGCACGATCGCCGCCGGCATCGTCTGGGTCGCTGCGCTGCTGGCGAGCCTGCTCGGGCTCGCGCGCCTGTTCGCTGCCGACCACGGCGACGGAACGCTCGAGCAGATGGTGCTCGCGCCGGCGCCGCTGCCCGCGCTGGTCGCGGGCAAGGTTCTCGCCCACTGGATTGCCACCGGGCTGCCGCTCGTGCTGCTCGCGCCGCTCGCCGGACTGCAGTTCGGCCTGGGCGCCGAATCGATCGGCGTGCTTCTCGTCTCGCTGGCGCTCGGCACGCCGGTCCTGTCGTGGCTCGGCGCACTCGCCGCAGCGCTCACGCTGGGCGCCCGCGGCGGCTCGTCGCTGCTGGCGCTGCTGGTGCTGCCGCTCGCCGTGCCGGTGCTGATCTTCGGCGCCGGATCGGTCGAATCGCAGGCGGCGGGCCTCGGTGCGGACGCGCACCTGTCGCTGCTGGCGGCGGGTGCGATCGCCGCCTGGGTGCTGGGGCCGGCTGCGACCGCACTCGCGGTTAGAATCGCCCACGAATGACCCAATTCGCCCGGTACTGGTATCGCTACGCGTCGCCGGCCAGCTTCTACCCGCTCGCCGGACGACTGATTCCGGCGTTCGCCACGCTCGCCGCGCTGCTCGCGGCCGCGGGGCTGTACGTCGCGTTCGTCGTCGCGCCCACCGACTGGCAACAGGGCGAGGCCTACCGCATCATCTACATCCACGTGCCGGCCGCGTGGATGGCCATGTTCGTCTATCTCGTGATCGCGTTCTGGTCGGCGATCTCGCTTGCGTTCAACACCCGCCTGTCGGCGATGATGGCGCAGGCGCTCGCACCCACCGGCGCGATGTGGGCGTTCGTCGCGCTGTGGACCGGCGCCTTCTGGGGCCGCCCCACCTGGGGCGCGTACTGGGTCTGGGATGCACGTCTCACATCCACGCTGATCCTGCTGTTCCTGTACCTCGGCTACCTCGCGTTGCGCGCGTCGATCGACGACCCGCGCCGCGCCGACCGCGCGTCGGCGCTGCTCGCCCTGGTCGGTGCGATCAACGTGCCGATCATCTATTTCTCGGTGCGCTGGTGGAATACGCTGCACCAGGGTGCGACGATCTCGATGACCGCAGCGCCCAAGATGGCGCAGACCATGCTCACCGGAATGCTGCTCCTGACCTTCGCCGCGTGGGCCTACACGATCGCCGTTGCGCTGCACCGCGTGCGCAGCGTGATCGTCGAGCGCGAGGCGGCGAGCGCGTGGATGTCGCGCATCGCCGGAGGCGGCGCCTCCGGCGGCGACGACGCGACGAAACCCGGCAGCGACGGCACGCGCGGACCCGAGCGCGGCGCCCCGTCGGGTGCGGCCGCGCGCTGAATCGCGAGGAGACGATGATCGACTGGCTGCGCATGGGCGGCTACGGCTTCTACGTCTGGAGCTCGTACGGGATGCTCGCGTTCGCGATCGTCGCGGAGTTGCACGCACTGCGCCGGCGCAGGCGGACCGCGCAGCGGCGCGCCGCCGAGATGCGCGCGGAACAGGCTGCGCAGGCAACGCCGCAGCCGATGTCGCCATCCATCCATCTGTCCGGAACGAGGCCATGAAAGCACGTCATCGCCGATTGCTGTGGATCGTGGGAGGGCTCGCCGCGCTGGCCGTCGCGGCGACCTTCGTCACGAACGCTTTCCGCAGCAACCTGGTCTTCTTCTTCACGCCGACGCAGATCGTCGACGGCGAGGCGCCGACGAACAAGATCTTCCGCATCGGCGGCCTCGTCGAGCCCGACAGCCTCGAACGCGTCGGCGACGGCACCACCGTCGTCTTCCGGGTGACCGACAACGCGAAGACGATCTCGGTCGCCTACACCGGAATCCTTCCCGACCTGTTCAAGGAAGGCCGTGGCGTGGTCGCGCAGGGTACGCTGCAGCCCGACGGCACCTTCAAGGCTCGCGAGGTGCTCGCCAAGCACGACGAGAACTACATGCCGCCGGAGGCGGCCGAGGCGCTGCGCCGCGCCGGCCACCCTGTGGGCGCGCCGTCGCAGTTCCAGCAGGCCGATCGCTGACCGCAGCGCGCGGAACGGAGGCACCAAAGACATGATCGCCGAATTCGGCCAGTACACGCTGGCGCTTGCGCTCGCCGTCTCGATCGTTCTCGGCACGCTGCCGATGATCGGCAGCTTCGTGCGCGGCGCGCTTGGCGCGCGACTGATGGCCGTCGACCGCCCCGCGGCGATCCTGCTCGCCGCGCTGGCCATCCTCGCCTTCGGCTCGCTCGCCGCGCTGTTCGCGCGCAACGACTTCAGCGTGCTGCTCGTCACGACCCACTCGAACCTGCACCTGCCGCTGCAGTACCGCATCGCCGCCACCTGGGGCTCGCACGAAGGCTCGATGCTGCTGTGGGTGCTGATCCTGTCGTTCTGGACCGGCGCCGTCTCGTTTTTCTCGTCGTCGCTGCCCGACGTCCTGCGCGCGCGCATCCTGTCGACGATGGGCCTGGTCGGCGCGGGATTCCTGCTGTTCCTGCTGTTCACGTCGAACCCCTTCGAGCGGCTGGTGCCGCCGGGCGCCGACGGCCGCGACCTCAATCCGCTGCTGCAGGATCCCGGCATGGTGTTCCATCCGCCGCTGCTCTACATGGGTTACGTCGGACTCTCGGTGGCCTTCGCTTTTTCGGTGGCAGGCCTGATCGGCGGACGCTTCGATGCGGCGTGGGCGCGCTGGGCGCGGCCGTGGACCGTGGTCGCGTGGTGCTTCCTCACGCTGGGCATCGCGCTGGGCTCCTTCTGGGCCTACTACGAACTCGGCTGGGGCGGCTGGTGGTTCTGGGATCCGGTGGAGAACGCGTCGTTCATGCCGTGGCTCGTCGCCACCGCGTTGATCCATTCGCTCGCCGTCGCCGAGAAGCGCGGCACCTTCAAGAGCTGGACGGTGTTGCTTGCGATCCTCGGCTTCGGGCTGAGCCTGCTCGGCACCTTCCTCGTGCGCTCGGGCGTGCTCACCTCGGTGCACGCCTTCGCGACCGATCCCGCGCGCGGTGTCTTCATCCTGTTCTTCCTGTCGATCGTCGTCGGCGGATCGCTGACGCTGTTCGCCGTGCGTGCACCGACCATCGGCAACGGCCCCGGCTTCTCGGCGATCTCGCGCGAATCGCTGCTGCTCGCCAACAACGTGCTGCTCGTCGTCGCCATGGCAGCCGTGCTGCTCGGCACGCTGTATCCGCTGATTCTCGACACGCTCGAGATGGGCAAGATCTCGGTCGGACCGCCCTATTTCGAGTCGGTGTTCGTGCCGCTGATGGCGCCGGCACTGTTCCTGATGGGCATCGGTCCGATCGCGCGCTGGAAGCAGGCGCAACTGCCCGAGCTCCTCGCGCGCCTGCGCTGGGCGCTTGCCGTCGCCGTCGTGGCATCCCTGCTCCTGCCGCTCACCGTCGACGGCTTCCGGCCGATGGCGAGCATCGGCCTGTTCTTCGCGCTGTGGATCGCCGGCTGCGTCGCGGTCGCGGTGCTCGACATGCTGCGCGGCCACGACGGACGTCTGTCGCTGCGTCGCGCGAAGCTGCATCCGGCCAGCGCCTGGGGAATGCACTTCGCCCACCTGGGCATCGCGATCTTCGTCGCCGGTGTCACGCTGTCGAACAGCTATTCGGTGGACCGCGAGCTGCGCATGGAGGTCGGACAGACGATCGTGCTCGGCGACTATGCGATCCGTTTCGCCGGATTGCAGCAGGTCCCCGGACCGAACTACGACGCGACGCGCGGCCGCTTCGAAGTACGCCGCAGCGGCGCCGCCGAGGGCGCCCCGCCGATCGCGATCCTGTCGCCCGAGAAGCGAATCTACCGGGCGAGCGGCCAACCGATGACCGAAGCGGCGATCGACCGCAGCCTCACGCGCGACGTGTACCTGTCGATGGGCGAACCGCTGGGCGGACAGGCGTGGGTCGTGCGCGCGCACGTGAAGCCCTTCGTCAACTGGATCTGGCTCGGCTGCCTGGCGATGGCGTTCGGCGGCTTCGTGTCGGCGGCGGACAAGCGGTATCGGCGACGCCTGGCGGAACGCGCTGCGGCCCAGATGTCGCCGACCGCGGCGTGAAGGGACTGCGACGGAGTCGGACCGGTGACGCGCATGGGCGCATCACCGGTCCTCTGAGCCCGCAGCGGTATACACCAGCAGCGACGGTTACACGAACGGAAGTCCGATGAGAGCACTGCGCTTCATCCTGCCTGCGGCCGTCTTCGCGGTCATTGCCTGGTTCCTGCTCGCAGGCCTCGACCGCAATCCGCGCGACATTCCGTCGCCGTTGATCGGCAAGCCGGCGCCCGACTTCTCGCTGCCCGTCACGCACGATCTCGCGCGCACGTGGTCGCCGCAGGCGCTGCGCGGAAAGGTCTGGCTGCTCAACGTCTGGGGCTCGTGGTGCTCGGCCTGCCAGGTCGAGCATCCGGTGCTCAACGACCTCGCCCGCACCGGCGAGATCCCGATCGTCGGCCTCGCCTGGAAGGACATGCCGGAGAACTCGATCGCCTGGCTGCGGCGCCTGGGAAATCCGTATTCGGTCGTCGTCAGCGACGTGCAGGGCCGCGTGGGCATCGACTACGGCGTGTACGGCGCGCCCGAAACCTTCCTGATCGACGGAGCGGGGGTCATCCGGTACAAGCACGTCGGGCCGGTCACGCCGGAGCTGCTGCAGCAGAAGTTGCTGCCGCTCGCGCGCGAACTCGCTGCGTCGTGATCGACCGGCATAACGTGATCGACCGGCGCATGCCGATCGTGTACGCCCGCCGAAACATGAGAACGCGTGAACCAATCGTCCGCAACCGGAACGCTTGCCGCCTGGCGCGGTCGCTCGCCGCGCTGGCGCTCGGCATGGCCGCGTGGCTGTCGCTGCCTGGCACGATCGGCGTGGCCGTCGCGCAGTCGCAGTCCCAGCCCGCGCGGGAAGCGCCGACGCCTGCGGCCAGCCTGTTGCCGACGCAGGCCGAGCGCGAACGCTTCCACGCGCTCGCCGAGGAACTGCGCTGCCTGGTCTGCCAGAACCAGACGCTCGCCGACTCCGACGCGGCGCTCGCCGCCGACCTGCGGCGAGAGGTCGAGGAACTGATGCTCGCCGGACGCAGCGACGACGAGATCAAGGCCCATCTGGTGCAGCGCTACGGCGACTTCGTGCTGTATCGTCCGCCGCTGCAACGCAACACCTGGATGCTGTGGACCGGTCCGTTCGCGCTGCTGCTCGTCGGCGGCGTCGTCTGGTGGCGCGTGCAGCGCTCGCATCGCGCCGGGCCCCCGGGCAGCGACGCGGCCGCTGCTGCAGACGCCTCGCCGGGGCACGCATCGAATGCGAATCTCGAACAGGCGCGACGCCTTCTCGACTGAAGAAGATGTGAACGATCCGCCGCGCGCAGATCGTGTCCTCAGGCTTGCGCAGCGTCCCCGTCGAGGACGCGGTCGAGAAGGCGCAGCAGTTCGCGCCGCTCGGTCGCGGACAAGCTCGCCAGGGTCGCTGCGCCGGCGTCGATCTCGAGCGGGATCAGTCTTTCTGCCAGCGCGGCGCCCTCGCGCGTCAGCCGCGCCAGTACCAGCCGGGCATCGTCGGGCGCACGCTCCGTGATCACCAGACCGCGCAGCGACAACCGCTTGACGATGACGTGGATGTTGGCCGGTTCCATCGCAACCAGTCGTCCGAGCCGGTTCTGCGACAGCGCGCCACGCTCGTACAGGCGAGCAAGCACTGCGAACTGCGGCGCGGTGAGATCGTAGGAACCGATGCGACGGGCCAGGTTGGCCGAGGCGCGCTGGTACGCGCGACGCAACACGAAGCCGATCTGGTCGTCGAGCCGATAACCGGCACGCCGGGCGCGCGCAGCCTGCGTCTCAGTCGACGTTGCTCGCATCCCGATACATCACCTTGTGGCGGCTGTTGGCCACCCACTCGTCGATCTGCGCATCGGTCTTGAACTGCGAAGGATCGAAGCGGTTCCAGCTGACGATCTCGTCCAGGCTCTTCTTCCAGCGCTTGTACGCCGGCTTGGCAGGCGGACCGAAGCACATGATGTCGAGCACCGCCAGCTCCTGCGGAATGCCGAGCAACGGCTTCATCGCCTTCTGCGCGTATTCCTGCCCTATCGCGGTGACCCACCACACGTTGTAGCCCAGCGCTGCAGCGGCCAGGTGCGCGGACATCGTCGCAGCAGCGACGCTCTGCAGCAGGATGCGCTCGGCATTTTCGTGATACATCCGGTCCAGTTCGGAGCCGTCGTTGAGCACCGGGAACGCCTTGACCCAGCGAAAATCGCTCACCACCACGATGAACCCCGGCGCAGTCGCCAACCCGCGATAGTCGGGCGTCGGAAACTTCATCTTCAGCTTCGCGCGCGCGCGCTGCTCTTCGCGAAAGTAGTCCGCGATGTTCTTCTTCAACTCCGGATCGGTGACGACGATGAAGTGCCACGGCTGCGAATTCGCGCCCGACGGTCCGTGGCGCGCGGCCTCGAGGATGCGCTCGTGGTGCTCGCGCGGCACGACGTAATCCGGATCGAAGGCGCGCACCGTCATGCGCCTGCCGATCACGTCCATCAGCGCCTCGTAGCGGCGGGTGTCGCTGTAGTCGGGGCGCTCGTCCGTCGGGTTCGCGCTGGCGCTTGCGTTCGGGCTCGGGCTCGGGCTCGCGCTTGCGCTCGGGCTTGCGCTCGGGCTCGTGTTCGCGCTCATCGTCGTCTCCCCGGAGAATGTTATGAACATAACGATTCTCCGCCCGCCCGCTGAATCGGGTCAAGCCCGTCGAGTGCGCGACGAGAGGAGTCTTCGGAACATGTCGACCAGACCGCGCCGGAAGGTGATGACCAGAACGATCATCAGCATCCCGTAGACCATGACGTTCAGGCGGCCGAGCGGACGCACGATCTCGTCGAGGACGGCGAACAGGATGGCGCCGAGCACCGGCCCCGGCAGGGTGCCCATTCCGCCGAGCAGCAAGCTGACCAGGACGACGACGTCGATGCTCACCAGCGAATAGACGCTCGGGCTGATGAAGCCGCCGTACCAGGCGTGCACGACCCCGATCGCGCCGAGCAGGGTCGAGCCGATCGTGGCCGCCAGGACCTTGTAGAAGACGACGTCGATCCCCGCCAGTTCCGCGGCGAGCTCGTCGTCGGCGATCGCCCGGAACGCCGTGCCCGCGCGCGAATGCAGCAACAGCAGGTACAGCAGCAGCGAGCACGCCAGCAGCACGAGAATGGCGTAGTAGCTCGCCGGCGTGCTCGCCAGCAACGACGGAGCGAGTGCGCTGGTGTCGATCCCGGTCTCCCCGTTGGTGAACGTGCGCAACCCGAGCACGAGCTGATGGAAGATCATCGAGAAGACCAGCGTCACGATTCCCACGAAGATGATGCCCAGGCCGCGGCGCACCGACACGTAGCTGAACAGCCCGCCCAGCAGGGCCGCGCACGCGATGCCGAGCGGCATCGTCGCCCACGGCGAGAAGCCGTAGCGTGCCGTCAGGACCACGGACACGTAGCCGGCGCATCCCGCCAGCGCGCCGACGCACAGGAAGAGCTGCCGCGTGTGCCCGAAGATCACGTTGAAGGCGACCGCATACACCATGTAGATCAGCGTCAGCGACGCCAGCCGCATGTAGTGCCCGCTGCCCCCGAGGAGGAGCGGCACCAGCGCGAGCGCGGCCGTGATGCCGACGAGGGCGATCCAGTCGCTGCGGTACGAGGCTCGGGTCATGCGCGACGGGCGAACAGCCCCTGCGGGCGCAGCAGGATGGTCAAGGCGGCCGCGGCGAGCAGGATCAGCAGCGTGAAGTACGCACCTACGTAATAGCTCGCGAACGCGTTGATGACACCGAGCAGGACGCCGGCCGCGAGCGTGCCGTTGATGCTGCGCACCCCGCCGACCACAGCGACGATCAGCGCGAAGTTGGTCAGCTCGTTGCCCATCTCGGTGCCGAGCGACGAGAACAGGCCCTGTGCGATCGCGCCCAGCCCCGCCATCATCGCGCCCAGCACGACGATGAGCGTGCGGATCTTCGTCGAGTCGATTCCGCACAGTCCCGCGCCGACCTCGTTCTGCATGATCGACCGGATCACCTTGCCCAGCAGCGTCGTCTCGAGGAACGCGTACAGCAAGGCGAACGCGAGCAGCGCGATGCCCGCCACCACCGCGCTCGCCGTACGGATCGTGACGCCGCCCACGGTGAACGAAGGAGCCGGCAGCTGCAACGTCAACGCCACGTCGGCATACCGGTAGTCGAGGAATCCGTTGACGACGAACGACAGGCCGAGCGTGATCAGCAACCCGAGCAGCAACCGTTCCTCGCCCGTGGCCCGATACGCCGGAACGAGCAGCGTGCGGTCGACGACGAACCCGAACAATCCGGTAACGGCGATCCCGAGGACGCACGCCAGCCACGCGGCGACGCCCTGGTCGATGAACACCGCCGCCGCGATGCCGGCGACGACCGCGAACTGTCCGTGCGCGAGATTGAGCACGCCGCCCAGCCCGAAGATCAACGTGATGCCGACGGCCATCAGCGACAGCTGCAGTCCTTGGACGATTCCGTCCACCAATATGGCCATCACGGCTCAGGTCATCCCGAGATAGGACTGCCGGATCTGCGGGTTGCCCAGCAGGTCCTGCGACCGACCGGACAGGCGAATCGATCCGTTCTCCAGCACGTAGGCCCGCTCGGCGAACGAAAGCGCATGCGGCACCTGCTGCTCGGCGAGCAGGATGGTCAACCCCTCGCCCTTGAGCAGGCCGAGCTGGCGATACATCTCGCTCACGAAGCGCGGAGCCAGGCCGGTGGACGGCTCGTCGAGCAGCAGGATGCCCGGACGCGCCATCAGGCCTCGGCCGACGGCCAGCATCTGCTGTTCGCCGCCGCTCAGCGTTCCTGCCATCTGCCGCCGGCGCTCGCGCAACCGGGGGAACAGGCCGAAGACGAAATCGAGTCGCTCGGCGCGCGCACCGTACTTCGTGTAGGCGCCGAGCTCGAGATTCTCGATCACGGTCATCTGCGGGAACAGCTCGCGCTCGGCGGGCACGTACACCACGCCGCGCTTGACCGTCTCGTGGTGACGAAGCCCGTCGATGCGCTCGCCGCGATACCGGACCTGCCCGCCACGGCAGCCGAGCACTCCGGCGATCGCCTTGAACAGCGTCGTCTTGCCCGCACCGTTCGGGCCGATGACCGCGACCGCCTCGCCCTCGCGTACTTCGAGGTTCGCTGCGCGAACGATTCGCACGTCGCCGTAAGCTACGTCCAGCTCCGCGACTTCGAGCAGCGCACTCACTCGCCGACGCCCAGGTAGGCGTCGATCACCGCCTGGTTCGCGGTGATCTCGGCGGGAGTGCCGACGCCGATCACCTGGCCGAAATTGAGCACGAGCACCCGCTCGGCAACGCCCATGATCGCCTTGATCACATGCTCGACCCAGATGATCGCCACGCCGAGTTCGTCGCGGATGCGGCGAATCAGCGCCATGGCTTCCTGCATCTCGGCCGGGTTCAAGCCGCTCATCGCCTCGTCGAGCAGCAGCAATCGCGGATGCATCGCCAGCGCCCGGGCGATTTCGAGCATGCGCTTTTCCTGAAGCGTGAGATCTTCCGGCGCCTCGTCGCTGCGGTCGGAGAGCCCCATGAGTTCGAGCAGGAAGTCGGGGTCGAGACGCACCGCGCCGCGCGCCTGGCTGCGATCCCTGCCGCCGAAGAGCGCTCCCACCGCGACGTTGTCGCGAATGCTCATTCCCGGGAAGCAGCGCGGGGTCTGCAGCACCCTCGCCACGCCCCGCCGGGCGAGTTGATGGGGTCGCAGTCCGGTGACGTCGGCCCCCTGGAAGATCACCCTGCCCCGGCTCGGCGAGAGGGCTCCGCTGATCAGGCTGAGCAGGGTGGACTTGCCGGCGCCATTCGGCCCGATCAATCCGAGGATCTCGCCGCCGGCGACCCGCAGGCCGACGTCGCGCAATACCGTCAGGCCCCCGAAGCGCAGCGTCAATGCTTCTGTCTCGAGCAACGCCTCACTGTTCGGGGACATACGGTTGCACGGGCGGTGAACGGAAGATGACCTTCGTTCGCCAGTTCGCGCCGGCGTTCACCGCTCCGGGATCGCCCTTCTCGTACGTGTAGAGCAGCGGCTTGGCCCCCTTCATCTCGCCCCATTCGGTGTACGACAGCGGCCAGCCGTAGCCGGGCTGGTCGAACGTGCCTTCGCGAATCGCCTTCGCGATCACTTCCGGTTCGACCGAACCGGTGCGCTGGATCGCATCCGCAACCATCTTGACGATCACGTATCCCGAGAACGAGTTGTCCTCGAACATGCGCTTGTAGGTCTTGTTGAAGCGTTCGGCGAGCGCCTTGTATGCCGGATGTTCGAAGTCGGCGCAGGTGTAGTCGGCATACCGGCCGAACATCGATTCGCCGACCCGCTGAACCATGAACTCCGTGGGGTACCACGGCCCGATGATCTGTCCCTTCATCCCGAGCTCGATCGCCTGGCGCGTGATCGTGGGCGTTCCGGGCGGATGCCCGAGCGCGATGATCATCTCGGGATCGAGTTGCTGCATCTTGCGCAGGTAGGGGGTGAAGTCCTTCTCGGGCACCGGGGCGACTTCCATCTGCAACTGCACGCCCGGCAACGGCTTGATCATCTCGTCGATGGCCACGCGGGCCGAGTGGCCCCACGCGTAATCGGCGACGATCGCGCCGACGCGCGTGATCTTGCGCTCCTTGATCATCGCGGCAAGCGTCTCCACGCTCTCGGGCGCTGCCGGCAGGCAGGTGCGAAAGGTGTAGCGACTGTTCCTGCGAAGGATCTCGTGCGAGCCCGACTTGTCGAGGAGGTACGGTACGTGCGCGGCCTCGGCCTGCCGCGAGACGGCGAGGCCCACGTCGCTCGAGATCGTTCCCCCGGCGGCGACGACCCCCTCGCGCTCGACCATGTAGCGGAAGGCGGTGATTCCTTCGTTCGGGTTGTTCCGGTCGTCCCGCTCGATCACCTCGAGTTTGCGGCCGAGCACGCCGCCCTTCTCGTTGATCTCGTCGATTGCCATCTTCATGCCGTCACGAACCTGGATTCCCCAGGGCGTGAACGGGCCGCTCAGCGACGAGACGAATCCGATCTTGATCGTCGACTGCGCGTGAACCGTACCGGCCAGCGCGAGCGCCGCCGCTGCGATGCCCAGCATCGCCGTCCGCCGTCCCGACATGATGTCTCCTCCGTTGTCCGGGTTTATCCACCCGTTCGATCTGGAACGCATTGCTGCGTCGTTCGCGATCTAGTCAGAAGAATATTCGGAAATCCATGAGCGATGTCAAGGATCGCAGCTGGTCGTGGGCAAGGGCCTCGCACGCTCGCAGCAGCGGCTTCACTGCGTTTCGCCGGCATGGACGGCCGTACGCAATTCGATGAAAAGATCCGGCGCGAACTGCTCGAGCTCGTCGAACAACGCCTTGACCGTCGCCGGCATGAGTCGTCGCTCGTTGATCACTCCGTAGACGCACAGCGGCGTGCAGCGCAGCGCCGGCAACACCTGTGCCAGGCTGTTGTCGCGAACTTCTCCGTTGCAGAAGCTCGCCACCGTTCGCGTCACTCCCAGTCCGCCGATCGCCATCTGCTTGCGCACGCTCGCATTCGAACTGCAAAACCGCGCACCGGAGATCGGTACGTCCACGGTCCGGCCCTGCGCGTCGTTGAACCGCCACTGCAGATCCTGCGAAGACGCGATCAGCGGTACCTGCGCCAGGTCCCCGGGATCCTCGATCGGCAGGTGCCGGGCCAGGAATGCGGGTGAAGCGAACAGTCCCCGTTCCAGCATGAAGACGCGGCACGAGACGACGCCCGAATCGCCGAGGTTTCCGTCGGTCATCACGAAGACGACGTCGTAGCCGCTGCCGAAAAGTTCGCGGATCGGTGCGTACTGCACGTCCAGCGTGACCTCGAGCTGCGGGTTGCGCGAAACGAGCCTCCTCACCACCGAAGCAAGGTGGTGCGCGCCGAATTCGTAGGGAGCCGCGATGCGCAGCGAACCGACGACCTGCCCGCTCGACGCGCGGAAGTCGGACGTGATGCGGTCGACCTGCGCAATCAACGGAGCGATGTTCTCGTAGAGAAGCCGACCCCGATCGGTCAGGTGGAACTGCCGCTTCGTTCGATCGACCAGGCGAACGGACAGATTCTCTTCGAGACGGCGCACAGAGAGGCTGAGGCTCGACTTGGGACGACCGAGGGCGCGCGCCGCGGCACCGATGCCACCGTGCTCGACGACCAGGCACAGGTCGATCAGGTCACTGGGCCACGCGTTTCTCATCGAGGCGTCCATCCCGCTGAACAGGGTGTCCGCGATCTTAGACCTAGTGCCGGCCCGTCGATGCGACTACCGTTTCCTCGAACAACAACGCGCCGGCAAGACGACGCCGGGGAGACACGAGAGATGCGCAGTTTCGTCCTGAACGATTTCATCGAATACGACCCGCAGTTGCGGGTGCGCAAGCCGATCCTGAAGGTGCCCACGGTCGTCTCGGAGATCGTCTGCTACGAGCCGGGACAGAGCACCGCCACGCACCACCATCCGGTCCAGGACGAGATCTGGGTCGTCCTCGAAGGCCACGGCGAAATATGGGTCGGCGAAGAACGCCTGGCCGTCGAACCGAGCAGCATGATCTTCATTCCGGCGGGTCTTCGCCACGGGCTCGTCGCTCGCCAGGACAGCCGTCTCGTGCTGCTGTTCATCAAGAGCCCGGGCATCCCCGAAGCGGTATCGAGCGCGGCGCCGAGCGGCCCGGGCAGCACGGCGAGCGCCGTCCTGCCCACTCCGGCCTCGAAGCTGCGACTCGAGGTCACCGACATCCAGACGGAAGCGCGCGACGTACTGCAGGTCGAACTTCGCGCGTCCGACGGGGGGGAACTCCCCGCCTTCGAGCCCGGCGCGCACATCGCGATCGACCTGCCCGACGGGAAGATCCGTCATTACTCGCTGTGCAACGACTGGCGCGAACGCGATCGCTACGTGCTCGGGGTCGCGCGATCGCCGCAAAGCCGGGGCGGCTCGCTGTTCGTTCACCAGGGGTTGCGCAAGGGCATGACGGTGGCGGCCGCTGCGCCGCGCAACGGCTTTCCGCTCGACGCGTCGGCCGAACGCTACCTGTTCCTCGCCGGCGGAATCGGCATCACGCCGATCCTCGCGATGATCCGCTGGTGCGAGGCCAACGGCCGCCCCTGGCGACTGGCCTACGCGGTGCGCAGTGCGCAACGCGGCGCCTTTCTCGAAACGCTGTCGACGATCGGCGGCGGATCGGTTCACCTGCACTCGGACGATCGCGAATCGTGCGTGTTCGATCCGATCCCCTGGCTGGCTGGCGCACCGCAAGGCGAACACGTCTACTGCTGCGGTCCGGCACCGATGATGGCAGCCATCAAGAAAGCTGCGGCGCATCGCGATCCGGGCACGGTGCACTTCGAATATTTCAACGCACCGACCGACGACGCGCACGACGGCGTCGCGAACCGCAAGCCGTTCACGATCGAGCTCAAGCGCAGCGGGCGTTCCCTCGCCGTTCCGGCCGACAAGACCGTGCTCGAGATCCTCGAGCAGAACGGCTTGCGTGTAGTCAGTTCCTGCCGGGAGGGTACGTGCCGCACCTGCGAAACCGGCGTGTGCGAAGGCACCGTCGAACACCGCGACTACTGCCTGACTCCGGAGGAGCAGCGCGAGAGCAAGACGATGATGGTCTGCGTCTCTCGCGCGAAATCGGAGCGTCTGGTTCTCGACATATAGCGCAACTGCGCAACAACGGAGGAGACCGACAGATGAGACTCTCTACATATCGCTTGCTCGCCGCGCTCGCACTGGCCGCCGTCGGCGCGACCGCCTGGGCAGCCGAATCGATCCGGATCGGATCGGTGGTATCGGCAACCGGATCGGCCAGCATCATCGGCGATCCGCAGATGAAGACGCTGCAGATGTACGTCGATTCGATCAACCGGAAGGGCGGCGTCCTCGGCCGGCGGCTGGAGCTGGTCGCCTACGACGACGCCAGCGACGTCGGCAAGGCCAACTCGTTCACGAAACGCCTGATCGACAACGATCGCGTGGACGTCATCATCGGCGGATCGATGAGCGGCGCCGCGATGTCGATGATTCCGCTGGTCGAACAGGCCGAGGTCCCGTTCATCACGATGGCCGGCGCGATCTCGATTGTCGAGCCGGCGAAGAAATGGGTGTTCAAGACGTCGCTGACCGACCGCATCGTCGCCGAAATGGTGTTCCGGGACATGCGCAAGCGCGGCATATCGAAGATCGCGCTGCTGAGCGAAAACAGCGGGTACGGTCAATCGGGCAAGACGCAGTCGGAGCTCGTTGCGTCGAAATACGGAATCGACATCGTATCGAAGGAAACCTACGGCGCCACCGATGTCGACACGACGCCGCAACTGACGCGAATCAAGCAGAATCCGCAGGTGCAGGGCATCTTCGTCTTCGGCGCGGGCCAGGGACCCGCGGTGGTGACGCGCAACTTCCGGCAACTCGGAATGACGCGGCCGCTGTACCAGTCCTATGCGGTCTGCTCGAACGACTTCATCAAGCTCACGGGAGCCGCCGCCGACGGCACGCTGCTGCCGTGCACCGCGATGCTCGTTGCCGACGACCTGCCCGACAGCAATCCGCAGAAAGCCGTGGTAGCAGGCTACGCAACGGCCTATCGCGGCCTGTGGAAATCCGGGGTCTCGCATTTCGGCGGCTGCGCGTTCGACGCGCTGATGCTCTATCTCGACGCGGTCAAGCGCGCCGGCACCACCGACAAGGCAAAGGTACGCGACGCCATCGAGGCAACGAAGGGCATGGTGCTCACGGCGGGCACTTACAACATGACGAGCACGGATCACATGGGCCTGGACGTGAACGCGTATCCGATGCTGGTGATTCGCAACGGCGGGTGGAAGCTGGCCGATTGACCGGATCGAGGTATCCGCCCGCGGCACACTCTGCGGAGCGACGCCCCGGCGCTGCGGCGAACCGAAGCGCCGGGTACTGGACTTGTGCCGCGCATTCCCTAAGATTCGTCGTCGCCCGCCCGCTCGCCGAACCATGCACGAACCCGAGATCCTCTTCGATGTCGACGACCGCGTCGGCATCCTTACGCTGAACCGCCCGCGCTCGCTGAACAGCCTCACGCTCGATTCCACGCGGGCGCTGCTCGGCATGCTGCGCGACATCGGCAGCGATCGTTCGCTGCGCGCACTGGTCGTCACCGGCGCCGGCCGCGGGTTCTGCGCAGGCTGGCAACTCGACGACGAAGAACTCCCCGGCCTGCCGGGCGAATCGCTCGGCGTGCGCCAGGCGCACCTGATGGCCGAGTACTTCAACCCGGTGATCCAGGCGCTGCACGACCTGCCGGTCCCGGTCGTTGCCGCGGTCAACGGAGTCAGCGCCGGCGGCGGTGTCGGCATCGCCCTGGCCGCCGACGTGGCCGTCGCGGCCGAGTCGGCGTCGTTCGTCCTCACCTACGCACCCAGGCTGGGACTGCTTCCCGACCTGGGGCTCACCTGGAAGCTGCCGCGCCTGATCGGCTGGGCGCGCACGCAGGCCGTCACCCTGCTCGGCGAGCGCGTCACCGCCACCGAGGCGGCACAATGGGGAATGATCTGGCGCGCCGTCCCCGATGCCGACCTGCGCGCAACGGCCATGGCGCTCGCCGTGCGAATGGCCGCATCGCCCCCGGGAATCGCACGCGAATTGCGCCACGCGCACGAAGTCGCGCAGCAGCACGACCTGGCGGCGCAGATGGACTACGAGCGAGTGCGTCAACGCGTACTGCTCGATACGCCCGCCTTTGGCGAAGGCGTGGCCGCCTTCCGCGAGAAGCGCATGCCCGACTTTCACGGAGACGAACCGTGAACCGGCCCTTCCAGATGCCGCAATACGTGATCGACCGCGTGATGAAGAAGCGCGGCCGGCGTCGCGTGTTCGAGCGCTTCGAGCCGCGCGAGAGCGCGCTCGTCGTGATCGACATGCAGGAATTCTACGTGCGCGACGTTCCGACGGCGGTGGCGATCCTGCCGACGATCAATCGGCTGGCGCGCGCTTTCCGCGAGCGCGGCGCCCGCGTCGCGTGGGTGAAGATGGTCGCCGGCGAGAACGGCAGGAGCCTCTGGCCGCTCTATCACGACTATTTCTTCACCCCGGAGAACGCGCGGCGGCATCGCGACAGCCTGACCAGGGGCCACCCCGGGCAGGAACTCCACGCGGAACTGCAGGCGCAGCCGGGCGACATCTACGCGGAGAAGCAGCGCTTCAGCGCCTTCCTCCCGAAGTACTCGGACCTGCCGCAGCAACTCGAAGCGCACGCCGTTCGCAACGTCGCGATCACCGGCATGCTGACGAACTTCTGCTGCGAGACATCCGCGCGCGACGCGATGATGCTCGACTACCGCGTCGCCATGATCACCGACGCGAACGCGGCGCGCTTCGACGACGATCACGAAGTGGGCTTCCAGACGGTCTACCAGAGCTTCGGCGACGTCGTCACCGCCGACGAACTGCTCGACGAAATCCTGCTGCCCGCGGGAAAGACATGAAAACGCAGGTTGCGATCATCGGAGCCGGCCCGGCGGGCCTGTTCCTCGCACACATCCTGAAGCGACAGAACATCGAGTCGATCATGCTGGAGGCACGCAGCCGCGAGCACGTCGAGGCGCGCGTGCGCGCCGGCGTGCTCGAGGCCGGGACCATCGACACGCTGAACCACCTGGGCCTGGGCGAGCGGATGGCGCGCGAGGGGCTGGTCGACAGGGGCCTGGACATCCGCTTTCGCGGCCGCACGATCCACATGGACTTCCCGTCGCTGGTCGGCCGCAGCGTCTGCATCTACGGGCAGCAGGAGGTCGTGAAGGACCTGGTCGCCGCTCGACTGGCGGCGGGCGACCCCCTGCTCTTCGACGCGGAGGTGGTGCGCCTGGAAGGCCTGCAGAGTGCCACGCCGCGCGTGCACTATCGTCATCACGGCGCCGACCGGACGCTCGACTGCGTGTTCGTCGCCGGATGCGACGGATTCCGCGGCGTGTCCCGCGCGTCGGTACCCGGAAGCGCGATCGACCTTCACGTTCGCCATTACGATTTCGCCTGGCTGGGCGTACTGGTGAAGGCGCCCCCCTTGCCCGACATGACCTATGCGAACCACGATCGCGGCTTCGCGCTGTGCAGCCGGCGCTCGCTGAGTGTCTCGCGCCTGTACCTGCAGGTGCCTTCGTCGGATCGGCCGGAGAACTGGAGCGACGCGCAGATCTGGAGCGAACTGCACGCGCGCATGTTCGACGAGAGCGGCAGACAGGTGAAGGAAGGAGAGATCTTCCAGCGCGACATGGCACAGCTTCGCGCATTCATCGCCAGCCCGATGCAGTACGGGAACCTGTACATGGCGGGCGATGCGGTGCACATCGTCCCGCCCACCGGCGCGAAGGGCCTGAACATGGCAGTGGCCGACGCGCGGGTGCTCGCGCGCGGCATCGTGCAATATTTTTCGGGACACTCGCGCGCCGAACTCGACCGCTACAGCGAGCAGTGCGGACTGCGCGTCTGGAAGACGATTCGCTATTCCGCCTACATGACGGGCCTGCTGCATCGCTTCGCCGAGCACTCGACCTTCGACCGCGGAATGCAGATGGCGGAGCTCGAGTACATCGCCGGATCGGAAGCCGCCCAGCGCAGCATCGCCGAGCAATACGTGATGCTGTCGGACGTGACGGACTAGAAATCAGCGCGACGCCGGCTGCCCGCCCCACCGCGGCGGCCGATAGCGCGCCATCACCGCCGCGATTGCCACCGTGGCCATCGCAGCCGCCCCGGTGGCGATCCAGATCGACTGCCAGCCGCCGGTGAACTGCGCGAGCGCCGCGACGGCGGGCGGCAGCAGCAACTGGCCGAGACTCGATCCCTGCTGCATCATGCCCACGGTCGTCGAGATCGTGTCCTTCGACGGCGCGTACAGCGGCACCGTGGCGAACAGCGTCCCCGGAATCAGTCCGGCGGAGGCGGCAAGCAGCAGGATCGCCGCGTAGCGCGCCGCGAAGCCGGCCGAGGTGCCGAAGGCGAACCACGCGCAGCCGGCCATCGAGAAGCCGCAGAATGCGACGAGTGCGGCGCGCGAGACGCCTCGATGCAGCAGGAAACCGGCCGCGAGGTTTCCGATCATGCTGGCCATCACGGCGAGCGCGGTCAGCGTCGCGCTCCACTGCGCCGACAGTCCCGCGCTCTGGTAGATGCTCGGCAGGAAGCTGAAGATCGCAGTGAACTGGCCGGCGTAGAAGAGAAAGCACGTCGCGACCAGCCACGGACCGAGCGCGCGCATCGTCTGCCGGACCAGCGGACCGATACGCGGCCGATCCGTCGCTTCGGTTGCCGCCTCGCCGGTCTGGTCGTGCACGAGTGCGACGAGCAGCGCGGCGAAGGCGGAAAGCGCGGCGCAGATGTACCAGACGCCGCTCCAACCGAAGCGGTCCATCAGCGCCGGCGTCGCCAGCAGCGCGATCCCCATTCCCGCAGGCATGTAGGTCGACCAGACGGCAAGCCAGCCGCGCAGTCGCGCCGGCTGCACGAGTCGCGCGATCAGCGCGGGCGCCGGCAGCACCGCCATCAGGTACCCGACGCTTTCGATCGCACGGCTCAGGAACAGCAGGTCGGGCGACGACGCCAGCCCGCCGAAGGCACTCGCCGCGGCGCTGAGCAGCAGGCCGGCGATCATCGTGCGCCGTGCGTCGAAACGATCGGCGATCGAACCTCCGATCGTGCCGAGCAACGCCGGCCCGAGCATGAACAGCGCGACCATCCAGCTCGCCTGCAACAGCGACAGATCGAAATGGGCTTGCAGCACCGGCAATGCCGGCGGCAGCTTGCCGATCTGCATCGCGGAGGTGAGTCCGGCGACGACGACAGCGGCCGCGCGGAAAGTTCCACTCGCTGCGAATCGTGATCCGGAACGGGAAGCGGCGATCACGCGGCGGCGCTGCGGGCGGACATGCGACGAATTGTAACGGCCGCGAAAACTGGCACCATGCGCGCTGCCAGAACACGGAGCCGCCATGAGCCTTCCCCCGATTCTCTCCGAGCGCCTGCGACTGCCGGTCGTCGCCGCGCCGATGTTCATCGTCTCGAATCCGGCGCTCGTGCTCGCGCAGTGCACCTCGGGCATCGTCGGTTCTTTCCCCGCGTTGAATGCGCGTCCCGCCGAGCTGCTCGACGAATGGCTGGCGCAGCTCCGCGAGGCGCTGGCCGCACACGATGCGGCGCATCCCGATCGCCCCTCGGCGCCCTTCGCGGTCAACCAGATCGTGCACCGCTCGAACGACCGGCTCGGGCACGACCTCGAGCTGTGCGTGAAGCACCGCGTGCCGATCGTCATCACGTCGCTGGGCGCGCGCACCGACGTCAACGACGCCGTCCACTCGTACGGCGGCATCGTCCTGCACGACGTGATCAACGACACCTTCGCGCGCAAGGCGATCGAGAAAGGTGCCGACGGGCTGATCGCGGTTGCCGCTGGCGCCGGCGGACACGCGGGAGGCCATTCGCCCTTCGCGCTGGTGCAGGAGATTCGCGCCTGGTTCGACGGGCCACTGCTGCTGTCGGGCGCGATCGCCACCGGGCGGGCGGTGCTCGCGGCGCAGGCGACCGGCGCGGACCTCGCCTACATCGGTTCGGCCTTCATCGCCACCGAGGAAGCGCGCGCCGACGCAGCCTACAAGCAGGCGATCGTCGACAGCGGCGCGCAGGACATCGTCTACACGAACCTGTTCACCGGCGTGCTCGGCAACTACCTGAAGTCGTCGATCCGCAATGCCGGGCTCGATCCCGACAACCTGCCGAGCAGCGACCCGTCGAAGATGAACTTCGGCTCCGGCGAGAAGCCGAAGGCCTGGAAGACGATCTGGGGCTGCGGCCAGGGAATCGGCCCGGTGCGCGACGTCCGGCCGGCCGCCGAATACGTCGAGCGGCTCGCCGCCGAGTACGCCCAGGCATGGAACGAGATGCGAGCGCTCGACGCACACTGGAATCGACCAGGAATACGCGCCCGCCGCTGAGCGTCCGAAACTCTTTCCGCGCCGCAACGGGCACGCCGCCTGCAAAGCGGCCGGCGCGCGGTTCTCCGTAGTCGAACGCCGAGTGGACCGCGCATCCACTGATTCGACGACGCGAAAGCCGCCTTGTATACGCTCGGGATCAACGCCGCCTATCACGACAGCGCCGCCGCTCTGATCCACGACGGCGTGGTCGTCGCCGCCGCCGAGGAGGAGCGCTTCACGCGCATCAAGCACGGCAAGCGCCCGGTGCCGTTTTCCACCTGGCAGCTTCCGTACGCGGCGATCGACTTCTGCCTGGCGACGGCGGGTATCGAACTGCGCGACGTCGATCGCATCGCCTATTCGTACGATCCGTCACTGCTGGACGTCGATGCGGTCGACGGGCAGCTCGTGCTGCCGCTGCAGCCTTCGGCGCACGCGCCCGCCGGCCAGGATCCGTGGCACCCGCTGTTCGTGGCGTCGGTCGTCAACGCGCCGCGCCAGCTTGCCGGCGGCGCGCCGCACCACCTGCAGCGCCGCTTTCGCGGTCTGCACTACGAAGACGTCGCCGCCCGCTGGGAGTTCGTCGAACACCACCTCGCGCACGAGGCCAGCGCCTTTCTCGCCGCGCCCTTCGAGCAATGCGCCGTTCTGACGATGGACGGCCGCGGCGAGCGCGCGACGACCAGCTTCGGCGCCTTCGACGGGCGCGACTACCAGCGACTGAGGCAGGTCGACCTGCCCGATTCGCTGGGCCTGCTCTACGAGGACGTCACGCGCCACCTCGGTTTCCTGCATTCGTCGGACGAGTACAAGGTGATGGCACTCGCCTCCTTCGGCCGCCCGACGCTGCTGGAAGCGTTTCGCGAGATCGTCCGCGTCGCCGCGGACGGGCGCTACACGGTGCGCCGCGAGCGGCTCGCCGACCTGCTCGGTGCGCCGCGCGAGCGCGGCGCGCCCTTCGAGGCGCGTCACCACGACATCGCGCATTCGCTGCAGAAAGTGCTCGAGGAGACCGTTTTGCAGATGGTCGGCTGGCTGCGACGCGAGAGCGGCATGCGGCAGCTCGCGATGGCCGGCGGCGTCGCGCTGAACTGCGTGCTCAACGCACGCGTTCGCGACCGCAGTGCCTTCGACGAAGTGTGGGTGCAACCGGCCGCGGGCGACGCCGGCACGGCGCTGGGCGCCGCGCTGTGGGTCGACTACCGCGAGCGCGGCGGGGTGCGCAACTGGTCGATGCAGCACGCCTACCTCGGTCCGGAATACGACGACGCCGAAATCGAGAACTTCCTGCGCTGGTCGAAGCTGCCGTACCACCGCCTCGACGACGTCGCGTCCACCGCCGCTGCGCTGCTCGCCGACGGCCTCGTGCTCGGCTGGTTCCAGGGACGCATGGAATTCGGCCCGCGCGCGCTCGGCGCGCGTTCGATCCTGGCCTCGCCGATCGACCCGACGATGCAGGCGCGGCTCAACGAGATCAAGGATCGCGAGGATTTCCGTCCGGTCGCGCCGGTGGTCGCCGAGGAACGTGCCGCGCATTGGTTCGCACGCGAAGCCCGCCGAATCGAACCCGCGACGCCGCTGCATTCGCCGTTCATGCTCTTCGTCTACGACGTGCCGCCCGAGCAGGCAGGTCGGATCCCGGCGGTGACGCACTTCGACGGCACCGCTCGCGTGCAGACCGTGAACGCACGGCAGAACGCGCTGCTGCACCGGCTGCTGGTGGCCTTCGAACAGCGCACCGGCGTGCCCGTGTTGATCAACACGTCGTTCAACACGCGCGGCGAACCGATCGTCTGTTCGCCGCGCGACGCCGTCGAATGTTTCTGGACCTCGCCGCTCGATGCACTCGTGATCGGCTCGTTCCTGCTGAGCAAGGCGTCCGGCGGGGCTGCGCAGCGGGCCGGCACCGGATCGCAGCGAGGCGAATCATGAGCGTTCTCGTCTCGGTCGTCGTTCCCACCTGGCGGCGTCCGGCGCTGCTCGCGCGCTGCCTCGAAGCGCTGCTCGCGCAGGCGCTGCAACCGGCGCTCTACGAGATCGTCGTCGCGGACGACGCGCCCGAGGAAGCCGTACGCGAACTGGTCGAGCAACTGCGCACGCGGGCGCGCTGCGGACTGCGCTACGTCGCCGTGCGCGCGACGCAGGGTGCCGCCGGCGCCCGCAACGCCGGCTGGCGCGCGGCCTGCGGGGAGATCATCGCCTTCACCGACGACGATACGGTTCCCGATGGCGGCTGGCTGCTCGCGGGCCTTCGCGCGTTCGCCGGCGGAGCGTGCGCAGTTACCGGACGGATCGAGATGCCGCTGCCGGCGCGTCCCACCGATTACGAGAAGGACGCGGCGGGCCTGACGCGCGCCGAGTTCGTCACGGCCAACTGCTTCGTTCGACGCGACGTGCTCGCGCGCATCGGCGGCTTCGACGAGCGCTTCACCTCCGCCTGGCGCGAGGACTCCGATCTGCATTTCCGGCTGCTCGAAGCCGGCTGTCGCATCGAGCACGCGCCCGACGCGCTCGTCGTGCATCCGGTGCGCGAAGCCGCTTTCGGCGTGAGCCTTGGCCAGCAACGCAAGGTCCTGTTCGATGCGCTCCTGTACCGCAAGCACCCGCGCCTGTACCGGCAACGCATCCGTCGCATTCCGCCGATCGACTACTACGTTTCCGCTGCGTCGGTGCTCGTCGCCGCATCTGCCGCCGCGGCAGGTCGCCCGCGCGCTGCGCTGGTCGCACTCGTGCCGTGGCTGCTCGTGACGCTTCACCTCACTTTCCGGCGGCTTCAGGGCACCACCCGTTCGCCGCTTCACGTGGCCGAAATGGCGCTCACGTCGGCGACGATCCCCCTCGCCTCGGTGTTCTGGCGAAGCGTCGCGTCGGTGCGCCACCGCGTGCTGTTCCTGTGACGTACCGGCGGAGGCGGCAATGGGAATCGACGGAGCACGAAATGCGCGGACCGCGGGCGAGACGAAGAGCCGCCAGCGCCGGGTACTGGTCGCCGGCGGCGCGGGGCTGATCGGCTCGCACGTCTGCGCACGCCTGCTCGACGCCGGTCATCGCGTGCTGTGCGTCGACAACTTCCGCACCGGCTCGCGGGCGAACGTGCGCCCGCTTCTCGCCAACCGGCGCTTCACCGTCGTCGAGCACGACGTCGTCGAACCGTTGCAGCTCGAATGCGACCTGATCCTGAACTTCGCCTGCCCCGCCTCGCCGCGCCATTACCAGCTCGATCCGGTCTACACGGCGAAGGTCAACGTGCTGGGCGCGCTGAACCTGCTCGAGCTCGCGCATCGGCTGCGCGTGCCGATCCTGCAGGCGTCGACCAGCGAAGTCTACGGCGATCCCGCAGTGCATCCGCAGACGGAAAGCTACTGGGGCCACGTGAACCCGATCGGCCCGCGTGCCTGCTACGACGAAGGCAAGCGCTGCGCCGAGACGCTGTTCATGGACTTCCATCGCCAGTACGGAATGCCGGTCAAGATCGCGCGCATCTTCAACACCTACGGACCGCACATGCATCCGGACGACGGGCGCGTCGTCTCGAACTTCATCGTGCAGGCCCTCGGCGGCGATCCGATCACGCTGTACGGCGACGGCACGCAGACGCGTTCGTTCTGCTACGTCGACGACACGGTGGCCGCGCTGCTTCGCCTGGCCGAATCGCCGCCCTCGCTCACCGGGCCGATCAACATCGGAAACGCCACCGAGACGCGGATGATCGAGCTCGCGCGCCTCGTGCTCGACCTCACCGGCTCGTCGTCGCCGATCGTCTTCGAGCCGCTGCCGGTGGACGACCCGGTGCAGCGCCGGCCCGACCTGTCACGCGCGCGCAGCGAGCTCGGCTGGCAGCCGGACGTGCCGCTGCGCGCCGGACTTGCGCGTACGATCGAGTACTTCGACCGACTGCTCAACGGAACGGCCCTGCCCGCTCCCGCCGCCCGTTCGCGCAGCGCACGCACCTCGGCCTGAAGGAACGAACGGAACTCCCGTGCCCCGAAACGACCCCGGACCGCTCGCCCCGACCCTCGCCACCGCCCTCGCGGCCTTCGGAACGGCATTCGCGGCCGCGAGGCTGTGGAAGCAGCGGCCGCCGGAGCCGGTCCCGCTCGGTCACGTGGCACGCGCCGCCGGTCTCGCGCTCGGCGGCGTGGCGATCCCCGGTGAATCCGCGCGCCAGCGGCGCAGCAGGGAGGCGCATCGCCAGGAGTTGGAGCAGGCGCAGGTGCAGGCCGCATCGGAACCGCCGCGCGGACTGCGCGGCTTCTACCGCCTGTTCGTCGATGCGGTGTCCTCGTGGAGCGAAGACTACGCGCCGAGCATGGGGGCGGCCCTGTCGTACTACACGCTGTTCTCGCTTGCCCCGCTGCTGCTGATCGTCATCTCGGTGGCGGGGCTGGTGTTCGGCGAAGAGGCCGCGCGCGGCGAACTGTTCGAACAACTGCGGGGAATGCTCGGCAACGAAGGGGCCGCCACCGTCGAGAAACTGCTCGCGAGCGTGCAGGTCAGCGGCAAGGGACCGCTGGCAAGCACGATCGGCATCGCGCTGCTGGCCGTCGGCGCCACCACGGTCTTCGCCGAATTGCAGAGCGATCTCGACCGCATCTGGCGCAGCCCGCGCGACCAGTCGTCGGGAATCGGCGCGCTCGTTCGCAAGCGGCTGCTGTCGTTCGGCCTGATCCTGGCGCTCGGCTTCCTGTTGATCGTCTCGCTCGTGGCCAGCGCCGCGATCGCGGCGCTGGGCAAGTGGTGGGCGCCGGTGTTCGGCGACTGGGAAGGGCTCGCACAGGTCATCAACATGGTCGTGAGCTTCGGACTGCTCACCGCGATCTTCACGCTGATCTACCGGCTGATGCCCAGCGTCGACATCGCGTGGCGCGACGTCCTGCTCGGCTCGGCGGTGACGGCGCTGCTCTTCACGATCGGCAAGTCGCTGATCGGCCTGTACATCGGAACGAGCGGCGTCGGCTCGGGCTTCGGCGCCGCCGGCTCGATCGTCGTCGTGATGGTCTGGGTCTACTACTCGGCCCAGATCTTCCTGCTCGGCGCGGAATTCACGTGGGTGTACGCAGGTCGATACGGATCGCGGAAGAAGCAGGCGCCACAGCTTGCGGGAACCGATTCCGACCGATCGCGAACATGAACTGCCGAAGGAGATCCGATGGCTCATCTCGATCCGTTGCCACTGGAAGAAGTCGCCGAAGCCGACATCCTCGATCGATTCGAGCATTACCGGAAAACCCGCGGCTTCACCCCCAACAGCATCATGACGATGGCGCGCCGCCCGAACATCGTGCGCGCCTTCATGGCACTGAACCAGGCCGTCCTGTACGAAGGCACCGTTCCGGTCGAGACGAAAATGCTGGTCAGCCTGGCATCGAGCTACGCCGCGGGTTGCCGCTATTGCCAGTCGCACATGGCCAACCTGTCCAGCATCTACCAGGCGTCGGACGAGAAGATCGCCGCGCTGTGGAATTTCGAGAAGAGCGACCTCTTCGACGCTGCCGAGCGCGCCGCGCTTTCCGTTGCGTTCAAGGCCGGCGCGTCGCCGAACGAAACGACTGCCTCGGACTTCGACGAACTGAAGAAACACTACGACGACGGACAGATCGTCGAGATCGTCGCCACGATCTCGCTGTTCGGCTACCTGAATCGGTGGAACGACACGATGGCGACGGCGTTGGAACCACTGCCCGCGCAGGTTGCCCAGCGAAGCATCGGTCCGGTCGGCTGGACGCGGGGCAAGCACGGCTGAAGGCACCCCTGGAATCGCCGGGCGTTACGACTGCTTACACCCGTTACACCTGAGCGCCTGTGCGGCGCGCCGAGCCCGCGCTATCGTGATCGGACCTCGACAACGGAGCCGATCATGCTCGCCAGACTCGCCGTAAGCGTCGTTCTCGCCACCGCAGCTGCCGGCGCTTTCGCGCAGGCGCACACGCCCCGCATCGACCAGCGGCAATCCAACCAGGAACGCCGTATCGACCAGGGCGTGCAATCCGGTGCGCTCACCGCGCGCGAAGCAGGCCGACTCGACGCCGGACAGGAGCGCGTCGAGCGCATGGAAGATCGAGCAAAGGCCGACGGCGTCGTCACCCGACGCGAACGCGCAAAGCTGACCGGGACGCAGAACGTGCAAAGCAGGCGAATCTGGAAGCAGAAGCACGACCGCCAGCACGCGCGACGGTGAGGACGAGGCGGTTTCGTTACGATCGCCGGCCGTCCTGCCTGGGCGGGGAATAACGCCGACAGGCCCGGGAAGCGGACGGCTTCGGCTTCCCCGGGGGGGGGGGGGGGGGGGGGCGGGGGGGGGGGCGGCGCCCCCCCCCCATCAGCGTTACTCTCGAGGAACCCGCATTCCATCACCGGCTACGTCGGCGGCCCATGGCCGGCCGCCCTCTGGCCGGCCGCCCTCTGGCCTGCCGCCCTCTGGCCTGCCGCCCTCTGGCCTGCCGCGGCCGGCCGCCCCGGTTGGTTGTCTCCTCTTTACACACCCGAAACCAATGTATACAGTATCCCGTCGACGCCGACCCGCTGCCGTAGGCGAACCTCGTGGTCCCCTCCCTCGCCCCTGTCGAACGCGCTCCCGCCCTGGCCGACCAGGTCTACGCGGCGTTGCGCGCGCAGCTGCGTAGCGGGGCGATCGCCGCCGGCCTGCCGCTGCAGGAAGTCCAGCTCGCGCAGAAGCTCGGCGTCTCGCGCACGCCGGTGCGCGAAGCGCTCACGCGCCTGGCCAGCGAAGGCCTGCTCGTGCTCGCCGGGCGCAGTTTCGCGGTGCCCGCACTGACGATCGACGACGCCGAGGACATCTACGAAGTCCGCTTCCTGCTCGAGACGGCCGCGATGCGGCGCATCGCGGCGCGCTGCGTCGACGACACCGTGCGCGCGCCCATCGAGGAAGCACTCGCCGCCGCCACGCGCGCGAACACGGCGGGCGACGTGCGCGGTTTTCGCGAGGCGCATGCGCGCTTTCGCGCCGCGTGCCTGGCACTGGTGCCCAACCGCCGGCTCGTGCGCGTCATCGAGCAATACGGCGACCACATGCAGCACATCGGCGCGATCACGCTCGACGACGCGCGGATCCGCAGGATCGTGCTCGACGGCCTGGTCGGGGTTACCGAGGCGCTGCGCGCCGGCGATGCCGAGGCGGCCGCCGAGGCGATGCACCACCACCTTACGCACGCGCGGCACGCCTTCATCGTCGCGATCGGACTGCAGGAAAAGGAAACCACATGAACATGAAATACCGCGCCGAGATTCCCTACGGGGCCTACTGGAGCACGCCGTTCGCACGCTGGCAGGGCAGTTTCTCGAACCTGCACAGCATCGAGTTCGCCGCGCACGTCGCGCGCAACGAACTGAAGAAACGCGACATCGATCCCTCGCGCTTCGACTACGCGGTGCTCGGCATCTCGGTGCCGCAGAAGCAGTCGTTCTACGGCGCGCCCTGGCTCGCCGGCCTGATCGGCGCCGGCACGGTCGGCGGACCGACGATCATGCAGGCGTGCGCGACGGGCGTGCGCACGCTGCTCGCCGCGGCACAGGAAATCGAATGCGGGCTGGCGCACAGCGCGCTCGTCCTCAACTGCGACCGCACCTCCAACGGCCCGCATCTGTACTACCCGAACCCGCGCGGCCCGGGCGGCACCGGTGCGGCGGAGGACTGGGTGATCGACAGCTTTGGCTGCGACCCGCTCGGCGGCCATTCGATGTTGAAGACGGCCGAGAACGTCGCCGCCAAGCTCGGCATCTCGACCGCCGAGCAGCACGAGATCGTGCTGCGGCGCGAAGCGCAGTACCGCGATGCGCTCGCCGACGACAGCGCCTTCCTGCGCCGCTTCATGACGCTGCCGTTCGAGGTGCCGGCGCCCGGCTTCAGGAAGACCGCAGCGACGATCGCGGGCGACGAGGGCATCTCGCAGTCGACGCCCGAAGGTCTGGCCAAGCTGCGCCCGGTGCTCGAAGGCGGCACCGTCACCTACGGCGGCCAGACGCATCCGGCGGACGGCAACGCGGCAATCGTCGTCACGACACGCGAGCGCGCCCGTGAGCTGTCGAGCAACCCGAAGATCGCGGTCCGCCTGCACGGCTTCGGCCTCGCGCGGGCGGCGCTCGCGCACATGCCCGAGGCTACCGTGCCGGCGGCGCAGCGCGCGCTCGCCCAGGCCGGGCGCAGCGTGGCGCAGATGGCGGCGATCAAGACGCACAACCCGTTCGCGCTGAACGACATCGTCTTCGCGCGCGCCACCGGTTGCGAGCTGAAGACGATGAACAACTTCGGCTGCTCGCTCGTCTGGGGCCATCCGCAGGCGCCGATGGGCACGCGCGCGATCATCGAGCTGATCGAAGAGCTCGCGCTGCGCGGTGGCGGCTTCGGCCTTTTTACCGGCTGCGCAGCGGGTGACACGGCGATGGCGGTGGTGCTCGAGGTGGGCGATGCCTGAGCGTGCGGCGATGAACCCCTACGACTGGATCGCAGGCCACGCGGCGCGCACGCCCGACAAGCGCGCGATCCGCTTCGGCGAGGTCGACTGGAGCTACGCGGCGCTCGCGCAAGAGGCCGCGCGACTCGCCACCGCGCTCGCCGCCAGCGGCATTCAGCGCGGCGATCGCGTTGCGTTCCTCGGGCTCAACAGCCCGCGGGAGATCGCGCTGCTCGCCGCCTGCGCGCATCTGGGCGCGCTCTTCATGCCGATCAACTGGCGGCTGACGGCGCACGAGCAGCGCCAGATGCTGGGCGATTGCCAGCCGGCGCTGCTGATGCTCGACGAGCTTTTCAGCGCCTCACGTGCGAGCCTCGGCACCGGGCTGCCCGACGCCACCCTCGTCGCGCTGGCCAGCGCGCCGCCGCCGGGCTGGATGGCCGACGACGCGTTCATCGCGCGCGGTGCAGACGTAGCCACGCCGACCGGCGTGGGCGCGCCGCACGACACCCTGCTGCTGTGCTACACGTCGGGGTCGACCGGTGCGCCCAAGGGCGCGATGCTGTCGCAGGAGGCGGTACGCATCAATGCCGAGCACAGCATCGAGCTGCACGCGATGCGGCCCGACGATGTCGTGCTGACGACGCTGCCGTTGTTTCACGTCGGCGGCCTCAACAACCAGACGACGCCGGCGCTTTGCGCCGGGGCGACGCTCGTGCTGCATCCGAAGTTCGATGTCGACGCGACCTTCGACGCCATCGAGCGCGAGCGCATCACGCTCACCGTCCTCGTGCCGGCGCAGCTGACGGCGATGATGGCGCACCCGCGCTGGGCGGACGCGGACTTCACCAGCCTGCGCATGATCTCGACCGGCTCGACGATCGTCCCCGAGCACCTGACGCGCGCCGTGCATGCGCGCGGCGTGCCGCTGGTGCCGATCTACGGCTCGACCGAAACCTGCCCGATCGCCGCCTGCCTGGCGGCGACGGATGCGCAACGCAAGGCGGGCTCGACCGGCCGCGCGGCGCGCCACTGCGAACTGCGCATCGTCGACGAGTTCAATGCGGATGTTGCGCCGGGCGCACGCGGCGAAGTCTGGGTGCGCGGCCCGAACGTGATGAGCGGCTACTGGCGCCAGCCAGAGGCGAGCGCCGCAGCGCTCGCCGGCGGCTGGTTTCACAGCGGCGACCTCGGGCACTTCGACGCCGAGGGCTATCTGTGGATCGACGGCCGGGTGAAGGACATGATCATCTCCGGCGGCGAGAACATCGCGCCGGCCGAAATCGAGAACGTGCTGCTCGAATGCGGCGACATCGCCGAGGCGTCGGTCATCGGCCTGCCCGACGCACGCTGGGGCGAGGCCGTCGTCGCCGTCGTCGCGGCGCGCGCCGGCGGCGAGATCGACGGCGCGCGCGTGCTCGCGCTGCTCGACGGCCGGGTCGCGCGCTACAAGCATCCGAAGCGCGTCATCTTCGTCACCGAACTGCCCAAGACCGCGCTTGGCAAGGTGCGCAAGGAAGACGTGCGCCGCCTCGTCGCAGACCAGTACGACACCATTCCCACGACGGAGAACACGCCATGACGCTGAAGATCGGAATCGATGTCGGCGGCACCTTCACCGACTTCGTCGTCGCACGCGATGGCGCCGAACCGGCGATCTTCAAGAGCCTGTCGACGCCTTCGGACCCGTCGATCGCCGTCATCAACGGCCTGACGGATATCGCGGCGGCGATGGACCCGCCGATGTCGCTCGAGGACTTCGCCGCGACGATCGACACCATCGTGCACGGCACGACGGTGACGACGAACGCGACCCTGACGCACACCGGCGCCAAGTGCGCGCTGCTGACGACCGAGGGGGTGCGTGACGCGCTCGAGATGCGGCGCGGCATCCGCGAGGAGCAGTACAACAACCGCTACACGAACGTGCGCCCGCTCGTGCCGCGTGCGCGGCGCGCCGGCATCAAGGGGCGCATCGACCGCGAAGGCACCGAGGTCGAGGCGCTCGATCTCGCCGCGATCGAGTCCGAGCTTGCCGCCTGGCGCGGCGACGGTGTGCAGGCGGTCGCGGTGTGCTTCATGAACTCGTTCGCCAATCCGGCGCACGAGCAGGCCGCTGCGGCGGCGGTGCGCCGCGCGATGCCCGGGGCCTATGTATCGGTCTCGACCGAAGTGCTGCCGTCGATCCGCTTCTACGAGCGCGTCAGCACGACCGCGCTCAACGCCTACGTCGGCCCCAAGCTGCTGCACTACCTCGACCAGCTCGTTTCGCGCCTCTCGGGCATCGGCTTCAAGGGGCTGCTGATGATCATGCAGTCCAACGGCGGCGTCATCTCGCCGCAGGCGGCGCGCGACAAGGCGGCGCTCACGCTGCTGTCCGGCCCCGCAGGCGGACCGGGCGCGGGGCTGTTCTATGTCGGCGCGCACGGGCAGGACCGCTGCATCACGACCGACATGGGCGGCACGAGCTTCGAGGCCTCGGTCGCGGTCGGCGCGCCGATGGTCAAGAACGACGGCGAGATCGCGCGTCACAAACTGGCGCTGCCGATGCTCGACATCCACACGATCGGCGCGGGCGGCGGCTCGATCGGCTGGCTCGACGAAGGCGGGCTCCTGCGCGTGGGCCCGCAGAGCGCCGGCGCCGACCCGGGGCCGGCCTGCTACGGCAAGGGCGGCGAGCTGCCGACGACCACCGACGCCAACGTCGTGCTCGGCTACCTGGACCCGGCCTTCTTCGCCGGCGGGAAGATGAAACTCGACGTGCACGCCGCACGCCGGGCGATCGAGACGCACATCGCACGCCCGATGGGGCTGTCGATCGAAGAGGCCGCCGCCGGCATGTACCGCGTGGCCTGCAACAACATGGCGCAGGGCGTGCGCGAGGTGACGATCAAGCGCGGTTTCGATCCGCGCGAGTTCCCGATCGTGCCGGCCGGCGGGGCAGGCCCGATCCACGCGTGCGCGATCTGCGACGAACTGGAGATCCCGCTGCAGATCGTGCCGCGCGAGTCGTCGGTGCTGTGCGCCTTCGGCATGCTGATGAGCGAGCTCAAGCACGACTTCGTTCGCACCTTCGTCGCCCGGCTCGACTCGGTCGACTGGGAACGCCTTGCGACGATGGTCGACGAGATGGCGCGCGACGGCGACACGCACCTGGACGAGGAACGCGTGCCCGCGGCGCAGCGGCGCACCGAGCTGAAGCTCGACTGCCGCTACATCCGCCAGTACCACGAGGTGTCCTTCGTCGTTCCGCGCACGCTCGTCGCCGCGCGCGACGCCGCCGGCATCGCGAAGCTCTTTCACGCCGAGCACGAGCGGCTGTACGGCTACTCGCTCGAGCAGGAGGCGACGCCGATCGAGATCATCAACGTGCGCGTGCAGGCGATCGGCAGTACGTCGAAGCCCGGCTATCGCCGCGACGACTGGCAGGGCGCCGACAGCGCATCTGCGCTCAAGGGCCGCCGCGCGGTCTACGTGCCCTCCCGCAAGGCCTTCGCCGAAGTGCCGATCTACGACGGCCACGCGATGCGCCACGGCAACCGCGTCGACGGTCCGGCAATGATCGAGCAGGTGACGACGGCGATCTTCGTCGACGCGAGCTTCGACTGCGTGGTCGACGCGCTCGGCTCCTTCGTGCTGTTCCGCAAGGGACGCGAAGACCTCGTGCGCGCCGCGCTCGGCGAACGCGAAACGCGCGAGACGAGCGGAGCCGTGGCATGAATGCCGCCGTGCCCTCCTCCGTCCCCGCCGCCGCGCCCGGCAATTCCTCCGCGCAACCGGAGAAGTACATGAACGAATCGCGAACCGAAACGACGAAGATCGATCCGATCCTGCTGTCGGTGTACGCGCGCACCTTCCGGTCGATCACCGACGAGATGAGCATCTCGATGGAGCAGACGACGCGTTCGCCGATCCTGTGCGAGGCGAAGGACTACGTCACCGGCCTGTACGACGGCGAAGGCCGCATGCTCGAGCAGACCGAGAACCTGCCGATCCTCGCGTTCTCGCTCGCGCCCGTCTGCAAGTACATCCAGCAGTACTTCGGCGACGAGATCTACCCCGGCGACGTGATCTTCCACAACGACGTGTTCAGCCTGGGCAACCAGAACAACGACGTTGCGGTCTTCAAGCCGGTGTTCTTCGAGGACAAACTCGTCGCGTGGACGGCGGTCAAGGGCCACCAGGCCGACATCGGCGGCAACGTCGCCGGCGGCTACAACCCGAACGCCGTCGAGGTCTGGCAGGAGGCGCTGCGCATCCCGCCGGTGAAGGTCGTCGAGCGCGGCAAGCTGCGCAAGGATGTCTGGAACCTGATCTTCGCGAACGTGCGCCTGGACATCGTCCAGCACGACATGAAGGCCGAGATGGGTGCGTGCACCGTCGGCGAGCGCCGCGTGCTCGAACTGCTGGACAAATACGGGCTGGCGAGCTTCGAGGCGCACAAGCAGGCGCTGTTCGACGCCACGCGGCGCATGATGGAAGCCGAGATCGCGAAGATCCCCAACGGGCGCTACTCGGGCGAGGGACGCGTCTACTACGACGGCCGCCACGAAGGCTCGAAGTTCACGATCCGCGTGGACATCGACGTCGAGGACAACCGCATCAGGTTCGACTACTCGCGCACCGACCCGCAGACCAACGGCTTCGTCAACGGCACCTTCACGTCGAGCGCCTCGGCGACGATCCTCACGCTGCTGCAGATGGTCAACCCCGACATCCCGCACAACGAAGGGATGGTCGAGCCGATCGAGATCGTCATCCCCGAGGGCACGATCCTGAACGCGGCGTATCCGAAGGCGACCACCTTCGGCAACCACCTGTGCCCGCCCAATGCGGACGCGATCCAGCGCGCGCTTGCGCCCGTGCTGCCCGATCGCGTCACCGCGGGCTGGAACAACCTGCTCGCGTCGCTCACCACCGGCATCGATCCGCACACCAACGAGAAATACGTCGACATCGGCTTCATGGGTCTGAAGGGCGGCTCGGGCGCGATGCTCGGCACCGACGGCTACGACCACATCGGGATGATCGACGCCTCCGGCGGCGTGCTCGACCAGGACTACGAGATGTTCGAGCAGCAGACGCCACACACGCTGCTGCGCCACGAACTGCTCGAAGACTCCGCCGGCGCCGGCCAGTGGCGCGGCGGCCTGGGCGTGGAGACGATCTTCCGCATCGGCTCGGACGACACGCAGCTCGTCACTTTCGGCGACGGCGACTTCGAGCCGGCCTTCGGCCTGTTCGGCGGCGGCGATGCCGGGCTGAACTTCATCCGGCTGCGCTACCCCGACGGCCGCGAGGTCGTTCCGCGCAACAAGGACCTGATCACCGGCGTGCCGAAGGGCACCGTCTACCACCAGGTCGCCAGCGGCGGCGGCGGCTACGGCGATCCGAAGAAGCGCGATCGCAAGGTGCTCGCCGAAGAGGTGCGCAACGGCGTGATCTCGCGCGAGAAGGCCCGCGAGCTGTACGGCTGGGAAGGCTAGGAGCGGCGGGATGGATTTCGATCTCACCGACGACCAGCGCGCCGTCCAAGAGACTTTCGCGCGTTTCTGCGACCGGCGCATCGCGCCGAACGCAGCGGCGATCGACGAGGCGCACGAGTTCCCGCGCGAGCTGTTCGGCGAGCTCGCCGAGCTCGGCTTCTTCGGCATGCGCTATCCGGAAGAAGCCGGCGGCAGCGGCATGGCGCTGTCCGAGTTCTGCCTGGCGCTCACCGAGATCGCGCGCGGATCGATGTCGCTGGCCGGGGCCGCTGCGATGCAGTCGCTGATGGGAACGAAGTTCCTGCAGATGCTCGGCAACGCCGACGTCGTCGAGCGGCTGTTTCGCCCCGCGCTGGCCGGAAAGAAGATCGGCGGCATCTGCATGACCGAGCCCGACGCCGGCTCCGACCTGGGCTCCATCTCGACCACCGCGCGCCGGGTCGACGGCGGCTACGTAATCGACGGCCAGAAGACGTGGATCACCTCCGCGCCGGTCGCCGACTTCTTCACCGTGTTCGCGCGCGCCGGCGACGAGAAGAAGCTCACGATCTTCCTCGTCGAGAAGCATTTCGACGGGCTGCACATCGGGCGCCCGATCCACAAGATGGGCGTCTGGGCGCTGCCCACCTCGGAAGTCTCCTTCGACGGCTGCTTCGTCCCCGACACGCACCGGCTGTCGAAGGAGGAAGGCGACGGCGAGGTGCACCTGAAGAAGACGCTGGCCGAGATCCGCATCATCACCGGCGCGATGGCGCTGGGCGTGGCGCGCGCCGCACTCGACGAGGCGGTGCGCTACGCGGGCGAGCGCCGGCAGTTCGGCAAGCCGATCGACCGCTTCCAGGCGATCCAGATGAAGCTGGCCGAGATGGCCACCGGCCTGGAGGCCGCCACGCACCTGGTGCGCTACGCGGCGTGGCTGGCCGACGCGAAGCGCCCGCACCACAAGCAGGCGGCGATGGCCAAGCTCTTCGCCACCGAGACCGCCGCGTCGATCTGCGACCAGGCGGCGCGCGTGCTCGCCTCCTACGGCTACGCGATGGAGTACCCGGTGCAGCGCTACCTGCGCGACGTGCGCTTCACGCTGATCGGCGGGGGCACCAGCGAGATTCTCAAACTGATCATTGCGAAAGAGGTGACGTCATGAGTACGACCCCCGTTGCCGCGGGCGCAGCGGCACAGGCGGGCGCGCGCCGCATCCGCGTGCTGCTCGCCAAGCCCGGCCTGGACGGCCACGACCAGGGCGCCAAGGTCGTTGCGCGCGCAATGATGGACGCGGGCTTCGAGGTCATCTACACCGGGCTGCGGCAGTCGCCCGAGGCGGTGGCGCGCATGGCGCTCGACGAGGACGTCGACGTGATCGCGCTCTCGAGCCTCGCCGGCTCGCACCTGCCGTTCTGCCGCAAGCTGAAGACGCTGCTCGAGGCCGACGGCCTGACCGACAAGCTGTGGGTGATCGGCGGCAATCTTCCTGCGCAGGACCACGACGAACTGCGCGCGCTCGGCTTCGCCGGCATCTTCCCCACCGGCTCGAAACTCGACGCGATCTGCGACTACATCCGGGAGAACGTTCGATGAACGATCGCGCACCGATTCCCGTGAAGCCGGTGGTCAACGAATCGGGCCTCGAAGTGCAGCCGCTGTACACGGCGGCCGACGTCGAGGAGAGCGGCGGGCTGGCCATGCTCGGCGAGCCGGGCGAGTATCCGTTCACGCGCGGCATCCACCCGCTGATGTACCGCAAGCAGCCGTGGACGATGCGCCAGTACGCCGGCTTCGGCAATCCGCACGAGACGAACCAGCGCTTCAAGTACCTGATCGCCAACGGCCAGACCGGCCTGAACGTCGCCTTCGACCTGCCCACGCAGATCGGGCTCGACTCCGACGATCCGATGGCGGAGGGAGAGGTCGGCCGCGTCGGCATGGCGATCGACACGCTGCGCGACGTCGAGATCGCCTTCGACGGCATCGATCTCAGCAGGATCACGGTGTCGCTGACGATCAACGGCGCGGCGGCGATCCTGATCGCGATGTACCTGGCGATGGCCGAGAAGCGCGGCTACGACGTCGCGAAGCTGCGCGGCACCTGCCAGAACGACATCCTGAAGGAATTCGTCGGCCGCGGCACGTGGATCTTCCCGGTGGAGCCGTCGATCCGGCTGGTCGGCGACACGATCGAGTACTGCGCGAAGCACGCACCGAAATACAGTCCGGTGTCGGTGTGCGGCTATCACATCCGCGAATCGGGCGCCACGCCCGCGCAGGAGATGGCCTACGCGTTCTGCATCGCGCGCGCCTATGCCGACGACGTGATCCGCCGCGGGCTCGACGTCGACGAGTTCGCCGGACGCCTGTCGTACAACTTCAACATCTTCGGCAACCTCTTCGAGCAGATCTGCAAGTTCCGCGCCGGCCGCAGCCTGTGGGCGCAGATCATGAAGGAGGAATACAAGGCGCAGAAGCCGGGCTCGATGTGGCTGCGCATGATCGCCGGCGGCGGCGGCGGCGGACTGACCTTCGAGCAGCCGGAGATGAACATCGTACGCGGCGCCTACTACGCGCTGATCAGCGCGCTGTCGGGCGCGCAGACGATGGCGCTGTGCTCGTACGACGAGGCGTACACGATTCCCACCGAGTACTCGGCGCGCATCTCGCTGCGCACGATGCAGATCCTGATCGAGGAGATGGGGCTCACCGAGACGGTGGACCCGCTCGGCGGCTCGTTCTACGTCGAGACGATGACGAACCGGATGCGCGAACTGATGAAGGAGATCATCGCCGACGTCGACGCGCAGGGCGGCATCGTCAAGCTGATCGCCGACGGCTCGATCCAGTCGAAGGTCTCCGAGCAGGCGTACCGGATGCAGCGCGACATCGAGTCGGGCGCGTTCCCGAAAGTGGGCGTGAACTGCTACCGCAACGAAAAGGAGGAAGATCATCCGGTCGAGTTCCATCCGTACAAGGACGACGACGCGCGGCTGCAGATCGACTCGCTGAACCGCGTGCGCGCCGAGCGCGACGAAGCGCAGGTCGCGCGCACGCTGGCGCGGGTGCGCGCCGACGCACAGGCGGGCACGAACCTGATGCCGGCAATCGTCGAGGCCGTGAAGGCCTACGCGAGTGTCGGAGAGATCACCCGCGAAATGGTCCAGGTGTTCGGGCGCTACCGCGAGCCGATAAGGTTCTGACAGACATGGACATGCAACGAATCACCAGCTACCTGGCGCCTCGCCGCATCGACGAGGCGTTGCAGGCGATGGCCGAAGGCGATGCCACGCTGTTCTGCGGCGGCACCGACCTTGCGCCGCAGACCGAATCCGGCGTGCGCCGATACGGGGCGACGCTGCTGAACGTGCGCCGCATCGAGGGGCTGGGCGGCATCGACACCGACGGCGGCGAGATCCGCATCGGCGCCACGACCAGCGTCGGCGAGATCCGGCGCAACGCCGCGCTCGGGCGGATCGCTCCGGTGCTCGTCGAGGCGGCCGAGCATTTCGCCAGCGAGCAGATCCGCAACGCCGCATCGGTGGGCGGCAACCTGTGCAACGCGTCGCCGGCCGGCGACATGATCCCGCCGCTGCTGGTGCTGGGCGCTTCGGTCGAACTCGCCTGCTGGCGCGACGGCGCCGCGCAGACGCGGCGCGTGCCGCTCGAGAGCTTCTTCGTCGGCCCGGGCAAGACCGTGAAACGGCCCGAAGAGCTGCTGACCGCCGTCGTGTTCGAGCGGCCCGCGGCCGACTTCCGCGCCCGCTTCCGCAAGTCCGGTCCGCGTCCCGCGCTCGAGATCTCCAACGTGTCGATGGCGCTCGGCGCCCGGCTCGCAGACGACCGGCTCGCCGACGTGCGCGTGGCCATGGGGTCGGTGGCGCCCACGCCGCTGCGCGCCCGCCACGTGGAGGCCGCGATCGAAGGCAAGCCGCTCCATGCGTCGACCGTCGCCGCCGCGGTGGCCGCCAGCGCGCACGACGCCCGGCCGATCGATGACGTGCGCGCCAGCGCGTGGTATCGCGGCCATCTCGTTCGAGTGTTCGTCGAAGAGGTACTCCATGACCTGCGTCGAGACTGAAGTCCGCTTCCGGCTCAACGGCCGCGAAGTCTCCGTGAAGATTCCGGCGACCATGAAGACGCTGGCGATGCTGCGCGACGTGCTCGACCTGACCGGCACCAAATACGCGTGCGGCGAAGGCGAGTGCGGCGCCTGCACGATCCAGGTCGACGGCCAGACCGTCAACAGCTGCCTGATGTACGCCGCCGATTGCGACGGACGCGAGGTTTTGACGATCGAAGGACTGCGCACGCCCGAAGGGCTGCATCCGGTCCAGCAGGCCTTCGTCGACCACGGCGCCGTGCAATGCGGCTTCTGCATGCCGGGCATGATCATGCAGGCCAACTACCTGATCGAAAACGACCCGAACCTGACGCGCGAACAGGCACAGCGCGGCCTCGAGGGCAACCTGTGCCGCTGCACCGGCTACACCAAGGTGCTCGACGCGGTGCAGGCGGTGGCCGCTGTCGAGGCTCGCCGTAGCGGCCCGGACAGCCCCGCCGACCGTTGAGCGCGCGAATTCCCGCTCGTTGAATTGCATTTTCGCGGAGAACAGCCATGAACAAGTCAGCTGCCGCTGCGGCCACAGCGAAGAAGACCCTGATCGGTGGGCGCGTCAGGAAGCCCGACGCCCCCGACAAGGCCACCGGAAAGACCCGCTACATCAACGACATGGTGTTGCCGCAGATGCTGATCGGCAAGGTGCTGTTCGCCGGCCGACCGCACGCCAGGATCGTTCGCATCGACACGGCCGCGGCACGCAAGCTGCCCGGCGTGCACGCGGTGCTCACCGGCGCGGATGCCGCGGGCCTGAAATTCGGCTTCGTGCGCGACAACGTCGCGCTCAAGGACAAGGTGCGCTGCGAACACGACGAAATCGCCGCCGTCGCCGCCGAGACCGAGGAGATCGCCAGCCGCGCGCTCGAACTCATCGAGGTGGAGTACGAGGACCTGCCCGGCGTGTTCACGCCCGAGGACGGGGCGAAGGACGGGGCGCCGCTGGTCCACGAGAACTTCCCCGGCAACAAGAGCCTGCATTTCGAATTCCAGCACGGCGACCTGGCTGCAGCCGAAGCGCAGTCCGACTTCGTCGTCGACAACGTCTTTCGCCCGCATCACGTGACGCACTGCTGCATGGGCACGTCCTGCGCGATCGCCGACTTCGACCACAACGGCAAGCTGACGATCTGGACGCAGACGCAGTATCCGTACAACTACAAGATGGATCTCGCACCGGCGCTGGGCATCGGCCCGGGCGACATCCGCGTGATCCAGCCGCCGGTGGGCGGCGCCTTCGGCTCGAAGCTCGACGTCTATCCGTACGAGCCGATCGCCGCGCTGCTGGCGAAGAAGACCGGCCGGCCGGTGAAGGTCCTGTACTCGCGCGAGGAAGAGTTTCGCGCCTCGCCCACGCGGCAAGCGGCGATCATCCACATGCGCACCGGCTGCACGCGCGACGGCACGCTCACCTTCCGCACGGCCGACGCGCTGCTGGACAACGGCGCCTATACGTCGTGGGGGCCGACCATTCCGGTCATCATGATGCGCACGACCTCCGGCCACTACCGGGTGCCGGTCGTCGACTTCAAGGCGCAGGCGATCTACACGAACAATCCCTACGCCGGGTCGTTCCGCGGCTACGGCAACGTGCAGACCACCTGGGCCACCGCCCAGCAGATGGACATGCTCGCCGACCTGGTGAACATCGATCCGCTCGAGTTCCATCTGAAGAACGCGCAGCGCTCGGGCGAGATAACCCCGCAGAATTCGTTCCTGCGCGAGAGCGCCTTCGCGCAGTGCCTGCAGACCGCCGCGCAAGCCAGCGACTACAGCCGCAAGCGCCGGGAATACGCGGCGCAGCGCGAACAGCCGGGCCGCTACAAGAAGGGCATCGGACTCGCGTCGTCGATCCACAATGCCGGCGGCGCCAAGATCCACAAGTCCGACGGAATCGGCACCATCCTGAAGGTCGACGACTACGCGCGCGTGACGGTCATCAGCGGCGCATCGGAGATCGGCCAGGGAATCGACGCGGTCATCACGCTGATCGTCGCCGAGGAACTCGGCGTGCCGCTCGAGCACGTGACGATCGTCAACAACGACTCCGACATCGCCCCGTGGGACGTCGGCGTGCACGCATCGCGCACCACCTTCATCGCCGGCAACGGCACGCGCCGCGCCGCACGCAAGGCGAAGGCGCAGATTCTCGCCGCGGCAGCGCGGATGCTCGACGAACCGGCCGAGGGGCTCGAGTTGCGCGACGGATCGGTCGTACGCGAGGCCGACGGCGCGCCGCTCATCAAGCTCGACCGGTTGCTGCGCCAGATGCACTTCCAGGCCGAGCCCGAACTGGTCATGGTCACCGACTACTACGAGCCGAAGAGCGAGCCCGAGGGGTCGAAACACGTCTCGGACCACTCGGCCGCGTATGCGCACGCGGTGCACGTCGCCGAGATCACCGTCGACACGCTCACCGGCGAGATCAAGGTCGACAAGGTCACGGTGGCGCAGGACGTCGGCCGCGTCATCAACCGCATGGGCCTCGAAGGCCAGGTCGAAGGCGGCATCGCGATCGGCCTGGGTTACGCGCTGAGCGAGGACATGCGCATCGAACGCGGTCGTCTGCGCAACGCGTGTTTTCGCGACTACAAGCTGATCACGGCGCCGGAGATGCCGCCGATCGAGATGCACCTGATCGAGAGCGACTGCGCCGAAGGACCGTACGGCGCCAAGGGCATCTCGGAATTGCCGACGATCGTCATCGCGCCGGCGCTCGCCAACGCGTTGTACAACGCCACCGGCGTGCGTATCTTCGATCCGCCGATGTCGCCGGAAAAAGTCGCGCGCGCCATCCACGATCGTCGCCTGCAGGCGCAGGCCGCCGAGGCGCAGACAAATCCCGAGGGCGTGACCGCTTGAGCAATGAAGCTGAAGTACTTCGCATGGCTGCGCGACAGCCTGGGGTGCGACTCGGAGACGATCGTCCTGCCGAAGGAGATCCGCAACGTCGGCATGCTGCTCGACTGGCTGCCCACGCAGGACGAACGCTTCCGCAAGGCCTTCGAGTACATCGACGTCGTGCTGGTGTCGGTGAACTCGCACTACGCCGAGCGCGAATACCCGGTTCACGACGAAGACGAAGTCTTGCTGACGCCGCCGATCGCCGGCGGCTGACGCGCAACCCGACCGCGAGAACAGATCCGTGAAACCCTGCCCCGGCCGCCGTCGGCGCACCGGCATGAGCGAATTCGCATGAAGCCGCGCACCGTGCTTTCGATGGAACAGGCGCTGTCGCTGCCGCACGCGACGCTGCGCTTCGCGCAACTCGGCTGGCGCGTGATCCGCATCGAGGCGGTCGGCGGCGGCGGGCTGCCGGGCGACCCGAACCGCTACATCGGCTCGCGCGTGGCCGACGACGACCGGCGCAGCTATTTCATCGCACCGAACGTCGGCAAGGAAGCGATCGCGCTGAACCTGAAGGACGCGCGTGCGCACGAGATCCTGCGCCGCTTGCTGCACGAGCTGGACGTCGACGTCTTCTGCTGCAACACGGTTCCGTCGCGCTACGCGTCGCTCGGCATCGACCCTGCCACGCTGCGCGCGTCGAAGCCCGACCTGATCTGGGCCGGCATCTCGGCAATGGGCCCACGCTTTCCCGAGGCGCCCGGCTACGATCCGGTGCTGCAGGCGATGGCCGGCTACATGGAAGTCACCGGCGACCCGAACGGGCCGCCGATGCTCAGCGGCATTCCGGTCATCGACCTGAAGGCGGGCGACGAGGTCTACGCGAACGTCATGCGTGCGCTGCTCGAGCGCCACGAAACCGGGCACGGCAGCGAGATCCACGTCTCGATGCTGCAGGCGGCGGCCTCGTGGCTCACCACCGTGCTGCCGCTGCTCGACTTCGACTGCGCGCCGAACGAGATCACGCGCGCGGGCAACGAGCACCGCAAGTTCATCCCCACCAACGTCTACCCGGCGCGCGACGGCTTCGTCTACCTGGCGATCGGCAGCGACGTGCAATGGCGCCGGCTCACGGCGATGCCGAAGTTCGCGCAGGTGGCCAACGACGTGCGTGCGACGAACGAAGGGCGCCATCGCGAGCGCGAAGCGATCCATCGCGAGATGGCCTCGGTCACCTCGCAATACCCGGTCGACGAGATCCTCGCAGACCTGTACGACGCGAAGATCCCGGCCACGAGAATCCTCGACATCCGGCAGGTGCGCGAGCTGCCGGCGCTGCGCGACCGGCTCACGCGCACGACGATGCCCGACGGCCGCACGATCCGCATGCAGCCGATGGCAGTGGACGTCGAAAGGGCGCGCACCGAGTTGCCGTTTCCGCCGAAATACGGCGCCGACACGCGGCGCGTGCTCGCGCAGGCGGGCTACGACGCGGGACAGATCGAACGCTTCATCGCCGAGGGCGTGGCTGCATAGACGGGACCTCCCGCATCGGCGCCGGGACGCAGCGCCGGGCTGAAAACATGTGGTACCAAACATTCACGTCTAGTACCATCCGGCGAAACGAGTTCATCGTGCGCATCGCACGATGGCATCGCGGAGGCTCGTACTGATGCGCATCGCCGTCCTGGGCGGCGGCAACGGCAGCCATGCCGCCGCCGCGGACCTCGCCGAGCAGGGTCACGAGGTGCGGCTGTGGCGGCGCGACAGGCGAGCGCTCGCGCCGTTGATCGACTCGCCGCGCATCGCGCTGGTCGACCACGCCGGACGGCGCGAAGTCGCCATCGAGCGGGCTACGCCCGACGCGGCCGAAGCGCTGGACGGCGCCGAACTCGTGCTCGCGCCCTGCCCCGCCTTCGCCCAGGCCGACCTCGCGCAGGCGATCGCGCCGCACCTGCGCGACGGCCAGGTCGTCTACCTGCCGCCGGGCAGCTTCGGTTCGTTCGCGATGGCGCGTGCGGTGCGCGAATCGGGCAACGGCGCGCGCGTCGCGTTCGCCGAAACCGGCACGCTGCCGTACCTCGCACGCATGCACGGACCCGCCGAGGTGGCGATCACCACGCGCGCAACGCGCCTGCCGACCGGCGTCTTTCCGGCCGTGGACAGCGAGCAGGCGCTCGCCACGATCGCGCGCGCGTATCCGGCGATCGAGGCGGTCGAGGACGCGCTTTCGGCCGCGCTGATGAATGCCGGTCCGGTCATCCACCCGCCGCTGATCCTGATGAACGCGGGGCCGCTCGAGCATTTCGAGCGCTGGGACATCCACGCCGAAGGCACCCAGTCGTCGATCCGCCGCGTCACCGATGCGCTCGACCGCGAGCGCATCGCCCTGCGCGAGGCGCTGGGCTATTCCGCGCCGCACTTCCCGTTGTCGGACCACTACGAGAACGACCGCTGGATGTACGGCAACGCGCACGAGAAGCTCGTCGACAGCGGCGACTGGCGCGAGCACATCGACCTGCTCGGGCACCGCTACATGCGCGAGGACGTCGCCTACGGTCTCGCGTTCCTCGTCTCGGTGGGCGATTGGGCGGGCGTGCCCTGCCCGGTCGCGCGCGGATTGCTGTCGATCGCCTCGGCGCTCGTCGGCGAACCGCTCGACCAGGGACCGCGCACGCTCGCGGCGCTCGGACTCGCATCGCTCGACGCGCCGGGGATGCGCGAGCTGCTGCGCAACGGAAGCGGCGCGTGAACGCAGCGGCGCGGCGCCACGACCGTATCGCGGCGCTCGGCGCCGGGCGCATGGGGCGCGGCATCGCCACCGCCTTCGCGTACGCGGGCCACGAGGTCGATCTCGTCGACATCAAGCCGCGTACCGGGTGCGCGGCCGACGTCCTGCGTGCCGAGGCGCTCGCCGAGATCGACGGCTCGCTCGCGGCGATGGCCGCCTGGGGCGCGTTCGACGATGCGTTGCGCCCGCGCGTGCTGCAGCGCGTGCGCTTCGTCGCGCGCGACGAAGCCGCCGCAGCACTGGCGCAGGCGGACTTCGTCTTCGAGGGCGTGCCGGAGGTGCTCGACGCCAAGCGCGAGGCGCTCGACTTCACCGGCGCGCACGCGCGGCCCGACGCGGTCGTCGCGTCGACGACGTCGACCTTCCTCGTGACGCAGCTGGCCGACTTCGTCGAGCGCCCGCAGCGCTTCCTGAATGCGCACTGGCTGAATCCGGCGCACGTCGTCCCGCTGGTGGAACTGAGCGCGCACGACGCGACCTCGGCCGACGCAGCCGCTTCGCTGCACGCGCTGCTCGAATCGATCGGCAAGGTGCCGGTACACTGCCGGGCCGCTCCGGGCTACATCGTTCCGCGACTGCAGTCGCTGATCATGAACGAGGCGGCGCGCATGATCGAACAGGGCGTGGCGAGCGCCGAGGAGATCGACCGCGCGACCCGCTACGGACTCGGCTTTCGGTTCGCCAACATGGGCGTCGTCGAGTTCATCGACTACGGCGGCAACGACATCCTGTACTACGCGAGCCGCTACCTCGCGCAGGCGCTGGGCGACGAACGCTACGCATCGCCGGCGATCGTCGACCGGCACATGCGCGAGGGCCGCAACGGCCTGCGCGACGGCAAGGGTTTTCACGATTTCGACGGCGTCGACCCGGCGCGCTACCGTGCCGTGACCCTCGCGCGAATGCTCGACATGCTGAAGCATCTCGGGCTGCTGCGGCAGCCCGTCCATCACGAACACGATCGACTCACGTCGACAGGAGGAGCCTCATGAAACGCAGCACCCTGCAAGCACTCGCCTTCGCAGCCGCCGGCTTGCTCGCCGCGCCGGCCGCGCACGCCGAGATCCGCATCGGCGTCTCGCTCGGCACCACGGGTCCCGGCTCGTCGCTGGGCATTCCCTACAAGAACGCCTTCCAGCTGATTCCGAAGACGCTGGGCGGCGAACCCGTCACCTACATCGTCCTCGACGACGAATCGAAGCCCGACAACGCAGCGAAGAACGCGCGCAAGTTCGTCACCGAGGACAAGGTCGACGCGATCATGGGTTCCAACGGCGTTCCGTCGGCGGTGGCGATGACGCAGGTCGCCGCCGAGACGAAGACGCCGATGATCGCGCTCACGCCGATCCCGCCGCTCGAGGGCGAACGCGCGCACTGGAGCTTCGTGGTACCCCAGACCACCGAGCTGATGATGAGCGCCGTGGTCGACGACATGAAGAAGAAAGGCGTCAAGACGGTCGGCTACATCGGCTTCTCCGACACCTGGGGCGACCTCGTCTACAACGCGATGCAGAAGCTCGCGCCGGCGGCCGGAATGAAGGTGGTCACCAACGAACGCTACGGGCGCGCCGACACCAGCGTCACCGGCCAGGTGCTCAAGGTCATGGCCGCGAATCCCGACGCGGTCGTCGTCGGCGGCTCCGGCTCGCCGGCCGCCACGCCGCACGTGGCGCTGCGCGAGCGCGGCTACAAGGGACCGATCTACCACAACCACGGAACCGTCAACCTCGCCTTCATCCAGAACGGCAAGAAGGCGGTCGAAGGCGCGATCGCGCCCACCGGCGCATTGATCGTGCCCGAGGACCTTCCCGATTCGTACGCGAACAAGGCAGTGGCGCTCGACTTCACCAAGCGTTACGAGGCTGCGTTCGGCCCCGAGACGCGCAACGCCTTCGCCGGCTACAGCTTCGACGCCACGCTGCTGCTCGACGCCGCCGTCCCCGAAGCGATGAAGAAGGCCCGGCCGGGCACGCCCGAATTCCGCGCGGCGCTGCGCGACGCGCTCGAGCACGTGCAGAACGTCGTCGGCACGCACGGCGTCTACAACCTGAGCCCGACGAACCACAACGGCCTGGACGAACGCGCTCGCGTGCTGGTGGAAGTGAAGAACGGGGAGTGGGTGCTGAAGAAGTGAAGGGCGTGGTTCCCGTTCGCCTCGGCCCTTCGCGCTTGCCGTGACGCCCGACATCGCGTTGTGGCTCACGCAGGACGGCATCACCAACGGTGCCATCTATGCGCTGCTTGCGCTCGCGCTGCTGCTGGTGTTCGCGGTCACGCGCGTGATCTTCGTGCCGCAGGGCGAGTTCATCTCCTACGCGGCGCTGTCGATGGGACTGCTGCAACTGGGACAGTTGCCGGGCACGGTCTGGGTGCTGCTCGGCGGCGGACTGCTCGCCGCCGGATTCGACGCGGTCAAGGCGTGGCGAGAGCGCGCGCTGCGGCGGCTGCCGCGCATCGTGGCGCTCTACGTCGCCGTGCCGCTGGCGATGACGGCGATCGCCTGGTGGGCCGCGCCGCGCCGGCTCGATCCGTGGCTGCAGGCGCTCGTCGTCCTCGGACTCGTGGTTCCGCTCGGCCCGATCCTCTATCGCGTGGCCTACCAGCCGCTGGCCAACGCTTCGGTGATCGTGCTGTTCGTCGCGTCGATGGCCGCGCACTACGTGCTCACCGGGCTGGGGCTCGTCTTCTTCGGCGGCGAGGGCCTGCGCGCAAACGCGTTCTCCGACGCGAGCTTCACGGCCGGCGCGCTGAACGTCAGTGCGCAGAGCCTGCTCGTCGTCGTCGCGAGCCTCGTGACGATGGGCGGCCTGTGGCTGTTCTTCGAGCACACGCTGTACGGCAAGGCGCTGCGCGCCACCGCGATCAACCGCATCGGCGCGCGCCTGGTCGGCGTGCGCACGGAGATGTCGGGAAGCCTGAGCTTCCTGCTGGCCGCGTTCATCGGCGCGCTCTCGGGGATCCTGATCGCGCCGATCACCACCATCTACTACGACACGGGCCTGATGATCGGGCTCAAGGGCTTCGTCGGCGCGATCCTCGGCGGCATGGCGAGCTATCCGCTGGCGGCGCTGGGCGCGCTCGGCATCGGCCTGCTCGAGTCGTTCTCGTCGTTCTGGGCCAGCGCGCTCAAGGAGAGCATCGTCTTCACGATCATCATTCCTGTGCTCGTGTGGCGCTCGCTCACCTCGCGGCACCATGTCGAGGACGAGGAAGAATGACCGCCGCCCGGTGGCCGGTTCAGCGCTCCGCACGGTGGCCCGCTGCGTCGCGCTTTCGCTGGCCCGTCGTCGCGTTCACGCTGTTCATCGCGCTCGCGCCGCTCGTCGTTCCGGCGTTCTACGTCACGCTGCTCAACTACATCGGCCTGGCGGCGCTCGTTGCGCTCGGCCTGGTGCTGCTCACCGGCATCGCCGGCATCGTCTCGTTCGGCCAGCAGGCCTTCGTGGGAATCGCCGCTTACACGACGGCGGTGCTCACCACCGCCGCGGGCGTATCGCCGTGGCTGACGCTGTTCGCGTCGCTGGCGATCGTCGGCGCCTTCGGTCTCGTGCTCGGCGCGATCACGCTGCGCCTGTCCGGCCACTATCTGTCGATCGCGACGATCGCCTGGGGCATCGCGATCTACTACGTGTTCGGCAACCTGCCCGGATTCGGCCAGTACAGCGGCATCGACGCGCTGCCGCCGATCGCGCTGCTCGCCTGGCCGCTGGACACCGCCCCGCGCATCTACTACCTGATCTGGGCGGTGACGATCGCCGCGCTCGTCGCGGCGATGAACCTGCTCGACTCGCGCGCGGGTCGCGCGCTGCGCGCATTGCGCTTCCGCGGCGTGATGGCCGAAAGCTTCGGCGTCGACACGGCGCGCCTGAAGGTGCTCGTCTTCCTGTACGCGGCACTTCTGGCGGGCGTCTCGGGCTGGCTGCACGCGCACTTCCTGCGCTTCGTCAGCCCGCACGCGTTCGGCGTGAACGCGGGCATCGACTACCTGTTCATGGCGGTGATCGGCGGCGCGAGCCACGTCTGGGGCGCGGTGATCGGCGCTTCGGTGCTGACGATGCTGCGCGAATGGCTCAAGGACCTGCTGCCGGTGGCGATCCAGCGCACCGGCAACTACGAGATCGTCGTCTTCGGCGTGCTGATGCTCGTGCTGCTGCAGCGCACGCGCAACGGCATCGCGCCTGCGCTGGCGCGCTGGCTGCCGGCGCCGAAGCGCCGCACGCCTTCGCCGCAGGCCGAGCCGCTGCCGCGGCGCGAACAACCGCAGCCCGGCGGGACGCTGCTCGAACTCGACGCGGTGCGCATCCGCTTCGGCGGACTCGTCGCCGTCAACCGCATGTCGTTCGACTTGCGCAGCGGCGAGATCCTCGGGCTGATCGGTCCGAACGGCGCCGGCAAGACGACGATGTTCAACCTGATCACCGGGGTGCTGCCGCCGGAAAGCGGCCAGATCCGCTTCCTCGGCGAGCGCATCGACACGCTCGGCCAGCGCGGAATCGCGCGGCGCGGCCTCGTGCGAACCTTCCAGCACGTGAACCTGGTCTCGTCGATGTCGGTGCTCGAGAACGTCGCGATCGGCGCGCACCTGCGCGGGCGCAGCGGCACGCTGGCGGCGATGGCGCACGCCGAACGCGTCGAGGACGAACGGCTGCTCGCCGAGGCGGCGCGCCAGTTGCATCGCGTCGGCCTGGGCAATCATCTGTTCGAGCCGGCCGGCAGCCTTGCGCTCGGCCAGCAGCGAATCGTCGAGATCGCGCGCGCGCTGGCCGCCGACCCGGTGCTGCTGTTGCTCGACGAGCCGGCGGCGGGACTGCGTTTCGGCGAGAAGCAGGCGCTGGCCGAGCTGCTGCGCCGGCTGCGCGACGAACACATCAGCGTGCTGCTCGTCGAACACGACATGGATTTCGTGATGGGCCTGGTGGACCGGCTCGTCGTCATGGATTTCGGCGAGAAACTGGCCGAAGGCGCCCCGCAGGCGATCCAGTCCGACGAGGCGGTGCTCGAGGCGTACCTGGGAGGAATCGAGTGACCGCGCCGCTGCTCGAAGTCGAGGCGCTGAGGGTGTGCTACGGAAAGGTCGAGGCGCTGCACGGCGTTTCGCTGCGCGTCGACGAAGGATCGATCGTCACCGTCATCGGGCCGAACGGTGCGGGCAAGTCGACGCTGCTCGGGGCGATCATGGGGCTGCTGCCCTCCAGCGGGCGCGTGCGCTACACCGGCCGCGACATCGGGAGCACCGAAATCGAGGCGCGGGTGGCGCACGGCATATGCCTGGTGCCCGAGCGGCGCGAACTGTTCGGCGAGATGTCGGTGGAAGACAACCTGCGCCTGGGTGCCTTCCAGCGCGTGCGCAACGGAGAGCGCGGCGCCGACTCCGACTTCGGCGAGGTGTACGCGCGCTTCCCGCGCCTGCACGAGCGGCGCACGCAACTCGCCGCGACGCTGTCGGGCGGCGAGCGGCAGATGCTCGCGCTCGGCCGTGCGCTGATGGGCAAGCCGCGACTGCTGATGCTCGACGAACCGAGCCTGGGCCTGGCGCCGCGCATCGTGCGCGAGATCATGCACATCGTCGCGGACCTGCGAAAGACCGGCGTCTCGATCCTGCTGGTCGAGCAGAACGCTCGCGCCGCACTGCAGGTGGCCGACCACGGCTACGTACTCGAGACCGGCGACATCGTGCTGGCCGGCACCTCGACCGAACTGAGCGGAAACCCGAGAGTCGTCGAGTCGTATCTCGGGCTGGCCAAACGCACGAACGACAGCAAGGAAATCCCCGCATGAGGCATCGTCACTCCAATCCACTGCTGGCCGAGCCCGCGCGCGCGATGCCGCGCCACGTCGCGATCATCGGCGCCGGTTCGATCGGACCCGACATCGGCTACTACCTGAAGAGCGCGCTGCCGGGACTGCGCCTGACCCTGGTCGATCTCGCGCAGCCGGCGCTCGATGCGGCGCTTTCGCGCTTTCGCGGGTACGCGGAGAAGGCCGTCGCGCGCGGCAAGGCCAAGCCGCAGGAAGCCGAGCGCGTCCTGCACGACGTCATGGGCACCACCGACTACGACGCGATCGGCGGCTGCGACTGGGTGCTCGAGGCGGCCACCGAGAATCTCGCGCTGAAGCAGCGCATCTTCGCCGACGTCGAGTCGCGCGTCGCCGACGACGCGATCATCACGTCGAACACCAGTTCGCTGCCCGCGGCGCGCATCTTCGCGCAGCTGCGCAATCCGCAGCGCGCGACCGTCACGCATTTCTTCGCGCCGGCCTGGCGCAATCCGGCCGTCGAAGTGATCGACTGGGAGCGCGCCGATCCGGGCCTGCTCGAGCACCTGCGCCGCTTCTTCTGCGAGACCGGCAAGCTGCCGCTGGTCACGTCCGACGCGCCGTGCTTCATGCTCGATCGCATCTTCGACAACTGGTGCAACGAATCGGCGCTGCTGCTCGATCGCGCCGATGCGGCGCAGATCGACACGGTGGCATCCGACTACGTGCACGCCGGCCCGTTCTTCGTGCTGAACCTGGCGCACGGCAACCCGATCATCGTCGAGACGAACACGCTGCAGGCCGACGAGGAAGGCGAGCACTACCGTCCGGCGTCGATCTTCGGCTCGGTCGATCGGTGGCTCACCGTCGCGCCGGGCAAGTCGGTGCCGGTCGACGACGAGACCGCCGCCCGCGTGCGCGACCGGCTGCTCGGCGTGCTGTTCTCGCAGTCGGTGGACATCGTCGATCGCGCCATCGGCGAAGCGGCCGACCTGGATCTCGGTTGCCGCATCGCGCTCGGCTTTCGGCACGGGCCGCTGACGCTGATGCGCGATCTCGGCGAAGGCGAGACCGCGCGCGTGCTGCAGCGCTTCGCCGAAGACCGTCCCGGCATGCCGATGCCGCGGCGCGCGCTCGCCGCATACCAGCGCTTCGAGCGCCACGTCCTGGTGGACGACGTCGACGACGTCAAGGTGATCACGCTGCGACGTCCGGAGGCGCTGAACGCGCTGCACGACGAGATGACCGACGAGATCCTCGGCGTGATCCGCCGCCACGAGGACGACCCGGCGGTAGCCGGCTTCGTGCTGGTCGGCTACGGCACGCGCGCGTTCTGCGCGGGCGCCGACATCGGGCGCTTCCCGTCGATGCTCGGCGACGCACAGGCGGCCACGCAATACTCGCGCGACTGTTCGCGCCTGCTCGTGCACCTGGACGCGATGCGCAAGCCGATCGTCGCCGCGTTGAACGGCATGGCGCTGGGCGGGGGCTTCGAGCTCGCCATGCGCTGTCACGCGCTGGTCGCCGTGCGCGGCGCGACGATGCAGCTGCCCGAAGTGACGCTGGGCATCGTTCCCGGCATCGGCGCGATGGTCGTTCCGTACCGGCGCTGGCCGTCGGCGGCCGAAGTCTTCCACGCGATGCTGCGCAAGGGCGAGCGCCTCGGCGCCGAGCGCGCGCACGAACTCGGAATCGTCGACGCGCTCGCCGGCGACTACCGCGAACTGATCGCCTGCGCGATCGAGCGCGTGCACGCACTCGCCGGCCGCGTGCGTTCGATCCCCGACGCTCCGGTCGACGTGCCCGGCTTCGGCGAAAGGGTCGAACGCGCGGCCAACGGCCTGGCGCTGAGCGCCACCACCATCGGGCTGATCGAGAAGGCGGTGCGCGACGCAGCGGCAGCACCCTCGCTCGCGCAGGCACTCGAGATCGGCTACGAAGCCTTCGGCGCGAGCGCATGCACCGCCGCCGCACGCGAAGGCATCGCCGCCTTCGGCGAGCGGCGCAGCCCCGATTTCGGCCGCACCGGTTGAAGCGCGCGCGCCCGAGAACCGACGGTACTGGAGGATCGACGATGAAACGGCTTACGCTTGCTCTCGCAGGGCTCGCCTGCGCGCTCGTCACGAGCGCGGCGACTGCCGAGTCCTGGCCCACGCACACGGTGCGCATCGTCGTGCCCTTCGGCCCGGGCGGCGGCACCGACACAGCGGCACGCATCCTCGCCGAACGGCTCACGCCCCTGCTGGGCCAGACGGTCGTCGTCGAGAACCGTCCCGGCGGCAACTCGGTGATCGCCACGCAGGCGGTCGCGTCGGCGCAGCCCGACGGCCATACGCTGCTGCTCACCACCGACATCCACGCGATCAACGCCGTATCCGGGCAGCCGATGCCCTACGACTCGCTGAAGGGCTTCGCGTTCGTGTCGCAGTTGACGACTTCGCCGCTGATGCTCGTCGCGCATCCGTCGCTGGGCGTGCGCTCGGTCGCCGATCTGGTCGCGGCGGCGAAGGCGCGGCCCGGACAGCTCAGCTTCGCATCGCTCGGCGCGAGCAGTCCGCATTATCTCGGCTTCCAGTGGTTCCAGCGGCTGGCCGGCATCGACGTCCTCGACGTGCCGTACAAGGGCGGCGGCCAGGCGCTCGCCGACAACCTCGCCGGCCAGGTCGGCCTGTCGTTCATCGTCGCCGGCAATGGAATACGCCATGCGCAGGCGGGAAAGCTGGTCGCACTGGCAGTGACGAGTCCGAAGCGCTCGCCGATCGCTCCGGACGTTCCGACGATCGCCGAAAGCGGCTATCCGGAGTTCGAGATCGTCAACTGGTACGCGATCCTCGCGCCGGCCGGCACGCCGGCGGCGGTCGTCGAACGGCTGAACCGCGAGATCGCAAAGGTGCTGAAGGAGCCGCAGGTCGTCGAACGCTTCGAGGCTGCCGGCCTGGAACCGACGACCGGCACGCCCGCCGAGCTCGAGGCGCTGGTGCGGCGCGACAGCGACAAGTACCGCCGCATCCTCTCGATGATCGGCTCGCAGCCGCCGGCGCCCCGCTGAGCGGAACCGAAGGTGCGGGCGTTTCCAGCAGCGTCAACGACTCCACTGCAGCACTGCGCGCCCCCGATGATCGGGGCGGCCGAGCCAGTCGAGCGCCGTTGCCGCATCGGAGAAGTCGAAGCGCCGGCGTTCGACCCGAAGCGTTCCGGCGGCAATGCGTGCAAGCAACCCGGGCGCTGCGGCGCGTCCGGCCGCCTCGCGCCGCAGCATGTTCAGCGGCAGCAGCGCAACGTCGCGCTGAATGAACCGCGCCAGGTCGAGCGCCAGTTGCGCGCCGCCGAGATAGCCGACGAGCACGGCGCGTCCGCCGGGCGCGACCGCGGGCAGCAGCGCGGCGAGCGTGGGGCCGCCGACCGTGTCGATCAGCAGGTCGGCCGCGACGCCGTCGGGCGTGCGCGGCGCGTCGCGGGCAACGACGAGCGGCTGCACGCCGTCGACGAGGTGCGGGATGCGTTCGGGGTCGCCCACCGCGCCCAGGACCTGCGCCCCGGCATCGAGCGCCAGCTGGCAGGCGATGCTGCCGACCGCGCCGGCGGCGCCGCTGACCAGCACGCGCTCGCCGACACGCAAGCCGCCCACGTCGTGCAGCGCGACCCACGCCGAAGTGCACGGCGAGAAGAAGCTCGCCGCGGCGTCGAAAGGCACGCCTTCGGGCAGCGGCGCGAGGATCGCGTCGGGGACCGAACAGCGTTCGCGCCAGGTGCCGTCGCCTTGCGTGCCCAGGCCGCCGCCGCGAAACCAGACGCGCGTGCCCGGCGCCAGGGGCGCGCCCTGCTCGACGATGCCGCTGCCCTCCACGCCCGGCACGTAGGGCAACGGCGGCGGTCGAAGGAATTCGCCGCGCCAGATCGTACGGTCGAGATGCCCGACGCTGGCGGCCTCGACGCGCACGATGCTGTGGCCTTCGCGCGGGTGCACTACGGACACCGTCTCGAGCACCGGCGCCTCGCCCCACGCATGAACCCTCACCGCTTTCATCGCACGCTCTCCGGGATCGGCGCCGCATGAACCTGCAGATCGCACTGCTGCTGTCGCAGGACGGTATCACCAACGGCGCGATCTATGCGCTGCTCGCGCTGGCGCTCGTGCTGCTGTTCGCGGTCACGCGCGTGATCTACATTCCGCAGGGCGAATTCGTCTCGATGGGCGCGCTGACGCTGGCGAGCTTCCAGGCCGGACGCACGCCCGGAACGCTGTGGCTGCTGATCGGCGCCGGCGTCGCGGTGGCGATCGTCGACGGCGTCGTCGCGTGGCGACGCGCACGCGAAGGCGTTGCACACGCGAGCGTCGCGTCGATCGTCGGCTGGAACCTCGCGTATCCCGCGCTCGCAGCGCTCGCTCTCTACGTTTTCGACCCCGCGCGGATGGCGCTGCCGCTGCAGGTCGCGCTCGCCCTCGCACTGATCGTTCCGCTCGGGCCGATGATCTACCGCCTGGCGTTCCAGCCGATTGCGCACGCATCGGTACTCGTGCTGCTGATCGTCGCCGTCGCCGTGCACTTGGCGCTGGTCGGCCTCGGGCTGCTGTTCTTCGGCGCCGAGGGCACCCGCACGCCGCCGTTCTCCGACGCACGCTTCGAACTGGGGCCGATCGGGGTGAACGGACAGACGCTGTGGGTGGTCGGCGCCTCGATCGCACTGATCGCGGTGCTCTACGTGTTCTTCGAGCGAACGCTGTACGGCAAGGCGCTGCGCGCCACCGCGATCAACCGCGCGGGCGCGCGCCTGATGGGCATCTCGACGGTGCTCGCCGGCAAGCTGTCTTTCGCGCTCGCAGCGCTGATCGGCGCGCTGTCCGGCGTGCTCGTCGCGCCGATCACGACGATCTACTACGACACCGGCTTCCTGTTCGGCCTGAAGGGCTTCGTCGCGGCGATCGTCGGCGGCCTGGCGAGCTATCCGCTGGCGGCCGCCGGCGCGCTGCTCGTCGGCCTGCTCGAGTCGTTCTCGTCGTTCTGGGCGTCGGCGTACAAGGAGGTGATCGTCTTCACCGTCATCATCCCGGTGCTGCTGTGGCGCTCGCTCACTTCCCGCGTCACCGGAGACGACGAGTGACGGCGCCGGCGATCGGGACGCAACCGGCGCGTGCACGCGCGCTGCCGATGCGCGCGGCGGTGCTCGTCGTCTTCGTTGCGCTGCTCGCGCTGGCGCCGCTCGTGCTGGCCGACTTCCACGTCACGTTGCTCGACTACATCGGCCTGTACGCGCTCGTCGCGCTCGGCCTGGTGCTGCTCACCGGCGTGGCCGGCCTGACCTCGTTCGGACAGGCGGCCTTCGTCGGCATCGGCGCCTACGCGAGCGCCTGGCTGACGACCACCGCCACGCCTCCGGCATGGCTCGCATGGGCTGCGGGTTCGCCGTGGGCGGGCCTGGCGCTCGGCCTCGTGCTGACGCTGGCCGTGGCCTGGACGCTCGGCGCACTGACGCTGCGCCTGTCCGGGCACTACCTGCCGCTGGGCACGATCGCCTGGGGAATCAGCCTGTATTTCCTGTTCGGCAACCTGCAGTTCCTCGGCGGGCACACCGGCATCACGGGCGTTCCGGCGCTCGAGCTGTTCGGCGCGCCGTTGCGCGACGCGCGCGGGTTCTACTACCTGATCTGGGCGGTGCTGCTCGCGGCGATCTGGATCACGAGCAACCTGCTCGACTCGCGCGAGGGCCGTGCGATCCGCGCACTGAAGGGCGGCGCATCGATGGCCGAATCGATGGGCATCGATACCGCGCGCGCGAAGATCGTCGCCTTCCTGATCGCCGCGCTGTTCGCCGCCCTGTCGGGATGGATGTACGCGCACATGCAGCGCTTCGTGAACCCGACGCCGTTCAGCCTGGGCTTCGGCATCGAGTACCTGTTCATGGCGGTGATCGGCGGCGCCTCGCACGTCTGGGGCGCGGTCGTCGGCGCGGGCGTCGTGACGATGCTGAAACAGTGGCTGCAGGACCTGCTTCCGGCGCTGCTCGGGCAGACCGGCAACTTCGAGGTGATCGTGTTCGGCGTGCTGATGGTGCTCGTGCTGCAGCGGGCGCCCGACGGCCTTTGGCCGATCGTCGCGCGCGTGTTCGCCTCGCGCACGCGCACCGGGGCCCGTGAAGCGCCGAAGGGCGATCCGCTGCCGCGGCGCACGCTGCCCGCGCGCGGCGCGACGCTGCTCGAAGTGCAGGACCTCACCAAGCGCTACGGCGGCCTCGTCGCGAACCACCGCATCGCGCTCGAAGTGCGCGCCGGCGAGGTGCTCGCGCTGATCGGGCCGAACGGTGCCGGCAAGTCGACGCTCTTCGACTGCCTGTCGGGCGTGATCCCCGCCACCGAAGGCGAGGTGCGCTTCCTCGGCCGGCGCATCGATGCGATGCGCGCGCGCGAGATCGCGCGCCTGGGTGTGTGCCGCACTTTCCAGCACGTGCGCCTGCTGCCGGCGATGAGCGTGCTCGAGAACGTCGCGATCGGCGCTCACCTTCGGGGCACGCGCGGCGTCGTCGCGGCGTCGCTACATGCCGAGCGCGACGAGGAACGGCGCCTGCTCGCCGAAGCGGCGCGCCAGATCGAACGCGTCGGACTGGGCGAGCGGATTTTCGAAGCCGCGGGCAGCCTCGCGCTGGGCCAGCAGCGCCTGGTCGAGATCGCGCGCGCGCTCGCCGCCGATCCGTGCCTGCTGCTGCTCGACGAGCCGGCGGCCGGACTGCGCTATCGTGAGAAGCAGGCACTCGCCGAACTGCTCGGGCGACTTCGCGCCGGCGGCATGGGCGTGCTGCTCGTCGAGCACGACATGGAGTTCGTGATGGGCCTGGCCGATCGCGTCGTCGTGATGGAGTTCGGCGAGAAGATCGCCGAGGGCCTGCCGGAACAGGTGCAGCGCGACCCGGCGGTGCTCGAGGCGTATCTGGGCGGAGTCGATTAGGTGGGGCGCGTTCGCGGGCCCCGGGCGCCGGACGGCAACGCGCCGGACGGTTTTTCGAGTCGGATCGAAGGGAGGAAGGCAACAATGAAGCTACGCAATCTCGGATGGACGGTCGCCGGCGCCCTGCTCGCGGCGTCCGTGAGCGCGCAGGCGCAGGTGAAGATCGGCGTGATCACGTCGGCCACGGGTCCGACGGCCTTCGTCGGCATCCCGCAGAAGAACACGGTAGCGCTGCTGCCGACGAAGATCGGTGACTACACCGTCGAGTACGTGTCGTACGACGACGCGAGCGATTCCACGCAGACCGTTCAGCTCACCAAGAAGCTGCTCGGCGAGGACAAGGTCGACGCGATCATCGGCCCGTCGGGATCGCCGAACGCCATGGCCGTGCTGCAGTTCATCGGCGAGGCGAAGACGCCGTTGCTCGCTCCGGTAGGCACGAGCGCGGTCGTGCTGCCGATGGACGACAACAAGCGATGGGCCTACAAGACGCACCCGAACGACGACGTGATCGCCGACGGACTCGTCGAGGCGATGAAGGCGCGCGGCGTGAAGACGGTGGGCTTCATCGGCTACAACGACCCGTACGGGCAGAACTGGTACAAGGTCTTCGCGCCGATGGCCGAGAAGGCCGGCCTGAAGATCGTCGCCAACGAGAGCTACTCGCGCCAGGACACCAGCGTCACCGGACAGGCGCTCAAGCTGATCGCGGCCAAGCCCGATGCGGTGCTCGTCGCCGGCGTCGCGGCCGGCGCCGCGCTGCCTCATGTGCAACTGGTCGACTCGGGCTACAAGGGGCCGATCTTCCACACGCACGGTTCGGCGTCGGGTGCTTTCATCCAGATCGGCGGCAAGAAGGTCGAGGGTGCGCTGATCGTCGGACCGCTGCTGCTCGTGGTCGACGAGATTCCCGACAGCGTACCGACGAAGAAGGTCGCGCTCGAATACGTCACGCAGTACGAGAAGCAGTTCGGCCAGCGTCCGCCGATCTTCGGCGCCGGCGTGCACGATGCCGGCATGCTGCTGCAGCACGCGATTCCCGAGGCGGCGAAGAAAGGCAAGCCGGGCACGGCCGAGTTCCGTTCGGCGCTGCGCGACGCGCTCGAGAACACGCACGATCTCGTCACGGCGCAGGGCGTGGTCAACATGTCGCCGCAGGACCACTCCGGCTACGACAAGCGCGGACGCGTGCTGTTGACGGTCAGGAACGGCAAGTTCTCGCTGGTACGCGACTGAGCGACGGCGGGGCGGGCCTCGCGTGGCGATGCGCCCGACCGCGCCCCTCTGGGCGAGCGGCTTTCGCCCTTTCTTCCTGCTCGGCGTCGCCTACGGCGCGGTGCTGATGTACGCGTGGGCTTTCGCGCTCGCGTCCCCCGACGCGACGCCCTGGCCCGCGTTCGTCGCGCGATCCTGGCACGCGCGCGAGATGCTGTTCGGCTTCGCCGTCGCGATCGTCGCCGGCGTCGTGCTCACCGCGCTGCCGAGCTGGGCGGGGACCCAGGAAGAGGTGCACGGTACGCGCCTGGCGCAGCTCGCCGCACTGTGGCTCGCGGGGCGAATCGCCTTCTGGGTCGCTGCGGCGTCGACGTATCGGTGGATCGCCGCCGTCGACCTGCTCTTCCTTCCCGCGCTCCTCGCCACCGTGCTGCCGCAGTTGCTGCGCGTGGCGAACATGCGCTACCTGCTGCTGGCGCCGGTGCTCGGCATCCTCTACGCCGCACAACTGGCGACGCAATTCGTCGACGATCCTTCCGGTACAGCAGCGATGCGCCTCGCGATGCACGCGGCGGTCTACGCGATCGTCGTGCTGTACGCGCTCGCCGGCGGCCTGTTCACGCCGGTGTTCACCGGCAACGCGCTGCGCGCGCGCGGCCGCGGCGACCAGGCGGCATTCGTTCCGGCACTCGACGCAACCGCGATCGGGCTGGTCGTCGTGCTCGCCGCGCTCGACCTTGCCCGTGCGTCCGATGCGTGGATCGGAATCGCCGCGTTGGCCTGCGCGCTCGTGCACGGCTGGCGCGTAGCGCGCTGGCGCGGCTGGCGCGCCGCCGGCGACCGGATCGTGCTCGCGATGAACCTGGGCTTCGCGTGGCTGGTGGCCGCCTTCGCGCTGCGCGCCGCCGCCGCGCTCGGTGGGCTCGTCCCGGTCGACGCCTGGATTCACGCCTTCACGGTGGGCAGCCTCGGCATGATGATGATCGGCTTGATGACGCGCGTCGTGCTGCGGCATACCGGCCGTGCGCTCGTCGTCTCGCCGGTGATCGTCGCCGCGGCCGCCGGGATGTTCGCCGCTGCGCTGCTTCGTCTCGCGGCAAGCGTGCACCGATGGGGCAATGTCCCGGTGGCGCTATCCGCGTTGCTGTGGGCGCTGGCCTTCTCGGCGTGGCTCGTGCGCTGCGCGCCTATGCTGCTCGCGCCGAGCCTGCCGCGGCAGCCGGCTCCTGGGCCGGCTTCGCATAGCGGGCGCGGATGAGTTGCGCGACGATCGCCACCGCGATTTCCACCGGTGCGCGACCGCCGAGATCCAGGCCGACCGGCGCGTGGATGCGCCCGATCGCATCGCCGAGGCCGGCCTCGGTGAGGCGCGCCACTCGCCTGGCATGGGTGCGCGTGCTGCCCAGCGCACCGATGTAGAACGCGCGGCTGCGCAGCGCCGCGATCAGTGCCGGGTCGTCGAGCTTCGGATCGTGCGACAGCGTCACGACCGCCGTACGCGCGTCGATGCCGATGCGTTCGATGGCCTCGGCCGGCCACTCGGTGCTCACGCTGACGCCGGGCAGCCGCTCGGCGGCGGCGAAGGCCCGCCGCGGATCGATCACGTCCACTTCGAAGCCGGCCATCGCCGCCATCCGCGCCAGCGCCTGCGTGATGTGCACCGCGCCGACCACGACGAGACGCGGAGGGCGGGCGTGGCAGCGCACGAACAGCGCCTCGCCGGAGGCTTCGCCGGTCGCTCCGAGCGCACCGCTGCGATCGGCCAGCGTGCGCCGGCGCGTCTCGTCGAGCTGCGCATCGTCGAGAGCGAGGTCGCCTTGCACCGAGTCTTCGCAGACCAGGGCCTGTGCGCCGTCGCGCAGCCGGGTGACGATCGCGAACGGGCGCCGGGCGGCGCGTTCGGCCAGCATCGATTCGAAGAGTCGCGCGTCCATCGCAGCCTTTCCGTGCCTCGTCCGGAGATTCCGATGGCCGATGATTGCACGAACGGCGTTTCAGCGCGCCTCCAGCCCGCGCAGCAGCAGTCCGTACAGCTCCTGCACGGCGTCGCGATAGCTGAGCCCCGCCTTCGTCAGGAAATCGGGTTCGCCGATCCGCCGCAGCGACGCTGTCATCACTTCGGCCACGAGGTACGGATCGACGCCGCGGAAGACGTTCGTGCGCACGCAGTCGTCGATGAGCACCTGCAGCCCCGTCATCCGCTCGCGCGTATGGCGCTCCCACATCGTGCGGGCCGGCGGATACGACTGCACGTCGCGCATCGACCGGGTCGAGAGCTTGCGCGCCGCCTCGAGCGCCGGAGCGAGGTAGGCGGCGATCGCCTCTTGCGCAGGAAGTCCGTGCGCACCGCGCCGCCCCGCCTCGCGCAGGCGTTTCAGATAGCGATCGAACACGCGCAGGAATAGGGCCTCCTTGCTCGGAGCCAGTTCGTAGAAGCTGCGACGCGAGCAATGCAGGCGTTTCGCCAGCGCGGCCACCGTGACCTCGCGAAAACCTTCGTCGAGAAACAGGTTCTCGAGCGCGTCGAGCAGGTGCTCCTGCCTCGGAGTGGTCGGGGGGGCGCGGCGGGAATCGGGCACGGCACGCAGGATAGCGGCGCGCTCGCGCAAAAAGAAATGGATAAAGCTGGTACCAAATCGCCTGCTTCGGTACCATCGTCCCGGACCATCGTCCCCGAAGCACCGACGGAACACGCATGGGCTACCGGATCGGCATCGACGTCGGCGGCACGTTCACCGACTACCTGCTTCTCGGCGCGACCGGCGAGACGCGCGCGCACAAGGTGCTGTCCACGCCCGACGACCCGTCGCGGGCCGTCCTGCAGGGCCTGGCCGATCTCGCCGCGGCCGAGGGGCGCGGGCTCGATCGTTTCCTCGGCGAGGTCGACCTCGTCGTGCACGGAACGACGGTGACCACGAACGCCGTGCTGACCGGGCGCACGGCGAAGACGGGCCTGCTGGCGACGCGGGGCTTTCGCGACGCATTGCAGATGCGTCGCGGCGTGCGCGAGGCGTTCTACGACAACAAGTTCACGGCGCCCACGCCGCTCGTGCCGCGCCGCCTGCGCCTGCCGGTGCGCGGACGCATCGCCGCCGACGGCAGCGAGATCGAGCCGCTGTCGCTCGACGACGTGGAGCGCGCCATCGAACATTTCGCGGCACAGCAGGTCGAGGCGGTGGCGATCTGCTTCCTGCACGCCTACGCCAACGCCGGGCACGAGGAGGCGGCCGCGCAGTGCGTCGCCAGGCGCCTGCCCGCGGCCTACCTGTCGGTTTCCGCCCGCGTGCTGCCTCAGCTGCGCTTCTACGAGCGCACGAGCACGACCGTGCTCAACGCGGCGGTCGGGCCGATCCTGCGCCGCTATCTGGACAGCCTCCAGCGCCGGCTCGCCGATGCGGGCTTCGCCGGCGTGCTGCGCGTGATGCAGTCCAACGGGGGCGTCACTTCGGCGCAGGCAGCGACCGAGCTTGCCGCCTCGACGCTGCTGTCGGGCCCGGCCGCCGCGCCCACCGCCGGACTGGCCGCGATCGAGCCGCACGGCGGCGACCGCTTCATCACGATCGACATGGGCGGCACGAGCTTCGACGCCGCGCTGGTGGTCGACGGCACGCCTTCGATCACGACGAGCGCGACGGTGAGCCGCTTTGCGCTCGCGCTGCCGTCGATGGACATCACGACGATCGGCGCGGGCGGCGGCTCGATCGGATGGATCGATCACGGCCTGCTGCGCATGGGGCCGGCGAGCGCCGGCGCCGATCCGGGACCTGCCTGCTACGGCCGCGGCGGCACGCAAGCCACCTGCAGCGACGCCAACCTGCTGCTCGGCTATCTGTCGGCCGATTTCTTCGCCGGCGGGCGTATTCGACTCGACGCACGCGCTGCGCACGATGCGATCGAGCGCGAAATCGCCCGGCCGCTCGGCATGGACGCGATACGCGCCGCGGCCGGGATGTACCACGTGATGAACGTGAACATGGCCTCGGCGATCCGCGAGATCTCGGTGCAGAAGGGCCGTGATCCGCGCGAGTTCCCGCTCGTCTGCGCAGGCGGCGCCGGCGCGATCCACGCCGCGATGATCGCGCGCGAGCTGGGCATCGGCCGCATCCTGGTGCCGCGCGAGGCATCGATCTTCTGCGCCTCCGGGATGCTGCGCAGCGACCTGAAGCACGACTTCGTTCGCAGCCACGCGGTGACGATCGCCGACGATACCGATCCGGCGCCGCTCGGCGCGCTCGTCGACGCAATGCTCGACGAGGCCGCGTCGGCGCTCTCGATCGAAGGGATCGCCGACGTGCGGCGCCGCTTCCTGCTGTCGCTGGACCTGCGCTATCTCGGCCAGTATCACGAGGTGTCGGTCGGGATTCCGCTCGCGGCGCTGCGTGCGGGCGACTGGGCCGCAGTACGCGAAGCCTTCCACGATCGCCACGACCGACTCTACGGATACGCGCTTCGCGAGGAAGGCACGCCGGTCGAACTGGTCAGTCTGCGCCTGGCGGCGATCGGCGAAACCGACAAGCCCCCGCAGCGGCACGAGACCCCATGCCGCCCGAGCGCGCAGCATGCACTTAAGGGAACGCGCGAAGTCTGGCAGCCCGACCGCGGCGCATTCGCCGACACGCCCGTCTACGACGGCGAACGCCTGCGGTGCGGCAACCGCGTGCACGGCCCGACGATCGTCGAGAAGACCACGACGACGGTCTTCGTGCCCCGCGGCTTCGAGCTCGAAGTCGATTCGCTGGGCGGGTTCCTGCTCGCGGACCTCTCGACGGAAGCGAAGCGATGAACGGCAAGGTCGACCCGATCCAGGCCTCGGTGCTGCACCGGCGGCTGAAGTCGATCACCGAGGAGATGGGCTCGACGCTGCTGCGCACGACCCGCTCGCCGATCCTGAACGAGGCACGCGACTTCGTCACCGGACTGTACGACGCGCGCGGGCGCATGCTCGAGCAGACCGAATACATCCCGGTGCTCGCCTTCGCCTTGCAGCCCGCGTGCGAGCAGGTCATCGCGCACTTCGGCGACGACATCCACGAAGGCGACGTGATCCTGCACAACGACGTCTTCTCGGGCGGCAACCAGAACAACGACGTAGCGGTGTTCCGGCCGATCTTCCGCGGCGGCAGGCTCTTCGCGTGGGCCGCGTGCAAGGGACACCAGGCCGACATCGGCGGCGCGCAGGCCGGCGGCTACAACCCCGAGGCGCGCGAGGTCTGGCAGGAAGCGCTGCGCATCCCGCCGCTGAAGGTGCACGAGCGCGGCAGGCTGCGCCGCGACGTCTGGCGGATGGTCTTCGCGAACATCCGCTATCCGATCGTCGAGGAGGACATCAAGGCGCAGATCGGCGCCACGCGCATCGGCGAGCGCGCGATGCATGAACTGTTCGAGCGCTTCGACGAAGCGACCTTCGATGCGTGCATCGACTATCTGTTCGCCGCCTCCGAACGGATGGTCCGCCACGAGATCGCCGCGATACCCGACGGCGACTACGAGGGCGAGAGCTGGGCGTTCTACGACGGCGTTCGCGACGGCTCGAAGATGCGCATCGCGCTCACCGTGCGCGTGGCCGGCGACGAGATCGTCTTCGACTTCAGCGGCTCCTCGCCGCAGACGCCCGGATTCGTCAACGCTCCGTATTCGGCGACGGCCTCGGCGCTACTGCTCACCTTCCTGATGTTGATCGACCCGCAGGTGCCGCACAACGCCGGCATCCTGCGCCCGATCCGCATCGTGAACCCGGAAGGCTCGTTCCTGAACGCCCGCTTTCCGGCCGCCACGACCTTCGGCAACTCGATCACCGGGCCGACCTCCGACGCGATCTTCCGGGCCTTCGCACAGGCGCTGCCGAAGATGGTGACGGCCGGCTGGAACCGGATGATGGGCTTCACGATCACCGGGCGCGACCCGCGGCGCGATCGTCCCTACGTCGACATCCTGTTCCTCGCGCTGAAGGGCGGCTCCGGGGCGACCTTCGGCGCCGACGGCTACGATCACATCGGGCTGATCAACTGCGCCGGCGGCATCCTCGCGCAGGACTACGAGATGTTCGAGCTGCACGACCCGCACCGACTCCTGCGCCACGAATACGCGACCGACTCGGCGGGTGCCGGGTGCTGGCGCGGCGGACTCGGCGTGGAAACCGAGTTCGTCATCGACGGCGAAGACGTGACCGGCATCGCCTTCGGCGACGGCATCGACGAGCGGGCGCGCGCCTTCGGGCTGTTCGGCGGGCGCCCGGGCAGCGTGAACCGGCTCGAGATCGTGCAGCCCGACGGCACCCTGCGCCGCCCGAAATCCAAGGAAATCCTGCGCGGCATCCCGCGCGGGTCGGTGTACCGCCAGCACGCCGGCGGCGGTGGCGGATACGGTGATCCGCGCGAGCGGCCGGTGCAGAAGGTCGTCGACGACGTGCTCGACGGCGTGCTCAGCGTCGAGGCCGCATACGCCGACTACGGCGTCGTCGTCGACCCGGCGACCGGGACGCTGGACGAAGCGGCGACCGCCGGGCTGCGGAGCCGGCGGTGAAGCTTCCCCGCATCGACCACATCGGCATCGTCGTCGACGACCTGGAAGCTTCGATCGCTTCGATGCAGCGGATGCTGCGCGGTGCGGCGCTCGTGCGGCGCTCGATACCCGATGCCGGCCTGGAGGTCGCCGAGTTCACCGCCGCGAACGTCGTCGTCGAACTGCTGAAGTACACCGACGACGGCGACGGCTTCGGGCGCACCGTGATGGGAGCGGCCACCGGCGTGAACCACCTGTCGCTCGCCGTCGACGACCTCGACGGCGCACTCGCCGCGCTGCGCGAGGAAGGCGTCGTGCCTGTCGACGGATTCCCGCGCCGCGGCGCGCACGGTCGCGTCGCTTTCCTGCCGCGCGACGCGGACACCGGTCTGCTGTTCGAATTGTGCGAGTCCGACCTGCCCCAGGCCGAGCGATGAACGCCGATGCGCAGCGCTCGCCCGCTTCCGGGGGCGATCGCGACGGGCGCGAACGGCGCCTGTGGAACGAGCGCGTCGAGGCGATGCCGCGCGAGACGCTGCGCGCGCTGCAGTGGGAGCGGCTGCAGCGGCAGATGCGCTACGACTTCGCGCGCTCGCCGTTCCTGCGCGCGAAGTTCGAGGCGATCGGCGCGACGCCCGACGACGTGCGCAGCTTCGACGACTTCGCGCGCATTCCCGTCACCACGAAGGACGAGCACCGGCGCGCGCAGCAGGAATCGATCGACCGTCACGGCGATCCCTTCGCGCTGCTCGCCTGCGCGCGCCCCGACGAGATCGTTCGCATCAACGCGACCTCCGGCACGACCGGAACGCCGACGCTGTACACGCTCACCGCACACGACGTGGGGGTCGTCAACGAGATGCACGCGCGCAAGTACTGGCGCGCCGGCATCCGCCCGGGACACGTGATGCTGCAGGCGCTGTCGCTGAGCATGTTCACCGGCGGCCTGCCGCTGTCGCAGGGAATCATGCACCTGGGCGCCTGCGTCGTACCGGTGGGCATCGAGGGCGGCACGCAGCGCGTCGTCGACATCGCGCGCATCACGCGGCCGCACGCGATCGTCGCCACGCCGTCGTTCGGCCGCTACCTGATCGAGGAAGCGCCCCGCCTCACCGGCCGCCCCGCGCGCGATCTCGGCCTGCGCTGGTTCTTCTGCGCGGGCGAAGGCGGAGGCAGCGACCCGGCGATCCGCGGCACGCTCGCCGAAGGTTTCGGCGCGAAAGTCTTCGACCACACCGGCGGCGGGCACGCCTTCCACGGCATCTCGTGCGAAGCGTCCGACGAAGGCGGCGAAGGCATGCACTTTGTCTCGGAGGATCACTGCCTGCTCGAGCTCGTCGAACCGGAAACGAAGGCGCCGATCGAACTCGCGCACCGGGCGATCGGCGAGATGGTGTTCACCTTCCTCGACTGGCGCGGCGGCCCCTTCCTGCGCTACGCGCTCGGCGACCTGCTGCAGGTCTACACCGAACCGTGCCGCTGCGGGCTGCCGGGAATCCGCTTCGCGATCCTCGGCCGCACCGACGACATGCTCAGCGTCAAGGGCGTGAACGTCTATCCGCAGGCGATCGCCAACGAGATCTTCCGCTTCCACCCGCGTTTGACCGGAGCCTTCCGCATCGTGCTCGATGGGCCCGGCCCGCAGGTCAGAGCGCCGCTGCGCATCCGGCTCGAGCACGCGGGGCTCGACGGCGCAGCGCTCGCCGCGCTCGAACGCGAGCTGCTCGCGCAGTTCCGCGACCGGCTTCGGATCCGTCCTGCCTTCGAGTGGCTCGCGCCCGGGACGCTGCCGCGCGAGGCCGGAAAGACGAAGCACATCCAGATCGAAGGACAACGAGGAGACGACGATGGACATGCGACTGCGCGGCCGTAGCGCGCTCGTCACCGGCGGATCGAAGGGAATCGGCCTTTGCATCGCGAGCATGCTGGCCGACGAGGGCTGCCACCTGCACCTCGTCGCCCGATCGCGAGCCGAACTGACGGAAGCCGCCGCGCGCATCGGCGAGCGCGCGGCAGTGCGCGTGCAGGTGCATCCGATGGATCTTTCGCAGCGCGGCTGCGCCGCGACGCTCGCGCAACAGTGCGGCGACGTGGACATCCTGGTCAACAACGCCGGCTCGACCCCACGCGGCACGATCGAGGAGATCGACGACGAACGCTGGCGCGCCGCCTTCGACCTGAAGGTGTTCGGCTATATCGACATGTGCCGGCACTTCTTCCCGCGGATGAAGGCGCGCCGCAGCGGCGTCATCGTCAACATCCTCGGCAACGGCGGCGAGCGCGTCGACGCGGGTTACATCGCCGGCGCCGCCTGCAATGCCTCGCTGATGGCCTTCACGCGCGCACTCGGCGGAAGCAGCGCCGACTTCGGCGTTCGCGTCGTCGGCGTGAACCCCGGGCCGGTCGCCACCGAACGCCTCGTCGGGCTGATGCGCAAGGAGGCGACGACGAAGCTGGGCGACGCCGAGCGCTGGGCGGAACTGGGCGAGGGCTTTCCGTTCGGACGCGCGGCCACCGTCGAGGAGATCGCATCGACCGTGGTACTGCTCGCCTCGGATCGTTCCTCGTACACGACCGGAACGATCGTGACGATCGACGGGGGGATGGCGAACCGGGGTTCGCTGATCTGATCGCCGTACCGAGCCGACCGACACGAGAGCCGGACCGCGAAAATGATCGAGACCGACGAATACACCCGATACCCCAGCGTCGTGCACATGCTCGACGAAGCCGCGCGCATCGCGCCCCGGCGCGAAGCCCTGGTCTGCGGCAACGAACGCCTGAGCTACGAGGAATATCTCCGCTGCGTGGCCGCGTTCGCCGGCGAACTGATCGCGCTCGGCGCCGCCGGCGAGCGCGTGGCGATCGTGCTCGGCAACTCGGTCGACGCGTGCATCGCGCTGTTCGGTGCGCACGCGGCACGCGCGCAGGCGGTGCCGCTGAATCCGCTCTACACCGAGCACGAGCTGCGCCCGCTCTTCGCCGACGCGCAACTGCACGCGGTCGTCTACGCGAACGAGCACGCGCAACGCGTCGAGGCACTGGCCGACGAATTCGGCATCGTGCACCGCTTTCGCATCGGCGACGCGCACCGGCGGCTCGTTGCGCGGCGCGACGAGGCAACGGCCACGCTGCCCCGGCCGTTTCCCCGCGCGGAAGAGCTGGCCACGCTGCAATACACCGGCGGAACGACCGGCCGCTCGAAAGGAGTGAACCTGCTGCACGGGGCCGTCGCGACCAACATCCTGCAGCGCGAGGCGCTGCTGCCCACGCAACGCGACGACGAGCGGCTGCTGTGCGTGATGCCGCTCTTTCACGTGTATGCCGCCTCGATGTGCCTGCACAACATGGCGCACGCGCGCGGAACGCTGGTGATCCTGCCGCGCTACACGCCCGAGGCGGTGTTCGATGCGCTCGCACGCGAGCGCATCACCATCTTCGCCGGCAGCCCGACGCTGTTCACCGGACTGCTGAACCACGCGGCCTTCTCGCGCGGGTTCTTCACCACGCTTCGCCTGTCGTATTCCGGTTCGGCCGCGCTTCCCGAGGAGCTGCTGCGCCGCTGGGAGCAGGCCACCGGCGCGCCCGTGCTCGAAGGCTACGGCCAGTCCGAAGCCGGACCGGTCGTCAGCTTCAACCCGGTGCACGGCGTGCGCAAGCCGGGATCGGTCGGCGTTGCGCTGCCGCTCACCGAGGTGCAGATCGTCGAAGCCGACGACGCCTCGCGCGTGCTCGGCGTCGGCGAGAAAGGCGAGATCCGCGTCCGCGGGCCGCAGATCATGCTCGGCTACCGCAACCTGCCGGATGCGACCGCCGAGGCGCTGCGCGACGGCTGGCTGCACACCGGCGACATCGGCGAGTTCGACGCGGACGGCTACCTGTACGTGCGCGACCGCAAGAAGGAGATGGCGAAGGTCTCGGGCTACAACGTGTTCCCGCGCGAGGTCGAGGAGACGCTGTACCGTCACCCGGCAGTGGCCGAAGCCGCGGTGGTCGCAGTGCCGGACGACTATCGCGGAGAGGCGATCCGCGCCTTCGTCGCGCTCGCACCCGGCGCAAGCGCGACGCCCGAGGCACTCGTCGAGCATTGCCGCGAGCAGCTCGCCCCGTACAAGATCCCGGCCCGCATCGTGCTCGTCGATGCGCTGCCGAAGACGGTGGTCGGCAAGATCGACAAGCTGCGGTTGCGCAGCGAGGCGCGCTGACCGGCGAGGCGAGGCGCGTTCGCTGCGGCTTCGGGCCCGGCGCCGAGCGGGGGGCTGCGCGCGGCGGGCCTCCGACTGCGGCGATCGGCGCTGCGCGCCGACTCCCCTGTGCTCCTCGCCTCGCGGTCGCGCGGCGAAACTCGCTTCGCGCGCTTCGCGCGCTGCGCTCGGACAGTCGCCGCGAGTCAGAGGTACGAAGCGCGCTTCGCGCGCCGACCGCGAGGCTGCGGTGCTCGGCGCCGCAGAAGTCGGCCCGCTGCGCGCAGCCCCCCGCTCGGCGCCGGGCCCGAAGCCGCAGCGAACGCGCCTCGCCGGTCAGCCGACCCGCTCGACGTACACCTGCACCTTCCCTCCGCAGGCGAGCCCGACCTCCCACGCCTGCTCGTCGCTGACGCCGAACTCGAGCATGCGCGGCCTGCCGTCGACGATCACTTCGAGCGCCTCGGAGATGACCGCGCCCTCGACGCAGCCGCCCGAGACCGAACCGAGGAAGCCACCGCCCTGCTCCACCGCGAGCAGGCTTCCCTCGGCCCTCGGCGACGAGCCCCAGGTGCGCACGACGGTGGCCAGCGCGACGCCCTTGCCCGCAGCGCGCCAGGCGCGCATCGCCTCGAACAACTCGTCGTCGCTCGCGTGCGCGGCAGGCGCGCGCTTCGGTCCGCTCGACGAATCGCCGGCCGACGCGGCACTGGGCGACGCGAGGCCCGATGCCGCTGCGCCCGCGGAGCCGCCGCGCCGCGCGAGCCGCGTACCCTTGCCCATCGCCTTCGCGTGCTCGCCGATCGCCGAGACCAGCTCGTCGATCCCCTCGCCGTTCGTCGCGACCGTGCGCAGCACCGGCACCGCCCATTCCGGACGCCGGCGCAGGCGCGACAGCGCGCGCATGTCGTCGTAGGTGCGCTTCGCGATCGGCGAGTCGGCCTTGTTCACGACCAGGATGTCGGCGATCTCGAGGATGCCGGCCTTGATCGACTGCACCTCGTCGCCGAGCCCCGGCGGACAGACGACGACCTTGGTGTCGGCGAACTCGCGGATCTCGACTTCGGACTGCCCGGTGCCGACCGTCTCGACGAGCACGACGTCGAAACCGGCCGCGTCGAACAGATCGATGATGCGGCCGGCTGCGCGTGACAGGCCGCCCAGATGCCCGCGCGACGACAGCGAGCGCACGAAGACGTCGTCGTGCGAGGCCGCATCGCCCATGCGCACGCGATCGCCGAGGATCGCGCCGCCGCTCACCGGGCTCGACGGATCGACAGCGACGACGGCCACCGTGCGACCGGCGGCGACCAGCGCGCCGAGCAGCGCGTCGATCAGCGTCGACTTGCCGGCGCCCGGCGCGCCGGTGATGCCGACGACGTGCGCACGCCCCAGATGCGAGCCGAGACTGGCGTGCAGCTCGCCGGCGCCCGGCCGGTCGTTCTCGAACATCGTCACGGCGCGCGCAAGCGCCGGGCGCGAGCGCCCGAGAATCGCGGGCAGCGAGACGGTTTCGTTCACCTTCGTTCTCCCTTTGCGTATTCCGCAATGATCGTCGAGGCGGCGCGGCAATGCCAGGCGCCGGACAGGTCACGCCACGATTGCGGCGCAAGCGCGGCACGCGTCACGATGCACCGGCCCCCGCCTTGTCGTGCCCGCGCTGCAACGCCGGCTGGCGGAACGCAAGCACCGCGCCCAGCGCGAGCGCGAGCGCCGAGAAGCCCAGGCCGCGCTGCAGGCCGCCGGCCGCGTCGGCGATCCAGCCGACGACGCTCGGGCCGACGATCTGGCCGAAGGCGAAGACGATGGTGAACGCGGCGATGCCGCCGGCCCACAGCGGCGCCGGGAGGTTGTGACGCACGAGCGCGGTCGTCGACGCCACCAGCGACAGGAAGACGCTGCCGAAGAGCGCACCCGAGACGAACACGGCAACCGGGTGCGCGCTGAACACCGGCAGCGCGGTGGCAACGGCGAGCAGCGCATTGAGCAGCCCGAGCGCCTCGCCCCCGCGCGCACGCTGCAGCAGCCCCGCCCACAGCCACGACGACGCGACGACGCCGACGCCGAGCAGCACGAAGAACGCAAGCGTCTGCCCATGGCCGAGCCCCTGCTCGCGCAGCAGCGCGATGACGAAGGTCATGTAGCCGATGTAGCCGATGCCGAACATGAAGTAGCCGGCCAGTCCGAAAGAGAACGGGCGCCACTCGAAGCCGCGATGCTCCGGGCCGTGCGCCACCGGTTTCGCCGCGAGCGGGCGCGTGGGCGACGACATCGCGAAGGTGGCCAGCCCGGCCGCGACACCGAGCGCGACCCAGGCCCCTTGCCAGGCGTGCGGCGCACCGAGCCCGAGCAGCGGCGGAACGAGCAGCGCCGACGCCACGATGCCCAGGCCGGTGCCGCCGTAGTAGACGCCGAGCAACAGCCCCGCACGCGACGCGTGCGCCGCAGCGAGCCGGGCGGCGAGCACGCCGCCCGAGACGAACAGCGCCGCGCTCGCC
>JAMLIS010000020.1 GCA_023954015.1 Burkholderiaceae bacterium
TGACGCGCCAGATCGCGCACGGTGTCGTTGGCGCGCGGCTCGTACCGGTCCGGATTGGCAATCACGGCGCTGGCGTTATCGGGCACCAGCAGCTGCGGCACGCCGCCGTAGAAGTGCAGCGCACGCACGATGCACCCGACCCAGTCCTCGAGCTTCTGCGCGCGGCTGGCGCAGGCAAACGTATAGCTCGAAGCGCCCAGCGCGCAGACGAACACCTGCGCGCGGGTGCCATCTTGCAGCCCCACCGTCGGTCCGGCGAAGTCGATGAACAGCTTCTCGCCGGCGCGCCGGTGCTGGCGCATCGAACGCTTCAGGCGCTGCGCGAACGTCTTGTAGTGCTCGCAGAACTGCGTGTAGCGCCAGGTGCGTTCATCGGCGTGCGCGGTGACGTACTCCTCCCACAGCAGCATCAGCGTCACGCCCTTGCGACCGAGTTCGCGATGCACGCGCCCCCAATCGGGTTCGACGAAGGGCGAGACCGCCGGCGCACGCGGCAGCAACCGTGCGACGAGCTGGCGCTCGTCCCAGTCGCGCACCGTCTGCCAATCCAGGCCGGCGGCGTGGGCGAGCGCGACGTACTTGGTCACCACGCCCTTCGATACCCCAAGGGCGGCGGCGATCCTCTCGTGGGAGAGTTGCGCCTCCCACTTCAAACGAATCAAGTCCTTGATCATGCGTAGAGCCATCCGTTGCTTGGGCACCGTCCCTCCTGCGGGCAAAGCCGCCGAGGGTACGGTCCCCTGTCAGATCTCTACGCAACACCGAAGTGCCTTCGAACCCGATGCACTGCGGCGTCGGGCTCGGCGGTCACGATGCGCCGAAACGATCGGTCACGTTACCGAAACGGTCGGTCACGATGCGCCGAAATGCGCGGTCACGATCGTCCGGAATGCGCGGTCACGATGCCGAAATGGCCGGTCACGTTGGGCCGAAATACGCAGTCGAAGCACGTCTCCGCCGGAAATCGCTGTGTTTTGCAGCAAAAGTGGAGCGTAGCGTCTCGGCCGTCCAGGCCGGGCCGGCCTCGAGTCGACCCCGGAGCCGACGGCCGGGGCGATCGCCCGGGTGAGGAGCCCAACGAGGATCGATAGGTGCACCGAAGAGCTCCCCGGGTCGGCGCTCGAGTCGGCCGACGGGCATGGGCACCTGCCTGCTGCTCGAGGTCGACGGTCGGTGCTGCCATCGCCCTGAAACGCTGCGAAATGCTGCGTTGCCGCGCGTGGAAGCGCATCTCCGACGGAAATCGCTGTTTTACGCAGCAAAAATGGGGGTGGCTGCGCCGCCAACCCCGGGTCGACCGGCCCGGCCCGGCGCGGGGGGCTGTCGCGGGAGACGAGCACAGGAGATGGGCACGGAGGCGGGCACGAGCCGCGGGCACGAGCCGCGGGCACGAGCGGCGGGCACGAGCCGCGGGCACGAGCCGCGAGCATGGGGCGTAGACGCGATCCGCACACCGGCGCATAAGCGCGCCGCGCGCTCGAGCGCACCTTCCTCCGAACCCGTACCCGGAAAAATCAGGAGCGCGCCGACTTCGCGACGGGCTTCTTCGCGACCTTCCTGGCAGCGCCCTTCTTCACAGCGCCCTTCTTCACAGCGCCCTTCTTCACAGCGACCTTCGCGACCTTCGTCGCCGCCCCCTTCTTCGCGCCCGAAGCCGAGCGCGCCGTCGTGCGCTCCGGCGTCGCAGCGGCCGGTGCGGTCTTCGCAGCCGTCTTCTTCGCGGGGCGCGGCTCGAAGGCGAAGCCGACCTTGCCCGTGGGTTCGAGCACGAGGTATGCCTTGAACTTGCGCCGCGTGCGCGACGAGACGAAATCGGGGAGCAGGTCGGTGCGGCCTTCGGCGAGCAGCTTGCGCAGCTGCTCGGGTGCGACTTCCTGCTGCAGGATGATCTTGCCGCTGCGGAAGTCGCAATGCTTCTGCGGCCCGACCGCGTTCTCGCAGACGTAGTTCATGCCGTGCTCGAAGACGCTTCCGCCGCACTTCGGGCACGCGCCCAGTGCCTGCTGTCCGGTGAAGTCGACCGCTTCTGCATCGGCCTCGTCGCCGCCCGACTGGCCGAAGTCGAACTCGAGCTTGTGCTCGTCGGTGAGTTTCAGGATTGCCGCGAACGGGCGCCCGAGGCGGCTGCGGAATCCCTGCAGCGGTCCGATCGTGCGTTCGCGCAGCAACTGCTCGGCCTCGGCGACCTCGAGCTGGCGCGCGCCGGGGATCTTCGTGATCGAGAATTCGCACTGCGGATTCGTGCAGGCGAAGCGCTTGTAGGTTTCCTTGACGACACTGCCGCACGCGGGGCAAGGCGTGGACAGCGTTTCGTAGTCGCCGGGGACGTCGACGGTCTCGCGACCCTTCGCACGCTCGACGATCTTGCGCGTCATCTCGGCGATCTCGCGCATGAATTCGTCGCGCCCGAGCTTGCCGCGCTCGATCTGCGAAAGCTTGTATTCCCACTCGCCGGTCAGCTCGGGCGCGGTCAGCTCGTCGACTTCGAGTCCGCGCAGCAGCCGCAGCAGCTGGAAGGCTTTCGTCGTGGGGATCAGTTCGCGCCCTTCGCGCACGAGATAGTTCTCGGTGATCAGGCCTTCGATGATCGAGGCGCGCGTGGCCGGCGTCCCGAGGCCCTTGGCCTGCATCGCTTCGCGCAGTTCGTCGTCGTCGATCAGCTTGCCCGCGCCCTCCATCGCCGACAGCAACGTCGCTTCGGTGTAGCGCGCGGGCGGCTTGGTGGCCAGCGCGCGCGCTTCGATCGCGTCGGTGCGCACGCGCTCGTCGGGTTCGATCGGGACGAGCGTGTCGTCCTTGCCCTCGCGCCCGTGCACCGCGAGCCAGCCCGGGTTCACGAGCACGCGGCCTTCGGTCTTGAACGATTCTCCCTCGACGACGGTGATTCGCGTCGTGTTCAGGTACTCGGCCGGCGGGAAGAAAACGGCGAGGAAGCGGCGCACGACGAGGTCGTAGATGCGCTGCTCGGCGTCGGACAGCGCGCCCGCGCGCGGTGCCTGCATCGTGGGGATGATCGCGAAGTGGTCCGACACCTTCGTGTTGTCGAAGATGCGCTTGTTCGGCTTGACCCATCCGCTCGCGCCGATCTGCTTCGCGAAAGCGGCGTAGGCGCGCTCGCCCTCGAGCACGCCGAGCGTCTGGCGCACGCTCGGCAGATAGTCCTCGGGCAGCGCGCGCGAGTCGGTACGCGGATAGGTGAGCGCCTTGTGACGCTCGTAGAGCGCCTGCGCGATCGACAGCGTGGTGCGCGCCGAGTAGCCGAAGCGCGAGTTCGCTTCGCGCTGCAGGCTCGTGAGGTCGAACAGCGCCGGCGACAGTTGCGTGCTCGGCTTCGTCTCCTCGGTGACCGTGCCCGTCCTGTCCCGGCAGCGCTCGACGATCGCCTCGGCCCGGGCGCGCTCCCACAGGCGCTCGGCGCGCGCGTCGGGCGCGTCGTCGCTGCGCTTGAAGCCGTGGTCGAACCAGCGTGCATCGTAGGCCCCCGACTTCGCTGCGAAGCTGGCGTGCACCTCGAAATAATCCTTCGGCACGAAGCGCTTGATGCGTTCCTCGCGCTCGACGACGATCGTCAGCGTCGGCGTCTGCACGCGTCCGACGGTGGTCTTGTAGAAGCCGCCGTCGCGCGAGTTGAACGCGGTCATCGCCCGCGTGCCGTTGATGCCCACCAGCCAGTCGGCCTCCGAGCGGCTGCGGGCCGCGTCGGCGAGCGGACGCATCTGCGTGTCGCTGCGCAGGTTCCCGAAGGCTTCGCGGATCGCCGATGGCGTCATCGACTGCAGCCACAGTCGCTGCACCGGTTGCTTCGCCTTCGTGTACTGGACGATCAGCCGGAAGATCAGCTCGCCTTCGCGCCCGGCGTCGCAGGCGTTGATCAGCCGGTCGACGTCCTTGCGCCGGATCAGCTTCGCGAGCAGCTTCAGCCGCTCCTCGCTGCGGGCGATCGGCTGCACGTCGAAGTGCGGCGGAATCACCGGAAGATGCGCGAAGGACCACTTTCCGCGCTTGACTTCGAACTGCTCCGGAACCGCGATCTCGACCAGGTGCCCGACCGCCGACGACAGCACGTAGTCGTCGCTCTCGAAGTAGTCTCCGTGCCGCGCGAAGCCGCCGAGCGCGCGCGCGATGTCGGCGGCGACGGACGGCTTCTCGGCGATGACCAGCGCTTTGCTCATGGGGGCGCCATCATAAGTGGCGCCCGACGGCGGGCGCAACAAGCCATCCGGTCGCCTCGATCGGCGTGCGCGCTCGACGTTCTTTCGTGCCAGACTGACGCGCGGGCGCGCGTTCCCCCTCTTCTGTTCCCGCGGGCGCATGTTCCCCCTCTTGCCTTCTTCGTGACGCGCGGGTGCGTGCCCAGCGCGGCGCGCCGAGGCGCAGGCCCTTGCGCGTGCCGGGCCGGTTCCGGGGCGATTCCCGGTCCGGAGCGGGGCCACGCCGGGAGGCTGCCGGATTCGTCCACGGCTTACGCCCTCGCGTAGCGCCCGTCGTTCCAGCGTTCCACCAGTCCGGCGAGTTCCAGTTCGAGCAGCGCCGCGGCGACCTCGCTCGCCGGCAGCGCGCAGCGCGCGATCAGCGTGTCGGCGTCGACCGGGTCCCAGCCGAGCGCCTGCAGCACGGTCGACGCCGTCGGGCTCGTCGAAGCCACCCGCGCGGCGGCGCTCGCCGATGCGAAGAGATCCGATGCCGCGTTGTTCCCTGATGCCGCGCTGCTCCCCGATGCCTTGGCGCTCGTCGTTGCCGCAGCGCCCCCCGATGCCGCAGCGCCCCCCGATGCCGCAGCGCCCCCCGATGCCGCAGCGCCCCCCGATGCCGCAGCGCCCCCCGCGTTCCCGCCCGTGCCCCGAGCTGCGCCGCCGGCGCGTTCGCCCGGAGCGGCGCTGGCGTCCGCGCGCTCGCGCATCTGCCGGCGCAACTCGGCCAGCACGTCCTCCGCCGACTCGACGAGTTTCGCTCCGTCGCGGATCAGCCGATGGCAGCCGCGCGCCACCGGCGAATGGATCGAGCCCGGGATCGCCATCACCTCGCGGCCGTATTCGGCGGCGTGGCGCGCGGTGATCAGCGAACCCGAATGCGGCGCAGCCTCGACGACCAGCACGCCGAGCGACAGGCCGGCGATCAGCCGGTTGCGTCGCGGGAAGTTCGACCGCTGCGCTTCGGTCCCCAGCGGCAGTTCGGAGACGATCGCCCCGTGCTGCGCGATCGCGTGCGCGAGCCTGCGGTGCGCGGCCGGGTAGACGCGGTCGATGCCGGTGCCGACCACGGCGACCGTCCCGGCCCTTCCTTCGAGTGCTCCGCGGTGCGCGGCGGCGTCGATGCCGCGCGCCAGGCCGCTGCAGATCGCCAGCCCTTCGTCGGCGAGCGCGCGGGCGAAGTCGTGTGCGTTGGCCTCGCCGCCCGGCGTGGCATTCCGACTGCCGACGATTGCCAGCAGGTCCTTCGACAAGGCCTCGGGCGACCCTCGCACGTAGAGCAGTGGCGGCGGATCGCCGATCTGCAGCAGCGGTTTCGGGTAGCGCGGATCGGAGAGTGCGACGAGGTGGCTGTCGTCTCCGTGCGCCCATGCGAGCGCGGCGTCGACCTTCGCTTCGCGCCCGTCGTCGTCGGCGAGCAGCGCGGCGGCGCGCGGCGCATCGAGCACGGCCGCGATGCGTGTGCGTCCGGCGCGAAACACGTCCTCGGGCAGTCCGAAAGCTTCGAGCAGCCGCCGCGCGGCGGCCGGTCCGATCCCCGGGGCGAGCGTCAGGCGCAACCACCACGCGAGTTCGGCACGCGCTTCGGCGTCGAGCGGCAATTCGAGTCTCCCGTCGCCGCGCGCCGGAGGCGCCGGCGGTCGCTCGGCCCCGCGGCCCGAGCCGGCCGGCGGACCGCAAAACGAAAGCGCCGCGCTCGAGGCGCGGCGCGATCACCGGGTTGCGAGCGTTATCGCGGGTTCGCGACGTCGTCGCCGACCGCGATCGGCTGCGAGGCGTCCATCACGAGCCCGTAGGCGATCTTATCGAAGACGCGGAAGACGAGAAGATGGCCGACCGGCTCGTCCGGAAGGACGACCTTCTCGCGCTCTGCCGCCGTGCGGTCGGTGATCGTGGCGCCCCGATGCGCGATGCCGAGCACGTGGCCGACTTCGATGCCGTTCTCCTTGCCCACGTTCACCGCGACGACGCTGTTGCGTCCCACCTGCGTCAGGCCCCGATAGACGGCGACGATGCGACCCGCCACCTTCGCGTCGGGCGCCCGCGGCGCGTAGACGATCGGCAGCGCACGTTCGGCGGCCATCAGCCGGTCTCCGGTGCCCACCTCCTCGTTGGTCGCGACCACGCGCAATGATGCCGGGTCGCCCGGACGCTCGAGCTTGCCGGTGCCGAGGAACAGCGCCTCCCAGGCGATCGGCTCGCGCGTGTCCGGATCGAGCAACGGCCGCGCCGAGCGGTAGATGTGCCATTCGGAGACCTGAGGCTGCTCGATGCCGCGCACGTAGGCCAGTTCGCCGCGGCCGAGGAACACGCGACCTTCCTGCGTGGCGACGATGCGCGGGTTCGACGCAAGACCGTGCTCGTCGACCACCAGCGGCCGGTTCAGGAAGGCCTCGATGTCGGTCGAGTTGATCGTCGGAATCGCCTCCTGCGTCAGCGGTCCCACGCGCACGCGCGGACTGAGCTTCTCCACCGGAAGGTTTCCACCGGCGGCCGACGATCCGCTGCCCACCGATCGCGCCAGTCGCAGCCGCGGCTGCGCGCCGCTGCGATCGAGCAGGATGACGTCGCCGGGGTAGATCCAGTGCGGATCGCGAATCTCCTCGCGGTTCAGCTCCCAGATCTCGGGCCAGCGCCAGGGCTTCTGCAGGAAGCGCCCCGAGATGTCCCACAGCGTGTCGCCCTTGACGACGACGTAGCGGTCCGGCGCGTCCTTGGCGAGCTCGAGCGGCGGCGTGGCGGGCTGCGCGAACACGAGGCCGGCCGCGCAGGCCAGCCCCGCGACAGCCAGTGTCAGAAACTGCACGGAAAGCTTTCTCATGAGCGCGCGTGCCTGCGAACGTATGGGATACACTCGACGGGACTTGATCGAGTCGCATTCGCCCCGAACTAGCCCTCGTACGTTTACAGCTTTCGATACTGCCGCAACTGTATCGGCGTCGCTCGCATCCCGCGACCCGAGCCTACCGGCGGTCGCAATTCACCGATGGCCGTATTGGACATTCTCCGCTATCCCGATCCCCGCCTGCACCGGGTCGCAACGCCGGTGCGCCAGGTCGACGAGCGCATCCGCCAGCTCGTGCGCGACATGGCCGAGACGATGTACGCGGCGCCCGGCATCGGGCTGGCCGCCACGCAGGTCGACGTCCACGAGCGCGTGATCGTACTCGACGTCTCCGACGCACGCGACGAACTGCGCGTGTTCATCAACCCCGAGATCGTCTGCACCAGCGACGAGACGAAGGTCTTCGAGGAAGGGTGCCTGTCGGTGCCCGGCGTCTACGACGAGGTCGAGCGCCCCGACCGCGTCACCGTGCGCGCGCTCGACGAGAACGGCACGCCGTTCGAACTCGAAGCCGACGGCCTGCTCGCCGTCTGCGTGCAGCACGAAATCGACCACCTGGACGGTCGCGTCTTCGTGCAGTACCTGTCGCGCCTGAAACAGTCGCGCATCCGCAGCAGACTGCTCAAGGCCGAGCGCGTCGACGCATAGGCGCCCGTCGGAGCCGAGTGCGCTGCTGCCCGTTCGACTCCCGGAGGCCGTGCGCCGCATGAGGGGTCCGATGCGGGCGCGGCGCGCGGTTCCCGCGTGGGGGATGCCGGGCGTCGTGGAGTGCACGATTCCCGCGTGGGCTGCGATCCCCGGCCGCTGCTGATGCGTCGTTCCGGCCCGTCGATGTTGCGTCTCGTCTTCGCCGGCACCCCCGATTTCGCCGCCTCCGCGCTCGCCGCATTGCACGACGCCGGGCACGAAATCGCACTCGTGCTCACGCGTCCGGATCAGCCAGCGGGCCGCGGACAGGCCCTTCGTGAAAGCCCGGTCAAGCGACTGGCACTCGCGCGTGGCTTGCCACTGGAACAGCCGCGCACGCTGCGCGACCCGGCGCTGCAGGACCGGCTGCGCGCACTCGACGCCGACGCGATGGTCGTCGCGGCCTACGGCGCGATCCTGCCGGCCGAAGTGCTTGCCATCCCGCGGCACGGCTGCCTGAACATCCACGCCTCGCTGCTGCCGCGCTGGCGCGGCGCCGCGCCGATACAGCGCGCGATCGAGGCGGGAGACGCCGAGACCGGCGTCACCATCATGCAGATGGACGAGGGGCTCGACACCGGAGCGATGCTGCTCGTCGCGCGCACGCCGATCGACGAAGACGACACGGCCGGCAGCGTCCACGACCGCCTGGCCGAGTTGGGCGCACGCGCGATCGTCGACGCGCTGGCGGCGCTCGAACGCGGCGAACTGGTCGCCACCGCGCAGCCCGACCAAGGCGTCACCTATGCGCGAAAGCTCACGCGCGACGACGCCGCGATCGACTGGACGAAACCGGCGCGAAGCATCGTCGATCGGGTCCGGGCGTTCGACCCGGCGCCGGGCGCGACTGCGCGGCTCGACGACGCCGCCGGAACGACGATCAAGGTCTGGCGAGCGGCGCCGTGGATGGGCGCCGGCAGGAAGCTTCCCGCACCCGGCACCGTGCTCGATGTACCCGGACGCCTGGTCGTCGCCTGCGGCGACGGCGCCGTCGATCTCCTCGAACTGCAGAAGCCGGGAGGCAGGCGGCTTGCGGTCGGCGAGTTCCTGCGCGGCTTCGGAGTGGCGGCGGGCGCCGGGTTCGTCGTGCCGGAGCCGCGTTCGAGCTGAGGGGGCGGTCGCCGCGGGATGTGATGTCGGCCGCAGGCGGGAGGAAGTGGCGTTGCGGGCGGCCATGCACGCGGGTCGGGGCGGGGTGGCATGCGGGTGGCGCCGGCGTGATGGCGTAAATCGCAACCGTTGGTTGCGGCGCGACGGGTGCGTGCGTGCCCGGCGACCGGCTTTGGTCGGCGCCGACGCAAACAGGGCCAGGCGGCACGCCGACGCACCAGGGCCAGGCGGCACGCCGACGCACCAGGGCCAGGCAGCACGCCGACGCACCGGGGCCAGGCGGCACGCCGACGCATCAGGGCCAGGCGGCACGCCGACGCACCAGGGCCAGGCGGCACGCCGACGCACCCGGGCCACGCACCGCGTCGAGGCACCGGACCAGGCGGCTTTCGACGAAACCGAGGCGCTCCGCGCGACCGGGCCAGGGGCACCCCGACGCGACCGGGGCTAGGGACGCTCCGATACAGCCGGGGTCAGCAGCACTCCGACGCATCCGGCGCCGGAGGCGCTTCGACGCAACGGCGCCCGGTTCGGCCCGCAACGGAATGTTGCGTTTTTCTTTTGTTGCGCGGCCTACACGGCGCGGATCGCAACTGTCGGTTGCAGCGCCTGCACGTCCGTGCGAGGGCGACGTGGGACGCGGTGATAGCCGAGCAGTGCCTGCAGGCGAGCGCCGCCGACAGGCTGGCGCGTCGAGCACGGCTCCCTCCGGCAACGAGCTCGCTCATGGTCGGTGTTTGCGCGGCGCGCGCCCCGGCGCCGGACGACGAGGCATTCGACTCGGCCGCCTGCACTGCTTCGAGGGAACTGCGACGCTGATGGGCTGCGGCGTCGGCTGCGGCGTCGATGGACTGCGGCGCGTTGTGCTGCGATATACAGCGTCTTTGCTCGTGCAACGCTTTCCCGATGCGAAAACGCTGGGATCTGCGGCATATCCGCCTTTGCAAAGTCCACCTGCTCAGCGGCAGTCCATCAGCGCCGCAGCCCATCAGCGCCGCCGCCCATCAGCGCCGCCGCCCATCAGCGCCGCCGCCCATCAGCGCCGCAGCCCATCAGCGTCGCGGCCCGTCAGCCTCGCGACACATCTGCGCTACCGTCGAGCGGCGTGCGTGCCCGCCGCGCTGCCGATCCGTGCGCCGCCCCGACGACCGACGTGCCCCTGCCGGGCCCCCCCGAGCCCCCGCCCTCACCGAGCCCCGCCGCCGCAACCGGTACAGTTCCTCGTCCGACTCTTGCAGCCCCCGCCCCGCGCCCCGATATTGTTTCGGGCCGGTGCGAGCAACGCGTCGGCACAACGAGGAGCAACGAACGAAATGCTGAACTGGTTCAAGACCGGCATCCTGATGGCCGGCATCATGGCGCTGTTCGGTGCCGTGGGATCGATCATCGGCGGCCGCGAAGGCATGCTGCTGGCGCTCGGCTTCGGGCTGATCGGCAACTTCTTTGCGTACTGGTTCTCGGACAAGCTGGTGCTGCGCATGTACCGTGCGCGCGAGGTCGACGAGGCGAGCGCGCCGCAGTTCTACCGCATGGTGCAGGAACTCGCCGAGCGCGCGCAGTTGCCGATGCCGCGCGTGTACCTGATCGACGAGGATGCGCCGAACGCCTTCGCCACCGGTCGCAATCCGCAGAACGCCGCCATCGCGGCAACTACCGGGATCCTGCGCATTCTCGATGCGCGCGAGCTGCGCGGCGTGATGGCGCATGAGCTCTCGCACGTGAAGCACCGCGACATCCTGATCTCGACGATCTCGGCCACGCTCGCCGGTGCGATCTCGGCGCTCGCCAACTTCGCGATGTTCTTCGGCGGACGCGACAGCGAGGGGCGCTCGAACCCGGTGGCGACGATCGCCGTGGCGATCCTCGCGCCGATCGCCGCGATGCTGATCCAGATGGCGATTTCGCGCGCCCGCGAGTTCGAAGCCGACCGCCGCGGTGCGGAAATCTCCGGCGATCCGCGCGCGCTCGCCTCTGCGCTCGAGAAGATCGATCACTACGCTCGCGGCATCCCGCTCGAGACGACCGAGCGTCACCCCGAGACGGCGCAGATGATGATCATGAATCCGCTGTCCGGCGGCGGGCTGCGCGGAATGTTCTCCACGCATCCCGACACGGCCGAGCGTGTGCGCCGCCTGCTGGCGATGCCGGCCGGAGCGGCCGCACGAGTGTGAGCGGACACTCGCGCCGCTCTTCGCACGGCGGCGCGACTTCGCGCGTCGGCCCCGAGATCTCGACCGGCGGCGGCACCGTTCCGCCGACGGACGCAGCCGCCCTCGACGCTGCCGACCCAGACTCCACCACCGCAACCCCGCCGCGGGACTTCGCCACGGTCGCCGCCGCCCGTCGCGCCCCGCTTTTCCGCGAACTCGCCTGCGCAGCGCGGGCGATCGAAGCGCTCGCGGCCGGCCGGTCGCTGCCCCGGGCGCTCGACGACGCGATCGCAGCCGAGTCGGCCGGCGAGCCGCTGCCCGCCGCCTCGCGCGCCGCCGTGCGCGACCTCGCCTATCGCAGCTGCCGCGTACTCGGGCTCGTTCGCGAACTCGCGCGCGGGCTGAACGCCCGAAAGCCGGCGCCCGCGCCGGCAGCGCTGCAGGAGGTCGCGCTCGCGCAACTGGTCGGGTCGGTGCGCGCCGACGCAGTCATCGTCGACCAGGCGGTTCGTGCCGCTCACGCGTTGCCGGGCGGCACGCCCGTTGCCGGCTTCATGAATGCGACGCTGCGCCGCTTCGTGCGCGAGCGTGCCGCGCGGCTCGACGCGGCCCGCCGCCACGAGGAGGCGCGCTGGAATCACCCGCAGTGGTGGATCGACCGGCTGCGCCGGGCGTGGCCCGATCGCTGGGAGCAGATCCTCGAGACCGGCAACGGCTCCGCGCCGATGACCTTGCGCGTCAACCGCCTGCGAACGACTCCCGCCGAATACCTGTCGCGGCTGAGTGCGCACGGCATTGCCGCGCGTCCTCTCGGCGCGCAGGCGATCGCGCTGGACGCCCCGGCGGTCGTCGACACGCTGCCCGGCTGGCACGAAGGTTTCGTCACCGTGCAGGATGCCGCCGCGCAGCTCGCCGCGCATTTCCTCGATCCCCGCGATGGTGAGCGCTTGCTCGACGCATGTGCGGCCCCGGGTGGCAAGACCACTCACCTGCTCGAACTTGCCGACGTGGAGCTCACCGCGCTCGACATCGATGCCGCACGCCTGGCAGCGGTGCGCGAGAGCCTCGAGCGGCTCGGCTTCGCCGCCGAGCGAGGCGCAACGCCAGGCGCGGATGGCCGCCCGGACGCCGCGCATGCGTCGATGCCCCGTTGCGCGGACGCTGCACAAGCGCCGACGCCCCGTCGCCCGGTCTCCGACACCGGCCCCGAGCCGACGCCCCGTCGCCCGGTCTCCGACGCCGGCCCCGAGCCGCCCCGTCGCCCGGTCTCCGACGCCGCCCCCCAGCCGCTGCCCCGTCGTCCGGCGATCCTCGTTTGCGGCGACGCGTCCCGACCGGCCGACTGGTGGGACGGCCGTCCCTTCGATCGCATCCTCGTCGACGCGCCGTGCACCGCCTCGGGCATCGTGCGGCGTCATCCCGACGTGCGCTGGCTGCGTCGCCGTAGCGATCTCGCGACACTGCCACGACGCCAGTCGGAAATCCTCGGCGCGCTTTGGCCGACGCTCCGTCCGGGTGGTAAATTGCTCTACACCACGTGCTCCGTCTTTCCGGAGGAAGGTGAGGGAGTAATCACTCTCTTCCTCGAGAAGCATCGAGACGCGTCGAGACTGCCCCTGCAGTGGCGCTTCGACGTCCGCACGCCGGAATCGACGCCGGAATCGGTGTCGACCCTCCTTCCGGTCGCCACGCCGATGCGCGACCACGACGGATTCTTCTTCGCCCTGCTGGAAAAACACTCTTGATCGCCCGTCTCGCCCTGGCGCTGGTGTTCGTGCTGGTGGCCACGCTGAGCGGACAGGTGCCGGCGGCGCGGTCCACCGACGAAGCGCCGTCGGCGCGGCCCACCGACGAATCGCCGCCCGCGCGGTCCACCGACGAAGCGCCGTCGGCGCGACCCACCGGCGAATCGCCGCCGACGCGGCCCACCGGCGAATCGCCACCCGCGCAGCCCGCCGAAGAATCCGCCTTCGCGCAGCCGCGCCTGAAGCACGATGCCGTCTCCGACAGCTGGATGCTGTCGGGCGACTTCGAGGTGCCGCTGACGCGCTCGCTCGAGGAAGCCGTCCGGCGGGGCGTTCCGCTGTACTTCGTGCTCGAGTTCGAGCTGATCCGGCCGCGCTGGTGGTGGACCGACGAAACCGTCGTCGAGCGTTCGATCGTCTATCGCCTCGCCTATCACGCGCTCACGCGTCAGTACCGGCTCAACTTCGACGGGTTGACGCAGACCTGGGACACGCTGTCCGACGCCACGCGCGCGATGAGCCGCGTGCGCCAATGGCGTGTCTTCGATGCGTCGGTCGTCAGGCCGGGAACGCGCTACGAGGCTCGGGTACGCTTGAGGCTCGACGCGTCGCAGTTGCCCAAGCCGTTCCAGGTCAACGCGATCACCGACCGTGACTGGAACCCGCAATCCGAATGGAAGGATTTCGCGTTCAGACCGTAGATACCGAGAAGCGCGCGGTCGGCCGGCTGCTGCGCTTCGCCTTGATCGGCTCGGTGGTGCTCGCGGTGATCCTGCTGCTGCTGCTCGCAGTGGCCAGCGCGAACACCGAGCTGTTCGAGAGCCAGTATCCGATGCTGCTGTGGCTCACCGTCGGGCTGGCGGTGGGGCTGATGCTGCTCGTGCTCGAGCTGCTGCGCCGGCTCGTCGTGCGCTATCGGCGAGGCCTGTTCGGCACGCGGCTGATGGCGCGCATGGCGATGTCGTTCACGCTGATGACGGTGCTGCCGGTCTCGCTGATCTACCTCGTCTCGGTGCAGTTCGTCGGCCGTTCGATCGAATCGTGGTTCGCGGTGCCGGTCGAGCGAGGTCTCGAGTCGGGTCTCACGCTCGGGCGCACCGCGCTCGATTCGCTGCTCGCCGATCTGACGCAGAAGGCGCGCAGCGTCGCCGGCGAACTGTCGGAGACGCCGCGCGCGAACTGGCCGGAGACGCTGAACAACCGTCGCGAGCAGTTCGACGTCACCGACGCGATGATCGCCTCGGGCACCGGGCGCATCATCACGACCAGCGGCAGCCGCTTCGCCGGGCTCGTGCCCGACCTGCCGTCGTCGGGCGCGATGCGCCAGGCGCGGCTGACGCGCCAGTACGCCGCGGTGGAGCCGGCCGACGACGCCGGGCACCTGAAGATGCGCGTCATCGTCGCCGTCGACACCTTGGCGCAGCTGCCCGACGAGCATCGCTACCTGCAGCTCGTGCAGCCGGTGCCCACCGCGCTGTCGGAGAACGCCGAGGCGGTCGAGCAGGGCCGGCGCGATTTCCAGCAGCTGTCGCTGTCGCGCGAAGGGCTCGCACGCATCTTCCGCATCACGCTCACGCTGATCTTCCTGCTCACCGTGTTCTCGGCGGTGGCCGCGTCGTTCCTGCTGTCGGGCTGGCTCACCGGCCCGCTTTCGATGCTCGCCGCCGGTACGCGCGCGGTTGCGGAAGGCGACTACCGGCCGGTGAAGGATTACTCCGGACGCGACGAGCTGGGCGCGCTCACGCAGTCGTTCAACCTGATGACGCGCCAGCTCGAGGATGCGCGCATGCAGGTCGAGCGCAACCAGCGCGAGCTCGAGCGGGTCAACGCGCGCCTCGAGAGCGTGCTGGCCAACCTCACGGCGGGCGTGCTGGTGCTCGACTCCGACTTCCGCCTGACGCTCGCCAATGCGGGTGCCGAGCGCATCCTCGGACTGTCGCTGCCCGAGCATCTGGACAAGCCGATCGCCGAGGTGCCTCGGCTGGCCGAGCTCGCGCCGGCGATCCGCGCTGCCTTCAACGAGCAGGCCGCCGCGGGTGCGGCGAGCTGGCAGCGCCAGTTCGTGCTGCCGCCGGCGGCGCTCGCTGAGCCGCCTCCAGGCGCGCCGGAGACCGCCGGCGACGCGAACGGCCCGCCCACGATTTCCGGAGCGCACGCCCCGAACGCGGCGCACGCCCCGAGCTGGCCCAGCGGCCCCAACGGACCGGGCGGGCCGGCAGCGCCCGGCGCGAATGCCGACCAGACGATCTTCGCGCGCGGTTCCATTCTTCCCGAGCGTCGTGTCGGCTACGTCGTCGTATTCGACGACATCAGCGAAGTGATCTCCGCGCAGCGTGCGGTTGCGTGGGCCGAGGTCGCCCGCCGTCTCGCGCACGAGATCAAGAACCCGCTCACGCCGATCCAGCTCGCCGCCGAGCGTACGCAGCGCAAGCTCGCCGACAAGCTGCCGCCGGCCGAGGCCGAGCTGCTCGCGAAGAACTCGCAGACGATCGTCAACCAGGTCGCCGCGCTCAAGCGCATGGTCGACGAGTTTCGCGACTACGCGCGGCTGCCGGCCGCGCAGCTCGCACCGCTCGACCTGAACGGGCTCGTCGACGAAGTGCTGCGCCTGTATGCGGCCGCCGGAGGACGCGTGTCGATCCGTCCGTGCCTGGCGCCTGCGCTGCCGCAGGTGCTCGGCGACGCGACGCAGCTTCGCCAGGTGATTCACAACCTCGTGAAGAACGCGGTCGAGGCCACCGACCACGTCGAGCATCCCGACGTCGAGCTGCTCACCGAGGCGCTCGTGCTGCAGGACGGCGATACCGGCGTTCGCCTGCTCGTGCGCGACAACGGCGGCGGCTTCTCGCCGAATGCGCTGTCGCGCGTGTTCGAGCCCTACGTCACGAACAAGCCGCGCGGCACGGGCCTGGGCCTTGCGATCGTCAAGAAGATCGTCGACGAGCATGGTGCGCGCATCGACGTGGCGAACTGGGGCGAGTCCGCCGCCGGCCGGCCGGTCGGCGCGCAGATTTCGGTCCTATTTACGAAACTGGCCAAAAACGAGGACAATCGTCGTTTGGTGGCAACACTGCACGGATAGAAAGACCATACCCATGGCAGAAATACTCGTTGTCGACGACGAAATCGGAATCCGCGAGCTGCTCTGCGAGATCCTCGGCGACGAAGGCCATTCGGTATTGCTCGCGGACAGCGCGCAACAGGCGCGCCAGGTGCGTGAAGACAATCCGATCGACCTCGTGCTGCTCGACATCTGGATGCCCGACACCGACGGCGTCACGCTGCTCAAGGAGTGGGCGAGCTGCGGCAAGCTCACGATGCCGGTGATCATGATGTCGGGTCACGCGACGATCGACACTGCGGTGGAGGCCACGCGCATCGGCGCGCTCGACTTCCTCGAAAAGCCGATCACGTTGCAGAAATTGTTGAAGGCGGTCGAAACGGGACTGCAACGCGGACGACCCGATCCCCGCCTCGCTGCCGCGCCGTCCAGCGCGCCGATGCGCGCCGGTCACACCGCATACGCCAGCGCACGCGTGGGCATCGCGGTGCCCGGTGCGCACGCGCAGGCGCCGATGACGCTCGTTCGCCCGGCGTCGGCGGGCGCAGCGACCGAGGTCACCGGCGGCGTCGCGCAACAGGGCGCGCATCCGGGCGTTGCCGCGACGGGCGCGACGATCGGCGTCTCGCCCGGGCACGTGGGCCTGCGCGAACTGCCGCTCGATCTGCCGTTGCGCGAGGCGCGCGACTGCTTCGAGCGCGCCTACTTCGAACATCACCTGACGCGCGAGCACGGCAGCATGACGCGCGTGGCCGAGCGCACCGGACTCGAACGCACGCACCTGTACCGCAAGCTCAAGCAGCTCGGCATCGACCTGTCGCGCGGCGCGTATCGCAAGCAGGGCTCGTAGCCGCCCGGCGCGCAGCCGGCCCGGAACCTCTCGTCGTCGGCGGGCGCAGTTCACGTGAAGATCCTGATCCTCGGCGCCGGTCGCGTCGGCTCGTCGGTGGCGGCGAGTCTCGTCTCCGAGCGCAACGACATCACGGTGATCGACACCGATCCGGCGCAGCTGCGCCTGCTCGCCGACAAGCTCGATCTGCGCACGGTGGCGGGCAACGGCACGCATCCTCCGGTGCTCGAGCAGGCCGGCGCCGAAGACGCCGACATGCTGATCGCGGCCGCCGCGCGCGACGAGACGAACCTCGTCGCCTGCCAGATCGCCGCGCGCACCTTCAACGTGCCCACGCGCATCGCGCGCGTGCGCGCGCCCGAGTTCCAGAACCGTCCCGAGATCACCGGCGAGGGCGGCTTCTACGTCGACTACCTGATCTGCCCCGAGCAGACGGTCACCGACTACATCTCCAAGCTGATCGAGTTCCCCGGCGCGCTGCAGGTGCTCGAGTTCGCCGGCGGTCGCGTCAGCCTGATCGCGGTGCGCGCGTATTCGGGCGGACCGCTGGTCTCGCGCCACATACGCGAGCTGCGCGCCGCGCATCCCGACGTGGACATGCGCATCGTCGCGATCTTCCGCAACGATCGTCCGGTGCGGCCCGAAGGCGACACGAAGATCGAGCCCGGCGACGAGGTGTTCCTGCTCGCCGCATCGAACCACATCCGTACGGCGCTGTCGGACCTGCGCCGCAACGACGAGCCGGTGCGCCGCGTGATGATCGCCGGCGGCGGCAACATCGGGCTGCGCCTGGCGCGGCGCCTGGGCACCGACTACCAGGTCAAGGTGATCGAGGGCAATCGCACGCGCTGCAACTACCTGGCCACGCAGCTGCCCACCTCCACGCTGATCCTGCACGGCGACTCCACCGACGAGGCGCTGCTCGCCGAGGAGGGCGTCGCCGAGATGGACCTCTTCGTCGCGCTCACCGCCGACGACGAGACGAACATCATGTCGTGCATGCTCGCCCGGCGCATCGGCGCGCGGCGCACGATCGCGCTGATCAACCGGCAGGCCTACGCCGACCTCGTCGAGGGCAGCCGCATCGACATCGCGATCGTGCCTTCGCAGACGACGATCGGCCAGCTGCTCACGCACGTGCGGCGCGGCGACGTCGTGTCGGTGCATTCGCTGCGCCGGGGCGCGGCCGAGGCGCTCGAGCTGATCGCGCACGGCGACGCGAAGTCGTCGAAGGTGGTCGGCCGGCGCGTCGAGGAGATCGACCTGCCGCGCGGCGCGACGATCGGCGCGATCGTCCGCTCGCTCGACGGCGAGCCGCTGCCGCTCGAGCCGGTGCGCGGCCGCGCGGCGCCGCGCTTCGAAGTCGTGATGGCGCATCACGACACCGAGATCCGCTCGGGCGACCACGTGATCGTGTTCGTCGACAACAAGCGCACGATCCCGAAGGTCGAGAAGTCGTTCCAGGTGAACGTCGGCTTCTTCTAGGGCCGGATCGCTCCGCGTCCCCGCTACGGGAAAACCCGGGCGCTGCGAACGATCGCGTGACAAGCCCCTTAGCGCGTGATTAGCATTCGGGGCCTTTCGCGCAAGGCGGATCGATAGCCGGCGCCGAACGCATGGAACCGAACCTCGTTGCCATCCTCTTCCGGAGACTCAAGCAATGGCCGAACAGATTCGCTCTCGTCGCAAGTTCATCGGCACGGCAGCCGCCGCCGGCGCGGGAACGCTCGCATTCCCGATGATCGCGAAGGCGCAGGGTCCGATCGCGATGCGCTGGCAGAGCACCTGGCCTTCGAAGGACATCTTCCACGAGTACGCGCTCGACTTCGCCAAGAAGGTCAACGACATGACCGGCGGCGACCTGAAGATCGAAGTGCTGCCTGCCGGTGCGGTGGTTCCCGCCTTCAACCTGCTCGACGCCGTCTCGAAAGGCACGCTCGACGGCGGCCACGGCGTCGTCGTCTACCACTACGGCAAGAACAACGCGCTCGCGCTGTGGGGGTCGGGCCCGGCCTACGGCATGGACGCGAACATGCTGCTCGCCTGGCACAAGTACGGCGGCGGCAAGGACTTCCTCGAGCGCCTGTACCAGTCGATCGGCGCGCAGGTGAAGTCCTACGTCTACGGTCCGATGGCCTCGCAGCCGCTGGGCTGGTTCAAGAAGCCGGTCACGAAGATGGAGGACCTGAAGGGACTGAAGTTCCGCACGGTCGGCCTGTCGATCGACGTCTTCACCGGCATGGGCGCGGCGGTCAATGCGCTGCCCGGCGGCGAGATCGTTCCGGCGCTCGATCGCGGCCTGCTCGACGGCGCCGAGTTCAACAACGCCAGCTCCGACCGGCTGCTCGGCTTCCCCGACGTCTCGAAGGTCTGCATGCTGCAGAGCTACCACCAGAACGCCGAGCAGTTCGAGGTGCTGTTCAACAAGGCGAAGTTCGACGCGCTGCCCGAGAAGATGCGCGCGATCATCGACAACGCCGTCGAGGCCGCCTCGGCCGACATGTCGTGGAAGGCGATCGACCGCTACTCGAAGGACTACGAGGAGATGCAGGCCAAGGACGGCGTGAAGTTCTACAAGACGCCCGACTCGGTGCTGCAGAACCAGCTCGTCATCTACGACCGGGTCGCCGACAAGATGGCCGCGGGCAACCCGCTGTTCAAGGAGATCCTCGAATCGCAGCGCAAGTTCGCAGCGCGCACGGTGAAGTGGGACCTCGACACGAACACGAATCGCCGCATGGCCTACAACCACTACTTCGGGCCGAAGCAGCAGAAGAAAAGCTGACGCCCCAGCGGCGACCGGCGCCGTCGCGCGGCCGACCGCTCGCCGGAGCGCATTCGCTCCGGTGAGCCGGCCCGCGGCGTTGCGCCGCACGTCGGGGCGCCGATGCAGCAGTACGCGGGGCCAACATGCAAAACCTGTTCCTGGCCGTCGACCGGTTCAACACCCGGATCGGCCACTTCTTCGCGTGGCTGATCGTCGCGCTCACCGCGTTGATCACCTGGGAAGTGTTCTCGCGCTACGTGCTGAACGCGCCGCACCCGTGGGCCTTCGACGCGCAGATGATGCTCTACGGCACGTTGTTCATGATGGCGGGCGCCTACACGCTGGCCGCCAACGGACACGTGCGCGGCGACATCCTCTACGGCTTCTTCTCGCCGCGCACGCAGGCCTTCTTCGACCTCGTGCTCTACATCGTCTTCTTCGTTCCGGGCATCGCCGCGATGGTGTGGGCGGGCTACGTCTACGCCGGCGAGTCCTTCGCGATCCGGGAGCATTCGTCGATCACCGCCAACGGGCCGCCGATCTATCCGTTCAAGGCGGTGATTCCGCTGGCCGGCGCGCTGCTGATGCTGCAGGGCGTGGTCGAGATCCTGCGCTGCGTGGTCTGCCTGAAGACCGGCACCTGGCCACGGCGCGTCGACGACGTCGAGGAAGTCGACGTCGACAAGCTGCGCGCGATGGTCAAGGAACACGTCGCCGAGAACGTGGCGCACGACGCGCGCTGACGGAGCCGACCGGGATGCGCAAGGAACTTCTCTTCGGCCTGTCGATGCTCGGCCTGATCGTCCTCGCCGTGGCGCTGCTCACGCCGTGGGGCTCGCTCACCACCGGCCATCTGGGCCTGCTGATGCTCGCGCTGATCGTCGCCGCGATCATGCTGGGCTTTCCCACCGCGTTCACGCTGATGGGCATGGGCGTGATGTTCGCGTTCTTCGCGTACATGGACCGCACCGGAAGCACCGAGCAGGCCATCCAGCAGACGCTCGACCTGATGGTCCAGCGCACCTATGCGGTGATGGCCAACGACGTGCTGATCGCCGTGCCGCTGTTCGTGTTCATGGGCTATCTCGTCGAACGTGCGAACCTGATCGAGCGACTGTTCAGGTCGCTGCACCTGGCGATGGCGCGCCTGCCCGGCTCGCTGGCGGTGGCCACGATCTTCACCTGCGCGGTGTTCGCCACCGCCACCGGCATCGTCGGCGCGGTGGTCACGCTGATGGGCCTGCTCGCCTTGCCGGCGATGCTCAAGGCCGGCTACGACACGCGCATCTCGGCCGGTTCGATCACCGCGGGCGGTTGCCTGGGCATCCTGATTCCGCCGTCGGTGCTGTTGATCGTCTACGGTGCCACCGCCGGCGTGTCGGTCGTGCAGCTGTACGCCGGCGCCTTCTTCCCCGGCATCATGCTCGCGGGCCTGTACATCGCGTACGTGATCGTCCTGGCCAAGCTCAAGCCGCACCTGATGCCGCCGTTGCCCGACGAGGCGCGCCACGTCGTGCTGTCGGCGCCTGCCGAGCGGCTGCGCGAGCGCTTCGGCAATCGCGCGTTGCCGGCGATCGTTCGTGCGATGAAAGGCTCGCGCAACGCCGAGCTGCCGATGGCCACGCTCGCGCACCAGCTGTTCGTCACGCTGCTGCCGGCGATCGCGCTGCTGGTGATGCTCGCGCTGGCGTGGCAATCGGTCACCGCGCCGAAGGTCGAGTTCGACACCAGCGGCTTGCAGCAACTGGGCGGCTTTTCGAGCGGCGACGACGCCTTCGGCGGCGGACTCGCCGAACCGGCCGGCAGCGGGCTGGCCGAGCCGGAATCCGACGCGCTGGCCGAACCGCCGGGCGCGACATCGGCGGCGCAACCGGAGGCGTCCGGCGGTGCAGACGACGCCGACGAAGCGGGCGCCGGCACGAAGCTGGGCGAAATCCCGATCTGGTTCTGGACGATGGCCGGGCTGGGCGCGCTGCTGCTCTTCGCGTACTACGTGATGCTCAGCTTCGCGCGGCTCGAGATCTTCCGCATGCTGCTGTCGTCGTTCTTCCCGCTCGCCACGCTGATCGTCGCGGTGCTCGGCTCGATCGTCTTCGGCCTGGCCACGCCGAGCGAAGCGGCGGCCGTCGGCTCCTTCGGCGGCTTCATGCTCGCGATCGCCTACCGGCAGCTGAACGCCGACGTGATGAAGGAATCGGTGTTCCTCACCGCGAAGACCTCCGCGATGGTGTGCTGGCTCTTCGTCGGCTCGTCGATCTTCTCCGCGGCCTTCGCGCTGCTCGGCGGGCAGGAACTGATCGAGCAATGGGTGCTGTCGCTCGGCCTGTCGAAGCTGCAGTTCCTGCTGCTGGCGCAGGTGATCATCTTCCTGCTCGGCTGGCCGCTCGAGTGGACCGAGATCATCGTCATCTTCATGCCGATCTTCATCCCGCTGGTCGCGCACTTCGAGGTCGATCCGCTGTTCTTCGGCCTGCTCGTCGCGCTGAACCTGCAGACCGCGTTCCTGTCGCCGCCGGTGGCGATGGCCGCGTTCTACCTGAAGGGCGTCGCGCCGCCCCACGTCACGCTCGGGCAGATCTTCATGGGGATGATGCCGTTCATGGGGCTGCAGGTGCTCGCGATCTTCGTCCTCTACCTGTTCCCCGGCATGGGACTGTGGCTGCCGTCGGTGCTGTATCGGTGACGCCCGCGACGCGCGCGCCGATGCCCGAGCCCCTCGCGTTCCTCTCCGCGCTCGATGCCGCGCGCGAGATCGGCGAGCGCCGCCTCGGCTGCGCCGACTACACGCGCGCGCTGTTGCAACGCATCGATGCGCGCGAGGCCGAGGTGCGCGCCTGGGAGCACCTCGACCCGGACCAGGCACTCGCCGCCGCACGCGCCATCGACGAAGCGATCACGCGCGCCGACGCGCGCGGTTCGCTGCTCGGCGTACCGGTGGCGATCAAGGACATCGTCGACGTGCGCGGGATGCCCACCGGCGACGGCACCGTGCTGCACGCCGGCCGCGTCGCGACCGACGATGCCGCGCTCGTGCGAGCGATGCGCCGCGCCGGTGCGTGGCCGATCGGCAAGTCCGTCACCACCGAACTGGCCACCTACACGGCGGGCAAGACGCGCAATCCGCACGACGCCGCGCACTCGCCCGGCGGCTCGTCCAGCGGTTCGGCAGCGGCGGTGGCCTGCGGCATGGTGCCGCTGGCGATCGGCACGCAGACGAACGGATCGGTGATCCGGCCCGCGTCGTTCTGCGGCGTCGTCGGCTTCAAGCCGAGCTACGGGCGCATCGCGCGCGGCGGCGTCCTGCGCCAGTCGCCCACGCTCGACCAGATCGGCGTGTTCGCGCGCAGCGTCGACGACGCCGCGGCGCTCGCCGAGGCGCTCTTCGGGCCCGACCCGTCCGACCCGGCCACCGCGCTCGCGCCGATGCCGCCGCTTGCCGCGATCGCCGCGCAGACGCCGCCCGCCCGGCTGCGCCTGGCGTGGACGCGCACGCCGTGGTGGGACCGCGTCGCAGCCGATGCGCAGGCGGCCTTCGACGAATGGATCGCGTCGCTCGCCGGCGCGGTCGAAGCGATCGAACTGCCCGACGACGCGCGGCACGCGATCGGCTGGCACCGTACCGTCATGGAAGCCGACATCGCCGCGTCGTACGAGCGCGACTACGACACGGGCCGCCTGCAGCTGTCCGCGTCGCTGCAGCGCCAGATCGAACGAGGACGCGCGATCACCGCCGTCGACTACCGCAAGGCGATCGAGAACCGCGCGCGCGTCGCCGCGTCGATCGACCCGTTCTTCGAGCGCTTCGACGCGATCGCCTGCCCTGCGACGCTCGGCACCGCACCGCTCGCATCGCAGGGCACCGGCGATCCGCTGATGTGCACGCTGTGGACCTACATCGGCGCGCCGGCGATCAGCATTCCGCTGCTCGCGGGCGCCCACGGCCTGCCGCTCGGCGTGCAGCTCGTCGCACGGCACGGCGACGACGCCCGACTGCTGCGAAGCGCCCATGCCCTGATGTCCCGGAGAGCGGGTACCATCGCCGAATGAGCTCGATCGACACGCTGCTGCGACGGATCGCCTCGGCCGGGGAACCGGAACCGCTTTCGGCCACGCTCGTCTACATCAAGACCCGCATCGGCCGCGAGGAAGCACGCCGCGCGGAAGCATCGATTCCGCGGCGCCTGCGCACCGTGCTCGCGCTGATCGACGGGCGACGCAGCGTACAGGTGCTGCGCACCTTGCTGCACAGCTACCGCGGCCTCGACGACGCGCTCGACATGCTGCAGAAGATGGGCCTCATCGAACCGCTGCCCGAACGCTGGGATCTCGGCCCGGCCTGAGTCGCAGCCGGCGCCGCTTGCCGCGAGCCCCTCACGCCCTCTCCGCTTGAACCGACTGCTCGTCATCGCCTACGTGCTGGGCGGCCTGCTGATGGTGTTCTCGGCAACCTTCGCGTTGCCCCTGGCCTGGTCGCTCGTCGTCGGCGACGGCGCCTGGCCGAGCTTTCTCGCCGCGAGCATCGGCTGCCTGGTCGTCGGTGCACTGCTGTGGCTGGCGATGCGCCGCTATCGCCGCGAACTCGAGCCGCGCGACGGCTGCCTGCTGGTCGTGCTCGGCTGGCTGTCGATGTCGATCGCCGGCGCGGTGCCGCTGCTGCTCGAGATCCCCGGCCTGCGCTTCACCGACGCCTACTTCGAGGCGGTAGCGGGCCTGACCACCACCGGCGCGACGATCCTCAGCGACCTCGAACGCCTTCCGCAGTCGGTGAACCTGTGGCGCCACGCGATGCAGTGGTACGGCGGCATGGGAATCATCGTGATGGCGGTCGCCATCCTGCCGCTGCTCGGCGTGGGCGGCATGCAGCTGTTTCGCAACGAAGTGCCGGGACCGATGAAGGAGAACCGGCTCACGCCGCGGATCACGCAGACCGCGAAGTACCTGTGGCTCGTCTACACGAGCCTCACGGCAGCGTGCATCGTCGCATTGCACTGGGCCGGACTCGACTGGTTCGAGGCGGTCTGCCATGCCTTCTCCGCGATGTCGCTCGGCGGCTTCTCGACGCACGATGCGAGCATCGCCGCCATCGAGTCGCCCGCGGTCGAGATCGTCCTCACGGCGTTCATGCTGATCGCCGTGCTGAACTTCTTCACGCACTTCGTCGCGATCCGCCAGCGCTCGCTGCTCGCCTACTGGCGCGACGCCGAGGCACCGGCCGTATGGGGACTGCTGCTCGGCAGCGCGTTCGCGCTGGGCGTCTATCTGTACTGGACCGGCGAGTACCCGAGCCTGATCGTCTCGTTGCGCCACTCGCTGTTCAACACCGTATCGGTGGGCACGACCACCGGATACGTCAGCCAGGACTATGCGTCGTGGCCGCTGTTCGCACCGCTGTGGCTGCTCTTCCTCGCCTGCGTCGCCTCGTCGGCCGGCTCCACCGGCGGCGGCATCAAGATGGTCCGCTCGCTGATCCTGATCAAGCAGGCGCGGCGCGAACTGATGCGCCTGGTCCACCCGCGCGCGATCGCCCCGCTCACCCTCAACGGGCAGATCGTAGACAACCGGATCATCTTCGCCGTGCTCGGCTACATGCTGCTGTGGGGACTGACGCAACTCGCGGTCGCCCTGATCCTTCTTGCCGCGGGTGAAGACTTCCTCACCGCCATATCGGCCTCGGTCGCCACGGTGAACAACGTCGGGCCCGCCCTCGGGCGCTACGGGCCCACCAGCAACTACGCCTCGCTCAGCGACTTCGAGACCTGGTTGCTCGCCGTCGCGATGATCGCCGGGCGCCTCGAACTGCTCACCTTCTTCGTGATCTTCACGCCGGCGTTCTGGCGCAGGTGAGGGCGTGGGTGAGCGGTGCAGGTGGGGGGCGTGGGTGAGCGGCGTGGGCGGGCGGCGTGGGCGGGCGGCGTGGGCGAATGGCGTGGGAATGACGTGGGCGAATGACGTTGCCGTGAGCGGTTGCAGTGAGCGGTTTGCCGTGAGCGGTGTTGCCCTGAGCCGTGTTGCCCTGAGCCGTGTTGCCCTGAGCGGCGTTGTTAGCGCCGATGTAAAACTGACCCACTGCGTCGGAGTAAATCTGACCCACCTGGCCGACGATGGCGGTTTTTTGGCCGCCGCGAATGTTGACCCAGGAGCAAGCAGTGGAGATACGGGTGTTGGCCCGGCAAGGGATAGGGATACGAGAGATCGCGCGGCAACTGGGCTGCTCGCGCAACACGATTCGGCGCTACCTGCGAGAGGCGCAGGTGTCGCGGTACGGACCGCGCACGCCGCGCCCGACGAAGCTCGACGCGTTCAAGCCGTACGTGCTGTCGAGGATCGAGGCGGCGCGCCCGAAGTGGATTCCGGCGGTGGTGCTACTGCGTGAGATCCGCGAGCGCGGCTACGAGGGCGGACTCACGCAGCTGAAGGTGTTTCTGCATCCGCTGAAGTCGACGGCGGCACCGGATCCGGTCGTGCGTTTCGAGACGGTGCCCGGCGAGCAGATGCAGGCCGACTTCACAGTCGTGCGCCGTGGGCGCGATCCGTTGCTGGCGTTCGTCGCGACGCTGGGGTACAGCCGTGCGAGCTTCGTACGTTTCACCGCCGGCGAGGACAGCGCAACGCTCGTTGCCTGCTTGCGCGAGGCGTTCGCCTTCTTCGGCGGTGTGCCGCAGCATGTTCTGTTCGACAACCCGCGCACCGTCGTTCTCGATCGCGACGCGTACGGCGCGGGGCATCATCGCTGGAACCCGAAGCTGCTCGAGCTGGCCGATGAGTACGGCTTCCGGCCTCGCCTGTGCCGCCCCTATCGGGCGCGCACCAAGGGCAAGGTCGAGCGCTTCAACGGGTACCTGAAGGGCAGCTTCCTCGTGCCGCTGGCGGCGACGCAGAAGGCCGCTGGCCTGCACCTCGATGTCGGCGCCGCAAACGCGCACATCGGACGCTGGCTCGTTGAGGTTGCCAACGTCCGGACACACGCCACGACCGGCGAGCGCCCCGACCGACGCCTGACGCTCGAGCGTACGGCGTTGATGCCGCTGCCGAAGCAAGCAACGCCGGCGCTCGACGTCAAGCCGATGTTGCGCTGCCCGACTCCGATCGAGAGCTTCCAGCATCCGCTGTCGGTCTACCAGGCACTGCTGCAGGAGGAGCGGACATGAACCTGCAGCACGAACGCATTGCGCTGATGTGCGCGCAACTCAAGCTCGAGCGAGTCGGCGCCGATTGGCCGCACCTGGCGCAGCAGGCCGCACAGGAACAGGCAAGCTTCGCTGACTTCCTCGAACGACTGCTCGGCGCGGAGAACCATGCGCGCGGGGAGCGTCAGCGCCAGACGTTACTCAAGCTCGCGACGCTGCCGGCGATCAAGACGATGGAGCAGTACGACTTCGGCTTCGCCGCCGGCGCACCGCGCGCGCAGATCCAGGAGCTTGCGAGCCTCGCCTTCATCGAGCGCGCCGAGAACATCGTGCTGCTCGGGCCCAGTGGCGTGGGCAAGAGCCATCTGGCGATTGCGCTCGCGTACCGAGCGGTGATGGCCGGCATCAAGACGCGCTTCATCACGGCCGCCGACCTGATGCTGCAGCTGGCCACCGCCCGAGCGCAGGGACGCCTGAGGCAGTACTTCAACCGCGCGGTGGTCGGCCCGCGCCTGCTCGTCGTCGACGAGCTCGGCTTCCTGCCGTTCGGGCGCGAGGAGGCAAACCTGTTGTTCAACGTCGTGGCCAAGCGCTACGAGCGCGCCAGCATGGTGCTCACGAGCAACCTGCCGTTTGCGCAGTGGGCGGGAACGCTGGCCGATGATCAGACGCTTACCGCCGCGCTGCTCGATCGGCTGCTGCATCACGCGCACATCGTGCAGATCAGCGGCGAGAGCTATCGCCTGCGCGAGAAGCGTCGGGCCGGGCAAGCCGTGCCAGTAACAGCGAAGGCAGGCAGATGACGACAGGCGTTTCTGCGCCGCTTCGCGACGCAGAAACGCCTTCACCAACGAACCAGGTGGGTCAGATTTACTCCGACGTTCCTCAGGGAAAGTGGGTCAGATTTAAACCGACGTTGACAGCGTTGCCCCTGAGCGGCGTTGCCCTGAGCGGCGTTGCCGTCAGCGGCGTTGCCGTCAGCGGCGTTGCCGTCAGCGGCGTTGCCCGAAAGGTGCGTTATTTCGCGCGGGTTTTCCCCGCTGGCAGGCAAACTGCTTGCTATCCATACTTCGAAGGACGAAGCACCGGTTCCGTCCCTACGACAGACCGGGTCTTCTGTGATAGTAGGCACTGACTAATCGCCGTTGGAGAGCGCGCCCGTCGGAGCCTCGAGAACGGCAGTCGGCTCGCGCTTCGCTTGAAATTCGCGTCCCGCGACCCTATTTCCAGCACTGGGAGAGGTGCCGGATGAACATGATCTACAACAGCACGAACTACTGCGTCGTCGAGTTCCGCGACCCGCAGGGCGGTGACGTAGGCGGCTTCGAGATCATGGACAAGCTCGGTCGCAGGGAAATCTACCTCGGCGGCGAGCTCGCCGAGCACTTCCGCAGCGGCGTGCAGGAACTGATCGAAAGCGAGCCCTCCGAGGAGCAGGTCGACGACTTCCTGCGAAGATTCGAGGGCCTGATGCAGCACCCGCTCGTGCTGCACTGAACGACCGAACGTTCGAGGGCCGGATACACCAGCGCGTGCTGCACCGAACGACCGGACGTCCGAGGGTCTGACGCAGGATCCGCTCGTGCTGCACTGAACGACTGCACGACTGCACGACTGCACGACTGCACGACTGCACGACTGCACGACTGCACGACTGCACGACTGCACGACTGCACGACTGCACGACTGCACGACTGCACGACTGCACGACTGCACGACCGAACGACTGAACGCCCGCGCCCGCGGGCGTCTCGCTCTGCGACGCTAGAACTGCTCCCACGGCAGGCCGTCGAAGCGCCAGCCGTTCGACTTTCCGCGCTGGCGGTCGGCGTTCAGGTCTCCCTCGAACCCGTGAAGCACGTTGTAGACGGCGGTGAAGCCCGCCGCCTCGAGCGCTTCGGCCGCCTCCACCGAGCGCTTGCCGCTGCGGCAGATCAGCACTACCGGCCGGTCGAGGGAATTGCCGGCCAGCTTCTTCACGTCGGTGACGAAAAGCGGGTTGTAGTCCCAATCGGGCGCGTCGTACCAGGGGACGTGCATCGAACCCACCGCGTGTCCGACGAAGAAATACTCGGGATCGCTGCGGCAGTCGACGAACAGCACTTCCGGGTTGCTCAGCACGAAGTCGTGAGCCTGGCGGGGCAGAAGATGCTTCATCGCGCGGATGGTAACCGGGCGCGGCCGGGGCGGCGTTGCTAATGCGCGGCGCTCGGAACGAAATGCGGGTTGGGGGATGCGCTCCGGCAGTCCTCCGCGGTGGGGTGGGGGTGCGCTCCGGCAGTCCTCCGCGGCCACCGGGGACGCTGGCCGTGCTTTTCGCAGCAAAACGCAGCAATTCAGGCCGTGCGGATCGTTGCACGGCAGAAAAGGCTGGGTTTCGCAGCATAGTAGCCGGTGGCGCGGTGCGTTGCGTGGCCGCTCCGGCCGGCCGCGCGTCTGTGCGTTGGTTGCCGCTTCTGCAGGTACTGCCCTCAGGGCACGGCCTCCGCTGGCACGGCCTCCGCTGGCGCGGCCTCCGCTGGCGCGGCCTCCGCTGGCGCGGCCTCCGCTGGCGCGGCCTCCGCTGGCACGGCCTCCGCTGGCACGGCCTCCGCGAGCACGGCCTCCGCAAGCACCGCCTCCGCTGGCAGGGCCTCCGCGAGCACGGCCTCCGCAAGCACCGCCTCCGTGCGCACGGCCTCCGCGAGCACCGCCTCCGCGAGCACGGCCTCCGCGAGCACGGCCTCCGCGAGCATCGTCGTCCGACACGCCGACCCTCGCCTGGCCGGTCGCCTCCGCAAGCCCGCCGTCCATGCGTCGCTGCTGGCCGTGTTTTTCGCAGCAAAATGCAGCAATTTCGGCCGAGTGGATCGTTGCACGGCGGAAAATGCTGGGTTTCGCAGCGTAGTAGCCCTTGGCACGGCGCGCCGCTTGGAGGACTGCTGCATGTGCGGTGCCGCCTGTCGGCGCACGCTCGCTCGTGCGGCGGCTGCTGCCCATGCAGGCGACTTGCCGCCGCCGCGGCGACGCCGGCCGGCGCGCTTGCCTCGTCGCCACCGTATCGCCCTGTGCCGCGATCTTCAGCGCTTCGAGTCCGCTGCCAGCCCGACCGTCCCTACATCCGCACCCGCACCCGCACCCGCACCCGCACCCATCCCGCCCCAGCTCACCGCACCCCCTACCGCCGCCGATTCCACCGCGACACCGCCCCTCCGAACCGGTAGGCGATCCATCCTCCGAGCATCCCGCCCAGGTGCGCGAAGTGCGCAACGCCCGATGCCGAGCCCGTCACGCCGAGCACGAGCTCCAGCGCTCCGTACAGCGCCACGAACACGCGCGCCGGCATCGGGATCGGCGGAAAGAGCAGCATCACCGTTCGGTGCGGGAACACGATCGCGTAGCTGAGCAGGATCGCGAAGACGCCGGCGGATGCGCCGATCACCGGCAGCCCGCCGCCGCCGAATGCCTCGCCGACGACGATCTGCGCGATCGCTCCCGTGATCACGCCGAGGAAGTAGCCGTAGGCGAGTCGGCGCGCGCCCCATACGCGTTCGAGGTCGGTGCCGAACATCCAGACCGCGAACATGTTGAACAGCAGGTGCGTGAGTCCGCCGTGCAGGAAGCTGTAGCTCACCAGGGTCCAGGGCGCGGCGAGTACGTTCGTCCAATGGCCCGGCCACAGCGCGAACCACTCGATGGTCACCGGTCCGAGCATCCCCTGCAGCAGGAAACCGACGACGTTGGCGGCGATCAGGAACTGGATGAAAGGGGTGAGCAAGACCGGATCCGGTTTCGATGGGCTGCCGCACCCTCCGCAATCGGCGGGCCGCGGAAGCTCCGAGACTACACCGAAGCGCCCGTGTCGAGCGCCACCTCGTCCGCCGGCCCCGAGCGCCACCTACCGTCCGCCGGCCCCGAGCGCGCCTTCACGCCTCGCCGCCCCGGAGCACCGCCACCGCACCCCTTACCCGCAACCCGGCCGCAACTCCGGCCGCCTGCGCCGCGCGATTCACCTCGGTGACCACGCCGTTCTCGAAGCCGTCGCGCGCTTCGCCGATGCGCGCCGACTCGTGCGAATAGACGGCGCACGCGACGCCGATCGCATCGAGCAGCTCGAGCGCGACGACGCCCGCGCGGTCCTTGCCGACGCCCGCATCGTTGAAGAAGACCGCGAGCGGCTTCGCCGGCGCGCGCAGCACGAAGCCCGTGGAGGAGACGCCGCCGTGCGACCCGGAGACGATCACGCAGCTGGCGTGCGAAGCGTCGATGGCGGTAATGGTGTCGAGCAGGTGCAGTGCCGGCGGGTTCATGGCGCGCGAAAGCGTGTGGAATGCAAATGCGGAACGCGAACGGAGAAATCGGATGTTCGAAGTCGAACGCAGAACTTCGATGCCGCGCTTCGAATCCGACGTCACATGCTTGCACGATCGCGCTCGAGTGTTGCGCCGATGCCGACCCGATGCCCGGTACGCGGCCGGATCGCGCCGTTCTGCCGTTCGAGAGGTTCCCGAGCAACCGGCGCGCTCGTACCATCTCATCGCCCTCAGGAGACCATACGCATGATCCGTCCGAAGTCCCCCCATACGACCCCCAGCCTGATCGCCGTTGCCATCGCGTCGTTGACGCTCGCCGCCTGCGGAGGTGGCGGAGGCGGTGGGGACGGCGGCGGTGGCGGCGGACCGGCCACGCCGCAATCGATCTCGGGGACGGTCGTCGACGGTTACATGAGCGCGGCCTCGATGCGTTGCGTCGCCGGGAGCGGCACGGTCGCCTCGACCACGTCGGCGGCGGACGGCAGCTTCTCGTTCTCGCTGCCGGCCGGGCAGAGCTGCAGTTCGATCGAAGCGTTCGGCGGCATCGACGCCGGCGTGACGCCGGACAACGCCTCCGACGACATTCCGCGGCCGGCGGCCTTGCTTCGTGCGCCGGTTCCCGCAGGCACCGCCTCGTTGTCGGACGTCTTCGTCACGCCCGCCTCGACGCTGATCGACGCACTCGTCAGCGGCGGCACGAGCATCTCCGATGCGCAGGATCTGGTTCGCGCGAGGCTCGGCGTATCCAACACGGATCTGCTCGGAACCAACCCGGCCAGCGACGTTTCGCTGTATCGCGCCAACGCTGCGCTTGCGCAGATCCTCGAGCAGGTCGCCGCGGCGATCTCCGCAGCAGGCGGCATCGGCGATGACGCGGGCCGCCGCGCGGTCTCCGACGCCACGATCGGTGCGCTGGCCGCCATGCTGTCCGGCGGCACCACGCTCGCGCAGCTCAACGTCGCCCCCGACACGCTCACGCCCGGTTCGCCGCTGGTCGCGTTGATCGACCGGGCCACGCGCAACGCGCGCGCCAGCGCCGCGACCGGGTCCGGGCTCGCCGACGTCCAGCCCGAGACGCTGTCGCTGCTCGCCGCGCCGCTCGTCGCGTCCGCCGCGCAACAGGTCACGCAGGCGCCGAATCTGCTCGCCATCGTCGCCGCTGCCGGCGACATCGACGAGCGAGGCGGAGCCGCACCCGTCATCGGCGGCCTCGGCAATCTGCTCGGCGAGGTTCCGACCGCCGGGCAGCCGCAGGCGCTGCTCGACGCGATGGCCGCTGCCGCGCAAAGCGCCGCCGCGGGCACCACCGACACGGCCAGTCTCACCGTCGGCAGCGCCTCGGCTGTCGCGCAGGTGCCCGGCGGCGTGAGCAACTTCGCCAAGGTGGCCGACTCCGTGCGCCTGTACGGCCCCAGCGGCTCGCCCACCACCGTCACCGTCGCGCAGTTCGGCAGCAGCGCCGGCGTTGCCGTGCAGCGCAACCTCGCGAAGGTCGGCATCACGTTGGACGAGTCGGACGGCGCGACGCAACTCCTCACGCCGCGCGAAGTGCCGCTCGCGATCGACGTGCGCGACGCCTCGGGCCCGCGCGTGGTGCAGGTGCTCGTAGATCGAGTCACCGTCTCCCAGGACGCGGGTGGCACGGTGGAAGCGAGCCTGCCCGACGGCGCGACCTTCACCGTCTACGGCAAGACCGCGACCGCCGAAACGACCTCGCCGCTGGTGATCGTGCCGAGCGGCGCCGCCTCACCGATCACGACGACCGCCGGCGGCGAAATCGAGATCGACATCGAGCGGCTCTTCTCGATCATCGGCGGCGCCGCCGGCGCCGGCAGCCCGCTGGCGCAACTTGCCGCCACCGGCATCTCGAACGGCACCTTCGACGTCACGCTCGTCGTCGGCGACCTGCGCATCGCGCATTCGACCTCGAGCTCCAACCCCGCACCGGTCCTCGGCGAGCCGCTTACGGTGCGGCTGCAAGCCGGATCGCAGGTCGTCTCGGGGCGCGGCCTGAAAGGCCGAGTGGTCGTCGGCGGTTGAGCGAAGGGCGCGCGATGCGAGAGGCTCGCGGGGCGCGTTCTTCGGTGCGCGCGGGGAGGCCCGGCTGCTCGAGCGCGGTCACGAGTTCGAACGCGCTCGCGCATGGTGGGGCGCTCGCGTTCCTGGCCGCATTTGCGCTCGCGGTCGCGCTTTCGCTTGCGCTCGCGCTCGGCCCCGCGCCCGCCGCCGCGGCCCCCTTCGACCCGTTGCTCAGCGCCCGCCCCGAAGCGAGCGGCGCGCGACAACTCGAAGCGGGCATCGACGCGATGAACGACACGCTCGACGTCTTCGACATACGCGGCGACGACCCGGTCTACGGCGGCACCAACGTCGGCGACTACCGGGGCGCACACCTGCGCGGCGGCTGGCAGATCGCGCCGAACTGGTGGATCGACGCATCGCTGTGGCGGCGGAGCATCGAATACCGTAGCGACACCGGCAGACTCACCAGCTGGCAGCTGGGCGGCCAATGGCGCTTCCACGACACACCCGGCGGCGGCACCGCGTGGGCGTTGCGCGGCAGCGTCTGGGGCAACCGCTCGGGCGACCTCGACAAGACGAGCCCGACGACGATGTTCGGCCGCACGCTCGACACCGTGCACATCGAAGGCACGCGCGACACCCAATGGCAGCTCGACCTGATCGGCACGCGCGGCGACGCCGACGCCTCGATCAGCTGGTATGCCGGAGTGCAGCGCGGCCAGGTGCGCTACTCATCGGCGAGCGGCACCATCCGCGTCGGCAACTGCCCGTACGCAGTCGCCTTCGGCGCCACGAGCACCGTGCTCACGCAGACGGCCCCGTGCTCGGGTCCGGACGGAACGGTGGCAGCCGGCACGCAGGTCACCGTCGCAAACTCCGCCTTCGGCCTGAACCCGCGCGACGCCCTCGAGTACGACGCCACCGTGCTGCGCCTGGGCGTCAACGGCGTCAAGCGCTGGGGCAACTGGCAAGTCCGCGGCGGACTCGGCTATGAACACCACGATCGCGGCGACGCGCTCGAAGACGAGGCGCGACGCCTGTCGGGCGTCTACGACAGCGGAAACCTCAGCGCGATGCTCGAACTCGCGTACCGCTTCACCCCCACGCTCACCGGCTTCGTGCGCGGAACCGCCTGGCAGCACCAGTTGATGGGCGAAGTGCCCCTCCTCTACAACGCGGTGACGGCGAAGCGGTCGGACCGCAGGTACGGGGTGGCCACGATCGGGGTGATGGCGGAGTTTTGAGCGGCGGGGTGCCGTGCGCCGTACGGCTGCGCCGTGCGCACGCCGCGCGCACGTCGTCGGCGCGCGTCGGCGCGTTGTCGGCGCGTCGTCGGCAGGTCGTCGGCAGGTCGTCGGCAGGTCGTCGGCAGGTCGTCGGCACGTCCGTCGGCACGTCCGTCGGCACGTCCGTCGGCACGTCGCGCGCACGTCCTGGGCACGTTGCTCGCGCGTCCTGGGCGCGTTGCGCGCACGGGTGGGCGCTGTTGCGCTGCATTTCGCAGCGTTTTGCGTCGTGCGAGTCGCCGCTCCTGGGGGAATGCTGCATATTGCAGCGTCGCGCTCCGTGGCTCCGTGCGCGCGCTGGCATGCCTGGCCAGCCAGTCCGGTCAGCCGTCCCGCGGACAGACGCCACGATCGTCACTTGCAGCCGACGGGGGGCCGGATTTCTGTGTGTGAGGCTCTCGTGGGAGTTGTCCACGGCGGCGGGCGTCGCTTGCGACGAACGACCGCCGCGATGGGCAACTCGCGGCGCCACGCTCCATCGCGCTATAAATCGTTGCGTTTTCACGCGCCAGACGCCTTGCACGCCGAAAAACGCTGTCTCTTGTTCCGAACCGGCCCGGCATGGTCCGACGTATGCGTCGAACGATGCCAGCTGCGTCACCCAGCCCCGCAGCAGAGCGCCCGTCACGCCGACCCCCCGCCCGCACGGACCCGCCCGCCCCGCACGAACCGCCCGCACGAACCCGCCCGCACGAACCCGCCCGCACAGACCCGCCCGCACGAACCCGCCACCCAAAGCCCTCGCCCGTCTCCCCGCGGTCCGGCCACCCCCGCGGCATAGAATCCAGCCATGCCCTCCACCGACGCCGAACCCACCGCCCCCATCCCCGCCACCCTCATCCCCGGGCGACGGCATCGGACCCGAAATCGTCGACGCCACGCTCGCCGTCCTCGATGCCCTCGACGCCCCTTTCGCCTGGGACCGCCAGATCGCTGGCCTCGAAGGCGTGCGGGTCGCCGGCGACCCGCTGCCGCCCGCCACGCTCGACAGCATCCGTCGCACGCGCCTGGCGTTGAAGGGACCGCTCGCCACGCCGTCGGGCAGCGGCTATCGCTCGTCGAACGTACGGCTGCGCGAGGAGTTCCGCCTCTACGCGAACCTGCGTCCCGCGCGCACGATCGTGCCGGGCGGGCGCTTCGAGAACATCGACCTGATCGTCGTGCGCGAGAACCTCGAAGGACTCTACGTCGGACACGAGTACTACGTGCCGGTGGGCGACGACCCGCGCGCGGTGGCGGTGGCCACCGGGATCAACACGCGAGAGGGCAGCCGCCGCATCATCGAGTACGCGTTCGAGACGGCGGTCAGGTACGGGCGGCGCAAGGTCACGCTCGTGCACAAGGCCAACATCATGAAGGCGCTCACCGGCATCTTCCTCGACGTCGGCCAGGAGATGTACGAGCGCAAGTACAAGGACCGCTTCGCCTTCGAGACGATGATCGTCGACGCCTGCGCGATGAAGCTCGTCATCGACCCGTGGCAGTTCGACGTGATCGTCACGACGAACCTGTTCGGCGACATCCTCTCGGACCTGGTCGCCGGGCTCGTCGGCGGGCTGGGCGTCACGCCAGGGGCGAACATCGGCACCGACGCGGCGATCTTCGAGGCGGTGCACGGTTCGGCGCCCGACATCGCGGGCAAGGGCGTGGCGAACCCCACGGCGCTGATGCTGTCGTCGGCAATGATGCTCGAGCATTGCGGCATGCCCGAGAAGGCGACGCGCCTGCGCGAGGCACTCGTCCGGACGATTGCGGCCGACGGGATTCGCACTCGCGATCTCGGCGGCAGCGCGGATACGGCGACGTTCACGAAGGCGCTGGTGGCGGCGGTCGCGGCGGGGGTCCCGCGCGCGGGGGCGGCGTAGGGGGCGGCGTGGGCGGCGCTCCGGCAGGAGGGTAGCGTCGGCGCACGGCGTCGGGGACGGCTGGCGCGGGGGCGGGGCTGGCGCGGGGGCGGGGCCGGCGCGAGGGCGGGGGCGGCGCGGGGGCGTGGCCGGCACGAGGGCGGGCCTGGCGCGAGGGCGTGGCCGCTGTCACGCTGCCACGGCGCTTTGAAGCCGCACCACGCAGCATTTCGCAGCGTTTCGCAGCGTTTTCTTTCATGTGCGCCGTTGAACGGGGCAAAACGCTGCGATCCGCAGCGTCCTGGACTTGATGGACTTGACTGCTTTTACGCGGACAGGTCGACGTTTACGCCCCTCGAAACGATCCGAACTGGTGCGCCGCTGGCTTGTCCACCGGCGGCGTGGCGCATGCCACGCAGACGCCGACGGTGGGCAAGTCGTGTTCGACGCTCTGGTCCCGGCTCGGAAGTCGGCAGTTCGCATCCAAAAACGGACGGAGTGGCGTCTCCATCGTTGCGATGTGCCACGTGCAGAACGTCCTGACCGTTGCTTCCCGGGTGGCTTCGATCTGTTCCGGCCGTGTCTGCATTCAGCCGCCGCGCCGGTTGTCGCCGACTGCCGCTCCTCGCCGGTTGCGGTGACCGCCCTCGCCGGCCGCCGCCGCCGCCTCGCCGGCCGCCGCCGCCGCCTCGCCGGCCGCCGCCGCCGCTGCTAGGGCCTGCGGCCGCCTGCCGCCAGGCCTATCTTCACGCCGAGCGTCCCGCCCGGGGGTTCCCGCTCCGTGCCTCACTGGTTACACTTCCCGGTTTTCCCTGCGTCGCCGCTTCGACATGAACGATCCGCGCGAGGCCGACCCGCGCCTTCGCCGCAGCTTCCTTGCCCTGCTGGGCGTCTCGATCCTGTCGGCCTGCTCGACGGCCTCCCTCGTCGCGCGGAGCTCTGGATCCGGTCGCCCCCGACTTCGGCGGCGCCGGCCCGGAGCCTGCCGGCGCTTTGCCTGAGGACCTTGCCCGCGAGGCGAGTTTCCTCGCGCTCAGCCTCGTCGACACGCCTTACCGCTATGGCGGCAACACCCCGGCCGGCGGCTTCGATTGCAGCGGACTCATCGTCTACGTGTTCCGCAACGCGGCCGGTTTGGGCCTGCCGCGTACCGTGGCGCAACTGGCCCGGGTGGGCCGACCCGTGCGCCGCGGCGCCATGCGCAGCGGCGACCTGGTGCTCTTCGACACGACCGGGCGCTTCTCGCACGCCGGGATCTACGTGGGCGCCGGCCGCTTCGTGCACGCGCCATCCACGGGCGGCGTGGTGCGGCTGGACGGCGTGCAGGCGCGCTACTGGAAGCCGCGCTTCTCGGGGGTGCGACGCGTGTGAGGGGCGGGGCTCACCCGACCGCCGGATGAGCGCGTGAGCGGGCGCTGCGAGTTGTCCACCGCGGCGGTCGTTCGTCGCAAGCGACGCCCGCCGCCGTGGACAACTCCTGCGGGAGCGACGCCAGGTTGGAAGCACATGCGCGCTCCCGCGTGTCCTCGTGCGCGGAGGTGCGCTCCTGCGTGTCCTCGCGCGCGGACGTGCGCTTCCGCGCGCCTCCGCAGGCACGCGCGTGCACCGCGTGCACTCGCACGCACGCAGGCAGGCACGCACGCACGCAGGCACGCACGCACGCACGCGGGCACGCAGGCACGCAGGCACGCAGGCACGCAGGCACGCAGGCACGCAGGCACGCAGGCACGCAGGCACGCAGGCGCGGCGTGCCCCGTGTCGTGCGGTGGCTCGAAATGCTGCGAAACGCAGCGTTTCCCGCTGTGAACCCCATTGCCCGCTCGAAATTGCAGGGTTTCGCGGCGTTTCGTAGCGTGGCGGTCACCGAGGTCCGCCGGCCCGCCAGCGGCGCACCGTCCTGTATGCCGGGAAAGCGCCGGCCAGCGCGACGGGGAATCTCGGACAGTTACGCAACGACCACGCGATGCAACCCGCCGTCGCGCTCGGCCCCGAGCAGGCATCGGTCGACCAGCGCTCGCACGGACGAGGGATGGCCGCGCGCCGCGTCGCGGGTCAGCGCGCCGCATCGCCGCTCCTCGCGCAACATCGCCGCTCCTCGCGCAACATCGCCGCTCCTCGCGCAACATCGCCGCTCCCCGCGCAACATCGCCGCGCAACATCGCCGCGCCGCATCGCCGCGCCGCATCGCCGCGCCACATCGCCGCGCCGCATCGCCGCGAAACACAGCGTTCCTGGCCGTGGAAGGCTCTCTCCCTCAGGAACCGCTGCGTTTTGCAGCAAAACGCCTGGCGCGCAACCTCCGCCTTCGCAGCAACCTCCGCCTTCGCAGCAACCTCCGCCTTCGCAGCAACCTCCGCCTTCGCAGCAACCTTCGCCGTTCGCAGCAGCCTTTGCCCTCGACGCAGAACGCCTCGCGCGTCGACCGCGTACGCACCCCAAGTCGAGCCAGCCCCCGCGCCGCGACCCGACGCCCACCACTCACGCCGCCCGTTGCACCCCCGCATCGCTCCCTTCCCGACAGGAATCACCGCCTGCTACCATCCGTTCACCATTTGAACGCGACGCCCTTCTGGAACGCAGCACCCCGTCCATTGCCCACCCCCAAGCCCCCCTCCACCGGACCGGAGCACGACGAGACCCTCTTCCAGGTCCTGCGCACGCTCGAGGCCAATCCGCGCACCAGCCAGCGCGAACTGGCCGACTCGATGGGGATGAGCGTGGGCAAGGTGAACTACTGCGTGAAGGCGCTGCTGGGCAAGGGGCTGATCAAGATGCAGAACTTCCGCAACAGTCGCAACAAGCTGGCGTACGCCTACCTGTTGACGCCGGCCGGTGTCGCGGCGAAGACCAGCCTCACGGCGCGGTTCCTGAAGCGGAAGATGGCCGAGTACGAGGCGCTGCGCGCGGAGATCGAGCAACTCGAGCGCGAGGTCGGCCAATGACGCTCGCGACCCGCGACCCGCACGCCGCGACCCGCGACCCGCACGCCGCCAACCGCAACTCGCACGCCCCCGACCCCCACCCCATCCCCGGCTGGCACGTCGTCTACACGAAGCCGCGCCAGGAGTGCGTCGCCGAGGAAAACCTGCTCCGACAGCGCTACGAGACCTGGCTGCCGACGATCGGCAAGTGGACGCGTCGCGCCGCGGGCTGGACCTGCGACACGCAGCCGATGTTCCCGCGCTACCTGTTCCTGCGCACCTGCGATGCGCAGCAGAGCCTGGCGCCGGTGCGCTCGACGCTGGGCGCCATCGGGCTCGTGCACTTCGGCGAGCGTGCGCCGACGGTGTCGTGCGAGATCGTCGATGCGCTGCGCAGGCTGGCAAGCGATACGCGCGAGCCGCCGCATCCGCTGCGCCCCGGCGCGCGGGTACGGGTCGTGGCGGGTCCGCTGGCCGGGCTGCAGGCGCTGGTGACCGCCAGCGCCGCGCATCGCGTGGAGATCTTCCTCCAGTTGCTGGGCCGCGACGCGCGCGCGTGCGTGCAGCCGGAGCAACTGGAGCCGCACCCCGCGTGATCGCACGCCCCCTCGACCCAAGCGCACACTGCGGTACCGTATTCCGATGAACGAACGAACCGGCCCCGCGCAGAGCATGCCCCAGATCCCCACCATCGACACCGCGAAGATCGCCGTGATCGGTCTCGGCTACGTCGGCCTTCCTCTTGCCGTCGAGTTCGGCAGGAAGTTCGACACGCTCGGATTCGACATCCGCGCTTCGCGCATCGCCGAACTGCTCGAAGGCCGCGACAGCACGCTGGAGGTGAGTCCCGAGGAACTCGCGGCCGCCACGCACCTGCGCTGCACGGCCGAGCGCAAGGCCCTGAGCGATCGCAACGTGTACATCGTGACGGTGCCCACGCCGATCGATTCGGCCAAGCGGCCCGACCTCGCGCCGCTGATCGGCGCAAGCGAAAGCGTGGGCAGCGTGCTGAGCCGGGGCGACGTGGTGATCTACGAATCCACCGTCTACCCCGGCTGTACCGAGGAAGCCTGCGTGCCGATCCTCGAGCGCGCGAGCGGCCTGCAGTTCAACCGCGATTTCTTCTGCGGCTACAGTCCCGAGCGGATCAACCCCGGCGACCGGGAGCATCGGGTATCGACGATCCGCAAGGTGACCTCGGGCTCCACGCCCGAGGTGGCCGATTTCGTCGATGCGCTGTACGCGAGCATCGTCACGGCCGGCACGCACAAGGCGAGCAGCATCCGGGTGGCGGAGGCGGCCAAGGTGATCGAGAACACGCAGCGCGACGTGAACATCGCGCTGGTGAACGAGCTGGCGATCCTCTTCAACCGCCTGGGCATCGACACGCACGAGGTGCTCGAGGCGGCCGGCACCAAGTGGAACTTCCTGCCCTTCCGACCGGGGCTGGTGGGCGGCCACTGCATCGGCGTGGATCCCTACTACCTGACGCACAAGGCGCAGGAGGTCGGCCACCACCCCGAGGTGATCATGGCCGGCCGGCGCATCAACGATTCGATGGGCCGCTACGTGGCGGGCCAAGTGGTGCGGCACATGGCCGAAAAGGCGATCAGCCCGGTGGGCGCGCGCGTGCTCGTGCTCGGCCTGGCCTTCAAGGAGAACTGCCCGGACGTGCGCAACACGCGGGTCGTCGACATCGTCGACGAACTGCGCCACTACCGCGCGCAGGTGGACGTCCACGACCCGTGGGTCGACCCCAACGAGACCGAGCACGAATACGGGCTGCGACCGGTGGCCGAACCGCAGGCCGGCGCCTACGACGCGATCGTGCTCGCCGTCGGGCACCGCCAGTTCACCGGCATGGGCGCCGAAGGAATCCGCCGCTGGGGCAGGCCGCTTCACCTGCTGTTCGACGTGAAGTCGGTGCTGCCGCGCGACTCGGTGGACGCCCGGTTGTGACGATGAAAGTGCTCGTCACCGGCACCGCCGGTTTCATCGGCTCGCACGTCGCGCTCCGGCTGCTCGAGCGCGGCGACCGCGTCGTGGGCTTCGACAACCTGAGCGACTACTACGACGTCGCCCTCAAGAAGGCGCGGCTCGCGCGCTTCGGGAATCATCCGAACTACACGCACATCACGGCGGACCTCGCCGATCGCGCCGCCGTCGAGCGCACCTTCGCCGAACACGAGCCGCAACGCGTGATCCACCTCGCCGCGCAGGCGGGCGTGCGCTATGCGGCCGAGAACCCGCACGTGTACGTGAGCAGCAACGTGACCGGCTTCCTGCACGTGCTCGAAGGCTGTCGCCATCACGGCGTCGAACACCTGGTGTTCGCCTCGACCAGTTCGGTCTACGGCGCGAACACGAAGATGCCGTTCTCGGAGCACCAGCCCACCGAACATCCGCTCACGCTGTACGCAGCGACCAAGAAGGCCAACGAGCAGATGGCGCACGCCTACGCGAACCTGTTCGCGCTGCCGTGCACCGGACTGCGCTTCTTCACCGTCTACGGCCCCTGGGGACGCCCGGACATGGCGCTGTTCCTGTTCACGAAGGCGATCCTGGCCGGCGAGCCGATCCGCGTGTTCAACCACGGACGACACAAGCGCAGCTTCACCTACATCGACGACATCGTCGAAGGCGTCGTGCGGGCGCTCGATCGCGTGCCGACGACGAACGCAGCGTGGGACGGCAACGCGCCCGATCCGGCAACGAGCGGCGCGGGCCCGTACCGGCTCTACAACATCGGCAGCCGCGACAGCGTCGAGCTGATGCGCTACATCGAAGTGCTCGAGCAGTGCCTGGGCCGCAAGGCGCAGAAAGAGATGCTGCCGCTGCAGCCGGGCGACGTGCCGGACACCGAGGCCGCCTGCGACGACCTTGCGCAGGACATCGGCTATTCGCCGACGGTAGGTGTCGAGCAGGGCGTGGCGGAGTTCGTGCGCTGGTATCTGGAGTACGAGGGGCGGGTGCGGAGAGTGTGAGGATCGCCGAAAAGCACGATCGTGCCCGAGCCTGGTGGCCGTATCCGGGTCGTCTCGATGCGCGCTGGAGGATTCGTGCTCACGGCACGGGCGGCCCGCCGCATCGCGCCGCGGCAGCCGACCGCGTCGTGCCTTGGCAGCCACGTGAGCCGGCAACGAAGCGGGAGACGACGGCATCCTGGCCCGGCATGCCGGACCCCGCTGTCCGACCCATGCGCCGCGGCGACGACTGGCGTTTCCGGGTCATCCATCGAATGGTGGCCGAAGGCGGCGAGGTTCTCTATTGCACCGTGAATCTTTATCCGGCCGAGGTTGCGATTCCGTCCGTCTTCCCGGCATTGAACTTCTCGTAGATCTCGAAATCGAAGAAGGCCGTGGAAACGATCTTGTCTACGGACAAAACCAGCCGAAAGTCTCCGTTATCCGCAGCGTCGTTTTGCGAGTAGATCTGATCATAGAAGGTCGTGAGAACGAGTTCGCTCTTGTCTGATCGATACCCGCTTGCCAAGGGCAGAAGCGCGATCACGCGGCGTTCAGCTCGTGGCTCCGCGTTGCTCAACACGAATCCGACGTATGCCTTGCCGGTGGTCAGCGTGACGAGAACCGACTTTGCCGTCGCAACCGCGTCGATGAGAAGCCCCTCGAGCTCGTTCTGCGAGGTTGCATCCAGCAGCGCCTGTAGTGACGACTTCTTCGTCAACCTGTTGAGGATCCGCGGCGAGAACCTGCCGAGAAGCATTGCGAAGGCGCAAACCGCCACAAACCCGACACGAGCGGCGGACTGTTGCCCTTCCTTCATAAGTGGGATGAGTTCATCGAGGACGACGTCCTCGAAATCGGCATACAGCGGCAGTTCGGCTGCCGACAAGGCGCTTCGAAGGCCGCCGAGGATCAGCAGCGACGACAGGAACAGCCAGAAGCCGTAGTAGGTGATCCTGAAATAGAGCCGGTGGCCGTCTTCTCTCGCCGCCTGGTACTTGATGAAGGTTGCTTCCCGAACGATGAAGAAGCCGCCGACCAAAGGCAGGATCAACGCGAATACTGCATCCACACCTAGCGCACGGCCCCGGTTCGCCCTCTTTTCTCGTCAGCCCGGCCCAACCGCGCAGCGATCTCTTCCGCATGAGCCTTCGCCTGGCGAATCCTTTCTACGGCTTGCAGTTGCGCCTTGCCGCGTTTGCTTCCGAGGACGCTCTTCGCGGTTGTCCTGATCACTCCGTCGCCCGAAATGGTGTATGCGACCACCGCTTTTTGCTGTTCACCCATGTTCCGATCTGCGCGAATACGTTTCATCGATTGGCCTGAACTGGGACTGGAAGGACGGCGTCCCGAAAGAGCTTGGTGAAATCGAGGATAGCACTTGCTGCGGGAGGACGAAGGAACGATTGACCGATGCATCAGGTTGAGATTTTGCGTACTCGCTAGCAGCATGGCGCAGCGCTTTCGAGCACACAAACACCAGTTCTGGGAGAAATAGCGCCGCCGTTCGTGGCAGCCTGCAGCCGGGCTGGACGTGCAGGCACGCCTCCCCGCTACAAACGGTTGCGATTTCGGCCGTGGACCGTGGCCAACGAGCGCAAACGCATCATTTCGTTGCGGGCGGACCGCGCCCACATCGAAGCCGGCGGCCACGATCGCCGAAAAAGCACAATCGTGCCCGAGCCCGGTGGCCGACAAACGGTTGCGTTCTCGCTCGCCAGCCGCCCTTCACATGCAAGAACGCAACCAATCGTTGCATGAAGGCATGAAGGCGCGCCCCGTTGGTCCACGCGAGCGCCGGATGACGCCGGACACGAAGCGCAGCGTCGCGCTGAGCCATCGGCGACCGGCGAAAGCGTGCCGATCTCATGGACGGACTACTACCTGCAGCCGAGATTCAAGCCGATCGTCGCGCAGTTCGGCCGCAAGCCGGGTATCCGGTCTACCCGCTGCTCGAGCGCCGGTACGGCGTCGGCATCTGTTCGATCGAACAGGACATCGGCGCGTGCGCGCTGCCGAAGACGATCGCAAAGCAGTTGTCCACGAGCGCCAGTGCCCCGGCGCTTCGGGTCATCCATCGAATGGTGGCCGAAGGCGGCGAGGTTTTCTGCTGCACCGTGAGCCTTTATCCGGCGGATCGGTTTCGCTACGCGCAGGCGCGGAAGCGCAGCGAGCAGGGGTCAGGGCGCGAGTATTGCGCCTGCGCCATGGCCGTGCCGGCCGCCCCGTCGGCCGCATCGCTACTCACGATGGCGGCCCGGTGTCGCTTGCAGATCCCGCGGCCGAGCGGCCAGGATAGTTGACGCCAGACAAGCAGCTCGAGCGCGAGGCGGTGGAATGAGCCGCCGCGCCTGCCGAAACCGGTAGTCGCGATGCGAGTGGTGGCCGGGCGCTCGTTGGGCTTCAGGGTGCCGCTTCCACAATGAGGTGCGCACTGCGGTAGCCTGCCCGCAGAGTCGAGGTGCCGTACTTCGGATGGCAGCGACCGCCGCACAGTTCTACTTGCAAGCGCTTCGAGACAGCAGAAGGTGCCGCCCGCCGAGGCGGCGGCGACTGCGCGGTGGAAGAGTCGGTTCGAACGGGCCGATATCGTCGAGTGGATCGAGGAGTTGACGCCAGACAGCTGCGCTTTACCGAAAGTCGTACGACTCTCCCGTTTTCCTCGCCGAGCAGTTGAAAATTGCGTTTCCGGCGGAGGTCAAGGCGTAGATGGACGCGCAAGGCGTCAGCGCGTCGGACTTGGCGCGGCGCATCGGAACGACCCCTGCTTACATAAGCAAGCTTTTCCGCGGGCCGGCCAATGTGTCTGCCGAGACGATGGCGAAGCTTGCGTATGCGCTGGGTTGCAAGGTTCATGTGCATCTGGCGAGCATGGATGCTTCGGTTCGGTGGTTCGACCTGTGGAAGAGCCTGCCCGCCGAACGTCTGACAGATGCAGCGCCGGTGCGCTGGGATGCGTCTTACCTCGAGGGTCTCCGCGAGAAGTCGGTGCATGTCGAAGCGGCTGCCCTTGCGGCTTAAGGACCTCATTTTCCCGGCGATTTCCATCTCGGCTTCGTTCCGGTTCGATATCGGCGAGGAGGCAGGATCTGCGTCGGCCGGCCTGCGCGTGCGCACCGAGGAGTCCGCCCCCGGTCGTGGCGCACCTTATCGCGTCGACGTCGAAGCCTTCGCACTGTTCGATGTCAATGGCCACGAGCACGTCGACGACAATGCGATGCTGATGCGCCGTTACTCGGCGGCTGCGGCCTTGCTCGGCGCGATCCGTGAACAGGTGGCGACATTGACGTCGCGCGGCCCTTGGGAACGGCGTGGATCCCGATGGTTTCGCTCGAAGCCATGGCACCCATCACCCCGACGCATCAGTGAAAATATTTCGATTAATTGCGAGAAACAGCCGAACATCTGACAATATTTCGATTCTACTGAGCTTTTTTCGAGCATCGGAGGCGTCCCGTGCCCAAGGTGGGTTACGCATCGCTCGTCGAGACGCTGCGTCTTCGCGTGTCGCCGCCTGCCCGCCCGGCCTTTGTCGATACCTCGGTGAACCGCCGGGTGGATACGGGGGACCGCATCCTGTTTCCCACCGGTGTTGCGCTTGCCGATACGCCTCTGGGGCATCTGGAGTTTGCCCTGCGGCACGAGGGCATCGACCTGGCCATCATTGCCGGCGCTCTCCCGGCGATAGGCGCCGCCCCGCTCGTCGAGCGGCTGCGCCAGAGCCCCAATGGCGAATACATCCGGCGAGCAGCGTTTCTCTGGGAGTGGCTCGGCGGTGCTGCGCTCGATGCGGGGGTCAACGTCGCGGGGTCTTACGTCGATCTGTTCGATGCCGGGGAATACGTCGTTGCCGATCATCCGCTGCGCGCACCGACCTGGCGGGTCAGCAACAATGCCCTGGGCACGGCGTTCTTCTGCCCGACGGTTCGTCGGTCGGTGTGTCCGGCCCCGGGTTGGCTCGAAAGCAAAATGGCGCGCGCCGGCGAACTCGCCGACAGCTCCCGGCAGTCGGGGCTTTACGACCGTGCCATCCAGTATCTGTACCTCTCCGAGACGCGCAGCAGCTTTGCCATCGAGCTGATGGCCAGCACCGATTCCCGCAACATGGAAGCAGCCGAACTGATCCATGACCGGAATCTCGCCAACGCTCAACGTGCGGCCTGATCGCCCCGTCGATGCGCTGCTCGTCGAGATCCTGCGGCGGGTTGGGTCGCGGCGGAAATCTGCTTGCCCGGTACGGCGCGGAGCATCGAGTTTATTTTCGCCGATGTTCAATTCAGGCAACGCCTGAGCGACCAGCTCTTGCGCGATGCGTTTGCCTCCGGCGACGCCGCTGGCAGTGCGCGGGTGGACAACCTGATCGATGCTTTTCTGCCGCGGGTTCCGGGAGCTGGGCAAGAAATAGGGGTCGAGCGGGACAAGAACGCAAAGGAAGAGGCGCGCCGTGCGTCGGCCAGCGCATTGCGCCGAGGGGTCGAGCCGGGTGGCTGTTGTTCCTCCGCCGCAACCCCTTTCCTTGCAGCCGAGGTCGGTGCTACGCTGCGTTCACCCCTTGAACGCAGCGCTTCGCCTATTGCCGACCCCAAAGCCCCCGCCCCCCGAGCCCGCGCACGACGAAACGCTCTTCCGCGTCCTGCGCACGCTCGAAGCCAACCCGCGCACCAGCCAGCGCGAACTGGCCGACTCGATGGGCGTGAGCCTCGGCAAGGCGAACTATTGCCTGAAGGCGCTGCTGGACAAGGGCCTGATCAAGATGCAGAACTTTCGCAACAGTCGCAACAAGCTCGCCTACGCCTATCTGCTGACGCCGGCGGGCGTGACGGCCAAGGCGGGCCTCACGACGCGTTTCCTGAAGCGGAAGATCGCCGAGTACGAGGCGCTGCGAGACGAGATCGAGCAGCTCAAGCGCGAGGCGGGCGAATGACGCTCGCCGACGATTCCGTCCATGCGGGCTGGTACGTGGTCTACACCAAGCCCCGGCAGGAGCCGACGGCCTGCCGCAACCTGCTGCGCCAGCACTTCGAGGTGTGGCTGCCGCTGATGGGCAAATGGATTCGCAAGGGAGCCGACCGTGTCTGCATCAGCGAGCCGATGTTCCCGCGCTACCTGTTCCTGCGCCCGACGCAGCGCGAGCAGAGCCTGGCGAGCGTGCGCTCGACGCCCGGGGCCGTGGGGCTGGTGCGCTTCGGCGAACGCTCGCCGACGCTGAGGGACGAGGCGGTCGCGCTGCTGCGCGAGCTCGCCGACCAGACACGCGTGCCGCCGGGCCTGCCGGCGCCGGGCAGTCGCGTGCGAGTGGTGGCGGGCCCGTTGGCCGGCTTGGAGGCGCTGGTCGCGGCTTCGGCGTCGCGACGGGTGGAGATTTTCATCGGGCTGCTTGGGCGCGAGACCCGCGTGAGTTTGAGCCCGGATCTGGTGGAGCCGGTTCCGGCTTGAGTGCCGGGGCGGCGGCGGCGTGGGTTGCGTCGTCGCTCGGTCAACACCAGCTTGTCGTGCCGCCTTTGACGAGGCAGGCACTGCGGTAGCGTGCCTGGAGAGATCGCCATCAACCGGATGAATTCCGCTCCGCGGCGTTCGGGAGGGATATGCAGTCGTTTGGACATCGGGTGACATCGACCGCCGCTCGGTTCATCGTTCTACTTGCAAGCGCTTCGGCCTTTACTTAACCTATAGGTTAAGATTGAAAATCCTCCTGTTGAAGGCGGGTCGGCTCAAGGTAGGTGCCGTAGTCAAGGAAAGGGCCGACGGGCGTCAGGAGTGCCCCTTGTTGCGTGCCTTTGATGGCGCCGAAGCTTCGATGGATGCAGCGGTGCAACGATTCCTCGCAATGATCGAACTGGTCTCTTCCCGAGGGTTGTCTGCGTTGTCGTCGGAGCAGGTTCACATGATCGACAAGGAGAATCGGATCTACGAGTTCGTCTCCGGCCGGTTGCGCGTGCCGTTCTTCCAGGCAGAGAGTGGAAACGTCGTCATTTGCACCCATATGTTCATGAAGAAACAGCAAAAGGTGCCGCCCGCCGAGGCGGCGGCGACTGCGCGGTGGAAAAGTCGGTTCGAACGGGCCGATATCGTCGAATGGATCGAGGAGTTGGCATGAAGAGCTTTGCTGCGCTTTACCGAAAGTCGTACGACTCTCCCGTTTTTCTCGCCGAGCAGCTGAAAATTGCGTTCCTGGCGGAGGTCAAGGCGCAGATGGACGCACAAGGCGTCAGCGCGTCGGAGTTGGCGCGGCGTATCGGAACGACCCCTGCTTACATAAGCAAGCTTTTCCGCGGACCGGCGAATGTGTCGGCCGAGACGATGGCCAAGCTTGCTCATGCGCTGGATTGCAGGGTTCATGTGCACCTGGCGAGCATGGACGCTTCGGTTCGCTGGTTCGACCTGTTGAAGAACCTGCCGGCCGAACGTCTGATCGATGCAGAGCCGCTGCGCTGGGACGCGTCTTACCTCGAGGGTGTTCGCGAGAAATCGGTGCATGTCGAAGCTGCTGCCCTTGCGGCTTAAAGATCTCATCTTCCCGGCGATCTCCGTCTCGGCGTTGCCGCCGACGCCGGGCACGCACGGCGAGGTTGCACATCCCCATGAACTGGACCCGGAGACGCTCGCGTACTCGTTCCGGTTCGACCTCGGCGAAGAACAAAGATCCGCGTCGGCCGGCCTGCGCGTGCGCAGTGAGGAGTCGGCTCCCGGTCGTGGCGCGCCTTATCGCGTCGACGTCGAAGCCTTCGCCCTGTTCGAAGCAAATGGCCATGAGCACGTCGACGACAAGGCGATGCTCATGCGTCGCTACTCGGCCGCGGCGGCCTTGCTCGGCGCAATCCGAGAACAGGTGGCGACATTGACTTCGCGCGGCCCTTGGGGAACGGCGTGGATTCCGATGGTTTCGATCGAAGCCATGGCGAAGCTGCCGGAAGAAGGCAGGGCCGCGGGAAAGGCATCCGCAACCGGCAAGCGGGCGAAGGGCGCGCGGCGAGCGACGAAGGCTTCGGCGGAGTGATCATAGCCGCGCTTCCTGGCCGTCACTCACATAAGCGCGGATGCACCAGCGCTCCCTGAAGCAGAGACGGTGTCCGTCTTCAATGGACGACCGCTTTCCGCTGCTCACTGGTGTTCCGATCTCCGGAGCGTTTCATTGCGACTGGCTCGAAATGATCTGAACCGTGGACAGCGTTTCACTTCGATCAGCTGATTCGCTGCCGTCCGCCCGCAGCGGGTTCGTCACCTCCGGCGCATTCAGCAGCCAGGCGATCTCGCCCTTGTTCTGTATGCGCAACTTCGCATAGGCGCGACGCAGGTGATGACGCACGGTCGATGGCGAGTTGCCCAGTCGCCGCGCGACGGCCTTGTAGGTCAGTCCTTCGCCGAACAGGCGCACGACCGACAGCTCCTTCGGTGTCAGCAGATCGAGCGCGCACGGCGGGCGCGCCTGGATGACGAAGAGATCGGCGATGCGCTCGGCACGCAGTGTCGTGTACGTTCCCACGAACGCAGCCACGCCCTCCACGAGCAGTGCGTGATTCAGGTTCGCGGGCAGTGTCCCGCCGCCCCACTGCGGCCATTCCATCAACATCAGGTCCGCGAACGCGGAGTCGGCGTACTGGATCACGCCACGACCATCGCAGATCGCCACCGCTGTGCGGGGCCCCTGCGCAGCCATCTGCATCCGTTCGACGTGGTGCACGCGGTTCAGGTTCAGCGCCGCGGCGAAATGCGGCATCAGGTGGCGCATCATCTCGATGTCGCGTTCGCTGTAGCGCGGAACCAGCCCGTTGCGATACAGCGAAAGGTGGGTCCATAGCTTCAGCACCGGGTCGACGGCGACGCTGCACATCAGTTGCGCCAGGTCGTACTTGCCGCAGAAGCTGCGAAACGGTCCCGAAAGATCGTCCGCCATCGAGACGATCGCCGGGTTTCGCCGCTCGTCGGTGACCAGCGACACCAGCGGGTCATCTGCCTTGACTCGCTCCCAGTCGCTCACGAAGTCGTCGCCGAGGTCGCAGGTGTAGTTGTTGTGCATGATCGGCCCGCTGGCCATCATGGTCGATCGGCCGAACCACGCGCCGTCGAAAGCGACGTACTCGCGCAGCAGCGTGAAAAGCTGGTCCTCGAACTCGCCGATTCGCGAGCCGATCGCGAGCTGGTAGAGGTCGAGCAGGCAACGGCTGACCAGCGTGGCGACAGGCTGCGTCGCCTGAGGCCCCGGATCGCCGACGCCCTCGTTCCAGTCCGGATTGGAGGCCATGGTCTCCGATCGTTGAATGCCGTTCGCGCGGTGTGGTGTCGGCCAACCTACCCCTGCGAGCGGGATATCGCAATGGGACCGCCTCCATCGTTCAAATGAACGATCGCCCATGCCATCACCCCGACGTCGGCATGCGGCAGCGCAAAAGATTCAAAGGCGCGAGCGTCATCCTGGTCTGGTGAAGCCGCCCTCCCTGCGTGTTCCGCATCGCAGCACGCATGTGCGCGCACGGCACATTTGAACGACTACGGCACCTGCGTTTCGGCGCCTAAGGTCGTGCCCTCGCGTCCATGCGGCGCGCAGCGACCATGGAATGAACGATGTCCGGGCAGACCGCTTTCTTTCACGACGAAAAGTGTCTCTGGCACACCACCGGGGAACACGCCCTCGTGATGCCCGTGGGGGGTTGGGTTCAACCGATGGCCGCGGGTGGCCACGCCGAATCGCCCGAATCGAAGCGGCGCGTTGTCTCGCTGATGCATGTATCGGGGCTGGCGGCGAAGCTGGGCGTGCGCTCGGCGCCGATGGCCGACGAGTCGGACTTGATGCGGGTGCATCCGCGCAGCTACCTCGACGCCTTCAAGGCGGCCTCCGACAGCGGTGGCGGAAACCTCGGCGACTTCGCGCCCTTCGGCCGCGGCAGCTACGAGATCGCGAAGCTCTCGACGGGGCTGGCCATCCAGGCCGTGGACGACGTGCTCGCGGGCAGGTTCCGCAACGCCTACGCGATGACGCGGCCGCCGGGCCACCACTGCCTGCCGGATCGGTCGTGCGGCTTCTGCCTGCTGGCAAACGCCGCGGTTGCCGTGGAGACGGCGATCGCACGGCACGGCCTGTCGCGCGTGGTCGTGCTCGACTGGGACGTGCACCACGGCAACGGCACGCAGGCGATCTTCTATGAACGCCCCGACGTGCTGACCATCTCGCTGCACCAGGAAGGGTGCTTCCCACCCGGCTACAGCGGATTCGAGGAACGCGGCGCGGGCGAGGGAACCGGGGCGAACCTCAACATTCCGCTGCTGCCCGGTGGCGGAAGCGACGCATACCTGTATGCGATGAAGCGCATCGTCGAGCCGGCGATCGATCGGTATCGCCCCGAGCTGATCGTCGTCGCCAGCGGTTTCGACGCCAACGGCACCGACCCGATGGCGCGCATGCTGCTCGGTTCGCCGGCTTTCGTCGAGTTGACGCGCAGGACCATGGCACTCGCCGACAAGCACTGCAAGGGCCGCATGGTCATGGTGCACGAGGGCGGGTACTCCGAAGCACTGGTGCCGTTCTGCGCGCACGCGGTGATCGAAACGATGGCCGGTTGCACGATGGGCGTCGAAGACCCGTTTGCCGAACTGATCGAAGCGCAGCAACCGAAAGAGCGCTTCGCCGCCTTCCAGCGCGGCCTGATCGACGAGATGGCCCGATCCCTGGAATTCTGAACCGCGGCATCGAGGCCCCACACGAGGAGCGAGACGAATGGAAACAATCGACGTCAACGGCCGCAGCACGATCGTTACGCTCGTGCTCCTGTCGGCAATCGCACCGGCGGTGCTGCTGCTCGCTCCGGCGATCGTGGGCGCGCTGGTCACCGGCTCGGGGATGTCACCGCAGGCGGCCGGGCTCGTGCTCTCCGCCGAGCTCGCCGCCATGGCACTGGTCACGTTCTCCACGCTGTGGTGGATGCGCTTCTGCAACTGGCGCACCGCCATACGCGTGTGCCTCGCAATCATGATCGTTGGCAACCTTGCGTCGGCGCAATTCGTCCAGTCCGGAACCATGCTGGCCGTCTGGCGTTTCGTCAGCGGACTCGGTGCGGGCAGCGTGATCATCCTGTGCATGGTCACGATCGGCCAGACGCGCCAGCGAGAGCGCAACTACGGCTGGTTCGTCGTCGGACAGCTCGTGCTCGGCGCCGTCGGACTCAAAGTGCTCCCGGGAATTCTCCCGCACTACGGTCTCGGATCGTTGTACCTGTTCCTGGCGGCCGTGAGCGCGCTGATGCTGCCGCTGGTGCAATTCCTTCCTGAAGCGGGCACTCGGGTGTCGGCAGCCGGCAACCGAGGGACGTATTGGCTGGTCGGCGTCGCCGGACTCGCCGCGGTCATCCTGTTCTACGTCGCGCTGGGCGGCGTGTGGGCGTACGTCGAACGCATCGCAAACCAGGCAGGGATGGCGGCGCAGGACATCGGCAACGCGCTGACGATCGCGACGCTGTTCGGCATCGCGGGCTCGCTCGCGGCGACCTGGATCGGTGGACGCTGGGGCCGCCTGTCGCCGCTGGTGCTCGGCTACGTGATGCTGGGTGGGTCGATCGTGCTGATGCAGGCGCCGCTATCCGAGAACACGTATCTCTTCGCCACCTCGGTGTTCAAGTTCGCCTGGACTTTCGCCCTGCCGTTCCTGCTCGCTTGCATCGCCACGCACGACGCCAGCGGCCGCCTGATGGTGTTCGCCAATTTCATGATCGGTGCCGGGCTGTCGATCGGTCCGGCCGCAGCCGGGGCGACGCTGGCCACCGCTCCCGACTATTCCGGCGTGCTCATGCTCGGGGTTGCCGGGTGCATCCTGTCGCTTGTTTGCGCTTTGCCGGTCGTGCTTGGAACGCGTCGTAGCGAGGCGGCATTGCCGATTCCGGATCGCGCGTGACGTGACGGGTGTACGTAGGCATCGCCCGTTGGAAGCACCTCCAGTTTGACAGTCGGGCAGCCGCGCTTCTGCTGTCCCTGATCCGGGTCGGGGTCCACCGTCGTCTGCGGCCTCGAACGAGGCGCGCACGGCTGTAGCCATCGGCCCTTGTGAGCGCTGCGAGATGATCGCACTCGCGGGCGCGAAGCCGTATGCGCCGACATCGAGTCGAGCGCCTGCGACCTCGATGCCTCGCGTACCGGGGAGCGGGTCACGCGTTCTCGATCGGCCTGCGCATGCGCGACTTGCCGCAGATCCTGCTCTCGTCGGCATCGATCTCGATCACGGTGATGGCGATCATCGCGTTCGCCGCGGTGTTCGGCTGGCTGCTCGCCTGGCAGAACGTTCCAGAAGCGATCGCGGCGTCGATCACCGGGATAACGGCGAGAAAGTACGTGTTCCTCGCGATCGTCATTGCCTTCATCCTGCTGCTGGGCCTGGTGATGGAGGTGCAGGCGATCGCGACGATCTTCGGACCGCTGCTGAACACGCTGGCGATCGGCTACGGCTTCGACCCGGTGTATTTCGGCGTGCTGCTCGCGATCCTGATGCAGATCGGCGGGATCACGCCGCCGGTGGGGATCCTGCTGAACATCACCTGCGGGCTCGCCGACGTGAAGCCGGGGCAGTGCCTGGGGTATATCGGGATTTTTGTTGCGGTGATGACGCTGGTCGTGGTGCTGGCGATTCTGCTTCCGCCGTTGATCGCGTTCTTGCCGAGCGTGCTGATCTGAGCGAACCGGCCGCGGGAGTTACTTCTTCCCCGACGCTTGCCTCCGCGCTTTCTTCGGCGCCCAGTCGGCGATAGCACGCCGCATGAACTCGTCGAACATCGGCACGGTAAAGGCCGTGTCGCCGTGTGCGGGGCTCCAGATCATGCCTCTGCGGACG
>JAMLIS010000021.1 GCA_023954015.1 Burkholderiaceae bacterium
GTCGGCAAGGGCTCGGCGCAGGCGCTGCGTGCGCTGTCGGCGCAGGTGTGGGTCACCGAGATCGACCCGATCTGCGCGCTGCAGGCCGCGATGGAAGGCTATCGCGTCGTCACGATGGAATACGCGGCCGACAAGGCCGACATCTTCGTCACCGCCACCGGCAACCGCGACGTCATCCGCTTCGAGCACATGCAGGCGATGAAGGACCAGGCGATCGTCTGCAACATCGGCCACTTCGACAACGAGATCGACATCGCATCGCTGCGGCAGTGCCGCTGGGAGAACATCAAGCCACAGGTCGACCACGTCATCTTCCCGGACGGCAAGCGGATCATCCTGCTCGCCGAGGGGCGCCTGGTGAACCTGGGCTGCGGAACCGGCCATCCGTCGTACGTGATGAGCTCGTCCTTCGCCAACCAGACCATCGCGCAGATCGAGCTGTTCTCGCATCCGGAGCGCTACCAGCCCGGCAAGGTCTACGTGCTGCCGAAGCACCTCGACGAGAAGGTGGCGCGGCTGCAGCTGAAGAAGCTCGGTGCGATGCTCACCACGCTCACGCCGCAGCAGGCCGCGTACATCGGCGTTCCGGTCGAAGGGCCGTACAAGAGCGACAGTTACCGCTATTGATCCGCGCCGACCAGCTTCTCGTCGCCCGCGGCCTGGCGCCGACGCGATCGGCCGCGCAACGACTCATCGATCGCAGGGCCGTGCACTGGCTCGGCCCGCGAGGCTGGGCGTGCCCGCGCAAGGCCGGTGAGCGCCTGCCCGGTGACTGCGAGATCGCGATCAGCGACGACACCGAACTGCGCTACCTGTCGCGCGGCGGCGCGAAGCTCGAGGGCGCGCTCGCGTGCAGCGACATCGACGCGAGCGCGCTCGCCTGCCTCGACCTCGGACAGAGCACGGGCGGCTTCACCGACTGCCTGCTTCGCGCGGGCGCGGCGAGCGTCGTCGGCGTGGACGTCGGACGCGCGCAGCTGCACGAATCGTTGCGCGCCGATCGGCGGGTGCGAGTCTTCGAGGGGCTGAACGTACGCGCACTCGACGCCGTGGCGCTCGGCGACGCGTATCCGGCGGGCGGCTTCGACCTGGTCGTCGCCGATCTCTCGTTCATTTCGCTGGTGCACGCCTTCGCGCCTGCCTTTGCGCTGGTACGCGACGGCGCGCGCATGCTGGCGCTCGTCAAGCCGCAGTTCGAACTGGGCCCGGGGGCGGTGGATCGCCGCGGAATCGTGCGCGACGCCGCGCGCTACGAAGGCCTGCGCGAGCGCATCGAGCTCGCCGCGCGCGCGAGCGGGTGGAAGCCCGAAGCCTGGTTCGACAGCCCGGTCACCGGCGGGGACGGCAACCGCGAATTCTTCCTCGAGGCACGCAGATGAAGGCGGCACCGACGATCAGTTTCGAGTTCTTTCCGCCGAACACGCCGGCCGGCTTCGAGAAGCTGCGCAGCGTGCGCGAAGCACTGGCGCGCTTCGCACCGGCGTTCTACAGCGTGACCTACGGCGCCGGCGGCGTGACGCGCGACAAGACGCTGTCGGTGGTCAACGAGATCGCCGGCGAGGGACGCACGGTGGCGCCGCACCTGTCGTGCATCGGCGCCTCGCGCGATTCGGTGCGCGAACTGCTCGCGCTGTATCGCCGGCTGGGCATCCGTCGCCTCGTCCTGCTGCGCGGCGACCTGCCGTCGGGAATGCGCGCCGGGGGCGACTTCCTCCATGCGAGCGATCTCGTGTCCTTCGTCCGTTCGGAGGCGGGTGATCTCTTTCATCTGGAGGTCGCGGCGTACCCCGAGATGCATCCGCAGGCGCGCACGCCGCGCGACGACCTGCAGGCCTTCGCGGCGAAGATGCGCGCGGGCGCCGATTCGGCGATCACGCAGTACTTCTTCAACGCCGACGCCTACCTGCGCTTTCGCGACGCCGCCGCGCGCATCGGCATCGACGCGCCGATCGTGCCCGGCATCATGCCGATCTCGAACTTCTCGCAACTGGCCCGCTTCTCGGATTCGTGCGGCGCCGAGATCCCGCGCTGGATCCGCCTCGAACTGGCCGCCTGCGGCGACGATCTCGAAGCGATCCGCGAGTTCGGCGCCGAGGTCGTCGGCGCAATGTGCCGACGCCTGCTCGCCGAAGGCGCACCCGGCCTGCACTTCTACACGCTGAACCAGGCCGGCCCGACGACGGCGATCGTCGAGGCGCTCGGCGCGGCGCATTGAGCGCGCGCGAAACCCGGGAGCCTGCGCCGGTCGCAGCTGTCCGCGCAGCGCCAGCCTCCCAGGTCCGGCGCCGGGCCGTTCGTCGGATCCTGTTGTCGAAGACCCGACCGGCGGCGGGGCGCCCGACGATCCCGCGGCCGGCGCTCGCTACCATCGATCCAACGCCGAGAACGCCAGGCTGCGAACGCCCATTTCGATGTCGACCACGCTTCCCGCACCGGGCCTCGCCTCGGTGAAACGCTATCAGATCCCGGTCGAGATGCTGCAGGAGGGCATGTTCGTCGTCGAGCTGGACCGGCCCTGGCTGGACACGCCTTTCCTGCTGCAGGGCTTCCTCGTCGGAAGCCGGATAGAGCTCGACACGCTGCGCCGGTACTGCCGCTACGTGTACGTCGATCTCGATCTCTCCAGTTCGGCGCTCGCCGATGCGATCCGCGGTGCGGAACTGTCCGACGAGTGCGCGGCACCGTACGCGCCGCCGGCGCCGACGCCGCTGCGCTTCGACACGGTGCTCGACGAGAAGCCTGCCGTTCGCGAGCCCGCCCCGCGTCCGGTGCGCATCCGCGCCGACGTGAAGATCAGCCGGCAGACGCGCGAACGCTTCCGCGATTTCATTCGCGCGACGGCGATCGCACCCGCGCAGGCTCCGGCCGTTCCCGCATGGCGCCGCCTGCTCGATCGGCTGCGCCCCGACGCCCGCGCGCACGCCGCGCGCGGCCGGCACGACACGCCGATCCAGGCCCGTGCGGCGCTCGAGGCGCTGGGACCACAACTGCCCGAAGGCATCGAGCTGCGTCCCTGGGTCGATCGCACGCCGGTCGAAGTCGAGTTGCCTCGCGCCCGCGCCGCCTTCGGTGTCGGCGAGCGCGCGCTCGACTCGCTGGTCGCCGACGTGCGCCAGGGGCGCGTGCCCGACGTGCAGCAGGTCAGCACGGCCGTCGACCAGATCGTCGACAGCATGGTCGAGAACCCCGACGCGCTTCTGTGGGTTGCCCGCCTGCGCGAGGAGAGCGTGCAGACCTACCAGCACGGCGTGAAGGTCGCGCTCTACCTGGTGGCACTCGGTCGCCACCTCGGCTTCCCGCGCGGCGACCTGTCGAACCTCGGCATGATCGGGATGCTCGCCGACGTCGGCAAGACACGCCTGCCGACCGCGCTGCTCGAGAAGCCGGGCATGCTCTCGCCGGCCGAATACAACATCGTCAAGGAACACGTGCGCCTCGGCCTCGATGCGCTCGCCTCGAGCGTGCAGCTCGCGCCGCCGATCGTCGAAGGCATCGCACAGCATCACGAACGCCTCGACGGTTCGGGCTACCCGAAGGGACTGCGCGCCGACGAGATCGGCGTCTACGGCCGCATGTCGGCGATCGTCGACAGCTTCGTCGCCCTGATCACCGCGCGCGCCTACGCGAACGCCTGCGCTGCGCAGGACGCGCTGATGAACCTGTACGAATGGGCGGGCACCTCGTTCCACGAACCGCTGGTCGAGCAGTTCGTGCAGGCGGTGGGCATCTTCCCGGTCGGCAGCTTCGTCGAGCTTTCCACCGGCGAGATCGCGGCGGTGCTCGCGCACAATCGCGTGCGCCGGCTCGAGCCGCGGGTTCTGGTACTCACGACGCCCGACAAGACGCCGCTGCCGGCGCCCTTCGAGCGCGACCTGATGCACCGCACGAAGAACGGCGAGAACGGCAGGCGTACGCGGATCGTCCGCGGCCTGGCAGCCGGCGCCTACGGGCTGCGGCTGCGCGACTACTACGCACGCGAAGCGCCGCAGGCCGACCGCCGGGTGCGGGCGTAGCCGGGCCGCAGCGCAGCCGTGCCGGGCCCTGGCGGAGAATCCGCTCCCGTCGCCGACGACGCGCGCGAACGCACGCCGGCACGACTGCTGGCCGACATTGCTGCTGCCGCGCGCGATGCCGGTACGCGCGCGGTCGTGCTGGTCGTCGCGCTGAACCGCTCCGATCGCATCGATGCGCTTGCCCGCGCACCGGAAGACCGCCCGGTGCTCGACGAGATCGCCCGTCGGATGGACGCGGTCCTGCGCCCGGTCGACCGCTACGCGTTCGCTTCGCGGGAAGAAGCGTGGGTGCTGCTGCCGGGACTGGCAAGCGAGGCGCTCGCAGAGCTCGCCTGCCATTCGCTGATCCAGGCGCTGTCGCCGCCCGTGCATCTCGCGTCGGAAGGAACGCAGCTGCGCGTGCGTGCTTCGATCGGCGGCGCCTGGGCGCCCCCGGGTTCGAGGCCGGAAGCGAAGCGACTGGTCGCCGTCGCCTCCGAGGCGGCCGCGCAATCGCTCGGCCGCGAGGATCACGTCCGGATCCTGCGCGTGAACGACGATCACGCGTCGGGGCTGCGTCGCCACGAAATCGAACGCGACCTGCAGGACGCACTCGCCGGCAACGAGCTGGAAGTGCACTTCCAGCCGCAGGTCGACCTGCGCAGCGGACGCTGCGCGTCGGCAGAGGCGCTGATTCGCTGGCACCGCGCCGACGACCGCGCAGTCGCGCCCTCGACGATCGCTTCCATCGCGGAGGAACGCGGGCTGATCGTCGAGCTCACCCGCTTCACGATGAACACCGCGCTGCGGCAGATGGCGCAGTGGAAAAAACTGGGGCACGACCTGTCGGTGGCGATCAATCTCTCGGCGGTCACCTTCGGCGACACGGCGCTGCCGGAACTCGTCGCGCAGACGCTGCAGATCTGGGGCGTGGAGGCGCGACGGCTGACGCTCGAACTGACCGAGAGCGCGCTGATCCGCAACGAGCGCTCGGCGATCGAACTGGCGCACCAGTTGCGCGAGCTCGGCTGCCGGCTGTCGATCGACGACTTCGGCACCGGCTATTCGTCGCTCAGTTACCTGCAGCGCTTTCCGCTCGACGAGCTGAAGATCGACCGCAGCTTCGTGCAGACGATCGCCACCGGGCGCCAGGATCACCGGATCGTTCGCGCACTCGTCGAACTGGCGCGCGCCTTCGGGCTGGACACCGTCGCCGAGGGTGTCGAGAGCGCCGTCGTCGAGTCGAAGCTGCGCGAACTCGGCTGCGATCTCGCACAGGGCTTCCACCTGTCGCCCGCGCTGCCGCCAGACGACTTCCTCGAATGGTGCACGAACCGCAATGCGGCGCTTCGCTTCACTGACCCCGGATCACGCGAGACTCGGTGACGATCGCCGCCAGCGGCCGGTCGTGGGCCTGTGCTTCGAAGTGTTCGAGTTCGCAGGCGTCGTAGCCGACGCCTATCGCCGCGATCGGACGCCGCGCGAGCGTGCGGTCGTAATGCCCGCCGCCGTAGCCGAGCCGATAGCCGCGCGAATCGAAGCCCACGCACGGAACGATCAACAACGCGGGATCGACCGTCTCGAACGGTTCCGGCACCGGAATCGCGAAGCGGTCGATGCGCACTTCGCCGTCGCGCCGCCATCGGCCGAATTCGAGGGCGCCGGCCTCGCCGATGCGCGGCAGCGCGAGCTGCCGTCCCTCGGACTCCCACCTTTCGTGGCAGGCAGTCAGTTGCGGCTCGCCGCGGATCGGCCAGTACACGCCGAGCACTTGCGCGCGATCGAAGGGCGCGCAACCCAGCAGCGACGCCAGCCGCTCGCGCAGCGCTGCGTCGGCCGATTCGCTCCACGCAGCCGGGCGTTCCCGGCGCCAGAGAATCAAGGCGTTGCGAGCATGAGTTCGAGTAATTTCGTCGACAACGCGCATGGTATGCTCGATCCCGGTGCCGCCCGGCACCGAACGGCGTTTCAGTGTGCAGGCAGGGCGACGATGACGTACCGGATCGCGATCGCGGCGATTGTAGGGCTGATCGGTCTTTCGGTTCTCTCGCCTGCCGAGGCGTCCAAGCGCCGCCCCGAGCCGACCCGGGCCGCGGCGCCTGCTCCGCTGGGCGTCGACGAAGCCTTCGTCGCAGCGCACCAGGCGTTCACGAAGAACGACCTGCCGCGCTTCGAAGCGATGGCCGCGCAGGCCCGATCGCACCCGCTCGCCACCTACCTCGATTACTGGCGCCTGCGTCTGCAACTGCAGCGACCCGCCGGCGAAGCGCTGCCCGGCGCTGCCGACGCCGACGTGCGCCGCTTCCTTGCCCGGCACGAAGGTACGCTGGTCGCCGACCTGCTCAGCCGCGACTGGATGCTCGATCTCGGCAAGCGCGCCGAATGGGGCGTCTTCGACGGCGAATACGCCCGCTGGATCCTGCGCGACGACGACGAAGTGCATTGCTACGCCGCGCTGGGCGAAATCGAACGCGGAAGGCCCGCACCGCAGGCCCGCGAAGCGGTCTTCTCGGTACACAGCTTCGGCCCGGGCTGCACGGCGCTGCTCGATGCGCAGGTGCGCACGCGCGCGATCGGCCGCGACGACCTCGTCGCGCGCCTGTTTTCCGCGCTCGAGACGAACAGCGCTGACACCGTGCGCCTGCTCGGCGAACGGCTGCAGCTCGATCCGAAGGCGCTCGACCTGGCCCTGTCCAGGCCGTCGAAAGCCCTGGAGACGACGCGCACGCGCGAACTCGCGCTGATCGCGCTGTCGCGCCTGGCGCGCCGGGATCCGTCGGAGGCGATCGAACGGCTCGGCGCCAACGCGCACGCGCTGCGCGACTCGGATGTCGCTTTCGTGCGCTCGCAGGTCGCGGCTTCGGCGATGCGCCGGCTCGACGCACGTGCGCTCGAGTGGGCGCGCGACGCGCTCGACGCGCCGGCCACCGACGAAACGTGGAGGTGGCTCGCCCGCGCGGCGCTGCGCGAGCAGGACTGGACGACGCTGCGGCGGGTCGTCGCGCGGATGAGCGAAGCGGCCCGCAGCGATCCGGCGTGGGTGTACTGGAGCGCGCGCGCCGCGCGCCAGGCGGGCGATGCAGTACAGGCCGACGAGATGCTGCGTACGATCGCCGGCCAGTTCAGCTTCTACGGGCAGCTCGCCGCCGAGGACCTCGGCTCGCTGACCGCGCCGCCCCCCAGCGCGCTGGCGGCCACGCCGGAAGAACTCGCGCAGGCCGCACGCAACGACGGCTTCGAGCGCGCGCTGCGCTTCTACGCGCTCGGCCTGCGCTTCGAAGGCAATCGCGAGTGGAACTTCCAGTTGCGCGGCATGAGCGATCGGCAACTGCTCGCCGCCGCCCGATGGGCATGCACGCAGCAGGTGCTCGACCGCTGCGTGAACACGGCAGAGCGCACGCGCGACGAGCACGACTTCGCGCTGCGCTTCGTGTCGCCCTTCCTCGACCGCATGAAGCCCGCCGCGGCCAGCGCCGACCTCGATCCGGCGTGGGTCTACGGGCTGATCCGCCAGGAATCTCGCTTCGTCATGGACGCGAAATCGTGGGCCGGCGCGCAGGGGCTGATGCAGATCATGCCGTCCACCGGGCGCTGGATCGCGAAGAAGCTCGGCGAGCGCAACTTCCGCGTCGAGCAGTTGCACGACCTGGACACGAACCTGCGCTTCGGCACCTTCTACCTGCGCGCGGTGCTCGACGATCTCGAAGGCTCGCCGCTGCTCGCCTCCGCCGCGTACAACGCGGGACCGGGCCGCCCGCGCAACTGGCGATCGACGCTGGCGGCGCCGATCGAGGGCGCGATATTCGCCGAGATCATTCCGTTCAACGAGACACGCGACTACGTCAAGAAGGTGCTCACGAACGCGACCTACTACGCGGCGCTGTTCACCGGCCGGCCGCAGTCGCTGAAGGCGCGCCTGGGCAACGTCGGCCCCTCGTCGTCGATGCCGGCCGACATTCCGTAGACCTCCCGACATGGCAGCCCGGCCCGTTCTCCTGCTCGGCGGCAGCGGCTTCATCGGCCGCCATGTCGCTGCGCGGCTCGCCGCGCGGGCGCATCACGTGATCGTTCCGACGCGAAACCGCGAACGCGCCCGCGCACTGCTCACGCTGCCCACGGTCCAGGTCTTCCAGGCGGACGTGCAAGACGACGCGCAGCTCGCGTCCCTGGTGCGCAGCGCCGATGCCGTGATCAACCTGGTGGGCGTGCTCGACGGCGGTCGCGGCTCTCCGTGGGGGCCGGGCTTCGAACGTGCGCACGTGAAGCTCGTCGCACGCATCGTCGAGGCCGCGCGTGCGGCCGGCTTGCGGCGCCTGCTGCACGTCTCGGCACTCGGCGTGCACGAAGGAGGCGAGCGGACGCTGCCGTCGATGTACCTGCGCTCGAAGGCGGCGGGCGAGCGCCTCGTGCGCGACGCCGGCGATCTCCAGTGGACGGTGTTTCGCCCGTCCGTCGTCTTCGGCCGCGGCGATTCGCTGATCGAGCGCTTCATGCTGCTGCAACGCTGGCTGCCGGTGATTCCGCTCGGGCGCGCCGATGCGCGCCTGCAACCGGTGTGGGTCGGCGACGTCGCCCGCGCGCTCGTGAACGCGCTCGACGAGCAGGCCACCGTGCACCGCTGCTACGAGCTCGCCGGCCCCGACGTGTGGACGCTGCGCGAACTCATCCGCTTTGCCGGAGAGCTTTCCGGCTACCGGCGCACGGTCGTCGGGCTGCCGGAGGCGCTCGGCCGCCTGCAGGCGATGCTGCTCGAGTTCGCACCCGGTGCGCTGCACATGTCGCGCGACAACTTCGCCAGCCTGTCGATCGACAACGTCGCGGACGGCCCGATCGCCGCCGAGCTGCGCATCGAACCGGCGTCGCTCGCGTCGATCGCGCCGTCGTATCTCGACGTGCACGAACTGCGGCTGGCCGAGGAACGCCGCCGCGCGCGACGCTGACGAAGCCGTCAATCGCGCAACGTCGCCGATGAAGATCTATCGGGTCGGCGGGTCGGTGCGCGACGAGTTGCTCGGCATCGCGGTCAAGGATCGCGACTGGGTCGTCGTCGGCGCAACGCCCGACGAGCTGGTCGCACGCGGCTTTCGCTCCGTCGGGCGCGACTTCCCGGTGTTCCTGCATCCGCGCACGCACGAGGAGTACGCGCTGGCGCGCACCGAACGCAAGACCGCCCCCGGCTATCGCGGCTTCGTCGTGCAGGCCGATCCCGGCGTCACGCTCGAAGACGACCTGCAGCGCCGCGACCTCACGATCAACGCGATGGCGATCGCCGAGGACGGCACGCTCGTCGATCCCTACGGCGGCCTGGCCGACCTGCGCGCGGGGGTCCTGCGCCACGTCGGTGTCGCCTTCGCCGAGGACCCGGTTCGCATCCTGCGCCTCGCCCGCTTCGCCGCGCGCTTCGAGGAGTTCACGGTGGCGCCGGAGACGATGAACCTGATGCGCGAGATGGTGCGCGCGGGCGAGGCAGACGCGCTGGTCGCCGAGCGGGTCTGGCAGGAACTCTCGCGCGGACTGATGGAAGCGCGCCCGTCGCGGATGTTCGAGGTGCTGCGCGCCTGCGGTGCGCTCGAGCGCGTCGTCCCCGAGCTCGACCGCCTGTGGGGCGTGCCGCAGCCGGCCGGCCCGCATCCCGAAGTCGACACCGGCGTGCACGCGATGATGGTGATCGACTACGCGGCGCGCACCGGTGCGTCGCTGTGCGTGCGTTTCGCGGCGCTCGTGCACGACCTGGGCAAGGGGGCGACGCCGCCCGCCGAGTGGCCGCGGCACATCGCCCACGAGGAACGCTCGGTCCGCCTCGTCGAGCAGTTGTGCGAGAGGCTGCGCGTCCCGACCGAGTGCCGCGACCTGGCGCGCATCGTCGCCCGCGAGCACGGGCTCGTTCATCGGGCGCTCGAACTGCGCGCCGGAACGATCACGAAACTGCTCGAACGGGTCGACTACGCTCGCCGCCCGCGGCGGCTCGACTCGGTGCTCGCCGCCTGCGAGGCCGATTACCGCGGACGGCTGGGACTCGAATCCCGTCCCTATCCGCAGGCGCAGCGCCTGCGCGACGCGGCGCGCGCCTTCGCATCGGTGGACACCGCTGCGATCGCCCGAGCGCACGCCGATTCGCCGCAACGGATCCGCCAGGCACTGCACGAAGCACGCACTCGCGCGATCGCCGAAGCACTGGACGAGAGTCCCTGAGCGAGCCCCCCCGAGCGCCGCGCGCGAGCCCCCCGCGCGCGAGCCTCCCGAGCGCCGCGCGCGAGCCTCCCGAGCGCCGCGCGCGAGCCTCCCGAGCGCCGCGCGCGAGCCATCCATTCACAGCAGACGCGACAGCAGCGCGGCGAGCAGCGACAGCAGCACGGTCGACGTGATCGGGATCGACCAGCCGCGGCCGAAGAGACGGAACTCGAAGTCGCCGGGCAGGCGCCCGATGCCGAGACGGCGCAGCAGCGGCATCAGCCCCGAGAACAGCACGAGCGCGACGACGACGACCAGCAGCCATTTGATCATCGGCCTGCGTGCCGCTGGAGGAACGAGACGATCTCCGGAACCGACAACTGCGGCTCGCGCGGATCCGAAGCGCTCTGCACGCGGTTCATCCATTGCAGGTTGTCGCGCATCCTGGCGACGACTTCCGGCCACTCCTGCGCCGTGTGCTGCGCCGGATCGGGCAGCGCGTGGCATTGACCGCAGGCCTCGGCGTACACCCGACCCGGGCCGCTCTCGATCGCCAGCGCCAGTTCCGGGTCGGTGCGGGGATCCACGGAGCGCAGCGCGTGCCGCTGCAGGTAGGCGACGATTTCGCGCTCCTCGTCCGCGTTCGGTGCGGCCATTGCCCGCTCGCCGGCATCCGGCGAGCGCATCAGGTCGGCCATCAGCGGCCCGAGGTTCCCGCGCCCCTGCATTCTCGGCACCATTCGCCGTACCACCTGCGGCCAGGTCTGCGCATCGTGCATCGCCGGATCGGGCAGGTTGTGGCACTGCACGCAATAGAGCGCCAACAGACGGGCTCCGCGCGAATCGGCCTGCGGCAGCTGCGACGGTCGCAGTCGATCGGGAAGTATGCGCAGCAGCATCGCGCCGTGGCTGCTGCGCTTCCACCGCTCGCGCGAGGCCTGCGCCAGGCGCTCGAGATCACCGGCCGAAAGCGAGCGCTCGTCGACGCGGCCGGCCTGCGACAGCGGTCGGGCCGGAGGACGCTGCTCGATCGAACGCGTGACGACCTCGGACGATCGAGTCGGCGGGGCGTTCACCGAGCTCGCGCCGACGGGCGCAGCGACGACCGAAACGACGACGACGAGGCGCGCGAGCGCGCCGGTGGCGACGCGCGGCCCCGGCGTCGGGCGCGAGACGGAAGCTGCGATGCGCACGGCCATCGCGGCGCGACGAACGAGCGAATTCCGTCGCCGGTACATCGAAGCGTCCTCTACAGGCGAGCCCGCCGGTCGCGCGTGCGGAACCCGATCGCGTCGTCCGGCACCGAGCGGCCGAACGCGATCGCCTTGAACAGCTCTCCCATTTCCGACTCCGAAAGCAGGCGCTGGACCGCGTGCGTCTGGCGCGTCCATTCGCGCAGATCGTCGCGCGACATCGCGGCACACGCGTCGAGCAATCCGCAGTCGAGCAGGAATCGGGCCTGGGATGCGAAGCCGAGCGCGTCGAGCCCGGCGCGCGACGCGGCCTGCGCCACGCCGCTGAAGTCGACGTGCGCGGTGATGTCCTGCAGCCCGGGCCACAGGAACGGATCGTCGTGCGCCCGATGGCGGAAATGACAGCGCAGCGTACCGGTATCGCGCTGCGGGTGATAGAACTCGTGCCGCGGAAAGCCGTAGTCGACGAGCAGCATCGCGCCGCGCGCGAGGCGCGCGCCCACAGTGGCCACCCAGGCCTCGGCCTGCTCGCCGATCTCCGAGACGTAGTCGTGCGCGGCGGACGCAAAGTCGGCGCCGCCGGCATCGCCGGCGTGTTCGCGCCAGGCCTCGCGCAGCCGATCGCGCACCCGCTCGGCGAGGGGCCCGTCGGCGGGCCGCTCGGACCAGTCGAGCGCGGCGCTGCCGGCGCGCGCCACGCCCCGCTCGAACACGTCGCCCTTGCACCAGCGGAAGACGCGCACCGGCATCGCATCGAGCACCTCGTTGGCGAGCACGACGCCTTCGATGCGCTCGGGCAACGCATCGAGCCAGCGGACCCGTTCCAGCAGCTCGTCGCCCGCAGCGGCGATCGCGCGCCGCTGCCGCTCGCGCAGCGACGCCGACAGCTCGACGATCGCGTAGCTGCGCGGCAGCGCGCGCGCGTCGCGAAGCGCCGACAGGACCTGCACCGCCAGCGCCCCCGAGCCGGCACCGAATTCGACGATTTCGTCGTCCGCGCCCAGCCATTGCGCACACTGCACGGCGATGCAGCGGCCGAACAGCGGCGACATTTCCGGCGCGGTGACGAAATCGCCCTCGTCGCCGAACACGCGGTTCGGGCCGCTGTAGTAGCCGATGCCGGGCTCGTAGAGCGCTCGCTGCATGTACCGATCGAAACCGATCCAGCCGCCGGCGGCATCGATTTCCTCGCCGATGCGCCGCACCAGCTCCTGCGAGTCGGCGAGCGCCTGCGCGCGGGGCGCGTGCGCGGAAGGCGCGTCTGCGGCAGGCGCGTCTGCGGCAGGCACGTCTGCGGCAGGCGCGTCTGCGGCAGGCGCGTGTGCGGCAGGCGCGCCGGCACCCGGGCGGGAAGACCGCGCGCTCACGCCGGAACCGTCTCGCGCCGCGGCGCCTGCGCCTGCAGCAGAGTGTCGATCTGGCGGTCCTTCTCCTGCCACAATTCGTGCAACCAGGCCTGCACGCGCTTGCGCGCGCGCGAGTCGGTCATCGCATCGGCGCGGAAGAATTCGACCGGAATCGGCCGCCGCGCCATTCGCACGACGATGCGCGCGACGTCGCCGCGCAGGAACTGCCAGAAGGTGGGCACGCCGTCCGGGTAGACGATCGTCACGTCGATCAGCGAATCGAAGCGCTCGCCCAGCGCATTGAGCGTGAGCGCCAGCGCCCCGGCCTTCGGCTTGAGCAGGTGGCGGTACGGAGACCGCTGCGCGTCGCGCTTCTCGCGCGTGAAGCGCGTTCCCTCGACGAAGTTCATCACGCTGGTCGGCAGCCGGGCGAACTTCTCGCAGGCGCGCCGCGTCGTCTCGAGGTCTTCGAGGCGCTTCTCCGGGTGCCGGCGCAGGTAGCTGTCCGAATGCCGGCGCATGAACGGGAAGTCGAGCGCCCACCAGGCCAGGCCCATCACGGGCACGTAGATCAGCTCGTACTTCAGGAAGAACTTCAGCAGCGGAATCCGCCGGTTCAGCAATCGCTGCAGCACGAAGATGTCGACCCACGACTGATGATTGCAGCTGACCAGGTACCAGCCGCGGGGATCGATCCGCTCGAGCCCTTCGACGTCCCACACGGTCGGCTGCGTCAGGCGCATCCAGGCGTTGTTGCCCGCTATCCAGCAGGTGGCGATCGCGTTGAGCAGCGGATCCACGACGGAGCGAACGCGCTCGAAAGGCAGCAGCAGCTTGAACAGCGCGAACACGAACAGCAGCCCGCACCAGAGCAGCGTGTTGACGGCGAGCAGCAGGACGGCGACCGCAGCGCGGACGACCGGAGGCAGGAAGGCAAGCATGCGGGAAGACGGCGTGCGCGGAAGCGTCGATCGTACCAGCCGTCCCGGACGCACGACGCGCCGGGCGGGCCGCACGCGCGCACCGGCCCCGGCGGCCCCGGCGGCCGCGGCCGGCTGCACGGGTGCATGCCGTACACTCGTCTCGCCATGCATCCGAATCGCGTCGTCCTCGTCACCGGCGCGGCCCGTCGCGTCGGCGCGCAGATCGCAGCGCACCTGCACGCGCGCGGCGCCGACGTCGCCGTTCACTGCCGGCATTCGGTCGAGCAGGCCGAGGCGCTCGTCGCTCGGCTCAATGCCGCACGCGGCGATTCCGCCCGTGCCTTCGAGGCCGACCTCGCGCAGGCGGCGGCCTGCGAGCGCCTGGTGCAGGCAGCAGGCGACTGGCACGGACGCATCGACGCGCTGGTCAACAACGCGTCGACCTTCCTGCGCACGCCCGCAGGCGCGGTCGACGAGCGACTGTGGTCGTCGATCGTCGACGGCAACCTGAAGGCCGCGTTCTTCACGAGCCAGGCGGCGGCGCCCTGGCTGCGCGCCGCAAGGGGCGCCATCGTCAATGTCACCGACGCACGTGCCGAGCGCCCGCTCGCCGGCTTCTCCGTGTATTCGGCCGCCAAGGCGGGCATCGTCGCGCTGACCCGCGCGCTCGCGCTCGAACTGGCCCCCGCGGTGCGCGTGAACGCGGTGGCCCCCGGCTCGCTCGACTGGCCCGAGCACGACGTGTTCACCGACGACGAGCAGCGGGCGATCGAAGCGGCGATTCCGCTGCGCCGGATCGGCAGCGGCGAAGACGTCGCGCGCGCGATCGCGTTCCTGCTCGACGACGCCGACTACGTCACCGGCCACGTACTGCACGTCGACGGCGGCAGCTCGCTGGTCTCGCGCTGAGCAACCACACGACATGACGACGGACATCACCTCGTTTCCCGACTGCTACCGCGTCCTCGTGCAGGACATCGAGATCGACTGCTACCTGGGCGTCTACGAACGCGAGCAGGCCCGGCGCCGCCCGATCGTCGTCGACGTCGAGCTGTACGTCCCCGACGTGACGCGCCAGCGGCGCCGCGACCTGCTCTCCGAGACGGTCAACTACGAGCGCGTCGTCGAGGCGGTCGAGCGACTCGTCGGCGGCGAGCGGCGATTCCGGCTGGTCGAGACGATCTGCGGGGAGCTCGCCGACGAACTGGCGAAACTGCCGGGCTTGCGCGCGCTGAAGGTGGCGGTGACCAAGCCGCAGCCGCTGCCGCGCGCGCGCTCGGTTCGCGTAGAAGTGTGGAGGCATCCGTGAGCCGGGCCGGGACGGAAGCGCAGGACGCGGCCGACGTGCGCAGGCGCGAATACGAGCGCAACAAGCTGCACAAGCGCCTGCTGCGCCTCGCGGGCGAGGCGATCGTCGACTTCGGCATGATCGAAGCGGGCGACCGCGTGATGGTCTGCCTGTCGGGCGGCAAGGACAGCTATGCGCTGCTCGACCTGCTGCGCACGCTGCGTTCGCGCGCGCCCATCGACTTCGATCTCGTCGCCGTGAACCTCGACCAGAAGCAGCCGGGCTTCCCGGAACACGTGCTGCCGGACTACCTGCGTTCGCTCGACGTTCCTTTCCGCATCGAGGCGCAGGACACCTATTCGATCGTCACGCGCGTGATCCCGCCGGGACGCACGATGTGTTCGCTGTGCTCGCGGCTGCGCCGCGGCATCCTCTATCGCGTCGCCGACGAGCTCGGCGCGACGAAGATCGCACTCGGCCACCACCGGGACGACATCCTCGAAACCTTCTTCCTGAACCTGTTCTTCGGCGGCAAGCTGAAGGCGATGCCGCCGAAGCTCGTCTCCGACGACGGCAGGCACGTAGTCGTGCGCCCGCTCGCCTACGTGAAGGAGGAGGATCTCGCCGCCTACGCCCGGTGGCGGGCGTTCCCGATCATCCCGTGCAACCTGTGCGGCTCGCAGGAAAACCTGAAGCGGCGCGAGATCAAGCAGATGCTGCGCGACTGGGAGCGCCGCCACCCGGGACGCGTCGAGAACGTCTTCGCCTCGCTCGGTCGCGTCGTCCCCTCGCACCTGCTCGATCGCACGGCGTGCGACTTCGCCGCGTTGCGCGCCGACGGCGAGCCCTTCGCCGACGGCGATCGCGCATTCGATCCCGATCCGGAGTTCGAACGCTCGGCCGGGGCACGCTGATATATGAGACCGGCCGCCGGTGCGCAATGCACCGCGCGCGTCACGGCCCGTCGCGCCGCCTCGCCGAACCCTGCGTGCGCACCGGTTCGCTGTCGCCCGCCGCCGCGGCGCCGGCGTGCCCGGCCTGCCGCAGCCGGAACAGCGCGGCACGCGACAGGAAGACGACCGCCACCGGTGCGCCGATCGGCAGCAGCACGACCACCGTCCACGGCTGGATCGACAGTCCTCCCTGCGTGGCCGTGAACCAGACGACCGAGGCCGCGGCGATCGACCAGGTTCCCATCGTGTACGGCAACGCTGCGGGATGTGCGCGCAGGAAGAAGTGGGGAAAGCGCAGCAGCCCGGTTGCGCCGACCACGCAGAACGCGGCGCCGTTGAGCAGCAGCAGCGAGACGAGCGCGTCGACCCACAGCGGCGTGAGCGAAGGGGCGAAGAACGCTTCGGCGCTCATTCGATGATCTCCCCGCGCAGCAGGAACTTGCCGAGCGCCGCGGTGCTCACGTAGCCGAAGAGCGCGACGATCAGCGCGGCCTCGAAATACATGGTCCCGCCCGAGCGCAGGCCGAGCACGAGCATCACGAGCATCGCGACGACGTAGAGATAGTCGAAGGCGAGGATGCGGTCCTGCGCGCTCGGTCCGCGCAGCATGCGCACGAGCGCCAGCGCCATCGAGACGACGAGCAGGACCAGCGTCGCGAGCGAAGCCAGGTGCAGCAGTGGGCTCATTCGAAGATCTCCTTCAGCGGGTGCTCGTAGCGCCGCTTGTAGCGCGCCACGAAGGCGTCGACCGCGTCTTCGCGCAGGTCGAAGACGTGCAGCACGTACCAGCTCCGATCGGCGGCGAGCTCGGTCCACACGGTACCGGGGATCACCGTCGTGATCGTCGCCAGCGCGGCGATGGCGTTGGGGTCGCGAAGCTCGAGCGGCATGCGCACGAAGCGCCCTCCGGGCAGCCGGTCGCCGCGACGCAGGACGCCGTGCGCCACCAGGTAGCTGGAGACGACGACGTCGCCGCCGACGCGCAGGATCAGCCGCGCGAGCAAACCGGGGCGCCGGATGCGGGGTCGAGGTTGCAGCAGCGGCGCGCCCAGCAGCGGCATCGCCACCGCCGCGATCGCCGCGACGATCAGCTGCCCGACGCTCGCCGAGCGCGCGAGCACGAGCCACAGCACGAACAGCGCCGCGCTCAACAGCGGTGCGGGGAGAAGACGCCTCATCGTCGCTCGACCGGCCGCGCGGTGAGCACGGCATCGACGTACGCCGCCGGCTGGTGAAGCGCCTGCGCCGTCTTCGCGGCGTAGCGCATCACCGGCTCGGCACGGATGGTCAGCAGCGCGCACAGGACGAGCAAGGTCGCGATCGGCACGGTCTCGATCAGGCGCAGGCGCGGCGCCGCGCGCTCCTGCGGCGCCCAGAAGTAGCGGATGCCTGCCCGCGACAGCCCGACGAGCGACAGGAAGCCCGAGCCGATCAGCACGACGACCATCGCCAGCGCCGCGATGCCGGGCGCCGACAACGGGTCGGACGCCAGCTCGGGCTCCGGAGCGAGCGCCGACGACAGCATCGCGACCTTGCCCAGGAAGCCCGACAGCGGTGGCAGCCCGCCGATCATCAGCGCGCACGCGACGAACGCCAGGCCCAGGAAGGCGAGCGCACCGGGGATGATGCGGCCGATCAGCACCGACTCGTCCTCGTCGAGGTTCGAGTCGGGCCGTTCGATGTACTCGACCGAGAACGGCATCGGGTCGACGTCGTCGACAGGCACCTTCGGCTCGACCTCGCGTGCGCGGTCGATCAATTCGACGAGCAGGAACAGCGCGGCCAGCGCGAAGGTCGATCCGACCAGGTAGAAGAGCGCGCCCGCGGTGAGCAACGGTCGCGCGAAGCCGATCGCGGTGACGAGCGTCGCCGACGAGATCACGACGCCCCATGCCGCGAGACGCCCCGGATGATGCGAGGCGAGCATGCCGATCGACGCCACCGCCAGGCTTGCCATGCCGATCCAGGTGAGCGCAGCACCGCCGAAATGCGCCGACTCCCCGGCGTCGATGCCGAAGAACAGCGTCCAGACGCGCAGGATCGCGTAGACGCCGACCTTGGTCAGGATGGCGAACAGCGCGGCCACCGGAGCGCCGGCGGCCGAATAGGCCGGGACGAGCCAGAAGTTCAGCGGCCACATCGCCGCCTTCGCCAGGAACGCGACGGCGAGGATCGCCGCGCCGGCATGCAGCAGCGGGCGATCGGCCGCCGCGACCTGCGGGATGCGCGCGGCGAAGTCCGCCAGGTTCAGCGTTCCGGCGGCACCGTAGAGCACTGCCACGCCGACCAGGAACAGCGACGACGCGAACAGGTTCACCGCGATGTAGTGCAGCCCCGCTCGCACGCGTGCCGCGCCCGAGCCGTGCAGCAGCAGCCCGTACGAGGCGGCGAGCAGGACCTCGAAGAAGACGAACAGGTTGAAGAGGTCGACGGTGAGGAACGCACCGTTCACCCCCATCAGCTGCAACTGGAACAGCGGATGGAAATGCACCCCGGCACGGTCCCAGCGCGCCACCGAGTAGATCACCGCCGCGACGGCGATGACGCCGGTGACGACGAGCATCATTGCCGAGAGCCGGTCCAGCGCGAGCACGATCCCGAAAGGCGCGGGCCAGTTCGCCGGCAGGTAGACGCCGACTGCGGCCGCGCCCCGCTCGTCGACGACCAGCAGCAGCGCGATCGCGACGGCCAGCGCGGCGACGCACGAGCACACGTTCAACGCCGCGCGCAGGCGGCGTCGCCGCTCGGCGACGAACAGCATCAGCGCGGCGGTGGCCAGCGGCAGCACGATCGGCACGACGATCAGGTGCGGCATCGCCGCCTTCGCCCAGCCGATCACGTCTCCTCCTGTCCGTCGACGTGGTCGGTGCCGGACAGTCCGCGCAGCGCCAGCAGCACCACGAGGAACAGCGCCGTCATCGCGAAGTTGATGACGATCGCGGTGAGCACCAGCGCCTGCGGCAGCGGATCGGTGTAGTGCTGCAGGTCGGGGGGCACGCCCGGGACGACGATCGGCGGCTGGTCGATCGACAGGCTGCCCATGCTGAAGATGAACAGGTTCACCGCGTACGACAGCAGCGACAGTCCCATCAGCACCTGGAAGGTGCGCGGTCGCAGCAGCAGCCACACACCGCAGGCGGCGAGCACGCCGATCGCCGTGGCGAGCACGATTTCCATCAGCCGGTCCTGCGGTGCGCGCGCAGCGACTGGTGCGCCAGCGCGATGAGCATCAGCAGCGTCGCGCCGACGACGACGGCGAAAACGCCGGCGTCGAACAGCAGCGCGCTCGGCCAGTGCGCCTCGCCGCCCCACGGCATCGGCACGTGCGCCGTGTGCGTGGTGAGGAACGGATGGCCGAAGACGATCGCACCCGCGCCGGTGGCGACGACCAGCAGCAGGCCGGTGGCGATCCACCAGGGCGTGCGCAGGTGCACGCGCGACTCGACCCAGGCGGTGCCCAGCACCAGGTACTGGGTGAGGAAAGCGATCGCGACGACGAGTCCCGCGACGAAGCCGCCGCCGGGCGCGTCGTGCCCGCGCAGGAACAGGTGCAGCGCGACGACGAAGGCGACCGGCAGCAGCAGCCGCACGAGCACCGCCGGCACCGTCCGATAGCCGATCGCCGGATCGCCGCCCGGTTCGGGCGCCAGCACGTCGTCGAGCGGGTCGGCGTCGATGCCGAGCATCTGCTGGTCGGGAACGATGCTTTCGCGCGGCGGCCGGAACCGGCGCAACAGCGCGTAGACGACGAGTGCCACGATGCCGAGCACGGCGATCTCGCCCATCGTGTCGAAGCTGCGGAAGTCGACCAGCGTGACATTGACGACGTTGCGCCCACCCCCGTCGGGCAGTGCGCGCGCGAGCAGGAAAGGCGAGATGCTCTGCGGCGCCTCCCGGGTGAGCATTGCGTACGAAAGGGCCGCCGTCGCGGCGCCGACGACGACGGCCAGCACGAGATCGCGCACGCGGCGGGTGCGTGCGCGCAGCGCGACGCGACGGTTTTCCTCCACGATCCGCTTCGGCAGCCAGCGCAGTCCGAGCAGGAACAGCACCGTCGTGACGACCTCGACCGCCAGTTGCGTGAGCGCGAGATCGGGCGCCGAGAACCACAGGAAGGTGATGCAGGTGACGACGCCCGCCACGGCGAGCATCGCCACCGCCGCGAAGCGATGGAACTTGGCCTGCGCGGCGGCGGCGAGCGCAGCCACGATTCCCACCGCCCACAGGCCGACGAAAACCGGCGACGGCGCGACGCGCGCGCGCTCGCCCCAGCTCAGCCCGTCGAAGCCGAGCGCCGCCCCCGCGGCGAGCACCGTGGCCACGACCATCGAGAGCAGTTGCGCCTGCAGGCGTCGCGAGCCGAGCGCGCGCATCAGGCGCCGGGCGCCGACGCTCGCGACGATCGTCGCTCGCTCGAACGCCCGCCTGCCGTCGAAGGACTCGACCAGCGGGGTGCCGTGCAGCCCGGCGGCGCGCGCGCGACGAAGCCACCGGTAGCCGAGTACGCCACCGATCATCGCGACGACGCTCATCGCCAGCGGCGCGGTGAAGCCGTGCCAGACCGCCAGGCTGTACGGCGGCAGCGTGCCGCCGACCACCGGGCGGGCCGCTGCGGCCAGCGCGGGACCCACCGACCATCCCGGCGCGATGCCGACGACCAGGCAAGCGAGCACGAGCAGGTCGACCGGAACGCGCATCCAGCGAGGCGGCTCGTGCGGCGTGCGCGGAAGATCGTCCGGCAACGGTCCGAAGGAGATGCCCCAGCCGAAGCGCAGCGAGTAGACCACGGCGAACACGCCGGCCAGCGTGGCCACTGCCGGCAGCACGATCTCCACCCACGGTGCCGACTGCACGAACACCGTCTCCGCGAAGAACATTTCCTTCGACAGGAAGCCGTTGAGCAGTGGCACGCCGGCCATCGCCGCGCTTGCCACGAGGGCGAGCGTGGCGGTGATCGGCATCGCGTGCACGAGCCCGCGCAGCCGGCGCAGGTCGCGCGTGCCGGTCTCGTGATCGGCGATGCCGGCGGCCATGAACAGCGACGCCTTGAAGGTCGCGTGATTCAGCATGTGGAAGACCGCCGCAACCGCCGCCGTCGCGCTGTTCAGCCCGAGCAGCAGCGTGATCAGCCCGAGGTGGCTCACCGTCGAATACGCGAGCAGCCCTTTCAGGTCGTCCTGGAACATCGCGACGTACGCGCCGAGCACCAGCGTGGCGAGCCCCGCGCCGCCGACGATCCAGAACCATGGATCGGTGTCGGCCAGGACCGGCCACAGCCGCGCGAGCAGGAAGACGCCCGCCTTGACCATCGTCGCCGAGTGCAGGTAGGCCGACACCGGCGTGGGCGCCGCCATCGCGTGCGGCAGCCAGAACTGGAACGGGAACTGCGCGCTCTTCGTCAATGCGCCCAGCAGCACCAGCACGAGCATCGGCGCGTACAGCGGATGCGCGACGATCGCCGCGCGCGCGGCGAGCACCGCGTCGAGATCGAAGGAACCGACGATGCGCCCGAGCAGCAGCACGCCGGCGAGCAGCGACAACCCGCCGCCGCCGGTGACCACGAGCGCCATGCGCGCGCCGCGGCGCGCGTCGCGCCGGTGGTGCCAGTAGCCGATCAGCAGGAACGAGAACAGGCTGGTCAGCTCCCAGAAGAAGACCAGCTGGATCAGGTTGCCCGACGTGACGACGCCGAGCATCGCGCCCATGAACGCGAGCAGGAACGAGAAGAAGCGCGGCACGGGGTCCGACGGCGACATGTAGTAGCGCGCGTACAGCACGACCAGCGCGCCGATGCCGGTGATCATCATCGCGAACATCCAGGCGAAGCCGTCGATGCGCACGACGAGGTCGAGCCCGAACGACGGCAGCCAGGAGATCTGCTCGCGCACGACGCCGCCGTCGCGCACCTGCGGAAAAAGCGATGCCGTCCAGACGGCAGCGGCAACCGACAGCGATCCGGCGAGCGTGGACTCCGCGTTGCGGGCGTTCGACGGCATCAGCGCCGCGACGACGCTGCCGAGGAACGGAAGGGCGATCAGGAAGGCGAGCGACATCCGCGGCGGGCCCGTTGGCGCCCGAGCGTATCAGATCGCCACGCGGCAACTGCGCCTGTACCAGACGACGCGGCCGCCCGCCGCAGCGGGGCGGCTTCGGCCTCAGGCCGCGCGATGCAGGGTTTCCGAAGGAAGCTCGCCGAACATCCGCCGGTAGTCGCAGGCGAAGTGGCTGAGGTGCCAGAAGCCCCAGCGGGCGGCGACGTCCTGCACGGTCGTGCCCGCCACCGGCGCGCGCAGGGCGCGCCGGGCGCCGTTGAGCCGCAGCGCGCGCAGGTAGGCCACCGGGTTCAGGCGCAGCACCTCTCGAAAGCCGTATTGCAGCGTGCGCCGGCTCACCCGCAGCTCGCGGCACAGGTCTTCGACGCTCAGCGGCTCGTCGACGTGCTCGCGCATGTATTCCTGCGCACGGCTCACCAGCGCGTGGCTGCGCGTCGGTCCCGGCGCAGCCACGCTTTCGTCGGCGGTGACGGCGAAGGTGTCGACGACGCTGCGGTAGACGGCCTGCTCGAGCGCGCGGCGCGTGACCGGATGCTGCAGCTTCTGCGGATGCCCGCAGATCGACTCGAGCGCGAGCAGCAGGAACGCGCGAAGCCGCCGCACCCGCTCGGGCGCCGGCGAGGCGACCGACACCCCGCGCAGGTCGTCGTCGACGTCACGCTGGTCGATCTCGAGCGCGTAGTTGCGCAGCGCCTCGATCGGCATCGACAGCCCGACGAGATCCAGCGGCGCCGGCGCCCGGAAGTCGAGATGGCGCCGGTCGCGCAGCACGATGATCGAATCCAGGCCGATCGGCCGGCCGTCGAAGTAGCCCTCGCCCTGCAGGGCGACGGGCACGCCGAACATGTATGCGCCGGGACGTCCCGAGCCCAGCTCGTGCACCGACTGGTTCGTCGTCTCGCGAAACAGCTGGATTCCCGCGAACAGCGCCTCGCACAGGAAGCCGTCGAAGTGCCCCGGGGTGAGCTGCTCGTAGGTCTGGTCCCAGCCGCTCAGCAGCGCGGCGTGCTCGTCCGCGTCGCGCGAGCGCATCCGCGCGAACGACCAGTCGTCGCGCCGGGACTGCGTCGGGGGCCGCTCGCCGATGCACATCGTGGTCGCTCTCCGCGATCGTGGCCGCTCGTCGAACAGCGAGCGCCCACGCCTGCCGGGACCGGGTCGCGAAACGACCGCGGGGAAGAGATTGAATCTCACCTCGCCGCGCTTGGCAAGCGCCGATCGACCAAGTCGTTTCATCTGCAACCGATTTCCGTCGATGCGGAAAAGGTCCGCGCCGCGCCCCGGGATTGCCGATTTCGGCTAACGCCCCGGGGGGAGCCGCTCCTAGAATCGCCCCGAGTCGACGAAGAATCGACAAAACGAGGAGTCCTCACGTGATCGACCGATTCGCCGGACGCGCGCTCGCGGCGTCGCTGCTTGCCCTCGCGCTTCCCGGCGCGTTCGCGCAATCGTTGCCGGAGAAACAAACGGTGGTGACGCCGCCGCCGGCCGGCCCCACGCGTGCGTACGTGTCCGACATCGCGTTCCAGCACATGGTCGACGGGCGCCTGCACGTCGTCGACGTCGACGCCGCACGCTACGTCGGGCAGATCCCCACCGGCTTCGCGGGCCAGTCGGTGCTCTCCGCCGACCGCAAGAAGATCTACGTCTCCACCACGTACTATCCGCGGCTGTCGCGCGGCACGCGCGCCGACGTGGTCGACATCTGGGACGCGCAGACGCTCGACCACGTCGCCGAGATCCCGGTGCCCGAGCGACGCGCGCAGTCGCTGAACTACCGCGGCCTGCTCACCGTATCGTCCGACGGGCGATGGCTGTTCGTGCAGAACGCCACGCCGGCCAGTTCGGTGAGCATCGTCGATCTGCGCGAACGCCGCCTGGCGAGCGAGGTCGACACCCCCGGGTGCTGGCTCGCGCTACCCGTGCCGAGCCGCCCCGATCGCTTCGCCACGCTGTGCGGCGACGGCACCGTCGAGACGATCACCCTCGATGCGCGCGGGGCGCCGAAGTCGCGGGCGCGCAGCGCGGAGGTGCGCGGACAGCGCTTCTTCGATCCCGACGCCGATCCGCTGTTCGTGCACGCCGAAGCGATCGGCGACCGTTTCTTCTTCGTCTCGTTCCTCGGCGAGGTCCACGAAATCGATCTCGGCGCCGACACGCCGCGCCCCCTGGGGCACTGGTCGCTGGTCGACGCCGCCGACGCGAAACAGCGCTGGCGCCCCGGCGGCTACCAGCTGTTCGCGGTGCACGCCGCGAGCCGGCGCCTGTACGTGCAGATGCATCCGGACGGGGAGGAAGGCTCGCACAAGACCCCGGCAGCCGAAATCTGGGGCTTCGACCTCGCATCGCACAAACGCGTGATGCGCATGCCCGGGCAGAACTCGATCTCGCTCACCGCCGTGCAGGGCGGCGCCCCACGCCTGGTTGCGCTCGACGGCGCGACGATGGGCCTCGTGCTGATCGACGCAGGAAACAAGCCGCGAGTCGTGCGCCGCATGGACGGCGTGGCCGAGACCGCCACTCTCGTGGAGATGCACCGGTGACCGCGTTCGCGCTCGACCCGGTGCTCGGCCACGCGCTCGCCGGCGCACTGGCGCTCGTGCTCGCCATCGGCGCCTGGTCGAAGCTCGCCGACCTCGACGCCTTCGCCGCCGCCCTCGAGCGCTACCGCCTGCTGCCGCTGGCGCTCGCGCGCGTCGTCGCTTTCGCGCTGCCCTTCGTCGAGGCGCTCGCCGCGGCGCTGCTCGTCGTCCCGTCGATGCGCAACCCGGGAGCTGCGCTGGCCGGCGCGCTCCTGACGCTCGTCACCAGCGCGGTCGCGATCAACCTGCTGCGCGGGCGCGTCGACATCGACTGCGGCTGCGGCGGCCCCGGCCAGCGCCTGTCGTGGCGGCTGGTCGCGCGCAACGCTGTGCTGCTCGGCGCCTGCGCGCTGGCTGCCGCACCGGTCTCGGTCCGACTCGTCGTCTGGCTCGATGCCTTCACCGCCACCTTCGCAGCAGCCGCCCTGTGGCTCGTCTACGCGGCAGTCGACCAGCTGCTGTCCGGCGTGGGTCGCCCGCCCGCCGGCGCGAATCGCCTGCCCTCCGCCGGAACCCGCCGATGACCGAAGCGCTGATCGTCTCGAACCTCGTCCTCTGGGTCGCGGTGCTCGCGCTGCTGGCCACCGTGTTCGCGCTGGCACGCCAGATCGGCGTGCTATACGAGCGCATCGCCCCGATGGGCGCGCTGATGATCGATGCCGGCCCGAAGGTCGGCGAAGTGGCGCCGTCGCTTGCGTTGCGCACGATCGACGGACGCGACTTCGCCTCGGGCGGGGCGCGAAGCCGCAGCCTGCTGCTGTTCTTCCTGTCGCCTACCTGCCCGGTCTGCAAGAAGCTGCTGCCGATCCTGCAGCGGATCGCCGACGACGAGGGCCAGTGGCTCGAGCTGGCCTTCGCCAGCGACGGCGAAGTCGACGAACACGAGAGATTCCGCCGCCGCGCCGGACTCCTCGCTTTCCCGTACGTGTTGTCGACCGAACTCGGCATGGCCTGGCGAATCGGAAAGCTGCCGTACGCCGTGCTGATCGACGAAAGCGGACACGTGCGCGCCAAGGGCCTGGTGAACTCGCGCGAGCAGCTCGAGAGCCTGTTCACCGCGCGCGACCTGGGCGTGGCCTCGGTCCAGGAGTACCTGGGCGAGCGCGACGAGGCGATGCAGACGATGGAGGCACGCAGGACATGAACTGGTTCGACGCCGCATTCGAGCGTTCCACGCGTGCCGCCGCGCGCCGCACGTCCCGGCGCTCGACGATCGCGCGACTCGGGCGCCTGCTCGTCGGCGCGTCTGTCGCGCTGCCCGTGCTGCCCTTCGATCGCAGCGCACACGCGGCCAAGGGGCACGCCGCCGCCGGCAAGCCAGCGGCCGCGAAGGACGCCAGGGCCGTCCAGACCGACGACACGCAGTGCGATTACTGGAAGTACTGCGCGGTCGACGGCTTCCTGTGCTCGTGCTGCGGGGGCAGCGTCAACGCGTGTCCGCCGGGCACCGAGCCGTCGAAGGTTTCGTGGATCGGCACCTGCCGCAATCCGAACGACGGCAAGGACTACCTCGTCAGCTACTTCGACTGCTGCGGGAAGAACGCCTGCGGCCGCTGCGCCTGCAACACGAACCTGGGCGAGCGTCCGGCGTATCGCATCACGCTGCACAACGACATCAACTGGTGCATGGGCAGCACCAGCACGATGTTCCATTGCACGGCATCGCTGCTCGTCGGCGTCGCCGAGAAATCCTGACCCGGAGGAGACATGAAGGCAACGACTCTCTGCGCGGCGCTCGCGCTCGCGCTCGCATCGGCCCCGTCGTGGGCGGCCGTCACCGAAGCCGAGGCGGCGCGCCTGGGCAAGGACCTCACGCCGGTGGGCGCCGAAAAGGCCGGCAACAAGGACGGCACGATTCCGGCGTGGGACGGGGGCATGACCAAGGCGCCGGCCGGCTGGAAGCTGTCCGATCCGCGCGTCGACCCGTACAAGAACGACAAGGTGCTCTTCTCGATCGACGCCTCGAACGTCGACAAGTACAAGGACAGGCTCTCGGAGGGCCAGCAGACGCTGATCCGCACGCTGCCCGGCTACCGGATGGACGTGTATCCGACGCACCGCTCGTGCGGCTACGCCGACGAGATCTACCAGCGCACCGCGCAGAATGCGCGCGTGGCGAAGCTCGTCGACGGCGGCTGGCAACTGGAGAACGCGGTCGGGCGCGGCGTGCTCTTTCCGATCCCGAAGAACGGCGCCGAAGCCGTCTGGAACCACAAGCTGCGCTTCCAGGGTTCAGGCCGCATCGAGCACTACTCGACGCTGTTCTCGACGAAGAGCGGCGACTTCTCCCAGCTCGGACAGAACCAGTGGGTGGTCTTTCCGCTGCACGACCAGGCGACGAAGAGCTTCGAGGACGTGAACAAGAGCGAGGCGAAGATCCTCAACGAAGTGATCAGCCCGCCCGCGCGCGCCGGCGAGATGATCCTCGTGCACTGGTTCATGGACCGCGGCTCCGACGCCTGGCTGTACTTCCCCGGCCAGCGCCGCGTGCGTCGCGCGCCGTCGTTCGCCTACGACAATCCGGTCCCCGGCTACGAGAACCTCGAGACGGTCGACCAGTACCCGATGTACGCGGGAGCGATGGACCGCTACGACTGGAAGCTGGTCGGCAAGAAGGAGCTCTACGTTCCCTACAACAGCTGGAAGCTGATCGACAAGAGCCGCAAGTACAAGGACATCTACCTGCCCGACTACGTCAACCGCGACCTGATGCGCTACGAGCTGCATCGCGTCTGGGTCGTCGAGGCGACGCTCAAGGAAGGCATGCGCCACATCTTCCCGCGCCGCGTGATGTTCATCGACGAGGACAGCTGGACGATGCTGCTCACCGACCTCTACGACGCGCAGGGCAAGGTCTGGCGCGTGCAGGAGGCGAGCCTGTGGGTCGCCCCGGAGATCCCGGCGTGCGTGAGCCAGGAGTTCGTCGGCTACGACCTGAACGTCGGACGCTACATCGCCGAGACGGCAACGCAGGAGCACCCGCCCACCGACTGGCTCGCCGGTCGTGAAGGTCGCATCAACCCGAACATGTTCAACCCGGGTGAACTGCGCCGGCGAGGCGAGCGCTGAGACGGCGCGCACGGGTCACCGAATCACCACCTGCAGCGACAGTGCCGGCGCGTCCGGCGGCGACAAGACGAAAACCGGGGAGGAAGGTTCCATGAAAGGAAATGACCATCGCGCCGTGACGAAGCTGCGGCGCCGGAAACCGAAGCTCGACGCCGGCCGCGCCGCGCCGATCGCCTGCGCGATCGGCGCCGCGCTCGCTGCGCTGGCGGCCAGCACGCCGGCGCACGCATTCCGCTTCCAGAACGAAACCGTCAAGGGAAGCTTCGACTCGACGATCTCGTTCGGCATCATCAAGCGCCTCCAGGCCACCGACCGCAGCATCATCAGCAACGACAACGGCGGCACGTCGGCGACGACGAGCGAGCTCGAAGACCGCGCGAACGCCTATTACGGCCCCGGCTCGGCCACGGCCGACCCGAACTTCAACTTCCTGCAGACCGACGACGGGAACCTGAACTACAAGAAGGGCGACATCGTGTCGGCCGCCCTGAAGGGCACGCACGAACTCCTGCTGCACGGTCCCGACCAGTGGAGCGCGATGCTGCGCGCAAGCTGGTTCAAGGACTGGAAGGTCGACGACACGCGACGCATGCCGCTCGACCCGGCGGCGCGCGATGCCGCGGTCGACAAGTTCACCTGGCTCGACGCCTGGATCGCCAAGGAATTCGAGATCGCCGAGCGGCCGGTCAAGGTTCGCGTGGGCAACCAGGTGATCAGCTGGGGCGAAGACGTCTTCATCTACGGCGGCGTGAACGTCACCAACGCGATCAACCTGCAGTCCGCGCACGTGCCGGGGATGCAGCTGAAGGAGATCTTCCGGCCCGCGCCGATGGTCCACGTCAACGCCAACGTCGCCGACGGACTGAGCGTCGAGGGCTACTACCAGTTCCGCTGGAACGCATTCAAGTTCGATCCGGTCGGCACGTTCTTCTCGCCGGCCGACGTGCTCGGCAAGGGCGCGAAATACGCTTTCGTCAACTCGACGACGCTCGACAAGGTCATCGGGCTGTCGCCCGGCGATCCGGGCTACATGCCGCCGGGAACCGTCGGCGACACCGGGACGACCAATCCGCTGACCGGCCGGCGCTTCACGCCGGCGGAACTGGCCTCCGGCAGTGCGACGGTGCCGGTCTTCGGCGACGCGCTGCCCACCCTCACCAATCACCTGGCCCCGAACGAACCGAAGAATTCCGGCCAGTTCGGCCTGGCCGCGCGCTGGCTGCCCGAAGGCTCGGACACCGAATACGGCGTGTACTGGATCCGCTATCACGACAAGATCCCGACGCTCGGCTTCGTCTTCGATCCCGCGCGCTTCACGACGAACGTCGCGGGCCTGGCGTACTACGTCGACTACGGCGAGAGCCGCAACGTGTTCGGCGTTTCGGCGAGCACCGGAGTCGGGAAGTGGGCGGTCGGCGTCGAACTGTCGTACCGGCCCAAGGAAAGCGTGGCCATGGACCCGACGGTGCTGGGCGGCGGCAAGTACTCGGTCTTCGATTACGTCGGCAAGGTCAGCCGCGGTTTCGTCACCGAGAAGAAATGGCAGGCGCACCTGACCGGTTTCCGGCTGCTGGCGCCGTCCGATCTCGGCGGGATGATCGGCAACGTCGGCGCCGCCGAGGGCTACTTCATCGGCGAAATGGCGATGGCCCATTTCCCGAGCCTGGATCGTTCCGGACGCATCCCGTACCTGCTCAACGACTACTCGTTGCCGGACAAGACGTCGGCCGGCATGGTCTTCTCCACCGGACTGACCTACGCCAACGTCGCCGACTCGGGCTGGAACGTCTCGCCGCAGCTCGACGTCGCCTGGGACTTCCACGGCACTTCGCCGAGCGCGACGCCGTTCATCGAGGGCCGCAAGGCGACGACGCTGTCGCTGAACTTCAACTCGGCGGACCGGTGGAAGGCGGGTGTCGGCTATACGCGCTTCTGGGGCGGCGGCTCCAACAACACGATGAAGGATCGCGATTTCCTCTCGATCGTCACGTCGTTCTCGTTCTGATCCACCTCCTCCGGTAGTACCCGATGATCGCTCGCAGCGTAGAACGTCTCCAGCGCCTGCTGTTCGGTCATCGGGCGCTGGTGCTCGTGCTGCTGGCGCTCTTCACCGCGGTGATGGGCGTCTTCGCAAGCCGGCTGCACATGGACGCCGGTTTCGACAAGCAGCTGCCGCAGCATCACGAGTACGTCCGCACCTTCTTCGAGTTCCGTGACGAGGTCTTCGGCGCGAACCGGATCATCGTCGTCGTGCGTGCGCGCGACGGCGAGATCTGGACCGCCCCGGGACTGCGCAAGCTCTACGACGTGACGCAGGCGGTGATGTTCCTGCCGGGCATCGACCGGCGCACCGTCACCTCGCTGTGGACGCCGAACACGCGCGTGCTCGGCGTGACCGAGGAAGGCTTCAAGGCCGAGGACGTGATCGGCGGCGACATCACGCCCGATCGTCTGGACGACGGCCGCATCGAGCGCATCCGGCACAACGCCTTGGTCGGCGGCTACATCGGCACGCTGGTCTCCAGCGACAACCGGGGCGCGATGGTCGTCGCCGACCTGCTCGAGACCGACCGCGCGACCGGCGAGAAACTCGATTACCTCGACTTCGCCTCGCGCATCGAACAGCAGGTGCGCGGCCGGCTCGAGGACGCCGGCTACGAGATCCAGATCATCGGCTTCGCCAAGCAGATGGGCGACATCGCCGACGGAGCGACCAGCGTCCTTCGATTCTTCGCGCTCGCCTTCGCGCTCACCGCGCTGTCGGTGTGGCTCTATTGCCGCTCGTGGCGGCTGACGCTGCTCACGCTCGGCTGCTCGCTGGTGTCGGTCGTCTGGCAGTTCGGCACGCTGCGCCTGCTCGGCTACGGGCTCGATCCGCTCGCCGTGCTCGTGCCCTTCCTGGTCTTCGCCATCGGCGTCTCGCACGGCGTGCAGCAGATCAACTACATCGTCAAGGAGACCTGCGGCGGCGCCGACAGCGGCACCGCCGCGCGACGCGCATTCACCGGACTGCTGATCCCCGGCTCGATGGCGCTCGTGACCGCCTTCGTCGGCTTCGCGACGCTCACGCTGATCCCGATCCCGATGATCCGCGAACTGGGCATCACCGCTTCGATAGGCGTCGCGTACAAGATCGTCACCAACCTCGTGATGCTTCCGGTCTCCGCGTCGTACCTGCAATTCGACGACGCGTACGTCGCGCGCATGAAACGGCTGCGCGAGCGGCGCGAGCGCGTGATGGCCTGGCTGGGAGGCATCGCGCGCACGCGCAACGCGATCATCGGCACGCTGGCGGGCGTGCTGCTGTTCGCGGTCGCCTTCCAGCAAAGCCTGCACCGGCACGTCGGCCACCTGGCTTCGGGTGCGCCGGAGCTGCGCGCCGATTCGCGCTTCAACCGGGACGCCGCGTCGATCGTCGCCAGCTTCGACCTCGGACTGGACGTGCTCACCGTCGTCTTCCAGGCGCCGAAGGACGGCTGCTACCAGCAGCCGGTGATGGCCTACATCGACCAGTTCGCCTGGCAGATGCAGAACACGCCGGGCGTCATCTCGGTGGCGTCGGTGGCACAGCTCGCCAAGCAGGCCTATGCGGGAACGAACGAAGGCCACCCGAAGTGGACCGCACTCGCCGCCGACGAGCGTTCGCTGGCGAACTCGGTCGGGCTCATTCCCGAAGGCACGGGCCTCTTCAACCCGGGGTGCACCGTCCTGCCGGTGAACGTGTTCCTCACCGACCACAAGGCGACCACCGTCAAGGACGTGATCGCCGCCGTGCGCGCGTTTCGCGACGCCGAGCGGATGGACGGGGTGCAGCTGCGCCTGGCCAGCGGCAACGTGGGCGTGCAGGCGGCCACCAACGAGGTGCTCGAGACGACCGAGCTGCCGATGATGCTCTACGTCTACCTGACGATCGTCGCGCTCGTGTTCTTCACCTACCGCGACTGGCGCGCGATGCTCGCCTGCTGCATGCCGCTGACGCTGGCGACCTTCCTCGGATACTGGTTCATGAAGGAACTCGACATCGGGCTCACGGTGGCGACGCTGCCGGTGATGGTGCTCGCCGTGGGCATCGGCGTCGACTACGCGTTCTACATCTACAACCGGCTGCAGCTGCACCTGGCGCACGGCGCGAACATCGCCGACGCGTTCCGGCAGTCGCTGATGGAAACCGGCAACGCCACCGTCTTCACCGCGATCACGCTTTCGGTGGGCGTGGCCACCTGGTCGTTCTCGGACCTGAAGTTCCAGGCCGACATGGGGATGCTGCTCACCTTCATGTTCATGGTGAACCTGCTGATGGCGATCACGCTGTTGCCGGCGATCGCCGTCACGCTCGACGTGCTGATCCCGCGCCGCCGACCGGTGCGCGCGCCCTTCCTCGTCCACTGAAGCGGCCATCGTGTTCGAAACCCTGATCCGCCGCCTGTCGCGCGAACCGAGCCCGCCGCCGGTCGCGCAGGCTGCCTTCGAGCGCCGCCAGCTCGCCGTGGCCGCGTTGCTCGTCGAGGCCGCGCACATCGACCGCCACGCCGGCGACGCCGAGCGTCGCGCCGTCGCGGCGCTGCTGCGCGAGCACTTCGGCCTGCCCGAAGGCGACGCGCAACGCCTGCTCGAACAGGCCGAGGAGCGCTACGCAGCGAGCCTGGACGACTGGATCTTCGCACGCGCGGTGCGCGACGGCTTCGACGAGGAGGAGCGGCTCGAAGTGCTGCGCATGATCTGGGAGGTGGTCTACAGCGACGGCCGGCTGGCGGCCTTCGAGCTCGACCTGCTGCAACGCCTGTGCGCCGCGCTCGGCCTGGACGACGACGCCGCCGAGGGCGCGCGCGTGCTGGCGTTCGCCCGCGCCAACCCCTTCGATCCGGAACAGGCGGGCGAGTCGTGAAGCGCGCCGTCCTGCGGATCGCCGCGGTGCTGTGCGCCGTGCAATGGCTCGCCGGTTCGGGCCTTCCGGGCGACGACCCCGCCGACGGCGTCGCGAACGCCGCGACGGCGGCCGCCGACGCACGCGGCAGCAATGCTGCGTCTGCCGGAGAAGGCGCGCCGGCGCCGGTGCAGGCGCAGAAGGTGCTGCATCCCGAACGTGCACCCCTGCTTGCCGCCGTGACCGTGGGCAGCCGGCTCGTCGCCGCCGGCGACTTCGGAACCATCGTGTTGTCCGACGACGGGGGTCGAAGCTGGCGCCAGGCGCAGTCGGTGCCCACGCGCGTGACACTGACCGCACTGCAGTTCGTCGACGGGCGGCACGGCTGGGCCGTGGGACACGGCGGCGTCGTGCTGTCCACCGACGACGGCGGCGAGCGCTGGAACCTGCGATACCGCGCCGGCAGCGACGTCGCGCTTTTCTCGGTGCGTTTCGACGACCTGCGCCGCGGTCTCGCCGTCGGATCCTTCGGCTTCGCGATGCGCACCGACGACGGCGGCGCGAACTGGCGGCGCATCTCGATGGGCGACGCGGACGCGCACCTGTACCAGATCTTCGCCGACCCGCGCGGCGCCACCTGGATAGCCGGCGAGATGGGCTCGCTGTACCGCTCCGACGACGGCGAGCAGTTCGAACGCGTCGAGGTTCCGTACCCCGGCTCGCTGTGGGGCGGCATGGCGTCGGCCGACGGATCGATCCTGCTGTGGGGCATGGGCGGCACGCTGCTGCGCAGCACCGACGACGGACGATCGTGGCGCGAGACGACCACGGATACGCAGAACCCGATCACCGCTGCCTGCACACTGCCCGACCGCCGGGTCGTCCTCGTCGGGCTCGGCGGCACGGTGCTCGTCAGCACCGACGGCGGCGCCACCGTGAGTACCGAAATCCGACCGACGCGCCACGACTACACGGCGGTCGTGGTCGCAAACGGCAAGCCGCTGCTGTTCAGCCTCGCCGGCGTCGAGCCCGCGCAATCCGGGGAAAGCGCAAGCGGCGGCTGACGACTTTCGCGTCCGTCGCACACGCACCCCCAATCGCAGACAACCGGTGAACACGACCGAAGCCGCCCGCGGTGCCGACGGCACCCCTGCGATCGCTTGCGAGCGCGTCCGGGCACGTGCGCTGGCGGGCTGGCCGGCGACGGCTGCCCGCCCGGCCGCCGCCGCCATCGCCTTCGCGGTTCTCGCAGCGTCGGCCGCGGCCGGCCCCGGCTTCGCGCAACCGCGCGCCGCGGGCTCGCCCGCGGCGACGCTGTACGCGCTGAACTGCATGGGCTGCCATCCGGCGCCGAAGACGCGCGCGTACGACGCGGGTCCGCTGCGCGGCGAGTTCTTCCACAACGACAAGGGACGCAACTTCTTCATCCGGATGCCGGCCGAGGGCCGAGCGCTGTCGACGGCGGAGGAGGCCCGCCTGCTCGAAGAAGTGCTCACGTGGAAGCGCGGCTGCGCGGCGATCCGGCAGGACGCGCCGATGGTCGGCTATTACGGCGAGCACTTCGTTCGCTGACGCCGTGCGGGAAACGAGACCCGTTCCTCGCCCGACGGCGACGCTGCGCGCAGGCGCTCGTACGGCGGGGATCGCCGCGCTTTGCACGGCGCTTTGCACGGCGTTGTTCGCGGCGCTGCTCGCGGCCCCGGAGGCGACAGACGCGGCCTCGTCGGCGCCCTCGCCCATATCGCCGGTAGCGGCCGCGCCGGCCGCTCGCCCGGTCGATCTCGTCGCCCTCGGCCGCGAGCTTTTCTTCGAATCCCGGCTGTCCGGCGACGGCAGTCGCAGCTGCGCGAGCTGCCATGCGCCGGGCAAGGGCTTCGCCGACGGCGAACCGCTCTCGCGGGGCTACAACCACGCGGGACACTTCCGCAACACGCCGTCGCTGCTCGGACTCGCATCGAAATCGCGCCTGATGTGGGACGGCCGCTATGCGGCCGAAGACCTCTCCGAGGTCGTCGCCGAGATGATCGTCTCGCCGGTGACGATGAACGGCGACGCGCACATCGTCGTCGAGCGCGTGCGGCAGCTTCCGCGACTGCTGCACGCATGGCAGCGCGCCTGGGGCGAACGCTCGACGCCGACCGTGGACGGCGTCGTGGCGGCATTGGCCGCGTACTCGGCATCGCACGGCAACGACGAGACCCCGGTCGATCGCGCGCGCCGCGGCGACGCCGACGCGCTGTCGGCCCTCGCGCGCGAAGGCCTGCGGCTGTTCGAAGGCAAGGCCGGCTGCGCGCGTTGCCACTCGGGCGACGCGTTCACCGACGGCCGGCTGCATCGGCTCGGCGTTCCCGATAACCCGCAGATCCTGCGCGACCCCGAACGCACGGTCAGCCTGCTGCGCCATCACGCCGTGCTCGGCGCGCGCGAGCCGATGTCGGTGCGAAGCGACACCGGAGCACAGGCCTGGACGCACCGCGCCGCGGACCGCGGCCGCTTCGCGACGCCGTCGCTGCGCGGCGTCGCGCACACCGCGCCGTACATGCACAACGGCAGCTTCGCGACGCTCGCGCAGGTGATCGCGTTCTACGATCGCGGCGGCGGGCCGGCGAGCGAACTGCAGCCGCTCGGCCTCGACGCGCACGAACGCGACGCGCTCGTCGCCTTCCTCGAAGCGCTGTCGCCGCCGCTGGCGCCACTGAGCGCTCCCCCGGCGGACGACTACGCGACGACGGCCGGAGCAGGCCGATGACGCCGGGACGGGCGGTCGCGATCGTCTTCGCCGTGGCTGCCGGCGCGTTCTCGACGATCGCCGGTGCAATGGCGGTGTCGGCGCTGCTCGCTGCGGCCTTGCCGGCAGGTGCCGGTACCGATCCGCCCGGCCGCGGCCTTTCGTTTTCCGCCGCTTCGGCGGCGCCTTACCCGTCGCTGGCCCCACTGCCCCCGGTACCGATTCCCGACGACAACCCGATGTCGGCGCAGAAAGTCGAACTGGGCAAGCTGCTGTTCTTCGATGCGCGGCTGTCGGGCGACGCCTCGACTTCGTGCGCGTCGTGCCACATCGCGCAGCGCGGCTGGGCGCACCGCGAGCCGCTGGCGCCCGGCTATCCCGGCCACCGACTGTGGCGCAACAACCCGACGGTGCTCAACGCCGCGCACTTCCGCCGGCTGATGTGGGACGGCACGCTCGATCGCCTCGAAGTGCAGGCGCGTTCGGCGATGCAGGCGCCGGTCGAAGGCAACGGCAAGGCCGGGCTGGTCGAAATGCGGCTGCGGCTCGTGCCCGAATACGTCGACCGCTTCCGCGACGTGTTCGGCTCCGAATGGCCGCAGCTCGACGACGCCTGGCGCGCGATCGCCGCCTTCGAGCGCACGATCGTCTCCGATCCGCAGCGCGTGCCCTTCGATCGCTTCGCGATGGGCGACGCACGCGCGCTGGCGCCGGCGGCGCAGCGCGGCTACGCGCTGTTCACCGGCAAGGCGCGCTGCATCGCCTGCCACAACGGGCCACTGGCGAGCGACCAGCAGTACCACGCGCTCGGCGTTCCCCGCCAGACGTTGTTCGACTCGAACGCGCTGGTGCAGGTGGCCGTGCGCTGGCAGAACGCGCAACGCGACGCGCCACGCGCGCTGTACCGCGACGCCGAAGAGGACCTCGGTCGCTGGTACCGCACGCGCGACCCGGCCGACATCGGGCGCTTTCGCACGCCGTCGCTGCGCGAGCTGCGCTACACCGCGCCCTACATGCACAACGGCGTCTTCGCCACGCTCGCCGAGGTGGTCGATTTCTTCGACCGCGGCGGCGGCGACGCACCGAACAAGTCGCCGCTGCTGCAGCCGCTGGGACTCGACGCCGGCGAGAAGAGCGACCTGATCGCCTTCCTCGAGGCGCTGAGCATGGACGAGCCGCTCGTCGTCGCGACTCCGTCGCTGCCGCCGATGATGCCGCTGGTCGACACCGGGCCGGGGTCGTGCACGATCGAAGCGGGCGAGACGCCGGCGCGCACGACGACGAGCGAGGCCGCGACGAGCGAGGCCGCGACGAGCGGCAAGGCCGCAACGCGTGAAGCGAGCGTGGCACGCGGGGGATGAGCATGGGACATCTGTGGAACCGCTACGTGATGCACCGGCGCCGCTGGTGGATTCCGCTGGCGGCCGTTCTCGCGATCGGCGTGCTGAGCATGTCGTACATGGGCGTGCGCACCTACGCCGATGCGCCGCCGGTGCCCGACTTCGTCGATGCGAAAGGAGCGACGCAGGTCGCCGCCGACGCGATCCGGCGCGGCCAGGTCGTGTTCCTGAAGTACGGGCTGATGAACTACGGCAGCTTCTTCGGCGACGGCGCCGGACGCGGGCCCGACTTCACCGCCGATGCGCTGCACCGCGTGGCGGGCGCGATGCGCGATTGGCACGCGTCGCGCGACGGCGCCGACGACGACTCGGCGCTCGCCGCCGCGCAGCGGACGATCCGCCGCAACCGCTTCGAAGCCGCGACGAACACCGTCCGCATCGACGCAGCGCAAGCCTACGCCGCACGCGACCTCGAACGGCAGGTGGCTGCCCGCTTTCGCGGCGAGGGCAACGAGCCCTTCCATCCGGCCGGCTGGATCTCCGACGAAGCCGAGCTGCGCGACCTCGCGGCATTCTTCTTCTGGGGCGCATGGGTCTGCGGTGCCGAGCGCCCCGGCGAGAGCTACTCGTACACGCACAACTGGCCGTACGACGAGCTGGCCGGCAACCGGCCGAGCGCGCAGGTGGTGCTGTGGAGCGCGGTGGCGGTGCTCGCGCTGGTCGCCGCGCTGGGCGGCGTGCTGTTCGCGTACGGGCGCTACTCGACGATCGCGGGGTGGCGCGCTTCGCCGCGCGCAGCGGAAAACACCCGGGAACAGCGCCGCCGGCGCATCGAGTTCCCCGGCGAAGCCACCGTGCACGCGCCGTTGGCGGCGTCGCCTTCGGCGCTGCAGCGCGCGACCTGGAAGTTCTTCGTCGTGGCCGCCGTGCTGTTCGTGCTGCAGATCGTCGCCGGCATCCTCACGGTGCACGACTTCCTCGGCGTCACCCGGGTGTTCGGCATCGACCTGGCCGAGACGCTGCCGATCCCGATCGTGCGAGGCTGGCATCTGCAGCTGGCGCTGCTGTGGATCACCGCGTGCTGGATCGGTTCGTCGATCTTCGTCGTCTCTACGGCGAGTCCGCACGCGATCGCCGGGCAGCGCCACCTCGTCGACGCGATGTTCGTGCTGCTGGTCGTCACCGCCGTCGGCGGCCTGGCCGGCGTCGCGCTCGGTCCGCACGGCGTCCTCGGCGAGCACTGGAACTGGCTCGGCAGCCAGGGCTGGGAGTTCGTCGAGCAGGGCCGGCTGTGGCAGGCGATGCTCTTCGTCGTGATCGCGCTGTGGGCGATCGTGCTCGCGCGCGCCGTCGTTCCCGTCTGGCGCACGGGCGACGCGTGGACGCTGCCGAAGTGGCTCGTCTGGTGCGTGCTGTGCGTGCTGCTGCTCTTCGTCTCGGGCTTCGTCTCCACGCCCGAGACGAACTTCGTCGTCGCCGACTTCTGGCGCTGGGCCGTCATCCACATGTGGGTCGAGGCCTTCTTCGAGGTGTTCGCCACCGCGCTGCTCGCGTACTGCATGGTGCTGATGCGGCTCGTGAGCCACGCGGCGGCCTCGCGCATCGTGTATCTCGCGACGCTGCTCTTCCTCGGATCCGGGCTGCTCGGCATCTCGCACAACTTCTACTGGAACGCCAAGCCGGTGGTGACGCTGGCGATCGGCAGCGTGTTCTCTACGCTGCAGGTGGTGCCGCTGATCCTGCTCACGCTCGAGGCCTGGCAGTTCCGCAACGCGCCGCAGCGCGCCGGCGCCGCGTTCGCGCACCGCGAGGCCTTCCTCTTCCTGCTCGGCGTGAACTTCTGGAACTTCCTCGGCGCCGGCATGTTCGGCTTCCTCGTCAACCTGCCGATCGTCAACTACTACGAGCACGGCACCTATCTGACGGTGAACCACGGACATGCGGCGCTGATGGGCGTCTACGGCAACCTGGCGATCGCGATGATCGTCTTCTGCGCGCGCAGCCTCGTCGAGCCGGCGCGCTGGAACGCGGCGTTGCTGCGGACGGTGTTCTGGTCGATCAACGCCGGCCTGATGGGGATGGTCGTGCTCGATCTGTTCCCGGTGGGTGTCGCGCAACTGCTGGACGTACTCGAGAACGGCCTGTGGCACGCGCGCTCGCAGGTATTCGTGCAGGGGCCGCTGTTCCAGGCGCTGACCTGGGCGCGCATCGTCGGCGGCGCGGTCTTCGTGCTCGGCGGCGTGCTGCCGCTGGCGTGGTTCGTGCTGACGCGTTCGGCCTCGCTGAAGGCGGCGCGCGAGGAACTACGGCCGCCTGCGCCGGCCGTCGACCGGGCAGCACGCGGATTTCCCGTCTAACCCGCTTGCCTCGTACGCGGGATGAGACTGACGCACCATGTCCAACGGTCGCGCATCGCCCCGTCGATCGCGTTCGAGCTGCTCGTCGACGTGTTCGTTCACAGGTTCACGCCGGCCGGGATGCGACCTTCGACGACCCAGCGATCGAAGACCTCCAGTGCCGCGTCGACGAACGCGTCGTCGTTGATGTGCAGATCCAGCTCGTGCAGCTCGATCGGGGCACGCAGGTGGCGGCGAAACTCCGCGACGTACTCGGCATGCACGCGCGGATCGTGCATCGGCTGCCCTTCCTGGTCCCAGGCGTGTATCCCCCGTACCGGCAGGAAGAACGCCACCGGACCGGTCGCCCGCGAAAGTTTCGCGGCGATCTCGCGAGCGATCGCGCACCGCTCCTCGGGCGTCGAGTTCACGGAGCCGATCAGGCGGTTGTGCGCGTGATACGTGCGATCGGCGTAGGCCGGCTGCAGCGGCTTCCAGCTCTGCACGTCGATCATGTCGCTCGCGCCGGGCGCCACCAGTTGCGGAATGCCGCGGCGACCTGCAGCTTCGAGGCGCGAAGCGCCGGCGCTGACGACCGAACCGTGCAGGTGGTTGCTGACCTCGGCCTGCGCGAAATCGAAGACGGCAACGAACTCGCCCTGCTCGATCAGCGCCTCCATCGACCGCCCGCCCATTCCCGTGCAGTGAAAGACCACCGGCTCGTACCCGCGCTGCTCGAGAGCCGGCGTGAGCCGCACCATGTAGCTCAGGCACGACTTGCCCAGCGAGCTGATCGCGACGCGCGGGCGCTGCCGCTGTACCGGCACGACCGTGCTGCATGCGCCCAGCACCGCACCGGCCGCCTGGCTGAGGATCGATCGGCAGATCGAGTTCAGCCCGTACAGGCCACCGGCCCACAGGATCATCATCAGGTCCGGCGCCAGACGCTCGGGCGGAATCAGATGCGAGTAGGCCACGGTCGTGACGATGAACTTCGGCATGCCCAGCGGCAGGGCCGCCGTCACGTCCAGCGCGAGATCGGTGCCCATGGTTCCGCCGAGCGCAAGAAGACCGTGGACCTGGCCGCGCCGGTAGCGCTCGAGCGTGAGCCGGACGGCCCCTTCGGCCATCTTCGTCATCGCGAGATTCTCGTCGCCGAGCGCCGCGATCTTCTCGATCGTCGTTCCGGCTGCCTGCGCCACTTCGCGGTTGCAGATCCCGACCGGAAACGAAGCGGCGCCGAGGACGCCCACGTCCATCAGGGTCGCGCTGGCGCCTTCGGCCTCGATGCACCGCTTCATGAACAGCAACTCGTCGGCCTTGGTGTCGACCGTGCCGACGAGGAGGATCTGCAGGCCTGCCTTCATCCGTCCTCCCGTTCGCCGCCCTGCAAGCGCCGGTGCGCGACGGGCTACGCCGAACAGGCGACGAGCGCCCCTTCGATCGCGTCGACCAGCACGTCGACCTGCTCGCGCTGGATCACCAGCGGCGGCGACAGGATCAGATTGCCGCCCGAGACGCGCACCATCGCGCCGTTGCGGTACGCGTGCTCGGCCACTTTCGCCGGCAGCGGTGCCTTGCGGTCGAGCGGCGTGCGCTTCGCCTTGTCGGCGACCAGCTCGATGCACGCCATCAGGCCGATGCCGCGCACGTCGCCCACCGAGCCGAACCGATCGACCCACGGCGCGAGCCGCGACATCAGATGCTCGCCCTGTACGCGCGCGTTCTCGACGACCCGTTCGCGCTCGAGGATCTCTAGCGCGGCGAGCGCCGATGCGCACGCCACCGGATGGCCGCTGTAGGTGTAGCCGTGCATCAGCGCGCCGCTGCCCGACTCGTCGCCGAGGAAAGCGGCGGCGATGCGCTCGCCGACCGCGGTGGCGCCCAGCGGCACGTAGCCCGAATTGATGCCCTTCGCCAGGCACATCAGGTCGGGCTTCACGCCCCACAGTCGCGAACCGAACCACGAGCCGGTGCGACCGAAGCCGGTGACGACTTCGTCGGCGATCAGCAGCACGCCGTGCCGATCGCACACCTCGCGCACCAGCGGCCAGAAGTTGGGCGGCGGCACGACGACGCCGCCGGCACCCTGCACCGGCTCGGCGATGAAGGCGGCCACCGTGTCCGGACCCTGGAAACGGATCTCGCGATCGAGCAGCTCGGCGCAGATCTCGCCCAGGCGCGTCGGATCGTCGGTGTACGGATTGCGGTATGTCCACGGCGTGTCGATGTGGAAGCAACCGGGCAGCAGCGGCTCGTAGGCGCGGCGAAACGAAGTGTTCCCGTTGACCGACATGCCGCCGAAATGCACGCCGTGATAACCCTGCTTGAGCGCGATGAACTTGCAGCGGTCGGCCTGGCCGACGAGCTTCCAGTACTGGCGCGCGATCTTCAGCGCACCCTCGACCGCGTCCGAGCCGCCGCTGGAGAATGCGACGCGCGACATTCCCTCGGGCGCGAGCAGCGACACCAGGCGCGCCGACAGCTCGATCGCGCGCGGGTGCGTGGTGCCGCGAAAGCACGAGTAATACGCGAGTTCGTCGAGCTGCTCGACGATCGCGCGCTTGATCTCCTCGCGTCCGTAGCCGAGGTTGATGTTCCACAGCCCGCCCACGCCGTCGACCACGCGATGGCCGTCGACGTCGGTGATCCAGACGCCGTCTCCGCGCTCGACGATGATCGGCGGCTGTTCCTGCATCTGGCGCGGGTGCGCCATCGGATGCCACATGTAGCGCGCGTTGTCGGCGCGCAGCGTCTCGCTTCGCTTCACTTCGCCTCCTCGCATTCGTGCGGCTCGATCCCGAGCCGGCCGCACACCGACGCGAAGCACGCGTCGGCCGCGGCGACGTCGAAATGCACGGCCTCGATGCCCAGTCGCCGCGCACCCTCGACGTTGCGCAGCTGGTCGTCGACGAACAATACGCGCTGCGCGTCCACGCCGAGCGCCTCGAGCGCGAGCGCATACGCGCGCGGATCGGGCTTCAGGATGTGCGTGTGCGTCGCGTCGACCAGCACGTCGATGTCGCGCAGCAGGTCGAGCCGATCCATGAACGGTCGTCCCCAGTACAGCTCGAGCTCGTTCGACAGGATGCCCACGCGCAGGCCTGCGGCGCGGGCAGCGGCAACGGCTCTTCGCGCCGATTCGCGCACCGCGAGGTTCGGATCTTCTCCGCGGATCGCCTGGAAGAAGTCGAGCGGCGTCCACTCGGGCCGCCCGACCATCGACCCGACCTCGGCCGCACGCCGCGACCAGTAGTCGCGCTCGCTGATCTCGCCGCGTTCCATGCTGCGCCACAACGGATCGGTGGCCGGGTCGACCGGGCCGAGCCAGCCGAAGGTGCCTTGCGCAAGACCGAGTGCGCGCTCCGAGTCGCGATGCCGCTCGAAGGCGGTGAAGGTCACGACGCTGCCGAAATCGAGCAGCAGCGCGTCGAATCGGCGCGCCTGCGTCGCGTCGACCGCCCCCGACAGGGGCCGCGCCGCCGCGGCCACGCTCTGCATCTCGCTCACGTCGTCCTCGCTCCTGGAATGGCGCCCGAGTGTGCAGCAGCGGGCAATTGGTTGTCAACGAAACGAATCGCCGGAACTTCCGGATCTAGAGTGGTTCGGCTCATGCGAGGAGCACGGTGCGCCCGGGACCTGAGCGGACGGATTGCCTGCCGGCGAGCACGTCTCGAAAATCTGTTGCGGCGACAACGATCGGATGGTAGAACGCAGGTCGAAGCGTTCGACCGAAACGCCCCGCCCGACAGGAGACTCCATGGCCATCGAACTTCAGAACGCCCCTCGCGGCGGCCTGCAGCTGCCGGCGCTCGTCGCCACCGCCGTCGGCGTCGTCGTCGTGCAGAGCACGATGATCAGCATGCTCAACGGCGCCGGGCTCGGCGCGGTCAACTACCTCGTCGCCATCGGGCTCGCCGCGCTGCTCGCGCTGAGCTACGTGCTGTCGTTCGCCGAGCTGTCGCTGATGCTGCCGCGCGCCGGCTCCGTGGGGGCCTACACGCAGGCGGCGATCGGACCGGGGCCGGCGATCATCGCCGCGCTGTCGGGCTATGTCGCGGTGGCGATGCTCGGCATCCCGGCCGAGCTGATCCTCGTCGACGCGCTCGTCGGGCAGCTCGCGCCGGGGCTCGCCGCGACGGTCGGCCAGCCGAGCCTGCTGCTGCTCGCGCTGTTCTGCCTGCTGAACCTGCGCGGCATCGACATGTTCGCGCGACTGCAGACCGCGCTCGTCACGACCATGTTCGTCGGCATTCTCGTCATCGGTTTCGCCGGCGCAATCAGCGGGAACCCCGGCGCGGTGTTCACCGAGCAGCCGTTCGTGCCGGGCGCGGCGCTTTCGCTGGTCGCGCTGGCGATCTGGGGCCTGGTCGGGCTCGAGTTCGTCTGCCCGATGATCGGCGAGGCGCGCAACCCGCGCCGCGACGTTCCGCGCGCGATGTTCATCGGGCTGGTGCTGATCGTCGTCGCCTACGGCATGTATTGCACGGCCGGCATCGCGATGCTCGCGCCGCAGGCGCTCGGCTCGGCCACGCCGCACGTCGAGCTCGCGCAGGCGATCTTCGGTGCGCCGGCACGAACCTGGTTCGCGCTGCTCGCGATCCTCGGCAGCGCAACGCTGCTGAACACCGTGCTGGCGAGCGTCTCCCGGATGGTGCAGGGAATGGCGCAGAGCGGCCAGCTGCCGGCGATTTTCGCCCGCGAGAACCGCGCCGGCGCGCCGGCGCCTGCGCTGGTCGCGCTCGCGCTGGCGATCGCCGCCGTTCGCGTGCCGCTCGGCATGGACGCCGGCTCGATCCTGTCGCTCACGGTGGCTGCCGCCGGCTGCTGGCTGATCGCGTATATCATCGTGCACGTCGATCTCATCGTTCTTCGCTATCGCTTGCCCGGCACGCCGCGCCCGTTCCGATCGCCGTGGTTCCCGCTGCCGCAACTGCTGGGCATCCTCGGAATGGCGTACGTCTTCCTGAACATCTCGCCCACGCCGGAGCTGGCCGGTCCGATCTACCGCAACGTCGCCTGGATGCTCGGCATCACCTGCGCGTTCGCGCTGTTCTGGACGCTCGCGGTGCAGCGGCGCAACCCCTTCCGCGCCACGCCCCTTCCGGCGGCGACGTCCGTCGGCGCGCCGATCGCGCCGGCCGCCGCAACCGAATGACTGCCTCCGGCGGCAGCAGGCGCAGACCTGCCGCGACGCGGCTGCGTCGCAACGTCGCGCAACCGATGCCCGGCGACGGCGACGCGCTGTGGCTGCACGAATTCATCCCGTACAAGCTCGCGGTGGTCGCCAACCGGCTCAGCCAGTCGATCGGCGCGTTGTTCGAGGAGCGCTTCGGCATCCAGATCCCCGAATGGCGGATCCTGATGGCGCTGCACGCGCACGGCCCGACGGCGCCGAACGAAGTCGTCGAGCACACGAGCATGGACAAGGCGCGGGTGAGCCGCGCGCAGCGCCGGCTCGTCGAGCTGGATCTGGTGGCGGTCAGCGAGGACCCACGCGACCGGCGCAGGCTCGTGCTGTTTCTCACGAAGAAGGGCACGGCGCTGTGCCGCTCGATCATTCCCGAAGTGCGCCAGATGGAAGCGTGGTTCCTCGACGTGCTCGATGCGCGCGACCGCGAAACGCTCGATCGGGTGCTCACCCGGCTGTTCGAGCGCAGCCAGGAACTGCGCGAGACGGACGGGCTGCCCCCGGTTCCCGGCGAGGTGCACGGCCGGACGGGCTGAGGGCCACGACGGCGGCCGAGGCGCTGGATAGAATGTCGCGTTCGCGCCGGCCCGCACTCCCCGGAACCCCCGCACGCCTTGCGCATCACCCGACTCATCCGGATTCTCTTCGTCGCCTGGCGCTACGGACTCGACGAGATCGCCGTCTCCGGCGCTGCGGCGACGACCGGATCCCGCTGGGCGCTCGCCGCGGGACGCGTGCTGCGCTTCGGTCGCCGGCTCGATGCGCCGGCCGGCGCACGCCTGCGCCAGGCCCTCGAAAGCCTGGGCCCGATCTTCGTGAAGTTCGGCCAGGTGCTCTCCACCCGCCGCGACCTGCTGAGCGCGGACATCGCCGACGAGCTGGCGCTGCTCCAGGACCGCGTGCCGCCGTTCCCCGGCGCGCTCGCCGTGCGCGAGATCGAGCGCGGCCTGCGCCGCCCGATCGACGCGCTGTTCGATGTCTTCGAGCTCGAGCCGATCGCATCGGCATCGATCGCGCAGGTGCACCTCGCCCGGCTGAAGGACGGACGCGAGGTGGCGGTGAAGGTCGTGCGTCCGGGCATGGCCGGAGTCATCGGTCGCGACCTCGAACTGCTGCGCACCGCCGGCAGCCTGCTCGTGCGCGTCTCGGCCGACGCGCGCCGCCTGCGGCCGCTCGACGTCATCGACGAATTCGACACCTATCTGCACGACGAGCTGGACCTGATCCGCGAAGGCGCCAACGCCAACCAGCTGCGCCGCAACTTCGAGGGCTCGCACCTGCTGCGCGTTCCGGAGATCCACTGGGACTGGTGCGCACCGAACGTGCTGACGATGGAGCGCATGCGCGGCATCCCGATCAGCCAGATCGAACGCATGCGCGAGGCGGGCATCGACCTGAAGCGGCTGTCGCGCGAAGGCGTGGAGATCTTCTTCACGCAGGTGTTCCGCCACGGCTTCTTCCACGCCGACATGCATCCGGGCAACATCCTGGTCGGCGACGAAGGCGAGGACTTCAACCGCTACATCGCGCTCGACTTCGGCATCGTCGGCACGCTGTCCGCGTTCGACAAGGACTACCTCGCGCAGAACTTCCTCGCGTTCTTCCGTCGCGACTACCGGCGCGTGGCCGAGCTGCACGTCGAGTCGGGCTGGGTGCCGCCGGACACGCGCGTCGAGGAACTGGCCGGCGCCGTGCGGGCGTGCTGCGAGCCGTTCTTCGACCGGCCGCTGAAGGAGATCTCGCTCGGTCTGGTGCTGCTGCGCCTGTTCCAGGCGTCGCGCCGCTTCAACGTCGAGATCCAGCCACAGCTCGTGCTGCTGCAGAAGACGTTGCTGAACATCGAGGGGCTGGGACGGCAGCTCGACCCCGAGCTGGATCTGTGGGTCACCGCCAAGCCGATCCTCGAACGCTGGATGCAGGAGCAGATCGGACTGGCCGGACTGCTCGAGCGGATGCGCGTCGAGACCGCGCACTGGAGCCGAATGCTGCCGGAGCTGCCGCGCCTGGCGCACCAGGCACTCTCGCGCGAGGCGCATCCGAAGGCCGACCCGGTCACGCGCGCACTCGAGCGGCTGGTGCGCGAGCAGCGCGCGATGCGCCGCTGGATCGCGCTGCTCGCCGCGCTCGTCGTCGCGCTGGCCGCCTTCGAGGCGCTGCGCTGGATCGCTTAGGAGTCGCGCCTACCCGCGCTCCGCGAAATCAGGTAAGGTTTCGCGCCGTTTTTTTCGATGCGCCGCCGATCGGCCCATGCAGGACGAGCGACTGAAGCGATGCTGACAACGCTGGTGATGATCTATCTGGCCGTTACCGTCGGCATCGGCCTGTATGCCGCACAGCGCGTGCGAAGCGCGAAGGACTACCTGGTCGCCGGACGCAGCCTGCCGCTGTACATGAACATGGCGACCGTGTTCGCCACCTGGTTCGGCGCCGAGACGGTGCTGGGCGTCTCGTCGACCTTCCTGCGCGACGGGCTGGGCGGCGTCGTGGCCGACCCCTTCGGCGCAGCCTTCTGCCTGATCATCGTCGCGCTCGTGTTCGCGCGCCCGTTCTACCGGATGGAGCTGCTGACGATCGGCGACTTCTACCGCAAGCGCTACAACCGCACGGTCGAGATCGGCACCGGCCTGGCGATCACGCTGTCGTACCTCGGCTGGACCTCGGCGCAGATGGTCGCGCTGGGCATCGTCTTCAACACGCTGTCGGCCGGTGCGATCCCGCTGTCGCAGGGCATCGTGCTCGGCGCTGCGGTGGTGCTCGTCTATACGTTGTTCGGCGGCATGTGGTCGGTGGCCTTCACCGACCTGTTCCAGACGGCGATCATCATCGTCGGGCTGCTGTACATCGCCGTGCTGCTCGGCGGCATGGCGGGCGGCTTCGACGCGGTCTGGAACGCCGCGGTGAGCGAGGGCAAGCTGTCGTTCTGGCCGAGCGCGAACCTGAAGGACTGGATCGCCTTCGTCGCCGCATGGGCGACGATGGCGATCGGTTCGATCGCGCAGCAGGACGTCTTCCAGCGCGTGACTTCGGCGAAGACCGAGGACATCGCGGTGCGCGGCACGCTGATCGGCGGCACCTTCTACCTGTTCTTCGCCTTCGTGCCGATGTTCATCGCGGTGTCGGCGCTGCTGATCGAGCCCGACAAGGTGCACGCGATCCTGGCCGACGACAGCCTCGATTTCCAGCTGATCCTGCCGCAGTTGATCCTGGGCCAGACGCCGATGTTCGCGCAGGTGATGTTCTTCGGTGCGCTGCTGTCGGCGATCCTGTCCACTGCCAGCGGCGCGCTGCTCGCTCCGACGGCCGTGTTCACCGAGAACGTGCTGCGCCCGCTGCTCGGCGGGCGGATCGCCGACCGCCAGATGCTCGTCATGCTGCGCATGGTGCTGGTGATCTTCGCGCTGTGCGTGATGCTGTTCGCGCTGAACAGCGAATCGTCGATGTTCCAGATGGTGCAGAACGCCTACAAGGTGACGCTGGTCGCGGCGTTCACGCCGCTCGCTTTCGGCCTGTTCTGGCGACGCGCGACGCCGCAGGGCGCGATGATGTCGATCGTGCTCGGCCTGACCGCGTGGGGCATCATGGAGCTGTCGGCCCCCGACGCGCTGCTGCCGCCGCAGATCGTCGGCCTGGGCGCCGCGATGTTCGGCATGCTCGCCGGCTCGCTCGCCCCGCAGGTGGCCGGCGGCCGCGGCCACCCGGACGCGGTCAGCGGGCCGCCAGCACGCTGAAGTCGTCGGCGAAGCCGCGCAGCCGCTCGTGGAACTGGCGGCGCTGCTCGGGCCGCGCCAGGATCGTCGCCGACAGCGCATCGCCGGCCGCCGTCGACTTCGCGATCGCCTCGCGCCGCGCCGGGTCGGCGCTGCGCCACAAGCCGGCCAGCGTCTCGCGCACCCACTGCTGCGCGATGTCCTGCGGCGGACGCTCGCGGACGATGCGCCCGAGCACGTCGAGCACGGCCTTCTGCCGCGCCTCGCGCTCGGCCAGCCAATCGGCTTCGCTCGGCGGCAACGCAACCGCCAGCGCCCGGATCTCCCGCTCCTGCCGCGACGACAGATCGCCCACGAAGAAGCGCACCCGCTCGAGCACGCGATCGGCGCGCGCGGCCTCGCGGCGCTCGGCAGTATCGGGCAGCAGCTTGCGGCGCTCGTCGCGGTTCGACTCCTCGAAGCGACGCGCCATCCGTTCGAGCTGCGCCGGGCGCAGCGTCAGCGCCAGCGCGGCGACGTCCGGCGCCATCCGCTCGGCGAGCGGAGTCCAGGCAGCGAGCGCATCCTCGCGCCAGCGGCTGATCTCCTCGGCCCCGATCGAGCCGCCGAGGCGCGACTGGACCGAAGCGAGGAAGGCGGTGTACGCGGGCAGCTGCGTTTGCCGGTGCCAGCGATGCAGCGCCTCGATCCGGGCCGACGCCAGTTCGCGCTGCTCGCTGTCCAGGCCCAGGTAGCGGTCGAGTTGCCAGCCGAGCCACATCGGCATTGCGTCGTAGCCCAGCCGGGTCGACGAGCACGCCGCGAGCAGCAGGCACAGGGCGACGATCGGTAGCCAGGCCCGCCATCGGCGCGTGATAAGCTGTTCGAGAAACACCCCGGATTCTTCCCCTAAGTAGCTGAAAAACAAGGAAAAGATGAACGTCGTAATCCTCGCGGCCGGGAAGGGCAAGCGGATGCGCTCCGACCTGCCGAAGGTGCTGCATCCGCTGGCAGGCAAGCCGCTGCTCGCGCACGTCGTCGACTGCGCGCGCAGCCTGGGCCCGAGCCGCATCGTCATAGTGTACGGGCACGGCGGCGAAACCGTCGTGCGCGCGATCGAGGGCGACGACCTGCGCTGGGCGCTGCAGGAACCGCAGCTGGGCACCGGCCACGCGGTGATGCAGGCGCTGCCGCACCTCGATCCGGCGGTGCCGACGCTGGTGTTGTACGGCGACGTTCCGCTCACCACCCACGAGACGCTGGCGCGGCTGGTCGAGTCGGCCGGCGCCGACAAGCTCGGGCTGCTCACCGTCGAGCTGGCCGACCCCGCGGGCTACGGCCGGATCGTCCGCGAAGGCGGCCGGATCGTCCGGGTGGTCGAGCACAAGGACGCCGATGCCGCCACGCGCGCGATCCGCGAGGTGAACACCGGCATCATGGTCGCGCCCACCGCCGCGCTGGCGCGGTGGCTCGGCGCCCTGTCGACCGACAACGTCCAGAAGGAGTACTACCTCACTGACGTGGTCGCGACCGCGGTGCACGATCGTGTAGCGGTGGTATCGGCTCGGCCCGCGGACGCCTCCGAGACGCTCGGAGTCAACAGCAAGCGGCAGCTGGCCGAACTCGAACGCATTTTCCAGAACAGGGTGGCAACGAGACTGATGGACGAAGGCGTCAGGCTGGCCGATCCCGCGCGACTCGACGTGCGCGGCGAACTCGTCTGCGGGCGCGACGTCTCGATCGACGTGAACTGCGTGTTCGAAGGCAGGGTCGTCATCGGGGACGGCGCGAGCGTCGGCGCCAATTGCGTGATCCGCGACACCCGGATCGGCGCGGGCGCGCAGATCCTTCCGTTCACGCTGATCGAGGACTCGTCGATCGGCGCGCGCGCGCGCATCGGCCCGTACGCGCGCCTGCGCCCTGGCACCGACCTCGGCGAGGAGACCCACGTCGGCAACTTCGTCGAGATGAAGAACACGCGGATGGCGGCAGGATCGAAGGCCAACCACCTGTCGTACCTCGGCGACACCGTCGTCGGCGAGCGCGTCAACATCGGCGCCGGCACGATCACCTGCAATTACGACGGCGCCAACAAGCACCAGACCGTCATCGAGGACGACGCGTTCATCGGCAGCGACACGCAGCTGGTCGCGCCGGTGCGGGTGGGCCGCGGCGCCACGCTCGGCGCGGGCACCACGCTCACGCGCGACGCGCCCGAACACAAGCTGACGATGTCTCGCACCCAGCAGACGACGGTCGAATCGTGGAAGCGGCCGGTCAAGAAACCGGCCGCCAAGTCCTGACCCGTCGGGTCGGACGCCAGCAAGGAGCAGCAAGATGTGTGGAATCGTCGGAGCCGTCGCGCAACGTAACGTCGTCCCGATCCTGATCGAGGGCTTGCGCAAGCTCGAATACCGCGGCTACGACTCGGCCGGCATCGCGATCATGAACGGCAAGATGGAGCGGGTGCGCGCCGTCGGGCGCGTCGCCGACCTCGAGGCGCGCGCGCGCGAGGTGCACGCCGACGCGCCGACCGGCATCGCGCACACCCGCTGGGCCACGCACGGCGGCGTCACCGAGAACAACGCGCACCCGCACTACTCCTCGGGCAAGGGCATCGAGGTCTCGGTGGTCCACAACGGCATCATCGAGAACCACGAGGTGCTTCGCAGCCGCCTGAAGGCGGCAGGCTACGAGTTCGCGAGCGACACCGACACCGAGGTGATCGCGCACCTGCTGCACAGCTACGTCGCGTCGGGCGACGAGCTGTTCGTCGCGGTGCAGAAGGCGGTGCGCGAGCTCGAAGGCGCCTACGCGATCGCCGCGATCAACAACGCCGAGCCGAACACCGTCGTCGGCTCGCGCAGGGGCTCGCCGCTGCTGCTGGGCATCGGCAATTCGGGCTCGGGCAAGGGCGAGAACTTCCTCGCCTCGGACACCTCGGCGCTGCTGCAGGTGACGAAGTACGTCGCCTACCTGGAGGAAGGCGACGTCGTGCAGATCAGGCCCGACGGCTACGCGATCGTCGACCGCGAAGGCCGCGCGGTCGAGCGACCGATCGTCGAGAGCCAGCTCTCGACCGACGCGATCGAGCTGGGCAAGTACCGGCACTACATGCAGAAGGAGATCTTCGAGCAGCCCGGCGCAATCGCCAACACGCTCGAGATGGTCGCGAACGCCGCGTCGCTGTCGGCTGGCCTGTTCGGCGCGAAATCGGAGGACATCTTCGCGCGCACGAAGCAGGTGCTGATCCTGGCCTGCGGCACCAGCTACCACGCGGGCTGCGTCGCCAGGTACTGGATCGAGTCGATCGCCGGCCTGCCGGTGTCGGTCGAGATCGCGAGCGAGTACCGCTATCGCGACTCGGTCGCGCTGCCGAGCACGCTGGTGATCACGATCTCGCAGTCGGGCGAGACCGCCGACACCCTCGCGGCGCTGCAGCACGCGACGTCGATGGGCCTGCGCGACACGCTGACGATCTGCAACGTGCCC
>JAMLIS010000022.1 GCA_023954015.1 Burkholderiaceae bacterium
GTTGCGTGATCCTGTCCAGTGGCGAACGCACGATTGCGACGGCGATGGCCGAGGGCGGGCGCTCGATCAAGGCCGGGCAATCGGTGCGGCTACTCGATGTTCCGGCCGCGCGTCGCTTTGGCGCTTGGGACGACCTGCACGGTTTCGCAAACGGGCCGGCGCTGTCGGACGCGATCAAGCGAGCAGCGGCGACGAATCACGGCCACGCGGGCCGCGCGTTCCTGCATCGACTGACGCACGATGGAAGCGACTTCGCGGCGGCGCTCGAACGCATCAAGTCGCTACCGACCTTCGAGGCCGACGGCAAGGAAGGCCAGGACAAGCGAGCGGCGGGGCGCTTCGCGTTGATGGCACTGGCCGGCGAACTGGCGACGGAATACGGCTTGACCGACTGGCCGGCGGGCGCGGCGATCGAGGCGGCCGGCGAAGCATTCCGGGTGTGGCAAAGCCTGCGCGGCCGTGGCAACGATGAACGGCGGCAGATTCCCGAGCGCGTCGCCGAATTCATCGACCGATACGGCGATGGCCGATTCTCGGATGCGGACGCGGCTGGCGATCCGAGGATTCCGCCGACCGTGCGCGCTGGCTGGTGGCGCGACGAACCGAGCGGGCGCGTCTACCTGTTCAACGCGGCGGGGCTGCGCGAGGCGCTGCAAGGCTTCGACTTCAAGCGGGCGCTCGGCACCTTGCAGGAAGTCGGCGCGCTGCCGGCGAGCAGCGGCGAACGCTCGAAGCCTGAGCGAGTCGCCGGCCGGCCGGGCACGGTGCGGCTGTACGCCATCCACGCCGACAAGCTGCGGGGCGACGATGGCGCTTGAAGCCTTACTCGCACGGCTTGAGGCCGACTCTGTTACGCCTGTTACGCCTGCCGAAACAGCGGACGTAACAGCGAAACCCGCGCCAGTATTGGCTTGCACGGCTGTTACGCCTGTTACGTCGCCTGCGGACGTTACGGCACGCGCGACGCTGTGGCTGCTGCACTTCCCCGACTTGGACCCGGTAGCCGTGGCGTTCGCGCCGGAACGCGATCAAGCCGAAGTGCTCGCGGCCTACCCCGATGCGCTCGCGGCCGAGCCGATGCGCGAACCGCTACCCGTGCCGATCCCCGGCGATCTGCTCGCGCTGTTCGACGCCTGCACGAATGCGGGGCTGTACGGCGACGACGACCGCGCGGCGCTGCCTGCGATGTTCGCGCTCGACGCCGAGGGCACGCGCCGACTGATCGAGGCCATGCACGCCGAGATTCGATCGTGCAGGCGATGCAGGCACTTCCGCCGGCCGGGGCTGTCCGATGGCTACTGCGTCGGACGAGACGACTTGCCGAGCGTGTACGGGCTGCTGCGCGCGCTGCCCGACGACAAGGGGCTGCGGTGCGATGCCTTCGACCGGGGGGCGACACGATGACGGCTTATCGTGCTGGCCCGATAAAGCGCGAACGGCGCACGCGCGAGCAGATCGAGCAGCTAGACGCGCAGATCATCGGCGTACTGAGCGAGGATCATCCGCAGTCGGTGCGCCATGTGTTCTACCGGATGACGGACCCGCGCTTGCCCGAGCCCGTCGAGAAGTCGCAGCGAGGCTATCGGCACGTTCAGGACCGCTGCGTGAAGGTGCGCCGCGATGGCCGCATCCCCTACGGCTGGATCGCCGACATGAGCCGGCGCGGGTACTACGTCAACACGTTTCACGGCGCGGGCGACTTCCTGCGCCGGATGCGCGGGCTGTACCGGGCCGACCTGTGGCGCGATGCGTCGGTGCGCTGTGAAGTCTGGGTCGAGTCGCGCTCGATCGCGTCCGTGCTGATCGACGACTGCGACGAGCTGGCCGTCGCACTGCTGCCCTGCGGCGGATTCAGTAGCCTGTCCTTCGCCCATGCGGCGGCTGAGGAACACAACGCGACCGACGATGATCGGCCGCTCGTCGTCGTCTACATCGGCGACTATGACCCGGCGGGCGTGCTGATCGACCAGGCGCTCGAACGCGAACTACGCCTACACCTGAGCGAGCGCATTCCGCTGCACTTCTCGCGCGTCGGGATCAACGCCGAGCAGATCGAGCATCACGACTTGCCGACGAAACCGCGCAAGGCGGGCGACCGACGATCGTTGCACGTCAAGGCGACGGTAGAGGCCGAAGCGATGCCGGCGCGAATCCTGCGCGGCATCCTGCGCGAGCGGATCGAACGAATGCTTCCCGAAGGCGCGCTCGCGGCGGCGAAGGTAGCCGAGCAATCCGAGCGGGCGCATATCGAGCGGGTCGCCCGGATGATGAGCAACCGGGGGGCGGGGTGAAAGTCTGGGAAGGCGCGAAGCGGAAACCGCACGCCCTCTCACGCAGAGATTTTTTCGTCCCGCTTGAATCGGAATCAAATGGGCCGGGGGTGGGTCGAAAGTCTGGGGCTCGCCGACGGACACCGGGCGTGCTCGTTTCCTTCGCTAACCGTCCAGAAAAATGCCGACGGCGGGGGGCGATCGAAAGTCTGGCGCTCGGAGCAGGAAACCGGGCGCGCAGTGCGAGCCTGCTAATTCCGTAGAACTGGAACGAATCGACGAGCACGAGTTAGCTCCATTTTCGCTATTCCGATCAATGAGTTAATGCGCATGAACGGGCGAAGCGTGGCGCAATATCGCTGATGATTTCGTATTCTGTGAAGGGCTAAGAATGGGCCGAGGTGGGATGCGATACGGGGCCGGCCGGCCGGGCTGGCACGTCAAGGCCGAGCACTGTCGGAGCCTGGACGCACGACGCCTGCAGCGCGACGGCTGGCTTCGGCCAGGCGCGTCTTGCGTATGGGGTTGGAGGAACGGCGACGGCGAATCGACCGGCTCGATTTCGCTACTCGCCGAGGCCGACGCATTGCGGCTGTCGTACACGTTGAACGGCGAGCCGACGACGCGGCGGGTTCCGATCCTGCGGTCTGCCTGCCACTATGGCGGCGCACGTTCGTGGTTCGCCTGTCCGACCTGCGGCACGCGCGTAGCGATTCTGTACCTGCGTCGCGCCTTCGCTTGTCGCAAGTGCTCGCACGTAGCCTATGCGAGCCAATCCGAGGACGACCTAGGCCGCGCATGGCGCAAGCAATGGAAGGCCGAAGCGAAACTCGACGAGCATTGGCGCAGGCCGAAGGGCATGCATGAATCGACGCACGCGAAGCTGCTCGCCGTGATCCTCGAGTGCGAGCAACGGCGCGATGCGGCGCTATTCGACTTCGCTGCTCGACACTTCCCGCACCTGATGCCCGAGGGGTTCTAGGCCGAACGGCACGCGCGACCATTAACGGCTACCGCGGCGGGCAGTGGAGCGAGCCGCGCGAACTGCCGAAGGCGATGAACGCGCTATCGCAGGAGCAGCGACATCTACTAGCCGAGTTTCAGGCACAAAAAAGCAACAATGTAAACTTCTGGCTGGGCAAATCCTCCCCTGGGCCCGATGATTTCGCCGCGGGAAAAAAGAAGTAGTAGCGATCTAGCTTATCAATCAGGGGAGGTTCGGATGCGGAAGCTAACGTGTGCGGTTATCTCGGTGTCTATGGCCGTAACCGGCTGTGCAACATCATCTGCGGATATTGCGACTGCCTACGTGTCCCCGCTCCAATACCAAGGGTACGACTGCGAGCAGATCATCACAGAGACTCGCCGGCTTGAGCAGCGCGTCCACGAGTTAGGCGGCCGCCTTGATGAGGCGGCGTCTAACGACAAGGCGATCATGGGCGTCGGTCTTGTCCTTTTTTGGCCTGTCCTGTTCGCCCTTGGGGGCACCAAGCAACAAGAAGCAGAGTACGCGCGAATCCGAGGGGAATATGAGGCGCTTCAACAGGTAGCCGTACAGAAGAAGTGCTCGCGCCAAATGGTTGCTAGCGCCAATGCTGCTAGCGCTGTGTCTCAAAGTGGGGGGCAAGAGAAGGGCGAACTCGCGATCGACCCGTCGATTCCGCGAATCCCCGGCAACGACCTTTCTATCGGAGCTAGAACGGTTTCCCTCGGTGACGGCGATTGGATTGAGTTGAGCAAGTCTGATGGAAACGTCCTTGCATCCACGTTGCCGAGCTCAGGTGCAGCCGCCCTGTACGCGGGGAATTCTCAAGAAGTGAAGGTGGCGACAACGGTTGCCGCAGAGGCACGAGGCGGCGCATTGGGACGCATAGTTGTGGTTTCAGCGAACCCTCAGGCCCATAGCGGACTTCAGACGTGGAACGTAGAGCCGTGCAAGGTTGCCGATGCGCGTATCGAGAAACTGGGGAACAATTTTGATCTGCCCGAATGCTTGTACGTTCGCCGGGTCAACGCGCTTGCACCCCAAGTAGCGAGTGATCTGACCGTTGCACTCGCATGGGCACAGTCTCAAAGGCTGTCTACTGCGCCGATCTACTTTGAAGTCGGTTACGCAAAGTACGGTCATAACGGCTTCCTCGCTACTAAGGCTTTTCTTCCGAACAGCGAAGCCGCTGACGAGGGCGCAGCGATGAGTTGGGGAAGGAGCCTTGCAAGGTCCATGCGCCCGCTCGCTCAAGGCACATTGGCAAGGGCGTATCTCCCCCCGTCGTTAAACGCTCCAATGCCTCCGAGCGCTCCGAAAGCTTTGGCTGACCCCGCTATCCCGGCTTCTACTGCGGTGGTAGTCCCCCCGTCGGCGGAAGAACCGGCGACCCGGAAAGGTGGATCGGTCGAGGCTTCGGAAGCGTTTCGAGAGCGGGAACGCTCCGCGCTGGAAGCAACCGGAATACGCGTGATCGGCGGTCCTCGGTAGCGAAGCTAAGGTCTTGGCCGTGCAAGGCGAGTGGTGCCTCGAACTGCGAAGGCCGACGCCGCCCTAGCGGCCGGGATTTCCGAGTGGTGATCCATGACACGCATTCATGCGGGCGACCGCGAGCGGCGCAAAATCGAGGGTGCAGACTAGGCCGAAAAGCGAAATTCCACACCGTCGAATACTCCCGAAAACGGGAGCAGCGGGGCCTTCCTGGGGGCAACTTTGGGGGCAACTTGCAAAGCGCCGAAGGTGCATAGTTAGCAACGGCGCGGGATTTGGCGGCTTTTGTGGTTGACGCCGGCCCAAAACAAAACCCCAACCGTTCTCGGTTGGGGTTTTTTTGTTGTCTGATCGCGCCGGTTCCCGCGTGTTGTTGGGGGTTCCTGCGGAAGCCTGCGGACTTCGCAGCCACCCGAATTGGCCGTTCCGGGCCACATTCCACTCTCTCCTGGCCATTCCTCGATCCGACCTCGCTCCCTGGAACTGGCCCGAAGTCCGCAAAGGCCGCAACGCAGCCCCTTACAGATCAAAGGGTTACGCGCGCACGAATCAAGCGGTCGGATTGCAGCATTGGCTACCGGAGTGGGCAAACGTCCCTAGCGCAAAGCCAACAGTCTTATCGTGCGCTCTATTCGATCTGTTCAAACAGTTTCTGCGCAGCGAGCCTGGCAGCGGCGTCTTGCGCCGGAGCAAGCGGTTCAAGATCTACCCCGTCACGACCTGCGACGTAGGCTGGACCGCCGACGTCATCGTCGTAGTCCGAACCGTCCTCGTTGATGGCGGAGTGCGCGTCCCGAGTCAGATCCGTTCCGACCAACTGCGAGAGATACACCCACGTCCAGCATCGCTGTAGGTCACCCTGATCGTGTTCCTCAATGAGCTGGAGCATGGCGTCCGTATCTCCCCTCTCGGCAGCCAGCGTCAGCCAATGCTTGGCGTCTGAAGTGCGGCCCATGCGTTCTGCGATCGCCGCAATCGCTGCTGGGTCAGCATCGACGCCGTGGCGCGGCTGCTCGAAGAAGGACGGATCGTCAAATCGATCCGCCAAGTCGAGAAGTGCATCCTATGCAGACGGTTCCCGGGCTGGCACCATCGACCGGCAGGCCGAGCGCGACGTGCAGGTGCGTGATCTCGCCGTCTACGAGCAACTGCTGCAAACCGAGCTGCAGGAGGCTGCGTGATGAGCCGCAAGACTGCCAACGCCGGCGACGCCGCCGTGCTCGCCGCGATGCCCTCGGCGATGACCACGCCCGCTCAGCTCGAACGACTGGGCGAGCACCTGCGCAAGCTGCGCCTGTTCAAGAGCGGCGAGCGCCTGGAAGCGATGCTGCAGCACGCTGCCGCTCACGAGTTGCCCTACGCGGAGTTCCTCGATCAGGTGCTCGGCGAGGAGGTCGCCGCCAAGACCAGCAAGAACATCGCGATGCGCACCGCGATGGCACGCTTGCCGTTCACCAAGCCGCTGGAGACCTTCGACTTCGGCTACCAGCCCTCGATCGACCGCAAGCAGGTCCTCGCCCTGGCGAGTTGCCACTTCATCGAACACGGCGACAACGTGATCGTGCTCGGCCCGCCCGGGGTCGGCAAGACGCATCTGGCCGTGTCGCTGGGCCTCAAGGCGATCGAGGCCGGTTACCGGGTGCTGTTCACCACGGCGTCCAACCTCATCGCCGTACTCACCAAAGCCCACGCCGAGGGGCGGCTCGACGAGAAGCTGAAGGTCTACACCACGCCGCGGCTGTTGATCATCGACGAAATCGGCTACCTGCCCATCGATCGGCAGGGTGCCAACCTGTTCTTCCAGTTGATCAGCCGCCGCTACGAGCGCGGCCCGATGATCCTCACCAGCAACCAGAGCTTCGCCGCCTGGGGCGACGTGTTCGGCGACCGTGTGATCGCCACGGCGATTCTCGATCGCCTGCTGCATCACGCCGTGACGCTGAACATCCGCGGCAACTCGTATCGGCTCAAGGAGAAGATCAAGGCCGGTCTGGTCCGGTCCCTCGAAGACAACGGTTCCCAACCGGGTGGGGAAATTTAAAGTGTCGCGGGTGGGGAAAATTGAAATGCCCTTGACACTTGCCAAGTGCCGGTGCTGCGGTTGGCGGGGTGGCGAACGACTTCGACGCTCAGGCCCGGATGCGCCGCCTCGATGCTCTGCGCGCACTGACCGCCGTAGGCGGCATCGGTGTAGAGCTTGCACAGTCCCGGCACCTTGGCGACGGCCTGGGCCACGACGGGCGCTGCGGCGTCGCGATCCTGCACGCTGGCCGAGGTGACGGTGACGGCCAGCAGCAGGCCCAGCGTATCGACCACGAGATGGCGCTTGCGACCCTTGACCTTCTTGCCGGCGTCAAAGCCCGTCAGGCCACCTTGGGCCGTGCTGCGCGTGCTCTGCGCGTCGATGATGGCCGCCGTGGGTTCGGGGTTGCGCCCGATCCGGTCGCGCCACTGCTGGCGCAGCCGGTCGTGCATGGCTTCGAAGGTGCCGGCGCCCGCCCAGCGGCTGAAGGCGACGCTCGACGGCTCGACTATCGAGATTCGTCCGCACGCTCGGGACCTGGCTTGATCAGGTTGATCTGGTCCCCATGAAACGGACACCACGAGGTCTGCTATTTTGACCATGTGGAGGTCGTCATGAAGAAGGCAGGACCAGGCCGAAGTACACGGTGGAATTTCGAACGGCGGCGGTGTCGCAGGTCATCGACGGCAAGCGCAGCATCGCCGATGTAGCGGCCGCGCTGGACGTCCCGAAGGGGACGCTGGGCAACTGGGTGGCACGAGCGCACGCGGGGTTGGCGCCGACCATGCAGACCCCCTCGCGTCCGGTGACGGATCTCGAAGCGGAGGTGTCACGGCTGCGAGCAGAGAACTCGCGCCTGAAGCTCGAGAAGGAGATTCTAAAAAAGGCGGCGGCGTACTTCGCGCGGGAGTCGACGTGAGGTACGCCTGGATCGTGGAGCATCGCGCGAGTTACGCGATTGCGACGATGTGCGATGTGCTCTCGGTCTCGCGCAGCGGCCTGTACGGGGCGATGCAGCGGGCGCGAGCGACGACCAAGGCTCGGGACGATGCGAGAATCATCGAGGAGATTCGTCGCGCGCAGCGCCGCCACCGTGGCCGCTACGGGCGCCGGCGGATGACTCCGGAGATCCGTGAAGCGCTCGGCCAAGCGGTGAACCACAAGCGCATCGGGCGGCTGATGCGCGAGCACGGTCTGGGCAGTCGCAAACGCCGCCCTTTCCGCGTGGTGACGACGGACTCCCGCCACGCTCATCCGATTGCCTCGAATGTCGTGCAGCGCGATTTCACCACGACGGCACCGAACCAGAAGTGGCTCGCCGATATCACCTATGTGCGCACGGACGAGGGTTGGCTGTATCTGGCGCTGGTGTTGGACCTGTTCTCGCGCAAGATCGTGGGGTGGGCGATGAGCGATTCGATGCCCCAGGAGCTCACGATCGAGGCGCTGCGCGTGGCCATCGGCGGACGCGATTTGAGTGCAGGATGGCATCACTCGGATCGCGGTTCGCAATACGCGGCGGCGGACTATCGCAAGATTCTGCGTGAGCGCGATATCACGGTGTCGATGAGCCGCAAGGGTGATTGCTGGGACAACGCACTGATGGAATCAGCCAACGGCACCTTCAAGGTCGAGGCGTGCACGGCGAGCACTTCACCACGCGTGAGCAGGCGCGCCTGGCGATCCTCGAGTTCATCGGCTATTACAACGCCGAACGCAGGCACTCTTCTCTGGGGTATCTCACGCCGGTACAGTTCGAGAGGCGATGGCAGCAAAAGCAGCCCGCACCCGCTCAGACCGGCGCACTGAGCCGCGTTGCCCACCGCCGGCCGGTTCCGGTTCGTCGCAAGCGACCGAACCGGCCGTCCGTGCACAACGCTCCCGGCAGCGCTTCGTAGTGTCCGCACTTTGGGGACCGGTTCAGGTCACGCATGAGTTGCTGCCGAAAGATCCCTCAGCCGCTCTGTCGCTCTTCGAAGCCTTCATCGAGGCGGACGAAAAATGGTTCGAGCGCGTCGACGATTCGGATGGGGTGATCGGCGAAGTCGTGCAGAACGCCTGTCGGTACTGGTTGCAGGCCGCCGCGCAATGCGGCGCGCCGCCCGGCGGCTGGTCCGATCATCTGCTGAGGCTGTATGCCACTGACCCGTACGGAGTGCGCTCGGACTTGCTGCGTTGCGCCGGATTGCTGCTCGATGAGTCGGCGCAGCGCGAGCTTGTCGCCCGTTTCGAGTCGCAACTGACGCGAGCGCTCGACGCAGCTCCTGCCGGCAGGCAATTGCCAATCAGCGTTTTTCACCCCTCGGGCGCGCTGACGCTGCTGGCCGAATCGCTCGGCGACCCCGACATCGAGGTACGCGCGACGTTGCGTCACAGCCCGCAACCGAACGCCTTGCAGCGCGAACGATTCGCACGTGCGTATCTCGACGCGAATCGCCCGGCCGATGCGCTCGTCTGGCTGCAGGATTGCTGGGACAGCTACGAACTCACGCGTCAGAATCTTCTGGCCGACGCGTTCGAGCGACTCGGCCGCTTCACCGAAAGCCTGCCGATCCGGCAGCAAGTGTTCGAATCCACGCTCTCGGATCTCGATCTTGCCGACTGGCTCCGACACCTGCCGCAAGCCGAGGAGCCGAAAGCGATCGCGCATGCGCGCGAGCTCGCACTCGGACACGACGAGCTGATCGACGCAGCAGCACTGCTGCTCGAACTCGGCGATGCGGCGGCCGCCGAGGAGCGCCTGCTCAGCGAAGCCGAGCGCATCGACGGTCGGTCGTATACCCGCCTCGTTCCGCTGTCCGAAGCGTTGCGCGCCCGTGATTGCCTGCGAGGCGAGGCCGCCGTTCATCGCGCGCTGCTCAACGCGATTCTGGATCGGGGCTACGCACGAGCCTACGGACATGCCGCCCGCTACTGGAAGCGGCTCGGCGAGATCGACGCATTGGGAATCGAACTGACTCCACTCGTATCGCACGAAGAGTTCGCAGCGGGAATCCGTTCACGCCATCGGCGCAAGACATCGTTCTGGGCGTACGTGAACGGAACACGCCGCGATCGCCACGACGACGACGACGACGACGACGACGACGACGACGACGACAACGACAACGACGATGACGATGACGATGACGATGACGGCGAACGCAACGACGCAGGCGAATCCGTCGAATAGCGCTTATCCACCGCCGCGCGATCGGCGCCTCCAACGCAAGACTCGCGCGGCGGTGGGTAAGCCGTCTGCTGCCGCCGGACATCTTCGTGCTGTCCGCATGGCTGACACTGAGAAACACGCCGCGCGCAGCAACGGCCCTGCCCCAGCGATCCACTGCAATTGCAGTCTTCGTGAGGCTGGCGCAGCATCGCACCCACGACGCTGGCTGAGTCAGCCCGACTGATGCCCGACACCGCATCGCCCCTGCCCGCTTGCGCGAGCATCAACGCCGGTCCCATCTCCAAACCCGGCGGGCGCAACGCCCGGAGATACGCGTCCAGTCAGCGGACAACACACGTCCGCTCTGCCCCGGTCAATTTCGTTCGACCGCAGCGACATCCGCCGAAAGGCCACTGCCGCAATTCCCGTCGCACGCTGCGCCAATCGTTCACGGCAATCCACTGCGCCAGCCGCGTCGTCACTACGCGGCGCGAGCCGGTAGTGACGACGCGCACGCTGCCCCAGCGGGTAAGCGTTTCGTCGGGGCTGTCGCAAGTGACGTCCCCACGTGACGGGCTTCCCTGGCGCGTCAACCCTTCGGACCGTGCAACGCGGCCTGCACCCGCCCGCTCCCCGCGGGCCTCCGAGCCACAGCGCCAACCGGCGCACCCCGAGCCTTGGGGTAATGGCTCACCCGATGATCGGTCTTCCCGCAGGAAGCCCCATCGGCGCCAATGCCGCGTGCCGCGGCGGCCAGCAGCAACACCCGGCACGAAACGGGAGTGGTGTCCCGTGTCCCCTGTGGTTCTCGCAACGCCAAGGCGTTCGAGACGGACAGAAACACTGACCGAGCCTGCGTCACACACCAGCGACAACGAAGAACCGGACACCGGGGCAATCAACGGAGAACGAAGCGACGAACGGACTAGAAGCGAATGCGGGATCTGAACTACCAGCTCAAGCAACTGTGCCAACGCAACCGCGGCGGCAGCTTCGCCACGCAGCGCGACCGCGGGCGCGTGCTCGACCTTGTGGCGAACCAGCTTCGCGAGCTGGGCTATCGACACATGGATGCAGCAAGCCTCAATCCGAAGCACGTCCAGCGTCTGATCGAACGCAGGCACGGCAACTGACCGCCGGAGATCTTGCCCGAATCGCCGATCCGTACACGGCAATGTCGCTACGCCTGCAGGCGGCGTTCGTACTGCGCCGCGGCGAATCGATCAAGATCCGTCCCGAATGGGCCGACCGTGGCGATCGACTCATGCTCAAGGATTCGTGGACCAAGGGTGGGCGGGGCACGCGAGATTCCGATCCGCAACGTCAGCCAGCGCGAGGTTCTCGATGCAGCCAGGTTACTCGCCGGCACGGGCAGCCTCATCCCGGCCGGGCAACGATACGTCGAACAGTTGCGACGCTTCGAGTATCAATGCGCGGCGGCTGGCGTACAACGCGTCCATGGCCATCGTCATCAGTACGCACAGACCCGCTACCGCGAGCTGACCGGCTGGCCGGCGCCCGCAGCAGGCGGGCCGCGCTCGAGAGAGCTCACACCATCACAGCGCACGATCGATCGCGAAGCACGCCTTGCGATCAGCGCAGAGCTCGGGCATGAGCGTGAGCAGATTACGGCGGTGTACCTGGGTCGGTAGTCATGATGATGCATCGCTCGTGATTCCGGCTCGCTGCAGCGAAGGAGAACCTGTGCGGCGCCTCGTACAATCAGCGGCGCGCAAAGCGCCGAGCGCGGGGTATGCCCTCCTTTTTTCCAACAGCACATTCGGAAAGCACAACACATGGCAACTGCAAAGAAAGCCGCCAAGGCCTCCCCGGCGATCAGGACAGCCCCGGGGCTCAAGCCGGTCAAGGACACCTTCAACAAGTCGACGCTGACCGCGCATCTGGCGCAACAAACCGGCGTCGAGCCCAAGTCCGTGAAGGCCGTGCTCGCCGCGCTCGAATCGGTCATCCTCGGCGCCGTGCACAAGAAGGGAGCGGGCGAGTTCACGATGCCCGGACTGCTCAAGATCGGCGTGCAGAAGGGCCGGCCAAGCCAAGGCGCAAGGGCATCAATCCGTTCACGAAGCAGGAGCAGGTCTTCGCTGCCAAGCCGGCAACGGTCAAGATCAAGGTTCGGTCCCTGAAGAAGCTCAAGGACGCCGCGCTGTAAGCACGGCGGACATCGCGCACCGGGATCACCCCCGGCGCTGACCCGCGCGCTGACGAACGCCGCTGGCGCGAAGTGATCGCGACCTGCGGCGGTCCGGCTTACTCGGCAGCGGCCCGGAACGCCGCCTGCACGGCGCGCACCAGGGACGGATGCAGCACGCCCAGCTTGGGCGACTGGCCATGGGGCGCTGCGGGTGGCACCGAGAACCATTCGGTGTTGTACGGCAGGTCCAACACCTGCTTGAGGTCGAACTTGGTGTCGTAGCTCAAACCCGCCGCCGCGTAGGCCGCGGGATTGCGCTCGTGCAGGATCGAGAATTCGCCGCGGTGCAGTCTCGCGGTTCGCTGGCTGGTGCCATAGGCCACTCGCACGGTGAACTGCGGCGCATCATCGTCGAACACGACCAGAACCAGCGCAGGGCGGGGTTTCGGGCGAGGATGAATGTCGTCAGGGAAGTGGCACCAGACGATCTCGCCGGCGGCGGGCTCAGCCCACCACCGCAGGATCATGCGGTCTCCGTGTCGAGCAGGCTGGAACGCACGGATCGCTTGCCGCCCTGCGGCACTCGCTTCCTGATCTGGCGCACTTGGGCCGCCGTCAACGGCCCCTCGTCGGCCTCATACTGCGGCAGCACCCGCACGGCCAGTTCGTGCAACGCACGGTGGATCGCCTGCGTTTCGTCGACGCCAAGGTGTTCCGCCAGACGCTTGGCGGTTCTCCGTGTCACGCCGGTGGCGCTGTCCACGGAACGGTAGCGAAAGGCGATCTGATCGACGGTGTTGCGGGACGGCATGAATGACTCCAGTTGGATATCAATAAGATATCAATCTTTTCTGCCAAACGTCAAGTTCGGAGAGGCGTCGAAACGGGCTTCGCCGCCGCATTGATCCGCCTGGTTCGACCGGAAGAATCAGGTCGGCCTGCCACTGCAGATACTCGTGGTACTCGAGCGCGTCGATCAGGTTCGCTACCCGACGCGAGCACAAGCGCGGCTGGACATCGTCGACTGGATCGAGGGTTTCTACAATCAACGGAGGATTCACAGCAGCATCGGTTACAGGACGCCCGCCGACCTCGAACGAGAGCTCATGGCGGCATAAATCGGTGTACGTGAAACCGAGGCAGGGTCACTTCGTCAAGACGGCCTTGAGCGGACGGTTACTTGGCAGGAGTCCATGAAGGCGCTGTTCGGCCGACGAGCCAAGGCAATTCCAAGAAGCGCCGCTACTCCGGCAGATCGTTCAGCTCGTAGCTGGTGCTACGTCCGCCCGCATCCGATTTCCGCAATACACCCCGAGTGAGCAGGTCGTTGATGTCGCGCAGTGCCGTGTCCGGCGAGCATTTGGCGATAGCCGCCCACTTGCTGCTGGTGAGCTTGCCCTCGAAACCGTCGAGCAGCCGATTGAGCAGCTTCACCTGCCGCTCGTTCAACGGAGTGGTCGCCCAGCGCTGCCAGAACCGGGCTTTTGTCAGGACGGCGTCCAGCGTGTGCTGGGCCTGGTCGACTGCACGATGAAGCGTGTCGAGGAACCACGCGAGCCACTCGGTGACATCCATCGACCGCTTCTGGGTCCGCTCCAGGATATCGTAATAGGCCTTGCGTTCGCGCTGGATCTGGGCCGACAAACTGTAGAAGCGTTGCGGGCTCCCGTCGGCGCGTGCCAGCAGTAGATCGCCAATGGCCCGCGCGATACGGCCATTGCCATCGTCGAACGGATGCAGCGTGACGAACCACAGATGGCCGAGCCCCGCTTTAATCAGTGGTGGCTCGTTTGATGCACCATTGAGCCAGTCAAGGAAGCGGCTGGTTTCCGCCTCAAGACGCTCGGCCGGCGGCGCTTCGAAATGCACCCGCTGGTGGCCGATGGGGCCGGACACCACTTGCATGGGGCCACTGGCGTCATCGCGCCAGCCGCCGACCTCGATCTTGGCAAGACCGGAGTAGCCGGTGGGGAACAGCGCGGCATGCCAGCCGAAGAGACGCTCCCGCGTTACCGGTGCATGGCAGTTGGCCGTGGCATCCAGCACCATCTCGACCACGCCCTCGACGTGCCGATCGACCGGCGCAAGCGCGCCGATGTCCACGCCCAGCCTGCGGGCAATGGAAGAGCGCACAGATTCGACGTTGAGCTGCTCACCCTCGATCTCGCTGGTCTTGACCACGTCCTCGGTCAGTGCCGCCAGGCTCGCCTGATCGCGCAACGCCATGCCCACGTCGGCCAGACGGCCCATCAACAGCCCCTGGGCGCGGCTGACCTCAGCCATTGGCCCAGCCAGTGCTGCCAGGTCGAAGTGCCAGTTCGGCCAGTCTTTGGACTGCCAGATGTATTTGTAATCTCCGCTATTCATGCGGAGATTATGGGGCGCATTCTCCGCGCACGCAAGTCTTTCTCCGCATATTGTGCGGTGAATAGGGGCGCCATTCGCCGCATGGCACCCACTACGGGCAAGGCACCCCTCCCAGGACCTATTCAGTTCCCGGAACGGGAATCGAACCCGCGTCTGGCGCCCCGACCAAAAACACGCCCATTTACGAGGTTGAACGCGATTTCCGGTGACCAATCAGGCCGAAAAACCTGCTTGATTGTCCGCAGATTCGCCTGTCAACCCCCGCTTTTCGCACCTTGCTCTATCATGAAATGTCAATATCAATCATGATGGAGATGGCCATGACCACTGCGGTGCGCGAAAAATTTTCCTCCCAGGCAGCACCGGAGGTGCTGGCCGCACTGCGCCAGATCGCGGAGAGCCAAGGCCGCCAGTTCCAGGCGGTGCTCGATGACGCCCTGCGCGACTACATCGACCGGCAGCAAAAGCAGCGCCCTCGCCGCCACGTGATGGCTTCGTTCGCGTCCAGTCTGGATGAGTTCGACAGCCTCTACCGCGAACTGGCCAAGTAAACCGTGGCTCACGATTACCTGACCGTGGCCGACGTGCTGGGCATGCACACGTTGCTGATACAGCGGTATGGCGGGGCGCCGGGTGTGCGCGATCCCGGGGCGCTGGAGGCCGCACTGTTCCGCCCGCAGACCGGCTACTACGATGACCTCGTGGCCGAGGCTGCTGCCCTGCTGGAAAGCCTGGCGATCAACCATCCGTTCGTGGACGGAAACAAGCGCATCGCCTTTGCGGCGGCCGACGTGTTCCTGCGCATCAACGGCTGGCGCTTGCAGCGTGCGCCGATGCAGGTCTATGCGGAGATGATGCAGATGTTCGAGTCGGGCTCGTTCGACATCGCTCGCCTCGATCCCTGGCTGCGGTCTTTCGGCGTCGCCGCAGAGTGATCTACGGGCCTTCGGCGCCGTCTTTGGCATGCTGCGGAATCCGGCACCTTCTTCGAGGTTCACCGAACGATGACCGTCCGATCCCCCGCGAATCCGAGATCCCCTGCGAACCGGTCCGCCGACGGCGCCGATGCGCGACGCTCGATGATCGGCCGCATCCGCTTCGTCGCCGCCTGTGCGACGCTGGCGGTGGCTGCACACGCCGCCGCCCTCGAACTGCCGCAGCAAAGCATCGTGCCCGGCGGCGTCGCGTTGATCGACCTCGGTGCGTCGGCGCAGCCGCCCCGCGTGCGCTTCGGGCAGGAGCCGGTCCTGGTCGTCGGCGATCGCAACGGGTGGACTGCGGTGGTGGGAATCGCGCTGAAGGCCCAGCCCGGCGAGGCGCAGTTGATCGTGCATCGCGATGGCTCGCCGGACGAACGCGTCGCCTTCACGATCGAAGCCAAGCGCTATGCGGAGCAGCATCTCCAGGTACCGCAGGGAAAGGTCGACCTGTCGAAGGAGGACGTCGAACGCTACGAGCGCGAGCGCGCGCATCTCGTGCAGGTATCGGCCACGCGCAGCGCGGCGACGCCGGCCGCGATGACGTTCCTGCAGCCCACTCCCGGCGTGCGTTCGAGCTCCTTCGGCCTGCGCCGCGTCTTCAACGGCCAGCCGCGCAATCCGCACAGCGGAATGGACATCGCCGCGCCGACCGGCACGCCGGTGGCCGCCGCGGCGCCGGGACGCGTGATCGACACCGGCGACTACTTCTTCAACGGGAAGACGGTCTGGATCGACCACGGCAGCGGTCTGCTGACGATGTACTGCCACCTGAGCGCCATCGGCGTGAAGACGGGCGACGTCGTCCAGGCGGGTGACACGATCGGAGCCGTCGGCGCCACCGGACGCGTGACCGGTCCGCACCTGCACTGGTCGGTCAGCCTGAACCGGGCGATGGTCGACCCGGCGCTGTTTCTCGGCACGGCGCCCTGAAACGAGGCGTCACTCGCGGTAGTAGACGATCTGGTGGCTGCTGGCGAGCAACGCGCCGTCGTCGCTCCAGATTTCCGCGCTCTGGTCGAAGAAGCCGTTGCGAAAGTTCATCGCGCGCGCGACGCCGAGCACGTGCCGATCGGACTGCCGGGAAAGCATCGCGGCATCGGCATGGAAGAACGTCGTCAGCGACACCGTTCCCACCGGTACGAAGGCGCGACGGCGCAGGAAGATGCGCGGAAAGAAGCTGTCGCAGATGGCCGCGAGGGCGGGAAAGTCGAGCGGGCGCGGCGGCTCGTCTCGCACCCACATTTCGCTGCGCGAATGCGGCTGCTCGCGCCCGCCGAAGGCCGCCGGCACCGCGACTTCGGCGAAGCGCAGGTCGTAGCTGCGAACCCAGGCAGGTACGCCGGAGAGCGGCACGCGTGCAAGCGTGGATGCCGGCGGAATTCCGGACGGCGGCACTGCTTCGGGTGCGCCCCACGTGTCGCGTCGTACGGCAAGCGCAACCGTGGCCGTCGCCGCGATCGCATCCTGCTGCTCGAGCTGCACGACCCAGTGCTGCGTCGAGCGATTCGTACGCGCCGGTATCGCTTCGATGTCGAAGGACCCGTCGGCGATCGGTGCGGCGAAGTTCACCGTGATCGCGATCGGATCGCCCTGACGTTGCTCGTGCGTCAGCACCGCCTGCAGCAACACCGCGCAGGTGATGCCGCCGAAGGGTCCGACCATGTTCGCGTAGGCGGAGGCGGTCGTGCCGCGAAAGCGGTTCGAGCCCTGGGGCGCGAGCCGGATCGCGGCGTCGAAAGGATGGGAATCGACTTGCATGCGCTCTCGTGTTCGAAGGCGGCCGATTATTCCACGTCGTGTCGGGCGCGCCCGCGCGCCGGGTCGACGCTCGACAGCAGCCCGCAGAACGCGCTCGCCAGCGGCGAGGCAGGCCGCCCGCGCATTTGCAGCCGATACAGCGGCCGGGTGAGTTGCAGCTCTCGCGGGAAACGCACGAGCGCCACCGCGCCGGTGGTCCGCAGTTCACGGACGATCGACTCGGGCAGCAGTGCCAGGCCGATCCCGGCCGCCACGGCGCGCGCGATCCCTTCGTTGCTGCCCAGTTCGATCGTGCGCGCGGGTTCGATGCCGTGCGCCTGCATCAGCCGCTCGCCGACTTCGCGCGTTCCCGATCCCGGTTCGCGGACGACCCAGTCACGCGCATTGAGCATCCCCGCGTCGACGACGCGCTTGCGCGCGAGCGGATCGTTCCACGCGACCACGATGCCCATCGCCTCGTCGCGCCAGCGAAGCGTCTGGATGCGCGCGTCCTGCACGGTGCCCTCGACGAGCGCGACGTCGATCTCGCAGTCGACGAGCGCCTGCGCGATCGCCACGGTATTGCCGACGCGCACCTGCACTTCGATCGCGGGTGAGCGGCCGAGCAGCGCGGCAAGGTACGGCGCGATCCAGTAGCCCGCGATCGTCGTGCTCGCGCCGATCGACAGGCGTCCGCGCTCGCGTCCGACGCGCGCGCGCACGTCGTCGAGCGCCGCGCGCTCGAGCGAGAAGATGCCTCGGGCATGCTCGAGCAAGGCGCGCCCGCCGTCGGTGAGGCGCATTCCGTGCGTGTCCATCGGCGCCGGCCCGACGTGCGCCGCGTGTCGGCCGCGCACCGGGCGTTCGATCAGCGGCAGACCGAGCTGGCGCTCGAGTTCGCGCACGGCCTTGGAGACGGCCGGCTGGCTGATGAACAGCGCCTCGGCCGCGCGCGAGAAGCTGCGCCGCTGCGCCACCTCGAAGAAGACGCGCAGCAGGTGGAGATTCATTGCCATAACTTTTCCTCATGATTTTCTGAATATTATGTATTGGACTCATGACGGACGGCACGCGAAGCTTGCTTTCCTTCCTTTTCGCGGAACACCGATGCGTCCGACCTCCGCCTCGAAAACGATGTCGGCAGCAATGCGCACGGCGCAACCGGCTCCGATGGCCGGCGGCATCGCGCTCGCCGGTGCGCTCGCAGCGACGTCGCAGGCGCAATCCTTGGGGTTGGGTGCGCTCACGCTGGCGATCGTGCTGGGCATGATGGTCGGCAACAGCCCGCTGTCCGGGATCGCCGCTCGCGGCGGTGCAGGAGTCGACTTCTGCAAGGGCCCGCTGCTGCGTGCCGCCGTCGTGCTCTACGGGTTTCGCATCACGTTCCAGCAGATCGCCGAGGTGGGCTGGGGCGGCGTGGCGATCGCGCTGGCGATCCTGTGCCTCACCTTCGCGCTCGCCGTTCAACTGGGCACGCGCGTCTTCGGTCTCGATCGCACGACCGCGATACTCATCGGCGCCGGCAGTTCGATCTGCGGCGCGGCAGCGGTGATCGCAACGCAACCGGTCGTTGCCGGGCGTCCGGAGCGGGTCTCGGTAGCCGTCGCCACGGTCGTCGTGTTCGGCACCTTGTCGATGTTCGCGTACCCGCTGCTGTATCCGCTTCTCGGGCTTTCCGAGCACGCCTTCGGCGTGTTCATCGGTTCGACGGTCCACGAAGTCGCGCAGGTCGTCGCCGCCGGACGCAGCATCGGCGAGGAGGCGGCCGCCAGTGCCGTCATCGAGAAGATGCTGCGCGTGATGATGCTCGCACCCTTCCTGCTCGCGCTCGGCTGGGCCGAGGCGAGAGGAAGCGAGGACCGCACCGCGGACGGTCAGGCGCGTATCGCCATTCCCTGGTTCGCGCTGCTCTTCGTCGCCGCCGCAGGCGTGCATTCGTCGGGCGTGCTTCCCGCTAGCCTGGTGAAGGCGCTCGTCGCGCTCGATACGCTGCTGCTCGGCATGGCAATGGCAGCACTGGGACTGTGCACGCACCTGGCGGCTTTCCGGCGAGCCGGGACGGCGCCCCTGAAACTCGCCGCGTCGCTGTTCGTGTTCCTCGTCGCGGGCGGCTACGTCATAAACGTCACGCTCGGGCAGCTGCTGGCCGCGCGCGCATAATCGGCGCCTTCATCGAATCGGGACGCAGGGGGCGTCGTGGGCACGAAGATCAGACTGGGCATTGTCGGCTACGGAAACCTGGGGCGCGGCGTCGAGGCGGCCATCGCGCAGAACCCCGACGCGGAACTGGTCGGCATCTTCACGCGCCGCGGTCCGGGAACGGTGCGTCCGCTGTCGGCAAACGTTGCCGTGCACGCCCTCGACGGCGTCGACGCCTTCGCCGATCGCATCGACGTGCTCGTGCTGTGCGGCGGTTCGAAGTCCGACCTGCCCGAGCAGGGACCGGCGCTGGCCGGCCGCTTCAACACGGTCGACAGCTTCGACACGCATGCGCGCATTCCGCAGTATTTCGACGCGGTGGACGCGGCGGCCCGCGCCGCCGGCAAGCTCTCGATCATCGCCGTCGGCTGGGACCCGGGCCTGTTCTCGCTGGCGCGCCTGTACGGCGAATCGGTGCTCACGCACGGCGCCACCTACACGTTCTGGGGCCGCGGACTGAGCCAGGGACACTCGGATGCGATCCGGCGCGTCCCCGGCGTGCGCGCCGGCGTGCAGTACACCGTGCCCGTGTCCGAAGCGATCGAACGCGTACGCGGCGGCGAGAACCCGTCGCTTTCCACGCGCGAGAAGCACACGCGCGAGTGCTGGGTGGTGCTCGACGAAGGGGCCGACGCGCGCGCCGTCGAACGGGCGATCCGCACGATGCCCGACTACTTCGCCGACTACGACACCACCGTGCATTTCATCGACGAACCGACGCTGCGCCGCGAGCACTCGGCGATGCCGCACGGCGGCTTCGTCATCCGCACCGGCACGACGGGCGAGCGCAGCTCGCAGACGGTCGAGTTCTCGCTGAAGCTCGACAGCAACCCCGAGTTCACGGCCAGCGTGCTGGTTGCCTATGCGCGGGCGGCGGCGCGGCTTTCCCGCCGCGGCGAGACCGGCGCGCGCACGGTTTTCGACATCGCCCCGGCGCTGCTGTCGCCGAAGAGCGCGGCGGCGCTGCGCGCAGAGCTGCTCTGAGCGGGCGCCTGACTGGCGGCAGGGAGCCCCGTTTGCAGGAGGCCGCACGATGCCGATGAACCGGATTTACGCCGAACGCGAGCCCTCGCGCGCGGAAGTCGATGCGCTGCCCGGCGCCACGCTCATCGAGTTCGGCACGCCGTGGTGCGGCCATTGCAGCCGCACGCAACCGATGCTCGAAGCGGCGCTCGCCGATCGGCCCGACGTGCGCCACCTGAAAATCGAGGACGGACCGGGGCGCCGTCTGGGGCGCTCGTTCGGCGTGAAGCTGTGGCCCACGCTCGTCTTCCTGAGCGACGGCCGCGAGGTCGCGCGTCTCGTGCGGCCGCCCCGCAGCGAAGCGATCGTCGAGGCGCTCGGGCGGCAGCGCGAAGGCGACTGAGAATCCGCCCGCTGCGGGCGGTTCGCCGCACCGCCCGGGCGTCGACCGACTCCGGGCCGGGCAGCCTCAGGCGCCGCGACCGCGCACCACCTCGATCAACGCATTCAGCGCGTCGGTCAGCGTGAAGATTCCCACGAACGTACCGTCGGCTTCGTGAACGAGCACGCTGCCGATCTTGCGATCGGACATCGTGAGCGCGACCTCGTCCAGTGGCGTCTGCGCCTTCACCGAGACCGGATCGGTGGACATGATGTCGGCGGCAAGCACCTGCAGCTGGTGCGCGGTGCTCAGGCCCTGCGCGACGCGCAGGTCGCGGTCGCTCACCAGGCCGACGACGTCGCCGTTGCGCACGATCGGCAGGTGGCGCACACCATAGGTCGTCATCAGCGCGCGCAACTCGTCGATCGAGGTTTTCTCGTTCGCGGTGACGGGATTGGGGGTCGTGAATTCCTCGACCGGCTTTCTCGAGCTCATCGGTTTTCTCCGTGGCGACTCGCCTGGCCGGCCAGCGGCAGGCCCGTCTTTCAGTGGCTGTTCGCCGCCATTATCGCTTCAACGACGGGGACGGCGATTGCCGCAACCTTTCCGAACGGCGCCGACAGCGTTCATCGAAGCCCGCCGGCCGCGTGCAGCGCCTGGTCGACGTCCCACAGGATGTCGTCGATGTGCTCGAGCCCCACCGAGATGCGCACCATGTCGGGCGTGACGCCGGCCGCGCGCTGCTGCGCCTCGTCGAGCTGCCGGTGGGTGGTCGATGCCGGATGGATGATCAGCGTTCGCGTGTCGCCGATGTTCGCGAGATGGCTCATGAACTGCGCCGCCTCGATGAAGCGCACGCCGGCCGCCAGGCCGCCCTCGATGCCGAAGGCAAGCAGGCCCGACGCACCCGGTCTTCCGTCCACCGTGCGCATCTGCCGTCGCACGAGCTCGTACTGCGGATGATCGGGCAGTCCCGGATACGCGACCCAGCTGACCTGCGGATGCGAACGCAGGTACTCGGCCAGGCGCAGCGCATTCGCGCAGTGCCGCTCCATGCGCACCGGCAGCGTCTCGATGCCCTGCAGGATCTGCCAGGCGCTCGTCGGGGCGAGCGACGCACCGAACACGCGCAGCGATTCCATGCGCGCGCGCATCGTGAAGCCGAAGTCGCCGAAGGTCTCGTAGAACTTCACGCCGTGGTAGCCGGGCGAAGGCTCGGTCATGCCCGGAAACTTGCCGTTGTCCCACGGGAATTTCCCGCTCTCGACGACGACGCCGGCCAGCGTCGTCCCGTGCCCGCCCAGGTACTTCGTTGCGGCGTGCACGACCAGATCGGCGCCGAAGGCGATCGGCGTGCAAAGGAACGGACTCGGCACCGTGTTGTCGACGACGAGCGGCACGCCGTGCGCGTGCGCGACGTCGGCCACCGCGGCGATGTCGAGCACCTGCAGGCTCGGGTTGCCCAGCGTCTCGGCGAACACGGCGCGCGTGCTCGGCCGCATCGCCTGGGCGAAGGCCTCGGGCCTCGTCGGATCGACGAAGCTCGTCTCGATGCCGAAGCGGCGCAGGTTCACCGCGAACATCGTCACGCTGCCGCCGTACAGCGCGCTGGCCGCGACGACGTGATCGCCCTGCGAGAGCAGCGTCGTCAGCGCCATCGTCTCGGCGGCCATTCCGCTGGCGCTGGCCACCGCCGCGCGCCCGCCTTCGAGCGCGGCGACGCGTTCCTCCAGCGCTGCCACCGTCGGGTTCGACAGTCGCGAGTAGACGTTGCCGAAGGTCTGCAGGTTGAACAGCGACGCCGCGTGGTCGGCGCTGTCGAAGACGTAGCTGGTCGTCTGGTAGATCGGCAGCGCGCGCGAACCGGTCGCGGCGTCGGGGATCTGCCCGGCGTGGATCGCCAGCGTCTCTGGATGGAAGCGCCGATCGGCCATCGGATTGCGCTCGCGTGGCAGCGTTCTCAGGCAGCGCGGCGCGCCGAGATCACGCCGGTGTTCACGCCGGCCCAGTGCAGGCCGCCGAACAGGCGCGCGTGCTCGATCTTCACGCAGCGGTCCGTCACCGAGTCCAGGCCCGCGGCGCGGGCGCGCGCATCGGCCTCGACGTTGCACACGCCGAGCTGCTGCCACAGGCACCGGGCGCCGATGGCGATCGCATCCTCGGCGATCGGGCCGACGTCGGCGGCACGACGAAAGACGTCCACCATGTCGACCGGGTGGGGGATTTCGCGCAGCGACGCGTAGCAGCGTTCGCCGAGCACCTCGTCGTAGCGGGGATTCACCGGAACGATCCGGTAGCCGTGCTGCTGCAGGTACTTCGCGGCGAAGAAGCTCGGGCGATGCCATTCGGCCGACAGGCCGACGACGGCGATCGTCCGGCACGACTTCAGGATCCTGCGCAGCGTGGCAATGTCCTCGGACACTTCGATGTTCCTCCATTGCCGACTGTAGCGCATCGGCCCCAGCCCGGCACGCGCGCCGTCTGCGAGAATCGCCGCCATGCGCCGCCACTACGCGTTTCCGCTCGCCCCGCACGTCGGCGTGAATCGCTGGGACCTGGTGGCCGCGGCGCTGGCGATCGGAGCGATCGCTTTCGTGGCCGCTGCGGTGCAGCCGATGCGAACGCCACTGGCCGCGCTGGAAGCGGCGCAGGTGTCGCTCGATCCGTCGCGGCTGCCCTCGTATGCACTGCACACGACCTTCCGCATGTTCGCCGCGCTCGCGGTCTCGCTGGTGTTCTCGCTCGCCGTGGGCACCCTCGCCGCACGCAGCGCTCGCGCTCGATCGATCCTGCTGCCGCTGCTCGACGTCGGCCAGTCGGTGCCGGTGCTCGGCTACCTGTCGATCACCGTGGTCGCGTTCCTGCGCCTGTTTCCCGGCTCGGCGCTCGGCGCGGAGCTCGCGGCGATCTTCGCGATCTTCACGAGCCAGGTGTGGAACATCACCTTCAGCGTCTACCAGTCGATGCGCACGGTGCCCGCCGAGCTGGCCGAAGCGGCGCGCTCGATGCGGATGTCGGCCTGGCAGCGCTTCTGGCACCTCGACGTTCCCTTCGCGACGCCGGGTCTCGTCTGGAACATGATGGTCTCGATGTCCGGCGCGTGGTTCTTCGTCGTCGCCTCGGAGGCGATCGTCGTCGGCTCCTGGCACCTGCCGCTGCCGGGAATCGGATCGTATCTCGCGCAAGCGATCGCGGAACGCAACCTCGCCGCCGTCGGCTGGGCGCTGGTCGCGATGATGCTCGTCATCGCGCTCTACGACACGCTGATGTTCCGCCCGCTGGTCGCCTGGTCGGACAAGTTCCGGCTCGGCGCAGCGCGTGCCGGCGCAGCACCGCGAAGCTGGGTGCTTTCCGTCTGGCGGCAAACCCGCGCGCTTCGGCGCCTCGGGACCGGGCTGCGTTCGCTGCTGCAACGGGCGACGCTGAATCGCTCCGCACGCGCTTCACGCCGGCGCCGCGCGTTGCGCTCGGCGGGCGCCGTACCACGACTGCCGGCCGGCGTGCGCGCCGCCGCCGGCGCGGTCGCGTGGTGGCTGGCCCTGGCCGCGCTCGCGGCCGCGCTTCTCTTCAACGGCTGGCGCTTCCTCTCCGGCGTCGACGCGAACGAATGGCTGCACGTCTTCCTGCTGGGCTGCGCTTCGCTCGGGCGCGTACTGTCGGTAACGCTGCTCGCCGTGCTGGTCTGGGTCCCGATCGGCATGTGGATCGGCCTGCGTCCGAACTGGACCGCGCGCATCCAGCCGCTCGTGCAATACCTGGCGGCCGTGCCGGCGAACCTGTTCTACCCGCTGGCCGTCTTCGTCATCGTGCGCTGGCAGTTGAACCACGATCTCTGGCTCAGCCCGCTGGTCGTGCTGGGCGCCCAGTGGTACATCCTGTTCAACGTCATCGCGGGCACGAGCGCCATCCCGCAGGACCTGCTGCAGGTCTCGAGCAACCTGCAGCTCGGTCGCTGGCTGCGCTGGCGCCGCGTGCTGCTGCCCGCGATCGCGCCGTACATCGTCACCGGTGCACTCACTGCCTGGGGCGGCGCGTGGAACGCGACGATCGTCGCCGAGGTCGTGCACTGGGGAGACCAGCGGCTGGTCGCGCACGGGCTCGGCGCCTACATCACCGTGAATACCGAAGCCGGCGACTACACGCGCATCGCACTGGGCGTGACGATGATGTCGGCCTTCGTCGTCTTCTTCAACCGGCTGTTCTGGCGCCCGATGTACAACGCCATGGAACGGCGCTTCCGGCTGGGCTGACCGATGGCGATGCACGACGAACCGCTGCTTCGGGTCGAGGGCTTGCGCAAGACCTTTCCGAAGGCCGCCGGCGAACTTCTCGTACTCGACGGCATCGACGTCGAGGTGCGCGCCGGCGAGATCGTCGGCCTCCTGGGCCGCTCGGGATCGGGCAAGTCCACGCTGCTGCGCACGATCGCCGGCTTGCTCGAGCCGAGCGCGGGCAGCGTCACCTTCGAAGGCAAGCCGGTGCACGGGCCGGCGGCGGGCGTCGCGATGGTATTCCAGAACTTCGCGCTCTTTCCGTGGCTCACCGTACTCGAGAACGTCACGCTCGGGCTGCGCGCGCTCGGCGTCGGCTCCGACAGCGCGCACCGTCGAGCGCTCGCGGCAATCGACCTCATCGGGCTGGACGGTTTCGAGAGCGCGTATCCCCGGGAACTGTCGGGCGGCATGCAGCAGCGCGTCGGCTTCGCGCGCGCGCTCGTCGTCGAACCGAAGCTGCTGTTGATGGACGAACCCTTCTCCGCGCTCGACGTGCTCACCGCCGAAACGCTGCGCACCGATTTCCTGGACCTGTGGACCGAAAGACGGCTCGACATCCTCGCCGTCGTGCTGGTCACGCACAACATCGAGGAGGCGGTGTTCCTGTGCGACCGGGTGATCGTGCTCGCGCCGAACCCGGGGCGCATCGCCGCCGAGATCGCGATCGACTTGCCCCATCCGCGCGACCGCCGGTCGGCGGCGTTTCGCGAAGCCGTCGAGCGCGTCTACTCGTTGCTCACCGAACGAGCGCCGATGCACGGCCGGCTGATCGAGGCGCCGACGGCGCGACACCTGCGCCGGGTCTCGGTGAACCGGCTCGCCGGACTTCTCGAGACGGTGGCCGCGCCGCCCTACGACGGCAGCGCCGATCTTCCGGTCGTCGCGCACACGCTGCAGCTCGAGCTCGACGAGCTGCTCCCGGTGGCGGAGGCGCTGCACCTGCTCGGCCTGGCCGAGGTGGCGCACGGCGACGTCGTGCTCACGCAGGCAGGCCGACAGTACGCCGAAGCCGAGACCCAGGAGCGCAAGCGGCTCTTCGCGGAGCACGCGCTGGGCGGCGTCGCGCTGATCGCCCACATTCGCGACGTACTGCACGCCCGGCCGAACGGACGCGCACCGCGCGTTCGATTCGAAGCCGAACTCGAGGATCACCTCAGCGAGCAGTACGCGCGCGAGACGCTCGATGCGGCAATCGAATGGGGACGCTACGCCGAGCTCTACGAATACGACGACGTGTCCAGGGAGCTGCTGCTCGAGCAGCCGCAGACCGCACCGCCCGACGAGACCCTCGAGACCCGGGACGACGCGAGATAGCGCTGCAGGGTCCCGGGTGACGAGCTGGCGCACAATTCCCGACGACGTCGCGCTGCCGTGCGCATTTCGGCGATCATCATGCAGACGGTCAGCTACCGCGAAGAGACAACCACGCAATGAGACGAGACGACGATTCTCCCGAATGGATGTGGGCCGACGCGCTGGCGGCGCTCGGCCGCGCCGAGCGCCTGCACCAGCAGTTCTTCCAGCCGCGGCGCTCGCCGATGCCGACCTGGGAGCCGCCGGTCGACGTGCTCGAGAACCCGCTCGAGGTGCTGATCTACGTCGCCCTGCCCGGCGTGGACCAGCGTGACGTGCAGGCGGTGATAGAAGGCGCTTCGCTGGTCGTCAGCGGCAGGCGCCTGCTGCCGAGGCAGCTCGGAAGCGCCGTGATCCATCGGCTCGAGCTTCCGCAGGGCCGCTTCGAGCGGCGGGTTCCGCTGCCGCCCGGCCGCTATGCCGGCGTGCGCGTCGGCGCGGAGAACGGATGCCTCGTGATCAGCCTGCAGAAGACGACATGAACGACGACCCACGGAATCCCTCGAGCCCCGGCGCCGCGGTCGACGCCAACGACCCAGGCGCGTCCCATGGCGATGCGCAGCCGGCGGGTGCCGCGTCACTCGCCGAAGCCACGCCGGGCCAGCAGACCGCAGCCTCGCTGCCGCAGCTGCCGCCCGACGTGCTGATCATCGTCGCGGTGCGCGACACCGTCCTCTTTCCCGGCACCGTCTTCCCGATCGCGATCGGGCGCGAAACGTCGGTCCTCGCCGCGCAGCAGGCGCTGCGCGAAGAACGCCCGATCGGCATCCTGATGCAGCGCGAATCCGAGACCGCGCAGCCGGGTCCGATCGACATGCATCGAACCGGCACCACCGCGAACATCCTGCGCTACGTGAACGTGCCCGACGGGGGGCACCACATCGTCGTGCAGGGGCTGCAGCGCTTTCGTATCGCCGAGTTCGTGCGCGAGCGGCCGTTCCTGGCTGCACGCGTCGTGCCGATCGACGAACCCGACGAGCAGGGTCCGGAGATCGAGGCCCGGCTGCTGCACCTGAAGCAGCAGGCGATGGAGGCGCTGCAGCTGCTGCCGCAGGTGCCGCAGGAACTGATCACCGCGGTCCAGGCGGCGGGTTCGGCCGGCGCGCTCGCCGACCTGGTCGCCGCCTACCTCGACATCGGACGCGACGACAAGCAGGAGCTGCTCGAGACGGTCGACCTGCGTGCGCGCATCGACAAGGTGTCGGCGTTCCTCGCCAGGCGCATCGAAGTGATGCGCCTGACGCAGGAGATCGGCAAGCGCACGAAGGCGACTTTCGACGAACGGCAGCGCGAAGCGATCCTGCGCGAGCAGATGGCGTCGATCCAGCGCGAGCTGGGCGAAGGCGACGGAAAGTCGCAGGAAGTGGCCGACCTGTCGAAGGCGATCGACGAAGCGAAGATGCCCGAGGAGGCCGAGGAGGCGACCCGCAAGGAGCTGCGTCGATACGAACGCATGCCGGAGGCCGCGCCCGAGGCGGGGATGGTGCGCACCTGGCTCGACTGGATGATCGAGCTGCCGTGGTCCGAACCCGAGGAGCGACCGATCGACATCGCCCAGGCGCGACGCGTGCTCGACGAGGACCATTTCGGCCTGGAGAAGATCAAGAAGCGCATCGTCGAGTTCCTTGCGGTGCGCAAGCTCGCGCCGCGCGGCAAGGCGCCGATACTGTGCTTCGTCGGCCCGCCCGGGGTCGGCAAGACCTCGCTGGGACAGTCGATCGCGCGCGCGATGCATCGCCCGTTCGTGCGCGTGAGCCTGGGCGGCGTGCACGACGAAGCCGAAATCCGCGGCCACCGGCGCACGTACATAGGCTCGATGCCGGGCAACATCGTCCAGGCGATCCGCAAGGCGAAGGCGCGCGACTGCGTGATGATGCTCGACGAGATCGACAAGATGGGCCGCGGCATCCAGGGCGACCCGTCGGCGGCGATGCTCGAAGTGCTCGACCCGGAACAGAACTCCACGTTCCGCGACAACTACCTCGGCGTCTCCTTCGACCTGAGCCGGATCGTGTTCATCGCCACGGCGAACATGCTGGAGACGATCCCCGGACCGCTGCGCGACCGGATGGAGATCATCGCGCTGGCCGGCTACACCGGGAACGAGAAGTTCGAGATCGCGCGCCGCTATCTCATCCGCCGCCAGCTCGAGGCGAACGGCCTGGCCGAGGGACAGGTCACGATCGACGACGACGCGCTGCACCGGATCATCCGCGACTACACGCGCGAAGCGGGCGTGCGCAGCCTCGAGCGCGAGATCGGTCGCGCTCTGCGGCACGCTGCCGTGCGCATCGCCGAAGGATCGGCCACGCAGCTGCACATCGGCGTCGACGAGCTGGGCGAGATACTCGGGCCACCGCGCTTCGAGAACGAAGTCGCGATGCGCACGAGCACGCCGGGCGTCGCCACCGGCCTGGCGTGGACGCCGGTGGGCGGCGACATCCTGTTCATCGAGGCGACGAGCATCCCGGGCAAGGGCGCATTGATCCTCACCGGGCAGCTCGGCGACGTCATGCGGGAAAGCGCCCAGGCGGCATTGTCGATCGTCAAGCACCGCGCGCACGACCTGGGCATCGACGAGGAGCGCCTGGGCAAGATCGACATCCACATCCACGTGCCGGCCGGCGCGACGCCGAAGGACGGTCCGAGCGCAGGCGTGGCGATGTTCACCGCGCTGGTCTCGCTGCTCACCGGGCGCACGGTGCGCAGCGACACCGCGATGACGGGCGAGATCAGCCTGCGCGGACTGGTGTTGCCGGTGGGCGGCATCAAGGAGAAGGTCGTCGCCGCGGCCGCCGCAGGCATCGAGCGCGTGATGCTGCCGGCACGCAACCGGCGCGACTTCGACGAGATCCCGTCGGACGCGCGCGACAAGCTCGAGTTCGTCTGGCTCGAGCGCGTCGACCAGGCGATCGAGGCGGCACTCGGGCCGGACAAGAAGGCGGGCGGACCCTCATCGGGTTCGTAGTGCGCGTCGTCCCGCTCTTCATCCCGGCTCCTCATGCCGGTCTTGCTGCGAAACGCAGTGTCTTGCGCCGCGCAAACGATTGCCCGCGCAGGAACGCTGCGATCTGCTGCACCCAGGCCCGTTGACAACCGGCCGCCCGCGCGCGTGCCCTCAGGCGGTGGGCCGCTGCTCGAAGTGCGCCGGCACCGCCGCCGCCTCCACGTCGTCCACCTCGACGCGATCGACCCGTGCCGCGCGCGGCCCGCGCCGCGCCCACGCGAGCAGCGCGTCGAACTGCTGCGAGTCGCCGTGCACCATCGCCTCCACCGTGCCGTCGCGCCGGTTGCGCACCCAGCCGGCGAGGCCGCGCAATCGTGCTTCGTCGGCGAGCGACGCACGGAAGCCGACGCCCTGGACGCGACCCCGGATTCGCAGGCGTTTCGTCACTTTCATCGCCACGATGGTCGCCCGCCCGGCGGGCCGACGCAAGCCGATGCCGCCTCGGCGTCGCGCCAGGCCCGCGCACATCGGATTACAATGCGATGAACATACGGACGAGGCCGCCCGCGGCATGGAACGAAAGACCGCCCGACTGACCGTGCTGATCGACCCGGCGAAGAAGAAAGCGTTCGAGACGCTGTGTGCGCGGCAGGACGTGACCCCGTCGCAGGTCGTTCGACAGCTGATCCGCGATTATCTCGCGCAGCACGGCGTTCGCTATCGCACGCAACCCGGAATGGCGAACCCCAAGGTGAAATGACGCCGGGCGCCGTCCGCGGCGCGAGCGAAGCGTCGCCTGCGGCGCGAGAGGGGTGGCGCCTGCGGCGCTCGGCGCGAAACACTGCATCAGCCCTCCGGCGGTGAGCGCGCAAAGAACTCGCGGCTGGTGCGCAAGACCGCTTGCACCGTATCGCTGAGCACCGTCTGGCGGCCGACCGTCGTCGGGGCCTGCGCATCGCCCAGCGCGCGGCTCGCTTCGATCGCATCGGCCAGGTCGTCGAAGAAATTCTCGCGCCCCACCAGCTCGATCAGCCCCGCACGCGCGAGCTTGCGGTGCACGCGCGGATTCGCCCCCGCGAGCATCACCGTCACGCCGCGCCGGCGCATGTCGGAGACGACCTCCTCGAGCGTCTGCAACCCCGTTTCGTCGATGAACGGCACCCAGCCCAGGCGCAGGATGAGCACGCGCGGATCGGTGTGCGTGCTGGCGAGCGCGCGTTCGAAGTTCTCGGCCGCGCCGAAGAAGAACGGTCCGTCGACCGAGTAGACGAGCACGCCAGGGGGCAGCTGCCGGAAGCCGCGGTGCGCGAATTCCTGGTGCAGTTCCTGGTGCGTGACGTTCTGCACTTCGACGCTCGAAGCCATCCGGCGCATGAACTGCAGGGTGGCGAGGATCACGCCGATGTTCACCGCGACGACGAGGTCGGCGAAAACGGTGAGCCCGAAGGTGACGAGCAGGATCACCACGTCGGCGCGCGGGGCGCGGCGCACCATCTTGGCGAAGTGCCGGGCCTCGCTCATGTTCCAGGCGACGACGAAAAGGATCGCGGCGAGGGCCGCGAGCGGAACGCTGACCGCCAGCGGTGCGAGCACCAGTACGATGAGCAGCAGCGTGGCCGAGTGGACGATGCCGGCCAGCGGGCTGGTGCCGCCGTTGCGGATGTTGGTGGCGGTGCGCGCGATCGCGCCGGTGGCGGCGAAGCCGCCGAACAGCGGCGCGGCGATGTTGGCGAGTCCCTGCCCGATGAGTTCCTGGTTCGAATCGTGCCGCGTACCGGCCATGCCGTCGGCCACCACCGCCGAGAGCAACGACTCGATCGCACCGAGCATCGCGATCGTGAACGCCGGGCCGATCAGTTCGATCATGCGCGCGACCGTGATCTCGGGCAGCCGCAGTTCGGGCAGCCCGAGCGGTATGCCGCCGAAGGCACTGCCGATCGTGACGACGCCGTCGAAACCGAAGATCGCCTGCACGGCGGTGGCGAAGACCAGGGCGATCAGCGGGCCGGGCACGCGCGCCAGGCGCGGGATGCGGTTGCCGAAGAGCACCAGCGCAAGCGACGCGAAGGCCAGCAGCGTCGTCGCCAGGTGCAGCTGCGGCAGTGCCTGCAGCAGTTGCCACAGCTTTTCGTGGAAATGCTCGCCGCCGACCGGCGGCAGCCCGAAGAAATCCTTCCACTGCCCGACGAAGATGATGACGCCGATACCCGACGTGAAGCCGACGATCACCGGATCGGGGATGAACTTGATGATCGCGCCCATGCGCGCGACGCCGAGCAGGAACAGGATGACACCGGCCATCATGGTGGCGATCTGCAGCCCGTCGATGCCGTAGCGCGCCGTGATCGCGGCCAGGATCACGATGAATGCGCCGGTGGGCCCGGCGATCTGCACGCGACTGCCGCCGAGCACCGTGACGAGGAAGCCGGCGACGATCGACGTGTAGATGCCCTGCTCGGGCTTGGCGCCGGAGGCGATCGCGAAGGCCATCGCCAGCGGCAGCGCGACCACGCCGACGATCGCGCCGGCGACGATGTTCGGCAGCCAGTGCTCGCGGCGGAAGAGGCCGGCGCTGCGCGCTTCGAGCAGTGCGATCATCGACTTGGAACCCGCGGAGGAAGTGCCGTCGGCGTGGCGCCGGTATGTGCCTCGTATTATAACGTGAAGCACATGGCACCGTGCACGCTGCGTCGCTACGCGTGGGCTTCGCGCATCAGCCGCCAGTAGTCGAGCTTCATCATCAGCGCCGCGCCGGCGACGATCGAGAAGAAGGTGAGCGCCGAACCGACGGCGAGCGTCGACAGCCCGCTCAGCCCCTGGCCGATCGTGCAGCCGAGCGCGGTGATGCCGCCGAAGCCCATCAGCACCGCGCCGGCCACGTGCCGTTTCAGGTCGGCCGCGTCGGGGAAGCTCTCTTCCCGGTAGGTGCCGCTGAGCAACGCATAGGCGAGCGACCCGGCGACGATTCCCAGCGCGGTGGCGATGCCGAAGGTGACGTGCTTGCTCTGGTCACTCCAGAACATCAGCAGTTCGAGCGTGTACGCGAAGGGCGCCACCAGCGACAACGACTCCGGGCGATTGCCGTTGGTGGCGATGAACGCCTCCTCGAGCGTGTCGGGATGTTCGGCGACATAGCCGACGTGACCGGTGACGTACCAGCCGGCGACGATCGTCAGGCCCACGACGATGCCGCCGAGCAGCGTGTCGCGGCCGCGCGCCTGCCGGCGAGAGAAGACGAAGGCGAGCAGCGCTGCAGCCACGAGCGGCGGCAGCCAGCGCTGGACGGCGGCCGGCGACAGGCCCCAGCCTGCGGCGACCAGCGTCGGAAGGTCCTGCGTCGTGGACAGCCGCACGGACACCGCGTCGAAGGTGTTCACGCGCCAGACGCCGAACAACCCCTTGAGCGTGACATAGGCCGAGATCGCCAGCACGACGAAGACGACGACCGACTTCAGGTTTCCGCCGCCGATGCGGATCAACGTCTTGCCGGTGCAGCCCGAAGCGAGCGTCATGCCGACGCCGAACAGCAGGCCGCCGACCAGATTCGACAGCCACATCAGGTTCGGGCTCGCGTACAGCGACTTGTGCGTGTCGACGAGCGCCTGCGCCTGCAGCACCCAGACGCCGAGCATGGCCACCGCGATGGCAAGCAGCCACATGCGCATGCGCGTCCAGTCGCCCATGTGCACGATGTCGGAGACCGCTCCCATCGTGCAGAAGTTCGTCTTGTTGCCGACGAAGCCGAACACCGCGCCGATGGCGAAGCCCATCCACGCGATCAGCGCCGCCGACGGCAGTTCCGTGTCCATTCGAGCAGGGAATCGGCAGAAGAAGATTCCCATGATAAGGCGCCGGGCCGTTCACCGTTCCATCGGCAGGCGCGCCGGATGCAACGCGGACGCGGTCCGACCAGCCGAATTCGCCATGCGACTGAACAAGCTGATTTCGTACCTGAAGGACAATGACCTGGTCGTCGCCACGGCGGAATCGTGCACGGCGGGGTTGATCGCCGGGCGCCTGGCCGACGCCAGCGGCGCAGGCAGTTCGCTGGAAGTCGGCTACGTGGTCTATTCGCCCCAGGCGAAGTGCTCTCGCCTGGGGGTCTCGAAGCAGACCATCGAGACCTGTGGCCTGACCAGCGAGGCGGTGGCGCGCGAGATGGTGCTCGGCGCGCTCGCGCGCAGCAGCGCTTCGGTCGCCGTAGCCGACACGGGGCTGGCCGACGAGCCGCCGGAAGGCAGCGACATTCCGGCCGGCACCGTCTGCTTCGCATGGGCGCTGCGCGACGGCGACGCCGTGCGCGTGTTCTCCGAGACCCGGCACTTCGACGGTTCGCGCAACGCCGTGCGCCGCTCGGCGGCGGACTACGCGCTCGGACGCATTCCGCACTACCACCGCTGCGCCGATGCACCGGATAACTGAGAACGTGTGAACCAATCGTCCATGCCCGTCTCGCGCACCTTCAGGGCGGAACCGCCGATCCGCCCGACGCGCTGTCGCGTTGCGCGCGCTCCGACGCCTTCCAGACGGTGATCTGGCCGTCCGGCTCCAGCACCGCGAGCGCGAGGTCCGGCAATTCGCACTGCGCCTCGCGCAGCGCCTTCTCGATGTCGTCGCGGCCGATTCGCTGGCGCCGCAGGACGTGCTCGAAGAGTTTCCCGTCGCGGCCGATGACGACCGGCGCCCCCTGGATGAAGCGCTCGACCGCGCGGCTGCGCGCCGTCGCGTATCCGACGACCAGGTTCAGCCCGACCAGCGTCGTCGCGCGGATCAGGCCGCCCCCGATCGAGTCGTCGTTCCCGCCGATCGACGGGCTGACCGCCTCGCTGAGCAACAGCATCACGAGCAGGTCGAAGGGCGTGAGCTGGCTGAGCGTGCGCTTGCCCGCCAGCCGCATCAGGATCATCAGCGCGAGATAGATGGACGCCGCCCGGACTACCGCTTCCCACCAGGGTACGCCGGGAATCCACATGCCGGGCGGGTCCGTCCCGCAATCTGCTCGGCTACGACTCGGCGCCGTCCCCCTCGCCCATCTCCTGCATCAGTTCCTGCTTGCGCTCGGCCAGGAGGTTGCCGAGCTCCTCCATGTCGACGCCGGCCTTCTTCGCCTTCGGGAACATCTCGTCCTCCTCTTCCTTGACGTGGTGCTTCACGTACTCGCCGAGCACCGTCACCTTGGCGTCGTACAGCTCTTCGTCGGGGGACATCGACGAGATCTGCTCGATCAGGTCCTTCGCGCTCGCGTGCTCGACCTCGGCCTCGTCGAGCAGATCGGCCATCTTGTCGCCGCCGAATTCGCGCATCGTCGGATAGAAGATCTCTTCCTCGATCTGCGTGTGCACGGTCAGCTCGGTGAGGATCTGCCCGACGAGTTCGATCGCCCCGTCGCGATCCTTCTCCTTCTTCTTCTCGAACTCCTTGAACATCTTCTCGACCCTGCGGTGGTCGGCTTCGAGCAACGCGATCGGATCGTTCTCCTTCTCCTTGCGTGAACTCGAGCGGGTCGTCGTTTTCGAACTGGCAGTGCGTGTACCGGGCATGGTTGCATCTCCGTGTGGGCGGCGCGGCACCGATCGCCGCGGCCCGCCCACCGAGCAAGCGACGTACCAGCCGTCAGGTCCGCGCTCCGCGGGAAGCGCCACCGTTGCTTCTTGCCGGGTCCTGCGGGCCCATGCCCAGTTCGGCACCGGTCAGAGGCTCGGACTGCGGGTCCGAGCGCGTGCGCTGCGCAGCCCGATCGAGCACCTCGCGCTCGTCGGGGCGCAGTTCTGCGTGCGCACCACCGTCGCCGCCGTCGACCGCGCTCTGCTCGTCGCGTTCCGTGACATAGAGGAAATGATCGTCGCTGTTCCACGGGCCGCGCTGGTCGCCGTCGCCCTGCGACAGATTGAAATAGATATTCGCGAAGCGTGGGTCGACTGCCATCTTTCCCGGCGGAAAATTCGGCTGGATCGCGTAGAGCGCCTTTTCGAAGGAGATCTGGTGTGCCGCCTCGCGTGTCATCAGGAAGCCGAGCGCCTCCTTGACGCCGGGGTCGTCGGTGGCGGCGATCAGCCTTTCGTAGATCAGCTTGGCGCGCGATTCTGCGGCAATGTTGGAGCGCAGATCGGCCGTCGGATCGCCGATCGTGTCGACGTATGCCGCGCTCCACGGCACGCCGCCCGAATTCGTCAGCGGCGGACCACCGCCGTAGAGCACCTGCGTGAGGTGCGAATCGTTGCCGGGACCCGTGATCGCGCGGTACATCTCGGCTTCGGCGTCGCTCGCCTCGGCGATGCGGCCCTTGGCACCGCGATTGAGCATGGCGACGATCGTTCCGATGATCTCGAGATGGCTGAGTTCCTCGGTCGCTATGTCCATCAGCATGTCCTTGCGGCCGGGATCGGATTCCGCGATCGCCTGGGTGAAGTAGCGCATCGCTGCCGCGAGCTCGCCCTGGGGTCCGCCGAACTGCTCGAGCAGCAGGTTGGCGAGCCCCGGATTGGTCTCGGCGACACGAACCGTGTATTGCAGGCGCTTGACGTGGTGGAACATGGAAGCTCTCCTGAAAGAGCCGCCTTCCACGCAATCGGAGCGCCCGCTTTTCGTTGGCGGGACGCCCGGCGTGCGGCCCGCGTTCCCCTTCAGCAGCGCACGTCGCGCAGCTCGATCACCTGAGGGTCGTCTGCGTACTCGAGCAGCAACCTGCGCACGCGATCCTGCCAGGCGCCACGAAAGGCCGCGGTCTCTTCGTCGCTCGCCTCGCCGTGCAGGCAGCGGCCCATCCACAGCGAAACGCGCGGATCGCCCGCGACCCGCTGCAGGTTCGCCGCGACCTCGACGCCGGCGCCCGGCCGGTCGACGCGCGAGAAGCGCATCTCGCCGCCGATCGGCCGGCCGAAGAAAAGCCGCTCCCGCCGCCCGAAGCGCCCACCGAGCCCCGGGAAACCGCTGTCCTCGGTCGCTCCGGTGACGAAGGTCGCCACCGCCGCCACGACGCCGGTGACGCCAGCGTCGCGCCGCTCGCGCATCTCGACGCGGATCTCTCCGCGCCGCGGCGGCTCGTCTCCGTACAATCGGTGCAGCGCAGCGCGCGTCATCAGGAAGGCCGACGCAACCGTCGGGCACGAATGTCCGGCCATGCGCACCACGTCCTCGTAGCGATAGCGCAGGCGCCCCGCCTCGACCGCACCGAGGAATTCCGCGAGCGGATCCTGCACGTCGATGACGGGAGCTTCGGCGAAGAAGGGCGGGAACGATTCGACGCTGGGCGTGTCGGCAAAGGTCATGGCTCGTACGATCCGGGATTGCAGTTGAAGCTAAAATAGTAACGCGTTACTTACTTGCACTTCCAGCCCCGCCTCCCCCTTGCCCGTGGCATGAGCTCCCGCGACTCGACTGTCTTGCTGCGCCCACGCCGGCGCCTTCCTTCGCACGAGCGCCGCGCCGAGATCGTCGCCGCGGTGGTCGAACTTGCACGCGAACGCGGGCCGGAAGCCATCACGACGCAGGCGATCGCCGACCGCGTCGCGCTTACCCACGGCGCTCTCTTCCGGCACTTCGCCGACAAGGAAGCAATCTGGGTCGCCGTCTTCGACTGGGTGCGTGGCGATCTCGGCGCCGCGGTGGACGCGGCCTTCGCCGGCGGCGGCTCGCCGGTCGAGATCCTCGAGCGTGTCTTTCTCGCACACGCGCGCTTCGTCGCGCGCCACCCGGGTGCTCCGCGCATCCTCTATCACGCCCTGCAGGGCGACGAGCGCGCGCCGATGCACGAACGTGCGCACCGGATGGTCGCCGGATACGCGAGGCGCGTCGCCGCGTGCATCCGCGAGGCGCGCGATGCCGGCGATCTCTCGCCGGCGCTCGACCCGCAGATCGGTGCGACGCTGTTCGTCGCCACGCTGCAGGGCCTTGCACTGCAACGCTCGCTGTTGGGCGGCGAAGGCGGTATCGTCGACGCGGCACGCGCCACCTTCTCGCTGCTGCTCGACGGCATGCGCGGAGTGCCGCAATGAACGCTGCATCGGCGAAACCCAGCTGGCGGCGACGGTACGTGTGGAGAGCGCTCGCCGTGCTGCTGGCGGTCGCCGCAGCGGCCTGGGCACTTCCGCGCCTGTTGTTCGGACCGGTCGTCCCGGTGGTCTCCGTCGTGCAGCGCGACTTCGTCCAGTCGGTGGTCGCCAGCGGACGCGTGCAAGCGCCGCATCGCATCGACATCGGCGCGCAGATCACCGGAACGGTCGTCTCCGTACCGGTCGCCGAGGGCCAGACCGTGCGCGCGGGCCAGGTACTGGTCGAACTCGACGCGACCGAACTGCAGGCAGCGCTGCAGCAGGCGCTTACCGCGGTCGCGCAGGCGCAGGCGAAGCTTCGCCAGCTGCACGAAGTGCAGGCTCCGGTTGCCGAGCAGAGCGTGCGGCAGGCACAGGCCACGCTCGAACATGCACGCGCGCAGCAGCGACGAAACGAGGAGCTGTTCGGCAAGGGATTCATCGGACAGGCGACGCTCGACGAATCGCGCAAGAACGTCGAGCTTGCCGATGCGCAGTTGCGCGCTGCGCAGCGCCAGCTCGAGTCGGCGCGCAAGGGCGGCAGCGACGTGGCGCTCGCCGAGACCGCGCTCGCGCAGGCTCGCGCGAACGCGGATGCCGCGCGAGCCCGGCTCTCGTACGCGACGATCGCCGCACCGGTGGCAGGCACACTCATCGGGCGCAACGTCGAACGCGGCGACGTCGTCCAGCCGGGCAAGGTGCTGATGACACTATCGCCTACGGGCGACACGCAGCTCGTCGTGCAGATCGACGAGAAGAACCTGGCGCTGCTGGCACCCGGCCAGCATGCGATCGCCTCGGCCGACGCCTATCCGCTCGAGCGATTCGAGGCCACGCTCGCGTACATCAACCCGGGCGTGAACGCGCAGACCGGCGCCGTAGAGGTCAAGCTCGACGTTCCCGATCCGCCTTCGGCGCTGCGCCAGGACATGACCGTGTCGGTCGACATCGAGGTGGCTCGCCGCGAGGACGCCGTGCTGGTGCCGAGCGACGCCGTGCATCGAGCCGATACGCCGTCCCCCTGGGTGCTGCGCGTCGCCGGCGGCCGGGCGCAGCGCCAGCCGGTGCGCATCGGCCTGCGCAGCGGCGGCTGGTCCGAAGTGCTCGACGGCCTTGCACCCGGCGACCTCGTCGTTCCGACCGGCGTGACCGACGTCGTCGACGGCACGCGCGTACGCCCGCGGGCCGCCGCCGCGAATCCCCGGTGAACGCGTCGACCGCCGGAGGGGCCGCGGTTGCGCGCCTGCCGCGCTGGGCGCCTTTCGAGTGGATCGTCGCACTGCGCTTCCTGCGCGAAGGACGAATGCAGACCGCGTTCATCATCACCGGCGTGGCGATCGGCGTCGGGGTCATCGTCTTCATGTCGGCGCTGCTGAGCGGGTTGCAGTCGAATTTCATCCGTCGGGTGCTCACCGCGCAGCCGCATATCCAGTTGCTGCCGCCGAAGGAGATCGCCCGCCCGCAGCGCGATGCCGGCGGCGACGGGAAACTGCAATACGGCGCCACCGTGCAGCCGCCGCTGCAGCGGCTGAAATCGATCGACCAGTGGCAGGCGATCGCCACGCAGATCCGCGCGATGCCCGAGGTCGCGACCGTCTCGCCGGAGGCGACCGGCTCGGCACTCGCCGTGCGCGGCAGCGCGAGTCGCGCGATCTCGGCGATCGGCATCGAACCCGAGCGCTATTTCCGCATCGTCGCGATTCCCGAGAAGATCGTGCGCGGCTCTGCGCGACTGGGCGCCACCGACATCCTGATCGGCACCGAACTCGCCTCCGATCTGGGCGTCGGCGTGGGCGACAAGCTGCGCGTGTCGACGGCGCTCGGCACGGGCAACACGCTGACGGTCACCGGCATCTTCGACCTGGGCAACAAGGGAGCCAACCAGCGCACGACCTACCTGGCGTTGCACACGGCGCAGAGCCTGCTGGGGCTGCCGGGCGGCGTCACCGGACTGAACGTCACCGTCCACGACGTCTACGCTGCAGAGCGGATCGCGCAGCGGATCACGGCCGCCACCGGTGTGCAGGCCGACAGCTGGATCCGCACCAACGAGCAGTTCTTCACCGCGATCAACGCGCAGCAGACGTCGAACACGGTGATTCGCGCCTTCGTCGGGCTGTCGGTCGCCTTCGGCATCGCGAGCGTGCTGGTCGTCTCGGTCGTGCAGCGCTCACGCGAGATCGGCATCCTGCGCGCGATGGGGATCTCGCGCGCGCAGATCCTGCGTCTGTTCCTGCTGCAGGGCAGCCTGCTCGGGCTTTCCGGCTCGCTCGTCGGCTCGGCGATCGGCGCGCTCGCACTCGTGCTGTGGCAACGCTTCGCGCGCAACGCCGACGGCACGCCGCTGTTCCCGCTGGCCTTCGAGCCGTGGCTGTTCGTCGCCGCGCTCGTCCTGGCCACGCTCGTCGGACTGGCGGCCGCGGTGGCGCCGGCGCTGCGCGCATCGCGCATGGATCCGGTGGTGGCGATCCGTGGCTGAACCGGTCATCGTCGCGCTGCGCGCCGTGCACAAGTCGTTCAACATCGGCACGCCGGTGGAGACCGAGGTGCTGCACGGCATCGACCTCGAACTGCGACGCGGCGAGTTCTGCGCGGTCATGGGTCCGTCCGGCTCGGGCAAGAGCACGCTGCTGAACATCATCGGGCTGCTCGACCGCCCGACGAGCGGGACCCTGTCGGTATGCGGCGAGGAAACCACCGGGCTGGACGACGCCGCGCTCACGCGGCTGCGCGGCCACAGCATCGGCTTCGTCTTCCAGTATCACCACCTGCTGTCGGCGTTCAGCGCGATCGAGAACGTCGTCCTCCCAATGCTGGGTGCGGCCGGCCGTCCCGACACGGCGATGTTCGCGCGCGCCGGGCGGCTGCTCGACGAAGTGGGGCTCTCCCGCTGGCGCGACAATCCGGCCAACCGGCTTTCCGGCGGCCAGCAACAGCGGGTGGCGGTGGCGCGCGCGCTCGCGATGAACCCGCCGGTCCTGCTCGCCGACGAGCCGACCGGCAACCTCGACACGAAGAGCGCGGACGCCGTGTTCGAGCTGCTGCGCAAGGTCAACCGCGAGGACGGCACCTCGGTGCTGTTCGTCACGCACAACCCGGAACTCGCGGCACGCTGCGACAAGACGATCCAGGTCGTCGACGGGACGATCGTCGGCGCACGCGAAGCGGCCGGCTGACACCGGTTCGCCCGGACCGCTTCAGCGCTCGACGAGCAGCCGGCCTATCAGCGCGCCGACCGCGAGATCCTCGGCGCGCCCGAAAGCATGCAGCCGGATGCGCCCGCGGCGGTCGATCAGGACGAGCGTCGGCGTACCGCGCATGCCGTAGGCGCGCATCGTCGTCGGAAGCTCGCCGCCGTCGTCGGCCGGCGTGTCGACGCCGACCGGAAACGCGATCCGGTACTCGTGCAGGAAGGCCGCCAGCGCGACCGGCGTCATCGCCTCGTGGTGCTCGAACACGGTGTGCAGGCCGATGACGGCGACGTCCTCGCGGGCGAACTGCCGGTGTACCTCCTTCGCCTGCGGAATGCCGTGCGCGACGCACCCCGGGCACAGCATCTGGAAAGCGTGAAGAACGACGACGCGCCCGCGCAGCGCGTCGAGCGCAAGCGGTTGCGGCGCGTTGAACCACTGCGAGACCGACAGCGGCGGCGCCAGCGGAAAGGGTTCGTCGATCACTTGATCGAGGTCAACGAGAAACGATTATCATTTGTATACTTTTTCGGAAACCCTGAAAAGAGGAACACGACGGATGCCTTCGCGGCGCAGCTTCCTCGCCTCGGGCGCCGCCGCGCTCGGCGCCGCCCTTGCCGGCAGAAACGCGCGTAGCGCGGGCGCCGCAGGCGACGCGCGATTCGCGCGGCCCGGAAAGCTTACTCTCGCCGGCCCGCCGGCCAGCGTGTCGAATCCGCTGGTGCACATGGCCGAATCCGGCGCCCTCGCCGACCTCGCCGACGAAGTGCGCTTCGTCGGGTGGCGCGACCCCGACCAGCTGCGCCTGATGGCGCTCGAAGGCAAGGCCGACGTGCTCGCCATGCCGGTGAACGTCGCGGCGAACCTGTACAACCGCGGCACGAAACTGCGGCTCGTCAATGTCTCGGTCTGGGGGATCCTCTGGGTCGTCTCGCGCGATCCCGACGTGCACACGCTGGGGGACCTCGTCGGCAAGGAAGTCGCGATGCCGTTCCGCGGCGACATGCCCGACATCGTCTTCGGCCTGCTCGCCGAACGCGAGGGGATCGATCCGCGCAAGGACATCCGGCTTCGCTACGTCGCCTCGCCGATCGACGCGATGCAGTTGCTGCTGATGCGCCGCGTCGACCATGCGCTGCTCGCCGAGCCGGCGGTGTCGATGGCGCTGCGCAAATCGGGTTCGTTCCCGGTCAGCATCATCGCGCCCGAGCTGCATCGCGCCGTCGACCTGCAGCAGGAATGGGCGCGGGCCTTCGGCGGCGACGCGCGAATACCGCAGGCCGGCATCGCGGTGCTCGGTGCGTTGCGCGATCGCTCCGACGCGGTCGCACGCATCGCCGACGAGTATTCGCGCTCGCTCGCCTGGTGCGAGGCGAACGCGCAAGCCTGCGGCGCGAGCGTCGCGAAGCAGGTGCCGATGCTGTCGGCCGAAGCGATCGCCGACGCGATCGAACACGGACACATGGACGTGGTCCCCGCGGGCCGCGCACGCCCGGCGCTCGAGGCGCTGTACCGGATGCTGCTGCAGAAGAGCCCCGGTCTCGTCGGCGGCAGGCTGCCGCCGGCCGACTTCTACGCCTCGACCGCTGGCGCGAACGCGACCGGTTGAAGCCGCCGACGAGCCGATGAAGTCGCTGCAAAGCGCGCTGGCGAGGCTGCCCGCGTACCTGTGGAGCGGGTGGGGCGCGGTGGCGAGCCTGCTGCTGCTCGTCGCCGCCTGGGAGGCGATCGCGCAGATCTACGGCCCGCTCGTCCTGCCCGATCCGCGCACTGCCTTCGCGACGCTCGCGCATTCGCTCGCCGTCGGCCAGGCCGGCCCCGAGCTCGCCGCGACCGCACGCCGCGCGCTTGCCGGCTTCGCGCTGTCGGTTGCCGGCGGCAGCGCGCTCGGACTGCTCGCCGGCGTGTCGATGACGGCCTCGACGATGTCGCGTCCGATCGTCACCGTGCTGCTGGGCACGCCGCCGATCGCCTGGCTCGTGCTGGCCATGCTGTGGTTCGGCGCAAGCGACGGCACGCCGGTGTTCACCGTTTTCGTCGCCGCGTTCCCGGTCGTCTTCGTCGGCGCGCTGCAGGGTACACGCACGCTCGACAACCAGCTGAAGACGATGGCGCGCGCCTTCGCGCTGCCGCCGCGGATGATGTTCGTCGACGTCTACCTGCCGCACGTGGTCTCGTACCTGTTCCCTGCCTGGATCTCCGCGCTGGGCATCTCGTGGAAGGTCGTCGTGATGGCCGAACTGCTGTCGAGCCCCGACGGCGTCGGTGCGGCGCTCGCCGTCGCCCGCTCGCAGCTGGACACGGCGGCGACGATGGGCTGGATCGTCGCCGTGGTCGGCCTGCTGCTCGCCGTCGAGTACCTGCTGCTCGAGCCGATCAAGCGCGAGGTGGAACGCTGGCGCGAACCCGGCGCGTCGGCAGGCGGAGCCGCGCCGTGACCCGAGCGCCCGTGCCTGCCCTGCGCGTGCGCGCGCTGCACCATGCCTTCGCGCGTGAAACGGTACTCGAAGACATCGACTTCGAGCTTCGCGCCGGCGAGGTCGTTGCGCTGGTCGGCCCTTCCGGATGCGGCAAGACGACGCTGCTGCACCTGGGCGCGAAGCTGCTGCACCCGGACGGAGGAACGATCGACGACGATTTCGCCATGCGCGCCTGCATGTTCCAGCAACCGACACTGCTGCCGTGGAAGTCCGCGCTCGACAACGTCGCGATCGTGCTCGCCGCCCGCGGCGTGGCGCGCGGCGAATGCGGGCGCCGCGCGCGCGCGATCGGATTGCGCCTGGGCCTGGCGCACGCCGACTTCGCCAAGTTCCCGCACCAGCTCTCGGGCGGCATGCAGAGCCGCATCGCGCTCGCACGCGCGCTCGTCGTCGAGCCCGACCTGCTGCTGCTCGACGAACCGTTCTCGGCGCTCGACATCGGCCTTCGCGAGGAGATGTACCGCCTGCTGCTCGATCACCTCGCCGCCCGCCGCGTCGGCGTGCTGATGATCACGCACGACCTGGGCGAAGCGGTGCGCCTGTCCGACCGCATCCTCGTGATGGCCGCGCGCCCGGGGCGGATCGTCTCGCGCATCGAGCTCGACACGCCGGCCACACGGCGCGACGACACGTGGATTCACGCGAGCACCGCGCGACTGCTCGCGCGGCCCGAGGTGCGTGCGAGCTTCGGGCTGCCCGCGATCCTTCCCGCCGCCGGTGATCCGCAGGACGACGAGAGCCGGGCGGCGAGCCGCCCGGCGATCGCGGAAGCCGTCCGCTCGACGGCCGTTTCGACCGCACCTTCGACGGCCTCCTCGGTGATTCCCTTCGAACGCAGGGCGCAGCGATGCTGACGCCTGCGCTCGCGCGCCTCGCGCGGCTGCCGCTCTTTTCGTGTCCGTTCCGCGCGATGTTCCTCGCCACCGCGCTGTGGTGCGCCGCCGGCATCGCGATCTCGGGCGCCGCCTTTTCGCTGGGATTCGCGCTGCCCGCCGCGCCCGGTGGCGTCCTTCTCTGGCACGCGCACGAACTGATGTTCGGCGTCGGGCTCGCGGCGATTGCGGGCTTCGTCCTCACCGCGGTGCCCGAGTTCACCGACACGCCGCCCTTCGCCGCGCGCGTCTCGCTCGCGATCGCGCTCGCCTGGATCGCCGTGCGCGTCGCCTTCTGGTTGTCGCCGGTGCTCGGCCCGTGGCCGGCCGCACTGGCCGAAGTCGGCTTCGCCGCGGCGCTTCCGTCGATGCTCGGCGCACGCCTGCTGCGCGATCCGCAACGCCGCCATCGCGGCTTCTTCTGGGGACTGGCGGTCTTCGCGCTCGTCACCGCGGGCTTCTGGCTCGACGTGCTGCGCGGCGGCTGGCCGATGCGCTGGGTGCACGCGGCGCTCGACGCGATGATGGTCCTCGTCGTCGTCGCGATGAGCCGCATCTCGATGCGCATCGTCAACGACGCGCTGGATGCGCGCCGCGCCGCCGCAGCCGCCACGGACGACGACCTGCCCGAGTATCGGGCGCGCCCGCCGCGGCGCAATCTCGCGATCGTCGCGATTGCGCTGCACGCGCTGGCAGCCTTCGCCGCGCCCGGATCGGCAATCACCGGATGGATCGCGCTCGCCGCCGCGGCAGCGGTGCTGAACCTGATGAACGACTGGCACGTCGGACGCGCACTGTTCGGTCGATGGGCGTCGATGCTGTACGCGGTCTACTGGACGATGGCGCTCGGCTACGCGTGGCTCGGCGCTGCACGACTAGGCGCGCCGATCGCGGCCAGCGGCGGCACGCACCTTCTCACGATCGGGGGAATGGGCCTGTCGATCTATGCGGTGCTGAACATCGCCGGTCGCATGCACGCCGGCCGGCCGCTCGACGAGCAATGGTGGACGCCGGCCGGTGCGGCTCTGCTCGTTGCAGCCGCGGCGATGCGCACCGCGGCCGGCATCGGCGGTGCGCCGGCGGATGTGCTGATCGCACTGTCGTCGCTCGCGTGGATCGCGGCGTGGTCGCTCGTGCTCGTGCACCTCGGGCCGTCCTGGTGGGGGCTGCGCGCCGATGGCGGCAGCGGATGCGAGGAATGGGTCGACCCGGCGCTGCGCGGGGCGCCGCCGCCGCGCTGCGATCCGATGATGCCCGGCGTGGAAGCGCAGCGCTGACGCCGGCGCCGGCGTGTGTTGCCGCGTTCAGCGCTCCGCGAGCAGACGCTCGACGTCCGCGTCGTCGACCTGTTCGAAGCGCTGGTAGTGCAGCGAAACCGCGCGGAAATGCTCGGGCGTCTCCAGGCAGACGAGCTCATCGGCGTGCGGGCTGACCCGCTCGAGGCTCTCGGGCGCGGCTACCGGCACCGCGCAGATCAGCAGCGAAGGCGAACGGGCGCGCGTGGCGTGCAGCGCGGCGATCATCGTCGAGCCGGTCGCCAGCCCGTCGTCCACGACGATCGTCACGCGGCCTTCGGGATCGATCGGCGGCCTGCCGCGGCGATAGCGATCGCGGCGCTGGCGCAGCAGTTCGAGCTGCTCGTACTTCTCGTGCTCGAGCCAAACCGGATCGACGCTGTTCGCGGCCTCGGGCGACGCCCAGTGCATCTCGCCGTCCTCGTCGATCGCACCGAGCGCGAGCTCGCGTTGATACGGCGCGCCGATCTTGCGCACGAGAACGACGTCGAGATCGCCGCCGAGCGCTTCGGCGATGCGCCGGCCCATCGGCACCGCGCCGCGCGGAATCGCCAGCACCAGCGGAGACTTGCCCGAGTACGGCTCGAGCGCCCTCGCGAGCTGCTCGGCCGCGTCGTTGCGATCGCGGAACATTCGACGTCCTCCTGGCAACGGGTCGGCGCCCGGAATTCAGCTTCGCTTCAGCCGAGGGCATCGATACTGCGCCCCATCGCCACATCGTCATACAGGAGGAACGACATGTCGAGAACCACAACGCTGTCCGTTGCGCTGGCAGTCGCTTCGATCGGCCTGGCAACCGCCGTCGGAGCGGATTTCGCCCACGCCGACGATCGGATCCGGCGATCGGAGGTGCGGGAGCTGCGCGAAGCGGGCAAGATCCTGCCGATGGAAGACATTCTCTCGCGCACACGCTCGGCGCAGCCCGGACAGGTCGTCGAGATCGAGCTCGAACGCGAGGACGGTCGCCTCGTCTACGAAGTGAAGCTGATCGACGACGCGGACGCGATCCACAAGCTCGAGCTCGATGCAGCCACCGGCGAGGTGCTCCGGCGCTCGCGGAAATGACGTGCGGCTGCTGATCGCCGAGGACGACGAGCGACTCGCCGCCCTCCTGCGCGAGCGGCTCGCGCAGGAGGGCTTCGCCGTCGACATCGCGCACGACGGCGTCGACGCCGGCCACCTCGGCGCCACCGAACCGTACGATGCGATCGTCCTCGATCTCGGCCTGCCGGGCCGAAGCGGCCTCGCGCTGCTCGCCGACTGGCGTGCGGCCGGCAACCGCGTGCCGGTGCTCATCCTCACCGCACGCGACGGATGGAGCGATCGTGTCGAAGGGCTGCGCGCCGGCGCCGACGACTACCTCGGCAAGCCCTTCCATGCCGAGGAGCTCGTCGCACGCATCCACGCGCTGCTGCGCCGCGCGGCACCCGCGGCCGACGTCGTGCTGCGTGTCGGCCCCTGGCGCCTGGACGAGGCGCGGCAATGCCTGGTGCACGAGCACGGGAACGAGCAGGCGCTCACAGCCACCGAGTTCCGGCTGCTTCGCTACTTCATGCGGCATCCCGGACAGCTGCTGTCGAAGACGCGCCTGGCCGAGCACGTCTACGAATACGACGCGGAACGCGACAGCAACGTGATCGAGGTCTACGTACGCCGACTGCGCACGCTGCTGGGCGCCGCATGCATCGAGACGCGCCGGGGCCAGGGCTACGTGTTTCCCGGCGACGGATGAAATCGCTGCGCAACCGGCTCACGCTCGCACTCACCCTCGTGCTGGCGGCGATGGCGGCACTGTTGGCCGCAAGCCTGCAGCACTTTCCGCGCGAGCTGGTCGAGCGCTACGTCGCATCGCGCCTCGAGCACGATGCCGAGATGCTGTACGTCCATCT
>JAMLIS010000023.1 GCA_023954015.1 Burkholderiaceae bacterium
GCCGAGCCCGGCAACCGGCTCGGGCCCAGGGCCGTGAAGCACCTGCTGGCCGAGATGGCGCGCCGGGGCGTGCGCACGCACCTGGGCCACAAGCTCGTGCGCTTCGACGCCGACCGCGTGGTCACCGAGGGCGGCGAGTTCCCGGCCGACCTGATCCTGTTCATGCCGGGGATGACCGGCAACGCGTGGTTCGACGCGACCGACCTGCCGCGTTCGCCGGGCGGCCTCGTTCAGGCCGATGCGCAGTGCCGCGTGCCGGGCCGGGAGCGCGTCTACGTGGTCGGCGACTCGGGAAGCTTTCCCGGGCCTGACTGGATGCCCAAGCAGGCCCACATGGCCGACCTGCAGGCCGCGGCCGCCGCGGCGAACCTGCTCGCCGACCTGCGGGGCAGGGCATCGAGCGAGACCTTCAAGGTCGAGCTCGTCTGCATCGTCGACGCGATCGACCGGGGCACGCTTGTGTATCGCGACCCCGGCCGCAACGTGCTGCTGCCGTCGGCGCGCGTGTTTCACTGGGCCAAGCGGGCCTTCGAGTGGAACTACCTGCGCCGCTACCGCTGAGCGCCCCGTTGTCCGGATCTCCAGAACGGCCCGCGCAGGCGGCACCGCAGCCCAGCGTCTACGAGCGCATCGGCGGCGCCGACGGCGTGCGGGCGCTGGTCGCGCGCTTCTACGAGCTGATGGACGAACTGCCCGAGGCGTACCGGGTGCGGCGGCTGCACCCGGAGAGCCTGGCGGGCAGCGCCGACAGCCTGTTCAAGTTCCTCAGCGGCTGGTTCGGCGGGCCGCCGCTCTACGTCGCCGAGCGCGGCCACCCGAGGCTCAGGATGCGGCACCTGCCGTACGCGATCGGTCCGGCCGAGCGCGACGAATGGCTGCTGTGCATGCGCCAGGCGCTGGCCGAGCTGGTGACGGACGACGCGCTGCGCGCAGGGGTCGATCGCGCTTTCACCGAGATGGCCGACCACATGGTCAACACCGAAGCGAGCGACGTTCGGGGGCCCGCGGAGGCGGGGCGGGCGTAACGCGAGCGGGGGGAGGCGCAGCGAGCGAAAGAGGGGAGCGGAGGCGATCGCCGGCACTCCGGCTGATCGCCCGCATCGCCCGAGGTCCGGCGAACGGGCCCCGGGCAAGCAGTGTCGGCGACGTCAGGCCGACTGGATGTTTGACGCCTGCTTGCCTTTCGGGCCCGCGACGACGTCGAACTGGACCTTCTGACCTTCCTTCAGCGTCTTGAAGCCGTTCATCTGGATCGCCGAGAAGTGCGCGAACAGATCCTCTCCTCCATCGTCGGGGGTGATGAAGCCGTACCCCTTGGAATCGTTGAACCACTTGACGGTGCCTGTAGCCATGCCTGCCTATCCTTCAATGCCAATGGACAAGGTCGGCCAGACCAGAGGCTGCAGAGAGCGAGGCGCGACGCGCCGGGATCCCACTGACACGACCAGTTGTGCAACCGGTGCCTTGAAAGCAGTGGCGCCGCACCCCAACTGCCGAGAACCACGGAAGCGAGGCGTCTGCGGGAAAGACCCCGGATAGCGCTCGGATTCTTTGGCAAAAATGTTCCTTCGTCAAGGGTCGTTCGGCAAAACCCTGACAGCTTCGTGAACGCGGTCACGGTCGTCGGAAAAGGCCTCCTATCCGTTGTTGCATGGGGTGGACGACTCGCTAGAATGGGGTTCATGGCGACACGGCAAGATCCCTCCACGGTTCTGGAGCGAAAGGAATCGCGGCTGAAGCCGCCGCCGATGTACCAGGTGATGTTGCTGAACGACGATTTCACCCCGATGGAATTCGTCGTCAGCGTGCTGCAGAAGTTCTTCGGGATGGGCCGCGAGAAGGCGACCCAGGTGATGCTGAAGGTGCACCGGGAAGGGCGTGGCGTATGCGGGGTCTATCCGCGCGACGTTGCAACCACGAAAGTCGAGCAGGTTAGCAGTTACTCACGCCAGCACCAGCATCCGCTGCAGTGCGTGATGGAGGAAGCATGATCGCGCAGGAATTGGAAGTCAGTCTGCACATGGCGTTCGTCGAGGCCAGGCAGCAGCGCCACGAGTTCATCACCGTGGAGCACCTGTTGCTGGCGCTGCTCGACAACCCGTCGGCCGCCGAAGTGTTGCGCGCGTGCGCCGCCAACATCGAGGACCTGCGCAAGAGCCTGACGACGTTCATCAAGGAGAACACGCCGGTCGTCCCGGGCAGCGAGGAGATCGACACGCAGCCCACGCTCGGCTTCCAGCGCGTGATCCAGCGCGCGATCATGCACGTGCAGAGCACGTCCAACGGCAAGAAGGAGGTCACCGGCGCCAACGTGCTGGTGGCGATCTTCGGCGAGAAGGACTCGCACGCGGTCTATTACCTGCACCAGCAGGGAATCACCCGGCTGGACGTCGTCAACTACATCTCGCACGGCATCACCAAGGCGCCGCAGCCGAAGGAACCCGTCAAGGAAGAGCAGGCCGAGACCGAAGCCGAGGCGGGCAGCGCGCAGCAGGGCGCGCTCGAGCAGTACACGCAGAACCTCAACGCCGCTGCGCGCGAAGGCCGCATCGATCCGCTGATCGGCCGCGAGAACGAGGTCGAGCGGGTCATCCAGGTGCTGTGCCGGCGGCGCAAGAACAACCCGTTGCTGGTCGGCGAGGCGGGCGTGGGCAAGACGGCGATCGCCGAGGGGCTCGCCTGGCGCATCACCCAGGGCGACGTGCCCGAGGTGCTCGCCGACGCCACCGTCTATTCGCTCGACATGGGCGCGCTGCTGGCCGGCACCAAGTATCGCGGCGACTTCGAGCAGCGGCTGAAAACCGTGCTCAAGCAGCTCAAGCAGGCGCAGAGCGCGATCCTGTTCATCGACGAGATCCACACGCTGATCGGTGCGGGCTCGGCCTCGGGCGGCACGCTCGACGCGTCGAACCTGCTGAAGCCGGCGCTGTCCTCGGGCACGCTGAAGTGCATCGGCGCGACCACCTACAACGAGTACCGCGGCATCTTCGAGAAGGATCACGCGCTGTCCCGCCGCTTCCAGAAGATCGACGTCGTCGAGCCCACCGTCGAGCAGACGGTGCAGATCCTGCGCGGGCTCAAGTCGCGCTTCGAGGAGCACCACGGCGTGAAGTACTCGTCGTCGGCGCTGTCGGCGGCCGCCGAACTGTCGGCCAAGTACATCAACGACCGGCACCTGCCCGACAAGGCGATCGACGTCATCGACGAGGCGGGAGCCGCGCAGCGCATCCTGCCCAAGAGCCGCCAGAAGAAGGTCATCAACAAGGGCGAGATCGAGGACATCGTCGCGAAGATCGCGCGCATTCCGCCCGCGTCGGTGTCCAGCGACGATCGCGGCCGGCTGCAGACGCTCGACCGCGACCTGAAGGCCACCGTCTTCGGCCAGGATCCGGCCATCGACGCGCTCGCTGCGGCGATCAAGATGTCGCGTTCCGGGCTGGGCAAGCCCGACAAGCCGATCGGTGCCTTCCTGTTCTCCGGTCCCACCGGTGTCGGGAAGACCGAGGTCGCGCGCCAGCTCGCGTTCATCCTCGGCATCGAGCTGATCCGCTTCGACATGTCCGAGTACATGGAGCGGCACGCGGTCTCGCGGCTGATCGGCGCGCCTCCGGGCTACGTAGGCTTCGACCAGGGCGGTCTCCTCACCGAAGCCGTCACCAAGAAGCCGCACGCCGTGCTGCTGCTCGACGAGATCGAGAAGGCGCACCCCGACATCTTCAACATCCTGTTGCAGGTGATGGATCACGGCACCCTCACGGACAACAACGGGCGCAAGGCCGACTTTCGCAACGTCATCCTCATCATGACGACGAACGCGGGCGCCACCGAGCTGCAGAAGCGGGCGATCGGCTTCTCCGACAGCCGCAAGGCCGGCGACGAGATGAACGAGATCCGTCGCATGTTCACGCCCGAGTTCCGCAACCGGCTCGATTCGATCATCAGCTTCGGCGCGCTCGACGAGCAGATCATCCTGCGCGTGGTCGACAAGTTCCTGATGCAGCTCGAGGAGCAACTGCACGAGAAGAAGGTCGAGGCGATCTTCACCGACGCGTTGCGCGAGATGCTCGCGAAGAAGGGCTTCGATCCGCTGATGGGCGCACGTCCGATGCAGCGTCTGATCCAGGACACGATCCGCAAGGCGCTGGCCGACGAACTGCTGTTCGGCCGGCTCGTCGCGGGCGGACGCGTCACGGTGGATGTCGACGAGGCGGGCGAAGTCACGCTATCGTTCGCCGAGGCGCCCCCCGCCGCTGGCGGAGAAGGCGAGGAACGGATCGAGGTGTTGCCGGCCTGAGTCTTTCGTCTTCCCGGCTCGCGAGCTGGATGCGGAGTCGGCCGACGGCGCCATGACGCGGATCAAGGCACCGGGGTGCGGCGGCTGACAGCATGGGCTGCATGAGTCGAGGAATTCGAGGGGAGACGATCTTGCGGCGGGGCGCTCCTGCCTCGGTGCTGCACGTGCGTGGCTTCGAGGCCACCGCGTGAGGTTCGTTCGCAAGCTCCTCCACACGCTGCGCAGTTCACCCGGCCCCGGCGCGACGGTCGGAGGCCTGGTCGGCGTCGGCGTCGTCGCCGCGGCAGTCGTGGCGCTCGCGGCGTATGCGCTCGTCTTCCATCCGCTGCTCGAGCGGACGAACACCACCGAGTTCTGCGTCTCGTGCCACTCGATGGAAGCCACCGTGTACCGGGAATACCAGACCTCGGCGCACTATGCGAACGTGTCCGGCGTCCGCGCCGGCTGTCCCGACTGCCACGTACCCAAGCCGCTCGTTCCCAAGCTGATCGCGAAAGTGCGAGCGGCCAAGGACGTCTGGCACGAGATTCTCGGCACGATCGACACGCCGGAGAAGTTCGAGGCGCATCGCTGGCGCATGGCCAATGCGGTCTGGTCGATGATGGAGCGCACCGACTCCATGACCTGCCGCAGTTGCCATTCGTGGGAAGCGATGGATGTCGACGAGCAGGATCGCAGCGCGCGCAGCAAGCATCGCGCGGCGCAGGAAGAGGGCCGTACGTGCATCGAGTGCCACAAGGGCCTGGTGCACAAGCGGCCGAAGGCTCCGGACGCCGCCGACCTGTAGCGGCGGCGCGCGGAGAAGGGGGATGTACGGGCGGGGCGCCGGCATTCCGCGGGTTGTGACCACGGAGGGGGAGCGATGAGAAAGACGGCATTGGGGACCGCACTGCTGCTCGCGGGTGCGGCATGGGCGGCGGGCGCATCGGCACAGTCCGCGCCGGTGCCCGTACTGGTCGGGAACTGCGTCGCGTGCCATGGCACCGACGGCAACAGCGGCGGGCCGGCCACGCCGACCATCGCGGGGCTGTCGAAGATCTACTTCGTCAACGCGATGCTGGCCTACAAGTACGGCAAGGACACCGCGAAGATCGAAGCGGCGGCGCAGACGTTGAAGCTCGATGCGGACGACATCGAGGGCTTCGAGCGCCTGGCCACCGTGATGGACCGCATCGCCAAGGGCTACAGCGACGAGGAGATCGGCGCGATGGCCGACTATTTCGCGCGCCAGAACTTCCGAGCGGCCGAGCAGCCCTTCGATGCCGCATCGGCCGCCAAGGGCAAGGCGGTGCACGAGGACGCCTGCGAGAAGTGTCACGAGAAGGGCGGGCGCAAGGGCGACGGGTCCGGAACGCTGGCGGGGCAGTGGACGCCGTACCTCGGCTACACCTTCGCCGATTACGAGGCCGGACATCGCCAGATGCCGAAGAAGATGCGCGCGAAGATGAAGGACCTGAACGAGAAGGACTTCCAGGCGCTGCTGCAGTTCTACGCCAGCCAGAAGTGAGGAGAAGACCATGACGAATATCGCACGCAGGGACTTCGTCCTCGGCACCGGCGCAGCCGGACTCGCGCTGGCCGCTCCTCGCTTCGCGATCGCCCAGGGCAGGAAGAAGGTCGTCGTCGTCGGCGGCGGAATCGGCGGATGCACGGTCGCGCACTACCTGCGGCTCGCCGATCCGTCGATCGACGTGACGCTGATCGAGCCGAAGAAGAACTACCAGACCTGCTTCATGAGCAACGAGGTGATCGGCGGCGTTCGCAAGATGGAGTCGATCACCTTCGGCTACGACGGCGTGCGCAAGCGCGGCGTCGAGGTCGTGCACGACACGGTCTCCGCCATCGATCCGGCGGGCCGCACGGTGAAGACGACCGGTGGCGCGAGCCTCGGCTACGACCGGCTCGTGGTGGCGCCGGGCATCGACTTCAAGTTCACCGGCATCGAAGGCTACGACGCGACGGTCGCCGAGAAGATACCGCACGCCTGGAAGGCCGGTCCGCAGACGGAGCTGCTGCGCAGGCAGCTCGAGGCGATGGCCGACGGCGGCACCGTGATGATCTGCCCGCCCACCGCGCCCTACCGCTGCCCGCCCGGGCCGTACGAGCGCGCGAGCCTGATCGCCGCGTACCTGAAGCGCCACAAGCCGAAGTCGAAGGTGCTGATCGTCGACGCGGCCAACGGCTTCTCGAAGCAACCGCTGTTCATCGAGGGCTGGAAGGCGCTGTACGGCTACGGCACGCCGAACGCCATGATCGAATGGATCAGCGGCGAACAGACCGTCGGCGGTATCGCGAAGCTCGATCCGGCCACGCTGACGGTGACCACCCGGTTCGGCGACAAGCACAAGGCCGATGTCCTGAACCTGATTCCGCCGCAGACGGCAGGCAGGATCGCCATCGACGCCGGACTCGCCGGCAAGGGCGCCTGGTGTCCGGTCGACGTCGTCACCTTCGAGTCGACGATCCACAAGGGGATCCACGTCATCGGCGACGCCTCGGTCGCCTCGACGATGCCGAAGTCCGGCTATGCCGCGAATTCGCAGGCGAAGGTCACGGCCGCGGCGGTCGTCGCGCTGCTGCAGGGCAAGGAACCCGGCGAGCAGGCATACGTCAACACCTGCTACAGCCTGTTGAACGACAGCTACGGGATCTCGGTGGCCAACGTCTACCGCCCGGGCAAGGACGACAAGGGCGCGCCGGTGATCAAGTCGGTGTCCGGCGGAGTCAGCCCGCTCGGCGCGTCGGCCGAGTTCCGTCGCCGCGAGCTCGCCTACGCCTACAGCTGGTTCACGAACATCACGCACGACGTGTTCGGGTGAAAGGCGGCGAAGGGGTGAGGGACCCTTCGCCCGACCCCCTGTTTTCCACGGCGTTATAGTCGTTCGATGAGGGATCGAAGCCGCGCGCTGCTGCTCGGCTGCGCGCTGTTCGCGCTCGCAGCGGTCGCGGCTGCGCTCGTGCTGCAACACGTGTTCGACATGCGCCCGTGCGCCTGGTGCACGTTCCAGCGGCTCGTCTACCTGGTCGTGGCGGCCTTCGCGTTCGCCGGCTGGGCAGCGGGCGCGAGCGTAGCGGCGCTCCGCGCGTTCGCTGCGCTCGCGGCGGTGGCGGCGATCGGCGGCGTCTGGGCCGCGCTGCACCAGCAGCTCGTTGCCGCGCAGGCGCAATCGTGCGCGTTCACCTTCGCCGACCGTGCGCTGATGCAGTTGCGGCTCGACGAGACAGTGCCGTGGCTGTTCATGGCCGACGCGTCGTGCAGCGAAGCGAACGTCCCGTTGCTGGGAATTCCGTTCGCGCTGTGGAGCGCCGGCGCATTCGTGCTGCTGACCGCGGGCGCGTCGTTCGCGGCAATGTCGACGAAGGCGCCGCGCTCGCGGCGCCCGTCGCTTCCGGAGGTACCGTCATGAATGCGCTCGAACAGCTCAAGCAGTTCACCGTCGTCGTCGCCGACACCAGCGACTTCCGCACGATCCGGCAGTACGGCGCGCGTGACGCGACGACCAACCCGTCGCTCGTGCTCAAGGCCGCGCAGAAGGACGAATACGCGCAACTGCTCCGGCAGTGCGTCGCCGACCACGCGAAGGAAGACACGCAGTCGCTCGCCGACCGCCTGCTCGTTCGCTTCGGACAGGAGATCCTGAAGGTCGTCCCGGGCCGCGTGTCCACCGAAACCGACGCGCGCCTGTCCTTCGACACGCAGGCGAGCATCGCGCGAGCCCGGCGCATCGTCGCCTTCTACGAGGAGGCGGGCATCTCGCGCGAACGCGTGCTCGTCAAGGTCGCGTCGACGTGGGAGGGGATCCGGGCCGCCGAGCAGCTCGAGCGCGACGGGATCCACTGCAACCTGACGCTGCTGTTCTCGTTTCCGCAGGCGCTTGCCTGCGCCGATGCGGGCGTGACGCTGATCTCGCCCTTCGTCGGCCGCATCTACGACTGGTATCGCAGCCACGAGAAGCGCGACTACGACCCCGAGGAAGATCCGGGCGTGCTGTCGGTGCGCCGCATCTACGACTACTACAAGAAGTTCGGCTATGCCACCGAGGTGATGGGCGCGAGCTTTCGCAGCATCGGGCAGGTTCTCGCGCTGGCCGGCTGCGACCTGTTGACGATCAGTCCCGAGCTGCTCGGCCAGCTCGCGCAGTCCGACCAGCGCGTCGACAGGAAGCTCGACCCGCAGGCCGCGCGGGACAAGGAGATCGAGCGGGTTTCCTTCGACGAGAAGACGTTCCGCTACGCGGTCAACGAGGATGCGATGGCAACGGACAAGCTCGCCGAGGGCATCCGCACCTTCGCCGCCGATGTCGTGAAGCTCGAGCAACTGGTGGCGAAGTTGCGCTGATGCACCGGCGGCTGCGGTGCCGGTCGATGCCGCGCCGGTCGCTGCGGCCGCTCACCAGATCCCCATCGACAGGCCCGCACCGAGCGCACGGCCGAGGTCGCGCGCGCGTTCGAGCTGCGCCGGCTCGATGCGTTTCGGCGCGAGGATCTGCTCCGGGGTCTGCGCGCCCACCACGACGACGAGCGGTTGCGCGATCTCCTTCAGCCGCCAGCCGGTGGCGATGCGCGCGACCTGGCGCGCCGCACTCGTCCCGTCCGTACCCGCGCAGACGAGCGTCGCACAGGGCAGGCCGTTGACTTTTCCGAGCACCGGGTAATAGGTGCGGTCGAAGAAGTCCTTCATCATCCCCGCCATCGAGGCGAGGTTCTCCGGCGTGGCGAAGGCGAAGGCCTGCGCGGCGAGGACGTCGGCGGCGTCGGCCTGGTCGGCGCGCAGCGAGACGACCTCGATGCCCGGCTCCTCGCGAGCCCCTTCGGCGAGTGCCTCCGCAAGCTGGCGCGTGCCCCCGGTCATCGACCACCAGACGATCAGCAGGCGAGGCATATCAGCAGGCGAGGCATATCAGCGCCCGGTGCTGCCGAATCCCCCGCTGCCCCGGACGCTCTCGTCGAAGCTTTCGACGACGTTCCACTGCACCTGCACGACGGGAACGACGACGAGTTGCGCGATGCGATCCATCGGCTCGACAGTGAACGCGTCGCGGCCGCGGTTCCAGCACGAGACCATCAGCGGTCCCTGGTAGTCGGAATCGACCAGGCCGACGAGGTTGCCCAGCACGATGCCGTGCCTGGCGCCCAGGCCCGAGCGCGGCAGGATAATCGCCGCGAAATGCGGGTCGCCGATGTGGATGGCCAGCCCGGTGGCCAGCAAGTGCGCGGCGCCCGGTTCCAGCACCAGCGGTGCATCGAGGCAGGCGCGCAGGTCGAGTCCGGCGCTGCCTTTCGTCGCGTAGGCAGGCATCTGCGCTGCCAGGCGCGGGTCGAGGATGCGCACGTCGAGTTTCACGGGCTGCGCCTGCGCTTGGCCGAGGGTGCGCGCTTCATCGCGTGATCCGGCGCGCGATTTCGTCGGCGAGCGCGCGCGCGAGCGCCTCCTTGCCGGCGCGGGGTAGGCGCCGGGAGCCGTGCTCGTCGATGAGCAGCAGTTCGTTGTCGTCGCGTCCGAAGGTGTCGGGGCCGATGTTGGCCACCAGCAGCGGGACGCCCTTGCGCGCGCGCTTTGCCACGCCGTGCTCTTCGAGCCTCTCGCTTTCGGCAGCGAAACCGACGCAGTACGGGGCATCCGGCCGTCGCGCGACGCTCGCCAGGATGTCGGGGTTCTCGGCGAAAGCGAGTGCCGGCGTGCGGCCGCCGTCCTTCTTCCACTTCTTCGCGCTTGCGTTGGCCACGCGCCAGTCGGCGACCGCAGCCACGCCGACGAAGACATCGAAGCGACGCCCTTCGCGCTGCCCGGCGTCGAGCTCGGCCGTGACGGCGTCGTGCATGCGCTGCGCCGTGTCGACGTCGATGCGACGGATGCCGCGCGGGCTGGCGAGGGCAGTGGGCCCGGCGACCAGGACGACGTCGGCTCCGGCATCGCGCAGCGCGCGCGCGAGTGCGAAGCCCATCTTTCCGGAGGAGCGGTTCGTGATGCCGCGCACCGGGTCGATCGGCTCGAAGGTGGGGCCGGCGGTGAGCAGCATGCGCCGGCCGGCGAGCGTCTTCGGCACGAAGCTCGCGCCGATTTCCTCGACGAGTTCGACCGGCTCGAGCATCCGGCCGAGGCCGACCTCGCCGCAGGCCTGGTCACCGCTGCCCGGGCCGGCGACCACGACGCCGTCGGCGACGATCTGCGCGACGTTGCGCTGCGTGGCGGGGTGCGACCACATCTGCCGGTTCATTGCCGGCGCGACGACGAGCGGGCATTCGCGCGCCAGGCACAGCGTGGAAAGCAGGTCGTCGGCAAGGCCGTGCGCCAGCTTCGCCAGGAAGTCGGCGCTGGCCGGCGCGACGACGATCGCGTCGGCGCCGCGCGACAGCTCGATGTGCGCCATGTTGTCGGGTATGCGCGCATCCCACGCATCGACGAAGACGGGTTCGCCGCTGAGGGCCTGGAAGGTGGCGGGGCCGACGAAACGCGTGGCCGCGTCGGTCATGACGACCTGCACCCGCGCCCCCGCGCGCTGCAACTCGCGCACGAGTTCCGCCGCCTTGTAGGCGGCGATGCCGCCGGTGACGCCGAGCACGATCCGTTTGCCGTCGAGCATCGGGAGGTGGTGTGAAGGATGAAGGGTGGAGGGTGAAGGGTGGAGGGTGAAGGGTAGCGCGCTTGTGGCCGATGCGGTCCCTTCGCCGTCTTCAGGGCTGCATGAACGCGCGGCGATCGCGCTGCGTCGACCGCGGCTGCGCCGGGTCGGCGTCGTCGGAGTCGATTCGCACGTAGCGCGCGGGTACGGCGAACGCGAGGCCTTTTGCGTCGAGCAGGTCGATGATCGCCAGGTTGATGCGCTGCTGTACGTCCATGTACATCGCGTAGTCCGAAGAGAGCACGTAGTAGACGAACTCGAACGCGAGGCCGTATTCGCCGAATGCCGACTGGTGCCCGCGGTCGAAGCGCACGTCCTGCTGCGCGCGGATGATCTCCTTCACGCCTTCGACGACCTGGAGCACGCGTTCGCTCGTCGTGCCGTAGGGCAGGCGAAAGCCGAAGACGACGCGCCGATGCGGCATCCGGCTGTAGTTGCGCACCAGCTGCTCGAGCAGCTTCGAGTTGGAGATGACGAGCTGCTCGCCGCGCAACGAGTCGATGCGCGTGCTCTTGATGCCGACGTTGCGTACGGTGCCGAGGTCGTTGCCGAAGGCGATGAACTCGCCGACCTCGAAGGGCTTGTCGAGGCCGATGCTGATCGACGAGAACAGATCGCCCAGCAGGCTCTGCAGCGCCAGCGCGACGGCGACGCCGCCGATTCCCAGGCTGGCGACGAAGGCGGTGATGTCGACGCCCGCATTGGCGAGCATCGCCATCAGCAGCGTCGTCCAGACGACGAGCTGCGCCGACCAGCGCAGGATGCCGGTCATCACCGGGTTTCCGCGCGGCTTTCCGTCGGCTGCGCTCGGCCGGCTGAGCCACAGCTCGATCAACGCATTGATCCACAGCGCGACCTGCACGCCGACCAGCGCGAAGGTGGCGTTGTGCACGATCGCCTCGATGCTCCGCGGAAGGTCGAGGAACTCGGTGGCGAACGCCGACGACAGCAGCAGCAGGATCCAGTTGCGCGTCGTGTTCACGACGACGTGCAGCGGGCGGGCGGCGCGCGCCGCGGGCTCGGGCAGGTGCTGCTCGAAGCGGCGCGCCTGCGAGCGCAGCAGACCGAGCACGCCGCTCGCGACGCCGAAGCCGATGAGCGCGGCGGCGAGCGCGACGAGCCAGCTCGCCACCGGATTGCCCATCCACTCCAGCTGTTTCAGACTTTCGAGCATCCGCTTTCCTTCATCGTTGGCGCCGCACGCGGCGCAGCTCGTCGACGACGAGAAGGACGGCCCCGACCGTGATCGCGCTGTCGGCGACGTTGAACGCGGGCCAGTGGAAACGCTGCCAGTACAGCAGCACGAAATCGACCACGTGCCCGCGCGCGATTCGGTCGACGACATTGCCGATCGCCCCGCCCAGGATCAGCGCGAGCGAGAACGCGAACAGGCGTTGCGAGGCGTGGCGCGCGAGCAGCCAGACGATGAAAACCGCCGCTGCGGCGCCGATCCCGATGAAGAACCACCGTTGCCAGCCGTCGGCCTGCGCGAGGAAACTGAAGGCCGCGCCGCGATTGTAGACGAGCGTCAAGTCGAACAGGCCCGGCACGACCGCGCGGCGTTCGCCGTACGACAACAGGTGCTCGATCGCGAATTTCGTTGCCTGGTCGAGCACGACGACCGCCGCGGCGATCCAGAGCCACTTCGCGATCGACGTTGCGCCGCTTCGGGCCATCGTCGCCTCCCGTACGTTGTACCGGAGGCGAGCGTACCAGTGTCTGCAGGCTGCTCGGGGTCGGCCCGGGCAGCGGGCCGCCTGCGCGTCACGGGAACGGCAGTGCGCAGGCCGCGTCGAGCCTGCGCACCGGCCGCGCCTTGCCTCAGCCGTGCACCACCCGGTGGGCGTCGCTCACCAGGAAGTACAGCGCTCCTGCCGCGAGCAGTGCGTAGATCACCACGGTGCTCCCGAGTGTCGGGCAGGCGAGTCGCGCAGGCGCCAATTTACGCGCCCGCCTCGACGGCGCAAGTGTTCCCGATCGTTCCGCCGGGCGCCGGGGCGCCGGGTGCCGGGCGGCTTGCGCCGGTGCTGCCGCCGGGCGACCGCAATGCGCCGCGGCGAAGCCGCGTGTCGCTACGCGAAGCGCCGCACCTCGCCTTCGCCGTACAGGTTCGACACGCAGCGCCCGCAGATCGCCGGATGCGCCGGATCGATGCCGACGTCGTCGCGCCAGTGCCAGCAGCGCTCGCACTTCGTCGCGTCGCTGGCACGCACCTCGATCGCCTCGTCCTGCGGGTCGGCTACGCGCACGACGCGCGCGCCCGAGGTGATCCAGACGAAGCGCAGGTCGTCTCCGAGCGAGGCGAGCATCTCGTGCGTGTCACCGGCCGCGCGGACCTCCGCCTCGGCCTGCAGCGACGAGCCGATGCCGCCGGCCGTGCGCAGGTCTTCGAGCTTCTTCGTCACTTCCGTGCGCACCGCGCGGATGCGTGTCCACTTTGCGAGCAGCGCGGCGGTGTCGGGCGCCTGGACGTCGGCCCAGCGCTCGACGCCGTCGAAGCGGTGCCAGGTCTGCGTGAAGACCGTGCCGCCTTCGTCGCGATGCGACTGCGGCGCGAAGATCGGCCACGCTTCCTCGGCGGTGAACGACAGCACCGGCGCGACGATGCGCAGCAGCGCATTCGTCACGTGGTGCAGCGCCGTCTGCGCCGATCGGCGTGCGGGCGAATCGACGGCGGTGGTGTAGAGGCGATCCTTCAGCACGTCGAGATAGAACGCGCCGAGATCCTCGGAGCAGAAGGTGTGGATGCGCGCGATCGCCGGGTGGAACTCGAAGCGCTCGTAGTCGGCCTCGATCGACTTCTGCCACGCGGCGGTCATCGCGATCGCGTAGCGGTCGATCTCGAGCAGTTCGCCGGCGGCGACCGCGTCGCGCTTCGGATCGAAGTCGGAGACGTTGGCGAGCAGGAAGCGCAGCGTGTTGCGGATGCGCCGGTACGCCTCGACGACGCGCGCGAGGATCTCCTTCGACAGCGACATCTCGCCCGAGTAGTCGGTGCTGGCGACCCACAGGCGCAGGATCTCGGCGCCCAGCGTTCCGGCGACTTCCTGCGGCTCGATGCCGTTGCCCAGCGACTTGCTCATCTTGCGGCCCTGGCCGTCCACCGTGAAGCCGTGCGTGAGCAGCGCCTTGTACGGGGGCACCCCGTTGAGCATCGACGAGGTGAGCAGCGACGAGTGGAACCAGCCGCGGTGCTGGTCGCTGCCCTCGAGGTACATGTCGGCGGGGAAGTGCGATTTCGCCGCGTGCGAGCCGCGCAGCACCGTCTGGTGCGTGGTGCCGGAGTCGAACCAGACGTCGAGTGTGTCGCGGCTCTTCATGTAGTGCTCGGCGTCGTCGCCGATCAGCTCGCGCGGATCGAGCCGCTGCCAGGCCTCGATGCCTTCGCGCTGGACGCGCTGCGCGACCGCTTCGAGCAGTTCGAGCGTGCGCGGGTGCAGCTCGCCAGTTTCCCGGTGCAGGAAGAAGGCCATCGGCACGCCCCACTGGCGCTGGCGCGACAGCGTCCAGTCGGGGCGCTGCGCGATCATCGCGTGCAGCCGCGCCTTGCCCCAGGACGGATAGAAGCGCGTCGCCTCGACGCCGGCCAGCGCGGACTGGCGCAACGTGGGCCCGCCGTCGGCGGGGACGACGTCCATGCCGGCGAACCACTGGCTCGACGCGCGGTAGATCACCGGCGTCTTGTGGCGCCAGCAGTGCATGTAGCTGTGCGTGTGGTCCCAGGTGTCGAAGAGCACCCCGCGCTCGCGCAGGTGCTCGACGATGCGCGGGTTGGCCTCCCAGATCGACAGGCCTCCCCAGTTCGGCAGCGACGCGATGTACGTGCCGTCGCCCTGCACCGGCTGCAGGATGTCGTCGTCGCGCATGCCGTGCGCCTTGCACGACAGGAAGTCCTCGATGCCGTAGGCCGGCGCCGAGTGCACGATTCCGGTTCCCGATTCGAGCGTGACGTAGTCGCCCAGGTACACCGGCGAGAGCCGATCGGCGAACGGGTGGCGGAACGCGATGCGATCGAGCGCGCGTCCCTTCGCGGTGGCGAGCACGTCGCCATCGAGCTTCCACGCCTTCAGGCAGGGCTCGACACGCTCGGCGGCGAGCACGAGCAGCGCCGGCGCGCCCTGCCACTCGACGCGCACCAGCGCGTAGTCGAAGTCGGGATGCACGTTCAGCGCCTGGTTGGCGGGAATCGTCCACGGCGTCGTCGTCCAGATCACCGCATAGCCGCGCTCGATCGGCAGCGCGGGCAGTCCGAAGGCGCGCGCGATGCGTTCGGGCTCGGCGAAGGGGAAGCCGACGTCGATCGCCGGGTCGGTGCGGTCGCGGTATTCGACCTCGGCTTCGGCCAGCGCCGAGCCGCAGTCGAAGCACCAGTTCACCGGCTTGAGGCCCCGGTAGAGGAAGCCTTTTTGCAGGATGCGGCCGAGCGCGCGCAACTCGTCGGCCTCGTTGCCCGGCGCCATCGTCAGGTACGGGTCCTTCCAGTCGCCGAGCACGCCCAGCCGGATGAAGTCGCGCTTCTGGCGAACGATCTGCTCGGTGGCGTAGGCGCGCGATTTCGCCTGTACCTCGTCGGCCGACAGATGCTTGCCATGGCGCTTCTCGATCTGGATCTCGATCGGCATGCCGTGGCAGTCCCAGCCCGGCACGTAGCGCGCGTCGTAGCCGGCCATGTTGCGGCTCTTGACGATGACGTCCTTCAGGATCTTGTTGACCGCGTGGCCGAGGTGGATGTCGCCGTTGGCGTAGGGCGGGCCGTCGTGCAGCACCCAGACGGGACGGCCCTTCGACGCGACGCGGATGCGCTCGTAGACCTCCTTGTCCTGCCACTGCTGCGTCCACGCGGGTTCGCGCCTGGCGAGGTCGCCGCGCATCGGAAACGGCGTCTCGGGCATGTTCAGGGTGTCTCGCCACCCCTTGTCGCGGCGCGCGGCGGGTTTTTCTTCGGCCATCGGATCTCCGGGCTCAATCGGCGAAATCGGGAGGGACGGCGGGACGGGCGAAATGCGCACGCGCGTCCTGCGCCTCGCGCGCGAACATTTCGCGCGCGTCGTGCGCATCGCGGGCGATCTGCGCACGCAACGCGTCCAGCGAATCGAAGCCGCGTTCGTCGCGCAGTTTCGCGACGAACTCGACGCGCACCAGGCGCCCGTAGGCGGGCTCGTCGAAATCGAAGAGGTGCGTCTCGAGCAGCAGCTGCCCGTTGCGCTCGACGGCGGGGCGCGTGCCCAGGCTCGCCACGCCGTGGACGGGCGACTCGCGCAGCCCGTGCGCGCGCACGACGAAGACGCCGTGCACCGCCGGGCGCGCGAAGGGGATGCGCACGTTCATCGTCGGAAAGCCCAGCGTGCGGCCGAGCTTTCGCCCGTGGAGCACGCGCCCGCAGATCGAATAGGGTCGCCCGAGCAGCGCGGCTGCGCGCGGGAAGTCGGCAGCCGCCAGCGCGGCGCGCACGGCGGAACTCGATACGCGCTCGCCCGCGCGCTCGATCGTCGCGAGCCGCTCCAGCTCGAAACCCGAGGGCCGGGCGAGCCGCTGCAGCAGCGCGTAGTCGCCGGCGCGGCGCGCGCCGAAACGGAAGTCGTCGCCGATCAGCAGATAGCGCGTCTGCAGGCCGCCGACGAGGATTTCCTCGACGAAGCGCTGCGGCGACAGGGATGCGAGCGACTGGTCGAAGCGCGCGATGCAGACGCGGTCCACCCCGCAGTCGGCCAGCGCGTCGATCTTGTCGCGAAGCGTGCTGATGCGGGTCGGTGCGGTGGCGTCGGGCCGGCCGGCGGCGAGCGCGAGCGAGGCGAAGTACTCGCGCGGGTGCGGCTCGAAGGTGAGGACGCAGACCGACAGCCCGCGTGCCTGCGCTTTCTCGCCGAGCGTGGCGATCACCGCGCGGTGGCCGACGTGCATGCCGTCGAAGTTGCCGATGGTGAGCGCGCACGGGCGGCGCCTGTCGGGCGGCGGCTGGCGGCGGAAGATTTCCATCGGGACGGGCGGCTGCGGCGGGCTCGTGGCGCGGCAAAACCTTGAATTATAAGACGCGCCGGCCGCGTTTCCCCCGATGATAAGCTTGGCCGATGAAGAGCATCGTCGTGTTGATCTCCGGGCGCGGCTCGAACATGACGGCGATTGCGCAGGCGCTGCGCGACGAGCGCTGGCCCGCCCGCATCGCCTGCGTCGTCGCCGACCGTCCGGGCGCAGCCGGTCTCGCGCGCGCCCGGGAGCACGGCGTCGATACCGACGTCGTCGACTTTCGCGCCTTCGATTCGCGCGCCGGCTTCGAGGCCGCGCTGGCGGGCGCGATCGACCGCCATGCGCCCGATCTCGTCGTGCTGGCCGGCTTCATGCGAATCCTCGGCGACGCCTTCGTCGACCGCTATGCGCGTCGCATGCTGAACATCCATCCTTCGCTGCTGCCGGCGTTCCCGGGCCTGCACACGCACCGGCGCGCGCTCGAAGCCGGCGTCGCCGTGCACGGAGCAACGGTCCACCTGGTCGGACGCGAACTCGACATGGGGCCGATCGTCGCGCAGGCGGCGCTCGCCGTGCGTGCCGACGACGACGAGGATCGCCTCGCCGCGCGGGTGCTCGCGCTCGAGCACCGGCTGTATCCGGCGGCCGTTCGCTGGTTCGTCGAGGACAGGCTCGCGTTGCACGGCGGGCGTGTCGAACTGCGCGAGCCGCGTCCGGGCGAGACACGCTGCCTCTGGGAAGGCTGATGCGTTTCGGCGCGATGCGCCGGCAGGCGCTGGCGCAGGCGCTTTGCAGCGCGGATCGTCCCGCCGACGTGGCCGTGCGCGCGTTCTTCCGTGCGCATCCGGCGCTCGGCCGGCGCGACCGGGCGCGCATCGCCGAATCGGTGTTCGACGTGCTGCGCCAGCGGCGCCTGTACGAGCGGATCGCCTTCGGCGCGGGGGGCGAGCCGATGCGCATGCCGCCGGAGCAGGCTGCGCTCGATGCGCTGCTCGAAGTCGCGGATGCGCGGCTGGCAGGCCGCCTCGACGTTCCGCGCGGACTGCCCTTCGAGGTGCGCTACAGCCTGCCCGACTGGCTCGCCCAGGCGCTTCTTGCGCAGTTCGGTCCGGCCCAGGCGCAGGCGCTGGGCGCCGCGCTGCTCGAGCCGGCGCCGCTCGACCTGCGCGCCAACGTGCTGAAGGCCGACCGGACAGCGGTGCGCCGCGAGCTGGACGAAGCCGGCATCGAGACGCAGGTGCTGCCGCACAGCGGCAATGCGCTGCGGGCGAGCGGCAAGCCCGCGCTCGAGCGCAGCGCCGGTTACCTGGCCGGGCGCTTCGAGGTGCAGGACGTCGGCAGCCAGCTGCTCGCGATGCTCGCCGCGCCGCGCCGCGGCCAGACGGTGATCGACCTGTGCGCCGGCGCCGGCGGCAAGACGCTCGCGATGGCCGCCGCGATGCGCTCGACCGGGCACGTCTACGCCTGCGACGTTTCCGCGAAGCGGCTGCAGCGAATGCGACAACGGCTCGCCCGCAGCGGTGCCGACAACGTGTTTCCGATCGTCATCGCCGGCGAGCGCGATGCGCGCCTCGAGCGGCTGCGGGGCAGGGGCGACGTGGTGCTGGTCGATGCCCCGTGCACCGGCACCGGAACGCTGCGCCGCGCGCCCGACCTGAAGTGGCGCATCGGCCCCTTCGAACGCGACGGCTTCGTCGCGCAGCAGCGCGCGCTGCTCGATGCGGCCGCGGCGCTGGTGCGTCCCGGCGGTCGTCTCGTCTATGCGACCTGCAGCCTGCTCGCCGCCGAGAACGACGAACAGCGCGACGCTTTCGAGAGCCGCCATCCGCGATGGACGCGCTGCGATCCGCGTGTCGTGCTCGAAGCGCAGGGGGCGACGCTGCATCCGCAGGCGACAGCGGACGACACGCTTCGGCTGCTGCCGCAGCGCGACGATTGCGACGGCTTCTTCGCCGTGCGCTGGCGACGCACGGACGAAGGTTAGAATCGACCGAACACCACGACGCGAGCCCACGCATGAGTTCCCAAGTCGCGCCGACGGCGCCCGCCGACTCCGCGCGCAGTCCGGTCACGCAACCGCGGCTCGCCGAGATGCGGGCGCGCGGCGAACCGATCGCAATGCTCACCTGCTACGACGCGAGTTTCGCGGCGCTGCTCGACTCGGTCGGCATCGACAGCCTGCTGGTCGGCGATTCGCTCGGCATGGTCGTGCAGGGCCACTCGTCCACGCTGCCGGTGACGCTCGACGAAGTCGCCTATCACGTTCGCTGCGTGGCCCGTGCCACCCGCCACGCCTGGCTCATCGCCGACATGCCTTTCGGCAGTTACCACGCGAGCGCCGAATCGGCGCTCGCCAACGCCGTCGTGCTGATGCGCGCGGGCGCGCAGATGGTCAAGCTCGAAGGCGGCGCCTGGCTTGCGCCCACGGTCGAACTGTTCGCCCGCGCCGGCATTCCCGTGTGCGCTCACCTGGGACTGACGCCGCAGTCGGTGCACGTGCTGGGCGGCTACCGCGTGCAGGGGCGCGACACGCAGGCGGCCGACCGGCTCGTCGCCGACGCGCTGGCACTCGAGCGGGCGGGCGCCACGATGCTGGTGCTCGAGATGGTGCCGGCTACGCTCGCAGAGACGCTTTCGCAGCGCCTGACGATGCCGACCATCGGCATCGGCGCCGGCGCCGGCTGCTCGGGCCAGGTGCTCGTGCTGCACGACATGCTCGATGTCTACCCCGGGCGCCGGCCGCGCTTCGTGCGCAATTTCATGGCAGGCGCATCGAGCGTGCGCGAGGCGGTCGAACGCTATCGCGACGCGGTGAAGACGCGGGCCTTTCCCGCGGCAGAGCACGCGTTCTGAGGCTCCATGCGCGAGATCGCGATCGTCACCGGCGCCTCGCGCGGCCTGGGCGCGGCGATCGCCGAACGTCTGCTGGCGCCGCATCGTCTGCTCGTCTGCGTCGCGCGTTCGGGCAACGATGCGCTCGTCGCGCGCGCACGATCGAGCGGCGCGCAGATCGACTATCTGCGTTGCGATCTCGCCGATGCGCAGGCCGTCGACGCGCTGGCCGTATCGCTCGGGGCGCGACTGCGCGAGCATCGTGACGCGCAACGTTTCGTGCTCGTCAACAATGCCGGCGTCGTCGAGCCCATCGGTCCGATCGAGAAGCTGCACACCGACCCGCTCGCGGTGTCCCTTCAGGTGAACCTCGCGTCGCTGATGCGGCTCACCGCGGCATTCCTCGATGCCACCGACGACGCGTCCGGCGAACGACGGATCCTGAGCATCTCCTCGGGGGCCGCACGCCATCCGATCGCCGGCTGGGCCGCGTACTGCGCCACCAAGGCGGGCGTCGACATGTTCACGCGCTGCATCGTCGACGAACAATCGCGTCGCGCGAACCCGGCGCGCGCCTGCGCGCTCGCGCCCGGCGTGCTCGACACGCAGATGCAGCAGACCATCCGTTCGGCCGATTTCCCGTCGATCGATCGCTTCCGGCAATTGAAGGCGCAAGGCGGACTCGTCGCGCCGGAGGAAGCCGCTGCCCGGATCGTGGCGTACCTCGACCGCGACGACTTCGGCGCGCATCCGCTCGACGACCTGCGCGATCACGCCGCGCGCCGTTGAGCACGCACTTGGCCCCGGGAAGGGCGACTCGGGCGGCGGAAAGCGCGGCTTCGCGGCGCCGGAGCGCCCGCACGGGCGAGTGGCTTCGCCGGCCGCGGCCGCGCGTTTCGGTTCGCAGGTAGTCGCGACCCCGGTCAGCCCGGCGCGTCGGCCGAACGATCTGCCCGTCGTGGGCGGCTTTTTTCGTCGAATACCCGCCGGGGCTGGGTTTCGATCTCGGCTTCCAGGACTTCGAAGCGCAGCTGCCCGCGCTGCCCGACAAGTACGCAGTTCGATGCGGCTGCCGCGCTGCCCGACAAGTGCGCACTTCGATGCGCGGCTGCCCGCGCTGCGCGGCAAGTTCGTGCTGCCCCGTTGGCGCTTGCTCGTTGCGTGGCGCGACGGCGAAGCGCCCGGGCGCGTGGCGCCGCGGCCTGTGCGCGAGGTCGCCTGCGGGATGTTCCGCCGTCTCGGCGATCGAAGGACCATCGACCCCGGCGCTGCTGCGGTTGGGCAAGCGGTCGCACGTGCGAGGGCAGGCGCGTGGAATGTGGCTCGGGCGTCGGCTTGCTGCGCGGGGCTGCGCGGGGCTGCGCTCGGGGACGCGCTCGGGGCTGCGCGCGGGGCTGCGATCGCGCGCAAGAAAAACGGCGCCGCGAGGCGCCGTTCGGAGAACGAGGATTGCGCCCGCTGCGCGGGCGGACCGTCACTTGATCTTCGTTTCCTTGTACGCCACGTGTTTGCGGGCGACGGGATCGAATTTCTTGATCTCCATCTTCTCGGGCATGTTCCGCTTGTTCTTCGTGGTCGTGTAGAAGTGGCCGGTGCCGGCCGTCGATTCGAGCTTGATCTTGTCGCGCATCGGGTGACCCTCCGATTCGGTGTGGACGCTGACTCAGGCTTCGCCGCGCGCGCGCAGGTCGGCGAGCACGACGTCGATGCCTTTCTTGTCGATGAGGCGCAGCGCTGCGTTGCTCACGCGAAGGCGAACCCAGCGATTCTCGCTCTCGATCCAGAAGCGCCGGCTCTGCAGGTTCGGCAGGAAGCGGCGCTTCGTCTTGTTGTTGGCGTGAGAGACGTTGTTGCCGACCATCGGCGCCTTGCCGGTGACTTGACAGATTCGGGACATGACGGGTGTCCGGTAGAACGCAGCAAAGCCGACGATGATAGCAAAGAACGATGGTCCGGGAAAGGGACGGGGCGCCGCGGGCCGGGCAGGGCCGTCGCCACCGGAGGGCCCGTCGCTACTGAGGGCCGTCGCTACCGCAGGGCCCCGGACGACGCGTGCCGGCGTGCCGTGCGCCCCGCGGCTTCTGCGTGCCTTCGCGGGCGAATCGCTGCCTGCGGACGGATGGGGGCGGATGGCGAGCGGTGGACGGCTATCTTCGGAGGGCCAGCGTCGGAGGGTCAGCGTCGGAGGGTCAGCGTCGGAGAGCTGGCGGCGGGGGCCAGCGGCGGCGGCCAGCTGTGGGCTACGATCCGCCCTCGGGCACGTGCCGAAACGCCCGGAATTCGAGCGAATCACGAGCCCGTCACTGCGGCACCGTCGAAAATGCCCGAAAATCGAGCGTTTTATCGCTCGCCGATCGGCAGGTGCTTCAAAACGCTCGAAAAACGTGCATTTTCGCTGTCGATTGAACTTGCCTCGCTAATGCGGACAGGTGGACGTTTTCGCCTTCCGGACTCGACCGGCTTACGCGGACAGGTCGACGTTTTCGCCCTCGAGGCGATCCGAAGTACTGCGCCGCAGACTCCACCGGCGGCGTGGCGCATGCCACGCAGACGCCGACGGTGGGCAAGTCGTGTTCGACGCGTTGGTTGGACGTGTGGTTCTCGTGTCGACCGCACCTTTCGAAGTTCTTCGGCGAGCGATAGCCCAGAGTACTGTGGCGCCGGCGTGGGTTGTACCAGCCCTCGATGTACGAGAACAACGCCAGCCGCGCCTCGGGCTTCGTTCGGAAGACGCGCCGGTCGATCCGTTCCCACTCGAGAGTGGGCGCAGAAGCTCTCGGCGATTGCGTTGTCGTAGCGTCGCCCACGCTATCCATCGAGGACCGTACGCCCCATCTCCTTGCAACACCGATCGAACGCGATCGCGGTGTATCGAGCCCCGATGAAGCGCCGAGCCCCGGCGAAGCGCCGAGCCCCGGCGAAGCGCCGAGCCCCGGCGAAGCACCGAGCCCCGGCGAAGCACCGAGCCCCCGGCGAAGCACCGAGCGCCCGGCGAAGCGCCGAGCCCCCGGCGAAGCACCGAGCCCCCGGCGAAGCGTCGAGCCCCCGGCGAAGCACCGGACTCCACTGACGCATCGCGTCCCCCCGGAAGTACGCGCAGTGGCGGCCACGTCGGTCCGAGCGGCGTGCCGGCTCTCCCTTCCCCGCTCAGAGAATGCCCGCCTCGGCGAACGAGAAGCAGCGCTCCGCTCCGACGATCAGGTGATCGAGCACCGGGATGTCCAATTGGCCGAGCGCTGATTTCAGCGAGGCCGTGAGGAGCCGGTCGGCGGCGCTCGGCTCGGCGACGCCCGACGGGTGGTTGTGCGCGACGATGACCGCTGCGCTGTTCAGTTCGAGCGCGCGGCGCAGCACTTCGCGCGGGTAGACCGACGTCTGCGTGAGCGTGCCGCGGAACAGCTCCTCGGCGGCGATCAGCCGGTTCTGGCTGTCGAGGAACAGGCCGGCAAAGATCTCGATCTCGCGGTCGCGCAGCCACGCCGACAGGAACGCGCGCACCGATCCGGGGGAGGCGAGGGCATCGCGCTCGCGCAGCACGGAGCGCAGGTTGCGCCGACCGAGTTCGAGGGCGGCCTGCAGCATCGCCCAGCTCGCCGGTCCGAGCCCCGATTCGTTCATCGCGATGCCGCCCGGCGCAGCCAGCAGCGGGCGCAAGCCGCCGAAGCGCGCGAGCAGTTGGGCGCTGCATTCGACCGCGCTGCGCCCACGCCTGCCGCAGCGCAGCAGCACCGCGAGCAGTTCGGCGTCGGAGAGCTGCGCCGCGCCGCCGGCGAGCAACCGCTCGCGCGGCCGATGCTCGGGGGGCCAATCCGTAATCGCCACGTGCCATTCCTCTAGAATGGAGTCGATGAGTTCTGCGAGCCATGCCCTCGGGCCGGTCGTGAAGGCCGGCTCGCACCTGACGCTGCACTATCGGGTCAGTCTCGCCGACGCGGGCGGCGACGTCATTAACACCTTCGGCGACCGGCCGGCCACCTTTCAGGTCGGTGTCGGTCAAATGGCCGAGGCGCTCGAACGATGCCTGCTCGGCCTGGCCGAAGGCGAGCGCCGCGCCTTCGAGCTGTCGCCCGACGAGGCCTTCGGCGAGCGCAATTCCGATCTCGTGCAGAAGCTTGCGCGCGAGACCTTCGACGCCAACGTCGACGGCGCCGACGACTACCGGGCGGGCGACGTGATCGACATCGCCGGCCCCGACGGCGGGCGCATCGCCGGTGTGCTGAAGGAGCTCACCGAGCGCTATGCCCTGTTCGACTTCAACCATCCGTTGGCCGGGCACCGCCTGCGCTTCGAAGTACACATCCTGGGAGTGCTCTGATGAGCGACGAGGGGCGCGTCCCGATGCAGGCGATCCTCGCGCAGCCGCGCGGGTTCTGCGCGGGTGTCGATCGGGCGATCGAGATCGTCGAGCGCGCGCTCGAGCGATTCGGCCCGCCGGTGTACGTGCGGCACGAGATCGTGCACAACGACCACGTCGTGCGGCGCCTGCGCGAGATGGGCGCCGTCTTCGTCGACGAGGTCGACGAGGTGCCCGACGGAGCGGTGCTCATCTTCTCGGCGCACGGCGTCTCGCAGGCGGTGCGTCGCCAGGCCGACGGGCGCGAGCTGCGCGTGTTCGACGCCACCTGTCCGCTGGTTACGAAGGTGCACATCGAGGTCGCGCGCATGCGGCGCGAGGGCCGCGAGGTGATCATGATCGGGCATGCCGGCCATCCGGAGGTCGAGGGCACGATGGGGCAGGCCGACGACGGCATCCACCTGGTCCAGTCGGTGGCCGATGTCGCGCGCCTGCAGCTCGCCGATCCCGAACGCGTCGGCTGCGTGACGCAGACGACGCTGTCGGTCGACGACGCACGCGAGATCGTCGAGGCGCTGAAGGAGCGCTTCCCGTCGATCGTGGAGCCGCGCAAGCAGGACATCTGCTACGCGACGCAGAACCGGCAGGACGCGGTCAAGCTGATGGCGCCGCAGTGCGATCTCGTTCTCGTCATCGGCTCGCCCACCAGTTCGAACAGCAACCGGTTGCGCGAGGTGGCGCAGAAGATGGGCTGCGAGGCGCGCCTGATCGGTTCGGCCGACGAGCTCGATCCCGCGTGGATCGAGGGCAGGCGGCGGATCGGGGTCACGGCCGGCGCTTCTGCACCCGAGGTGCTCGTCGTCGACCTGCTGCGCCGGCTCGAAACGCTCGGCGTCGCCGCGGTGCGACGGCTCGAAGGCGTGAACGAATCGATGACCTTCGGGCTGCCCAAGGGGTTGCTGGCCGCCGACGAGTGATCCTCGAAATCCACGATGTGTCGAAGGTCTACGAATCCGGCCTTCGCGCGCTTGATTCGATCTCGCTCGAGGTCCGTCGCGGCGAGATCTTCGCGCTGCTCGGTCCGAACGGAGCCGGCAAGACGACGCTGATCGGCATCGTCTGCGGACTCGTCGCAGCCACCCACGGCACGGTGCGCGTCGACGGCTACGACAACGTCGTCGACTATCGCCGTACGCGCTCGCGCATCGGCCTCGTTCCGCAGGAACTCACCACCGACGCTTTCGAGACGGTGCGCAACACCGTCTCGTTCAGCCGGGGCCTGTTCGGCAAGGCGCCCGATCCCGCGTACATCGAGCGCGTGCTGCGCGACCTGTCGTTGTGGGACCGGCGCGACAGCCGGATGATGACGCTCTCCGGCGGCATGAAGCGGCGCGTGCTGATCGCCAAGGCGTTGTCGCACGAGCCGTCGGTGCTCTTCCTGGACGAGCCCACCGCCGGCGTCGACGTGGAACTGCGCCAGTCGATGTGGGCGCTGGTGCGGCGCCTGCGCGACGCCGGCGTGACGGTGATCCTCACGACGCATTACATCGACGAAGCCGAGGAGATGGCCGACCGGGTCGGCGTGCTGCATCGCGGCCGGCTCGTGCTCGTCGAGCAGAAGAACGAACTGATGCGCAAGCTCGGCAAGAAGCAGCTCGTGCTGCAGTTGCGCGATCGGCTCGAACGCGTTCCCGAGTCGCTCGCCCAGTGGGCGCTCGAGCGCTCGCCGGGCGGCGACGAACTCGTCTACCACTACGACGGGCGGCGCGCCGACACCGGCGTTGCGGCGCTGCTCGTTGCGCTCGATCGGGCCGGCATCGTGCTGCGCGACCTGCGCACCGAACAGAGCACGCTCGAGGACATCTTCGTGCAGCTCGTGCGGGAAGAGTCGTGAACCCTCGGTTGAACCGTTACGCGGTCGCCGCCATCTACCGCTTCGAGATGGGGCGCATGCGGCGTACGCTGCTGCAGAGCGTCGTCTCGCCGGTCGTCTCCACCTCGTTGTATTTCGTCGTTTTCGGCTCGGCGATCGGTTCGCGCATCACCGACATCGGCGGCGTCAGCTATGGCGCGTTCATCGTGCCGGGGCTGGTGATGCTGTCGCTGCTCACGCAGAGCATCTCGAACGCTTCGGTGGCGATCTACTTCCCGAAGTTCACCGGAACCATCTACGAACTGCTGTCGGCCCCGGTCTCGCAGCGGGAGATCCTGTTCGGCTACGTCGGCGCGGCGGCGACGAAGTCGATCGGGCTCGGTCTGATCATCCTGGCGACCGCGGCGCTGTTCGTGCCGCTGCAGGTGCAGCACCCGGCCTGGATGCTGCTCTTTCTCGTGCTCACCGCGGTCACCTTCAGCCTGCTCGGCTTCGCGATCGGCATCTGGGCCGACGGCTTCGAGAAGCTGCAGCTGATCCCGTTGCTGATCGTCACGCCGCTCACCTTTCTCGGCGGAACCTTCTATTCGATCGACATGCTGCCGCCGTTCTGGCGCGCGGTGACGCTGGCCAACCCGGTCGTGTACCTGGTGAGCGGCTTTCGCTGGAGTTTCTACGGCACCGGCGACGTGAGCGTGGCGATCAGCCTCGGGATGACGCTTTCGTTCCTCGCCGTTTTCCTGGGGATCGTTCGCTGGATGCTGAGGACAGGCTATCGACTGAAGACGTAGCGGTCACCGCGTGCTCGGCCGACGGCGGATCGGGGCTGGGCGGCGGATGCGGGAAGTCCGCCAGCGGTCCGAGCTTCATCGCGTCGCGCTGGAAGAGCGGCGCGCTGCGCACGTAGGCGTGCAGCAGGTTGCCCAGTGCCGCCAGCGAGTCCAGGTGCGTGCGCTCGTAGCCGTGCGAGGCGTCGAGCGCGAAACACACGAGCGCCGTGCGGATGTCGTTGCCGGCGGCGAGCGCAGCCGCCGCATCGCTCTTGTAGTGCCGGAACACGTCGCGGCTGTGCGCGATGCCGTTCTCGCGGCAAAGCGCCAGCAGGTGGCGCGACAGGTGCCAGTCGAAAGGGCCGGTCGAGTCCTGCATCGCGATCGTCACGCCGTATTCGCTGGTGTTCTGTCCGGGCGCGATCGTCCCGTTGTCGATCGAGACGAGTTCGGCGACGTCGCCGTGCAGCACGTGCGAGGCGCCGACACCGATTTCCTCGGAAATCGTGAACAGCAGGTGGCAGTCGACCGGCAGCGGGACCTGCGACTCGCGCACCGCTTTCGCCACCGCCAGCAGCGTCGCGACGCCGGCCTTGTCGTCGAGATGGCGCGCGACGACGAATCCGTTGTCCGCGAATTCCGGCTGCGAGTCGATCGAGACCGTGTCGCCGACGTTCAGCCCGAGCCGCACGAGGTCGTCGAAGGATGCGCAGCGCTCGTCGAGCCGCAATTCGACCTGCTCCCACGAAACGGGCTGCGTGTCGACCTGCTCGTTGTAGGTGTGCCCGGAGGCCTTCAGCGGGACGATCGTTCCGCGCAGGCGCTTGCCGTCGTCCGCGTGCACGGTGGTGCGCGCGCCTTCGGCGAAGCGCGAGGACCAGGTGCCGATCGGGACGAGCTCGAGCCGACCGTTGGGCTTCAGCGCCTTGACCGTTGCGCCGAGCGTGTCGAGGTGCGCGACGATCGCGCGGTCGGGGCTGTGGTGCTCGCCCTCGAGATCGGCGCGGATCGCGCCGCGGCGCGTCAGGCTGTACGGGATGCGCAGCGCGCCGAGCTCCTGCGTCACATGAACGACGATCTCGTCGGTCATCCCCGACGGGCTCGGAATCGCCAGAAGGCGCGCGAGCATCGCGAGCAGGTACTGGCGGTCGATCGCGCAATCGCCGGCACCCGGCCCGGCAGCGCTGCTCGTCGCGGGCATTTCCACCCCGGCCGATCCCGACGCCGGCGATCTCACTGCGCTCTCGACTGGGGAAAGAGCAGGTCGACGAAGCGCTCGGCGGTCGGCTGCGGCTCGTGGTTGGCCAGCCCAGGGCGCTCGTTCGCCTCGATGATCGCGTGGTCTGCGGCCTCGACGTCGGGCACCATGAAGTCGAGCCCTACTACCGGAATCTCGAGCGCGCGCGCGGCGCGCACCGCGGCTTCGGCCAGCGCCGGGTGCAGCCGCGACGTCACGTCGTGGATCGTGCCGCCGGTGTGCAGATTCGCCGTCTTGCGCACCACGAGCGTCTCGCCGGCTGCAAGCACGTCGTCCATTCGCCTGCCCGCGGCGCGCACGCAGCGCTCGGTCTCGGCGTCGATCGGAATCGAGCTCTCGCCGTGCGTGGCCGCCTCGCGGCGGCGACTCTGGTGCGCGATCAGCGACTGGACCGTGCTGCAGCCGTCGCCGGTGACCTGCGGCGGTTGGCGCGTGGCGGCGGCGACGACCTGGTAGTCGATGACGACGATGCGCAGGTCGACGCCCGGCACGCGCTCTTCGACGATCACTTCGTCGGCGAAGCGCCTGGCGTCTTCGATCGCCTTCCGGGCCGCCTCCAGGTCGCGCAGATCGACGCGTACGCCCAGGCCCTGCTCGCCGCGAACCGGCTTCACGACGACGCTGCCGTGGCACGCGAGAAACTCCCCGAGCGCAGCATCGCCGCCGGCGACGATCTGGTCGGGAACGCGCAGTCCCGCGCCGGTGAGCACGTTGCGCGTGACGCGCTTGTCGTCGCAGCGGCTCATCGCGATCGACGAAGTGAGTTCCGACAGCGACTCGCGGCAGGTGACCGAGCGCCCGCCCTGCGTCAGGCGGAAGTAGCCGTGTTCGGCATCGAGCACCTCGACGCCGATGCCGCGCCTGCGCGCTTCGTCGACGAGGATGCGCGCGTAGACGTTCAGCTGCGGATAGCGGTCGGGTCCGACGAAGAGCTTCTCGTTGATCGGGTTCTTGTTCTTCAGGCAATACACCGGCACGCGCTCGAAGCCGAGCTTGGCGTACAACGCGATCGCCTCGGCGTTGTCGTGCATCACCGTCAGATCGAGATACTGCCGGCCGAGCGCGCGGAAGCGACCGGCTACGGCGCGCACGAGCGCTTCGCCCAGGCGCGGTCGCGTCGATTGCGCGTCGACCGCGAGCGACCACAGGCTCGAGCCGCGCTCGGGATCGTGGCAGGCGCCGTAGTGGTCTACGCCGGTGACGACGCCGAGGATCGCGCCGTCGGCGTCCTCGGCGACGAGCATCGACACGGCGCCGTCGTCGTCGAGCGTCGCGAGAAAACCTTCGGTGACCGGCACCATGCCGCGCGAGCGGTAGATGCGGTTGATCGCCGCCTCGTCCTGCGGCCGTGCGGCGACGACGGTGATTCCGGGTACCGGAGCCCGTGCGTCGCCGTCGCGCAGCGCGAGACGGAAGGCGTGCGACGGATCGAGGAACAGGTGCTGCGGCGCCTGTGCGATCACGACGTGCGGGTCGCGAACGTAGAGCGCGATGTCGCGACGGCCCGGCGCCTCGTCGCGCAGCTCCGCGGCCAGCCGTTCGGGCGACGCATAGGTGTGCGCGAAGATCAGGCGCCCCCAGCCGCAGTCGACCCATGCTTCGTCGCGCAACTGCTCGCTCATCGCCGCGGGCAGTTCACCCCAGTGGCGCAGCGACGCCGCCTGCGCCGGGTCCATCGGGTCGTCGCGCCGAAGGCGCTCGTCCTTCGGAAGGCGCTCGTCCCTCGGAAGGCGCTCGTCCTTTCGAAGGCGTTCGTCGTTGTGAAGGCGCTCGTCGTTTCGCTGGCGCTCGTTTTGCAGCTGCCCGTCGTGTTCGGCCGGCATCATCGTTTCATTCCTCCCTGTTGCGCGTCGTGCATCGCGTCGTGCATCGTCCGGCGCTCCCGTTCTCAGAGCCCGCGCGCCTGCAGCCACAGCTCGAGCAGCGCGAGCTGCCACAATCGCGAGCCGCGCAGCGGCGTGATGTGCTCCGAGGGCGCGGCGAGCAGTCGCTCGACGGTCTCGCGGCGGAACAGGCCTCGTTCGCGCGCGCGCGCACCGGTGAGCGCATCGCGTGCCAGCGCGAGCACGGGTCCGTCGACGTGCTTGAGGATCGGCACCGGGAAATAGCCCTTCGGCCGGTCGACGACCTCGGCCGGCAGCAGTCGCCGGCCGATCGCCTTCAGCACCCGCTTGCCGCCGTCGCGCAGCGACGCGGGATCGTCGCCGAGCTTGTCGTCGAGCGGCAGGCGCGCGGCGAGCTCGACCAGCTCGTGATCGAGGAAGGGAACGCGCGCTTCGAGTCCCCACGCCATCGTCATGTTGTCGACGCGCTTGACCGGATCGTCGGCGAGCATCACCGTCGCGTCGAGCTGCAGTGCGCGCTCGACGGCGTCGGCGGACGCGCTGGCGGCGAAGGCGCGCTGCACGTAGGCGCGGCTCGCGTCGTCGGTGGCGAAGGCGTCGCCGACCGTGTCGAGGTAGCCGGCGTGCGTGCTGTCGAAGAACACGCGCGCGTAGTCGGCGGCGGCGTCGGCGCTGCCGGCGAGCTTCGGATACCAGTGGTAGCCGGCGAATACCTCGTCGGCGCCCTGGCCGCTCTGCACGACCCGGGTCGACTTCGATACCTCGCGCGACAGAAGCCAGAACGCGACGTTGTCGTAGCTGGCCATCGGTTCGCTCATCGCGTCTATCGTTCCCGGCAGCGCGTCCATCAACTCGGCGCTCGGGATGCGGATCTGCTCGTGCCGCGTGCCGAAACGCTGCGCGACCAGGTCGGACCAGCGGAACTCGTCGCCGGCCTCGCCGCCGGCCGCTTCGAAGCCGATCGAATAGGTGCGCAGCCCGCTCGCGCCCAGCTCGGCGAGCAGCGCAACGATCAAACTCGAATCGACGCCGCCCGAAAGCAGCACGCCGACCGGCACGTCGGCGACCAGCCGGCGCCGCACCGCGCTGCGCAGCGCCTGCTCGACGAGTCGCTCGCGCTCTTGGCGCGGCAGCGCAGCCATTTGCGGATCGGCGCGCACCGACAACTGCCAGTAGCTGTGCGACCGGCAGCTGCCGTCGGCCTCCCAGCTCGCGATCGTCGCCGGTGCGAGCTTGCGCACGCCGCGCAGGATCGTGTAGGGCGGCGGTACGACCGAGTGCCAGCTGAGGTAGTGATGCAGTGCGACCGGATCGATGGAGGTGTCGACGTCGCCGCCCGCGAGCAGTGCCGGTAGCGTCGAAGCGAAGCGCAGCCGCCCGCGTGCCTGCGCGTAGTACAGCGGCTTGATGCCCAGGCGATCGCGCGCCAGCGTCAGTCGACCGGTGTCGCGCTGGTGGATCGCGAACGCGAACATTCCCTCGAAACGTTCGACGCAGCGCTCGCCCCACGCGTGGAAAGCCTTCAGCGCCACCTCGGTGTCGCCGTCCGAAAAGAAGCGGTACCCCAGCGCAGCGAGCTCGTCGCGAAGCGCCCGGTAGTTGTACAGGCAGCCGTTGAACGCGATCGTCAGGCCGAGCGCCGGGTCGGTCATCGGCTGCTGCGAGTGCTCGGACAGGTCGATGATGCGCAGCCTGCGGTGCGCCAGCGCGACGTTGCCCTGCTGGAAGGTGCCGGCGCCGTCCGGTCCGCGTGCGCGCATCGTCGCGCCCATGCGCACGACCGCTTCGACGTCGGCGGCGGCAAAGGAAGACGCACCGTGGCGCGCCGCTTCGAATCGGGCTTCGCCCGCGAATCCACACATGGAAACCTCGCTGGATCGCAGCAGGCGCCGCCGGTTTCGCAGTGAACGAGCGCTGACGGCGCTTGCGAGGTAGTGGTGCTGGTGCGCAGACTCGAACTGCGGACCTACTGATTACGAATCAGTTGCTCTACCAACTGAGCTACACCAGCACGAGACGCAGCAGGACGGGAAGCTCCAGGAAGGGCTTCGCGCCCGAAGGCTTTCCGGTGAAAGCCCAGCGCCTGAAGGTGAACGAAAAATTATAGCAGCTGCGCCGAAGCCGAGCGATGTCCTGCCTGCCCCGGTCGCCGCGCGCGCAGTGCACCGTACCCGACGGCGCAGCGACGGCAATCGACGGCGCGGTCGCACGATAGGCGGCAATCGACGGCGCGGTCGCGCGATAATGTCGCGATGAGCTTCACCGTCACCATCGTGCCCGGCGGCGCGCGGTTCCTCGTCGACGACGACGAACCGATCCTCGAAGCCGCGCTGCGCCAGGGCGTCGTGATTCCGTACGGATGCCGCAACGGCGCCTGCGGCTCGTGCAAGTCGCTCGTCGTCGAAGGCGAGATCGAGCAGGGCGCGCATTCGCCCCGGGCGCTTTCGCGCGACGAGCGGTCGCGCGGCATGGCACTGCTGTGCTGCGCGCGGGCGCGTTCCGACCTGTCGGTGCAGGCGCGTCTCGTGTCCGGGCCGGGCCAGATGCCGGTGCGCAAGATGCCCTGCCGGATATCGACGATCGTCCGCGCCGCGCCCGACGTCGCCGTCGTGCGCCTGCAGTTGCCGGCCGGAGAGCGCCTGCAGTACCTGGCGGGGCAGTACGTCGAGTTGATCCTGCGCGACGGAACGCGGCGCAGTTATTCGATGGCCTGCGCACCGGGCAGCGCCGAGCAGATCGAACTGCACGTGCGGCATCTGCCGGGCGGGCGCTTCACCGACGCGCTGTTCGGCGCCTCGCAGCCGTCGCTGAAGGAACGCGACATCCTGCGGCTGGAAGGTCCGATGGGCACGTTCTTCCTGCGCGAGGATTTCTCGTGCCCGATCGTGCTGCTGGCCAGCGGAACGGGCTTCGCGCCGATCAAGGCGATCGTCGAGCACATGCAGGCTGCCGGCATCGAGCGGCAGACGACGCTCTATTGGGGCGGCCGGCGGCCGCGCGACCTCTACGCCAACGAGCTGTGCGAGCGATGGGCGAGCGAGATGCCCCATCTGCGCTACGTTCCGGTCGTCTCCGACGCGCTCGCCGAAGACGCTTGGCGCGGTCGCACGGGGTTCGTGCATCGCGCCGTCGTCGAAGACTTTCCCGACCTCTCCGGTCACCAGGTCTACGCCTGCGGGGCACCGGCCATGGTGCAGGCGGCGCGGCGCGATTTCGCCTGCTGCGGCTTGCCCGACGGCGACTTCTACGCCGATGCGTTCACCACGGCCGCCGACCTCGCCGCCGCCGAGACGATCGTGGGGTGAACAGGCCCTGGTACGCCGCGCCGCCGCGAAGCAGCAGGACGAAAAAAAAGACCCCGGGCTCTGCCCGGGGCACAGCCAGCCTGGAGAACCTCGTTCGAGGCTGGAAGAGGAGGCCTGACACGAAGCGCGACGAACGCTCCGTACCGTCGAATGTAGCCGCGTGCGTTCGGTCCTGCGCTGCCACGGCGACGGGCGGCGCGGGTCGGTGGATCGGCGGAACGCTTCCGCGCACTGTGTGCGGCGGGCCACGTTGGCGAGCGCGGCGCTGCACCGTCGAAACCCCGTCGCGAACCGTCCGGCCGCCCGGCGTCCTTCGGGCTCGACGGCTGGTGCAAAGTCGGGACTCTCTCGCGGAGCCCCGTGCCAATGCCCTTCGTCTGGATCGGAGTCCTTCTGATCGTGTTGAAGTGGTTCGAACTCGAACCCGTCGCGGCCTGGTCGTGGTGGGCGACCCTCGCCCCGTTCGCCGTCGCTTTCGCGTGGTTCGAACTGCTCGAACCGCTGCTCGGCATGGACAAGCGCCGCGCCGACGACGACTTCGCCGAGTTGCGGCGTCTGCGGATCCAGCGACAGTTCCCGTACCTGCGGGTGCAGACGAGAAAGGCGGTCAAGAACAAGGGGTGAAAGGCAAGGGGTGAAAGGCTCGACGCGGCGGCGCTCGCCGCGTCCGGTTCGTGCCGCTTCGCCCGTCCCTCCGCCGGGTCAGAAATCGTCGAGTACTGCGCCCCGGCTCGCGCTGTTGGCCAGCCTGTGGAACTTCGCCAGCACGCCGCGGCGGTAACGCGCCGCGGGTTCCTTCCAGCCCGCCCGGCGCTGCGCGAGCTCGGCGTCGTCGACGTTCAGCTGCAGCAGCAGCCGGTGCGCGTCGATCGTGACCGAATCGCCTTCGCGCACCAGCGCGATCGGGCCGCCGGCTGCCGCCTCCGGCGCGACGTGCCCGACCACCATTCCCCAGGTGCCGCCCGAGAAGCGACCATCGGTGATCAGTCCCACCGACTCGCCCAGGCCGGCGCCGATGATCGCCGAGGTCGGTGCGAGCATTTCGGGCATTCCCGGCGCCCCGCGCGGCCCCAGGTAGCGCAGCACCATGATGTCGCCGGCGACGATGCGTCCGTCGAGGATCGCCTGCAGCGCGCTCTGCTCGTCGTCGAAGACGCGCGCCGGTCCGGTCATCACCGGGTTCTTCAGCCCGCTGATCTTCGCCACGCAGCCTTCGGGCGACAGGTTGCCCTTCAGGATCGCCAGGTGTCCCTCGCGATACAGCGCCTTGTCGATCGGGAAGATCACCGGCTGGTCGGCACGTGGCGTCGACGGGACGTTGGCAAGTTCCTCGGCGAGCGTGCGGCCGGTGATCGTCGTGCAGTGGCCGTGCAGCAGGCCGGCGTCGAGCAGGATCTTCAGCACCTGCGGGATGCCGCCTGCGCGATGCAGGTCGGTGGCGAGGTATCGGCCCGAAGGCTTCAGGTCGCAGAGGACCGGAACGCGCTTGCGCACGCGCTCGAAGTCGTCGATCGTCCATTCGACTTCCGCGGCGTGCGCGATCGCCAGGTAATGCAGCACCGCGTTGGTCGATCCGCCGACCGCCATGATCAGTGCCACCGCGTTCTCGATCGATTCGCGCGTGACGATGTCGCGCGGCTTCAGGTCGCGCTTGACCGCCTCGATGAGCACGCGCGCCGATTCGGCGGTGGAGTGCAGCTTCTCGGGATCGGGGTTGGCCATCGTCGACGAACCGAGCAGGCTCATTCCCAGTGCCTCGAAGGACGAGGACATCGTGTTCGCCGTGTACATCCCGCCGCACGAACCCGTGCCCGGGATCGCGTTCTCCTCGATGCCGCGGAAGTCCTCCTCGCACATGCAGCCGCGCGAATACTCGCCGACGGCCTCGAAGACCGAGACGATGTTCAGCTCCTGGCCCTTCCAGTGCCCGGCCTTGATCGTTCCGCCGTAGACGTAGATCGACGGCACGTTCGCCCGCAGCATGCCCATCATGCCGCCCGGCATGTTCTTGTCGCAGCCGCCGATGACCAGCACGCCGTCCATCCACTGGCCCTGCACCGAGGTCTCGACGCAGTCGGAGATGACTTCGCGCGAGACGAGCGAGTACTTCATGCCTTCGGTGCCCATCGCCATCCCGTCGGAGATGGTCGGCGTGCCGAACACCTGCGGGTTCGCGCCGCCGGCGCGCACCGCTTCGATGGCGACGTCGGCGAGCGCCTGCAGGCCCGAGTTGCACGGCGTGATCGTGCTGTGGCCGTTGGCGATGCCGATCATCGGATTGTCGAAATCGCTGCGACGGTAACCCATCGCGTAGTACATCGATCGGTTCGGCGCGCGGGCTACGCCCTGCGTGATGTTGCGGCTGCGGCGGTTGGCGGACATGGGTTTCGGGGCTTTCGCGGTTGCGGGAAAGGGGTTTCGGGGAGACGCGCCCGAGGGGGCGGTCGTCGGTGCGGCGCCCGTGCGGCGCAGGCTTGCGCAGCAAGCGCGACTCCGGTAATCTTAATGCGAACCGTTATTGTTCTCGATTTGTACAGCGCCGTATTGGAAGTTGCCGCCATGATCGTCTGCGTCTGCCGCGCCGTATCCGACCGCCAGATCCGCTCCAGCGTCCGCGACGGCGCGCAGACGATGTCGCAGCTGCGCGCAGAACTCGGCGTGACCGCCTGCTGCGGGAAGTGCGGGCCGCGCGTACGCGAACTGCTCGACGAGCACCGCGCGGGCGAGGCGCGCGGCGTGGCAGGCCTGGCCTGCGCCTGCGCTGCGGCCTGAAGCGCAGACGCGGCCGGTCCTGCGGGTGTCTCGCTGCGCCGGTTCACGCCTTCTCAGGGTGCTTCCCGGTTCATGAAGCTCTGCTGGTAGTTCTGCAGGCCGACGCGGCCGATCAGTTCGAGTTGCGTCTCGAGAAAATCGACGTGTTTCTCGGAGTCGTCGAGTATGCCGACGAGGACTTCGCGCGAAACGTAGTCGTTGACCGATTCGCAGTGCGCGATGCCCGAGCGAACGGTGTCGAGTGCGGCGCGCTCGAGGGCCAGATCGCTGTTGAGGATTTCCTCGGTGGTCTCGCCGACGTTCAGCTTGCCGAGGTCCTGCAGGTTCGGCAGGCCGTCGAGCAGCAGGATGCGCTGGATCAGCCGATCGGCGTGCTTCATCTCGCCGATCGATTCCTCGTATTCGATTCGTTCCAGTCCGGGCAGGCCCCAGTGCCCGAAGATGCGCGCGTGAACGAAGTATTGGTTGATCGCGGTCAGCTCGTTCTTCAGCTGCCGGTTCAGCCACTCGATGACTTTCGGGTCGCCTTTCATCCGGGCCTCCAGCGTGACGAGTCCCGATTATCGGGCAGAATGAACGACGGGTGAAAATCGCCCGTTCACGTTCGCCGATGCTCGTCCATCCCCGGTTCGATCCGATCGCCTTCTCGCTGGGCCCGCTCGCCGTACGCTGGTACGGCCTGATGTACCTCGTCGCGTTCGCGCTGTTCTACTGGCTGGGTCGCGTTCGGCTGCAGCGCCCCGCGTGGTCGCAGGCGAGCGGCCTGTCGCTGCGCGATCTCGAAGACCTGCTGTTCTGGGGCGCGCTCGGCGTCGTGCTCGGCGGTCGCCTCGGCTACGTGTTGTTCTACAAGACCGGCTGGTACGCGGCACACCCGCTCGAGATCTTCGCCGTGTGGAAGGGCGGCATGTCCTTTCACGGCGGCCTGCTCGGCGTGCTCGTCGCCGTCGCGCTCTTCTGCCGCCTGCGCGGGCTGCGTTTCCTGCGTGTCACCGACTTCGTCGCACCGCTGGTTCCGATCGGCCTGGCCGCCGGGCGGCTGGGCAACTTCATCAACGGCGAGTTGTGGGGCCGTCCCACCGACGTGCCTTGGGCGATGGTCTTCCCGCAGGTCGATTCGCTGCCGCGACATCCTTCGCAGCTCTACCAGTTCGCCGGCGAGGGCATTGCACTGTTCGCCTTCCTGTGGTGGTTCTCGTCGCGTCCTCGCCCGGTGGGCGCCGTCTCCGGGATGTTCCTCGCCGGCTATGCGGTGCTGCGCTTCGTCGCCGAGTTCGCGCGCGAGCCCGACGACTTCCTGGGTCTGCAGGCATTGAGCCTCACGATGGGCCAGTGGCTGAGCATTCCGATGTTCGTCGCCGGCATCGCCCTGCTGGCATGGTCGCGCCGTTCGCGCGGCGAGGATGCCCATCCGGAGGCGCCGCGTGTTTGAGCGGCTGCTGCAGGTCGGTCGCGACGTGCGCGAACGCAGCGACCTGCGCGGGCTGCTCGACGATTGCCGTCAGTTGCTCACCGCCCGCGGCGAGTCGAACAGTCTCGTCATCGCCGCGCGCGCGCTCGAACGCTATCGCCGGCTCTCGCCCGAGGCCGCGGCGCGATTCTTCGATGCGCTGGCTTCCGAGTTCGATCCCGATGCGGCCGAGGTGCTGCGGCGCGCCGAGAGTTACGCGCTCACGCGCGCGCCCGACGCATTGATCGGCCTGTGGCGCGCCGCCGAATCCCCGCGCCAGGAGCTGCTGCGGCGCCTGAACCGCGCGCCGGACGCCACCGCACGACTCGTCGCGATGCGCGCCACGATCCTGGCCCGCCTGCCGACGCACCCGGAGCTGAAGGCCGTCGAGGCCGACTTCCACCATCTTCTGTCGTCGTGGTTCAACCCCGGCTTCCTGAATCTCGTGCAGGTCGACTGGAATTCCCCGGCGCGGCTGCTCGAGAAGCTGATCCAGCACGAGGCCGTGCACCAGATCGACGGTTGGAACGACCTGCGCAGGCGCCTCGAGCCCGACCGGCGCTGCTTCGCGTTCTTTCACCCCGCGCTGCCCGACGAGCCGCTGATCTTCGTCGAGGTCGCGCTGCTCGAGTCGATGCCCGATGCCGTCGCTCCGCTGCTCGATCGTCGCACTGCGGCGAGCGCGCGCGACGATCGTTTCCGGGTGGCGGCGTTCTATTCGATCTCGAACTGCCAGCCGGGGCTGCGCGGCGTGAGCCTGGGCGACTTCCTCATCAAACGCGTCGCCGAACGACTGCAGGCCGAGCAGCCGAAGCTGAAGGTGTTCTGCACGTTGTCGCCGATTCCTGGTTTTGCCGGATGGCTCGCGAAACTCGAAGCGCTGCGCGAGCTGCGCGCACGCTACGGGCACGACCTGCTCGCCCTCGTCCAGGCACGGCCGCCGGCGGCGACCCTGGCCGCTGCGACCAGTTCCTCGAACGCCGCCGAGTCGGTCGTCGTCGCGCTGCAGGCGGCAACCGTCGACCGCGGCGCCGATGCAGCCGACGAGGCCTCGTCCGACGGTCCCGACCCGGATGCTCGCGTCGCCGATCTGCAGACCTTGCAGCGCCTGTGTGCGCTCTACCTGCTGCATACGTCGCCGACCGACCAGCGTCCTTCCGATCCGGTGGCGCGCTTCCACCTGAACAACGGCGCGCGGCTCGAGCGCATCAACGTCGGCGCCGATCTCTCGCGCAAGGGCCTTCGCCAGTCGCTCGGTCTGATGGTGAACTACCTGTACGATCTCGGCCAGCTCGAGGCCAATCACGAGAGGTTTCACGGCGATCGCGTCGCTGCCTCGCGCGCGGTGCTTTCGCTGCTGTAGAAGAACGAGCGTGCCGCCGGCACGCCGGGAGAGGGCGATGAACGGTGCGGGCGACGTCGATCTGTACTCGCTGCTGGCCAGCGGCTTTCCCGACGATCTCTCCGATTGCTGCATCGAGACCGAGGACGGTTCGCGCTACAGCTGGAGCGACGTCGAGCGCGCGAGCGCGATGCTCGCCAACCTGCTCGTTCGGCTCGACCTGTCGGCGGGCGATCGTGTCGCCGTGCAGGTCGAGAAGTCGCCCGAAGCGCTGCTGCTGTACCTCGCGACGTTGCGCGCGGGCCTGGTCTTCCTGCCGTTGAACAGCGCCTACCGGGCGGCCGAGATCGATTATTTCGTCGGCGACGCCGAGCCGGCCGTCGTCGTCTGCTCGCCGGCGAATCTCGGCTGGGTCGGGCCGATCGCGCGCCGGCACCGCGTGCGGCACGTGTTCACGCTCGGCGCCGATCGCAGCGGCACGCTGCTCGAGGCGGCCGCCGCCGAGTCGCCCGAATTCGAGACGCGTGCGGTGCGCGGCAGCGACCTCGCCTGCATCGTCTACACCTCGGGCACCACCGGGCGCAGCAAGGGCGCGATGCTCTCGCACGCCAACATCTGCAGCAACGCGCTCGTGCTGCATCGCTACTGGCGCTGGCGGCGCGGCGACGTGCTCATCCATGCGCTGCCCATCTTCCACGTGCACGGCCTCTTCGTCGCGTGCCACGGCGCGCTGCTGTCGGGCAGCCCGATGCTGTGGCTGGCGAGGTTCGATGTTTCGGCGGTGATCGAGCGCCTGCCGCGCGCCACCGTGTTCATGGGCGTGCCGACGATGTACGTGCGATTGCTCGACGACGAGCGCTTCGATGTGCAGGCGACGCGCGGCATGCGCCTGTTCGTCTCCGGCTCGGCGCCGCTGCTGCCCGATACCTTTCGCCGCTTCGAGGAGCGTACCGGCCGGCGCATTCTCGAGCGTTACGGCATGAGCGAGACGGCGATGCTCACGTCGAATCCGTATGACGGCGAACGCGTCGCGGGCACTGTCGGCCTGCCGTTGCCCGGCGTCGAGCTGCGCGTGGTCGGCGAGAAAGGCGTGGAGTGCCGGGTCGGCGACGTGGGCGCGATCCAGGTGCGAGGGCCGAACGTGTTCTCCGGCTACTGGCGCATGCCCGAGAAGACGCGCGAGGAGTTCACCGAAGACGGGTTCTTCCGCACCGGCGACCTGGGCGAACTGCGCGAGGACGGAATGCTCAGACTCACCGGCCGCGCGAAGGAGCTGTTCAAGACCGCCAAGGGCAAGTACGTGGCGCCGGCGCCGATCGAGAACCGGTTGAACGCACACCCGATGGTCGAGTTGTCGCTCGTTTCGGGGATCGGGCAGCCGGCCGCCTACGCCATCGTGCAGCTCGCCGAGGACTTGCGTCCGCGCATCGGCGACGCGACCGTGCGCGCGCAGGTTCAGGCCGAGCTCGAACGCCTGCTCGACGAGGTCAACCGCGACGTGGCCGACTACGAGCAGCTGCGGATGATCGTGGTCACCCGCGAGCCGTGGGCGATCGAGAACGGCTACCTCACGCCGACGATGAAGGTGCGGCGCAGCCGGATCGAGGCGGCCGTCGAGGCGCACGTCGAGCGCTGGTACGCCGGCGGGCAGAAGGTGCAGTGGGCCTGACACGATGAACGCCAGCGCGACACCGGCGCGCCACGGCGGCGATCGCATTGCCGACGTGCTGCACGCCCACGGCGTGCCGTGCCTCTACACCTTGTGCGGCGGGCACATCTCGCCGATCCTGAGCGCGGCGCGCGCGCGCGGCATCCGCATCGTCGACGTGCGCGACGAGGCGACCGCGGTCTTCGCCGCCGACGCCGCGGCGCGCTTGTCCGGGCTTCCCGGCGTCGCCGCGGTGACCGCAGGCCCGGGCATCACGAACACGATCACCGCCCTGAAGAACGCGCAGCTGGCGCAGTCGCCGCTGGTGTTGCTCGGCGGAGCGGCGCCGACCGCGCTGCAGGGGCGCGGCGCGTTGCAGGACATCGCGCAACGCCCGCTGGTCGAGCCGCACGTCAAGCGTTTCTTCAAGATCGGGCGGGTGCGCGACCTGGGGTCGGCGGTCGAAGAGGCTTTCGCGCTCGCGCGTTCGGGCGTTCCAGGGCCGGTCTTCGTCGAGTGCCCGGTCGACCTGCTTTATGACGAGGCGTCGATTCGCCAGTGGTATGCCGAGGCTGGGGGCAAGGGTACGTCGATCCCGGACCGCGCGCTGCGCTGGTACCTGAACCGCCACGTGCGCCGGATGTTCGACGGCAGCGGGGAGGCGGCGGCGCCGCGGGTGCGCGAGGTGAGCACGCCCGGCCCGGGCGATGCCGCGATCGGCGCCGCGCTGGCCGCGCTGGGCAAGGCCCGGCGTCCGCTGGCCGTGATCGGCAGCCAGGCCGTCGTGAACGCGGCCGAGGCCGATCGGGTGGCCGCGGCGGTGACCCGCCTGGGAATCCCGGTCTATCTGTCGGGGATGGCGCGCGGCCTGCTGGGCCGCGATCATCCGCTGCAGATGCGCCACCAGCGCCGCCAGGCGCTGCGCGAGGCCGACTGCGTGCTGCTCGCCGGCGTGCCCTGCGATTTCCGGCTCGACTACGGCAGGCACGTGCGCCGAAGCGCGACGCTGATCGCGGCCAACCGCAGCGCGCGCGACGCGAAGCTCAATCGCCGGCCCGACGTGCTGGCGCTGGGCGATGCCGGGGGGTTCCTTCAGGCGCTGGCGGATCGGGCACGGTCCGCCGGGCCGACCGCGGATCGCGGCGAGTGGCGCGCGGCGCTTCGCGCGCGCGACGTGGCGCGCGAGACCGAGATCGACCGGCAGGCGTCGGAGCGCGGCGAGCACGTGAACCCGATCTCGCTGTTTCGCGCGCTCGAGCGCGAAGCGGGCGAGCACGCGTTGTTCGTCGCCGACGGCGGCGATTTCGTGGCGACCGCGAGCTACGTGCTCCACCCGCGCGGGCCGCTGACCTGGCTCGATCCGGGCGCCTTCGGCACGCTGGGCGTCGGCGCCGGCTTCGCGATCGGCGCGGCCACTGTCCGGCCCGATCGCGAGACGTGGATCGTCTTCGGCGACGGCGCCTGCGGGTTCGGGCTGGCCGAGTTCGACACCTTCGTGCGCCACGGAATTCCGGTGATCGCGGTCGTCGGCAACGACGCCGGCTGGACGCAGATCGCCCGCGAGCAGGTGAAGATGCTGAACGACGATGTCGGGACGGTGCTGGCGCGCACCGCGTATCACGAGGTTGCGCGCGGCTTCGGCGCCGAGGGACTGCTGGTGACGCGGATGGAGGAAGTCGAGGCTGCGTTGAAGCGGGCGCGCGAGATTTCGCGGCAGGGCAAGGCCGTGCTGGTCAACGTCTGGCTCGACAGGACCGATTTCCGCGAGGGGTCGCTGTCGATGTGATCGCGCCCATTCGTCGAGGATGGCCATCGGTATCGTGATACCGTCGTCCAGTCTCGAGCGAAATCGACGGAGGCGGGCATGAATTCGCGCAACCGATCCACGAGGATGCCCAGGGCGCCGCGCGCTGCGACCGGCGTCGAAGACGCCGGATCGCAGGCTCACGACGAGTGGCTGCTCGACGAGGCGCTGATGGAGACCTTCCCGGCCAGCGACCCGACGGCGCCGGCCATCGTGTCGATGCCGCCTCCGCTGTCGCGCTCCGGGCCGCGCGCCGCGCCAACGCGTCCGGCGTGAAGAGGCCTCAGCCGACCTCGATGACCAGGCCGGGGTCGAAGAGCGGGTTCTCGTTCACCCCGTCCTTCGCGTAGCCGCGCGGATTGCAGACCACCCGCGTGCCGTTCACCGGATAATCGAAGCTGTCGTGGGTGTGGCCGTGGATCCACAGCTGCGCGCGATCCGCCCCGATCAGCCGCTCGGCGTCGGAGACGAAGCCGGCGTTGAGCAGCGAGTCGGCGAACCGGGGGTGGATGCTCTTGCGCGACGGCGCGTGGTGCGTGACGACAACCGTCGGCCCGTCGTGCGGTGCGGCGAGCCTCGCGTCGAGCCACGCGGCGTGGCGATCGAACAGGGCCGTCGAGTCGTCGGGGGTGAAGACGCGGCCGGCCTCGCCTCCGAGCGTGATGCGGCTGAAGTCGCGCATCAGGCGCTGCGCCTCGGCCTTCGATGCGGCTCTTCGCTCGTCGTCGTCGAACAGGCGGAAATCGCTCCACAGCGTGCTGCCGAGGAAGCGCACGCCGTCGATCACGATCTCCGTGTCGTCGAGCACGTGCACGTGGGTCCCGGCGCACAGCCGCCTCAGCTCGCCGATCGTGCCCTCGATGCTGCCGCCGTAGAACTCGTGGTTGCCGGGCACGTAGAGCACCGGCTTGTCGAAGCCCAGCGCCCAGGCCGCGGCCTCGCGCGGACGCGTGATGTCTCCAGCCAGAATGACGACGTCGGCGTCGTTGCGCGGATGGTCGAGCCCGCCGACACCCAGGTGCAGGTCGGACAGGATGTTGAGCTTCATGCGTGCTGCCTCGCTCGAATCATCGAATGATCGCTCATCGGCTTCGTCTCAGGGCGCAAGACCATGCACGCATCGGTTTGCCGCGATGCGCTGCCGGATCGTGTCGGCCGCTGGAAAAGGGCGGCTGCTGCAGCCTGCGAAAGCCCAGTTCGACGTCGCCCAGGCTGAGGCCGAAGCTGCCGCCGCGGTCCTGCGCGAGGCCGAGGTCGCCTGGCTCTGGATCGAGTTGCTGGCCGCCAACGAGAGCTTCATGGCGGCGGCAAATGGCGCCATCTCGGTGTTCAGGTGGCTGAACGCGTGCGCGGACGCGATCAAGCGGCGGGGTTGGACATCCGATCTGCAGCATCGATGTGCCCGAACTGGCTGTGTTCGTGGCGCGACACGTTGTGCACGACGTACGAGCGTGCGCGACCGCTAAGCGGACTTCCGCTGATAGGGCGATCGTCGAGCGCGACATGCACGACGCGCTCAATACGCTCCAACGGTGGAACACCATACCGTGAACGCTTCCGGGAGTTACCGCGGCGACGCCGACCTCCTGGTCGTCGACCTGCACGAGGATGAACGTGCTTGGGAGGCGGTTGTACGCGTCG
>JAMLIS010000024.1 GCA_023954015.1 Burkholderiaceae bacterium
GAACGTGAGCTCGGCACCTCACTCAACTGGGAGCGCATTGGAGAGAAGCTCTACATCGGCGTGCCGAACGTCAGCTATAGCAATCTCAACGAGGTCAACGACAGGCAACGAGTCACTGAATACCTGGCAGACATGACGGCGAGAATGATTCGGGTATTGAAGCCAAGGCTAGAAGCAGCGACTCGCGCCGCGCCATGAGCGTTTGCCCAAACCGGAAATCCCCCTCGCGCCAACTGACCGCTTGAACTGCGCCCGTCGCCTGCCTAGGTCGCATTTCGCAGCCGCCCTTCCAAGACGGCCGCAAATCCATAGCCTCTCCGCCTACTCGCTTTCCTTCTTCTTACGATACCGACCGCGCTCCTCGTGCTGCCAACCGCGTACTTCCTCATCGAGCGCGGTCCAGAAGCGCTTGCGACGACCCGCCAAAGTCTGCTGCACCGCGGAGCCAGCGGGAATGATCTCCCCGATCAGAACGCGCACGTCATTGCCGGTCAGCCACTTGAGCCTGGGATCTGGCTGACCAATACGGATCGCGGCCGCGACGTCGCGTGCTAATGCCTTCACGTCCAGTCGGGGTGCCATGGACTTCAGCTGAAGGTGGCCCGTAACCGACAGAGAGGCTGACATCTCGACAAGGTCGATCTGCCAACTGTGCAGTTCAGCACGACTTGATCCCATCACAGTCCCGCCATGCCGCTCAATCTCGAAACTGAGGCTCGGAGGATCCCAGCTAGGCCGCTCGATCCGGCCGAGCAGTTTGTCGGCGTTCATGCCCTCGGCGTTGCTGCCGCTGAATCGGTCCCAGCACTTCGCGAGCAAGGAATCGATGTCGGCGTCGTCCCCAACCGGGCCCGGCTTGAGCCGGGCGAGAGACGTCCGCAGCATATCGAGGGGGTCGTTATGGCTCATGGCAGTGCGCTGCCCCCGTTGGGTTCACCTGCGAATGCGGGCAAGCAACTCCTCCGTTTTCGGGTAAGAGGCCTCCGACCGTCTCGCAACGCGCTCTCACGGAGTCGCAAGACTACTCGGATGGCGACCGAAGCGATCAGGGGCCGATGCAATCAGTGGAGAGGAGCGCATGCGGGTCGGGAAAATGCGGCGGAATCCCCGGGCCGGTGACGGGTACACCGGACGCCTGCTTCGCCGCAACATCTTGGTTCAGATCAAGCAACTGGGAAAGCAGAGCTTTCTGTGCAGTAAAGCCGTACGCCTTCAACACAGCATCGTCCAGCTTTGCATGAGCTGCCTTCAGCGGGTTTTGCCCGGGCAAATCAAGAGTCCGGTATAGCGCGCGCAGTCCGCCCTTGGATCCGGCAAGTGCATGGGTGCGCAACTGCCGGAGTGCGGCCCCTGCCTTTGCTACCTCGACGATTCGCTGGGCAGACGGAGCTTGTGGCCAAGGGAAGGTGTCAAAGACGGACTCAGGTGTGTATCTCAGCCGTTCGGTTAGCTTTGAACTCCGCGCAACGAACCACGCCTGATGGGGAATGCCCTGCAAGATTCCGAAGCTATAGTCGTCGTCTAAGGCGAAGACCTGAAGCGAATCTCCGGGGCGTACGGATGACGCGACAAAGACGAACAGCGGTCGTTTCGTTACCCTTGAGCAGGCGAGGTAGCGAGACTTCGCCGCGATAGCAGACACCAAATCGCTTCGACCCCACGAAAGTTGCCACCACGTTGACAGAAACTTTTCGTGATGTGGGCGACCGACTCCGTCCTCCTGTTTTCCCGCCTCGGCAGCTTTCACACGATCCGAAAGTACGGTGGCCTGCACCCGAGCGAAGGCCTCTTTGAAGTTAGCTGCCTCGACGACCGTTCGCTTCTCAAAATCGATGACAAACCGCTTGGGTTTGGCCGCTCCCGCTAGTATGTGGTCACCCCCGACATATGGGTAGATCACGGACGCGCTATGTGCGTCCTTGGCAATAAGCGCAGCATGCTCAGGCGGCAGCAGCAAAAAACCCTTATGGCCCGGTGTGATACCTTGAAAAACGACCTTCGGTTTCGTATTGCAGACTAGTACGGCCGCCCCGCTAATGTCGATCTCATGAGACAGTGCCGAGTTGATAAACGGTACTTCCCGCATGTCCAACTCGTAATGCTTGTGGGCTTGACCCGAACCGCGCGGCCTGCGCCTCGCCGTTGGCGGCGGAGCGACCTTAAACCACAATCGCCGCTTCTTCGGAAGCAGCGTAGGATCCAAGGTCTTTACCCAATTAACAATCGCAACGTTGACGTTCGCTTCACCCGACCATGGCTGGCTCTCGACAGCTTCCACCACCGTTCCGGTTTCTACGACGTAATCAAGGCCACCCATGCGAGACTTATTGCTGCGGATATTCTGGGTTCCCACAAAACCCGCCCGACCGACGAAGGGATCCGATGCAGTACAATCCCTAAGTTCATCGTGCGCCTTTCGTAGCCAGTAGACGCAAAGGTCAGCCATACCCGGAACCTCCGGGTATGCACCTCGCAGCTTGCTACTATAAGCTCGGCCAAGTTCCGGCTTAATAAGCTTTGCTCCCAGAAAAGGCGGGTTGCCGATAATTGCGTCTGCCTTGAACCATTGAGCCTTCGTCCCATCAGCGCCGATAAGCGCGTCACCCACGCGGAAATTCGCGTCGAGGTTGTCTAACGGAAGGGCTTGCTCGTTGATGTGAAGTTCATCAATGCTAAGCTTGTGAGCAAGCATCATCGTCACCTTCGCGATGTCGACAGCGAATGCATTGACGTCAATTCCAAAGAAATTACGAGTGGATAGAAAGCCAAACGGCCGCTGATTCGGATTGATACTAGTGAACGCTGCCATGCGCTCGTAGACTCGAGCCTCCAGCTTCTTGAGTTCCCGATACGCGGTGTAAAGAAAGTTGCCGCTTCCGCATGCCGGGTCGAGAACGGTAAACGATTCGAGACGGACCAGTAACTCTTTCAGACGACTCAGGGTCTTCGCATTGTCGATTGCCTGTGCCCACGGCTCAACGATCGTCGGGCCGACAATTTTCATTATATCGACCGGGTTCGTGTAGTGCGCGCCGAATGCGTGACGGTCCTCTTTCTCTAAGGAGTGCTCAAAAATTGTCCCAAAAATCTCCGGTCGCACAGTCGACCAGTCGGAAGCTGCGACTTCTTGAAGTAGAGCAGTCTCGTGATGCTCTAGTTCCACCCGGGCTGGTCGGGCAAACAGTCCGCCGTTGAAATAGCTAACACCCTTGAATCGACCGCCCTTGGCGCCGCCGGGCGTGTTCATCGTCTCAAACAGGCCGCCTAGAAGATCATAGGTGTCTCTCGGCGACCGGCAGTCATGCAAGAGCTGGGTAACAAAATATCTGTCAAGAAGCTTGATGTCCTCGGCGAAGAGCGCAACAAGCATCTGGAGCACGAACCGCTGCGCTAACGTCCGATCTACGCCGCGCTTCAGCATCGACTTAAAGCACATGGCAAGCTTGTCCGCCACGGCCCTGCTGAGAGCCTCTTGGTGATTCCCGAATAGCGGTGGAATGTCGCCCGGGAATAGGAAGTTCAGCGGCCCGTACTTGCTTGACAACTCGCGCAGATTGACGGTGTCGACGGGAGTATCCAGTTGGGTCTCGAAGTCATAGACCCAGAGCTCGTCGAAGTTACATAGGATCACGTAGCGCGGTCGGTTGGGAACAAGCCGTGTCCAGTATGCAAACGCCTGAGAGTAATGCTTCTTGAGATCGGTACCTCGCCGCTTCATCTCAATTAGCACTACCGGTTTCCAGACAAGATCGGCAAAAGAAACGCCGCCGTTGTCGTTCTTAACGCGCTTCTCGCAAATGGCACCAGCCTCCATCACTCCTGGCCAGCCAAATGCCTGGAACAGCCGGTCTAGAAAGATCTGAGCCTGACCCTTTTCATCACCCGTGATGTGCTGAGCGGTCCATTTGATAAACTCTCCGAGGCGGTCAGCCTTATCCATATGCGCCATGTCGCCATGTGGGTGCCTTTGTCACGCGGGAGTGTACCGGACTACCTCGGAGTGTTTTTGACCTCTTTGGCTTCTTGTCGACGTGGATTGCGTATCTAAGTGACTGCAGCCGGTCTCCGGCCGCGGCTTCGCTTTCTTTGACCCGCAAGCGCTCGATCTCAAGGCAAGGCTGCATGACCCAGGTGCTTCGGTGGATGAGCGAAAACCATCGCCCATGAGCAGCGCGAACACGAGCACTTTCTGGTCATAGTTGCTGCGTCACGCAGCCTGCTGCGCGCTGCAGGTGGGGTCGGAGATCGCGGCGCCGGCGCGCTGTCGAGCCGAAGGAAGTTCCTAAACCGGAGTCCCTAGGAAGTGCCGATGGCTACGCCTGGCAGCTTCAACGTGACACGCTGTCAGCTAAGGTGTGAATGTACAACCAGTCCCCTACCACGATGACGCCGTTCTTTGACATCCACTGCCAGCAGCTGCGTCTTGTCCCCACCCTTCGCGGAGTCTGCGCGGGCTTCGAATCAGGGAAGTGGCGTTCTGAACAGCTGTCCCGGTACTTGATGGAGTGGCTACCTGAGTTCTGCTTGTCTCACTCCGAGCGGAAATCGATTAGTGACACGAACATGGTTAGGCAGCTTCGTGAGGCGGCCCAGACCGTCTACGACACCGACAAGTACGACCGGCGAGGGGAGTTCGGTGAGCTGATTCTGCACTCTGTTCTACGCGAAGCTATGGGGACCGATCCAGCGATCAGCAAAATCTACTTTAAAGACGCGGTTAACAGCACCGTTAAGGGATTTGACGCTGTGCATGTCCTGGACACACCGACAGGCCTGGAACTTTGGCTTGGCGAGGTGAAGTTCTACACGAGCGCGACAAAGGCCGTGGACGATGTGGTGAAGGAACTCAAGGACCATTTTCAGGATGACTACCTGAAGAAGGAGTTCTTGCTTATCACCCGCAAGCTCGACCCGACTTGGGCGGGAAGCGCGCGCCTCAGGGAATTGCTCAGCCCACATGCAACGCTCGACAAGCTGATAAAGGCGATCGTCGTGCCGGTACTGCTGACGTACGAGAGTTCGACAACGAAGAGCTTCACAGAGACGTGCGACGAGTACGTTCAGCGGCTTGAATCTGAGTTGACGGACATCCACACGAAATTCGCGGGCAAAAACTCGGTTATTGACGTACGCATCGAGCTCTTTTTGTTCCCGCTTGCAAATAAGCAGGAGCTGCTCGACCATCTTCACAAGCGCCTTGTCGCGGCCCAAGACATATGAGCTTCCGCGTTCTCCTCGAAAGCCTCGGCGCACTAACCGCCGGCCGTCATGTAGATGTCTTCGCCTTTCTAGCTCAACTTTCCGCCTTTGCCGCTCTGGCGGAAGATGACGCCGAGGTGCAGCAGGCTCGAGAGCTTTGCGTGCGAGTTCTCGACCAAATACACGACTTCGCTGGTTATGAGGCGATTGTGCAGGGGCTGCTTCGCAATGTCGGACTCTTTCCATACTTAGATCGCGGCGCCGCCGACATCGCTACACAACTAGCTACAGAGGTGCATCGCCCCCGCTCGATGCCCGAGGGAGTCGTCTTTACCACGAAGCAGGCTGAGGTTTATCGTGAGTTGATGGCGGGGCGCAATGTCGTACTTAGTGCGCCAACAAGCTTTGGCAAGAGTCTTATCATTGACGCGGTCATTGCCAGCGGGGTTCACGACAACATCGTGGTGGTGGTTCCCACGTTGGCATTGGTTGACGAGACGCGTCGTCGCCTGATGAAGTTCGGCGACCACTACAAGCTGATAACACACCTAAGCCAAGCGCCGACGGATAGGAATATATTCGTTCACACCCAGGAGCGTGTGATCGAGAACGCCAACATCAGAAACGTCGATTTCTTTGTGATAGACGAGTTCTATAAGCTAGAGATCGATGGAGCGAGCGACAGCGACTCAAGAAGCGTATTACTTAACCAAGCGTTCTATCGGTGGGTCAAGCGTGCAAAGCAGTTTTACATGCTCGGTCCAAACATTGATCGTCTTCCCGACGGATTCGGGAAAAACTTCCACTGCACATTCATCAGAACCGACTTCAGCACGGTAGCCTCTGAGACTCACATTGTTCCGGGAGGTGCAAACGACAGTCAAAGACTACAGAAATTGATTCCGGAGCTGAATGGTCCGACGCTTGTTTTCAGTGGGTCCGTCAAGAAGGTACGGGAACTTGGAAGAGCAATCGCTGCCGAGCGCGGCAACTTCAAAATTGAGTCTAATCTTCAGGAAACTCTTGATTGGCTCGGAGAAAACTTCCACCCCAAGTGGGGTCTCGTCGAGACACTCCGAAGAGGAGTCGGCATCCATCATGGTCGAGTGCCGCGCGCGATAGCACAGTTGCTCGTTCGGTTGTTCAACGAAGGTCTTATTGACTACCTCGTGTGCACCTCCACCCTCATCGAGGGAGTCAACACGGCCGCAAGGAACGTGGTGATCGCCGACAATACAATTAATCGCAGGAAGTACGATTTCTTTACGTTCAACAACATTCGCGGTCGTTCCGGCCGGATGTGGAAACACTACGTCGGACACGTCTATCTGTTTTATCCCCCGCCGGAACAAGAGCTCGAGTTCGTTGACGTCCCAGCATTTACCCAGAGCGCAGAAACCCCTGAATCACTGCTTGTTCAACTTCATCGAGAAGATCTGTCTCCCAACTCAGCCGAAAGACTCAATCCTGTTTGGAGTCAACGCCACTTGAGCTTGGACACTATTCGAGCGAACTCCGGCGTAGATCCCAGAGGACAAATCGCCCTCGCGAAGTTCATTCACGAGAATTTGGATTCTTCGGCCGAAGCACTTTCTTGGCGCGGATTCCCGAGGTACGCGCAGTTGGAGGCGTCCCTTGAACTTGCTTGGAAGTACTTCGGCACGATTCGCACTACCGAGGTCAGGTCGCCGTCGCAGCTTACTTTCAAGCTGTGGAGCTACGCTAAGTCGCCACGCTTTGATGAGCAAATTCGGTTGGCCGTCGCAAATCGGCAGGGGGACGACGCCGACGAGGCAATGGAAGGATTTCTCGATTTCACCCGTCAGTGGGTTTCATTTCGCGCGCCGAGGATGCTAAATGCACTTGATCGCATACAAAATGAAGTCCTGAGTCGCAATGGCATCCTTCCCGGCGACTACGCTCATTACTGCTCCTTGCTTGAATCCCTCTTCAATAGTCCAGTCGTTGTCGCGCTCGATGAGTACGGTGTGCCCGTTCAGTTGGCTGAAAGAGTCGTCCGACAGCTAGGCAATCCAGAGTCGCTTGATGCAGCCCTGGCAGCGCTCAAATCTCGCCCTTCGACGGCATTTTCCGGTCTGTCTAGGTTTGAGCGAAGTCTCCTGGCACCTCTCTGCAGCGATGCCCAATAGACCGCTTGTATCTGGTGGGCCCCCCGGGAGTCGAACCCGGCACCAACGGATTATGAGACCAAAACAGACCGTCGGTGGGGACGCGAAGAAGCCCCGAGATCGCGCGGATCACTGCAGAGTTCCGGCGGCTGCAACCTGGCTGCGGATTTCAAGGTTCTGAGCCGACTTTCCTCGCGTCCTTTCGGCGTACCATGCACAGGGGGAACAACTCTATAGGGTGCTCCAGAAGGCGAGGCTTCCGCAGTGCTGCGCCGGCAGGACGCGCCTTTCAAAGACCACGCAGAGTGCAGTCGGTGCGGGCAATTCCCGATGTCGTCGGCTCGTTTATGCGCTGGAGTCCGTAGTTCGACTACCCACCATCTTCGCAAAGCTTCACAGGGGTGCACATGATGAACATAGTGCGGCTCTTGGGGTGGGGTTGCCTTTTGTTGGCGCTCTACGGATGCGCAACTGCCGACTACAGAGTTCCGATCGACAATACCTTTCTTGTTACCAAGCCGGAGCCGGTGATTCTTGTACAAAAGAGCACGGTCAACGGAGAGCGAGTTCGAGAGTTGCGCTCGCAGCTATCGAGAAACTGTGCGGTCTACTCGAGCGTCCCTGAAAAGCCTTGCTCACTACCCGAGGCTGAAGCCGCAGACGCCAACTTCGCCATGCTTGACTTCTATAGAAGACGCGAGGGCGCCGCATACTATCAACAATCGACCGATGGTTCGCCAAACATCTGCCTGGCACTTTCGGGCGGAGGAATCCGCGCGGCCGCCTTTTCGCTCGGTGTGCTCAAGGGGCTGGCTTCCGGGGCAGACCTGCTTTCGCGAATCGACACTATCTCAAGCGTTTCGGGTTCCGCCTACGCGGTAAGCTGGATCTATCAGCACCTTGCGCTTGAACCAGGAATCACGATGAGCGCGATAGTTTCGGATGAAAACAAAGTAAACACCCTTTCCGATCGAATCGACAAGGACTGGGCACCTGGTTCGACGTACGCGGGCTTGCTCGTAAACTCCATTGCTGGTCGAGTGGGACCGCTTGTCGAGGCTGGGTCTCGAACTTGGACCGACCAACGACTGGCCACCTTGGACCAACTAAGGATCGAGTACCAGAACATGATCCGATCAGTGTTCATCACCGAACACCCGACTTTCCAACTCAGCGATATGCTGAAAACGCTCGTCGAGCTGAAACCCCAGGAAATCGACTCTCCTCTTATCATCGGGGGATTGCAGCTTTCGAAAGATGAGATTTTCGACGCTAACGGCAAACTCGACCCTAAGAAAGCGTTTGAAGCATCGAAACGTCGCGGAGCCGAGGCGATGCTCTCGTACCCGTTAGCCAGTAGTGCGCTATCGCCACCTGAGAAACGAGTGGCTCCTTATCCGATTTTTATGTGGACCGCAGCAGCTAACGGTTTCGAGTGCGGCAGCCAAGCACCGCTGGCGAAGACCGCCTTTGAAGTTGCCCCTTTCCGAATCGGTTCAGAGGGATTTGGTTACGCAAATCCAGAGACGAATAAGCAACGCCATGGGCTATCAGAAGTCGTGGCAATTTCGGCGTCTGCGCTGGACAATCCATGTCTCAGCTGGCGCCCGGTTATCGATGTTATTCTCGGCCGCATGGGTGGTCGTCTCCCAGCATATCCAGGCGGCTTGTTTATTTATGACACAGCGGCGAAGGAATCAAGGCAAGTTATTGAAGTTAGTCGTGAGATGTCTGATAAAGTGAATCTGTTTGTTGCTGACGGCGGTATTGCAGAAAACTTGGGCTTGGTTCCCGCCCTTCGTCGGGTCTGTCGCACGGTTATTATCGCAGACGGCTCAGAGGATCCTCACCTGGTTTTCGATGACTACGTTAGCCTAAAGGAACGCCTGGCTGACGAGTATGGTCTTAACATGAATGTGCCCGCAATAGATTCAATTGCGGCAAGAAGTCGCAAGGAGTGCCGGAGGCCACGGACGCCTGAAGACTGTTTTCACTCTCAACATCGCGCTAACGCAGTATTCGAGGGACACATACAGGGCATCAATGTGGCGTCCGCCGCCGGGATTGATGAGGAAAGGCGTATAAAGTTGCTTTATATCAAGCTGGCTGTTGACCGACGCGACGTAGCAAGCAATCCCGGCCAATATCCAACTGACCTTTCCGAGCATGTTGCGACACTAGAGCGTGGCTGCGGGAGTAGTCACGACGGAGAGTGTTCATTTCCCCATGATCTGACAATCAATCAAAGATTCTCCAAGACCAAGTGGCTAGCCTATGTTTCTCTTGGCAAATACCTAGTCGACTCATGCATCGAAGTCGTCGACGAGGGAATCTCATTGAAGGCAGCTTGCCAATGACATCGCTTTCACGAGATCGGCGCAAAGCGTGTTTGCCGCATCGACGCTACGAGCGGCGGGGTGGAGCGGATGTCCGCGCGCGCGGTCCACGGTTCTAGGAATTCGCGACGAGGTTGCAAACGGGGGCGCCGGCGTCACGCTGAAACTTCGGCATCCCGCACCCCACCCCGCAATCTGGTGGGCCCCCCGGGAGTCGAACCCGGCACCAACGGATTATGAGTCCGCTGCTCTAACCGTCATGAGCTAGAGGCCCGAGTGCGTCATCCTACACAGGACACGTCGTTCGGAAGCGCCGGGCTTGCGCCTTCGGACTCCGCTCGACCGAAAAGCGAAGGGGCCGTTTCCGGCCCCTTCTTCCCGCGCTCGTCGTTCAGCCCTGCCCGCCCTCGAGGAAGCTCTTGAGCTTGTCGGCTCGGCTCGGGTGGCGCAGCTTGCGCAGCGCCTTCGCCTCGATCTGGCGGATGCGCTCGCGCGTGACGTCGAACTGCTTGCCGACCTCCTCGAGCGTGTGGTCGGTGCTCATCTCGACGCCGAAGCGCATGCGCAGCACCTTCGCTTCGCGCGGCGTGAGCGAGTCCAGCACTTCCTTGACGACGTTGTGCATCGACGCGTGCAGCGCGGCATCGGCCGGCGCGAGCGTGGCGGTGTCTTCGATGAAGTCGCCCAGATGCGAGTCGTCGTCGTCGCCGATCGGCGTCTCCATCGAGATCGGCTCCTTGGCGATCTTCAGGATCTTGCGGATCTTGTCCTCGGGCATCTCCATGCGCTGCGCGAGCGTCGCCGGATCGGGCTCCTGGCCCGTCTCCTGCAGGATCTGCCGGCTGATCCGGTTCATCTTGTTGATCGTCTCGATCATGTGCACCGGGATGCGAATCGTGCGCGCCTGGTCGGCGATGGAGCGCGTGATCGCCTGGCGGATCCACCACGTGGCGTAGGTGGAGAACTTGTAGCCGCGCCGGTACTCGAACTTGTCCACGGCCTTCATCAGTCCGATGTTGCCTTCCTGGATGAGGTCGAGAAACTGCAGTCCGCGGTTGGTGTACTTCTTCGCGATCGAGATCACCAGGCGCAGGTTCGCTTCGGTCATTTCACGCTTGGCCTTGCGCGCCTTCGCCTCGCCGGCGGCCATCTGGCGGTTGATTTCCTTCAGGTCCACCAGCGGCAGGACGACGCGCGCCTGCAGGTCGATCAGCTTCTGCTGCAGGTCCTGGATGGCCGGGATGTTCCGGCGCAGCACGTCGGCGTAGACGGGATTTGCCGCCGCTTCCTTCTCCGACCACTTCAGGTTCGTTTCGCTGCCGGGGAAAGTCTGGATGAAGCGTTCGCGCGACATCCCGACGCGCGAGACGGCGATTTCGCCGATCGCACGTTCGAGCGAACGCACCTCGTCGACCTGCGCGCGCAGCGTATCGGCGAGTTTCTCGACCATCTTGGCCGTGAAACGCACGCTCATCAGCTCGCTCTGGATCCGGCCCTGGGCAGCCAGGTACGACTTGCTCTTGTAGCCTTCCTTCTCGAAAGCGACGCGCATCCGGTCGAACCACTTCGCGATGTGCGCGAACTTCTCGAGCGATGCCGCCTTCAGTTCCTCGAGACGCGCGGTGTTGGCAGTCGCGGCGTCTTCGGCGTCTTCGTCTTCGTCGTCGGAAGCAGCCGCCGCCTGCGTGGGTTGCGGTACGAATTCGTCGTCGCCGTCGGCGTCGAGGAGTCCGTCGACGACCTCGTCGATGCGCAGCGTGCCGGCGGTGATGCGCTCGGCGTGCGCGAGTATCTCGGCGATGGTGGTGGGGCAGGCGGAGATCGCCTGCACCATGTGCATCAGGCCGTCCTCGATGCGCTTGGCGATCTCGATCTCGCCTTCGCGCGTGAGCAGCTCCACCGAGCCCATCTCGCGCATGTACATGCGCACCGGGTCGGTGGTGCGGCCGAACTCGGAGTCGACGGTAGACAACGCCGCCTCGGCTTCCTCCTCCGCATCGTCGTCGGACGAGGCCACCGGCGTGGTGTCGTTCATCAGCAGCTGCTCGGCATCGGGCGCCTGGTCGTAGACCGAGATGCCCATGTCACCGAACGTGCTGATGATCGACTCGATGGCTTCTGCGTCGACGAGATCTTCCGGCAGGTGATCGTTGATCTCGGCGTAGGTGAGGAAGCCGCGCTCCTTGCCCTGCTTGATCAGCTGCTTGAGCTTGTTGCGCGTGATCTCGCGCTGCTCCTCGGTGATCCCCTGGCGGCCGCCCAGCTCGCGCAGCAGCTGCTTCTCGCGCGCGCGATTGCCGCGCCGGGACTTCACCGGCGCCACGACCGGCACCTCCGGAACATCGGGAATCGCCTCGGCGTCGGCGTCGCCTTCCTCGAAGCCCTCGACCTGGTCGCCGACGAGGTCGTCGGACTCCTGGGCGATCGCCTCGTCGAGCGCCTTGCCCTTCGCGGCCTTGCCGCCCTTTGCCGCCTTGCCCTTGGCCGGCCTGGCCGACTTCGAGCCGCCTGCCCTGGCAGGCGCTTTCGCGCCGTTGACCGGCGTTTCGGCCTGCCCGCCGGATGCTTCCGGGCGGGCGCGCGCGGGGGCCTTCGCCGCGGCCGACGTCTTCGGCGCGGGGGCCGAGCGCGACGGCTTCGCGGGTGCAGACGCTCCAGCGGCCTCGGCCGCCAGGCGTTCCTTCTCGGCGGCGGCGGGGTCGGCCGCGCGTTCCTTCGAGGCGGTCTTGCGGGTCGCAGCCTTCTTCGGGGCCGGGCTGGCGAGCGCGACGGCGCGAGCGGTGGATTTGGCCGCCGGCGCAGCTGCGCCGGTGCGGAGTGCCTTCGGGACGGGCGACGTCCTGGCAGTCGCCTTCGCGGCGCCCGCCGCCGTCACGCCCCGGGCTGCGCTCGTGGCTGCGATCCTGGTCGGGACCTTGGTTGCGCCCTTGGTTGCGCCCTTGGTTGCGTCCTTGGTTGCGTCCTTGGTTGCGTCCTTGGCTGCGCCCCTGGTCGGGACCCTGGTCGAGGCCTTGGCGGGAGCCTTGGTTGCGGCCTTGGTCGAAACCTTCGCTGCGCCCTTGTTGGCACCCTTGGTTGCACCCTTGGTTGCACTTTTGCTTGCGCCCGCGCTGGACGCTGCGGTCGCGGCTGTTGCGGATCGGGGACTCTTGCGTGCTGTGCTCACTGCTCGTCCGGTCGTCGCGCGAGCGACGGGTTCAGGATTCGAAACGGCACGTCGCGACTGCGACGTTCCACGGGGGGGCTGCGACGCCCTGCTCTTCGCGCTGGTCGATCGGTTCTTGCCGACACCGGCTCGGGCGGCTGCCGCCGGTTTCGCCCGGGCGGACGCTCTTGCCGGCTTTCTCGCTACGGTCTTGGAAGTCACCTGTCGAACACCCCAATGCGATGAACGCAGCCGCTCCCGATCCATATGGGGACGCGCGCCCGGGATTCCAGCAACGATGCCTGAAGCGACCGGATCGACCGACCGAAAAGTGCCTACGGAGGCGAAGGGAAACCGTAAATTATATCAAGAACGACGTCGCTTTGCCATAAGTCCTTGATATCTTTCGCGATCTTCGGCGCTCGTGATCCCCGATGCGACGAGATCGTCGATCTGCCGCGCCAGCTCGCGATCCTGCAACTGGACGAGCGCCGCGTCGAACTCCACGAGCGCCTCGTCGAACGACAGCGACCGGATCGGCGAATCGTCGCCGACTGCCTCGCGTTCGAGCCGCTGCACCAGCGAAGGCGCCTGTGTGCGCAGGGCTTCGCAGACGTTCGCCAGCGTCGAGCCGTCCGGCAGCGCGGCGACCGTGCGCAGCCACCCGGCGAGTTCCGCGGACGCGCAGCCGTCGAGTGCCCGCGCGCCTGCGGGAAGGGTCTGGGCGTCGAAGGCGCGACGCGCGAGCGCCGGGTGCAGCGCGGCAAGCCAGCGGATGCGCTGCTCCAGGTCGGGTCGAGTCGCCGACGGGGCGCGCCACGCCCGCCGCCCCGCGGGAGGGCGCCCCCGCGACGGAACGGCGCCGGCGACGCCGGCGCTGGCAAAGTCGGCGTTCGCTCCGCGCGTCGAATCCGCTGCGGCGCGGCGCGACGTGTCGGGCGACACGCCGACGAACCGATGGGCTTCTTCGGCGCTCACTGCGGCCAGTTCGGCGAGCCGGTGCACGAGTTGCAGCCGCAGCGCCGGCGCCGCGAGCGCATGCAACATCGGACGCGCCTCGGCGAGCAGGCGTGCCCGACCTTCCGAAACCGCCAGGTCGACTCGCTCGGAGAGTCCGCGCACGAGCAGCTCCGACAGCGGCAGCGCGCCGGCCAGCGCGTCGCGAAAGCCGTCGGCGCCGAACGCGCGTACGTAGCTGTCGGGATCGTGCTCGACCGGCAGGAACAGGAACTCGATGCGCTTGGTGTCGTCGGTCTGCGACAGCGAGGCCTCGAGCGCGCGCCACGCCGCCTTGCGCCCCGCCGCGTCGCCGTCGAAGGCGAAGACCACCCGATCGACGAGCCGCAGCAGCTTGCGCAGGTGCTCGGGCGTGGTCGCCGTGCCCAGCGTGGCGACGACGTTGCCGATCCCGTGCTGCGAGAGCATGACGACATCGAGATAGCCCTCGACGATGATCACGCTGTCCTCGCGGCGGATCGCCTCGCGCGCCTCGTACAGGCCGTAGAGCTCGCGGCCCTTGGAGAACAGCGACGTTTCGGGCGAATTCAGGTACTTGGGTTCGCCAGCGCCCAGTACGCGGCCGCCGAAGCCGATGACCTGCCCGCGCGGATTGCGGATCGGAAACATGATCCGGTCGCGAAATCGGTCGTAGCGCTTGTTGCCCTCGCCTTCGACGACGAGACCGGCGGCGACCATCTGCGGCGCATCGTAGTCGGCCACCGCTGCCTCGAGTCCGCGCCACTGCGCCGGCGCGTAGCCGATCGCGAAGCGCGCGGCGGTCGTGCCCTGCAGGCCTCGACCGACCAGGTATTCGATGGCCTGCGGCGCATCCTTGAGCCGCCGGCGGTAGTGGCGTGCCGCCTGCTCGAGCAGGCCGAGCAGTGCGGGCGAGCGACTTTCGAGGGCAGTGCCGCCTTCACGCGGCACCTCCACGCCGACCGAGCGCGCGAGTTCTTCGATGGCGTCGACGTAGCCCAGTCCGCCGTGCTCCATCAGGAAGCCGATCGCCGAGCCGTGCGCGCCGCAGCCGAAGCAGTGGTAGAACTGCTTCGACGGACTGACGCTGAACGACGGCGTCTTCTCGCCGTGGAACGGGCACAGTCCGACGAAGTTCGCCCCGGACTTCCTCAGCTTCACCGAACGCCCGACGACGTCGACGATGTCGACGCGCGCGAGCAGGTCCTGGATGAACGCCTGCGGAATCAACGGGAGGCGCTCTCCTGCTAGCGCTGCGCCGAGAGCCGTTCGCGCACCTGCGCCGACACCTTCGAAAGGTCGGCGCGACCGGCCAGGCGCTGCTTGAGCAGGCTCATCACCTTGCCGATGTCCTGCGGGGAAGCGGCCGCCGTCTCGACGATCGCGGCATCGATCGCGCCGGCGAGTTCCTCGGCGCTCGCCTGTTGCGGCAGGTAGCCGGCGAGCACGTCCAGCTCGAACTTCTCGCGGGCGGCCAGGTCGTCGCGCCCGGCCCGCTCGTATTGGGCGATGGAGTCGCGGCGCTGCTTGCTCAGGCGCTCGACGACCGAGATCGTCTGCGCGTCGTCGAGCTCGATGCGCTCGTCGATTTCGCGCTGGCGCAACGCCGCGACGAGCAGGCGGATCGCCGACAGGCGTTCGGCGTCGCGCGCGCGCATCGCCGCCTTCATGTCGTCGGCGATTCGGTCCTTCAGGCTCATGGGAGGGGATCCGCAAAATGAAGAAGCCCGCCTCAGGATACCCGGGCGGGCTGCGCTTGGCACCCTGCGCGCCGTGCCGGAGGGGCGGGAACGCGCTGCGGCGGAAGAGGAACGCGCTACGACGGACGAGGAACGCGCTGCGGCGGAAGAGGCGTCAGTAGAGCTTCTTGGGCAGCATCTGGCTGCGCAGGCGCTTGTGATGGCGCTTGACCGCGGCGGCCTTCTTGCGCTTTCGCTCGGCAGTCGGCTTCTCGTAGAACTCGCGCGCCCGCAGCTCGGTGATGATTCCGGCTTTTTCGATGGTGCGCTTGAAACGGCGAAGCGCGACGTCGAACGGCTCGTTCTCCTTGACGCGAACGGTCGGCATTAACGATAACCCCTCATGTGGAACCCGCAAGTATAGCTTTTCGCGGCATGCCCCTCAAGGGGCCTGGACGAACGGCCGACGAGCCGACGCAGGGACTTGTCGCTGCCGGACGCGCCACTCCAGAATGGTGACAGGCAGGCACTGGAGCTCGACGTCGATGCGGTCGCTGATCGATCCCGAAGTTTCCTCCGAGCCGCGCGCAGGCGGCGCACCGGCGCAGGCGATCGCCATCGCCGGCTTCCGGCAGATCTATTCGACTTCGCGCGTCGAGGCCAGGCTCGACGAACTGGTGCCGGGCGCCAATGAAGCGCTGAAGGATACGTACGAGCGCATGCTGAAGTCCGGTGGCGAACGCTTCTGCGTCAAGCCCGGTTCGATGCCCGACTTCGACGCACTCGAGGACGAGCTGCCCAATTTCTCCGAGGTGCTCGACGATCTGCGCCGCCAGCTCGCGCTGTGCCTCGAGACGGCCGATCCGATCGAGCTGACGCCGCTGCTGCTGCTCGGCGAGCCGGGGATCGGCAAGACGCACTTCGCACGCCGCCTCTCGCAACTGCTCGGCACCGGCTACGGCTTCGTCTCGATGAGCGCACTGACCGCGGGTTGGATCCTGTCGGGCGCATCGTCGCAATGGAAGAACGCGCGCGCCGGCAAGGTCTTCGAGACGCTCGTCAACGGCGACTACGCGAACCCGGTGATGGTCGTCGACGAGATCGACAAGGCGGCCACCGACGGCGCCTACGATCCGCTCGGCGCGCTGTACGGGCTGCTCGAGCCCGGCACCGCCGCCGAATTCGTCGACGAATTCGCCGAGATCCCGCTCGACTGCTCCGAGATCGTCTGGGTCGCCACCGCGAACGAGGCGAGTCGCATCCCCGAGCCGATCCTGAACCGCATGAACGTCTACCGCATCCCCGCGCCCGATCGCCAGGGAGCCGCCCGAATCGCGCTGAACCTGTACCGCGAGATCCGCGAGTCGCACGAATGGGGCGCGGCCTTTCCGGCGCAACCGGGCGAAGAGGTCGTCGAGCGACTGGCGAGGTGCGCGCCGCGCGAAATGCGCCGGCTGCTCGTGGGCGCCTTCGGCAACGCGAAGCTCGCCGGACGAGACGCGATCGAGACCGAGGACCTGGGCTTCGCGCGCACCGCACGGCGCGCCCGAATCGGTTTCTGAGCGATCCGCCGCGCGCCGGCCTGCGCCGCCTTCGATCGGAAAACGCCGCGCATCGGAACCGGTCGGTCCCAGAATTGCCGTCCGCTGCGCTCTGTCGGTGGCGCCCCCGGCTTGCATTCCACGATGCTTTCGATCTCCGTCGACATCCCGACCATCTACCTGATGACCGGTTTCTCCAGCGTTGCCGGCGCAGGCGTGCTGCTGGCGCTGCGCGTCGATCACGCGTCGGTCGACCGGTCGATGCCGATCTTCGCCGCCGGAATCCTGTCGATGGGCCTGGGCTTCATGTTCTTCGCGTTGCGCGACCAGGGGGCGATGGCGTCGGCGGCCACGCTCGGCTACGCCGCGCTCGGTGTGTCCGCGCTGCTGGTGTGGCTCGGCACCACGCATCTGTTCGGCCGCCCCGCATCGCCCTGGCCGGCCGCAGCCCTCGCAACGGCCTACGTCGCGACGATGTTCGTGCTGCACGAGCCGAACGCCCGGCGCGCCGTCGAGCGCATCGCGCTCAGCAGCATCTTCACGCTCGTCTTCCTCGGCATGGCGACGCGCGAGGCGCATCGCTCGGCGCTGGTTCGCACGCTGCGCTCGGCACGCTTGATGCGCGGGCTGCTCGCGACCTTCTGTGCCGTCATCGTGCTGCGCATGGCGCTGTTCGTCGTGAACGGCATCGCGTTGAACGCCGACGGCACGGCGCCGCCGGGCGTGCTGCGCACGCTGTTCGCGCTGACCTTCGGATCGTTGCCCTTCGCGTTGACCGTTTCGGTGTTCTGCATCGCCAACGGCCAGCTCGGCGCGAAATTGCGCAGGCTCGCCGCGACCGACGATCTCACCGGCCTCGTCTCGCGGCGCTCGCTGCACGAGGCCGGGGCGAAGCTGATCGAACGGTCGCGCGAATGTGTCGCGCTGCTGATGATCGACCTGGACGGGTTCAAGACGGTGAACGACCGCCACGGCCACGGCGTCGGCGACGAGATGCTGCGCCACGTCGCCGCGCTGCTGCGAGCGGCGCTGCGCCCCGACTCGTTGATCGTGCGCTACGGCGGCGACGAGTTCTGCGCGCTCGTGCCGGTGCGCGGGGAGAGCGCAGCCTTCGGCGTGGCCGAGCGGCTGCGCGCGACGATCGAGGCGTCGCCGTACCGTCACGGGCCGCTGTCGTTGCCGATCACGATGAGCATCGGGGTGAGCCTGCATCGGCCGGGACGCACGCTGCACGAGATGCTCGACGAAGCCGACCGACGCGCCTATCGCGCGAAGTCCGAGGGCCGCAACCGGGTCGTCGCCGACGATTCGCTCGTCGTCGCCTGAATCGCTGCGCCGCCGCAGCGAACGCAGCGCACGCCGAGCGGTCGGAACGACCGACGAACGGCGCAGGAAGCACGGCGCGCAGCCGCGGCTTTGGTTGTCCCGGGCAAGACGCGATGTCACACTGCCTTCGACCTGTCCGCATCACCGGTTCGCGTTCCCCGAATGGCTCCCGTACTGATCATCGACATGCAGACCCTGTGGCTGATCAGCGGGGTGATCGTGCTGGCCACCGCAGCCACGCTGATGTTCCTTCGCTCGCTGCACGAGCCGTCGGCGCCGGTGATCGGCCTGCACGCGCTCGCGATGTCGCTCGGCGGAAATGCGTTGCTCGTGGCCGGGCTCATGACCGGCGCGCACGAGTCGCTCGCGCGCGGCGTCGCGGTCGTGGGCGTCGGCGCGGCGGCGATCGTGTCCTGCGAGGCGGTTCGCAGGCTCTACGGCGCGGGCCCCCGTCCGGCGGTCCTGTTCGCGTTCCTGTTCTTGCTGATCGCCGGCGCCTTCGGTTTCGACACGCTGCGCAGCGACGGCGACCTCCGCACCGCATACACAGAGTTGCTGGTCGCCGTCGCGACGACCCTCACGGTGATCCGCGTCGCGCGCGCCCGCGACCCGGCGGCCGAGGTGGTACGCCGCCTGCTCGTCGGTGCGGGCGCGCTATACGCGCTCGCCTCGCTCGCCGCCGTCGTGATCACCTGGCGCCAGTCGCTCCCGGATTCTCCCGTCGCGTCTGAAGTCGACAGCTTCGCGCTGGTCACCATGGCGCTCGGCGCTCTGGTCCCGATGGCGATCACCGGACTGATGCTGGCCGCCGTGCATTCGCGCATGGCGGACGAATTGCGCGCGCTCGCCACCACCGACCCGCTGACGCGACTGCTGTCGCGCCGCGTTCTGTTCGAAAGCGGCGAACCGCTGCTGGCCTCGACCCGCCTGGCGGGACACCGGGTCGCGGCAATGATGGTCGACATCGACCACTTCAAGCAGATCAACGACGTCCACGGCCACGCCGTGGGCGACGCCGTCCTGCGCCACTGCGCGCGCGAGTTGCGCGCGGGCGCGCGCGCCGAGGCGCTGGCGGCGCGCTACGGTGGCGAGGAGTTCTGCCTGCTCGTGCCGATCGAGCGGGAACGCGACGCCTTCGTCGCCGCCGAGCGCCTTCGTCACCGCGTCGCCAGCCAGCCGTGCGTGGTCGACGGCACGACCGTGCAGATCACGGTAAGCATCGGCGTGGCGATCCACGAGCACGGACAGCGGCTCGCGCAACTGCTCGCGCGCGCCGACGAACTTCTCTACGAGGCCAAGCGCTCGGGACGCAATCGCGTCGTCTCGGCGGATTCGCCGGCCGACCAGCCGGATCTCTCGCTGCTGGTGGTCTAGGCGGGATGCAGCCGAGGGCGTGACATACTCGCCGCATGAAAGTGCTCGGCATCGAGACCTCCTGCGACGAGACCGGTGTCGCGCTCTACTGCACGGAAGGCGGCCTGCTGGCGCAGGCATTGCACTCGCAGGTCGAACTGCACGAGCGCTACGGGGGCGTCGTCCCCGAACTGGCGTCTCGCGACCACGTGCGGCGGCTTCTTCCGCTCGTCGAGCAGGTGCTGGCGCAGGCCGGCGTCGACGTCGGCGAGCTCGATGCGATCGCGTGGACCGAAGGGCCCGGGCTGGCCGGAGCGCTGCTCGTCGGCGCCGGCGTGGGCGCGTCGATGGCCTTCGCGCTCGACATACCCGGCATCGGAATCCACCACCTCGAAGGGCATCTGCTGTCGCCGCTGCTGTCGAACGACCCGCCGGCGTTTCCCTTCGTCGCGCTGCTCGTCTCCGGCGGCCACACGCAGTTGATGGAAGTGAGCGGCATCGGGCAGTACCGCCTGCTCGGCGACACGCTCGACGACGCCGCCGGCGAGGCGTTCGACAAGAGCGCAAAGCTGCTCGGGCTGGGCTATCCGGGCGGACCGCAGATCGCGCACCTGGCGGTGTCGGGTACGGCCGGACGACACTCGTTGCCGCGTCCGATGCTGCACGCGGACACGCTCGACTTCAGCTTCAGCGGGCTGAAGACCGCGGTCGCCACGCGGGTGCGGCGCGGCCTGGCCGACGAAGGCGCGCGTGCCGACCTGGCTGCCGAAATCGAATCGGCGATCGTCGACATCCTGGTGGCGAAATCGCTCGCGGCGCTGCGCCGGACGGCGCAGCGCCGACTGGTCGTCGCCGGCGGAGTCAGCGCCAACCGCCGCTTGCGCGAGCAGCTTTCCGCCGCCTGCGCCGAGGCGGGCGCGCGCGTGCACTTCCCCGAGCCCGCGCTGTGCTCGGACAACGGCGCGATGATCGCGTTCGCGGGAGCGTTGCGCCTGCAGCAGGCAGGCAGCGATGCCTTCCCGCGCGGACGCGAGATCGGCGGCTTCGTCGTACAGCCGCGCTGGCCGCTCGAGTCGCTGCCGCCGGCGTGACAACCGGTTCGCGTTCCGACTCGGCGGACCCTAGCCCGGGCTCGAACGCTTGCCGATCCGCGATTCCTTGCCCTGCACGAGCTTGGCGAGGTTGGCGCGATGACGCCAGACGAGCAGCGCGCTCATCGCGCCGATCGCCAGCGCGTTCGGCCCGGCGCCGAACAGGAACAGGTCCCACAGCGGCGCGAACACGGCGGCGACGAGCGCCGCCAGCGACGAATAGCGGAAGAAGAACGCGATCAGCAGCCACGTCGTGAGTGCGCCGACGCCGAGCAGCGGATGCAGCGCGAGCAGCACGCCGGCCGCGGTCGCCACGCCCTTGCCGCCGTGGAAGCGGTGGAAGACGGGATACAGGTGCCCGACGAAGACGGCGAGCGCAACCAGCGCGATCGCGCTCTCGTCCAGGCCCCAGCGAGGCCCGTACAGGCGCGCGATCGCCACCGCCGCCCAGCCCTTCGCACCGTCGCCCAGCAGCGTGAGCGCCGCGGCGAGCTTGTTGCCGGTGCGCAGCACGTTGGTCGCGCCGGGGTTCCGCGAGCCGTAGCTGCGCGGGTCGGCGAGTCCCATCGCCCGGCTGACGAGCACGGCGAACGAAATCGAGCCGACCAGGTACGCCAGCACGACCGCCACCAGCGGATATCCGTTCTGCAACGCGCCTCCCCGAAAGTTCCGAAGCGGATCCGGCCCGCTCCGCGCACCGCGCGAGTGTACCGACTCGCGCGGCGCGCGCGGCCGCTCGCATCAGTCGTCGAGCGCGCAGTGCACGGCGGTCGCGCCGAGAGTCTCGACGAGCACGCGCGGATCGATCGAGACGAGATAGCCGCGCCGCCCGCCGTTGATGTAGATGCGTGGCAACCCGAGCACGCTCGCTTCGACGTAGACCGGCATCGGCTTGCGCAGTCCGAAGGGCGAGGTCCCGCCGACGAAGTAGCCGCTGTGGCGCTGCGCAGTGCGCGGCTCGCACGGCTCGATTCTCGTGCGGCCGATCTCGCGCGCGAGTCGCTTCGTCGACACGCGCTGGTCGCCGTGCATCAGCACGACGAGCGGGCGCGCGTCCTGGTCCTGCATGACGAGCGTCTTGACGACCGCGTGCTCGTCGACGCCGAGCTGGCGTGCCGACTCGCCGGCACCGCCGTGCTCGACGTATCGGTAGCGATGCTCGCCGAAATCGATGCGGTTGCGGCGCAGGTACTGCGTCGCCGGAGTCTCGCTGCGGCTCATCGGCGGTCGCCGCGGGCTATCGAGCGCACGGCGGCTCGATGCGCCGTCCGTCCTGCCCGAACCAGTGCAGGCGGGCGGCATCGAAGCGCATCGCGACCGCCTCGCCCCGCGCAGGCGCGGGCGCGTCGGAGGACTGGCGCAGCGCGAAGCGCGTGCCCTGCCCGGCGTCGAGGTGGATGATGCGAGTGTCGCCCAGCTCCTCGACATGCAGTACGCGAGCGGGCAACGCTTCGGGAGCATCGGCGGCGACGAGCGCGAGGTTCTCCGGGCGAACGCCAAGTTCGGCCGGGCCGCTTCGAGGCGCCGGCGACGCCAGCCGCCTGCCCGACGGCAGCACCGCTGCTCCTTCCTCGACGACGACCGGCACGAGGTTCATTTTCGGGGAGCCGATGAATTCGGCGGCGAAGCGGGTCGCCGGGCGGCGATAAAGTTCGGCGGGCGTACCCGCCTGCTCGACGCTTCCGTCGCGAAGCAGCACGATGCGGTCGGCGAGCGTCATCGCCTCGAGCTGGTCGTGCGTGACGAAGATCATCGTGGCCGACAGTGCGTCGTGCAGCCGGGCGATCTCCAGGCGCGTCTGCGCACGCAGCGCCGCATCGAGGTTCGACAGCGGCTCGTCGAACAGGTAGACCTGGGGCTCTCGCACGATCGCACGCGCGATCGCGACGCGCTGTCGCTGCCCTCCCGACAGCTCGCGCGGCCTGCGATGGAGCAGCGGGTCGATACCGAGCATAGCCGCCACCCGGCGCGTGCGCTCGTCCACCGTCGCGCCGCTCGCGCCGGACCTGCGCAGGCCGAAGGCGATGTTCTCGTAGGCGCTCATGTGCGGATAGAGCGCGTACGACTGGAACACGACGGAGACGCCGCGTCGCGCCGGCGGCAGCTGCGTGACGTCGCGGCCGCCGATCAGGATGCGCCCGGAATCGGCCTCCTCGAGTCCGGCGACCAGGCGCAGCAGCGTCGATTTGCCGCACCCCGACGGACCGACGAAGACGAGGAATTCGCCGTCGGCGACGTCGAGGTCGATGCCGCGGATGACTTCGACGTCGCCGAAGCGCTTGTGCAGGTTCTCGAGACGCACGCTCGCCATCTGCCTCTATCCCTTCACCGCGCCGGCCGTCAGCCCGGCGACCAGCCGGCGCTGGAACACCAGCACCAGCGCGACCAGCGGCACCGTGACGATCACCGAGGCAGCCATGATGTTTCCCCACGGCAGTTCGTGCTCGCTCGCGCCGGTGAGCAGCGCGATCGCCACCGGCACCGTGCGTTGCGCGTCGGAAAGCGTGAAGGTGAGCGCGAACAGGAACTCGTTCCAGGCGGCGATGAAGGCGAGCAGCCCGGTGGCGACCATCGCAGGGCCCATCAGCGGCAGGAAGATGCGCGTGACGATCGCAAAGGGGCCGAGCCCGTCCATGATCGCTGCCTCCTCGATCTCCACGGGCAACTCGCGCAGGAAGGCGGTCAGCACCCACACGGTGAACGGCAGCGTGAAGATCAGGTACGACAGCACGAGCCCGCCGAGCCGGTTGTACAGTCCGAGCATGCGCACGACCTCGAACAGCCCCGAGAGCACCGCCACCTGCGGGAACATCGACACGCCGAGAATCGTGTACAGCAGGAGCCCGCGTCCGCGAAAGCGCACGCGGCCGAGCGCATAGGCGGCGCCGAGCGCCAGCGCGAGCGAAAGCGCCACCACCGACGCGGCGACGACGACCGAGTTCGCGATGTTGCGACCGAAAGGCTGCTCCTGCCAGAGCCGCGCGTAGTTCGACAGGTCGATGCGCGCCGGCCAGTACTCGACGTGGAACAGCTGCGCACCCGACGCGACGGACGTGAGCAGCGCGTAGTACAGCGGAAAGAGCAGGAACACGGCAAGCGCGATGCAGGCGACGGCCAGCGCCGCACGCGACAGCACGCTTCTCATCGTCCGCCTCCCGGCGATGCGCCTGTCATTGCGATGCGCCTGTCATCGGCGTGCCGCCCGGACCGAGCCGCACCGCCGTTGCGTAGACCGCCGTGAGCAATGCGATCACGAAGAAGACGAGCGTCGCGGCCGCCGAGCCGTAGCCGACATCCTGGAAGTCGATCAGCTCGCGCCGCGCGAACACGGACAGCGTCATCGTCGCGTCGGTGGTGCCGGTCATCACGTAGACGAGATCGAACATCCGCATCGCATCGAGCAGGCGAAAGGCGACGGCCACCGCCAGTGCCGGGCGGATCAGCGGAAGCGTGACGCGGAAGAACACCTTCACCGGGTGGATGCCGTCGACGCGCGCCGCCTCGTAGCAGTCCTTCGGAACCATCTGCAGCGCGGCCAGCGCGAGCAGTGCGACAAAGGGCGTCGTCTTCCAGGCGTCGACGAGGATGACCGCGAGCATCGACAACGTCGGATCGGCCAGCCACGCCACCGGTTCGGCCACCAGCCCGGTGCGAATCAGCGCGTCGTTGATCACGCCGAACTGGTCGTTGAGCATCCAGCCCCACATGCGCGCCGAGACCACGGTGGGGATCGCCCACGGCACGAGCAGCGCCGCGCGCAGCAGGCCTCGACCGGGGAAGCGCAGGTCGAGCAGCAGCGCGATCGACACGCCGAGCACGGTCTCGAGCGCGACCGAGACGACGGCGAAGACGAGCGTGTTGCGCAGCGCCGCGAACCATTGCGGGTCGGCCAGCACGCCGTACCAGCGGCCGTCGGCCCGCCACAGGTAGTTCGACAGACCGACGAAACGGGCGTCCGCGGGGTCGATCAGCGTCGCGTCGGTCAGACTGAGATGCGCAGTGCGGGCGAGCGGCCAGGCGGCGACGACCAGGAGCACGACCAGCATCGGCGCCAGCAGCAACCACGCCGCGCGCGCGCGATCGGCCGACAACGACCGCGCCCCGCCCATCAGCGGCGCAGCCGATGCTCGAGCCGAGCAAGTCGTTCGGCGAGCGCGCGCACGCGCTCGTCGGCAGGCTGCCCGGCGAGAACGTCGTGCGCGGCGCGCCACACCGCGTTCGAAACGCGGTTGTAGTGCACGCCGGCCGCGCGCGACGGCCGCGCGACGGCGTTGCGCAGCGGCTCGAGCAGTGCGCCGAAGAACGGGTTCGCGGCGAGCACCTGCGCGTCCTCGTAGAGCGCCGGGATCGTCGGATTGTACGAAGCTTCGATCGCGCGCTTCTTCTGCTGCGCCCGTCCGGTGAGGAACGCGACGAGATCGGCCGCTTCCGCGGGATGGCGCGAGTGGCGCGAAACGGCGAGATGCCAGCCGCCCAGCGTCCCGGACACCTTGCCTCCTTCGACGCCGCCCGCCGGCAGCGGCATCACGCCCACGCGTCCGCGCACCGGACTGTCGATGCCCTGCGCGAGCGCCCACGCATAGGGCCAGTTGCGCATGAACACGGCATTGCCGCTCTGGAACACGCCGCGCGAGGCCTCCTCGTCGTAGTTCAGCACGCCGGGCGGCGCGATGTCGCCGACCCAGGTCGCCGCCAGCGCGAGTGCCGCGACGGCACGCGGGTTGTCGACGGTGACTTCGCCGTCCGCGTCGAGGATCGTGCCGCCGCCGAAGGAATCGATCCATTCGAGCGCGTTGCAGGTCAAACCCTCGTAGGCCTTGCCCTGGAACACGAAGCCCCAGAGTCCGCGATGACCCGTCGCGCGTTCTGCCCGCTGGATCGCGGCTGCGGTTTCGCTCAGCTGCTGCCAGGTGCGCGGCGGCGGGAATCCGTGGCGCGCCAGCAGGTCCTTGCGATAGTAGAGAAGGCCGACGTCGGTCCACCACGGCAGCGCGACGAGACGCCCGCCGACGGTGTCGTTCTCGATCAGCGACGCGAAGTGCTGCGCGGGCGCATCGCCGACCCAGGGCGCCAGGTCGATCAACTGGCTCGCCAGCATGCCGACCCAGACGACGTCGATCTGCAGCACGTCGATGTCGGGCGCGCCCGCGGCGAGAAGCTGCAGGTACAGCGCGAGCCGATCGGTCGACGAGTTGGGCGTCGTGACGATCTCGACCTGGTTGCCCGTGCGCCGCTCCCACTGCGCGACGGCCTGCTCGCAGAGCCGGCGCTCGACGCCGAGCGCACCGCACGATATGGCGATCCGCGTGGCTTCGGCTGCGACCCGCACCGGTGCCGCCAGCGCCAGGCCGACGACCAGGCAGCCGGCGACGATCCTGCGCAGCGCGCCTTTCCGGCGGCTGCGCCGGAGCAGCCGGCGACCGGCGACCTGCGCCGGCGCGACGCGCGCTTCGGCCTTCGTCATGTCGATCGCTTCGTCCAGCGGCTCACCCTCGCGGATGGTGCCGCGCGTGCAGCGCCTTCAAGCGCTCGCGCGCAACGTGTGTATAGATCTGCGTCGTCGAGATGTCGGCGTGGCCCAGCAACATCTGCACGACGCGCAGGTCGGCGCCGTGGTTCAGCAGGTGCGTGGCGAAAGCGTGCCGCAACGTGTGCGGCGACAGCGGCGCCTGCACGTCGGCCAGGCGCGCGTAGCGCTTGACCAGCGTCCAGAACATCTGCCGCGTCATCGCTCCGCCCCGCTGCGTGACGAACAGCGCATCGGCCGCGCGAGCGCCGAGCAGCGCCGGACGAGCTTCGCGCAGGTAGCGGACGATCCACTCGCGCGCTTCCTCGCCCAGCGGCACCAGCCGCTCCTTGTCGCCCTTGCCGACGACCTGCACGACGCCTTCGTTCAGCGCGACGCGCACCGTCTCCAGGCCGACCAGCTCGCTCACCCGCAAGCCCGTCGCGTACAGCGTCTCGAGCATCGCGCGATCGCGCAGCCCGAGCGCCGTCCCGACCGCGGGCGCCGCGAGCAGCGCCTCGACCTGCCGCTCGGACAGCGCCTTGGGAAAGCGCGGCGGCTGGCGCGCCGATCGGATGTGCAGTGTCGGATCGTCGTCGCGCACCCGCTCGCGCACGAGATATCGGTAGAAGCGGCGAAAGACGGTGAGCCTGCGGTTGCTGCTCGACGGGCGCGACCCCGCATGGCGCGCGACGATGTACGCCTGCAGATCGGCGGAACTCGCTTCGTGCAGCGCCGCGCGCACGGGATCGGCGAGCCACGCGTCGAGGGCCGCGAGATCGCGCCGGTAGGCGGCGAGCGTATTGCGCGACAGTCCGTCCTCGAGCCAGATCGCATCGCAGAACGCGTCGATCCAGCGCGAGGCGGCTTCGTGCTCCGTGCTCACGTCCCGTCGTTTTCGCCGGGCTGCTGCGGCGTCGCCGCGCCGAGCAGCGCGCGGGCGAGCGCGGCGTCGATCGGACGCTCGCCGATGAAGGCGCGCAGCAGCGCATCGAACAGCTCGGCGCCCGGCACGCCGGCACCGAGCGCTCGGCCGTCGACGCTGACGCGCAGCGACCCGCCGACCGCGTCGATGTCCACCCGATCGCCTTTCTGCAGCCGTTCCAGCGCAACGAAGGGCTCGAAAAGGCGCGCGAGCCGCGGCTGCAGCGGCGCGAACGACTCCTCCGGCGTGTTGGCCTGCATCGCCGCGAGGATTCGTTCGGCGACCCAGTCGGTGGACAGCGCCGCGAGCATCGTCAGCGACAGCCTGCGCGGCCCGGATTGCCCGAGGATCGCCTGCGGGCGGGACGATGGCTGCGCGACGTAGAGCGCGACGACGTAGGTACGCACGACGTACAGCGTGCGCTCGCCGGCGCCGTTCAGCCTCAGGCGAACGCCGTCGAGCTCGATCGAGTCCTCCACCTCGACGCCGGCGACCTCGGCCGCGCGCGCGGGCGCGACGGCGACGAGCGCGATTCCGGCAACCAGCGCGGCCGACGCGGCGCACAGCACGAGCGCCGCACCGGGCGCGAGAGCCGCACCGGTACCCGAAACCCGCGCCCGTCGCGCGTTGCGCTGCCGCGTCGTGCCCATCGCTTCCTTCTGCCCGAAGCCTGTCTTCCGCGGCGACGCCGACGCATGCGCGCCGGCCCGTCGCGGCTCGATCGGCGCCGACTATAACGCGAGCGAAGCGCGACGCACGAGCCGGCGGCGCGCCTTACACTGCAGCCCGCATGAATCCCGTCACCGCGCTCTTTCCCGACCTGGCGCTGATCGCGATCGGCCAGCTGCTGCTGCGCTCGCTCGTGCGCGAACGCGGCGTCTGGAACGGGCTCGAAAAGCTCATCTATTACGTTCTTTTCCCGGCGCTGCTGTTCGAGACGATCCTGCACATGCGCCTCGAGCTGTCGACGGCGCTGCCCGCAGTCGTCGTCGCGCTGGCGGCGGTGGGGATGGGCATCGGCCTGGGCTGGCTGGCGCGCCCGCTGCTCGATCCGGATCCGGCGCGCTTCGCGGCCGGCGTGCAGTGCGCTTTCCGCTTCAATTCCTACGTGATGCTCGCGCTGTCGCAACGCGTGGGCGGCGACGCCGGACTCTCGCTGGCGGCGATCCTGATCGGCGTGAGCGTGCCGGTCGTGAACTTCGCGGCGGTGATTCCGCTCGCTCGCCATGCGCAGAGCCGGCTCGGCGTCGAGCTCGCGCGCAATCCGCTGATCCTCGCCACGCTCGCGGGGCTCGTCGGTCACGCGGCCGGGCTGCGCCTGCCCACTCCGGTCGAAGCGACGCTGGGCCGCCTCGGCGGCGCGTCGATCGCGCTCGGCCTGCTCGCGGTGGGCGCCGGATTGCAGCTCGACGCGCTGCGCGGTCGCTGGCACGACTCTCGATCGACGCTCGCGCTCGGCGGCTGGATCACGGCGGTGAAGATGATCGCCATGCCGGCCACGGCCTTCGCGCTGTCGTGGCTGCTCGGGCTCGACGCGCCGGCGCGTACGATCGTCGTGCTCTACGCGGCGATGCCGACCGCGCCGTCGGCGTACATCCTCGCCGCACGCATGGGCGGCGACGCGTCGTTCACCGCGCTGCTGATGACGGTGTCGATGCTCGTGGCGGTGGTGACGCTGCCGCTGTGGCTCGCCGCACTGGTCGCCTGACGGATTTCGGCCCTGCGAGGCCGGTCCCGCCCGACTCCCGCGGTCAGAAGCGGTAGGCGAGCTCCGCGTAGACGGTACGGCCCGGTTGTCGCGTCGACACGAAGTACTTGCGGTCGAACAGGTTGTCGACGGCGAGGCTGACGCGCCAGTGTCGATCGTAGGACCAGCCGAGACGCGCGGCGAACAGCGTGTAGCGATCGTAGGAGCCGAAGACACCCTCGACGACGTCGCGGTTCAGGTCGTCGCCCGACGGGAAGACGTGATCGACGTGGCGTGCGGCGAAGAGTCCCGACCATGCGCCCCGTTCGTACTCGATCCCGGCCGACCAGATCGTGCGCGGCACGTCGGTGAGCTTCCTGCCGACCATTTCCGGCTGCGCGTCGTTGCGGCGGATCTCGTAGCGGAACTGGTGCGTGAGCGCGCCGAAGACATGCAGCCCGGCAACCGGCGCCGGCCAGCGCACGCTCGCCTCGATGCCGTCGACGTCGGCCTCGCCCACGTTCTCGGCGCGCGTTCGCGTCGTCATCGGCGTGCTGGTCGACAGCGTGCGGCGGTAGACGAGATCCTCGAGCCGCTGGCGGTACAGCGTCACCGACGCGCGCGTGTGGCGCGCCAGTTTCAGGTCGGCACCGATCTCGAAGGCCCGCACCCGCTCGGGTTCGAGTGCGGGCGACGGCTCGTAGACGAGCGTGGGACCTCCGGTACGCACGACGGTGAGCCCGTACAGGTCGAACAGCGACGGGGGACGGAAGCCCGTTCCGTACGAAGTGCGCAGCGACACCCAGGGCCGCGCGACCCAGACGAGCGCGAGCTTCGGGCTGAACTGCGCGAAGCTGCGCTCTTCGTAGCGTTCGTCGAAAGCGGGCGCGACGTTCTGCAATGCCCGCCCGCGCACCGCGAAGCGATCGTAGCGCCCGCCGACGTACGCCGTGAGGTGCTCCGCCAGGTCGTGCTCGCTCTGCACGAAAAGCGCCAGGTTGTCGGCGCGTCCTCCGTCGGCGTTTCGAAGCGCGGTGCGACTGTCCGTATCGCGCCAGTCGGAGAGTTCGCGCGTCTGGCGATCGAGCGTGCTGCGGTTCAGCGATACGCCGCCGACCAGCGACCACGATGCCGACATCGGCGTGCGCAGCGAGGCCTCGGCGTCGATGCGACGGTTCGGCTGGTCGGTCAGGTTGCCGACGCCCGAATCGTAGGCGGCGCCCGCATCGGCCTGCGCGAAGAACAGGTTGTGCTGCAGCGTGCCGATCTGCGCGCGCAGCTCGCTGCCGCTGTCGAAGCGGTGTTCGGCGCGCACGAAGACCCGGCGGTCGCGCTCGCCGGCCGGCGTGGCGGTGAACCAGTCGGTCTGCGCCAGCGCGAGGCGTCGCACGGTGCCCGCGTCGTCGAAGGAGACGGTTCCGGAATACACCGGCGCGCCGGCCGCGTCGACGAGGAAACTGTGCGGTCGCGAGTACCCGACCGAGTAGTCGGCCCAGCCGAGTCCGCCGGCGAGCTTCGTCGCCGGGGACAGCGAGTAATGCAGGCTCAACTGGGCGCTGGTCTGCGACCATGGCCGCGCGCCCTGCCGGCCCACCCAGTAGCGCGGAGTACCGTCCGGATCGGTGGTCGGCCGCACGCCGCTGACCGGAACCACCGGGGGCGCAGCCGTGCGCGGCAGCGTCTTCACCAGATAACTGCTGTCCGGGTCGCCGTCGCTTTCGCGATATGCGACCGACAGCGACACCCCGAGTCCGCCGTCGTAGCGCTTGCGATGGACGATCGCGCCGCCGCGCTGGCCCAGCGTACCGACGCCGGCGCGGAGCTCGGTCAGCGGATCGTCGGGACTGCCGGTGATGAAGTTGACGACGCCCCCCATCGCAGCGCCGCCGTACAGGGCGGAATACGGTCCGCGGACGACTTCCACGCGCTCGACGCTGTCGAGCGGAATGCCGACGACGTTGATGCCACCGGTCAGCGCGTTGTTCACCGGCTGCCCGTCGATCATCACCAGCGTGCGCGGCGTGCGCGGGATTCCGCGCAGCGACAGCACGCCCTGGCCGGTGCCCGGGAAGTTGTTCCCCAGGGCCGCGCCGCGGACGTACAGCCCTGGCACGTCGGCCAGCGCATCGCCCAGGCGAGTGGGGTTGCGCAGCTCGAGCTCGCCCGGTTCGATCACGGTGACGCTCGCCGGAACATTCAGCGCGTCGGCCGCGGAACGGGTAGCGGTGACGACGACCGATTCGAGCTCGCGCTGCGTCTCGCCCGCCTGAGCGAACGCGAGCGCGGGCACCACCAGCGCAACGACGAGAACGACCGCAGCACCCGTTTCGGCGCGAACACGCTGGACTGGAAGCGGATTCATTCGCAATCGTTCGTCGTTCTTTCGCATCGGTGCGCATTGTCGTGTTGCGCCGCAACGCAACTGTTGACCCCAATCAATGAGCAGCCCCTTGCGCTCCCCGATGATCTGCGCCAGCGCCCAGTGGTTCGGGGCGATTTCCAGAGGAAACCGCAAATGAAATTGATCGCACGCAGGAAGCCGGCAGCCTGGGTCGTCGCCGCGCTGATGGCCGGTGCACCCGCTTGGGCGCTGGCGCAGGACAAAGCCAAGGAGCACGTCTCGCCGCCTGAAGCCGCCTACCAGGCCGGCGGCTCGCCGCTCGGCACGGACGAGATGCACCACGACGTGAATCCGAAGGCGCCGCAGATGAGCGAGAAGGAATTCGAGCGGGCCAAGCAGATCTACTTCGAGCGCTGCGCCGGCTGCCACGGCGTGCTGCGCAAGGGTGCCACGGGCAAGCCGCTGACGACCGACATCACGCTCGAGCGCGGTTCCGAATACCTGAAGACCTTCATCAAGTACGGTTCGCCGGCCGGCATGCCGAACTGGGGGACGTCGGGCGAGCTCACCGACGCCGAAGTCGACATGATGGCGCGCTACATCCAGCAGTCGCCCCCCACTCCGCCGGAGTGGAGCATGGACGACATGAAGAAGACCTGGAAAGTCGTCGTCGCTCCGGACCAGCGTCCGAAGAAGAAGATGAACGACTACGACATCTCGAACATCTTCTCGGTGACGCTGCGCGACACCGGCGAGGTGGCGCTGATCGACGGAGCCTCGAAGAAGATCATCAGCATCGTGAAGACCGGCTACGCCGTGCACATCTCGCGCACGTCGGCGTCGGGCCGCTATGTCTACGTGATCGGCCGCGACGGCAAGATCAACCTGATCGACCTGTGGATGGAGAAGCCCGACAACGTCGCCGAGATCCGCATCGGGCTCGAGGCGCGTTCGGTCGAGACGTCGAAGGACAAGAAGTACGAGGACCAGCTCGCCATCGCCGGCGCCTACTGGCCGCCGCAGTACGTGATCATGAAGGGCGACACGCTCGAGCCGCTGCGCATCCAGTCGACGCGCGGCATGACGGTCGACACGCAGGAATACCACCCCGAGCCGCGCGTCGCCTCGATCGTCGCCGTGCACGACAAGCCGCAGTTCATCGTGAACGTGAAGGAGACGGGCAAGATCATGCTCGTCGACTACACCGACCTGAAGAACCTGAAGACGATCGAGATCGGCGCGTCGCGCTTCCTGCACGACGGCGGCTGGGACGCGTCCAAGCGCTACTTCCTCGTCGCGGCGAACCAGTCGAACCAGGTCGCCGTCGTCGACAGCAAGGACAGTGCGCTCGAGGCGATCGTCGACGTCGGCAAGATCCCGCACCCGGGGCGCGGCGCCAACTTCGTGCATCCGAAATACGGTCCGGTCTGGGCCACCGGCCACCTGGGCGACGAGACGATCGCGCTCATCGGCACCGACCCGGCCAAGCACAAGAAGGAAGCCTGGAAGGTCGTGCAGTCGCTGAAGGCGCAGGGCGGGGGCAACCTGTTCATCAAGACGCACCCGAAGTCGAGCAACCTGTGGGTCGACACGCCGCTGAACCCCGACGCGAAGCTGAACCAGTCGATCGCGGTGTTCGACATCAAGAACCTCGACAAGCCGTACGAGGTCCTGCCGATCGCCGACTGGGCGAAGGTCGGCGAGGGCGCCAAGCGCGTCACGCAACCCGAGTACAATAAGGCCGGCGATGAAGTCTGGTTCTCGGTCTGGAGCGCGAAGAACCAGGAGTCCGCGATCGTCGTGGTCGACGACAAGACGCGCAAGCTGAAGGCCGTCATCAAGGATCCGAAACTGATCACGCCGACCGGCAAGTTCAACGTCTACAACACGCAACACGACGTTTACTGATCACGGGAGAAGCGAAGCGATGAAGCGTTCCCTCTGGATGGGCCTGGCGGCCGCTGCGGCGATCGCCACCGTCTCGGCGCCGGCGATGGCCGACGTCGCGATGGCGAAGAAATACAACTGCACCGCCTGCCACGCGGTCGACAAGAAACTCGTCGGCCCTGCGTACCAGGACGTCGCCAAGAAATACCAGGGCGACAAGGGCGCGGAAGAGAAGCTCATCGCCAAGGTGAAGAAAGGCGGCTCGGGCGTCTGGGGTCCGGTGCCGATGCCGCCGAACCCGAACGTTCCCGACGCCGACGTGAAGGCGCTGGTCGAATGGATTCTTGCCGGAGCGAAGTGAACCGGCGCGATCCTCGATCGGAACAGGGCGGTCCCTCGGGGCCGCCCTTTTTGTTTGCAGCGAAGGGCCGCGCGCGACGCCGGTTGTGGCGGCCGGTGCGCAAGGCCCGGCGAGCGGTCGTCGCGGCCGTGATGGCAGGACTCGCGCCCGTCGCCTTCGTGTCCGCCGCCTTCGTGTCCGCCGCCTTCGTGTCCGCCGCCTTCGTGTCCGCGGCCTTCGTGTCCGCCAGCGCCGCCGAAATGCTGCCCGCCCCGGCCGCGTTCGCCGGCACGGCAGCCGAGGCCGACGGCGCATCGGTCGTTCTGGTCGCCGCCGACGACGCGCGCGTTCAGGCGCTCGACTGCGTCCGCGGACGCGAGATCGCATCGCTGCCTTCGAGGGCAGCCCGACACGCCTCGATCGCGCTCGCGCCGCCGGACGAAGCTGCTTTCGTCGCCACCGGCGACGGAATGCTGCTGCGCCTGCGCCTGCCGGCGCTGGAGACGACCGCGCGTTCGCCGCTCGGCTTCGAAGCGAGCGCGCTCGCCGTGTCCGCCGGCGACGATGCGATCGTGCTCGCCGGCGGGGCCGGCGAGACGCCGCTTTCCGCGCGCGACCGCGCCACGCTCGCCGCGCTGCACGAGTACCGGCTCGACGACGGCCGACGCGCGAGCGTGTCTTCGATCGTCGATCGATCGCAGCGCTCGCGCTTCGTCGTCGCGTTCTCCGATCTCGACGAAATCTGGGAGATCGACTACCGTCGCGACGCGCCACCGGTGCTGCGCGGACTCGTGCACGACTACCGGATGCGCGAGGCGATCGAGTTGCCCGGTCGCTTCACGCCGCGCGTCTTCCGCGTGGATGGCGCAACACGCGCGCTCGTGCCGGGCGCCGTACCGCACGAACTGCTTCGCATCGATGCATCGGGCGCGCTCGGCGTACTGAACCTGGACGTGCGCCGCGAGATCGAGCGGCCCGCGGTCGGTGTCGTGCCGGCGCCCGAACGGATCGCCGCGTGGCGGGGCAGGGGTTCGCGCGGCTGGGTGCTGGCCGGCGAAGGCGCGTCGACGCTGCGTGTGCTCGAAGCGGCGGCGTGGAAGCTCGTCGAGCCGATCGCGCTCGCAGGGGAGGTGCTCGCCATCGCGGAACGCGAAGACGGAGCCGTACTGGCGGCGATCCGGCAAGCGGGGGGGATCTCGTTCGTGCGCGTCGATGTCGAATCGCGCGGGACGCGCAAATTGCCGGCGCCGGCGCCGGCCGGTTCGCCCCCCTACCGGTTCGTGCGCGGAACCGGCGGTTGCACGGCGCTCATCGACGCCCGAAACCGATGGATTGCCGGTTTCAGGCCAGAAACTCGCGCAAGCGGTCCGGGTCGAGGATCGTGATCTCGGCGCCCTTCACCGTGATGAGCTTTTCCTGGCTCAGCTCGCCGAGGATGCGCGAGAAGTGCTCGGGCGTGAGGTTCAGCCGCGAAGCGATCACGCCCTTGCTCGTGTCGAGGACGATGCGAATCGGCGCAGCGCGCTCCTCCTGCTGCTCGATGTCGCGCAGCAGGTAGCCGATCACGCGCTGCATCCCCGAACGCAGCGAGTACGCCTCGACGTCGTGCACGAGCCCGATGAGCCGCCGGCTCAGGCCGGCGAGCATCATCCGCGCGAGCCGCCGATCGCGCATGAGCTCGGCATCCAGCGTGGCCTTCGAGATGTGCAGCAGCAGCGAGTCGGCCAGGCATTCCGCGTTCACCGGGTAGGGACGATCGAGAAACATCGCCGCCTCGCCGAAGGACTGGCCGGGCCCGAGGATCTCGATGACTTTCTCGGTGCCCTGCGGGGAGACGAAGCCGAGCTTCACGCGCCCGTAGACCACGATGTGGAAACCCACGCAGGGTTCGCCGCGCCGGAACAGGATGCGCCCCTTCTGGATGCGCAGCTCGGTCGTCCCCGTCGCGATGCGGTCGAGATCCTCGGTGCCCAGCTCGTGAAAGAGCGCGAGGTTCGCGAGAAACGTCCGGGTCATCACTTTCGGCGCACGCACGGGTTCGGAATTCCTCGCTCTTTTCCCAGAAGAAGGTTCTCAGCCGCTATTGTCACCCGAAGCCGGTCCGGCGACCGTTGCAGGAAGCGACCGCGGCTCGTCGATCGTCCCGGCCGGGAACTCGGCACGGCGTTCCGCCGCCCGGGCTGCCAGCCGCTGCAAGGCCCAGCGCACGTGCTCGCGCACCAGCGCAGCGTCGTCGTCGGCGCGCGCGCGCAACGCGGCGACGGCGGCCTCGCCGCCCGTCCCGTTGCCCAGCGCGACGGCGATGTTGCGCAGCCAGCGCTCGTGGCCGATGCGCCGGATCGGCGAACCGGCGAGCCGCGCCTCGAACTCCTCGGCGCTCCACGCGAAGAGTTCGACGAGCGAGGCCTCGTCGAGTCGCTCGCGCGCAGCGAAATCGTCCAGCGCAGCCGGGCGGGCGAAGCGGTTCCACGGGCAGGCGAGCTGGCAGTCGTCGCAGCCGTAGATCCGGTTGCCGATCGCGCCTCGAAGCTCCTCGGGGATCGCGCCCTTGTGTTCGATCGTCAGGTAGGAGATGCAACGGCGCGCGTCGACCCGGTAGGGGGCGACGATCGCCCCGGTCGGGCACGCTTCGATGCAGCGGGTGCAGCTCCCGCAGTGATCGTCGTCCGCCTGCCCGGCCGGCAGCTCCAGATCGGTGTAGAGCGTGCCGAGAAAAAAGACGGAGCCGCGGCGAGCGTCGATCAGCAGCGTGTGCTTGCCGCGCCAGCCGATCCCCGCACGCCGGGCCAGTTCGACCTCCATCACCGGCGCCGAATCGCAGAAGACCCGGTACCCGAACGGACCAACCTGCCCCTGGATGCGCTCGGCGAGGCGCTGCAGGCGCGCGCGCGCCACCTTGTGGTAGTCGCGTCCCAGCGCGTAGCGCGAGACGTAGGCGCGATCGGCATCGGCGAGCGCATCCCGGGCGTCTTCGAGCCAGCCGGGATCGCGCGGCGCGTATTCGAGCGTCACCATCAGCGCGCGCACGGTGCCCGGCACGAGTTCGGCCGGCCGCGCCCTTTTCGTTCCGTGGCGCGCCATATAATCCATCTCGCCGTGATAGCCGGCGTCGAGCCACGCCCGGAGCCCGGGCTCGGCGCTCGACAGATCGACGTCGGCCACTCCCAGCGACGCGAAGCCCAGTTCGCGCGCCCATTCGCGCAGCGTCCCGATCCCGGGCAGCTTCGTCGTCCCGTCCGCAGCCTGCATCTTCCGATTCTAGTGAACCTTCCCGACCCGCCGGTGCTGCACCTGCCCGATGCACTCGCTACCGAAGCGCTCGCGCGCCGCCTGGCGCCGCGCATCGAGCCGGGCTTCGTGCTCTTCCTGTCGGGGGACCTCGGTGCCGGCAAGACCGCCTTCGTGCGTGCGCTGTTGCGCGCGCTCGGTTTTGCCGGACGTGTGAAAAGTCCGAGCTTTTCGTTGCTCGAATCTTATGATCTGTCGAGGTTTCGACTGTATCATTTTGATTTGTATAGATTCGACTCCGAACAGGATTGGCTGGATGCTGGTTTCGACGAATTCATCGGAGCGCCGAACGTCACGATCGTCGAGTGGCCCGAGCGCGCGGCCGGCACGCTGCCGGCGCCCGACCTGCACCTGTTACTGCGCTTCGACGCCGACGAAGGCAGCCAGCGGCGCGTCGTCGAGCTGGTCGCCGGCACCGAGCGGGGCCGCGCATGCCTGAAGGTGCTGGCCCCGGACGACGGGCACTGCTGAAGCTGGGCGCCGGCGCGCTGCTGGTCCTCGACGTGCGGCCGGTGCTGGCCGCATCCATTCACGCGGTACGTGTCTGGCCGGCGCGCGAATACACGCGGGTCACGCTCGAGCTGGACCGTCCGTTGAAGTCGACGCAGCTGCAGCTGTCCGATCCGCCGCGGCTGGTCGTCGACCTCGAAGGCATCGAGATCGATCCGGCCCTGCGCGAGCTGGTGGCGAAGATCCGGCCCGACGACCCGTACATCGAGCGCGTTCGGGTCGGCCAGAACCGGCCGACAGTCGCACGCCTCGTCTTCGACCTGAAGAGCGAAGTGGCGCCGCAGCTGTTCACGCTCGCCCCGGCGGGCGGGTACCGGCATCGGCTCGTCATCGACCTCTACCCGGCGGTGCCGATCGACCCGCTGCAGGCGTTGCTCGAAGAGGCGCGCACGCGCGAGCGGGAGCGCCTCGCCTCGCGCGGCGGTGCCGATCCGCTCGACGGACTGCTGCAGGCGCAGGCACCCGAGCCGCAGGAAGCCGAGCACGGACTGGCGTCGGTCGCGGCGAAATCTGCGGGCGGCGCGCGCGACGATTCGCGAGGCAGCGCGTCGAAGCGGCCGGCGCGCGCGCCGCGCACGGCCCCGATGACGCGGCTGGTGACGATCGCGATCGACGCCGGACACGGCGGCGAGGATCCCGGTGCGATCGGCCGCCGCGGCACCCGAGAGAAGGACGTGGTGCTGCGCATTGCGCAGCACCTGCGCCGGCGCATCGCCGAGGAGCCGTCGATGCGCGCGTACATGATCCGCGACGGCGACTATTTCGTGCCGCTCGCCACGCGCGTCACCAAGGCGCAGCGGGTGCAGGCCGACCTGTTCGTCTCGATCCACGCCGACGCGTTCGTCCGCCCCGAGGCGCGCGGGGCTTCGGTCTACGTGCTCTCCGAACGCGGGGCGACGAGCGCGGCTGCCCGCTGGCTCGCCCGCCGGGAGAACGATTCCGATCGCATCGGCGGCGCGCGTTTCGCCACGCGCAGCGCCGAAGCGCAGCGCGTGCTGCTCGATCTCACGACCAAGTCGCAGATCGAGGACTCGTCGCGGCTCGGCCGGATGGTGCTCACCGAGCTCGGCGGAGTCGCCACGCTGCACAAGCCGGCGATCGAGCAGGCAGGGTTCGCAGTGCTCAAGGCGCCCGAAATACCGTCGATCCTCGTCGAGACGGCGTTCATTAGCAACCCGCTGGAAGAGCGCCGGCTGTCGAGCGCGCACTACCAGGCGCGCGTCGCCGATGCGATCTTCCGGGGCCTTGCCGCCTACCTGCGCCGCCATCCGCCGCCGCCCAGGGCGCAGACGACCTGAACGCGATCCGCGGCCTCGCCGACCGGCCCGCTCGTACGCAGCCTGCGAGATCACCAGCCGACGCGGTTGGATGCAGCCTGCGGCTTCACCAGGCGACGCGGTCGGACGCGGTCGGCGGCTTCACCAGCCGACGCGCTCGGGCGCGGGCTGCGGGTTCTCCAGCCGGTAGCCGATGCCGCGCAACGTGCTGATGCGCGCGCCGGTGCCGGCGAGCTTGCCGCGCAGCCGGGACACATAGACCTCGATCGCGTTCGGCGCCAGGCGCTCGTCCTCGCCGGTGATCGTGCGCATCAGCTCCTCCTTGGCCACCGGCGTGCCGGCGTGCTGCACGAGCTGCTCGAAAATCGACCACTCGCGCGGCGTCAGGTCGATCGGCATGGAACCGCAGCGAACCTCGCGCTTGCGGCTGTCGACGACGAGCTCTCCGCAGAAGACGACGTCGCCGGCGCCCGCCTCCTGGCGCAGCCGCACCAGCGCCGCGCTGCGGGCGACCAGCTCGCGCGGCTCGAAATCGCCGGCGAGATAGTCGCTGGCGCCCGCGTCGAGCGCGGCGATGCGTGCGTCGACGTCCTCGGCCCTCGTGAGGATCAGCGCGGGAACCCGGATCCCGCGGTCGCGCACGTTGCGCAGCCATTCGAGGGGCGCGCCTGCGTTGGCCCGCAGATCGAGCACGATGGCGCCGGCCGGCGCCACGCGCAGCAACGGATCGAGTTCTCCGGTGTCGGCTACCGCCTCTACGTCGAGTCCGGCGTCGCGCAGCGGCGCAACGATGCGGCTGGGCGCATCGGGGGCATCGGTGACGACGAGCGTTTTCATGGGGACGGCCTCGTACCTTTCGGTCCGTGCAATTTCCGGACCTCCAGCGGCAGACCGAGCAAGGCGCGTGCCGCCGCAGGTCTTCGCTCCGCTCCCGGACTCGCTGCCCAGGGTGGGCGGCGCCGGCTCAGAACGTGTGAACCAATCGGCCGTGACCGGAAAGCGCGC
>JAMLIS010000025.1 GCA_023954015.1 Burkholderiaceae bacterium
CCGCGTCGAAGGTCGAGGCGCCCGACACCATTTTCGGACGCGACTTCAACGAGCCGCTGATCCACCAGGTGGTCACCGCGTATCGCGCGAACGGCCGCAGCGCCAACCGCGCGCAGAAAGACCGCTCGCAGGTGCGTCACTCCACGAAGAAGCCGTGGCGCCAGAAGGGCACCGGCCGCGCGCGCGCCGGCATGACGGCGAGTCCGCTGTGGCGCGGCGGCGGCCGGATCTTCCCGAACTCGCCCGACGAGAACTTCACGCACAAGGTCAACCGGCGCATGTATCGCGCGGCGATCTGTTCGATCCTCTCGCAGCTCTCGCGCGAGGATCGCGTCGCCGTCGTCGACGAGCTCACGGTCGAGGCGCCGAAGACCAGGCTGCTCGCCGACAAGATCCGGGCGATGGGCCTGGGCACCAACGGCGACTCGGTGCTGGTCATCACCGACAGCATCGACGAGAACCTGTACCTCGCTTCGCGCAACCTGCCGCACGTGCTCATTCTCGAGCCGCGGCACGCCGACCCGGTGTCGCTGGTCCACTTCTCGAAAGTGCTGATCACGCGGCCGGCGCTGGCGCGCGTGCAGGAGATGCTGGCATGAACACCGAACGTCTGATGACGGTGCTGGTCGCGCCGATCGTCTCCGAGAAGGCGACGATGATCGCCGAGAAGCGAAACCAGGTCGCCTTCCGCGTCCTGCAGGACGCCTCCAAGGACGAGATCCGCGCCGCGGTCGAGCTGCTGTTCAAGGTGCAGGTCGAGTCGGTGCAGGTCCTGAACCACAAGGGCAAGAGCAAGCGCTTCGGCCGCTTCCAGGGGCGCCGGCGCAACGTGCGCAAGGCGTACGTGGGCCTGAAGGAAGGCCAGGAAATCAACTTCGCAGAGGCTGCCTGATGGCTGTCGTCAAGACCAAGCCCACTTCGCCGGGCCGTCGCTCGATGGTGAAGGTCGTCAATGCCGGCCTTCACAAGGGGCGCCCGGTCGACGCGCTCACCGAGAGCATGAAGCGCGGCTCGGGCCGCAACAACCACGGCCGGATCACGACGCGTCATCGCGGCGGCGGTCACAAGGCGCACTACCGCATCGTCGACTTCCGTCGCAACAAGGACGGCATCGCCGCGAAGGTCGAGCGCCTCGAATACGACCCCAATCGTTCGGCGAACCTGGCCTTGCTGTGCTACGCCGACGGCGAGCGCCGCTACATCATCGCGCCGCGCGGCGTCGAGATCGGCGCGGTGCTGATGAACGGCGCCGAGGCGCCCATCCGCCCCGGCAACGCGCTGCCGATCCGCAACATCCCGGTCGGTGCGTCGATCCACTGCATCGAGATGATGCCGGGCAAGGGCGCGCAACTGGCCCGTTCGGCCGGCGCCTCGGCCCGGCTGCTCGCCCGCGAAGGCGTCTACGCCTCGGTGCGCCTGCGCTCGGGCGAGATCCGCAAGGTGCACATCGAGTGTCGCGCGACGATCGGCGAGGTCGGCAACGAGGAGCACAGCCTGCGCCAGATCGGCAAGGCCGGCGCCACCCGCTGGCGCGGCATTCGTCCCACCGTGCGCGGCGAGACGATGAACCCGGTCGACCACCCGCACGGCGGTCGCACGCGCGGCAACCGCCACCCGGTGTCGCCGTGGGGCGTGCCGACGAAGGGCTACAAGACGCGCAGGAACAAGCGCACCGATTCGATGATCGTGCAGCGGCGCGGCCGCAAGTAACGAGAGAAGCACTCCATGGCACGTTCCGTGAAGAAAGGCCCGTTCGTCGACGGGCACCTGATGAAGAAGATCGACGCGGCGCTCGCGACGAAGGACAAGAAGCCGATCCGCACGTGGTCGCGCCGTTCGACGATCGTCCCCGAGTTCATCGGCCTGACGATCGCCGTGCACAACGGCAAGCAGCACGTCCCGGTGTACATCAACGAGAACATGGTCGGGCACAAGCTCGGCGAGTTCGCGCTGACGCGCACCTTCAAGGGCCATGCCGCCGACCGCAAGGCGCAGGTCCGGCGCTGACGCGAAACCGAAGGCAAGAGGGGTACAGCGAATGGAAACGCGAGCCATCCTGAGGGGTGTGCACCTGTCGGCGCAGAAGGGCCGGCTGGCGGCCGACCTCGTGCGCGGCAAGCCGGTCGAGCAGGCGCTGAACATCCTGCAGTTCTCGCCGAAGAAGGCGTCGAAGATCGTGCGCAAGGTGATCGAATCGGCGATCGCCAATGCCGAGCACAACGACGGCGCCGACATCGACGAACTGAAGGTCAAGACGATCCACGTCGAGAAGGGCGCGTCGCTGCGTCGTTTCGCCGCGCGCGCGAAGGGCCGCGGCGCGCGCATCGAGAAGCAGACGTGCCACGTCTTCGTGACGGTCGCCGACAAATAGCGCAGGCAAACGAGCGCAGGCGGACGAGCCGCACGCGCTCCTGAGGAAACGAGATGGGACAGAAGATTCACCCGACGGGATTCCGGCTGCCGGTCACGCGCAACTGGTCGTCGCGCTGGTACGCCACGGGCGACGAGTACGCGCAGACGCTGAACGACGACATCAAGGTGCGCGAGTACCTGCGTCGCAAGCTGCGCAACGCGTCGGTCAGCCGCGTGCTGATCGAGCGGCCCGCGAAGAACGCGCGCATCACGATCTACTCGGCGCGGCCCGGCGTGGTCATCGGCAAGAAGGGCGAGGACATCGAACTGCTCAAGGGCGACCTGCAGCGCCTGATGGCCGTGCCGGTGCACGTGAACATCGAAGAGGTGCGCAAGCCCGAAACCGACGCGCAGCTGATCGCCGACTCGATCACCCAGCAGCTCGAGAAGCGCATCATGTTCCGCCGCGCGATGAAGCGCGCGATGCAGAACGCGATGCGGCTGGGCGCCCAGGGCATCAAGATCATGAGCGCGGGACGGCTGAACGGCATCGAGATCGCGCGCACCGAGTGGTACCGCGAAGGCCGCGTGCCGCTGCACACGCTGCGCGCCGACGTCGACTACGGATTCTCCGAGGCGCGCACCACCTACGGAAGCATCGGCGTCAAGGTCTGGGTCTACAAGGGCGACACGCTCGGGCGCGGTGACGCGCCGCTGGGCGCCGACAAGGAAGCCGCGCTCGCCCCCGACAAGGAAGACCGCCGCGGCCGCCGTCCGCCGGGCCGCCCCGGCACGCGCAGCCCGCGCCGCCGCGGCGAAGCCGAGGTGCAGACCGCGGAGAAGACCGCCGACGTCGCCGAGGCGCCGAAGGCGCCGGTCAAGCGCGTGCGCAAGGTCGCCGGCGCCACCGGCGCCGCGAGTGCCGCCGACGGCGAGAAGAAGGCCGATCGCGGGCCGTCGCGCCCGAACCAGGAGTGAGCGATGCTGCAACCCGCTCGACGCAAGTACCGGAAGGAACAGAAGGGCCGCAACAAGGGCCTGGCCACGCGCGGCGCATCGGTCGCCTTCGGTGAGTACGGCCTGAAGGCCACCGGCCGCGGCCGGCTCACCGCGCGCCAGATCGAGGCGGCGCGCCGCGCGATGACGCGCCACATCAAGCGCGGCGGCCGCATCTGGATCCGCATCTTCCCCGACAAGCCGGTGTCGAAGAAGCCGGCCGAGGTCCGCATGGGCAGCGGCAAGGGCAACCCCGAGTTCTACGTGGCCGAGATCCAGCCGGGCAAGGTGCTCTACGAGATGGACGGCGTGAACGAGGCGCTCGCGCGCGAGGCCTTCGCGCTGGCCGCGGCCAAGCTGCCGATCGGCACGGTGTTCGTCGCCCGCATGGGCGGCGCCTGAGCGTTTCGTCGAAGGACATCGCGATGACCACGAACGAACTGCGCGCGCTGGATTCGGCGGCGCTGAAGAAGGAGCTGGACGACCTGCTGCGCGCGCATTTCTCGCTGCGCATGCAGATCGCCACGCAGCAGCTGAACAACACGAGCCAGCTGGGCAAGACGCGCCGCGCGATCGCGCGCGTGCGCACCATCATGAACGAGAAGGCATCGGCCAAATGATCACCAGCGAAGCCACTGCCGCCGCCACGGCGCCGGCGAGCGCGACCGGCACGAAGCGAACGCTGCTCGGGCGCGTCGTGAGCAACCGCATGCAGAAGACGGTCACCGTGCTCGTCGAGCGTCGCGTGATGCATCCGGTCTATCGCAAGTACATCGTGCGCAGCACGAAGTACCACGCGCACGCGGAGACGCCGTACAACGTAGGCGACCTGGTCGAGATCCAGGAATGCCGCCCGATGTCGCGCACGAAGTCGTGGGCGGTCACGCACCTGGTGCGCTCGGCTCCCGGCGTCTGACCCGCCCGGCGGAAGCCTTCTGCTTGCGCGCGGTGCGCACGCGTGTCATAATCGCGGGCTTCCGGTTTTACTCGCGACCCGTCAGGGTCGCCTCCGGATCGCCCAAACCACGGGACCAAGACTGACCGCTTCTCGTGCCTTCGCCCCCGGGCGGGCGCACCGCGGATCAAGTTGGGAAAGCGAAAATGATTCAGATGCAATCGACGCTGGACGTCGCCGACAACACCGGTGCGCGTTCGGTCATGTGTATCAAGGTGCTGGGCGGCTCGAAGCGTCGCTACGCCGGCATCGGCGACGTCATCAAGGTCTCGGTGAAGGAGGCGCAACCGCGCGGGCGCGTCAAGAAGGGCGAGATCTACAACGCCGTCGTCGTGCGTACCGCCAAGGGCGTGCGTCGCCAGGACGGTTCGCTGATCCGCTTCGACGGCAACGCCGCGGTGCTGCTCAACGCGAAGCTCGAGCCGATCGGAACGCGCATCTTCGGGCCGGTCACGCGCGAGCTGCGCACCGAGCGCTTCATGAAGATCGTTTCGCTCGCACCGGAGGTGATCTGAAATGCGCAAGATCCGCAAGGGCGACGAGGTCGTCGTCATCGCCGGTCGCGACAAGGGCAAGCGCGGCACCGTGCTCGCCCGCGCCGGCGACACGCACCTGGTCGTCGAGGGCATCAACGTGGTGAAGAAGCACGTGCGCCCGAACCCGATGAAGGGCCAGACCGGCGGCATCGTCGACAAGTCGATGCCGATCGACCAGTCCAACGTGATGTTGTGGAACCCGGCGGTCGGCAAGGGCGACCGCGTCGGGGTGAAGACGCTCGAAGACGGACGGCGCGTGCGCTACTTCAAGTCCAACGGCGAAATGGTGGGTGCGTGATGGCCGATTCGCAACGGGCCCGTCTGCAGCAGCAGTATCGGGAAAAGGTGGTGCCGGAGCTGATGAAGCAGTTCGGCTACCGGTCGGCGATGGAAGTGCCGCGCGTCACCAAGATCACGCTGAACATGGGCGTGGGCGAGGCGGTCGCCGACCGCAAGGTGCTCGAGAACGCCACCGCCGACCTCACGAAGATCTCCGGCCAGAAGGTCGTCGTCACCAAGGCGAAGAAGGCCATCGCCGGGTTCAAGATCCGCGCCGGCTATCCGATCGGCTGCATGGTCACGCTGCGCGGGCAGCGCATGTACGAGTTCCTCGACCGGCTGGTCACGGTCGCGCTGCCGCGCGTGCGCGACTTCCGCGGCGTCTCGGCGAAGGCGTTCGACGGCCGCGGCAACTACAACCTCGGCGTGAAGGAACAGCTCATCTTCCCCGAGATCGAGTACGACAAGATCGACGCGGTGCGCGGGCTCGACATCGCGATCACCACCACCGCGAAGACGGACGCCGAAGCGAAGGCGCTTCTGGCGGCGTTCCGCTTCCCGTTCCGGGCCTGAGAGGAAACGAAACAGTGGCAAAACTCGCTCTGATCAACCGTGACCTGAAACGACAGGCGACCGTCCGCAAGTTCGCCGCCAGGCGCAAGGCGCTCGAGGCGATCATCGCCGACCAGTCGATGAGCGAGGAAGATCGCTACCAGGCGCGCCTGAAGCTGCAGGCGCTTCCGCGCGATTCGAGCCCGACGCGGTTGCGCAATCGCTGCGCGATCACCGGGCGCCCGCGCGGCACCTTCCGCAAGTTCGGTCTCGGCCGCAACAAGCTGCGCGAGGTTGCGATGCGCGGCGAGGTGCCGGGCCTGACGAAGGCGAGCTGGTGAACGGCAAGGCCGGTCCCGCGGGCAACGAGCGAGCAACGAGGAATCCATCATGAGCATGAGCGATCCGGTCGCCGACATGTTCACGCGCATCCGCAACGCGCAGCGCGTCGAAAAGGAAACGGTATCGATGCCGTCGTCCAGGCTGAAAGTGGCGATCGCGCAGCTGCTGAAGAACGAGGGCTACATCGACGACTTCGCCGTCACGGCCGATGGCGCGAAGAGCCAGCTCGAGGTGCGCCTGAAGTACTACGCCGGGCGGCCGGTCATCGAGCGGCTCGAACGCGTCTCGCGTCCCGGGCTGCGCGTGTACCGCGGCCGCGACGCGCTGCCGCAGGTGATGAACGGCCTGGGCGTGGCGATCGTCACCACGTCGCGCGGCGTCATGACCGACCGTCACGCGCGCGCCAACGGCGTGGGCGGCGAAGTGATCGGCTTCGTCGCCTGAGCGGAGGAAGCGGACATGTCCCGAGTAGGCAAGAGCCCGATTCCGGTACCGGCGGGCGTCGACGTCCGCATCGAGCCCGAGCGCATCGCGGTCAAGGGTCCGCTGGGCGCGCTCGAGCAGCGCCTGCGCCCGCTGGTGCGGGTCGCGCGCGACGGCGCGAACATCGTCTTCGAGCCCGCCGACGCGAGCACCGAGGCCAATGCGTTGAGCGGCACCTACCGTGCGCTGGTGGCCAACATGGTGCAGGGCGTCTCGAAGGGCTTCGAGAAGCGGCTGCAGCTGGTCGGCACCGGCTTTCGCGCGCAGGTGCAGGGCAATGCGCTGAACCTCTCGCTCGGGTTCTCGCACCCGGTGGTGCACGCGTTGCCGGCCGGCGTGAAGGCCGAGACGCCCACGCCCACCGAGATCGTGCTCAAGGGCGCCGACAAGCAGGTGATCGGCCAGGTGGCGGCCGAGATCCGCGGCTATCGCGAACCCGAGCCGTACAAGGGCAAGGGCGTGCGCTACGCCGACGAGCGTGTGGTGCTCAAGGAAGTCAAGAAGAAGTAGCGGCGGGAAAGTGGACGGCCAAGCGGACGGCCACGCGGACGGGCAAGCGGACGGAAAGACGGACGGAAAAACGGGACGGAATCGAGCGATGGACAAGAAACAACCGCGCCTGCGACGCGCCCGCCAGACCCGGCTGAAGATCCGGGAGCTGCGCGCGCGCCGGCTCACGGTGCACCGCACGAACACGCACATCTACGCCAGCATCGTCGACGAGACGGGCGGCAAGGTGCTGGTCAGCGCGTCGACGCTCGAGCAGGAGCTTCGCAACCAGCTCGCCGGGCAGACCGGGCGCGGCGGCAACGTCGGCGCGGCGGCCCTCGTGGGCAAGCGCATCGCCGAGAAGGCGCTCGCCGCGGGCATCGACCGCGTCGCGTTCGATCGCGCCGGCTACCGTTTCCACGGTCGGGTGAAGGCGCTCGCCGAGGCGGCGCGCGAAGCCGGCCTGCAGTTCTGAGGATTCGAAGATGGCAAAGATCCAGGCCAAGATCGGCGGCAAGATGGGCGAGGAGCGCGACGACGGCTTGCGCGAGAAGATGATCGCCGTCAACCGGGTGACCAAGGTCGTCAAGGGCGGCCGCATCCTCGGTTTCGCCGCGCTCACCGTCGTCGGCGATGGCGATGGCCGCATCGGCATGGGCAAGGGAAAGGCGCGCGAGGTGCCGGTCGCCGTGCAGAAGGCGATGGACGAGGCGCGCCGCAGGCTGGTGAAGATCCCGCTGCGCGGCGGCACGCTGCACCATCAGGTGATGGGGCGCCACGGCGCGGCGGTCGTCATGCTCAAGCCGGCCCCCGAGGGCACCGGCATCATCGCCGGCGGTCCGATGCGCGCGATCTTCGAAGTGATGGGCGTGGCGAACGTCGTGGCCAAGAGCCACGGCTCGTCGAACCCCTACAACATGGTGCGCGCGACGCTCGATGCGCTGCGCAACCTGAACACGCCGGCCGAGATCGCCGCCAAGCGCGGCAAGTCGGTCGAGGAGATCTTCGGCTGAGCGATCGCCGGGGCAGGGAGCAATCGATGGCCAACAAGACGGTGAAGGTCACCCTGGTGCGCAGCCCGATCGGCACGCGCGGGTCGCACAAGGCGACGGTGCTGGGGCTGGGCCTGAAGAAACTGAACCAGACGCGCGAGCTGGAAGACACGCCGGCGGTGCGCGGGATGATCGACAAGGTCTCCTACCTGGTGAAGGTGCAGGGATGAAACTGAACGAACTGAAACCGGCCGAGGGCAGCCGACCCGCGGGCAAGCGCGTGGGCCGCGGCATCGGCTCGGGGCTGGGCAAGACGGCCGGTCGCGGCCACAAGGGACAGAAATCGCGCTCGGGCGGCTTCCACAAGCTGGGCTTCGAGGGCGGGCAGATGCCGCTCGCACGGCGACTGCCCAAGCGCGGCTTCACGTCGATGTCGCGCGACGACGTCGCCGAAGTGCGCCTGTCCGACCTGGAACGGCTCGAAGCCACCGAGGTCGACCTGCTCACGCTGAAGGCGGCCGGCGTCGTGCCGCAGCTCGCGCGCGGCGCGAAGGTTTTCCGTTCGGGCACCCTGACGCGCAAGCTGAGCGTGAGCGGCGTGGGCGTCACGAAGGGCGCGAAGGAAGCGATCGAGGCCGTCGGCGGCTCGGTCGCCTGAGCATCGTCCACCGATACGACGAAGAAGCAAGGTCCAGAGAAGGGTCCAGGCAAGGCACGTGGCAACGAATCCCGCATCGCTGATCAAGTCGGGGAAGTTCGGCGACCTGAAGCGCAGGCTGTGGTTCCTGCTGCTCGCGCTCGTCGTCTACCGGATCGGCGCGCACATTCCGGTGCCCGGCATCGACCCCGACCAGCTCTCGCAGCTGTTCCAGGGCCAGCAGGGCGGCATCCTCGGGATGTTCAACCTGTTCTCGGGCGGCGCGCTGTCGCGCTTCACCGTGTTCGCGCTGGGGATCATGCCGTACATCTCGGCTTCGATCATCATGCAGCTGCTCGCCGTCGTCGTTCCCACGCTCGAGGCGAAGAAGAAGGAAGGCGAGGCCGGCCGGCGCGAGATCACCAAGTACACGCGCTGGTTCACCGTCGGCCTGGCCACGTTCCAGGCGATCGGCATCGCGATCGCGATCGAGGCGCAACCCGGTCTCGTCATCGATCCGGGTCCGATGTTCCGCTTCACGGCGGTGGTCTCGCTGGTCACCGGAACGATGTTCCTGATGTGGCTCGGCGAGCAGATCACCGAGCGCGGACTGGGCAACGGCATCTCGATCATCATCTTCGCCGGCATCGTCGCCGGCCTGCCCACCGCGATCGGCGGCATGGGCGAACTGGTGCGTACGGGCGCGATGGGGCCCTTCGCCGCGCTGATCATCCTCGCGCTGGTCGTCGCCGTCACCGCCTTCGTCGTGTTCGTCGAGCGCGGCCAGCGCAAGATCACCGTCAACTATGCCAAGCGCCAGGTGGGCAACCGCGTCTACGGCGGGCAGAGCTCGCACCTGCCGCTGAAGCTGAACATGTCGGGCGTGATCCCGCCGATCTTCGCGTCGTCGATCATCCTGTTCCCGGCGACGATCGCGCAGTGGTTCACGTCGGGCGACCCGTCGAACGCCGCGATACGCTGGCTGCGCGACATCGCCGCCACGCTGTCGCCGGGCCAGCCGGTCTACATCATCCTGTACGCGCTGGCGATCATCTTCTTCTGCTTCTTCTACACGGCGCTCGTCTTCAACAGCCGCGAGACGGCCGACAACCTGAAGAAGAGCGGTGCATTCGTTCCGGGAATCCGCCCCGGCGAGCAGACCGCGCGCTACATCGACCGGATCCTGATGCGGCTCACGCTGGCGGGGGCGATCTACGTCACCGCGGTGTGCCTGCTTCCCGAATTTCTCGTGCTCGAGTGGAACGTCCCGTTCTACTTCGGCGGCACCTCGCTGCTGATCATCGTGGTGGTCACGATGGACTTCATGGCGCAGGTGCAGGCGTACGTGATGTCGCACCAGTACGAGAGCCTGTTGAAGAAGTCCGGTGCGAAGCGCGTCGGTGCGTAGGCGGCGCGCGTCGAACCACTGAGGAAGGTTCGAACGACGAGGCGCGGCACCGAGGACCGAGTGAGCAAGGAAGACGTCATCCAGATGCAGGGCGAGGTCGTCGAAAACCTGCCCAACGCAACGTTTCGTATCCGGCTCGAGAACGGACACATGGTTTTGGGACACATATCCGGAAAGATGCGCATGCATTACATCCGCATCCTTCCGGGCGACAAGGTCACGGTGGAACTCACGCCGTACGACCTGTCGAGGGCGCGGATCGTCTTCCGCGCGCGATGAGACTGCGAGGTGAGCGATGAAAGTGATGGCTTCGGTGAAGAAGATCTGCCGCAACTGCAAGATCATCAAGCGCAACGGCACGGTGCGCGTGATCTGCACCGACCCGCGGCACAAGCAGCGTCAGGGCTGAGAGAGGAAGAACGATGGCACGCATTGCCGGCATCAACATCCCCGATCGCCAGCACACCGAGATCGGGCTGACCGCGATCTACGGCATCGGCCGTTCGCGCGCGCGCCAGATCTGCGAGGCGGCGAACGTTCCGTTCGACAAGAAGGTCAAGGACCTGAACGACGCCGAGCTCGAGCGGCTGCGCGACCAGATCGGCCGTTTCACGATCGAGGGCGACCTGCGTCGCGAGGTGTCGATGTCGATCAAGCGGCTGATGGACCTCGGGTCCTACCGCGGCAACCGGCATCGGCGCGGGTTGCCGGTGCGCGGCCAGCGAACGCGCACGAACGCGCGCACGCGCAAGGGTCCGCGTCGCGCCGGCGTGGCGCTGAAGAAATAAGGGGCAACGTCCATGGCAACCAGGTCGCAATCGGCCGCGCAGCAGGCCGCCGCGTCGCGGGCACGCAAGAAGGCGCGCAAGAACGTCTCCGACGGGATCGCGCACGTGCACGCGTCGTTCAACAACACGATCATCACGATCACCGACCGCCAGGGCAACACGCTGTCCTGGGCGTCGTCCGGCGGTGCCGGCTTCAAGGGCTCGCGCAAGTCCACGCCCTTCGCGGCGCAGGTGGCGGCCGAGGCGGCCGGTCGCGCCGCGCAGGAGTGCGGCATCCGCAACCTCGAGGTGCTGATCCGCGGTCCGGGGCCGGGTCGCGAATCGTCGGTGCGCGCGTTGAACGCGCTCGGCATCAAGATCCTGCAGATCCAGGACGTCACGCCGATTCCGCACAACGGCTGCCGGCCGCCGAAGAAGCGGCGGATTTGACGCAGGGGAAGGGAGCAGGAAGCACAGACCCCTTTCCCTTTGCCAAGCCCGCTGTCCGTCACCCGACAGGCCTCCCGTGGCCGGGTTCCCAGAGACGGACTGACCGCGAAGCGATTCGCGCATAGAGAGGAAATTCACAGTGGCACGCTACACCGGACCGAAGGCGAAGCTTTCCCGCCGCGAGGGCACCGACCTCTTCCTGAAGAGCGCCCGTCGCGGGCTCGACTCCAAGTGCAAGCTCGACAGCAAGCCCGGCCAGCACGGGCGCACGTCGGGCGCGCGTCCGTCCGACTACGGCCTGCAGCTGCGCGAGAAGCAGAAGGTCAAGCGCATGTACGGCATCCTCGAGCGGCAGTTCCGCCGCTATTTCGAGGAGGCCGAGCGCCGCAAGGGCAACACCGGCGAGAACCTGCTGCTGCTGCTCGAGTCGCGCCTGGACAACGTCGTCTACCGCATGGGGTTCGGCTCCACGCGCGCCGAGGCGCGCCAGCTCGTCGGACACCGCGGGGTCGTGCTGAACGGGCAGCGGGTGAACGTCCCGTCGATGCTGGTCAAGCCCAATGACGTCGTCGCCGTCGTCGAGAGGGCGCGCAAGCAGGCGCGCGTGCAGGACGCGCTGAACCTGGCCGAGCAGACCGGCTTTCCCGGCTGGGTCTCGGTGGACAAGAACAAGATGGAAGGCGTGTTCAAGCAGCTGCCCGACCGCAGCGACCTGGCCGGCGACATCAACGAGAGCCTGATCGTCGAGTTGTACTCGCGCTAATCGAGAGGAACCCTATGCAGACTGCCATGCTGAAGCCGCGCATCGTCGAGGTGGAGCAGCTCGGTTCATCGCATGCCCGCGTCGTCATGGAGCCGTTCGAGCGCGGCTACGGACACACGCTGGGCAACGCGCTGCGCCGCGTGCTGCTGTCCTCGATGGTCGGCTACGCGCCCACCGAGGTGCAGATCTCGGGTGTCGTGCACGAGTACTCGACGATCGACGGCGTTCGCGAGGATGTCGTCGACCTGCTGCTGAACCTGAAGGGTGTCACCTTTCGCCTGCACAACCGCGACGAAGTCTTCCTCACGCTGCGCAAGGACTCGCCCGGCCCGGTCACGGCCGGCGACATCGACGTCCCGCACGACGTCGAGGTGATCAACCCCGAGCACGTGGTCGCCACGCTCACCGACGGCGGCAAGCTCGACATGTCGATCAAGGTCGAGCGCGGCCGCGGCTATGTTCCGGGCACGATGCGCGACATGCTCGAGACCAAGTCGATCGGCCGGGTCGTCCTCGATGCGTCGTTCTCGCCGATCCGGCGCGTCAGCTACGTGGTCGAAAGCGCACGCGTCGAGCAGCGCACCGACCTCGACCGCCTGATCGTCGACGTCGAGACCAACGGTGTGATCGCCCCCGAGGAGGCCGTGCGCCAGTCGGCGCGGATCCTCGTCGAGCAGCTGTCGGTGTTCGCCGCCCTCGAGGGCCACGACCCGGTGGTCGAGCCCCAGGCGGGCGGCAGCAGCATCGGCCGCGGTGGCCCGCAGATCGACCCGGTGCTCCTGCGTCCGGTCGACGACCTCGAGCTCACCGTGCGCTCGGCCAACTGCCTGAAGGCCGAGAACATCTACTACATCGGTGACCTGATCCAGCGCACCGAGAACGAGCTGCTCAAGACGCCCAACCTCGGGCGCAAATCGCTGAACGAGATCAAGGAAGTGCTGGCGTCGCGCGGACTGACGCTGGGCATGCGCCTGGAGAACTGGCCTCCGGCCGGTCTCGAGCGCCCCTGATCGATAGAGGAACTCACCATGCGTCATCGTCACGGACTTCGCAAACTCAACCGCACGACCGCGCATCGCACCGCGATGCTGCGCAACATGTGCAATTCGCTGCTGCTGCACGAGCAGATCAAGACCACCCTGCCCAAGGCCAAGGAGCTGCGCCGCGTCGTCGAGCCGCTCATCACCCTCGGCAAGAAGCCCTCGCTCGCGAACCGGCGCCTCGCCTTCGATCGCCTGCGCGATCGCGACATGGTGGTGAAGATCTTCGACGAGCTCGGACCGCGCTACGCCAATCGCAATGGCGGCTACCTGCGTATCCTGAAGTTCGGCTTCCGGGTCGGCGACAATGCGCCGATGGCGATCGTGGAGCTGATGGACCGGCCGGAGCAGGAAGAGGCCGCCCAGGCCTGAGCGCGCTCCATTCCCGGCTCGCTTCGGCGGGCCGACGGACGCCCGACGGCATCGCCGCTCGGGCGTTTTCTTTTCCTGCATCGCGCAAGGAGGTCGACATGGCATCGTCCGGAATCAGCCCGCAAGTGATGTTGGTGCTCACCAATGTGCCGGATGAAGCGACCGCTGACCTGATCGAGCGGACCCTGCTCGACGAGGCGCTGGTCGCCTGCATCAATCGGCTTCCTGAAGTGAGCTCTCGCTATTCCTGGGATGGCCGAATCGAGGAGGCGCGAGAGATCCCGCTGCTGCTCAAGACGGTCGCCGGCCGTTTCGACGAGCTCGAGCGGCGGCTCGGCGAGCTCCATCCCTACGATGTGCCGGAGATCGTGGCCTGGCATCCCGCCAGGGTGAACCCCGCCTATGCGGCCTGGGTCGCGCAGTGCTGCGCGAAGCCTCCCTCGCTCGTATAGCGCGAGCCGGGGCCGAAGTCGAGCGGGCGGCCGGCGCTCAGGCGCCGTCGCGCAGCCAGCGGGCAGCGTCCAGCGCGAAGTAGGTCAAAATGCCGTCGGCGCCGGCGCGTCGCATCGCCAGCAGGGCCTCGAGGGCGGCGGCCTTCTCGTCGATCCAGCCATTGCCCCCGGCAGCCTTGATCATCGCGTACTCGCCGCTGACCTGATAGACGAAGGTGGGCATCCGGTAGGTGTCCTTCACCCGGCGCACGATGTCGAGATAGGGCATGCCCGGCTTGACCATCACCATGTCGGCGCCTTCAGCGATGTCGAGGCCGACTTCCCGTAGCGCCTCGTCGCTGTTGCCCGGGTCCATCTGGTAGGTCTTCTTGTTGCCCCGGCCGAGATTGGCCGCCGATCCGACGGCGTCGCGAAACGGGCCGTAGTAGGCCGATGCGTACTTCGCCGAGTACGCCATGATCCGCGTATGGATGAAGCCTTCGCGTTCCAGCGCCTGGCGGATCGCGCCGATGCGGCCGTCCATCATGTCCGAGGGCGCCACGATGTCGACCCCGGCGCGTGCCTGGGCGAGCGCCTGCTCGACGAGGATCGCCATCGTCAGGTCGTTGAGGACGTATCCGGATTCGTCGAGCACGCCGTCCTGGCCGTGACTGGTATAGGGATCGAGGGCGACGTCGGTCAGCACGCCGAGCTCGGGAAAGCGCTGCTTGATCGCCGCGACCGCGCGCGGGATCAGGCCTTCCGGGTCGGTGGCGGCCCGCCCGTCGGGCGTCTTGATCGAAGGGTCGATGGCGGGGAAGAGCGCCAGCACCGGGATGCCGAGCTGCAGGCATTGCTCGGCCACGGGCAGCAGCAGATCGAGGCTGAGCCGTTCCACGCCGGGCATCGAGGGCACCGCGGTGCGCTGCTTCACGCCTTCATGGATGAAGACCGGGTAGATCAGGTCGTCTGCGCCCAGCCGGGTCTCGCGGACCATGCGGCGCGAGAAGTCGTCGCGCCGCAGGCGCCGCATCCGGGTGGCGGGATAGGCCGGCATGGGGGGGAAGGTGTCGTTGGTCATGAATCGCCTCGAGTCTGCGCCGCTTCGGTGGTCGGCTCGGTGGTGGCCTGCTCGCATGGCGCGAGCCAGTCCTCGATCTGCCTGCGCGCCGCCTCGATGCCGGTGCCCTTGAGCGAGGAGAACAGCAGCAGGCTGACCGGATTGGGCAGGCCGAGCGCGGCGATCTGGTCGCGCGCTTCGTCGAGCGCCCGGCGCTGGTGCATCCGGGCCAGCTTGTCGGCCTTGGTGAGCAGTGCCAGGATGGGAATGTGGGGTGCGATCCAGCGCAGCAGGTCGATGTCGCGCTCGCCGACGAGGCGCCGGATGTCGACCATCAGGACCACGCCGCGCAGCTCGTCCCGATCGCCGAGATAGCGCCCGGCCAGCGTGTCCCACTGCCGGCGGACCTCGCCCGGCGCGGCCGCGTAGCCGTAGCCTGGCGTATCGACCAGGTAGGCGACGCAATCATCGGAGGGGCCGAGGCCGAAGTAGTTCAGCGCCTGGGTGCGCCCCGGGGTCCGGCTCGCGAAGGCGAGCCGGTTGCGATTGCACAGCTTGTTGATCGCCGAGGATTTGCCGGAGTTCGATCGCCCCACGAAGGCCACTTCGGGCAGACCGGTCGCCGGCAACTGCTGGAGCTGGGCGACGGTGGTGAAGAACTGCGCTGACGATAGCAGCGGGGCGCTCATGAAAGGCCTGCCTGCCGCCGGGTCGCATGCGAAGGCGGTCTGGTTGGATGCGTCAAACCCCATATTGTACAATTGCGTGCTCCCTCACCGCGTATCCGGCGGATGCGGGATGGAATCGAGAAGCGGAAATCGAGCCGATGGAACCGAATACCACGGGACCGGATGTCGCCGGCGCCGTCCTGCCGGCCGGTTCGTCGGTGGAACCCAGAACAACCGGATTGGCGATGGCCCACAGCAAAGTTATCTCCCCGACGCATGCGCAGGCGTCGTCCCGAATGTCGTCCGCCTCGCGCCTGCTGGCGACGGTGGTCGCTTCGATGATTCCCGTGTTGGCGATGGCGCAGGACAAGGCCAAGCCCGATCTCGCCGCCGGCCAGCAGATCGCGTCCAGCGTGTGCGTGGCCTGCCACGGCACCGATGGCAACAGCCCGGCGTCGGCCAATCCGAGCATCGCGGGCCAGCATCCCGAGTACCTCGCCAAGCAGCTGCGCGACTTCAAGTCCATCGACGGCGCCGAGCCGGCGCGTCCCAGCGCGCTGATGGCGGGCTTCGCGGCCGCCCTCTCCGACGAGGACATCCGCAACGTCTCGGCATACTATGCCTCGCAGAAGCTCACGCCGACCGCGGCGCGCGAGAAGGATCTCGCCGAGCTCGGCCAGAAGATCTATCGAGGGGGCATCGCCGCCAAGGGCGTACCCGCATGCGCCGCCTGCCATGGCCCGACCGGTGCCGGCATTCCGGTGCAGTACCCGCAGCTCAGCGGCCAGCATGCCGAATACACCGCGACCCAGCTGACGGCTTTCCGCCAGGGCGACCGCACCAACAATCTCCAGATGAGCCAGATCGCGGCGCAGATGTCCGACGTCGAGATTCGCGCTGTATCCGACTACATCGCCGGCCTTCGTTAGCAGTCTCGAAGGGGCGTAAGCTAGGGGGGCGGTGAGCGATCACCGCCCCTTGCCATTCGTGGGGACGACGATGCTTATCAGGACGAGCAGCCAGCACCCCGTCCAGCCTTCGGAGATCACACCCCGAAGGGTGTACGAGCGACGGCGCGACATCATCCGCGCGGCGGGCGCCGCCGCGCTGTTGCCCGTGGCCGGCGCGGTGGCCCAGCCCACGCCGGCGAACCTGCCCCCGCAGAAGCTTGCCGGCCGGCCGAGCGAGCTGTCGACCGGCGAGCCTCGCACCTCCTACGAGGACGTCACCACCTACAACAATTTCTACGAGTTCGGCACCGACAAGGACGATCCGGCGCGCCACGCCCACCGTCTGCGGACCCGGCCATGGACGGTCAGCGTGGAAGGCGCGGTAGCGAGGCCCGGGGTCTACGACATCGAGAAGCTGCTCGCCCTCGCGCCGATCGAGGAGCGGGTCTATCGCATGCGCTGCGTCGAAGGCTGGTCGATGGTGATCCCCTGGCTGGGCTATTCGTTTGCCGAGCTGATTCGCCGGGTCGAGCCGCTGGGCAGCGCGAAGTACGTCGAGTTCGAGACGCTCGCCGACGCGGACCAGATGCCCGGCCTGCGTTCGCCGGTCCTGCGCTGGCCCTATATCGAGGGCTTGCGCCTGGACGAGGCGATGCATCCCCTGACCCTGCTGTGCGTCGGCCTCTACGGCGAGGTCCTGCCGAGGCAGAACGGGGCGCCCGTACGCATCGTCGTCCCCTGGAAGTACGGCTTCAAGAGCGGCAAGTCGCTGGTTGCGATCCGCTTCGTCGAGAAGGAGCCGCTCACGGCCTGGCACCTCGCCGCCCCTCGCGAATACGGCTTCTACTCCAACGTCAATCCCGATGTGCCGCATCCACGCTGGTCGCAGGCGACCGAGAGGCGGATCGGCGACGGCGGCTTTCTCGCCCGCAAGCGCAAGACCCTGATGTTCAACGGCTACGCCGACCAGGTCGCCTCGCTCTACGCCGGGATGGATCTGCGCCGGCATTTCTGATGCGCTCCGGGCAGGCCCGGGTGCCGCAGGCTGCCGGGCCCGCCGGCCCTCGTCCGATGGCCTGGTTCGGCGCCGTCCGGGCCGGCGTCTTCCTGGTGTCGCTCGGCCCCCTGCTGCGCCTCGTCGCGCTCGGCACGGGCGGCGGCCTGGGCGCCAATCCGGTCGAGTTCGTCACCCGTTCCCTGGGAACCTGGACCCTCGTGTTCCTGTGCCTGACCCTCGCGATCAGCCCCCTGCGCTGGCTCGGTGCGCCCACGGCGATCGTCCGCCTGCGCCGGATGCTCGGCCTCTACGCCTTCTTCTACGGCAGCCTGCACTTTCTCATGTATCTCTGGCTCGACCAGTGGTTCGATCTCCCGGCCATCGTCGCCGACATCCTGGAG
>JAMLIS010000026.1 GCA_023954015.1 Burkholderiaceae bacterium
AGTCAGCAGGGGCATAGCTCAACTGGCAGAGCGTCGGTCTCCAAAACCGAAGGTTGGGGGTTCGATTCCCTCTGCCCCTGCCAATCCGCAACAACGGGTCGCCAACCAGCGGCCATCCGCATGTCGAATCAGACGATCGAAAACCTGACCAGCGGCGCCGACCGCGCGAAGGTCGTGCTGGCCGTCGCCGCGGTCGTTGCCGGCGTCATCGCCTTCTACTGGCTCGGTCAGCAGCCGGCGATCGCGCGCGTGGGCGCCGTGCTCGCCGGCCTGGTCGTTGGTGCGGGCATCGCCTGGACGTCGGGGCCCGGGCAGCGCTTCTTCGCGTTCGCGCGCGACTCGTGGAGCGAGACGAAGCGCGTCTACTGGCCCGACCGCAAGGAAACGACGCAGGTCACGCTGATCGTCTTCGCGTTCGTCGTGGCGATGGCGCTGTTCCTGTGGCTGGTCGACAAGACGCTCGAGCTCACGCTGTACGACTTCATTCTCGGGTGGAATCGCTGATGAGCAAGCGCTGGTACGTGGTGCACGCCTACTCCGGAATGGAGAAGAGCGTCGCGCGGGCGATCCGGGAGCGTGCCGACCGCGCCGGCATGGGCGAGAAGTTCGGTCGCATCCTCGTGCCCACCGAGGAAGTCGTCGAGATGAAGGGCGGCCAGCGCACGATCACCGAGCGGCGCTTCTTCCCGGGCTACGTGCTGGTCGAGATGGAGATGGACGACGCCAGCTGGCATCTCGTCAAGCACACGAACAAGGTCACCGGCTTCATCGGCGGCACCGGCAACCGGCCGAGCCCGATCTCCGAGAAGGAGGTCGAAAAGATCATGGCGCAGATGCAGGAAGGCGTCGAGAAGCCGCGGCCGAAGACGCTGTTCGAGGTCGGCGAGATGGTCCGCGTGCGCGAAGGTCCGTTCACCGACTTCAACGGCAACGTCGAGGAAGTCAATTACGACAAGAGCCGCCTGCGCGTCTCGGTCACGATCTTCGGTCGTGCCACGCCGGTCGAGCTCGAGTTCGGTCAGGTCGAGAAGGTTTGAAGTCGGGGCGCAGCTTTCCAGAGCGTGACGCTGTAGCGCCCCATCGAGGAGTTTCGCCGGGCCCGTCCGGGTCGGCGAAACGTTCGCACTCACCAGGAGCCATCGCATGGCGAAGAAAATCACCGGTTACGTGAAATTGCAGGTGCCGGCCGGCAAGGCGAACCCCGCGCCGCCCATCGGGCCCGCGCTGGGCCAGCGCGGCCTGAACATCATGGAGTTCTGCAAGGCTTTCAACGCGCAGACGCAGGCAATGGAGCCGGGTTTGCCCATTCCGGTCGTCATCACTGCGTACGCCGACAAGAGCTTCACCTTCGTGATGAAGACGCCGCCGGCGACGGTGCTCATCAAGAAGGCCGCGAAGATCGACAAGGGTTCGGCCAAGCCGCACACCGACAAGGTCGGAACGATCACGCGCGCGCAGGCCGAGGAGATCGCGAAGGCGAAGATGCCCGACCTCACCGCGGCCGACATCGATGCAGCCGTGCGCAGCATCGCCGGCTCGGCGGCGAGCATGGGCATCATCGTGGAGGGCGTGTGATGGCCAGGCTCACGAAACGCCAGAAGGCGATCCGCGCCGGCCTCGACCGGCAGAAGGTCCACGCACTCGCCGACGGGCTGCAGGCGGTGAAGGCCACCGCCACCGCGAAGTTCGACGAATCGATCGACGTCGCCGTGCAACTCGGCGTCGACCCGAAGAAATCCGACCAGGTCGTACGCGGCTCGGTCGTGCTGCCCGCCGGCACCGGCAGGAGCGTGCGCGTGGCCGTGTTCACGCAGGGCGAGAAGGCGGAAGCCGCGCGTGCGGCCGGCGCCGACATCGTCGGCATGGAAGACCTCGCCGAGCAGGTGCGCGCGGGCAACCTGAACTTCGATGTCGTCGTCGCTTCGCCCGACGCGATGAAAGTCGTCGGAACGCTCGGCCAGATCCTCGGGCCGCGCGGGCTGATGCCGAACCCCAAGGTCGGCACGGTCACGCCCGACGTCGTCACTGCGGTGAAGAACGCAAAGGCGGGTCAGGTGCAGTACCGCACCGACAAGGCCGGCATCGTCCACGCGTCGATCGGGCGCGCGTCCTTCGGCGTCGAGCAGCTCGAGACGAACCTGCGCGCGCTGGTGCAGGCGCTGAATCGCGCCAAGCCGGCGGCATCGAAGGGCATCTACCTGCGCAAGGTGGCGGTCTCGAGCACGATGGGCATCGGCGTGAAGATCGACACGGCCTCGTTCGTGGCGGCCGCCGCCGCGGCTGCCTGAACGCACGAGCGAGCGGCAACACGGAAAGCCGAACGCAGCAGAAGGAACTTTGGGCCGCGAGCCGGTCGCCGAGTCGAGCGGGTCTCCCGCAACGCGAAGCAGCCGGCCCGCGGGTTGTCAAAGACCGCAGGGCGCCGAAGGCCGCAAGGCCCGAAGCCTTAATCCGCGGGTCCGTCGAGCGCGCGAGCGCAAGGCGAGGCCTGCCACCCTGCGCAGATGGCGGAACCCAGGCGAGAGTTTCACCGGAGCGGTCCGCAACGACCGGTTCGCAGGACTCGGACTCGGAAACGCCGTGAAACGGCGCGTAGCGCCGCATTTATGGAAGCGAAATGGCTCTGAACCGAGAAGCGAAAGCGACCGTCGTCGCCGAAGTCTGCGCCGAAGTGGCGAAGGCGCAGGCGATCGTCGTCGCCGAGTACCGAGGTCTGGAAGTCGGAGCGATCACCGCGCTGCGCAGGCAGGCGCGGGGGCAGGGCGTATACCTGCGCGTGTTGAAGAACACGCTCGCGCGCCGCGCCGTCGCCGGGACGCCGTTCGAGGGCTTGTCCGACCGCATGGTCGGACCGCTCATCTACGGTTTTTCGAGCGATCCGGTGTCGGCCGCGAAGGTGCTGAACGACTTCGCCAAGGGCAACGACAAGCTGCAGCTGAAGGCGGGGGCGATGCCGAACGCCGTTCTCGACGAGAACGGCGTGAAGGCGCTCGCCACCATGCCCAGCCGCGACGAGTTGCTGGCGAAGCTGCTCAGCACGATGCAGGCGCCCATCGCCCAGTTCGTACGCACGCTCAACGAGGTGCCGGCGCGTTTCGCCCGAACCCTCGCGGCCGTGCGCGACCAGAAGGAACAGGCGGGCGCCTGAGCCGGGCAGCTGGTATCCGAACCGATCCGATTTCCACGAACGCAATCGAACCGAACCGAACGGAGTAATCGACAAATGGCACTGAACAAGGAAGAGATCCTCGACGCGATCGCCGGCATGACGGTGCTCGACCTGTCCGAGCTGATCAAGCAGATGGAAGACAAGTTCGGCGTGTCGGCCGCCGCCGCCGCCGTGGCTGCCGCCCCCGCTGCCGCCGCCGCTGCCGCGCCGGCCGCCGAGGAGCAGACCGAATTCACGGTGATGCTGCTGGGCGCCGGAGAGAAGAAGGTCGAAGTGATCAAGGTCGTCCGCGCGGCGACCGGCCTGGGTCTGAAAGAGGCCAAGGACCTCGTCGACGGCGCGCCCAAGCCCGTCAAGGAGGCCATCTCGAAGGCCGACGCCGAGGCACTGAAGAAGCAGCTCGACGACGCCGGCGCGAAAGTGGAGATCAAGTAAGCGTTGTCGCTCCGTCGACCGCGACCCGCGTCCGCCGCGCGCCCGCAAGGGCGTGCGGCACGGCACGGTTGCGCCCGCGCCTTCCGTGCCCTGCACGGGAACGCGGTTTGCCGGCTCGCCAGACGCCGGCAAACCCCGTTCTCCGGAGCCTCGATGTCCGGAAAGCCGTTCCGGAACGCCCCGCCGCGCGGGGCCCGCTCATCGGCAGACTCGCCTCTCGCCCTCGTCCATCGCGCGACCCCGGTTTCGGGTCGGCGCCGCATCCCCGTTTCCCCCGTCTCCCGCTAGACCCGGAGTGTTCATGGCCACCGCTTCCCCGTACTCGTTCACCGAGAAAAAGCGCATCCGCAAGAGCTTCGCCAAGCGGCGCGTGGTCCTCGACGTGCCGTACCTGCTGACGACGCAGATCGAGTCGTACCACCACTTCCTGCAGGCCGACGTGGAGCCGGGCTCGCGCCGTCCCGAGGGGCTGCAGGCCGCCTTCGGATCGGTGTTCCCGATCGTCTCGCACAACGAGTTCGCGCGCCTGGAGTTCGTCAACTATTCGCTGGGCAACGCCGCCTTCGACGTGAAGGAGTGCCAGCAGCGCGGCCTCACCTATTGCGCGCCGCTGCGTGCGAAGGTGCGGCTGGTCATCATGGACCGCGAGGCGGCGCGGCCCACGGTGAAGGAAGTCAAGGAGCAGGAGGTCTACATGGGCGAGATCCCGCTCATGACGACCAACGGCTCGTTCATCGTCAACGGCACCGAGCGCGTCATCGTCTCGCAGCTGCACCGCTCGCCCGGCGTGTTCTTCGAGCACGACCGCGGCAAGACGCACAGTTCGGGCAAGCTGCTGTTCTCGGCGCGCATCATTCCGTACCGCGGTTCGTGGCTCGATTTCGAGTTCGACCCGAAGGACATCCTCTATTTCCGCGTCGATCGCCGCCGCAAGATGCCGGTGACGATCCTGCTGAAGTCGATCGGACTCACCCCGGAGCAGATCCTCGCGCACTTCTTCGCCTTCGACAGCTTCCGGCTGATGAACGAGGGCGCGCAGCTCGAGCTGGTGCCCGAGCGGCTGCGCGGCGAGATGGCGCGCTTCGACATCGCCGACCGCGACGGCAAGCTGATCGTCGGCAAGGACAAGCGGATCAACGCCAAGCACATCCGCGACATGGAAGCCGCCGGCATGAAGCACGTGTCGGTGCCCGAGGACTACCTGCTCGGTCGCGCGCTCGCGCACAACGTGGTCGATCCCGAGACCGGCGAGATCCTCGCGCGGGCGAACGACGAACTCGGCGAAGAGCTGCTGAAGAAGCTGCGCGCGGCCAACGTGCGCGAGTTCCGCGCGCTCTATACCAACGACCTCGATCAGGGTCCGTACATCTCGCAGACGCTGCGCACCGACGACACCGCCGACCAGACCGCCGCGCGCGTGGCGATCTACCGGATGATGCGTCCGGGCGAGCCGCCCACCGAGGACGCGGTCGAGGCGCTGTTCAACCGCCTGTTCTACAGCGAGGATGCCTACGACCTGTCGAAGGTCGGACGGATGAAGTTCAATCGCCGCGTCGGGCGCGAGGAGCTCACCGGGCCGATGACGCTCACCAACGAGGACGTTCTCGCGGTGATCAAGATCCTCGTCGAGTTGCGCAACGGCCGCGGCGAGATCGACGACATCGACCATCTCGGGAACCGGCGCGTGCGCTGCGTGGGCGAGCTGGCGGAGAACCAGTTCCGTGCGGGACTCGTGCGCGTCGAGCGAGCGGTCAAGGAGCGGCTCGGCCAGGCCGAGACCGAGAACCTGATGCCGCACGACCTGATCAACAGCAAGCCGATCAGCGCGGCGATCCGCGAGTTCTTCGGTTCGTCGCAACTGTCGCAGTTCATGGACCAGACGAACCCGCTGTCGGAGATCACGCACAAGCGGCGCGTGTCGGCGCTCGGTCCGGGAGGCCTGACGCGCGAGCGCGCCGGCTTCGAGGTGCGCGACGTGCACCCCACCCACTACGGGCGCGTCTGCCCGATCGAGACGCCGGAAGGCCCGAACATCGGCCTGATCAACTCGCTGGCGCTGTACGCGCAGCTCAACGAGTACGGCTTCCTCGAGACGCCGTATCGCAAGGTCGTCGACAGTCGCGTCACCGACGAGATCCACTACCTGTCGGCGATCGAGGAAGGCCGCTACGTGATCGCGCAGGCCAACGCCGCGATCGACGACGCCGGCCGGCTCACCGGCGACCTGGTCTCGGTGCGCAAGGCGGGTGAATCGGAGCTCACGTCGCCCGAGCACGTCGAGTACATGGACGTAGCTCCGTCGCAGATCGTCTCGGTGGCCGCTTCGCTGATCCCGTTCCTCGAGCACGACGACGCGAACCGCGCGCTGATGGGCTCGAACATGCAGCGCCAGGCGGTGCCCTGCCTGCGCCCGGAGAAGCCGCTCGTCGGCACCGGCATCGAGCGCACCTGCGCGGTCGACTCGGGAACGGTCGTCACCGCGCTGCGCGGCGGCGTCGTCGACTTCGTCGACGCCGACCGCATCGTCGTGCGGGTGCACGACGACGAAGCCGCGGCCGGCGAGGTAGGCGTCGACATCTACAACCTGATCAAGTACACGCGCAGCAACCAGAACACGAACATCAACCAGCGCCCGATCGTGCGCAAGGGCGACCGGATCTCCCGCGGCGACGTCATCGCCGACGGCGCATCCACCGACCTGGGCGAGCTCGCGCTGGGGCAGAACATGCTGGTCGCGTTCATGCCGTGGAACGGCTACAACTTCGAGGACTCGATCCTGATCTCGGAGAAGGTCGTCTCCGACGACCGCTACACATCGATCCACATCGAGGAGCTGTCGGTGCTCGCGCGCGACACCAAGCTCGGCCCGGAGGACATCACGCGCGACATCTCGAACCTGTCCGAGTCGCAACTGGCGCGGCTGGACGACTCCGGCATCGTCTACATCGGCGCCGAGGTCGAGGCCGGCGACACGCTGGTCGGCAAGGTCACGCCGAAGGGCGAGACGCAGCTCACCCCCGAGGAGAAGCTGCTGCGCGCGATCTTCGGCGAGAAGGCCTCCGACGTGAAGGACACGTCGCTGCGCGTTCCGTCGGGCATGAACGGCACCGTCATCGACGTGCAGGTGTTCACGCGCGAAGGCATCCAGCGCGACAAGCGTGCGCAGTCGATCATCGACGACGAACTGAAGCGCCATCGCCAGGACCTCAACGACCAGCTGCGCATCGTCGAGAACGACGCCTTCTCGCGCATCGAGCGCCTGCTCGTCGGAAAGACGGTCAACGGCGGACCGAAGCGCCTGGCCAAGGGTGCCGAGGTCACCGCCGAGTACCTGGCCGATCTCGACCGCTTCCACTGGTTCGAGATCCGCCTGGCCGACGAGACCGCGGCCGGCCAGCTCGAGGCGCTGAAGGAGTCGATCGAGCAGAAGCGCCATTCGTTCGACCTCGCCTTCGAGGAGAAGCGCAAGAAGCTCACGCAGGGCGACGAGCTGCCCCCCGGCGTGCTGAAGATGGTCAAGGTGTATCTCGCCGTCAAGCGCCGCCTGCAGCCGGGCGACAAGATGGCCGGCCGCCACGGCAACAAGGGCGTCGTCTCGCGCATCGTCCCGATCGAGGACATGCCGTACATGGCCGACGGCACGCCGGTGGACATCGTGCTCAACCCGCTCGGCGTGCCGTCGCGGATGAACGTCGGGCAGATCCTCGAGACGCACCTGGGCTGGGCGGCCAAGGGCATCGGCCGGCGCATCGGCGACCTGCTCGCGCGCAACGCGCGTGCCGGGGAGCTGCGCGCGCTGCTCGAGCAGGTCTACAACGGCGGCGGCCAGCGCGCCGACCTCTCGCAGCTCGCCGACGAGGCCGTCGGCGAACTCGCTTCGAACCTGGCCGAGGGCGTGCCCTTCGCCACGCCGGTGTTCGACGGCGCCTCGGAGCCCGAGATCCACCGGATGCTCGATCTCGCGTATCCGGACGACCAGCCCCGCACGAAGCTGATCGGCTTCACGCCGACGAAGACGCAGGTCACGCTGTACGACGGTCGCAACGGCGACGCCTTCGACCGGCCGGTCACGGTGGGCTACATGCACATGCTGAAGCTGCACCACCTGGTCGACGACAAGATGCACGCTCGCTCCACCGGCCCGTATTCGCTCGTCACGCAGCAGCCGCTGGGCGGCAAGGCGCAGTTCGGCGGGCAGCGCTTCGGCGAGATGGAGGTCTGGGCGCTCGAGGCCTACGGCGCCGCGTACATGCTGCAGGAGATGCTCACGGTGAAGTCCGACGACGTGACCGGGCGCACGAAGGTGTACGAGAACCTCGTCAAGGGCGAGCATGCGATCGACGCCGGGATGCCCGAGTCGTTCAACGTGCTGGTCAAGGAAATTCGCTCGCTCGGCATCGACATCGACCTCGAGCGCAGCTGAGCGCGCCCGATCGCCCGCACACGCATTTGAGGCAGGATTCAGGAGTCGTTCATGAAAGCATTGCTCGACCTGTTCAAGCAGGTCCAGGAAGAAGAGCATTTCGACGCGATCAAGATCGGGCTCGCGTCGCCCGAGAAGATCCGCTCGTGGTCGTTCGGCGAGGTGAAGAAGCCCGAGACGATCAACTACCGCACGTTCAAGCCCGAGCGCGACGGACTGTTCTGCGCGAAGATCTTCGGGCCGATCAAGGACTACGAGTGCCTGTGCGGCAAGTACAAGCGCCTGAAGCACCGCGGCGTCATCTGCGAGAAGTGCGGCGTCGAGGTCACGCTGGCCAAGGTGCGCCGCGAGCGCATGGGCCACATCGAGCTGGCGAGCCCGGTGGCGCACATCTGGTTCCTCAAGAGCCTGCCGAGCCGCCTCGGCATGGTGCTCGACATGACGCTGCGCGACATCGAGCGCGTGCTGTACTTCGAGGCCTTCGTCGTCATCGAGCCGGGAATGACGCCGCTCAAGCGCGGCCAGATCATGACCGAGGACGACTTCATCGCGAAGACCGAGGAGTACGGCGACGACTTCCGCGCGATGATGGGCGCCGAGGGCGTGCGCGAGCTGCTGCGCACGATCGACATCGACCGTGACATCGAGAACCTGCGCCGCGAACTCGAGGCCACCGGCTCCGAGGCGAAGATCAAGAAGATCGCCAAGCGGCTCAAGGTGCTCGAGGGCTTCCAGCGTTCGGGCATCAAGCCCGACTGGATGGTGATGGAAGTGCTGCCGGTGCTGCCGCCCGAGCTGCGCCCGCTGGTGCCGCTCGACGGCGGGCGCTTCGCCACGTCCGACCTGAACGACCTGTACCGGCGCGTCATCAACCGCAACAACCGCCTGAAGCGGCTGCTCGAGCTGAAGGCCCCCGAGATCATCGTGCGCAACGAGAAGCGCATGCTGCAGGAGTCGGTCGACTCGCTGCTCGACAACGGCCGCCGCGGCAAGGCGATGACCGGCGCGAACAAGCGCGCGCTGAAGTCGCTCGCCGACATGATCAAGGGCAAGGGCGGACGCTTCCGCCAGAACCTGCTCGGCAAGCGCGTCGACTACTCGGGCCGTTCGGTCATCGTCGTCGGCCCGCAGCTGAAGCTGCACCAGTGCGGCCTGCCCAAGCTGATGGCGCTCGAGCTCTTCAAGCCCTTCATCTTCAACAAGCTCGAGACGATGGGCGTGGCCACCACGATCAAGCAGGCCAAGAAGTACGTCGAGAGCCAGGAACCGATCGTCTGGGACATCCTCGAGGAGGTGATCCGCCAGCATCCGGTGCTGCTGAACCGCGCGCCGACGCTGCACCGCCTGGGCATCCAGGCCTTCGAGCCGGTACTGATCGAGGGCAAGGCGATCCAGCTGCATCCGCTCGTCTGCGCGGCGTTCAACGCCGACTTCGACGGCGACCAGATGGCCGTGCACGTGCCGCTGTCGATCGAGGCGCAGCTCGAGGCGCGCGCGCTGATGCTCGCGTCGAACAACGTGCTGTTTCCGTCGAACGGCGAGCCGTCGATCGTCCCGTCGCAGGACATCGTGCTGGGCCTGTACTACACGACGCGCGACCGGATCGCGGCCAGGGGCGAGGGCATGTTCTTCGCCGATGTAGGCGAGGTGCAGCGCGCCTACGACAACGAGCAGGTCGAGCTGGGCGCGAAGATCACCGTGCGCCTGGTCGAGTACGCGAAGGACGGCGAATCCGGCGAGCTGCTGCCGAACCCGATCCGCGTCGAGACGACCGTCGGGCGCGCGCTGCTGTCGGAGATCCTGCCGCGCGGCCTGCCTTTCGCGCTGATGAACAAGGCGCTGAAGAAGAAGGAGATCAGCCGGCTGATCAACGCGTCGTTCCGCCGCTGCGGCCTGCGCGAAACGGTGATCTTCGCCGACAAGCTGATGCAGTCGGGCTTCCGGCTGGCCACTCGCGCCGGCATCTCGATCGCGATCGACGACATGCTCGTGCCGGCGCAGAAGGCCGAGATCCTCGGGCAGGCCGAACGCGAGGTGAAGGAGATCGAGCAGCAGTACACCTCGGGCCTGGTCACGCAGGGCGAGCGCTACAACAAGGTGGTCGACATCTGGGGTCGCGCCAGCGACGACGTGGGCAAGGCGATGATGCGCCAGCTCGAGACGCAGGAGGCGCTCGACCGTGCCGGCCAGCCGGTGCGGCAGGAGTCGTTCAACTCGATCTACATGATGGCCGACTCGGGTGCGCGCGGCTCGGCCGCGCAGATCCGCCAGCTGGCCGGCATGCGCGGCCTGATGGCCAAGCCCGACGGGTCGATCATCGAGACGCCGATCACGGCGAACTTCCGCGAAGGGCTGAACGTCCTGCAGTACTTCATCTCCACGCACGGCGCGCGCAAGGGCCTGGCCGACACCGCGCTGAAGACGGCGAACTCGGGCTACCTCACGCGCCGGCTGGTCGACGTGACGCAGGATCTCGTCGTCACCGAGGTCGACTGCGGAACGACCAACGGCGTGGCGATGAAGGCGCTGATCGAGGGCGGCGAGGTCGTCGAGGCGCTGCGTGATCGCATTCTCGGCCGCGTATCGGCCTCCGACGTCGTGCACCCCGAGACGCAGGAGACGGTCTTCGAGTCCGGCACGCTGCTGGACGAGGACACCGTCGAGGAGATCGAGCGAATCGGCGTCGACGAAGTGCGCGTGCGCACGCCGCTCACCTGCGAGACGCGCTACGGCCTGTGCGCGAAGTGCTACGGGCGCGACCTCGGCCGCGGCTCGCTGGTCAACAGCGGCGAGGCGGTCGGCGTCATCGCCGCGCAGTCGATCGGCGAGCCCGGCACGCAGCTGACGATGCGCACCTTCCACATCGGCGGGGCGGCGTCGCGCGCGGCGGTGTCGAGTGCGGTCGAGGCGAAGTCGAACGGCATCGTCCGCTTCACGCGGCAGATGCGCTATGTCACCAACGCCAAGGGCGACCCGGTCGTCATCTCCCGTTCGGGCGAGATCACGATCACCGACGAGAACGGCCGCGAGCGCGAGCGCCACAAGGTACCCTACGGCGCGCTGCTGCTGGTGGGCGACGGCAGGACGGTCAAGGCCGGCACGCAGATCGCTTCGTGGGATCCGCTCACGCGCCCGATCATCACCGAGTATCCCGGCACGATCCGCTTCGAGAACATCGAGGAGGGCGCCACCGTCGCCCGTCAGATCGACGAGGTCACCGGCCTGTCGACGCTGGTCGTCATCGACGCCAAGCGCCGCAGCTCCGCGGGCAAGAGCGCCCGCCCGCAGGTGAAGCTGATCAACGAGGCCGGCGAGGAAGTGAAGATCGCCAACACCGACCACGCGGTGACGATCAGCTTCCCGGTCGGGGCGTTGATCACCGTTCGCGACGGCCAGCAGGTCGGCGTCGGCGAGATCCTCGCGCGCATTCCGCTCGAGTCGCAGAAGACGCGCGACATCACCGGGGGCCTGCCGCGCGTGGCCGAGCTGTTCGAGGCGCGTTCGCCGAAGGACGCCGGCATGCTCGCCGAAGTCACCGGCACCGTCTCGTTCGGCAAGGACACCAAGGGCAAGCAGCGCCTGGTCATCACCGACCTCGACGGCAATGCGCACGAGTTCCTGATCCCGAAGGACAAGAACGTGCTCGTGCACGACGGCCAGGTGGTGAACAAGGGCGAGATGATCGTCGACGGCGCGGCCGATCCGCACGACATCCTGCGCCTGCTCGGCATCGAGGCGCTCGCGCGCTACATCGTCGACGAGGTGCAGGACGTCTACCGGCTGCAGGGCGTGAAGATCAACGACAAGCACATCGAGGTCATCGTCCGCCAGATGCTGCGTCGCGTGCAGATCACCGACCCGGGAGACACGCCGTTCATCACCGGCGAGCAGGTCGAGCGCTCGGAGCTGTACGACGAGAACGACAAGGCAACCGACGCCGGCAAGCAGCCGGCCACGCACGCGAACCTGCTGCTCGGCATCACGAAGGCTTCGCTGTCGACCGACTCGTTCATCTCGGCCGCGTCGTTCCAGGAGACGACGCGCGTGCTCACCGAAGCGGCGATCATGGGCAAGCGCGACGAACTGCGCGGGCTGAAGGAGAACGTGATCGTGGGACGCCTGATCCCGGCAGGCACGGGCCTCGCCTTCCACCGCGCGCGCCGTGCCAAGGAGCAGAGCGAGGCGCAGGAGCAGGCCGCGCTCGCCGCCGCCGAGGCGCTGTTCGAGCCCATGCCCGGCGAGGAGCCGGAGGAAACCGCCGACGTCCATCCGGATGGCGAAGGCCGCGAGTAAGCGGCGCGGCGCGGCGCGGCTTCGTGCCGCGCTCGCCGTCGGCTGCGCGCTGGCGCTGTCCGCCTGCGCGCAGTTCCCGCCCGGCTCGTCGACGGTGGGCGCGCGCGGCCCGGTCGCCGAGCGGGCCGCCGGCTTCGCGCTGCCGCTCGCGCGTCCCGAACTGCGCGTCGGCCAGCGTTGGGTCTGGTCGGCGCACGAGGTCGGCGCCAACGCCTCCGACGACACGACCGTGATCGAACGCGTCGTCACCGAAGTGAGCGGCGATCGCGCATTGCTGCGCCAGGTCGCGCTGCATCCGGTCACGCGTCGCCCGAGCGGCGCCGCGCAGATGCGCGTCGTCAAGCGATCGGTCTGGCACCTCGAGCCCAACACCCGCTCGAGCGGCGACATCGAGGCGCTCGTCTTTCCGCTGACGGTGGGCAAGACCTGGAGCTACGAGTACTGGCTCGGTGGGCGCGAGCGCACGGGCGCCACTGCCTACCGCTATCGGGCGCGCGTCGACGGGGTCGAGACGATCGACACGCCGGCCGGGCGCTTCGAGACGCTACGGGTCACGCACGAAGGTCGCTGGAGCCGGCCGGTGATGGAGCAGGGTCGCCCGGTGCAGCGTTCCGGCGACGTGCGCACCACCTACTGGTACGCACCCGCCGTAGGCATCTGGGTGCGGCTCGAGCTCGACCTGCGCACGCCCGACGGCGCGCGCGATCTCGGCATCGTGCAGGAACTGGTCGAGTACGACAGCGGGAAGTCGTAGCGCGCACGGGGGCCGGCACGTGGCCGGCCTTGCGCATCAGGAAGCGGGCGGTGCGTGGCGCAGCCCGCCGCCGGCCTGCGGCGCCGGTGAAGTCCGGTCCGTGCGCGCGGCCACGAATGCGACGATCGCCAGGACCAGCGCGATGACTAGTACGCCGACCCGAAAGTATCGCAACATGAAAGCGCGTCTTCGACCTCAGTGCGGCGTTGCAAATCCTCGCCATAGCGACTGCTATGGCTGCGGTTTGCGCCTTGCCCTGAGGCCGAATCCATCGCTTTCATTTTG
>JAMLIS010000027.1 GCA_023954015.1 Burkholderiaceae bacterium
CCGCGCTTCTGCAGGTCGGACGCGCCCGCATTGGTCGTCATGATGACGATCACGTTGCGGAAGTCGGCCTTGCGGCCGTTGTTGTCGGTCAGCGTACCGTGGTCCATCACCTGCAGCAGGATGTTGAAGATGTCCGGGTGCGCCTTCTCGATCTCGTCGAGCAGCAGCACCGCGTGCGGCTTCTTGCTGACCGCCTCGGTGAGGAGCCCCCCCTGGTCGAAGCCGACGTAGCCCGGAGGCGCACCGATCAGCCGCGACACCGCGTGACGCTCCATGTACTCGGACATGTCGAAGCGGATCAGCTCGATGCCGAGGATGAACGCCAGTTGCCGGGCGACCTCGGTCTTGCCGACGCCGGTGGGGCCCGAGAACAGGAACGCGCCGATCGGCTTGTCGGGCTTGCCGAGCCCCGAGCGCGCCATCTTGATCGCGGCCGCCAGTGTGTCGATTGCTTTGTCCTGACCGAATATCACCAACTTGAGATTGCGCTCGAGATTGCGCAGCACGTCCTTGTCGGACACCGACACACTGGTCGATGGGATGCGTGCCATGCGCGCCACAACATCCTCGATCTGCTTGATGTCGACGACATTGGTGCGACCCTCGGCGGGCCGCAGCCGCAGGCGTGCGCCCGCTTCATCGACCACGTCGATCGCCTTGTCGGGCATGTGGCGCTCGTTGATATGCCGCGCCGCCAGCTCCGCCGCCGCCGCGATCGCCTCATCCGTATAGGAGATACCGTGATGCTCTTCGAAGCGCGACTTCAGACCCTTCAGTATCTCGATCGTCTCGCTGACGCTGGGCTCGACCACGTCGATCTTCTGGAACCGGCGCGACAGCGCGTGGTCCTTCTCGAAGATGCCGCGGTACTCCGTGTAGGTCGTCGCCCCGATGCACTTGAGCTGGCCCGAGGACAGCGCGGGCTTGAGCAGGTTGGATGCATCGAGGGTGCCGCCCGAGGCCGAGCCGGCGCCGATGATGGTGTGGATCTCGTCGATGAACAGCACCGCCCCCGGCGCCTGCTTGAGCGCCTTGAGCACCGCCTTGAGGCGCTGCTCGAAGTCGCCCCGGTACTTGGTGCCCGCGAGCAGCGCGCCCATGTCGAGCGAGTACACGACCGCCTCGGCGAGCACGTCGGGAACCTCGCCCTGCACGATGCGCCAGGCGAGGCCCTCGGCGATCGCCGTCTTGCCCACGCCGGCCTCGCCGACGAGCAGCGGATTGTTCTTGCGCCGGCGGCACAGCACCTGGATGACCCGCTCCACCTCGCTTTCGCGGCCGATGAGGGGGTCGATCCGGCCGTCACGGGCGGCGACGTTCAGGTTCTGGGTGTACTGCTCGAGAGCGCCCTGCTGGCCGGCATTGCCCTCGGCCTCGACCTCGGCCGGCTCTTCCTTCTGCTGCTCGCGCGGCTGAGGCGTCTTGGTGATGCCGTGGGAGATGTAGTTGACCACGTCGAGCCGGGTGATGCCCTGCTGGTGCAGGTAGTACACCGCATGGGAGTCCTTCTCGCCGAAGATCGCCACCAGCACGTTCGCGCCGGTGACCTCCTTCTTGCCGTTGGACGTGCTCTGCACGTGCATGATCGCGCGCTGGATGACGCGCTGGAAACCGAGCGTGGGCTGGGTGTCGATCTCCTCGGCACCCGGCACGACCGGCGTGTTCTCCTTGATGAAGCCGTTGAGGTTCTTGCGCAGGTCTTCGACGTTCGCCGCGCAGGCGCGCAGCACCTCGGCCGCCGACGGATTGTCGAGCAGCGCCAGCAGCAGGTGCTCCACGGTGATGAACTCGTGGCGCTGCTGCCTGGCCTCCACGAAGGCCATGTGCAAGCTGACTTCCAGTTCCTGCGCGATCATGCTTCCTCCATCACGCACTGCAGCGGGTGCTGATGCTGGCGTGAGTAACTGCTAACCTGTTCTACTTTCGTCGCTGCCACGTCGCGAGGAAAAACGCCGCACACGCCGCGCCCTTCGCGGTGCACCTTCAACATTACCTGCGTTGCCTTCTCCCGTCCCATTCCGAAGAACCTCTGGAGGACGTTGACGACGAATTCCATCGGCGTGAAGTCGTCGTTCAGCAACATCACCTGGTACATCGGCGGCGGCCTCAGCCGCGACCCCTTTCGCTCCAGTACCGGAGTCGGATCTTGACGAGTCGCCATGAATGCATTCTAGCCAGTGTTGCTTCCACTGCAACAACGTCGATCGGCGCCGGGCCGCCGACCGTGACGCGCTTCACGAAGCAACGCGCAAGCCCACGAAATGTCGCCGGAAAGCCCCAGTCGTGTCTTGACGCAACCTTTCTTTTCACAAAGAATCCGTGCGCTGCCCGGGGACATGTCCTCGCATACGGGGGCGCCGGACTTCGCTCGAAACCGACGCACTACGATCCTGCGACGTTCTCGTTCGCGCCTTCGGGCGACGTCGGCGGCATCCAAGTAGATCGCGTCAGGGGAAGACGAAAGCAATGGCAACGGGTACCGTCAAGTGGTTCAACGACTCGAAGGGGTACGGCTTCATCACCCCCGACGATGGTGGTGAAGATCTGTTCGCGCACTTCAGCGCGATCCAGATGAACGGCTTCAAGAGCCTGAAGGAAGGCCAGAAGGTGCAGTTCGACGTCGTCTCGGGCCCGAAAGGCAAGCAGGCGTCGAACATCCAGTCTTCGTGAAGTCGCGGCGCGCCCCGGCGCGCCGCTTTCTCTTCGACCGCCGGCCCGCGGCTACCGCCGCGGCTTCGTCCGTGCGTCCGAAGGCTTGTTGCGTGGCACTTCGCTTGCGGCATAAGGGCTGCCACCGGGGATCTCCTCGGTGCCTACGGGCAGCTCCCCGATCGCCAGCGCATGGTAGCTCAAAGCCTTGCGGACCCTCTTGCCTGCGGCCGCCCGAAGCAGCTCTTGCTCGGCCTCGTCGTTCTTCGTCCGCACGACCAGCATTGCCGAACCGTCCTCGGCGAGCTGGCGAATGATCGTCACGTTCGCGAGTTCGCTGCCCAGTTCGCTGAGCACGCCGGCCTGCTCCTCGCTCGCACGCATCAGGTCGGCCGTCTGCGTCGGATCGAGCAACAGCACCTCGTCGGGTTCGAAGCCGGCCTGGTACAGCGCATCGCGCAGCGCCTTCGCTTCGTCCGGCTCGAGCACGAGCACCGCGTGCCCGGTGGGGTAGAACACGCCGCCTCGCGTGTTCAGGAAGCGATCGCGCTTCGCCTGCGGCAAGCCGGGACCGGTATCGCCGGCACCGCGCGGGTCGTTCGGACGCTCGCGCCGGTGCGAATCGGCCTCCTGCCACTGGCGCCGCGCACGCTCGCCGGCGGAGTCCACGGTGGTTTTCGGTCCTTCGGCCATCTCGATGCTCCTGGTCGGGCTTACCCGCAAGAAGCAAGTGCGAAGCCCGCGGCGTCAGACGCGCCCGTGGCAGAACTTCAGCTTCGCGCCGCCTGCGCAGCTGCACGGCGAATAGGGCCCGGCCCGCTCGTCGCGCGCCTTCATCAGCGCCATGATCGTCGCCGGCGGGCGCCGTTGCCGCAGCAAACCGGCCATCAGCCGCATGGCGGGCGTTGCGTGGGCGAAGAAAGCGTGCAGTCCGGCGCACAGGTAGTTGTGCCCCTCCTCGCCGTCGGCCGCGGCAGCGAAGCGGTCCTTCGGGCAGCCACCGTGACACAGGGAGCGCACCTCGCAGCCGCGGCACTGGCGGGTCAGCGTCTCGTGCTTGGCCTGGCCGAAGTCCCGCTGCCGCGGCGACCCGACCAGCTCGCGCAGATGTGTCGCGTGAAGGTTGCCCAGCCGGTAGTCGGGCTCGACGAAATGGTCGCACGCGTAGACGTCGCCGTTGTGCTCGAGCGCGAGCGCGCCGCCGCAGGCCGGCGCGTGCACGCACAGCAGGTGCCGGCCGAACAGGGCTTCCAGCGTGACGTCGAACAGCTGCACGAAGACGCGGCCGACATCGCGTCGCACCCATTCCTCGAAGACGTCGACGAGGAACCGGCCGTACCCGGCCGACGAAACCGAGCGTCGGGTGACGAGACCTCCCGTCTGCGTGTACAGCGGGCGCTTGCCGTGCGGCGACACGCGCCAGCCGCGCTCGGCGACAGCGAGCGTCTGCTCGGTAGCGCGTTCGACGATCGGAATGAACTGGACGAAGCGCGCCTCGAGGTCGTCGCGCAGGAACCGGTACACGCGGCGCCCGTGTGCCTCGTTGGCGGCGTTGACGGTGCAGAGGATGTTGAATTCGACGCCGTGCCGGCGAAGCGCGCGCCAGCCGTTCAGCACGAGATCGAAACTGCCCTTTCCGGCGCGCGTGAGCCGATAGGCGTCGTGCAGCTCCCGCGGTCCGTCGACGCTCAGGCCGACGAGGAAGTTGCGAGCGGCGAGGAAGGCGCACCATTCGTCGTCGAGCGCGATGCCGTTGGTCTGGATCGTGTGCTGCAGCCGTTGGCCGGGGCGTTTCGACGCCTCGGCGAGCGCGACCGCGCGTTCGAAGAACGGCAACCCCATCAGCGTCGGCTCGCCCCCCTGCCAGGCGATCGTGACCTCGGGCGCCGGGTTCGACTCGAGCAGCTGGCCGATGTAGGCCCGCAGCGTCTCGTCGGACATCCGGTGGCTGCCGCTCGGGTACAGCGCCTCCTTCGAAAGAAAGAAGCAATATCGGCAGTCGAGGTTGCAGGTCGAGCCCGCGGGCTTGACCATCAGGTGAAAGCCGGTCGGCGGCACGATCGCGCTCTCGGGCAACGACGCCGGCGAGCTCATGCTGTTCGCCTCGCACGCCGTCCGATCGGGCGCCGGGCCGCGTCTTGCATGCGAGATTCGATCCTCCGGAATGGCGAGACCGTATTCAGTCGGTGACAGCACGTCGCGCCGAAGGCTAGCATGACGACCCATGCAGTCGCGCCCGAATCTTCTCTACATCGTCGCCGACGACCTCGGTTTCGCCGACCTCGGCTGCTACGGCGGACGCGAGGCGGACTTCGGCCCGGTCTCTCCGAACATCGACGCGCTCGCCGCCGGCGGACTGCGCATGACGGACGGCTATTCGAACGCGCCCGTGTGCTCGCCCACCCGCTTCGCGCTGATGACCATGCGCTACCAGTACCGGCTGCGCGGCGGACTGGAGGAACCGATCAACAGCAGGAGCCGGGGCAGCACGACGCTGGGCCTGCCCGCGGACATCCCCACGCTGCCGTCGCTGCTGCGCGAGGCCGATTACGCAACTGCATTGATCGGGAAGTGGCATCTCGGCTATCCGCCCGCGTTCGGGCCATTGCGTTCGGGCTACGACGAGTTCTTCGGGATCATGGCCGGCGGGGTCGACTACTTCACCCATTGCTCGACGCGCGGCGACCACGACCTGTACATCGGCGAGGAGGAGCATCGCGAGGCAGGCTACCTCACCGACCTGCTGTCGCGACGTGCCGTCGACTATGTCGAGCGAATGGCGGCGTCGGCCCGAGCCGGTCGGCCCTTCTTCCTGAGCCTGAACTACACCGCGCCGCATTGGCCCTGGGAGACGCGCGACGACGAGGCGGTGGCCGACGACGTCAGGGACAACCTGTTCCACCTGCACGGCGGCAACATCCACAGCTACCGCCGGATGATCCACCACATGGACGAGGGCATCGGCTGGGTGGTCGAAGCCCTGCGCCGCACCGGGCAACTCGGAAACACGCTCATCGTCTTCACGAGCGACAACGGCGGCGAGCGCTTCTCGGACAACTGGCCGCTCGTGGGCGGCAAGATGGACCTCACCGAAGGCGGCATCCGCGTGCCGTGGATCGCGCACTGGCCGGATGCGATTCCGCCGGGCAGCAGCAGTACACAGCACTGCATGACGATGGACTGGTCGGCCACGCTGCTCGAACTCGGCGGCGGCCGACCCCATCCCGACCATCCCCTAGATGGCGTGTCGCTGGCCCGGGTCCTGCGTGACCCCGCACATACCTTCGAGCGCCCGCTGTACTGGCGCATGAACCATCGCCAACAGCGCGCGCTGCGCAGCGGCAACTGGAAGTACCTGAAGGTCGACGAGCACGAGTACCTGTTCGACATTGCCGCCGACGCACGCGAGCGCGCGAACCTGGCGCAACGGCACCCGCAGCGCCTGGCGCAGATGCGCGAGACATGGTTGCGCTGGGACGCCACGGTGCCGGCGATTCCCGAAGACGCCACGGTGAGCGTCGGCTACTCGCGCAAGGACATGCCGCAGCGCTGAACGGCGCACTGCCGCTACTGGGCCGTACTGGTGCGCGCCACGGGCTTTCGCGCGAACGATTGACGCGCAAGGACGAAGCGGGACATCTTTCGATACCCCAACCAACGACAAGCAACCGACGACCATCATGAAGACTGCAACGCTGCTGTGCTTCGCCGCGATCCTTTCGCTCGCGGCACCTTCACCCGCGCCTGCACAATCCCTCGCCGGCGGCCTGCGCATCGTCGTTCCGTACGCGCCGGGGGGCGCCTCCGATCGTGCCGCGCGACTCGTGGCCGACGGCCTGAAGGACAAGCTGCAGACGACGATCGTCGTCGAGAATCGCACCGGCGCCGGCGGGCGCCTCGCAATGCAACAGTTGAAGGCGACGCCCGCGGGCCAGCACGTGCTGGTGGTCGGAAACCCCGCGCTGATGGTCGTCGCGCCGGTCGTCTACAAGGACGTCGGCTACGACGCGCGGCACGACTTCGTGCCCGTCTCGCACATCACCAACTACGACTTCGCCGTGGCGGTCGGGTCCGCGGTGCCGGTGCGCGAATTCAACCACTTGGCGGCCTGGCTGCGGGCCAACCCGGAGCAGGCCAACTTCGGCGTTCCCGCCACCGGCAGCCTGCCTCACTTCTTCGCGCTGATGATCGCCGACTCGGTCGGCGTGAAGCCCCAGATCATCGGCTATCGCGGATCGGCACCGTCGATCACCGACCTGATGGCCGGAACCATACCGGTGGCCGTCGACACACTGGACGCATTGCTGCCGCACGAATCGGGCGGCAAGATCCGCATTCTCGCGATGGCCGGAACGAAGCGATCGGCGATGGCGCCGAAGATCCCGACGCTGCTCGAATCCGGGCAGGACATCGTCGCCACCGGTTGGAATGCCATGTTCGCTCCGGCTTCGATGCCGAAGGAAACCGTCCAGCGCATAGGACTGGCGATCCGCGACGTGATGCGTGACAAGGACGTGCGCGCGAAGTTCGAGGCGGCGAGCATGGAGCCGATCTCGGCGACTCCGGAGGAAACGGCCCGAATGCTCGGCGCCTATCGTGCGCAGTGGGAGCCGGTCGTGAAGAAGTCAGGCTTCACGCAGTGAAGCGCCGGATGGATACGAGCGTCGCGGGTCGGTCTCCGATGCGCTCGTACAATCACCACCGCGAATGTTTTACATAGCAAACAATCATTGGAAAAAATGACACGCGTCCTGCATCCTTCTTCTTGGAGTCACAGGTCGACCCGGAGAGCAGGAGCATGCAAGCGCAAGCGATACGTCACGATGGCCTCGAGCGAATGATCCAGGCGTTCCGGTTCTTCGCGGCCATCGTTCGTCGCGTCCGGAACCATTTCGAACGCAGCCGGAAGTCGGTTGGGAGTGCGCCGCCGAACGATCTGCTGGCGGGTGCCAACGAGCGGGCCTGAGCAGCGCAGACGAGTGACGAGTCGCGAGCTCGCGAAGGCGGATTCGTTCACTCCTTCTC
>JAMLIS010000028.1 GCA_023954015.1 Burkholderiaceae bacterium
GGCCCGCTTCAGGCGCCCGACCAGCTGGTCCAGGTAGTGGTTCAGCTTCGGCCCGACGTAGGAGTTCAGCGCCGTGGTGCTCACCCGCTCGTAGAATCGGATCGACGGAAGCAGGTCGGTGGAGACGGTCAGGTAGGCCCCGGGCATCTCGCTGCGCACGAGTTCCGCGGCGGCGCGCTCGTGCTGCGGATCGGCGAACGAGTTCATGAAGCAGATCGACACCGCCTGCACGCCCTCGGCGCGGAACTGCGCGATCGCGCGGCGCACCGCTTCGAGATCCAGCGGCTGCGTCTCGGCGCCGTTGCGATCGAGCCGACCGGGAATGCCGGCGCGCAGGTGGCGCGGCACCAGCGGCTTCACGTTCGTGTAGCGGTTGTTGTACTGCTCCTCGCGGATGCCGCGGCGCATCTCGAGCGCGTCGCGCACGCCCTCGGTGGTGAGCAGCGCGCTCCGGGCGCCGGTGTGCGTGAGCGTGGCGTTCGTGGTCACCGTCGTGCCGTGCACGATCGTGTCGATCGTCGGCGCGAAGGTCTCGAGCGTCATCGGCGGGTCCATGCTCGCGGCGATGTCGGTGAGGCCCTCGACGACGGCGATCGAGGGATCGGCCGGCGTCGACAGCGTCTTGAAGATCGCCGGCTCGGCGCCGTCGCGGGTGACGACGAAATCGGTGAAGGTGCCACCGACGTCGATTCCGATCTTGAGCGTCATGCCATCGTCCTGTTCGAATGATTCAGGGCTGCTTTCCCGGCGGCTTCGCTCGCTTGCGCGGCGTACCCGGCCGCTTCGCTCGCGAAGCGGCGCACTTCTTCCTTGCGCACCTTGCCGAGAGCGGTCTTCGGAAGCGCGTCGGCGAAGACGACGTCCTTCGGATGCTTGAAGCGTGCGATGCGGCCTTCGAGCAAGGCGAGGACGCCGTCGGCGTCGATCGTGCTGCCCGGGTGCCGCACGACGACGGCGACGACGACCTCGCCCCACCGCGCGTCGGGGCGGCCGACCACCGAAGCCTCGTCGATGTCGGGAGACTCGATCAGCACGTTCTCGATCTCGGCCGGGTAGATGTTCTCGCTGCCCGAGATGATCATGTCCTTCTTGCGACCGTCGACCCACAGGAAGCCGTCGGCGTCGAAGTGGCCGACGTCGCCGGTGTGGAACCAGCCGTCGACGAGCGCCGCATCGGTGCCCGCCCGGTCGTTCCAGTAGCCGCGCATCACGTTCGGGCCGCGTACGAGGATCTCGCCGCTCGCACCGGGCTCGACGTCGCGCGCGTAGTCGTCGACGATGCGCAGCTCGCATCCGTTCGCCGGACGCCCGGCGCTGCCGACGCGAGCCGCGTCCTCGCGGCGCTGGTACGCGGCGATCGGGCAGGTCTCGGTGGCGCCGTAGACCTGTGCCATCGGAACGCCGCGCGCATGTACGTCGCGGATCAGCTTTTCGGAGACGACCGTCGAGCCCGTGGTGATCATCCGAAGGCTGGACAGATCGGCGTTCGCCCAGCGCGGATGCGCCATCATCGCCTCGAGCTGCGCGGGCACCAGCACGGTGAGCGTGATGCGTTCGCGCTCGATCGCGTCGAAGGTCGGCTCGACGTCGAAGCGCGGATGCAGCACCACGGTGGCGCCCAGGCGCAGCGCCGGCGTCGTCTGGTTGTTCAGTCCGCCGACGTGGAACAGCGGCAGCGTCGTGAGGATGCGGTCGTCGGCCGTCATCTCGTGCATCGCCGCGCTGCTCACGGCGTTGGCCGCGATCGCACGCTGCGTGAGCAGCACGCCCTTGGGCTTGCCGGTGGAGCCGGATGTGTAGCAGACGAGCAGCGGCTCGTCGTCGAAGGCTGCGCGCGCGGGCAGGGCGGCTTCGTCGGCGTTCTCGACGAAGGCTTCCCAGCGTGTCCAGCCGGAGGGCGCCTCGCCCATCGAGACCAGGCGCGTGCCGTCGAGCGACGTGCGGTAGGCGTCGGTCTGTCCGACGAAAGCCGGCTCGACGACGAGCACGCGCGGCGGGCAATCGGCGAGCATCTGCCGGTGCTCGGGCGCCGCCAGCCGCCAGTTCAGCGGCATGAACATCGCACCCAGGCGCGCCGCGGCGAACATCAGCGCGAGCAGTTCGGGGCTGTTGTAGCCGAGCCAGGCCACGCAGCCGCCGCGCCCCACGCCTTCGCGCGCGAGCGCCGCCGCGGCGCGGCGCACGAGCTGCGCGAAGCCCGCGTAGCCCAGGTCACGACCCGGAAAGCGGATCGCGATGCGCTGCGGCGCGCGCTCGGCGTGCTCTTCGATCCATTCGTCGAGGCTCATTCCCGTCTCCGTCGGAATCCTCGTTCGATTTCTCTCATGCGCTCGAACGCCTGAAGGAACCGCAGCAGCAGCTTCGTTCACGCGGTCTTCATGCGTCGGCGACCTCGACGACCACCGCCATCGCGGTGTCGCCGGCCGCGCAGCCGGTGAACAGCCCGAGCCCGCCGCCGCGCAACGCCAGCTCCTCGACCAGCTCGATGACCGCGCGCGTGCCCATCGGCGCCTGCGGATGTCCCCAGACGAGCGAGCAGCCGTAGTCGTTCATCTTCGCGATGTCGGCACCGGTGGCCTTGGCGAAGAAGACGTCGTTGACCGCGAAGGGGTTGTGCGTCTTGATCGCCGCCATCTGCGCGACGCCGACGCCGGCCTGTGCAAGCGCGCGTTGCGCAGCGGGCAACGTCGCCTCGGGCATGTGTGCGAGCTCGGCGCGCGCCAGGCCGAAGCCGCGCAGCCGCACGGCGATCATCGGGTTCTTCGACAGCTCGCGCGCGCGCTCGGGTGTCGTCACCACGATTGCCGCATTGCCGTCGGCCGGATGCGTCTGGCCGCCGAAGGTCACGCTGCCGCCTTCCATCACCGGCTTCAGCTTCGCCAGGCCCTCGACGCTCGACTGCGAAACGCCTTCGTCGCCGGGCATCGTGGCGACCGTCTTGCGGAAGTTCGGCGCCGGCACGTCGAAGGGCAGCGTCATGAAGCGCTTCAGGAACGCGCTGTCGTCGGCCAGTGCGCGTTGGTACTGCGCCTCGCGCATCAGCACGACCTCGTGCTGCTGCGAAGTGGAGACGCCGTGTTTCTTCGCGACGTTCTCGGCGGTGACGAGCATCGAGTGCCCGCCGAGCGGATCGCAGCCGAAGTTGTCCATCACCCAGTCTTCGGCGATGCCGGTGCCGCCCGGGCCCTTCGGATTCGGGTAGTACAGGTGCGGGCCGTTCGACGTGCGGTCGCAGTTCAGCACGAGCGCCGTCTCGGCCATCCCGCACTCGATTTCCTGCACGGCGGCGAGCAGCGTGCGCACGCCGGTGGCGCAGGCCTGCATCATCGTCGGCCCGCCGGCACGCTTCGCACCGATGAGACCGCTGAGCCACGGCAGGCCGTAGAACGAATGCTTCTGCGGCACCGAGAAGCCGAGCACGCCGTAGTCGAAGCGCGAGGGATCGATGTCGCGTTTCTTCAGTTCGTTGCGCGCGACGTGCGCGGCGAACTCGATGCTGTGCAGGTTCGAGAAACTGCCCTGCCAGCGTGCGAACGGCGTGCTCCAGTAGGCCCCGTAGGGAATCTCGGCGCGGTATTTCATGTTCATGTGGTTTCCTTTTCCTGCAGTCCGATCGCGACGATGAAGGCGTGCCGCGCGTGCGTAAGGTGGTGGTGCATCGCCTCGGCGGCCGCCTCGGCATCGCCGGCGCGCAGCGCCTCGGTAACCCCGACCAGGCCGTCGAGCACGATCCTGCGGATCCGCGCGTCGTCGAGCGTGATCGCGCCGATGTGCTGCATGTGGTCGCCGTATTGCTCGATGACGCGCACGAGCCGGCGGTTGGGCACCAGTGCCAGGCACGCGGCGCGAAAGCGCGCATGCGCCTCGCGAAAACCGCGCACGTCGCCCGCCGTGTTCGCGCGCGTGGCGGCGGCGAGTGCTTCCTCGATGGGCGCGCGCACGGTGTCGTCGACGCAGCGCGCCGCGATGCGCCGCATCGCGGCCGTCTCGAGCAGGAAGCGGACTTCGTAGATGTCCTCGGCGTCGTCGATCGTCAGTGCGGGCACCGCGAAACTGCGCCCGGCGAGCACGAGCAGGCCTTCGCTGGCCAGGCGCGTGAGCGCTTCGCGCACCGGCGTGCGCGAGACGCCGAGCTTCTGCGCGAGCTGGACTTCCTGCAGCGGCAGGCCGGCGGCGATCGCCCCGCTACGCAGCTGCGCGCGCAACGCCGCGTAGACCTGGTCGGCCAGGGCGGGAGCGCGTTCGACAGGGGCGAGGGAGGGGACCACGAGGTTCGCCTACGGCAGCGGGTCGGCGTCGACGGGATACTGTATACATTGGTTTCGGGTGTGTAAAGAGGAGACAACCAACCGGGGCGGCCGGCCGCGGCAGGCCAGAGGGCGGCAGGCCAGAGGGCGGCAGGCCAGAGGGCGGCCGGCCAGAGGGCGGCCGGCCATGGGCCGCCGACGTAGCCGGTGATGGAATGCGGGTTCCTCGAGAGTAACGCTGATGGGGTTGGCGTCTTGCAGCCAGAGACCACGTCCCCCCCCCCCCCGGG
>JAMLIS010000003.1 GCA_023954015.1 Burkholderiaceae bacterium
TCTGCACGCCTCTACCCTCAGAACGTGTGAACCAATCGGCCGTGACCGGAAAGCGCGCCAGGAAGCGTCCGATCGAGGCGCAAAGCGCAGCCATATCGGTAGATATGGCGAGCATTTGCAACGAAGAGCGGGCGCTTCCTGGCGCGCGAGACGGGCATGGACGATTGGTTCACACGTTCTCAGCCGCGCGCGGCCGCGCGGAAGGCCGAGTCGAGATCGGCGACGAGATCGTCGGGGTCCTCCAGTCCGATCGACAGGCGCAGCGTGCCCTCGCCGATTCCGGCGGCGGCAAGTGCGGCGTCGTCCATCCGGAAGTGTGTCGTGGTCGCCGGATGGATGACGAGCGAGCGCGCGTCGCCGACGTTCGCCAGGTGCGAGAACAGTCGCAGCGCCTCCACGAAGCGCCGTCCGGCGGCGCGATCGCCCTTCAACTCGAAGCTGAACACCGACCCGCAGCCGCGCGGCATCAGGCGTGCGGCCAACGCGTGGTCGGGGTGCGTGGGCAGCCCCGGGTACAGCACGCGCTCGACCATCGGGTGCGCGGCGAGGTGCTCGGCGATGCGTTGCGCGTTCTCGACGTGGCGCGCCATGCGCAGCGGCAGCGTCTCGATGCCCTGCAGGATCTCGAAGGCATTCACCGGGCTGAGGCACGCGCCGAAGTCGCGCAGTCCCTCGCGGCGCGCGCGCAGCAGGTAAGGCGCGACGGTCGATTCGTCGGAGAACACCATCCCGTGAAAGCCTTCGTACGGCTCGGTCAGCTCGGGGAAACGGCCCGAGGCGTCCCAGTCGAAGCGGCCGACGTCGACCAGCAGCCCGCCGACGACGGTGCCGTGGCCGCAGAGGAATTTCGTCGCGGAGTGCAGGACGAGGTCGGCGCCGAGTTCGCCCGGCTTCACCAGCCACGGCGTCGTGAACGTGGAGTCGACCAGCAGCGGCACGCGATGCGCGTGCGCGATGTCGGCGACGGCGGCGACGTCGAGCACGTCGAGCCCCGGGTTGCCGAGCGTTTCGCCCAGCAGCAGCTTCGTGTTCGGGCGCAGCGCGCCGCGCCACGCATCGAGGTCGCGCGGATCGACGAAGGACGTTTCGATGCCGAAGCGCGGCAGCGTGTACCGCAGCAGGTTGTGCGAGCCGCCGTACAGCGCACGCGAAGCGACTACGTGCGAGCCGGCGCCGGCGATCGTGGCGATCGCCAGGTGCAGCGCCGCCTGGCCGCTGGCGGTGGCGATCGCTCCCACGCCGGATTCGAGCGCGGCGATGCGCTCCTCGAGCACCGAGACCGTCGGGTTGCTGATGCGGGAATAGACGTGGCCCGACTGCTCCATGTCGAACAGCGCCGCGGCCTGGTCGGCGTCGCGGAAGGCGAAGGCCGTCGACAGGTAGATCGGCGTGATTCGCGCGCCGGTGGCCGGATCGGGCCGCGCACCGGCGTGCACCGTGAGCGTGTCGAAGCCGTGGAAGTCGCGCTGGGACATGCGGGGATCCGACGGAGGTCTCTTCGATGCTAGCACGCCACTTGGTGAGATCGAGGCTTGGGGCGACAATGCGCGGCGACGCGATGCCGGGGGCGTCGGCGAACGGGGGTCTCGGGCGACATGGGCATGGAAAGCAGACCGGAATACCGGGTGGCGGCCGCCGGACTCGATCCGCGCGACGTCCGCCTGATCGAGATCGTCTTCAAGCACAGCCAGTACAACCGCTACGGGTTCCGCTTCGAGACCGGGCCCGATCCGCTCGGCGCGGACATCCTGATCGTCAATCCGCTCGCGCCCGAGGGGCTGCGTGCGGTGGCGCGCGTGCGCAGCGCCGGTCGCAGCCTGCCGGTGATCTCCGCCGTGCCGCGCGGGGCGACCAGCAGCGCACGGCACGCGATCTCGATCGAACGGCTCACGTTGCAGCTGCTGCCGATCCTGAACCGGGTCGTCGAACTCGAGTTGCGGCGTTCGAAGGATCCGGTCGACGCGCGCGGCGCCGGCGAGCCGCGCGCGGCGACACCCGGGGCCGCGGGCCCGACGGCGGGCGCCGCGGGCGCGAGCGCGAACGCGAACGCGGGCGGGGGGGGCCTCCCGCCGCCCTCCGCTGCCGGGAGCGGCGCCGCAGCGGCCGGCGCCGAAGGCGCCGCGTCGACGCGCGAGTTCCTGCGCGAAGCGGCGCGCAAGTCGCGCGAAGGCGACCAGGCGCGAGAGGCGGCCGCGCGTGCGCGTGCGGCGGCCGTTCCGCAGCCGGCCGAGCCGACCCCGGCCCGAACCGGGCAGGCGCCGTCGAACCTGGTCGCGTTCCCGCGAAGCGCCGAGCCTGCACCTCCGCGCATTCGCGTTCTCGTCGTCGACGACAGCCCGACGGTCCGCCAGCAGTTGTCGATCGCCTTCTCTCGTATGAGCGTGTCCTGCGATGCAGCGGCGAGTGCCGACGAGGCGCTCGCACGCCTGGCGGAGACGCATTACGACCTCGTACTCGTCGACGTCGTCATGCCGGGAGTGGACGGCTACAAGCTCACGCGGCAGATCCGGCGTCGCCATCGCGGCGTGCCGGTGATCATCCTGACGAGCCGCTCGTCGCCTTTCGATCTTGCGCGCGGCGCGCTCGCCGGCTGCAACAGCTATCTCGTCAAGCCGGTGCCGTTGCGCCAACTCGAGGCCGCCGTCGTCAAGCAGCTGCGAAAGTCGCTGGCCATCGACGACCTCAACGGATTGCTGCGGCTCACCCCCGACGCCCAGGCACTCGCGGCTGCGCAGGGGGCGAAGCCCGCGCCCGATGGTGCCGGCACGCAGTCCGCGTCGGCGCGCACCCGGCACGGAGGCGGTGCCGCCGGATGAGCGCCGCCTGCCCCACGTGCGCGAGCCGCTTCGCTGCCGGCACAATGGCAGGCGTGCCCGACATGCCGCGGAGAGAGCATCGATGAACACCGCACTGGTCGTCGACGACGCCGCGACGGAGCGTGCGCGAATGTCGGCGATCCTCACCGACGCCGGTTGGCGCGTGAGCACGGCCGTCGGCGGAATCGAGGCAATCGAGAAGGCCCGCGCCGAGCGGCCGGCGATCATTTTCCTCGACATCGTGATGCCCGATCTGGACGGCTACCAGACGTGCCGGCGACTGGCCGTGGATCCGCTCACCCGGGCGATCCCGGTCGTGTTCGTGTCCACCAAGTGCCAGCGCGCCGACCAGGTGTGGGCGCGCATGCAGGGCGCGAAGGCGCTGATCGGCAAGCCCTACAGCGACGCGCAGGTGCTCGAAGCGTTGAAGTTCGCCGTGCAATGACGCAGCCGCCGTCCTTCGGCGTGTGCCTCGCGGGGCTCCCGGTGCGCCTTCCGGCCGGCACCGCGCTCGAATTCGTCGCGCAGGCGTCGCTGCATCCGCTGCCGCTCGCCGCCCGGCGCGTGGTCGGGCTGATGCAGTTGCGCGGCCAGCCGCTCGTCGTGCTCGATGCGTCGCCCGATCGCGACGGCGCCGCGCCGCAATCGACGCATGCCGTGCTCGTCGTCGGCACGCTGCCGAATGCCGCCGGGCTGCTCGTCGACGGCGCGCCGCGCGCGGCGCCGGTCGACGGGCCCGCGATCGGCCTTCCGCTCTCGAAGACGGATGCGCTGGCCGGATGCCCGTTCTTCGAAGCGATCGTTTCGCACCATGTCGTCGCGGCCGACCATGCCGAAAGCGCCGAGTGGTACGAGGTCGACCCTTCGCGGCTGGTCGCCGCACTGCTGGCGGACTGAAGCGGTGACCGAGCGATCCTTCGCCGCGCGACTGCGCACCGGAATCGCGCTACTCGCGGCCGCGCCGCTCGCCGTTGCGCTGGTGGCTGCTGCAGCGGCCTGGCTGCTGGCGCACGGCGCGGACGGCAGCTCGGCGTTCGAAGCGACGGGGCTGGCCGTGTTGACGGCAGCCGGGCTGCTCGCCGTGGCTGCAGCGACCTACGGGCGCCGCCTCGCGGAATCGGTGAGCGGACCGATCGCGCGCATCCAGTCGACCCTCGAAGCGCTGGCCGACGGCGATCTCGATGCGCGCGTGCGATGGGAGGGCCGCGACGAATTCGCCGGCCTCGCCGATGCGCTCGACCGGCTGCTCGACGATCGCGTCGCCGGCCTCGACCGCACGATTCGGGACAGCGAGGAGCTGAACACTTCGGTGATCGAGATCATGAAGGCGGTCGGCACGATCGCGACGACGAAGGATCTCGGCGTGCGCGTTCCGGTCACCGAGAACGTCACCGGCGCGATCGCGGATGCGCTGAACCTGCTCACCGACGAGATGGCGCGCGTGCTCGAGAACGTCACGCGGCTGGCCAACGAGGTCGCGCAGGCCGCCTTCGCGCTGCGCGGGCAGTCGGACCTCGCCATCACGGCGGCGGCGCGCGAGCAGCGCGAGGTCGGCATGGCGGCGAGCGAGCTGTCACAGGCGGCGCAGGCGCTGGTCGCCGTCGCGCAACGCGCGCACCAGGTCGATCAGTCCGCCGGGCGCGCGCTCGTCGAGACCGGCGAGGCGGTGCGCGTGGTCGGCGCGACGATCGAAGGCATCGTGCAGTCGCGCGAGCTGATCCGCCAGACCGAGAAGCGCATCAAGCGGCTCGGCGAGCGCAGCCAGGAGATCGGCCAGGTCGTCGGCATCCTGCAGGGAATCTCGGAGCGCACCGGCATCCTCGCGCTGAATGCTTCGATGAAGGCAGCTTCGGCCGGCGAGGCGGGGCGCAGCTTCGCGGTAGTCGCCGACGAGGTGAAACGGTTGTCGGAGTCGGCACGCGAATCGACGGCGCGCATCGCGCGGCTCGTCACGTCGATCCAGACCGAGGCCCACGAGACGGTGCGCGCGATGAACGACGCGATCGGCCAGGTCGTCGTGATCACGCGCATGGCCGACGATGCGGGCCAGGCGATGCGTCGCACGCAGGCGGAAACCGGCTCGCTGGTGGACGACGTGCGCCAGATTGCGGCCACCTCCGAGGAGCAGGCGCGCATCAGTTCGGGTCTGCAGACGCGCGCCGACGTGATCCGCGACGCGAGCGCCGAGACGGCGCGCCAGTTGCGTGCGCAGTCGATCGAGACGCGCCGTCTCGTCGAGTGCGCGCGTTCGCTCGTCGAGGAAGTCAAGGTGTTCCGCACGCCGTCGCGATCATGAACGCGAACGCCGACCCTGCCGCCGATCCGCGGCTCGATGCGCTCGATGCTGCCGCCGTCGGGTTGCTCGAGCCGTTGATCGTCGGCATGCCCTTCGAGACTGGCGCTGCGCAAGGCGCCGGCGGTTTCGCTTCCGACGCGACGAACGACGCCGGCGCGCAGGCTGCGGCCGCCGGCGACTGGCGCGCGCGACTGGCGCAGGCCCTCGATCGACTGTCGCTCGCCGCGCTGCCGCTGGAACTGGCCGGCCTTGCGCAGACCGCGACGCTGCTCGCCGAGTGGCTGCGTACACCGCGACCCGACGGCGAAGGCGCGCCGGCGGACGCCGCCGCCGGCGTGTTGCGCGACGGCGAAACGGCGCTCGAACTTGCGCTCGCCGAGGGCTGGGTGGGCGATGCGATCGCCTTCTGCAGCGGCGAACTCGGCAGCGACGAGTCGGCAAGCCTGGTCGGCCGGCTTCGCGATTGGCCGGGAATCGACGCGCAACTGACGCCCGAGCGCGCAAGCGCGCTGGCGATGCGCCTGCGCGCCGACGCGCAGCGGATCGCGCAGGCGACCCGCGCGAGCCTGCCGGCGCAAGCGAGCGCGAGCGCCGCAGCTGCCGCGGACCCGGGGCCGTCGCCGCAGCCCGAGGCGCGCGGCGGCCTTCCGGCCCCCTCGGCGCACGACGCCTCGCTCGCGATCGGGTCCGACGAACTGCAGATGCTCGCCGAAGCGGCAGAGCAACTCGACGAGGAATTTCGCGACGCGCTGGCCGCCGGCCCCGATTTCGAGTCCTTCGCGCGGATCGGCGACGCGATCGAGCGCTACGCGAGCGCGATCGCCTACGTCGGCCTGGTTCCGGTGAGCGACGCGCTCTTCGCCTGGCATCGCAACCTCGCGTGTCTCGCGCGCGAGACGCATCGCTTCGGCCAGGCGCATCGTGACCTGCTCGCCCGATTGCCGTCGCTGTGGGCGGCGCTTTTCGAGGCGCCGTCGTCCGATGCGGCCGGCGCCGCGCTCGCTCCGCTGGCCGATGCGGCCTGGCCGGTGTCGGTCGATCCGACGACGCTCGATGCCGCGCGCCGCGCCTTTGCGTCGATCGTCAGGGTCGGCACTCGGCGCGTCTCGGCTCCCGAGGCCGAGCCCGACGACGAGGCGATGTCGCTCGAGATTCCGCCCGACGCCGATCGCGAGGTCGTCGACAACCTGTTGCGCGAGTTGCCGGCGCTGTCGGCGGCGTTCTCGGCCGCGATCGAGCGCGCTCGCGCCGGCTCGCGCGAAGACCTCGCCCAGGGGCAGCGCATCGCCCACACGTTGAAGGGGTCGGCGAATACGGTGGGAGTGCGCGCGATCGCCTCGCTCACGCATCGGCTCGAAGACCTGTTGCAACTGCTCGACGGCGCCGACGGCGAACGGCTCGCGCCGGATCTCGCCGACGTGCTGTCCGATGCCGCCGATTGCCTCGCCGAGATGAGCGAAGCGGTGGCCGGGCTGGGCGATCCGCCGGCGCGCGCGCGCGACGTGCATCGCTCGGTGGGCCAGTGGATCGTGCGCCTGCTGCAGGTATCGGCAAGCGGGCAGTACGTGCAGCCGGCGGCGCCGCACGAGGAGGGCGGCGCGCAGGGGCAGACAACGCTGCCGCCTCCGGACGACGCGCCGATGTCCGCGCCGCCGCAGGCGGCCTTCGGGCACACCGATGGCGCGGCTGCGGCACGCGAGCCCGTGGCGGCAGCACCCGAGCCGGCGGCGGCAACACCCGAAACTGCGGCGGCAACACCCGAAACTGCGGCGGCAACACCCGAAACTGCGGCGGCAACACCCGAAACTGCGGCGGCAGCACCCGAAACTGCAGCGGCAGCACCCGAAGTCGGCGCCGTTGCGCGCGGCGACGACGACGAGCGCCCGCACGAGCCGGGCGCCGGCGCTGCCGCGCAGGAGTGGCTGCGCGTGCCGGCGTCGCTGATCGAACGCCTGCTCGCATTCGCCAACGAGGCCTCGATCCTGCTTTCGCAGGCACAGGAGCAGGCGGTCGAGGTCGACCGCGTGCGCGCGACGCTCGTCGGCGGCACCGATCAGCTGCAGGATCTTTCTTCGGAACTCGAGCGGCTCGTCGACCTGCGCGGCTCCATGCTCAGCGAGCGGCGCGAACGCGACGACTTCGATCCGCTCGAACTGGACGAGCACAGCGACCTGCAGATGGTGTCGCGCCGCATCGCCGAGTCGGGAGCCGACGGCCGCTTGATCGAGCAGCAACTCGGGCGCAACGTCGCGGCCCTGCGCGACTCGCTGTCGCGTCTCGAGCGGCTGCAGGTCGATCTGCGCGAGGCGGCGCTGCAGACGCGCACCGTGCGCGTCGAGTCGATGGTGCCGCGCTGGGCGCGCACCGTACGCCAGGCGGCGCGGATGGCGATGCGCGAGGCGACGCTGCGCGTGCAGGGCGAGGACGTCGAGGTCGACGCCCAGTTGCTGCAGGCGCTCGTCGAACCGATCGGTCACCTGCTGCGCAACGCGGTCGATCACGGGATCGAGCCGCCCGACGAGCGTGAGCGGCTCGGAAAGCCGCGCGCGGGCTGCGTCTCGCTGCATTTCTCGCGCGACGGCGGTGATCTCCTCATCGAATGCTCGGACGATGGTCGCGGCCTCGACCTGCCGGCGATCCGCTCGCGCGCGGTCGCCCTGGGCCTGATCGCTCCCGACGAGTCGCCGTCGGACAGCGCACTGGCACGCCTGGCCTTCGTCCAGGGCTTTTCCACCCGCGAACGTGCGACGCAGCTTTCGGGTCGCGGCATCGGGCTCGAAGTCGTCGAGCGGATCGCGCGCGAGCATCGCGGAACAGTGGCGATCGACACGCAGCGCGGCGTGGCGACCCGCGTGCGCTTGCGACTGCCGGTGCGGCTCGCCGCGATGCCGGTCGTCGTCGTGCGCTCGGCCACGTACGTGATCGGCCTGTCGGTGCGCGACGTCGAACGGATCGTCTCGGCCGATGCGGGCGTCGCGGCCGATGCGAGCGATGCGGGCGATGCGGGCGATGCGGGCGTCGCGATGCGCATCGTCCGGATCGAAGACGTGCTGGGCCTGCCCGAAGATGCATTCGCGCCCGAACCCGGCGGCGAAGCGCGTACGAAGGTCGTGCTCCAGGTGCGCATGCCCGACGGCGAGTCGATCGGCATACGCGTGCCCGAGCCGGGACAGCCGCGCAACGTGGTGCTGCGCCCGCTCGCCTCGTTCGTCGGCGAGATTCCCGGCTTCGAAGGAGCGACGGTGCTCGGCGACGGTGCGGTGGCGCCGGTCTACGACCTGCCGCGACTGCTCGCCCAGCGCCGGGCCGGGCGCGCGGCGCCGGCGCTGCACGCGGCGCGGGCGGCGCTGCCCGTGTGCCTCGTCGTGGACGATTCGGTCAGCGTTCGCCGGATGATGGAGCAGTTCGTGCGCGATCTCGGCTACGAGCCGGACAGCGCCGGCGACGGTGTCGAGGCGCTCGAGCGCGTGCGCCGCCGCATTCCGTCGATCGTGCTCGTCGACCTGGAGATGCCGCGCATGAACGGCGTCGAGTTCGTGCGGGCGCTGCGTGCACAGGAGGCGACGCGCGACGTGCCCGTCGTGATGATCACGTCGCGCTCGTCGGAGAAGCACCGCGCGCTCGCGCACGACGCGGGGGTCGATGTCTTCCTCACCAAACCCTACACCGAGGACGCGCTTGCCTCGCACATCACGGCGCTGCTGCAGTCGCGCGGCGCCCGGCGCTGAAGCGCGTCGCGCGGCAGCGGCCGCCGGCGCCGCGCGCTGCGGACGCGGCCGCGTACGCTTGTTCGCCCCTCGTCGCTGCGATAGCATCGACCTGCCTGGAGGCGCGCACGCGGCCGGGCTTCCGGAGGTCGCCATGCAGGTCAGCGAAGTACTGCGGGTGAAGGGAAATGCCCTGTTCACCGTCACGCCCGACGCGATGCTGTCGGACTGCGTCGTCACGATGGCGGAGCACGACGTCGGCTCGCTGGTCGTGATGGACCGCGGCCGGCTCGCGGGCATGCTCACTTTTCGCGAAGTCATCGAGGTGCTGGCGCGGCGCCAGCGCGAGCAGCGCTCGGGACCGACGCCGCCGGTGGCCGAAATCGGCGTGCGCGAGGTGATGAAGACCGACCCGCTGGTCGTCTCGCCGCGGACCGACATCAACGAGCTGCGGCGCATCATGCTCGAGACGCGCCAGCGCTACGTGCCCGTGATGGAAGGCGCTACGTTGCTGGGCGTCATCTCGTTCCACGACGTCGCGCGAGCGGTTCTCGACGAGCAGGGCTTCGAGAACCGCATGCTCAAGGCCTACATCCGCAATTCGCCCTCCGAGAGCTGAAAGCACCGAAATATGAATGCCGCCGCTCGCGCGTGCGTGGCCGTTGCCGCATGCGCATCCTGATCAGCAACGACGACGGCTATTTCGCTCCCGGGATCGAAAAGCTCGCTGAAGTCGCCTCGGCCTTCGGGGACGTCACCGTGATCGCCCCCGAGCGCGATCGCAGCGGCGCGTCGAACTCGCTGACGCTCGACCGGCCGCTGTCGGTGCGCGTCGCGCACAACGGCTTCCTCTACGTGAACGGCACGCCCACCGACTGCGTGCACATCGCGGTCACCGGCCTGCTCGAGCACAAGCCCGACATCGTCCTGTCGGGAATCAACGACGGCGCGAACATGGGCGACGACACGATCTACTCGGGCACCGTCGCCGCTGCGATGGAAGGCTATCTCCTGGGCGTTCCGTCGATCGCGTTCTCGCTCGCGCGCCGCGGCCACGAGCATCTGGACACCGCCGCCGAGGTTGCCCGCCGCCTGCTCGCGCGCCACGCGCGGCGGCGCCTGCCGGCGCCGATCCTGCTCAACGTGAACGTACCGGCGCTGCCGCTCGCCGAATTGCGCGGCGTGACGGTCACGCGCCTCGGGCGCCGGCACCTGGCCGAGCCGGTCGTGCGCGCCACGAGCCCGCGCGGCGACACGATCTACTGGATCGGGGCGGCGGGTCGCGCGAAGGAGGCCGGCCCGGGCACGGATTTTCACGCGGTCGACAGCGGCTGGGCGTCGGTCACGCCGCTCGACATCGACCTGACCGCCCCGCGCGCGTTGGGCGTCGTGCGCGAATGGGTCGGGGAAAGCAATGAGTGATCGGCCTTCGTGGCTGCCGCTGAAACCTTCGGTCGCGCGCCGGCGAGCCGAGCCAGCCGCGCCGGCACACCGGGAACGCACGGCGCCGTCGCTCGCCACCGACGGTGCGCGCGCCCGGATGATCGACGGACTGCGCCGTGCCGGGCTTCGCGATCCGCAGGTGCTCGAGGCGATGGCGCAGGTGCCGCGGCACCTCTTCGTCGATGCGGCGCTCGCCAGTCGCGGCTACGAGGACGTGGCGCTGCCGATCGGCCGCGGGCAGACCATCTCGAAGCCGAGCACGGTCGCGCGCATGATCGAGCTGGTCGCCGAGCCGCTCGCGCCGGCGCGGCGCGCCGGCGCCCGCGCCCTCGAAGTCGGCACCGGTTGCGGCTACCAGGCCGCGGTGCTGTCGCGCGTGTTCGGCGAAGTGGTATCGGTCGAGCGCCTGCGCGGGCTGCACGAGCAGGCGCGAACGAACCTGCGGGCGATGCGCCTGCCGAACCTGCGACTCGTCTTCGGCGACGGAAACCTGGGCGTTCCGCAGGCGGCTCCTTTCGACGCGATCATCGTCGCCGCGGCAGCCGGCGATTCGATTCCGGAGTCGCTGCTCGAACAGATGCGCATCGGTGCGCGGCTCGTCGCACCGGTAGGCTCGACGCGACAGTCGTTGCACCTGGTCGAGCGCGTCGAGCGCGATCGCTGGCAGCTCACGATTCTCGATGCGGTACGATTCGTTCCGTTGCGCACCGGCACCGTCTAGGAGGTCGACTCCCCGGGCCGGATCTTTTCCGCCCTGCGACAGTGCGCCCGCGCGGCGCGAGCATCGATGACCATCCTTCGAGCCGGCTTCGCTCGCGGCGAAGCCACCGCGGCGTTCCCGCGCCCGTCGTGGACCGCCGTCGCGGCGCTCCTCGTCCTGGCGGGTTGCGCCAGCCCGCATCCCGCACCGATCGTGCACCGTGCGCCGCCGACGCCGGTCGCCGCGGCGCCCGCCGTTCCCGCACCGCCCGTCGCCCCGCCGGATGCAGCTTCCGCTGCCGCCGGCGCAGCCGCCGCTGCAGCGGCGCCCGAGGCCGGCGTGCAGACGACGCCGATCGCGCGCGGACCGATCGAGACACGGCCGCTGCCCGGCGCTGCCGAGACTGCGGGCGCTGCCCCGGCGAACCTGCTGAAGACCGAACCGAAGGCGCTGAAGCAGCCGTATTCCGATGCGGCGCTCGCGCAGATGCGAGCGAACGCGCCCGCTGCTGCCGAGCCGATTCCGCCGGTGGCGAGCGCCGCGCCCAGTGCGGCTGCCGCGGCACGATCGGCCCCGCCCGATGTTCCGGCAGCACCCGCGGCAGGCGGTGCCGGCGCGAGCGAGTGGATCTGGCCCGCGTCGGGCCAGGTCGTCCAGGACTTCGCCCAACCGCGCAGCATGGGAATCGCGATCTCCGGCAAGCCCGGAGACCCGGTCGTCGCGGTCAACGACGGGCGCGTGATCTTCAGCGGCGCCGGTCCGCGCTCCTACGGCAACCTCGTCATCGTCAAGCACGGCGACGACACGCTTTCCGTCTACGCGCACAACCGCGCGCTGCTCGTGAAGGAAGGCCAGAGCGTCAAGCGCGGCCAGCGCATTGCCGAACTGGGCAGCTCGGGCACCGATTCGCCGAAGCTGCACTTCGAGATCCGCAAGGACGGCCGGCCGATCGACCCGCGCAAGGTACTGCCCGCGCGCTGACACGCCGACCCGCGCAAGCAGCCGTACGCCGATGACCCCGATCCTGTGCTTCGACATCGAGACGGTTCCCGACATCGCGGGCCTGCGCGCGTTGGGGTCGCTCGACGATTCGATCGACGACGCCGCGGTGGCCGAGCTCGCTTTCGCCAGGCGGCGCGAACAGACCGGCAGCGACTTCCTGCCGCTGCACCTGCAGCGCGTGGTGGCGATCGCGTGCCTGTTCCGGGACGACGACGGGCTGTCGATACGCTGTCTCGGACAACCCGGCGATCCCGAGGCGCGTCTCGTGCAGGCGTTCTACCGATTCGTCGACCGGCACACGCCGCAGCTCGTTTCCTGGAACGGCGGCGGCTTCGACCTGCAGGTGCTGCACTACCGCGCGCTGATCAACGGCGTGCAGGCAACGCGCTACTGGGAGCAGGGCGACGACGACCGGGATTTTCGTTTCAACAACTACCTGAACCGCTATCACGCGCGTCATCTCGACCTGATGGCCCTGCTCGCGCTGTTCACGCCGCGCGCGAATGCGCCGCTCGACGAGCTGGCGAAGCTGTGCGGCTTTCCGGGCAAGCTGGGGATGGACGGTTCGCAGGTGTGGGACGGCTACCTTGCGGGGCGCCTGCCGGAGATCCGCGCCTACTGCGAGACCGACGTCGCCAACACGTGGCTGGTGTTCTGCCGGTTCCAGACGATGCGCGGCGCCTGGACGCCCGAGCGCTATCGCAGCGAGCTGGCGCTGTTGCGCGAGACGCTCGCCACGCAGTGTGCGCAGGCGCCGCACTGGCGGGAATTCCTCGACGCCTGGCCCGAGCGTTCGGCCGGCGCCGAACGGGCGGGCGACGGTTGAGCGAGCTGCTTCAGCTCGACGTCGAATCCCTCGACCTGGAGGCGAACGGCGTTGCCCGCCACGAAGGCAAGGTCGTGTTCGTGCGCGGCGCGCTGCCCGGCGAGCGCGTGGCCGCCGAGCTCGTGCGGCGCAGGCCGAAGTTCGACGTCGCGCAGACCGTCGAGGTGCTGCGCGAGAGCAGCGCGCGCGTACAGCCGCGCTGCCCGCATTTCGGGGTCTGCGGCGGGTGTTCGATGCAGCACGTCGACGCCGCCGCGCAGATGGCGATCAAGCAGCGCGCGCTCGAGGATCAGCTGTGGCACCTCGGCAAGGTGCGGCCGCAGTCCTGGCTCGCGCCGATCGCCGGTCCGGCGTGGCGCTACCGCCATCGCGCCCGGCTGTCGGTGCGCGACGTGCCGAAGAAGGGAGGCGTTCTCGTCGGCTTTCACGAGCGCTCGTCGAGCTACGTCGCCGACATGCGCGAGTGCCACGTGCTGCCGGCACGCGTCTCGGCGTTGCTGCTGCCGCTGCGCGCGCTGGTCGAGTCGCTGAGCATTCGCCGGCGCGTGCCGCAGATCGAGCTCGCAGTGGGAGAGGGCAGCGAGCGGCACGAGTCCACCGACTGTATCGCGCTCGTGTTGCGCGTGCTCGACACGCCCACGGCGGACGATCTCGGACAGCTGCGCCGCTTCGCCGCCGAGCACCGCATCGAGTGGTGGCTGCAGCCGAAGGGTCCGGACTCGATCGAGCTCTTCTGCGACGGCGAAGCGCGTCTCGCACGCGAGGGCGCGCGCTCGTCGCTTGCCTACGCGCTTCCCGAATTCGGCGTTCGCATGCCGTTCCGGCCGACCGACTTCACGCAGGTGAACGCGCGCATGAACGAGGTGCTCGTGCGGCGCGCGCTGCGATGGCTCGATCCGCAACCGGGCGAGCGCGTGGCCGATCTCTTCTGCGGGCTGGGCAATTTCTCGCTGCCGATCGCCGTCCGCGGTGCCCGGGTGGTCGGCATCGAGGGCAATCGGGCGCTCGTCGAACGTGCCGCGCAGAACGCGACCCTCAACGCACTGGGGCAGCGCTGCGAGTTCCGCGCGGCCGACCTGTTCGCGATCGACGACGACCGACTGCGCGCGCTCGGCCGCTTCGACCGGATGCTCGTCGATCCACCGCGCGAGGGAGCCCTCGCGGTGGCGAAGGCGCTGGCTGCCGACCCGGCGCGCCCGCAGCGCATCGTCTACGTGTCGTGCAACCCGGCGACGCTGGCGCGCGACGCGGCGATCCTGGTGCACCAGGGCGGCTTCGTGCTGCGCGCCGCCGGCGCGCTGAACATGTTCCCGCAGACCTCGCACGTCGAGTCGATGGCGGTCTTCGACGTCTGCTGAGCCTTCGTCGAAGGCGCCCGGGCAGTGCCTGAAACGGGCGATGCCCGCGCGGAGGCGGGCATCGAGCGGGCCGGTGGGCCCTGCGGCCGGTTCGAGACCCGGCCGGTTCGGCGCCGAAGCGCCTCCTCAGTCGCGCTCGCCGCCGAAGACGCCGAGCAGCATCAGCAGGTTCGCGAAGACGTTGTAGACGCTCAGGTAGACCGACAACGTGGCCGTCACGTAGTTGGTTTCGCCGCCGTTCACGACGCGCTGCAGGTCGTACAGGATGAACGCCGAGAAGATCAGCACGGCAAGCGTGGAGACGGTGAGCATCAGCGCCGGCATCTGCAGCCAGATATTGGCGATGGCCGCGACGAAGATGACCAGGAATCCCATGAACAGCCACCTGCCCATGCCGCTGAAATCGCGCTTCGAGACGCTGGCCACCGTGGCCATGACGGCGAAGATCGCCGCCGTGCCGCCGAAGGCCGTCATGATCAGGCCCGCGCCGTTCGAGAAGCCGAGCACCGCTCCGATCAGGCGCGACAGCATCAGCCCCATGAAGAACGTGAAGCCGAGCAGCAGCGCGACGCCGATCCCGCTGTTCTTGAAGCGCTCGATGGCGAAGAAAAAGCCGAAGGCCACGCCGAGGAAGAGGATCAGCCCCATGAACGGACTGCCGGCGAAGAACGAGAAGCCGGTCTGCACGCCGATCCAGGCACCCAGCACGGTGGGGACCATCGAAAGGGCGAGCAGCCAGTACGTGTTGCGCAGCACCCGGTTGCGGCTCGCCGCGTCGAGTGCGCCTCCGTAGCTGCCGCGTACTGCGCGGGTGTCGATGCGATCCTGGAATGCCATGTGTCGTCTTCTCCGTAAGGGATGCCGCCGTGCCCGACATGGGGGCGAATGCGGCCGGTTTCAAGGCGCCGCGTGCTGCTGCGGCGTCGGGGCGGCGGACAGGCGCATGCTAGACTTGATCCGTGTGCCGCGCACCGTCCCGGGCGGACGCCCGGGCGTTGAAGATGCGCCACACCTTCGCCTGCGCCGGCGGATTTCCGCCCATTCTATTCAATAATTCACCGACGAACCTGCATTTGCCGCGTTGCGCTCGCGCCGTTGCGACCGTGCGGCGATGCTTCACCGGAATCTCCATGGCTGTCGAACGCACCCTGTCCATCATCAAGCCCGATGCCGTCGCCAGGAACGTGATCGGGCAGATCTACGCGCGCTTCGAGGGCGCGGGGCTGAAGATCGTCGCCGCTCGCATGATGCATCTGTCGCGCGAGCAGGCCGGCGCCTTCTACGCGGTCCACAAGGAGCGCCCCTTCTACGCCGATCTCGTCGCCTTCATGAGTTCCGGCCCGGTGATGATCCAGGTGCTCGAGGGAGAGAACGCGATTCTGCGCAACCGCGACCTGATGGGTGCCACCGATCCGAAGAAGGCCGACAAGGGAACGATACGCGCCGACTTCGCCGCCAGCATCGATGCGAACGCCGTGCACGGCTCCGATGGAGCCGACACCGCTCGCACCGAGATCGCGTTCTTCTTCCCTGCGCTCGACCTGCACTCGCGCTGACCGACGAGGGCCGGCGCCACGCTGTCATGAACGCCTCGAAGGACAACGAAGCGGTGAAGGTCCGCCTGCTCGGCCTGGATCGGGAAGCGCTCGAACGGCAATGCGTCGAATGGGGCCAGAAGCCCTTTCGCGCCCGCCAGCTGTTGCGCTGGATCCACCAGCGCGGCGCCGCCGATTTCGACGCCATGACCGATCTCGCGCACGACTTCCGTCGCGTGCTCGCGCAACGTGCGTGCATCGAGGCGCCCGCCGTGCTGGCCGATCACGAGTCGGCCGACGGCACGCGCAAGTGGCTGCTCGACGTCGGATCGGGCAACGCGGTCGAGACGGTCTTCATCCCCGAGGTCGACCGCGGGACGCTTTGCGTGTCCACGCAGGCCGGCTGCGCCGTGAACTGCCTGTTCTGCTCGACGGGCAAGCAGGGCTTCGCGCGCAACCTTCGCGCCGACGAGATCGTCGCGCAGGTGTGGCACGCGAAGCGCGCGCTCGGGCGCGACGACGACGAGACGCGGACGCCGTCGCCGCTGCGCGCCGTGACGAACGTGGTGTTCATGGGGATGGGCGAGCCGCTGCAGAACTACTCGGCCACGCTCGCCGCGCTGCACCTGCTGCTCGACGATCACGCCTACGGGCTTTCGCGCAGGCGCGTCACCGTGTCGACCTCCGGCGTCGTCCCGATGATCGACCGGCTGCGCGAGGACTGCCCGGTCGCACTCGCCGTCTCGCTGCACGCGCCCGACGACGCGCTGCGCGACCGGCTCGTTCCGCTGAACCGGAAGTATCCGCTGGCCGAGCTGATGGGCGCGTGTCGGCGCTATCTCGAGCGGGCGCCGCGCGATTTCGTCACCTTCGAGTACGTGATGCTCGACGGCGTCAACGACAGCGACGCGCAGGCCGACGCGTTGCTCGCGTGCGTGCGCGGCGTCCCCTGCAAGTTCAACCTCATCCCGTTCAACCCGTTCCCCAATTCGGGCCTGCGGCGCTCGACCGACGCGCGCATCCGCGCGTTCGCGCAGCGGCTGCTCGATGCGGGCATCGTCACCACGGTGCGGCGCACGCGCGGCGACGACATCGACGCGGCATGCGGGCAGCTCGCCGGCGAGGTGCAGGATCGCACCCGGCTGCGCGAGCGCGAGCAGCGCACGCGCAGCGTCGAACGAACCCGGCGAAGCGCCGTCGAAGGAATCCGCCCGTGAAAGCTTCCGTCGCCGCTGTCGCCGTCGTGGCGTCGTTGCTCGGGCTCGCCGGATGCGCGACCGAAGGAGCGATGCCGGCGACGGACGGGGCGCTGAGCACGACCTCGGCGGCCACCGGAGCGGTATTGCCCGGCTCGCCCGAGGAGAGCGACGAGCGTCGGCGGGCGCGAATCCGGCTGGAGCTCGCGGCGAGCTATTACCAGCAGGGAAATTTCAAGGTCGCGCTCGACGAACTGCGCCAGGCGATGGAGATCGACCCGGGCTACGCACCGGTCTACGGCGTGCTCGGACTGGTCTACAACGACCTCGGCGAACGCGATCGCGCCGAGGATGCGTTCCAGCGCGGGCTGCGGCTGGCGCCGAACGACGCCGACCTGAACAACAGCTACGGCTGGTTCCTGTGCCAGACCGGGCGCGAGCGCGCCTCGCTCGAGCGCTTCGCGCGGGCGCTGAACGACCCGCTGTACCGTACGCCGGCCAAGCCGCTGCACAATGCCGGCATCTGCGCCCTGCGCATCGGCGACGAGGAAACGGCCGAGCGCAACCTGCAGCGCGCCTTCCAGGTCGACCCGTCGAACGCCGTGGCGATGTACCACCTCGCCGAGCTGTACCTGAAGCGCGCAGAGGCGAATCGCTCGCGCTTCTATTCGCAGCGGTTGCTGAGCACCTACGAGCCGACGCCGCAGACGCTCTGGCTCGCGCTGCGGGTCGAGCATGCGCTCGGCCACGTCGACGCCGAGAAGAGCCTGGCCGCGCAGCTGCAACGCCGTTTCCCCGATTCGCCCGAAGCAGCGCTGCTGGCGCAGGGCCGCTTCGGCGGCTGACACGGACACCATGAACGTCGAAGCGACTCCCGCCCCGGAATCGATCACCCGGATCGCATCGCCCGAGCAACTCGTCGGCGCGCGCGAGGCGCGCGGCTGGTCCCGGTCCGACATCGCAGCCAAGCTCGGCATGATGCCGCGACAGATCGACGCCATCGAGCAGGGACGCTGGGAGGCGTTGCCGGGCAACGCGTTCGTGCGCGGCGCGATCCGGGCATACGGCAAGGCGCTGCAGCTCGATGTCGCGCCGTTGCTCGCCGCGCTCGGCGCGCAGGCGAACGCGCCCGAGCTGCGCCCGTCTTCGTCGCTCGACTCGCCGTTGCCGCGCCACGGCGCGCTGGGCTTCGACAACGGAGGATCGGGAAGCCGGATCGTCTGGATCCTGCTCGGCGTCATCGGCGTGATCGCCATCGCCATGTATTTCGGACGCGGCGCCGATCTCGGCCAGGTGCTCGAGCCGGGGCGCAGCGGCAGTACCACCGGGCGCAGCACGGTGGACGTCGTTCCGGTCGTGCCGGGCGCGAGCAGCGGCAGCGACGTGTCCGACGTCCAGCGGGGGAGCGCGACTGCGGGTTCGGGTGCCGGCGCGGCAACGCCGGCGGCGCCCTCCGCGGTGCCGCAACCGGCCGGTTCCGCAGCGGTGCCTGCGCCGTCGGCCGGCGCACCGGCTGCGGGTGCGACCGCGGGCGTCGGCGGCTCCGACGGGTCGGCGGGCGCGGGCGGCGCATCGGGAAGCGCTTCGAGCGGCATGTCGGGCGGCGCTTCGAGCGGCGGCGCTTCCGCCGCCGTGCTCGGCGAGGCGTCCGCCGCTTCGCCGACTTCCGCTGCGACTTCGTCGGCGGGCACCGCCGCACCCGGTTCGGGCGGCGCATCGGCCGACGCCGGGCGGGTCGGCGGCGTCTCCGGCGCGGCCGCGACTCCCGCGAGCGCCGGTGCAGCGAGCGCGGGTGCCCCGCCTGCGGCGGCCGGCTCGGTCGTGATGCACTTCGAGCGCGAGTCGTGGGTCGACGTGCGCGATGCGAACGGCAAGGTCCTGCTGATGGGCACGCAGCCGGCGAACAGCACTCGCGAAGTCTCCGGGCAGAAGCCGTATTCGTTGACGATCGGCAACGCTGCTTTCGTGCGCATCGAGCACGCAGGACGCGACGTCGACCTGGGTACCGTCACGCAGAAGGGCGTGGCACGCGTGCGCATCGAGTGAACGCGCACCGAGTGAACGCGCAGCGAGTGAACGCGCATCGCGGGCCCGTGGCGATCGCTGCCTCGCCGATGGCGATCGGCGCCTCGCCGCGTCGCGCCTCGCGGGCGATGCGCGTGGCGTGGGGCACGCGCTGCGTGCAGGTCGGCGGCGACGCACCGATCGTCGTGCAGTCGATGACGAACACCGACACCGAGGACGCGATCGCCACGGCGATCCAGGTGAAGGAGCTGGCGCGCGCCGGTTCCGAGCTCGTGCGCATCACCGTGAACACCGCCGCGGCCGCGGCCGCGGTCGCGCCGCTGCGCGAGCAGCTCGACCGCATGGGCGTCGACGTTCCGCTGATCGGCGATTTCCATTTCAACGGCCACAAGCTGCTCGCCGAGCATCCCGACTGCGCGCAGGCGCTGTCGAAATACCGGATCAATCCGGGCAACGTCGGCCTCGGCCGCCGGCGCGAGGACAACTTCGCACGGATGATCGAGATCGCCTGTCGCAACGGCAAGCCGGTGCGCATCGGGGTGAACTGGGGCAGCCTCGACCAGGCATTGCTCGCGCGGCTGATGGACGAGAACGCCGCGCGCCCGCAGCCGTGGCAGGCGCAGGCGGTGCTGCGCGAGGCGCTCGTCACGTCGGCGATCGAGAACGCCGAGCGAGCGGTGGCGCTCGGCCTGCCCCTCGATGCGATCTGCCTGTCGGCGAAGGTCTCGCAGGTGCAGGATCTGATCGCCGTCTACGGCAAGCTCGCTCGGCGCTGCGACTGGCCGCTGCATCTCGGTCTCACCGAGGCGGGAATGGGCAGCAAAGGCATCGTCGCCTCCACCGCCGCGCTCGCGGTGCTGCTGCAGCAGGGCATCGGCGACACGATCCGCGTCTCGCTCACGCCCGAGCCGCGCGGCGATCGTACGCGCGAGGTGGTCGTCGCGCAGGAGATCCTGCAGGCGATGGGGCTGCGCATGTTCACGCCGCAGGTCGTCGCCTGTCCCGGCTGCGGGCGCACGAGCAGCAGCTTCTTCCAGGAGCTTGCCGCGTCGATCCAGGGGTGGCTGCGCGAGAGCATGCTCGCCTGGAAGGATCGCTATCCGGGCGTCGAATCGCTGCAGGTCGCGGTGATGGGTTGCGTGGTGAACGGCCCGGGCGAAAGCCGGCACGCCGACATCGGAATTTCGCTGCCCGGCTCGGGCGAGGCGCCGGTCGCGCCGGTGTTCATCGACGGCGAGCGCAGCGTCACGCTCAAGGGCGAGCGCATCGCCGAGGAATTCCAGGCGATCGTCGCCGACTACGTCGAGCGGCGCTTCGGCGCTGCGGCGAGCGGCGACCGCGCGAAGAAGGCTCGATGAGCGCCGTGAACCCCAGTCGCGCCGTCGAACGACTGAGCGGCGTGCGCGGCATGAACGACGTGCTGCCGGCCGACGAGGCGCTGTGGCAGCGCTTCGAGGACGCGGTCGCCGACACGATGCGCGCCTACGGCTACCGTCGAATCCGCACGCCGATCGTCGAGCACACGCGCCTGTTCGTGCGCAGCATCGGCGAGGTGACCGACATCGTCGAGAAGGAGATGTACTCCTTCGTCGATGCGCTCAACGGCGAGAACCTCACGTTGCGACCGGAGAACACCGCCGGCGTGGTTCGCGCGGCGATCGAACACAACCTGCTGTACGAAGGTCCGCAGCGTCTGTGGTACGCGGGTCCGATGTTTCGCCACGAGCGTCCGCAGAAGGGTCGCTACCGGCAGTTCCACCAGGTGGGGGCCGAAGCGCTGGGCTTCGCCGGACCGGACGCCGACGCCGAGGTCATCCTGCTGTGCCAGCGGCTGTGGGACGAGTTGGGCATCGTCGGCGCCCGGCTAGAGATCAACTCGCTCGGCCAGGCCGACGAGCGGCGCGCGCATCGCGAAGCGTTGATCGCCTATTTCGAGGCGAACGCCGACCGGCTCGACGCCGACGCGACGCGCCGGCTGCACGGCAATCCGCTGCGCATCCTCGACACCAAGAACCCGGCGATGCAGTCGCTGGTGGAGGGCGCACCGCGCCTGTCGGAGTTCCTCGGCGAGCCGTCGCGCGCGCACTTCGACCGGCTGCAGCAACTGTTGCGCGTGCAGAACCTTCCCTACCGGATCAATCCGCGGCTCGTGCGCGGGCTCGACTACTACAACCTGACGGTCTTCGAGTGGGTCGCCGAGCTCGGCGGCTCGACGCTGACGATCTGCGGGGGCGGTCGCTACGACCCGCTGCTCGCGATGCTCGGCGGCAAGGATGCGCCGGCCTGCGGCTTCGCACTCGGTGTCGAGCGCGTGCTCGCGCTGCTGCGCGAGCAGGACGAATCGGCTGCGCACGGCGCCCGGTGCGACGTGTACGTCGTGCACCACGGCGACGCCACGCTCGACGCCGCGCTCGTCGCCGCAGAGCGTTTGCGCGACGCCGGTTTCGACGTGATCCTTCATTGCGGCGGCGGCAGCTTCAAGTCGCAATTCCGCAAGGCGGATGCGAGCGGTGCGCGGCTCGCGCTGATCCTCGGCGTGGACGAACTCGCACGCGGCGAGGCGTCGTTGAAGTGGCTGCGCGGCGAGGCCGGCCCGGCGGGCGATGCCGCTCGTCAGCAGAGCGTGGCGCTCGGCGACATCGTCGAGCGCGTGCTCGATGCGATGACCGCGGACGATTGACCGGAGAAGCGACGGGCGATGGCCTACAACCTGGAAGAGCAGGAACAACTCGAGAACCTCAAGGCGTTCTGGAACCGCTACGGGAATTTTCTCGTGACGGTCGTCACGCTGCTCGCGCTGGCGATCGCCGGATGGCGCGGTTGGGGCTGGTACCAGGAGCGCCAGTCCGTGCAGGCGGCGGCGGTCTACGAGACGCTGCGCGAGGCGGCGAGCGAGCGCAACGTCGACGGCGTGCGAGCCGCCGCCGGCAAGCTGTTCGACGAGTACGGCCGCACGGTCTACGGCCCGATGGCCGCGCTGGTCGCAGCCGGCGCCTACCTGCAGTCCGGCGACGCGAAGGCGGCGAAGATCCCGCTGCAGTGGGCGATCGACAACGCCGACGATGCGGACTTCCGCCTGACGGCCCGGCTGCGGCTGGCTTCCATCCTGCTGGACGAGGGCGCCTACGACGAGGGGCTGAAGACGCTCGAGGTCGAGTCCCCGGGCGCGTACCTCGCCCTGTACGAAGACCGGCGCGGCGATCTGCTGAGCGCCGCCGGGCGTCGCGACGAGGCGCGTGCCGCCTACGAGCGCGCGCTCGCGTCGCTGGCGCCGAATGCGGCGCTGCGCGGCATCGTCCAATTGAAGCTCGACGCCTTGGGCGGAGTGCCAGCATGAGCGCGCGAACGACGGGCCCGGCACTGCGTCGCGTGGTGGTCGCCACGCTGGCGATCGCATTGGGCGGCTGCGCCTGGCCGTGGTCGTCGCGCACGAAGATTCCCGAGCCCGCGCCGATCACGGCGCCGGCGAGCGCTTCGCTCGCCTGGTCGGTGGCGCTCGGGCCCGCCGGCGTGAACTTCCAGCCCGTGCTCGCGGGCGACAGCCTGTGGGCCGCTGCACGCGACGGAACGGTGGCGCGCATCGACCCGGCCAGCGGGGCGGCGCGCTGGCGCGTGAAGCTCGATCGGCGGTTGATCGCGGGAGCCGGCAGCGACGGCGAAACCGTGGTCGTCGCCGGCGTCGACGGATCGCTGGTCGCGCTCGACGGCGCCGGCAACCGGCGCTGGGCGTCGCCCGCGGGCGCGGAAGTGGTGACCGTCCCGAGCGTCGCGCTCGGACTGGTGATCGTGCGCACGAGCGACAATCGCGTCTCGGCCTTCGAACTCGACAGCGGCAAGCGACGCTGGACCTTCCACCGCCAGGGCCCGCCCCTGGTGCTGCGCCAGACCTCCGCCATCGCGATCGACGCCAGCAGCGCCTACGTCGGCCTGCCCGGCGGGCGGCTGGTCGCGCTCACGCTCGACAGCGGTGCGCTGCGCTGGGAGGCAGCCGTCGCGATCCCGCGCGGGGCCAACGAGATCGAACGCATCGCCGACGTCGTCGGCATGCCGCTGGTGGGCGGACGCGAGGTCTGCGCGGCGAGCTTCCAGGGACGCATCGGCTGCTTCGAAGCGGCGACCGGGCGCACGCTGTGGGTGCGCGAACTCTCGTCTCCGTCGGGCTTCGACATGGACGCCGATCTGGTCGTCTCGCCCGACGATGGCGGCGACGTGCACGCGTACTCGCGGCGGGGAGCGAGCGTCTGGCGGCAGGACGGTCTGCGACGGCGCGAACTGGCGGCGCCGCTGCTGATGGCGCGCTTCGTCGCAATCGGGGACAACACCGGCCTGGTGCACGCGCTGCAGCGCGACGACGGTCGCATCGCGGCGCGCCTGGCCACCGACGGCTCGCGCATCGTCTCGGCGCCGGTCGCGGCGGGGGGCCTCGCCGTGGTGCAGACGAGCGGCGGCGGGCTGTATGCGTTCCGCATCGACTGACGCGAGCAGCGCGCTGCTTCCGGTCGTCGCGCTGGTCGGGCGTCCGAACGTCGGCAAGTCCACGCTGTTCAATCGGCTCACGCGCAGCCGATCGGCTTTGGTGGCCGATGCACCGGGGTTGACGCGCGATCGGCAGTACGGGCGCGGGCGCATCGGCGAGACTCCCTTCATCGTCATCGACAGCGGCGGCTTCGAGCCGGTGGCGCGCGACGGAATCGCCGCGCTGATGGCGCGCCAGACGCGGCAGGCGATCGTCGAGTCGGACGTCGTCATCTTCCTCGTCGACGGACGCGAAGGACCGAGCGGACGCGATCGCGAGATCACCGACGAGTTGCGGCGTACGGCGCGGCGCGTGCTGCTGGCGGTGAACAAGACCGAAGGACGCCCGCGCGAGCAGGCGGTTGCCGAGTTCCACGAGTTGGGACTCGGCGAGCCCTGGCCGATATCGGCCGCGCACGGCGACGGTGTCCGCGAGTTGGTCGAGGCCGCGCTCGAGCCGTTCGTCGCGCCGCCGGCCGTACCGGAATCGGCCGAAGGGAAGGACGCGAAGGACGCGGAGGACGCCGGCCAGGCCGCAACCGCCCGCGTCGCGCCTGCCGCGGGCGATTCCGCGCATGCGCGCGTGCGCGTCGCGGTCGTCGGGCGCCCGAACGTCGGCAAGTCGACGCTGATCAATGCGTTGCTCGGCGAGGAGCGCCTGATCGCCTTCGACCAGCCGGGAACGACGCGTGATGCCGTCGCGGTCGACTTCGAGCACGCCGGGCGAGCCTACACGCTCGTCGACACCGCGGGACTGCGCCGTCGCAGCCGGGTGGACGAGGCGATCGAGAAGTTCTCGATCGTCAAGACGCTGCAGGCGATCGAGCAGGCGCACGTCTGCGTCCTGCTGCTCGATGCGAGCCAGGACGTCTCCGACCAGGACGCGACGATCGCCGGCTACGTGCTCGAAGCCGGCCGCGCGCTCGTCGTCGCAGTCAACAAGTGGGATCTCGCCGACGCAGGCGAGCGCGAGCGCGTGCGCAGCGAACTCGATCGCACGCTGCACTTCCTGCGCTTCGCGAAGTGGCACTTCGTTTCGGCGCTCGAAGGTTTCGGCATTCCGGCGCTGATGCGCTCGGTGCAGGCCGCACACGCGGCGGCGATGGCGAAGTTGCCCACGCCGAAACTCACGCGCGCGCTGCGCGAGGCGGTCGAGCGCCAGCCGCCGCCGCGTCGCGGCATCACGCGCCCGAAGCTGCGCTATGCGCACCAGGGCGGCCAGAATCCGCCCATCGTCATCGTGCACGGCAGCGCGCTGGACGGCGTGCCCGATGCGTATCGGCGCTACCTCGAGTCGTGGTTTCGCGAGCGCTTCGCGCTCACCGGCACGCCGCTGCGCATCGAGTTCCGCAGCGGCTCTAACCCGTACGCCCCGCGCACTTGAATTGGGCGTGACGGTCCCCAATTTACGCTAGAGTGGTCGATGCGCGGGCTGTCGTCCCGCAAGTCCAATCACAACAAGCCGGAGTCCCCATGAGCAACAAAGGGCAGCTGCTACAAGACCCGTTCCTGAATCTGCTTCGCCGGGAGCACGTTCCGGTGTCGATCTATCTCGTCAACGGCATCAAGCTGCAAGGCCAGATCGATTCCTTCGACCAGTACGTCGTGCTGTTGCGCAACACGGTCACCCAGATGGTCTACAAGCACGCGATCTCCACGGTCGTGCCGGGCCGCGCCATCAACTTCCAGCAAGAAAGTCCGGAAAGCTGAACAAGCCAGTCACCCCCGTTTCGTGCCTGCTGGTCGGCGTCGCCTTCGGTGGCGCGCCGGCCGGTTCCGAGTCTCTCGACGAGCTCGCCGCGCTCGCGCAGTCGGCCGGACTCGCGCCGTGCGGCCGCGTCGTCGCGCGCCGTGCCAGGCCCGACGCCGCCCTCTTCGTCGGTTCGGGCAAGGCCGACGAGATCGCCGCACAGTTGGCGGCCGAGGGCATCGCGCTCGTCGTCTTCGACCAGGAACTGTCGGCGATCCAGCAGCGCAACCTGCAGCAACGCTGGGGCGTGTCGGTGGTCGACCGCACCGAGCTGATCCTGGAGATCTTCGCGCAGCGCGCGCGCAGCCACGAGGGCAAGCTGCAGGTCGAGCTGGCCCGCCTCGAACATCTGTCGGCGCGCCTCGTGCGCGGCTGGTCGCACCTCGAGCGCCAGCGCGGTGGCATCGGCGTTCGCGGCGGCCCGGGCGAGACGCAGCTCGAACTCGACCGGCGCCTGCTGTCCGTGCGGGTGAAGCGCCTGCGCGCGCAGCTCGGTCAGTTGCGCACGCAACGCCGCACGCGCCGGCGCGCGCGCGACCGCAAGCCGGCCTTCACCGTCTCGATCGTCGGCTACACGAACGCCGGCAAGTCGACGCTGTTCAATGCGCTCACCGGCGCCGGCACCTATGCCGCCGACCAGCTCTTCGCCACGCTCGACACGCTGACCCGCCGCCTGCGCCTGCCATCGGGCAGCGAAATCGTGCTCTCCGATACGGTGGGTTTCGTTCGGGCGTTGCCGCACTCGCTGGTCGAAGCGTTCACCGCCACGCTCGAGGAAACGGCGCAGGCCGATCTGCTGCTGCACGTGGTCGACGCCTCGGCGCCCGATCGCGACGAGCAGATCGCGCAAGTCGATCGCGTGCTCGCGGAGATCGGTGCGGCCGAAGTCGCGCAGATCCTCGTGCACAACAAGATCGACCGTGTCGGGCGCGAGCCGGAAGTCGGCCGGGATCCTTGTGGTAGGATCGCCCGCGTCCAGGTCAGCGCCGTCACCGGCGCCGGGCTCGACGCGCTGCGCGGGGCGATCGACCAGCAGGTCGAATGCTGGCGCCGGGCTCGCGCGGCGCCCGCCGAAGCATCGTCCGCGACGATGCACGAATCCGGTCTCGACGATTTCTCCGATCCGCAAGAGCGTGCCGCACCGCGAGCGGCCTGAATCCGCCCCCTGCCCATGTGGAAACCCATCCGCTCGATCCTCTCGCTCAATGATCCCGGTTGGGGCCGTGGCGGCGGTGGCGCAGACCAGCGTCCGCCGCAGCGCCCGGGCGGCGACGGGCCGCCCGACCTCGACGAGCTCTGGCGCGACTTCAACCGGCGACTGAACAGCCTGTTTCGTCGCGGCGGCGGGCCGCGCGGGCCGTCCGGCGGCGGCGGAGAGCCCCCGTCGATGAAGGGTGCCGGCGCCGGAGTCGGGCTGCTCGTCCTGGTCGCCGTGCTGCTGTGGCTGGCGAGCGGCTTCTACATCGTGCAGGAAGGACAGGCGTCGGTCGTCCTGCGTTTCGGCGAGTACAAGCAACTGGTCGATCGCGCCGGCTTCACCTGGCGCCTGCCGTATCCGATCGAGACGAACGAGATCGTCAACGTGCAGCAACTGCGCACGGTGGAGGTCGGCTATCGCAACGCGGTGCGCAACAAGACGTTGCGCGAGTCGTTGATGCTCACGCTCGACCAGAGCATCGTCGACATGCAGTTCACCGTCCAGTATCGCGTGGGCGACGTTAAGGCCTACCTGTTCAACAACGACCTGGGTCCGGTGCCCGAGGAGATCGTCCGGCAGGCGGCCGAGACGGCGATGCGCGAGACGGTCGGGCGCAACGGCGTCGACCAGGTCCTCTACGAGGAGAAGGAACAGGTGGCGCAGGCCGCGCGCAAGCAGATCCAGTCGATCCTCGATCGCTACCAGGCCGGCATCTCGATCGTCGACCTGACGATCCAGCAGGTCCAGCCGCCCGAGCAGGTGCAGGCCGCCTTCGAGGACGCGAACAAGGCCGCGCAGGATCGCGAGCGCCTGATCAACGAGGGACGCGCCTACGCGAACGACGTCATACCGAAGGCGCGCGGAACCGCGGCGCGGCTGCTGCAGGAAGCCGAGGGCTACCGCCAGCGCGTCGTCGCCAACGCCGAGGGCGACACGAGCCGGCTGAACCAGGTCGCCGCCGAATACGCGAAGGCGCCGCAGGTCACGCGCGACCGCCTGTACCTCGAGACGATGGAACGCATCTTCGCGAACACGAGCAAGGTGTATCTCGACGCGCGCGCGAGCGGCAACCTGCTGTACCTGCCGCTCGACAAGCTGCTCGGCCAGGCAGGCGCCGACGCTGCGCGATCGGGCAATGCCGCGTCTTCGGCGAGCACGCAGGAGACGCAGGCGCCGACTTCGCCGACGGCGCGCAGCGACGGCCTGCGCAGCCGCGATCGCGACAGCCGCTGAGCGGGGGAAGCAACCGTGCAGAAAATCGTTCCCGCCGTCATCGGTCTGCTGATCGCGCTGTTCGTGCTGATGTCGAGCGTCTTCGTGGTCGACCAGCGCCAGTTCGCCGTCGTCTACGCGCTCGGCGAGATCCGCAAGGTGCTCGACGAGCCGGGGCTGTACTTCAAGCTGCCGCCGCCGTTCCAGAACGTCGTCTACTACGACAAGCGCATCCTGACGATCGACACCTCCGACAGCGACCGTTTCATCACGTCGGAGAAACTCAACGTGATGATCGACACCTTCGTGAAGTGGCGCATCATCGATCCGCCCAGCTTCATCCGGTCGGTCTCCGGCAGCGAACAGATCGCCGTCGATCGCATCAACCGCAGCCTGCGTGACGCACTGAACAACGAGATCGCCAGGCGCACCGTCTCCGACATGATCTCGAGCGCGCGCGACCAGGTCGTCGAGAGCGTGCGCGCGAAGGTCAACGAAGACTCCAAGCAGATCGGCGTCGAGATCATCGACGTGCGGCTCAAGCGGGTCGACTTCGCTCCGGAAGTTTCCGAGCGCGTGTTCGCGCGCATGGAGTCCGAGCGCAAGCAGGTCGCCAACGAGCGCCGGGCCACCGGCGCCGCCGAGTCGGAGAAGATCCGCGCCGAAGCGGATCGCCAGCGCGAGGTGATCGTCGCCGAGGCCTATCGCGAGGCGCAGCAGATGCGCGGCGAGGGCGATGCGCGCGTGGCGCAGCTGTTCGCGGCCGCGTGGGGCAAGAACCCGCAGTTCGCCGGGTTCTATCGTAGCCTCGAGGCCTACCGGCAGGCCTTCGGCAACAAATCCGACGTCCTCGTTCTCGACCCGTCCTCGGAGTTCTTCCGCTACTTCAAGGCGCCCGACGGATCGGCGAAGTGACGATCGACGACTGGCTGCGCGCCATCGGCCTGGTGCTGGTCCTCGAAGGCATGATGCCGCTGTTCGCGCCGGCGAACTGGCGCGAAATGTTCCTGCGCGTCGCGCAGCTGCGCGACGGACAGATCCGCTTCGTCGGATTCGGCGCGACGCTGGCCGGTCTCGCGCTGCTGTTGATCTGACCTACAATAATCGGTTCGCCCGGGCGCGGACCGCCTGCGCCCGTCCTCTCGAAGAGGTGTTGCTTTTCCCATGCTGCGCTGGCTGCTGCCCGAGAGCATCGCCGACGTCCTGCCCGCCGAGGCACGCGCGATCGAGGAGTTGCGACGCCGGCTGCTCGACCTGTACCGCTGCTACGGCTACGAGCTGGTGATGCCGCCGCTCATCGAGCACCTCGATTCGCTGCTCACCGGCTCCGGTCGCGACCTGGGCGTGCGCACGTTCCAGCTCGTCGACCAGCTCTCGGGTCGTACGCTCGGCGTGCGCGCCGACATGACGCCGCAGGTCGCGCGCATCGATGCGCATCTGCTCGATCGCGACGGCGTCGTCCGCCTGTGCTATGCCGGATCGGTGCTGCACACGCGCGCGCAGGGCGTGCTCGCCACCCGCGAACCCATCCAGGTCGGCGCCGAGCTGTACGGCCACCCGGGGATCGAAGCCGAGGTCGAGACGATCGACCTGATGGTGCGTTCGCTCGTCGCGGCAGGCGTCGGAAAGCTGCGCATCGACCTGTGCCACGTCGGTGTCGTGCAGGGGCTGCTCGACGCGCTCGGTCCGCTCGATCCGGAGGTCGACGTCGACGAGTTGTACCGGCTGCTGCAGGGCAAGGACATTCCCGGCCTGCACGAGATGCTGCGCGACTCGCCGGCTGCGCTGCGCGAGGCGCTGCCGGCGCTCGCCCGCCTGCATGGTCGCGCCGGCGCCGGATTCGACGGCGAAGATTCCGCGCTCGGGCGCGCACGCGCGCAGCTGCCCGATACGCCGGCGATCGGCGACGCGCTCGGCAGGCTCGAGCGCCTGTGCGCGTCGCCCGCGCTGCAGCGCTGGCAGCAGCTCGAACTGTCGATCGACCTGGCCGATCTGCGCGGCTATCGCTACCACAACGGCATCACCTTTGCCGCGTACGTCGAGGCGCTGCCGTATGCCATCGCCCGTGGCGGACGCTACGACGACGTCGGCCGCGCCTTCGGCCGCGCGCGGCCGGCCACCGGCTTCTCGATCGAACTGCGCGCGCTCGCGGGCCTGTGCGAGAACGGCCCGCCCGCCTCGGCGATTCGCGCGCCGTGGTCCGACGACGCGGCTCTCGTCGAGGCGATCGACGCGTTGCGCGCCGCCGGCGAGATCGTCGTGCAGGCCCTTCCGGGGCGCGACCCGGGTCCGCAGGAGTTCGTCTGCGATCGCGAGCTCGTGCTGCGGGGCAATCAATGGATCGTCGACCCGATCGGCGCGCTGCGCTGATCCGCGACGACCGGGCAATCGAACGCGAATCGAGGAAGCTGCCGCAGATGGCGAAGAACGTCGTGATCGTCGGAACCCAGTGGGGCGACGAAGGCAAGGGCAAGATCGTCGACTGGCTCACCGACACCGCGCGCGGCGTCGTGCGTTTCCAGGGCGGGCACAACGCCGGACATACGCTGGTCATCGGCGGACGCAAGCAGGTGCTGCGGCTGATTCCGTCGGGCATCCTGCGCGACGGCGTGCACTGCTACATCGGCAGCGGCGTCGTCGTTTCGCCGGCCGCGCTGCTGCAGGAGATCGGCGAACTCGAGACCGCCGGCATCGAGGTGCGCGGGCGGCTGCACCTGAGCGAGGCCGCGACGCTGATCCTGCCGTACCACGTCGCGCTCGACCAGGCGCGCGAGGCCAGGCGCGGCTCCGGCGCGATCGGCACCACCGGGCGCGGCATCGGACCGGCCTACGAAGACCGGGCTGCGCGGCGCGCGTTGCGCACCGGCGACCTCCTCGACGCCACGCGCTTCCGCGAGCGGCTCGACGAGACGCTCGAGCTGCACAACTTCACGCTGCAGCATTTCCTGAATGCGCAACCGCTCGACGCGCAGCGCGTTGCCGACGACGCGCTGGCGCTCGCCGAGCGCATCGCCCCGATGCTCGCCGACGTACCGTCGATGCTCGCCGCGTCCATGGCGCGCGACGAGTCGCTGCTCTTCGAGGGCGCGCAGGGCGCGCTGCTCGACGTCGACCACGGCACCTACCCGTTCGTCACGAGCAGCAACTGCGTCGCCGGAGCGGCCGCCGCCGGCGCCGGCGTGGGTCCGCAGTCGCTGCATTCGGTGCTCGGCATCGTGAAGGCGTACACCACCCGCGTGGGCGCGGGTCCTTTCCCCACCGAATTGCACGACGAGGTCGGACGGCGCCTGGCGACCGTCGGCAAGGAGTTCGGTTCGGTCACCGGGCGGCCGCGCCGCTGCGGGTGGTTCGACGTACCGGCGCTCGCGCGCTCGATCCAGCTGAACGGCGTCACAGGCCTGGCAGTCACGAAGCTCGACGTGCTCGACGGATTGCCGACGGTGAAGCTGTGCACGGCCTACCGCTACGGCCAGCGCACGCTCGACATGCTGCCCTTCGGGGCCGACGCGGTCGCGCAGTGCGAGCCGGTGTACGAGCAGATGCCCGGCTGGAGCGAGAGCACGGTGGGCATGCGCGACTGGTCGGCGCTGCCGGCGAACGCGAGGCGCTACCTCGAGCGGCTCGCCGAACTCGCGCGCGCACCGATCGCGCTCGTCTCCACCGGGCCCGATCGCGACGAGACGATCGTCCTGCGCCACCCCTTTGCCTGAACTGCTCGGGTACACCGCCGGTGCGCGACCTGCACGTTTCCTGGGACGAGTACAACCGCCTCGTCGAGAAGCTTGCGCTGAAGGTCTGGGACGCTGCGTGGAGCTTCGATGCGGTGGTGTGCGTCGCGCGCGGCGGGCTGCGCATCGGCGACGTGTTCTCGCGCCTGTTCGACAAGCCGCTGGGCGTCGTCTTCACGAGTTCGTACCGCGAGGACGAAGGCAAGCGGCGCGGCGACCTTCACATCGGCGAGCATCTGGCGAGTGCGGGCGCACTGCCCGGGCCGAACTGGCTGCTGACGGACGACCTGGCCGATTCGGGCGAGACGCTCGCGCGGCTGGTGCCCGCGCTGCTCGCGCGTCACCCGCAGGCGAAGGAGATCCGCACGGCGGTACTATGGCGCAAGGGCGCCTCGATCGTGCAACCGGATTTCGCCGTCGAGCATCTGCCGAGCAACCCGTGGATCCATCAGCCTTTCGAAGAGTACGACCACATGCGGCCGGGCGACTTGAAAGCGCGATGGGGATAGCCCCGAAAACGGCAAAGCCTGCTCGCGCAGGCTTCGTGATGGTGCCCAGAAGAGGACTCGAACCTCCACAGTGTTGCCACCGCCAGGACCTGAACCTGGTGCGTCTACCAATTCCGCCATCTGGGCGATGCGCCGCGGAGGAGTACCGCAGGCAGCAACCGGACGGAAGGCCGGTCGCGCGTAGAGGCGGGATCTTACACTTCGCCCCCGGCTTTGTCGAATTGCCGGCGCCTGCACCACAGGGGGCGCAGATGCCGGGCGTGGCGCAGACGCTGGACGCGGCGCGGACGCTGGACGCGGCGCAGACGCGGGAGATACCGGCTTGACCGACAAGACCTGGTTCGCGCCGACGCGCGAGGCGATCCTCGAGTGCCTGCGCGCAGCCGACGTCCCGATGACGCCGGAAGAACTCGCCGGGCGTCTGGCGGTGCCTTCGACGCATTTCGAAAACCTCAATCGGCGGTTGCTCGCGATGGAGCGGGACGGGCAACTGCTGCCGAACCGCAAGGGCGTCCTGCTGCTGGCCAGCAAGCTCGATCTCGTCGCCGGCCGCGTCCAGGGGCATCGCGACGGATTCGGCTTCCTGATTCCCGACGAGGGAGGGGTCGACGTGTTCCTGTCGCCGCGCGAGATGCAGAAAGTGATGCACGGCGACCGCGTGCTGCTCAAGCGCACCGGCTTCGACGCACGGGGACGTCCGGAGGGACGCATCGTCGAGGTCACCGAGCGGGCGAACCGCCGCATCGTCGGCCGCTTCCTGGAGGAGCGTGGCGTCTCGCTCGTCGTGCCGGAAGACCAGCGCATCAAGCACGACATCGTCATCCCGTCGGGCGATACGCAGCGCGCGCAGCAGGGGCAGGTGGTCACCGTGGAGATCATCGAGCCGCCGGCCGGAGGTTCGCCGCCGATCGGACGCGTGATCGAAGTGCTGGGCGAGATCGACGACCCGGGCATGGAGATCGAGATCGCGGTGCGCAAGTTCGACGTACCGCACGAGTTCAGCGACGCGGCGCTCGATGCCGCCGCGCGCATGCCCAACGCCGTGCCGGTCGCCGATCTCGCCGGGCGCGTCGATCTGCGCGACGTCCCGCTGGTGACGATCGACGGCGAGGACGCCCGCGACTTCGACGACGCGGTCTATTGCGAGTCGATGCCCGCGAGCCAGCGGCTCGAGGCGGCGTTCCGGCTGATCGTCGCGATCGCCGACGTGGCGCACTACGTTCGCGACGGCGACGCGCTCGACCACGACGCGCTCGAACGAAGCACCTCGGTGTATTTCCCGCGTCGCGTGATTCCGATGCTGCCGGAGAAGCTCTCCAACGGCCTGTGCTCGCTCAACCCGAACGTCGACCGCCTCGTGCTCGTCTGCGACATGGTGATCGAGCGCAGCGGCCGCCTGCGCGGCTACCAGTTCTACGAGGCGGTGATGCACTCGGCGGCGCGCCTGACCTACGACGAGGTATGGGCGATGCTCTCGGGCGCTGCCGCATCGCTGTCGGTGGCGCCCTCGCATGCCGCGCTCGCGCCGCAGCTGCGCGATCTGCACGAGCTGTACCGCGTGCTCGCCGGCGCCCGTCGTTCGCGCGGCGCGATCGACTTCGAGACGGTCGAGACGAAGATCATCTGCGATCCTGCCGGACGCATCGAGCGGATCGTGCCGAGCCAGCGCAACGACGCGCACAAGCTCATCGAGGAGTGCATGCTCGCGGCGAATGTCTGCGCTGCCGACTGGATGCGTCGCAGTCGACATTCCGGCCTGTATCGCGTGCACGAGGGGCCGGTCCCGGACAAGCTCGCCAAGCTGCGCGAGTTCCTGCGCGGGCTCGGCCTTGCGCTGGCCGGAGGCGACGATCCGTCGCCCGCCGACTATGCGGCGCTCGTCGAGTCGGTGCGCGCGCGCCCCGATTCGTCGCTGCTGCAGACGATGATGCTGCGCTCGATGCAGCAGGCAGTGTATTCGCCCGACAACGAGGGGCACTTCGGTCTCGCCTACGACGCCTACGCGCACTTCACGTCGCCGATTCGGCGCTATCCCGACCTGCTCACGCATCGGGTGATCAAGGCGCTGCTGCGCGGGGAGCGCTATCGGCCCGCCCCGGACGACGCCTTGCTGAGCGAGGCGATCCGAATCCGGCCGCCCGGCGCGGACGACGACCTGACCGAGCCCGAGATCGACGACGAAGGCGCCGCCACCGGATTGACCTTCGATGCGCGACGCCCGCACGGCTCCGGCGGCGACCGGGTGCAGCTGCCGAAGGCAGGCGCCGGCGCCGCCTCGTCCAGGCGTGCCGCCTCTGCGGCGAAGAGGTCGCAGCGCTCTGCGACGCCTGCGGCGGCGGCCCGGGGACGTTCCGCATCGCGTGCAGGCGCACGCGCAGCGGACGGCAACGTTGCGGCGGACGGGCGCCGCGAGCACGAGCTGTGGCGGCTGCTCGGCGCGATCTGCTCGATGCACGAGCGGCGTGCGGACGAGGCCTCGCGCGATGTCCAGGCGTGGCTCAAGTGCCTGTACGTGCGCGAGCGCGTCGGCGAGGCCTTCATCGGACGCGTCACGGGCGTTGCCCCCTTCGGGATCTTCGTCACGCTCGACGAGCTGTACGTCGAGGGGCTGGCGCACGTCTCCGAACTGGGCAGCGAGTACTTCCAGTACAACGAAGTTGCGCACGAGCTGCGCGGCGAGCGCACCGGCAAGCGATACCGGCTCACCGACGAGGTCGAGGTGCAGGTTTCGCGCGTCGATCTCGAGGCGCGCCGCATCGACTTCCGTCTCGTGGACCGGCTCGGTTTTCGCGAGTTGCAGCGCGGCCTGGAGGCACGCGACGCGCCGGCGCCGCCGCTTTCCAAGGCTGCCCCGGCGAAGTCGGAGAAAGTGAAGAAGGCGCGGGCCGAGCGCGCCGCTGCGCGCAGCAACGCGCCGGCAGCGGCGAAGAAGCGGCGCACCGGCCTGCGCCGGCATCATTGAATCGCGCCGGGGGATCGCGCGCCTGGCCAGGCGCGCAGGCGTCGAAGACCCGCACCTGCGGCGTTTTCCGGACCATGCACGAGCACGACAGACGATGCTGATCTACGGATTCCATGCGGTGCTCGCGCGCCTGCGACGTGCGCCGGCCGGCGTGCGCGAGCTGTACGTCGACGCACGGCGCGAAGACGTCCGCGTGCGCGATCTGCTGCGCGTCGCCGAGCTCGCCGGTGTGCGCGCGCATTTCGTCGACGCCGATCGCCTGGAACGACTGTGCCCGCGCAAGCGTCACCAGGGCGTGATCGCGCTCGTCGAAGCGCCGCCGAAGGCGCAACGGCTCGACGATCTGCTCGATGCGCACGAAGGCGACGCCGAGCCGATCCTGCTGCTCGTGCTCGACGGCGTCACCGATCCGCGCAATCTCGGCGCGTGCCTGCGCGTGGCCGACGGCGCCGGCGCCGCTGCGGTGATCGCGCCGAAGGATCGCGCCTGCGCGCTCACCGAGGTTGCGATGCAGACGGCGAGCGGCGCTGCCGAGAGCGTGCCGTACCTGATGGTGACGAACCTCGCGCGTGCGCTCGACGAGATCCGTGACCGCCACATTTTCGTCGTCGGCACCGACGAGCGCGCGAGCGCCGACCTGTACGCGCAGCGCCTGGTCGGCCCCGTGGCCTGGGTGCTCGGCGCCGAAGGCACCGGCATGCGCAGGCTCACGCGCGAACGCTGCGATGCGCTTGCGCGCATTCCGATGCACGGAGCGGTGGGCAGCCTGAACGTGTCGGTCGCCGCCGGCGTCGTGTTGTACGAAACGCTGCGCCAGCGCGCGGCGCCGGTCGCGCTACCGCCGCTGCCGGCGAAATAGCCAGGGCGCGAGCGGCTCGCTCTGCTGCCACAACCCGGCGCGCTGCTCGCGCGCGTTCGCCTGTGCTCGCGCGTAGCGCTCGCGCTCGGCGGGCGGCAGGTCGGCGTCGTAGCGCACGAAGTGCCAGGCCAGGCCCTGTTCGAGCTGGCCGAGCCCGACGTCGTGCCCGGCGACGAACACGCGCCCGACGGTGCGACCGAATGCGTCGCGCTTGATCGCCTCGACGCGCACTTCGCGCGCGCCGATCGCCTGCTGCAGTGCCTTTCGGGCCACGTTGGCGAAAGGCTGCGTGCGCTCGGGCGCGTCGATTCCCGCGATCCGCACGCCGATCTCGTCTCCGTCGGCGGTGCGCAAGCGGAACGAATCGCCGTCGTACACGTAGGCGACGACGCCGGCGATCCAGGAGACCGTCGGGGTCGCGCGCGCTTCGGCGCGCGCATGCGCCACGCCGGCGCCGACGGCGAGCGCCGCGAGCAGCGCGAGCAGCGCGACAGCCCACGACGAAGCGCGCGCGAAGGACCGGCCGGCCGGCGTGCCGGCGGCCGGTTTCCGGAGGATCCGTCCGTTCAGCGCCGTGTCAGCAGCACGCCGAGCAGTACGCCGACGGCCGCGGCGATGCCGACGGCGTTCCACGGGTGCTCGTGCACGTATTCGTTCGTGTCGGCCGCCGTGCGGCGCGCGGTTTCGAAGGCGGCTTCCTGGAAAGCGTTCAGCTCGTCGCGGGCCGCGCCGACTCCCCGTTCGAGACGCTCGCGAACGAGGTTCAACTGGTCGTTTCCGCTGCGCGAAGCTGCCTTGAGCATCTCCTCGGCGTCGGACACCAGCGAGCGCAGTTCGGCGGCGAGACGATCGCGCGCCGTGGCGGCCTGTTCGGCGGCCTGTTCCATCGTGTTCATTCGTTGTTCTCCGTCGTGTATCGGGTCAGCGGAATACCAGTACGGGGATGCTCGAGTGCGTGAGCACCTTGTTGGTCTCGCTGCCGAGCACCAGCGCGCTCAGGCCGCGGCGACCGTGCGAGGCCATGAAGATGAGATCGCAGCCCCGGTCGCGCGCCGTCTCGATGATCGCGCGATACGGTTGCGTGTGTCGCGTCGAGACCGTCTCGCAGTCGACCCCGGCCGCGGCTGCCGACTGCGCGACCGCATCGAGCACGATGCGCGCCGTCTCCTCGGTGGCCTTGGTAAAGTCGGCGAACGAGGCTTGGCCGGCAGCGGGAAACTCGGCGAAGGCCGGCGGAATGTACTCGGGCATGACGTGCAGCGCCGTGATGCGTGCGCCGCTCTCGCGCGCGAAGCCGATCGCGCGCTCGACGGCATTATTCGACAGCTCGGATCCGTCGGTGGGAACCAGCAGGTGCTTGTACATCGTCTTCTCCGCGAGCAGCGATGTATCCATGCTAGTCGATGCGCGAGGCTCGCGCGAGCCGTTGCGCGCGCCGTGGTCGGCTTCCCGCAGGAGCGTTACAAACTGTTACCCGCTGTTGCCGCGCTGCCATCGCGCGGCGCAGGGCGGCCGGTAGATTGGGGGCGAACCGGGCAACCGCCCCGGGGATGCAGGAGTTCTCCCATGTCGATGCCGCATCTCGCCCCGTCTCCCGTCGCGCCGCTCGGCCTTGCCCTCGTCGAGGTCTCGGCACCTGCGAATGCGGCCACCCCGGCCCGAACGGCGACCCGGCGCCCCGACGGACTGGAGATGCTGCTCGGCGCCACTTCGGCAACGCGCCGGCGCGTACGACGCGGGGAATACCTGTTCCGCTACGGCGATCCTTTCCATTCGCTGTTCGGCATCCGCGCCGGCTCGTTCAAGTCGGTGCTCCTCACCGAGGACGGGCGCGAGCAGGTCACCGGCTTTCATCTGGGCGGCGAGGTGCTCGGTGTCGACGGCATCGGGCTGGACGTCCACGCGGGCGACGCCGTTGCACTGGAGGACAGCGAGGTCGTCGAGATTCCGTTCGTCGAGCTCGATGCGCTCGCCACGCGCGACCCGTTGCTGCAGCGCGAGCTCTTTCGCATGCTCTCCGCCGAGATCCAGCGCGAGCGCGCGCTGATGCTGCTGCTCGGCTCGATGCGCGCGGAGGAGCGCCTCGCCGCGTTCCTCATCAACCTGTCGCAGCGCATGGCGGCACGCGGTTTCTCGGCGAGTTGCTTCGTGCTGCGCATGACCCGGGAAGAAATCGGCAGCATGCTGGGGCTGAAGCTGGAGACGGTAAGCCGGATCCTGTCGCGCTTCCAGGGCGAAGGCCTGATCCGCGTGCGCAACCGCGAGATCGCGATCGTTTCGCTGCAGGCGCTGCGCGCCGTGATCGGACGCGGCGACACGCGGCGAGAGGCGCGCTGAGCGCGCTCGTCGCGCGTCAGGGGGGCGACGGCTCCGCCGGCGTCGGCGGCAGCGACTCGCCCGTTTCCGGCGAGCCCTGCGGCGCCGGATCGTCCAGGGCCCGGCGCAGCAACTGCGCGAGCTGATCGATCCGATAGGGCTTCGACAGCAGTTCGGCTCCCGCTCGTCGCCCGAGCAGCTCGATCGATTCGGGCGCATGCGCCGACGTGAAGACGACACGCAGGCCGGGGCGCCGGCGCGTTGCCTCGCGCGCGAGAGCCGGCCCGTCGAGTTCCCCGCGCATGACCACGTCGCTGAACAGCAGGTCGATGCGTACGCCCGAGTCGATGTGCGCGAGCGCCTGCGTGGCGTCGTTCGCCTGCAGCACCTGGTAGCCGAGTCTTTCGAGAAAGGCGACCGCTATCGCGCGAACCTCGTCGTCGTCCTCGGCCACGAGGATCGTCTCCGCGCCGCCCGCATAGTCGGCGCCGCCCACTCGTCTTGCGCGCGGCGCGGTGCTGCCGTCGTCGACGGGCAGGTACAGCGAAATGCAGGTTCCGGCGCCGAGTGCGCTGCGCACGTCGATGTGCCCGCCCGACTGCTTGGCGAAGCCGTAGACGAGACTCAGCCCCAGTCCGCTGCCCTTGCCGCTCTCCTTTGTCGTGAAGAACGGCTCGAACGCACGCGCGAGTACCTCGGGAGCCATCCCCGAACCGGTGTCGGTGACTGCGATCCGGACGTACTCGCCGGCAGGGAGCGGCTCGTCCCGCGTTGCCGGATGCACGGGCGCGCTCACGCGGTCGGCCGAGAAGGTGAGCCGTCCGCCGTCGGGCATCGCATCGCGCGCGTTCACGGCGAGATTCAGCAGGGCCGTGTCGAGCATTCCCGGATCGGCCTTCGCCGCCGGCAGCGCACCTTCGGCCTGCAGGCAAACGTCGATCTTCGCCCCCAGCGTGCGTCGAAGGATGTCGACGATCGACTCGAGCAATTGCGCCACGTCGATCGCGCGCGGCTGCAGAGTCTGTCGCCGCGAGAAAGCCAGCAGCTTGCGCGTGAGGTCGGCGCCGCGACTCGTCGCGCGCATCGCGGCCTTCGCCAGGCGCGCGCCGAGCGCGTCGCCGGCGATCCGTTCCTCGAGCATCTGCAGATTGCCCGAGACGACGGTCAGCAGGTTGTTGAAGTCGTGCGCGACGCCGCCGGTGAGTTGCCCGAGTGCCTCGAGGCGTTGCGACTGGAACAGTCGCGCCTCGGCGCCTTCGCGCTGCAGCGCCGCGCCGACCGTGTTGGCCAGCGCCTGCACGAAGCTGCCGTCGTCGCGCGAGAAGCTGCGCGAGGCGCGCGAACCGGCCAGCAGCACGCCCAGGCATTGGGTTTCCTCGCCGGGAATCGCGCAGGCGATCGCGGTCGTGGGCGCGCCGCCGGCCTGCGGCGGCATCGGTTGCTCGAGCAGCATCGGCCGATCGAGCAGCCCCGGGGCGTCGTCGGCCACGAGCCGTTCGAGCTGCGCGCGCAGCGGTTCGGTGCGCTCATCGTCGCCGAGGCCGAGCCGGGCGGCGATGTCCAGCCGGCCGGCAGGTGCGAGCTGACCGCACAGCGCGAAATCGACTCCGAGGTGCTCGACGATGATCGCGCACGCCTGCCGCTGGATCGCGGCGAAGTCGCGCGTGGCGAGCGCCGTGCGGCCGAAATCGGCAACCGCGTTCGCCTGCCGGGCGCGGACGATGAGATCGCGCGCACGGCGCTGCGCGTCGACGTTGCGCACATTCGCGCAGGTCCAGACGGCGCCGTCCACGCGCAGTGGATTGAGGCTGATCTCGACGGCGAATTCGTGTCCGTCCCGGTGCCGCGCGGTGAGGGCGATGTTCGTTCCCATCGGCCGCGAGCGGGGGGCTTTGCGATAGCGCGCGCGATGCTGTGCGTGCGATTCGCGGAAACGCGGGGGGATCAGCTCCTCGATCGACCGGCCGACGAGCTCGTCGAAGCGGTAGCCGAAGACCTCCTCGCTGCGCGCGTTCGCGGTCCGGATGCGACCCGCGTCGTCGACGATCAGCATCGCGTCGGAAGCGGCGTGGAAGATCTGGCGGTACAGCTGCGCCTCGTCGAATCCCGGCGAGCCCTGCTCGACAGCAGGGCGCGGATCAGTGGGCTGCATCGCTCGGACGCCGATCGGACGTAACCCGCGCGGCGAAAAGATAGCCGACGCCGCGCACCGACTTGACGAGCTTCGGATCGGCCGGGTCGCGCTCGATCTTGCGGCGAAGCCTCCCGACCAGTACGTCGATCGCGCGGTCGAAGGGGCCCGCCTCGCGCCGGTACAGCACGTCCATCAACTCGTTGCGGGTCAGCGCGCGGTTCGGATGGCGCACGAAGGTGGCCAGCAGGTCGAATTCGCTCGTCGTGAGCGCCACGGAGGTGCCGTCGGGCAGCGCGACCGAGCGGGCGCCGAGGTCGATGCGCCAGCCGTCGAATTCGAAGCGCTCGGGCTGCCGGGCGGTGTGCGCCGCCGCCGGCTGCGCCGCCCCTTCGGGGCGCAGGCGTCGCAGGACGCTGCGCACGCGAGCCACCAGCTCGCGCAGGTCGAAGGGCTTCGGAATGTAGTCGTCGGCGCCGAGTTCCAGGCCGAGGATGCGGTCGACCGGCTCGCCGCGGCCGGTGACGATGATGATCCCGGGCACGTCGTCGCGGCTGCGCAGCTCGCGCGCGAGCACGAGACCGTCTTCGTGCGGCAGGCCGAGGTCGAGCAGCACCAGATCCGCCCGATGCTCGGCCAGGTGGCGACGCATCTCGGCGCCGTCGGCCACCGCAGCGACTTCGAAGCCGAAGTCGCTCAGGTAGGCGCACAGCAGCTCCCGGATTCCTTCTTCGTCGTCGACGACGAGAATGCGTTCCGCCATCTCCCGTCAGGCGGCCGTCATCCGCACTCGCCCTGGTGTCCGCAGGCGGTGCAGAACATGCAGCCGTCGCGCCGGATGTACGCGTGCGCGCCGCACGACGGACACGCCTGGCCGGCGATCAGCGGCGCTTCGTTGCCGCCCGCCTGGGGCTTCTCGTGATCGGGCAGCGCGAGCGCGCCGGCCCCGCCGATCGCCCGGCCTTCCGAGTCGAGCAGCCCGAGTACCTTGAAGCGATTCAGCAGCAGCGCCGCGATGTAGGCGACCGTGCTCGGCCAGACCTGCTGGCGCGACTCCCCGGGGACCTGCGCCCAGAACGATCCGTTCAGCTCGCCGAAGGCAAGCAGCTTGCGCAGCTTCAGGCCGATCCAGTTCACGTCGATCAGGTGCATGTCGATCGACAGCAGCTTGGCAAGCCCGTCGAGAGCGCGCGGATAGTCGCCCGAGAGCCAGATCGAGTAGGGCCGGCGCGTGCCGTCCGGCAACTGCAGTTCCTTCACGCCGATGACGAAGTCGTCGTTCGTGGCTGCATTGGCGACGTCCGCCGTCCACGACAGCGTGCCCAGCGGCCCGGACTTCGGCTCCTTGCGGAACATCATCGCGTCGACCATCGGCGACGGTTGCGCGTCCAGCGCCTCGAACATGCCGAGTTCCTCGCAGCGATGCCGAACGATCTCGGCGAAGCCGGCCACCAGCCCCGGCGTCCAGCGCATCTCGCCATTGGGCGGGAAGGGCATCTGCAGCGGCTGTTCGTCGCGGGTGCGGGCCAGCGCGTCGAGCTTCATCTTCAGCCAGGCACGGTCGTTCGAGCGCATGTCCATCGACAGCGCCTTGGCGATGGCGCCCAGCCCGCGCGGCTGCTCGTTGCCGTTGACCCAGGTCTCGAAGGGAACGCTGCGCAGGCCGGTCGTGCCGTCGGCGCGCGGATAGGGTTCCTCGGTCTGTCCGATGAAGATGCAGAACGACGCGCGTTCGTCGAGCGGCTCGACCATGTACGAATACGCGAGGTTGCCGCCGGGCAGCTTCGGGCGACTGGGCCAGCGCAGCGACGACAGCGCCGGCTGCGGCACGCGCTCGATGCGCAGTCGTCGATCGGACTCCTCGGGAACGACCTGCAGGTCCTGCGGCTGCTGCGCGCTGGCCGAAGGTGCCACGCTGAGCACCGAGCCGATGACGCTGTTCGGTCGATAGGTGGTGATGCCCTTCAGGCCTGCGCGCCACGCCTCGAAATACAGCGTCTTGAATTCCTCGTACGGATATGCCTCGTCGACGTTGACCGTCTTGCTGATCGCCGAGTCGATGTACGGCTGCACCGCCGCGCTCATGCGCATGTGGTCGAGCGCCGAGATCTGCATCGCGGAAACGAAGTAGTCGGGCAGCGCATTGGTGTCGTGCCCGAGGTGGCGCCACATCCGGTAGGCGAAGTCCTCGACCTGGTATTCGTGGCGGCTGCCGTCGGGCATGCGCTTGCGCCGCGTGTACGTCCACGAGAACGCCGGTTCGATGCCGCCGGAAGCGTTGCCCGCGAAGGCGATCGAGATCGTGCCGGTGGGCGCGATCGACAGCAGGTGCGAATTGCGGATGCCGTGCTCGCGCACGCGCTTCTTCAGCGCATCGGGCAGGCGCGAGGCGGCGTGCGGTTCGGCAAGCCACTGGTCGGCGTCGAACAGCGGAAACGCGCCGCGTTCGATCGCCAGCTCCACCGATGCCTCGTAGGCGACGTCGCGCATCGACTGCGCGATGCGCGCGGCGAAGGCGCGCGCATCGTCGGTGTCGTAGCGCAGCCGCAGCATCGTGAGCGCGTTGCCGAGCCCCGTGAAGCCCAGCCCGATGCGGCGCTTGGCCTGCGCCTCGCGCTCCTGCGCCTCGAGCGGCCACAACGTCAGGTCGAGCACGTTGTCGAGCGCGCGCACCGAGATCGCCACCGTGCGGCGAAAGCGCTCGAAATCGAAGGCCGGCTTCTCGCCGAAGGGATCGACGATGAAGCGCGTCAGGTTCAGGCTGCCGAGGTCGCAGCAGCCGTACGGAGGCAGGAACTGCTCGCCGCACGGGTTGCTCGCCTCGATGCGTTCGCAATACGAGAGGTTGTTGTCGCGGTTGACGCGATCGATGAAGATCACGCCCGGCTCGGCGTGATCGTAGGTGGAGGCCATGATCTGGTCCCACAGCTCGCGCGCGCGCAGCCGGCGGTAGATCCACTTGCCTTCGGCGTTTCGGCCCAGTCCGTTCTCGTCGAAGGGCTGCACCTCGTGCACCAGCTCGAACTCGCCGTCGGCCTCCACCGCGCGCATGAACGCATCGGTGACCGCCACCGACATGTTGAAGTTCGACAGCGATCCGTCGTTCTTGGCGCCGATGAACTCCTCGACGTCGGGATGGTCGACGCGCATCACGCCCATCTGCGCGCCGCGGCGCGAGCCGGCGGACTCGAGCGTCTCGCACGACTTGTCGAACACGCGCATGTACGACACCGGACCCGAGGCGCGGGACAGCGTGCCCTTGACCAGCGCGCCGCGCGGGCGGATCGACGAGAAGTCGTAGCCGACGCCGCCGCCGCGGCGCATCGTCTCGGCGGCTTCCTGCAGCGCCGCGTAGATGCCCGGCGTGCCGGCCTGATCGTATCCCCATACCGCGTCGCCGATCGGCTGCACGAAGCAGTTGATCAGCGTGGCCCGGATGTCGGTGCCGGCGGCCGAATTGATGCGTCCGGCGGGCACGAAGCCGTGCTCCATCGCCCACAGGAACTCGCCCGCCCAGTGTTCGCGCAGCGCCTGCGGTTCGATCGACGCCAGCGCGCGCGCGACGCGCTGGCGCACCTCGTGGGCGTTCGACTCGTCTCCCTTGGCGTACTTTTCGCGCAGGACGTCGATCGTGACTTCCTGCTCGGGCAGGGCGGCGAGGATGTCTTCGATTTTCATGCGTGGGTTCCGTGTTTTCGCATATCGCAGTTGAGGGGAAGGTGCGAGGGCAAAGAGCGAGGAACGCCGCGGTGAAGCGGGCGGGGCGATCGGCATGCGATCGGGCGTGCGACCCCGGATTCGATCGCGCGTCCGCCGGACGCCATTCTAGCTTCCGCGTGCCCGGCGCGCTGCTCGCGCGCGTGCCGAAAGCCGCGAGCCCTGGTACGCCGACCCGAAAGTATCGCAACATGAAAGCGCCGAATTCATCGCTTTCATTTTGTTGCGATACCTGCGGGTCGGCGTACTAGCTGCCCGGGCCGCGCATCGGGGACTCCCGCTCGCGGCGATCGCGGTCGTAGCGGTCGGCAAGCTCGGCCAGTGCCGCCGCCAGCGAGTTTCCCTGCAACTCGATGCTCGCCTTCAGCTGCGATTCGAGCGCGTCCAGTCGCGCCTGAACGGCGCGCTCGATCTCCTCGCGCCGGTCGTCGCTGCGCGAGAAACGCGACTCGAGATACGAGCGCAACTCGGTGAACCGCGACGACTCGGCCTGGTCGGCGAGATCGCGCTGCGCCTGGATCTCCTTGCCGTGGCGGCGGGCCTCGAGCAGCCCCGACATCTGCAGGTAGACGATGTAGCCGAGCAGCAGCACGGTGACGAGCACGATGAACGCGAGCATCACCAGGCCGAGCGGCGCCTGCACCTCGGTGAAGGCCACCGACAGCACCGTGGGCGTGTTCAGCACCTGCCAGTTGACCAGCACGAACGCGACGAGCGCGCCGAAGACGAGGATGAACAGCAGCGAACGCAGCGTCACGATTCGGCTCCGGGGGGCGGCGGATCCGATGGATTCAACGCGATGCGCGCGGCGTTGTCAAAGGGGAGTCGCAGCGCTCGACGCGGATGGTGGCGAAGCTTTCGGCCAGTCCGGCGACCTGGGCCAGCGGGCGGCAGCGCCCGTCGACGCAGAAGCGGTACGGCTGCGCATAGGGCGAGATCGCCAGCACGAGCGCCTCGTGCGTACGCGTTCGCGGCGCAGGCGCATAGTGCCAGACGCCATCGCGCAACACCGCGCCCGGGGGCGGCTCCATGCCGGCGCCGCTGCCCTCGATGCGCGCTTCGACGAGCACCAGGCCTTCGTCCACGACGCGCCAGTCTTCTTCCCAGCTCGTCTTTTCGATCGAGTGTACCCAGCCGAGCGTGAACGCGAGCACCGGGACGAATGCCCGCACGGCCTGGTCGACGACCAGGCACACGCCGACCGTCATGCGGTTCCCCCGCGGTTCGGGCGGCTGCGCCGCCAGCGCAGCGCATGCACCGCGGCGAACACCGCGCACAGTGCGAAGCCGAGGTCGTCGGTGAGCGGAATCGCCGCCACGAGCAGGAAAGCGCCCGCGACGGCGAGGATCCGTTCCCACCACGGCAGCTTCGTCGCCAGGAAACCGATGCTCGCGGCGCCCCACAGGCCGATCGCCAGCAGCGCCTTGAAGACGACGTAGGCAGTGTCGAACACGGTGCCGGTCTGCAGCATCAACGCGGGGTCGTAGACCGCCATGAACGGCACGACGAACCCGGCGATCGCGATGCGCATCGCCTGCACGCCGATCGACAGTCCTGTCGCGCGTGCGATCGGCGACGCCGCGTACGCGGCGAGCGCCACCGGCGGTGTCAGGTCGGCCATGATCCCGAAATAGAAGACGAACATGTGCGAGACGATCAGCGGCACGCCCATCGCGAGCAGCGCCGGTGCGGCGAGCGAACTGGTGATGATGTAGTTCGGTATCGTCGGGATGCCCATGCCCAGCACCAGGCAGGTGATCATCGTCAGCACGAGCGACAGGAACAGGCTGTGTTCGCCCAGCCGGATGACGAAGCCGCCGAAGGTCGTCGCCGCTCCGGTCAGCGTCATCACGCCGATGATCACGCCGACCAGCGCGCAGGCCACCCCCACCGGCAGCGCATTTCGCGCGCCTTCGGCCATGCCGTCGAGTGCCTGGCGAAGCACCGTGCGTCCGCCGCGCACGACGAGGTTCACCGCGACCAGTGCGGCGATGACGGCAACGATTGCGGTGATGCCGTATTTCAGGAAGCTCGACGACAGCAGCCCGAGACCGACCCAGAAGATCACGCGCAACGCCATGTGCGAGGTGCGCACCGCGATCGCCATGCCGAAGATCAGGATCACCGTCGCCGCCAGGCCGACGGTTCCGGAGAACAGCGGCGTGTAGCCCGAGAAGAGCAGCCAGACGAGCGCGGCGAGCGGCAGGATCAGATACCAGTTGCCGCGGATCGCGGCCCATGCGTCCGGGCATTCCTCCTTGGGAAGCCCGAGCAGGCCGAGGCGACCCGCCTCGAGATGCACCATCCAGAACGCGGTGGCGAAGTACAGAAGCGCCGGAATCAACGCCGCCTTGACGATCGAGACGTAAGGCACGCCGATCGTCTCCGCCATGATGAATGCGACCGCTCCCATCACCGGCGGCATGATCTGCCCGCCCATGCTCGACGTCGCTTCGACACCGCCGGCGAAGGCAGCGCCGTAGCCGAAACGCTTCATCAGCGGGATCGTGAACTGGCCGGTGGTGACGACGTTGGCGACGCCCGACCCGTTGATCGTACCCATCATGCCCGACGCGACGACGGCGACCTTTCCCGGACCTCCGCGCGTGTGACCGACGGTGCCCATCGAGAAGTCGGTGAACAGCCGGATCATGCCGGCCTGCTCGAGGAAGGTGCCGAACAGGATGAACAGGAAGATGTAGGTCGACGAGACGTAGGTCGGGATTCCGTAGATGCCTTCGGTGCCGAAGGACATCTGGTTGATGACCTGGTCGAGGCCGAAACCGCGATGCGCGAGCACCCCGGGCAGGTAGTTGCCCCACAGCGCGTACGCCAGAAAGAGCGCGCAGATCAGCGGCAGCGCCGGTCCCATCATCCGGCGCGTGGCTTCGAACACGAGCACGAGGGTGGCGATGCCGACCGCCACGTCGAGTTGCGTGAGGTCGCCCGAGCGGACGATCAGCTCCTCCTCGAAGATCCAGTGGTACAGGCCGAGCGCGAAGCCGACGATGCCGATCGCCCAGCCGAACGCCCTGGCGCGGTCGTGTCGCTTGCCGAACCCGGGCAGCATCACGAAGGTGAGCAGCAGCAGGAAGCCCACGTGCAGCGAGCGCATCACGATGCTCGACAGCGGCGCGTAGGCGGCCGTGTACACCTGGTATGCCGAGAACGCCACGCCGATCCCGTAGACCGCCCGGCGCTGCCCTTCGGTCGCGCTGTCGGGGACGTGCGGATCGCCCGGCACTTCGGGATTGCCCGGCACTTCGATTTCGACGGCCTGCGGAGCTTCGGTCTGTGCTGTCATGTCGGGCGGCGAACGAAAAAGGGACGCGTTGCGCGTCCCTGGAGAAGAGCGGGCCGCAAGCGGCTCCCGCCGGCGTTCCTGCCTATTTCAGGACGCCTTTTTCGCGATAGTACTTCTCGGCGCCGGGATGCAGCGGCACCGGCATGCCTTTCGTCGCATTCTGCAGCGAGATCTGCTTGGCCGCCGCGTGCGCGGAAACCATCTGGTCGAGATTTTCGAAGAGCGCCTTCGTCATCTTGTAGCCGAGTTCCTCGGAGACGCCCTCGTGCGTGACGAGGAAGTTGGCGATGGCGGCGGTCGGCACGTCGGCGGCCTGCCCCTGATAGGTGTTGGCGGGAATCATCGCCGACTGGTAGGCGGCGTCGCCCACCTTGGCCACGACGTCGGCCGGGATCGGCACCACGACGATGTTCACCGAGGTGGCCAGGTCGCGGATCGAGGCCACGCCCAGGCCGGCGGACTGCAGGGTGACGTCGAGCTGGCGATTCTTGATGAGTTCCACCGACTCGCCGAAAGGCAGGTATTCGACCTTGGCGAAATCGCCGTAGGTGAGCCCGGCCGCCTTGAGGATGGAGCGGGCATTGAGCTCGGTGCCCGACTTGGGGGCGCCGACGGAGATGCGCTTGCCTTTCAGGTCGGCCATGGTCTTGATGCCCGAATCGGCCGAGGCGACGATCTGGATGTAGTTGCTGTAGGTCGCCGAGACGCCGCGCAGCTTGTTCAGCGGCGTTTTGAAGCCCGCATCGGCGTCACCCTTCCAGGCCAGCGAGAGGGCATCGCCCAGCGTCAGGGCGATCTCGCCGCGACCCGCCTGCAGCAGATTGAGGTTTTCCGCAGAAGCCTTGGTCGATTGCACCGTGGCCTTGGCGGTAGGAATGGCCTTGCCGTAGATCTGCGTCAGGGACACGCCCAGCGGATAGTAGATGCCGCTGGTGCCGCCGGTGAGCACGTTGATGAACTGCTGTTGCGCAAGAGCGCTGCCCGCGCCGGCCAGCGACAGCGCACAGGCGGCAACAAGAGTACCGAGGAGACGTCGCATGCTTCGTTCCTTTGGGTGATGGAGCGGAAGGTGGCGCAAATGGTAACGGCGACCGCGGTTCCCGCAGGCCGGATCGACGCGATGATCGGGGATATCCCCTAGGAGGCTGTCGGACTATGGACAGGGGTCGCGTTCGAGCCAGAAAGCCGCGAGGCAAGGCGCCGGTTCCGGTCGATAGCCGTAGCTATCGACCGGGTTCGGCAACGCCGCATCGCGGCTTTCTGGCTCGAACCCGCAGGGCAGAGGACGGCAGGGCGCATTGCGCGGCCGCGAGAACGAAGACGACGCGCGCTTCGCGCGCGCACCGGCGCTGCTGCGCTTCTCGTCTGCGCAAAGGCGCGCCCGCGGCAGGCGGCCCGCGCCTTCGCCGGAGAAACACCTGCTTGCGTGAGGAAACCCTCCTCGAGCATCGCGAGCGTCAGAAATTCAACGCCCTCGGCAGCCACAGCGACAACTCCGGCACCGCGATCAGTGCCGCGAGCACCACGAGCATCGCGAACACGAACCAGATCACCCACGGCACGGTCTGCTCGATGCGCACCCCGGCCAGGCGCGAGGACACCATCAGGTTCACCGCCAGCGGCGGGGTGAACTGCCCGATCGACACCATGTAGGTGAGCAGTACGCCGAACCAGACGGCGTCCCAGCCGAAGCCGCGCACCAGCGGCAGCAGCAGCGGGACGAAGATCAGGAAGATCGAGATTCCGTCGAGCACCATGCCGGTGACGAGCAGCACGGCGACGATCGCCACCAGCGCCCACCACGGGCCCATCCCGCTGTCGAGGATCGCGCGCGTGAGCGGATCGGCGATGCCCAGCGTGCTCACCGCGTAGGCGAAGATGCTGGCGAGCGCCACGACGATCATGATGACGCCGGAGACCTCGGACGATTCGATCAGCGATTCGACGATCTCGCGCACGCCCATCGTGCGGTAGACGAATACGCCGACGAACAGGCCGTAGAAGACCGCGACGACGGCGGCTTCGGTCGGCGTGAACCAGCCCATGCGCATGCCGCCGAGAATCAGCACCGGCGCGAACAGGCCCCAGGCGGCTTCGCGCAGCGCACGCAGGAACGGCGGGCGTTCGATGTCGGCTTCGCCGGCGCCGAAACGGTGGCGTCGCGCCAGCCAGATTGCCGGGGCGATCAGCGCGCAGCCGGCGAGCAGGCCAGGTACCAGCCCGGCGGCGAACAGCGCCGGCACCGAGGCGCCGGGCACCATCACCGAATAGACGATGAACGCGATCGACGGCGGAATCAGGATGTCGGTGGCGGCAGCAGCGCCGATGACGCTTGCCGAATACGCCGGCGGGTAGCCGGCGCGCGCCATCGACGCGAGCATCACGCCGCCGACGGCGGCGGCGCTCGCGGGCCCCGAACCCGAGATCCCGCCCATGAACATCGCAACGCCGATCGCGACCATCGGCAGCATGCCGGGTCCGCGGCCGACGATCGCCAGCGCGAACTGCACCAGCCGATGCGCCACGCCCGAGCGATCGAAGACGGAGCCTACGAGCACGAACATCGGCAATGCGAGCAGCGGGTATTTCGCGATGCCGGCGTAGAAGTTGTTCGGGATCGACAGCCAGCCGAGATCCGCCACGCCGATCGCCAGCGATCCGCCGAGCATCAGCGCGACGCCGATCGGCACGCCGGCCAGCGTGAGCGCGACGAAGAGCGCGAAGATCGCGACGTCGATCATCGGTCGTGCGCCCGGCGAAGCGGGTTCATCGTTCGCAGGCCGGCGGCGTGCGACGCCCCCGCGGTCGAGCGAGCCGCACGAGACGCTGCACCGATCGCGCCGCGATCAGCAGCGCGAGCACCGGAAGCCACACCGTGTACCACCACTGCGGAACGCCGATGCCCGGCGACGTGACCTCGTAGCGCCAGTCGTCCCACAGCAGCCGCAGCGACAGGCCGAAGAGCATCAGGAACGCGACCATCGACGCGACTTCGGAGAACATCGCCAGCGCCCGGCGGCGGCGCGGCGAGCCCGCGTCGTACAGGAACTCGACGCGGATGTGGCGGTTGCGTGCGGCGGCGCCGGCGCTGGCGATCATCGTCAGCACGACCATCAGCGACACCGAGATTTCCTCGGTCCACGCGAAGGACTCGTCGGTGAAATAGCGTGCAATCACGTTGGCGAAGGTGATCGACGCGAGCAGCGCCATCGCTGCGGCGCCGATCCGATCCTCGGGCAGGCGACGCGCGAAAGGCGAGATGCGCGGGTCGCCGCCCGTACCCGCTTCGTTCGAGTCGGTCATGACGGAACCGGGAACCGGACGGGCCGCAGGCGAAACCCGTCGCGTCCGGCCGGGGCGCGAGTGCGAGCTGGCGTCAGGCCGTCCTGCGCGATGCGACGGCAGCTTCGGCGCGCTTCACGAGGTCGGGGCCGATCTGCTTCGTCCACTTCTCGTAGACCGGGCGCACCGTCTTCTCGAAGACCTTCTTCTCGTCGTCGGACAGGCGCGTCACCTTCACGCCGAGCGCCTCGACTTCCTTGACCAGCGACTGGTCGTTCCTCGTCAGGCCCTTGCGCGCGATTGCGATCTCCTGCTTGCCCGCCTCGAGCGCGGCCGCGCGTACGTGGTCGCGATCGGCCGGCGTCCACGAGTTCCATACGTCGCGGTTGACGACGTAGATCAGCGGGTCGGCGACGTAGTCCCACATCGTCACGAACTTCTGGCCGAGCGTGTGCAGCTTGGCCGCCGTGAAGATGTGCAGCGGGTTCTCCTGGCCCTCGACGGCGCCCGAAGCCAGTGCGGGCTGCGCGTCGGCCCAGCTCATCTGCGTGGGATTGGCGCCGAGCGCGGTGAAGGTGTCGTTGAAGATCGGCGAGCCGACGACGCGGAACTTCAAGCCCTTCATGTCGGCCGGCGTGCGGATCTCGTGCCTGGAGTTGGTCAGCTCGCGGAATCCGTTCTCGCCCCAGGCGAGCGGCACGACGCCGGCTTTCTCGACGATCTTCAGGATGCGCTCGCCGACTTCGCCCTGCGTCATCGCGTCGATGCCCGCGTGGTCCCGCGCGAGGAAAGGCAGCGAGAACAGGTTCAGCTCCTTGACCTGCGGCGACCAGTTGATCGTCGAGCCGACGGCCACGTCGATCACGCCTTGGCGGATCGCGGAGAATTCGCGCGTCTGGTCGCCGTTGACGAGCGACACGTTCGGATACAGCTTCATGTTGATCCGGCCCTGCGTGCGCTCCCGCACGAGGTCGATCCAGGTCTGTGCGCCCTTGCCCCAGGGAAACGCGGTGCCCACGACGGTGGACAGCCGGTATTCGGCCCGGTAGTTCTGCGCGTGCGCCGCGCGCGTGACGACGAACGGGGCGGCCAGCGCGGCCGAGCCGGCAGCGCCGGCTTTGAGCAGGGAACGGCGGTCCATCGGGGTCTCCTGGATTTCGGACGATCGGGTTCTTGCCGAACCGTGCGCACCGGGTGCAACGAAGCGGTCGGCCGCGGCGAAGACGCAGCGGGCCATTCTAAACCCGTGCGCCGGCGTCGTTTCAGTCTGCGGCGGGCAGGTAACGCACCGAAAGAACGCCGTCGATGCGCTCGATCGACGCGATCGCGTCGCGCGATACGGCGCTGTCGACGTCGACGATCGTGTACGCCATGTCGCCGCGCGACTTGTTCAGCATGTTGTTGATGTTCAGGTCGGCGCGCGCCATTGCGGTGGAGATCTGCCCGAGCATGTTGGGAACGTTGGCATTGGCGATGGCGATTCGGAATGCGGACTCTCGCGGCGCCCAGGTGTCGGGGAAATTGACCGCATTGCGCACGTTGCCGTTCTCCAGATAGTCGCGCAGCTGGTCGGCCGCCATGCACGCGCAGTTCTCCTCGGCCTCGCGCGTCGAGGCGCCCAGGTGCGGCAGCGCGATCGCCCGCTCGTGCGCGTCGATCGCCGCGCTCGGAAAATCGCATACGTAGCGCAGCAACCGTCCCTCGTCGAGCGCGGCGAGCACCGCTGGCTCGTCGACGACGCCTTCGCGCGAGAAGTTCAGCAGCACCGCGCCCGGCTGCACGTTTCGCAGGCTCTCGGCGCCGATGAGGCCGCGCGTTGCGGCGAGTAGCGGAACGTGCAACGTGACGAAACGCGCCGCGCGCAGCGCCTCGCCGACCGAGTGCGCCTTGCGCACCTGCGAAGGCAGGCTCCAGGCGGCGTCGACGGTGATTTCCGGGTCGAAGCCGATGACGTCCATGCCGAGCCGGATCGCGGCGTCGGCGACCAGGCAGCCGATGCGACCCAGTCCGATCACCGCGAGCGTCTGGCCGGCCAGTTCGAAGCCGGAGAACGCCTTCTTGCGTTGCTCCACGAGCGCTGCGATGTCGGGACAGTCGGCGTCGATCGACTCGACGAAGCGCAACGCCTCGGGCAGGTTGCGCGCGGCGAGCAGCATGCCGGCGAGCACGAGTTCCTTGACCGCGTTCGCGTTCGCGCCCGGTGCGTTGAATACCGGCACGCCGCGCGCACTCATCTGCGCCACCGGAATGTTGTTGGTGCCGGCGCCGGCGCGGGCAATCGCGCGCACCGATTTCGGAATCGTCGTCGCGTGCAGGTCGGCCGAGCGCAGCAGGATCGCGTCGGGCGACTCGACCGCAGGGCCGACGACGTAGGCCGGCGCGGGCAATCGCGCGAGTCCACCCTGGGAAATCCGGTTCAGCACCAGCACGCGGATCGGTTCGCGCATCGCGTTCTCCTCGGTCGTTCAGCCGTGGCTCTTCTCGAACTCGCGCATCCAGTCGACCAGAGCGCGCACGCCTTCGATCGGCATCGCGTTGTAGATCGACGCCCGCATGCCGCCCACCGAGCGATGCCCCTTCAGTTGCAGGAGCCCGCGTTGCTTCGCGCCCTTCAGGAACGCTTCGTCGAGCGCAGCGTCGGGCAGCCGGAACGGGATGTTCATCCGCGAGCGATCGGAGCGATCGACCGGATTCGTGTAGAAGGCGGTGGAGTCGAGATAGTCGTAGAGCAGGTTCGCCTTCTCGGTGTTGCGCTGCTCGATCGCCGGTACGCCGCCCTGGCGCTTCAGCCACTGGAAGACGAGCCCGGCGATGTACACGGCCCACGTGGGCGGGGTGTTCAGCATCGAGTCGGCGTCGGCGTGCACCTGGTAGTCGAGCATCGTCGGGAGGCCGGCGCGCGCGTGCCCGAGCAGGTCCTTGCGCACGATCACGATGGTCAGGCCCGCGGGCCCGATGTTCTTCTGTGCGCCTCCGTACATCAGCGCGTGCTTCGCGACCTCGACCGGGCGCGAAAGGAAGTTCGACGAGATGTCGGCGACCAGCGGCACGTCGCCGGCATCGGGCGTGAAGGAAAATTCCACGCCGCCGATCGTCTCGTTGGCGCAGTAGTGCAGATAGGCCGCGTCGGGCGAGCGCTTCCACGTCGACTGCGGCGGAACGTAGGTGAACCTGCGGTCTTCGGAGGATGCGACGACGTTCACGTCACCGAAGCGGCGCGCTTCCTTGATCGCCTTCGTCGACCACTCGCCGGTGTTCACGTAGTCGGCGCGCGAGCGCTCGCGCATCAGGTTCAGCGGCACCATCGCGAACTGCAGCGTCGCGCCCCCCTGCAGGAACAGCACCGCGTGCGACTCGGGGATGCCCATCAGTTCGCGCAGGTCGCGCTCGGCCTGCGCGTGGACGCTCATGTATTCCTTGCCGCGATGGCTCATCTCCATCACCGACTGGCCGCTGCCGTGCCAGTCGAGCATTTCGGCGGCGGCCTGCGCGAGCACTTCCTCGGGCAGGACGGCAGGCCCGGCGCTGAAGTTGAACACCTGTCGCATCTCGTTCCCCGTTGGCGAAAGGCGGATTCTAGCGCGGCGTTTTCACGCCCAATTTTCGCGTATCGTCGCCCGATGAGCACCGAACCGGCCACGTCCGCCGCCGTCGAGGGCGGTGTCTCGATCGACGCGCTGCGCGCGCTGCTGCAGGCGAGCACGGGTCGCGAGGTCGCACTCGTCGAGACGCACATCTCGTGGGTGTTGCTCGACGGCGAGCACGCCTGGAAGTTGAAGAAGCCGCTGACGCTGGGATTCCTGGACTTCGCGCGGCTCGACACGCGTCGCGCGTGCTGCGAGGAGGAACTGCGGCTGAACCGGCGCCTGGCACCCGAGATCTACCTCGAGGTGGTCGGTGTTCGCGGCGAGCGCGATGCGCCGCGCCTGGATGGCGACGGGCCGGCGATCGAATACGCGGTGAAGATGCGCCAGTTCACCGACGGAGCGCTCTTCTCCGAACGGCTTGCGCACGGCAGGCTCGATGCCGACACGGTCGAGCGCTTCGGCGTGCGACTCGCGGCCTTTCATCGCGACGCGCAGCGCGGCGATGCGAGTCGATGCGACGCGGCGCAGGCCGGTGCAGCGCATTTGCCTGCATCCCGGCGCCGCGGGCAGCCGCGGTGGGGAAGTGCCGAGCGCGTGCGCGCCGACACGGCGCTCGCGCTCGACGGCATCGTCGCCGCAGCGCCCGCGTCGTCGGCGCAGGTCGCCGCGCTGCGTGCGCGCTTCGAGGCGCAGGCGGACGCCCTTCGGCCGGTGTTCGACGAACGCCAGCGGCAGGGCTGGATCCGCGAGGGGCACGGCGATCTGCACCTGGCCAACGTCGTCGTGCTCGACTCGCAGGTCACCGCCTTCGACTGCATCGAGTTCGATCCCGGCCTGCGCTGGATCGACGTGCAGAGCGACGCCGGCTTTCTCGCGATGGACCTGCTCGCGCACGATCGAGCCGACCTGGCGCATCGCTTCCTCGATGCCTGGCTCGGTGAACTGGGCGACTACGAAGGGCTGGCGGTGCTGCGCTACTACCTCGCCTATCGGGCTGTGGTGCGCGAACTCGTGGCGTCGATCCGCGGCGCGCAGCGAACGGACGCGCCGTCGGATTCGCCCTATGCGCGCCTGGCGTCGCGCCTGCTCGAGTCACGCGAGCCGAGGCTGTTGATCACTTCCGGTGTCTCGGGCTCGGGCAAGAGTTTCGTCGCAAGCGAACTGCTCGCGCGGACGGGCGCGATCCGCATCCGCTCCGATCTCGAACGCAAGCGGCTGCACGGTCTGGGCGCGCGCGCGCGCTCGCATTCCGGCCTCGACCAGGGGTTGTACACGGCCGACGCGTCGCAGCGCACGTACGCGCGCCTGCTCGCGCTGGCGGCGATCTCGCTCGACGCGGGGTGGCCCACGATCGTCGACGCGACCTTCCTGCGCGCGCGCGACCGCGCGCGCTTTCGCGCGCTCGCGCAGCAGCGGGGCGTGCCCTTCGCGGTGCTCGAATGCGTGGCCGACGAAGCGGTGCTGCGCGAACGCGTCGAGCGCCGGTTGGCGCACGGAGCCGACCCCTCCGAGGCCGATCCGGGCGTGCTCGAACGACAACTCGCGCAGCGCGAAGCGTTCGACGAGGTCGAGCGCGCGACCGCGATCGTCGTCGACACGACGCGCGGCGGGCTCGACGTCGATGCGATCGCTGCGGCCTGGCGCGGCGCGCCGGCCGCCGGGCGCGCAGCGCCGCTCCCGGCGCGATGACGGCATGGGCGAGCGAACGATGGCCCACGCTGCCCCGCAACGCTTCGACGTGTGCAACGGCGACGCGGACGGACTGTGCGCGGTCGTGCAGTGGCGCCTGCACGAACCGGCGTCGTCCACGCTCGTCACCGGCCTGAAGCGCGAGATTGCGCTGCTCGATCGCGTCGACGCCGCCGACGGCGACGAAGTGCTGGTGTGCGACCTGTCGATGGAGCGCAATCGCGATGCGCTGTTGCGCCTGCTTCGACGCGGTGCGCGCGTGCGCTATTTCGACCATCACGCCGTTTCCGACGTTCCGCGGCACCCGGGGCTGGAGGCGCACATCGATCTGTCCGCCGACGTGTGTACCAGTGCGATCGTCGATCGTTTCCTGGACGGCGCCTTTCGCGCGTGGGCCGCGGTGGGCGCCTACGGCGACAACCTGCAGGCGCTCGGCGAACGGCTGGCCGGCCAGGCGGGCGTCGATGCGCCGGGTCGCGAGCGGCTGCGCCGCCTGGGCGAGGCGATCAACTACAACGCCTACGGCGAGCACGAGTCGGACCTTCGCATCGCGCCGGCCGCGCTCTACGCGCTGCTCGTTCGCCACCGCGATCCGCTCGCGTTCTTCGAGGAGGAGTCGATCGCCTCGGATCTGATTGCGCTGCGCGCCGCCGACCTGCAGCGCGCGCTCGAGGTGCCGCCGTACTGGAGCGGCGCCAGTGGCAGCGTGCATCTCTTGCCCGATGCCGCCTGGAGTCGCCGCGTGATCGGCAGCGCGGCCAATGCGTGGGCGGTCGCTGCGCCTTCGCGCGCGCACGCGGTGCTGCGCCGTCGCGCCGACGGCTCGCTGGTCGCCAGCGTGCGGGCGCCGCTCGATTCGCCGTCGGGCGCGGGCGAGTTGTGCGCGCGCTTCGGCGGCAGCGGGCGCAGCGCGGCGGGGGGCATCGACCGGCTTTCGGTCGACGACCTCGACCGCTTCGTGCAGGCCTTTGCCCGGATGGACTGGGGGAGGGCAACAGCATCGTGATGGACCCCGAACTGGCGCATGAGCGCCGGCCGGCACGCCGGTTGCGGCCAGTGGCAATGGCGCAGGAATCGAAGACGGCTGTCGTTGCCGCGATCGTCGGCAACCTGGCGATCGCAGTGGCGAAGTTCATCGCTGCCGCATTTTCCGGCAGCGCCGCGATGCTGTCCGAGGCGATCCACTCTCTGGTCGACACCGGCAACGGCGGCTTGATGCTGTACGGGATGAAGCGCAGCCGCCGGCCGGCCGACGCCGAGCATCCGTTCGGCTACGGGCACGAGCTGTATTTCTGGGCGCTGATCGTCGGCGTGCTCGTCTTCGCCCTCGGGGGCGGCATGTCGATCGTGTCGGGAATCGTGCACATGCGTGCAGCTGAAATGCCCGGGGACCTCGGCTCGAACTACGCCGTCCTCGCCTTGGCCACCGTGTTCGAAAGCGTTTCCTGGTACTACGGCCTGAAGGCCTTCCGGACCGAGCAACGCGGTCGCGGGTTCGTCGAGACGATCCGCGAGACGAAGGATCCGACCAGCTTCACCGTTCTTCTCGAGGATTCGGCAGCGCTGCTCGGGCTGGTTTTCGCGTTCGGCGGAATCTCGCTTGCCGTCTGGCTCGACGCCGCCTGGATCGACGGCGCGGCGTCGGTCGCGATCGGCGTGTTGCTGTGCGCAGTGGCGCTGCTGATGGTCTACGAGAGCAAGGGGCTCCTGGTGGGCGAGGGGGTGGAGAAGCAGACGCTCGACGAGATCCGGCGCATCGCCGGCGCCGAGCCCCAGGTCGAGCGCGTGTGTCGACTGCTCACGATGTATCTCGGGCCCGACGAGATCATGCTCGTGCTCGAACTCGCATTTCGGCGTACGTCGCCGGACGACTTCGACACCCGCGCGACGATCGAACGGATCACGCAGGCGATCCGCGCACGATTTCCGCGCATCCGCCACGTGTTTCTCGACATCACGCCCGACGACGCGCCGGAGCCGCCCCGCACGCCCGGACGCGGGCCGGGCCGGCCGTCACCGGTCACTGCGATGCCACCCGCGGGACGGCAACGATGAGAACGACGAAGCCCGCGAGATGCGGGCTTCGTCGTCGAATGGTGGCTCCCCGACCTGGGCTCGAACCAGGGACCTGCGGATTACAAGTGCCCGAACGTTTCCGCTCGGCTTGGACTTTCTCTTCACCGTAGCGATCGATTCCGATCGCCTTAGGCGCACCCCGTAAAGTCTCTACACATGCCCGGAAGCGATTGCTCGCCGCCTGCTTGCTCGGGATTGCCTTAGCGGGTGCACGACATGCGTCGCGCGAACGCGCCTTAGGGTTCCCCGAATTGGGGGTGTTTTCACCGCACGGTTTCCCGCGCGGGCTGCCATGAGTTAACAGTCCGTCGCTCTACCGACTGAGCTATCGGGGAGTAGCCCGGCAGTATAGCACGCGCCTAAGCCTTGATCACTCCGGCCATCGCCTTCGCCACGCCATCGATGTTTCCGCTGTTCAGCGCTGCCAGGCAGATGCGCCCGGTTCCCACGGCGTAGATTCCGAACTCTTCGCGCAGTCGGTCGACCTGCTGCGCGTTCAGTCCGGAGTAGGAGAACATTCCGCGCTGGCGTTCGACGAAGGAGAAGTCCTGGTCCACGCCGCTTGCGCGCAGTCGTTGCACGAGTCCGGTGCGCATCGCGCGGATGCGGTCGCGCATTCCGGCCAGCTCGCGCTCCCACAGCGCGCGCAACTCCGGCGTCGACAGCACCGAGGCGACGATCGCCGCGCCGTGGGTAGGCGGGTTCGAATAGTTGGTGCGGATCACGCGCTTGACCTGGCTGGTGACGCGTGCGGTTTCGTCTCGATCGGCGGTGACGATCGACAGCGCGCCGACGCGCTCGCCGTACAGCGAGAACGATTTCGAAAACGAGCTGGAAACGAAGAAGGCCAGGCCGGAATCGGCGAAGCTGCGCACCGCCATCGCGTCGGCGTCGATGCCGTCGGCGAAGCCCTGGTACGCCATGTCGAGGAATGCGATCAGATCGCGCGAGCGAACGACTTCGACGACGTCGTTCCATTGCGCCGACGTCAGGTCGACGCCGGTGGGGTTGTGGCAGCAGGCGTGCAGGACGACGATCGAGTGCGCGGGAAGTCCGCGCAGCGCCCCGAGCATCGCGTCGAAACGCAGTCCGTGCGTGACCGCGTCGTAGTACGGATAGGCCTGCACGGCGAAACCGGCTGCCTCGAACAGCGCGCGGTGGTTCTCCCAGCTGGGGTCGCTGATCCAGACGCCCGCCTCGGGGAAGAGCCGGCGCAGGAAATCGGCTCCGACGCGCAGCGCGCCGGTGCCGCCCAGTGCTTCGAAGGTCGCCGCCCGCCCGGCGGCGATCAGCGGCGATTCGGCGCCGAACAGCAGCTTCTGCACCGCCTGGTTGTAGGCCCCGAAGCCTTCGATCGGCAGGTAGCCGCGCGCCGGGGCGGCGTCGACGCGCGCGCGCTCGGCGCGTCGCACGGCCTCGAGCAACGGAATCCGACCGCTGTCGTCGTAGTAGATGCCGACGCCCAGGTTCACCTTGTCGGTGCGCGGGTCGGCATGGAAGGCTTCGGTCAGGCCGAGGATAGGATCTCTCGGCGCCATTTCCACGGCGGAAAACATCGACGAAGTCATCGCGGTCGAAACTCTTCGAGTGGGACGATCGGGTCCGCGCGCGGCTCGGTGCGCTGCAACATCAAACGCGCGCGACGCTGGATTTTTGGGTAGCTGGAGGCGATAATGACGGTTTTGCCGCAGGCACCTCGCACACTGGTGCAGGTGGATTTTCGGGGCAATCGCGCTCGCTTCGGGGTACCGGAAAATCCGGACAGTGGCGATTTGTGCGATGCAACGAAAAACTGCCTTGCCGCTGTCGCGCGGCAGTGCGGGACAACCCTCGAATGCAGTTTAGCACGCTGCTCATCCGCGCCGATCCGGACCTCCGCCGCATGACCGAAGCCGCGCCCGCACAGGCGCTCCTCCCACAGGCGCTCCTCCGATTCCCGGGCAGCCCGTTCCAGCTGCACCAGCCGTTTCCCCCTGCCGGCGACCAGCCGGAGGCGATCGAACGGCTGGCCGAGGGTATCCGCGACGGATTGAGCTTCCAGACGCTGCTCGGCGTCACCGGATCGGGCAAGACGTACACGATGGCGCAGGTCATCGCGCGGCTCGGCCGCCCGGCGCTCGTGCTGGCGCCGAACAAGACGCTGGCTGCGCAGCTGTACGCCGAGATGCGCGAATTCTTCCCCAACAACGCGGTCGAATATTTCGTCTCGTATTACGACTACTACCAGCCCGAGGCCTACGTCCCGCAGCGCGACCTGTACATCGAGAAGGACTCGTCGATCAACGAGCACATCGAGCAGATGCGGCTTTCCGCGACGAAGTCGCTGCTCGAGCGGCGCGACACGGTGATCGTCGCCACCGTGTCGTGCATCTACGGGATCGGCAACCCGCGCGACTACCACGAGATGATCCTCGTGCTGCGCGCGAAGGACCGGATCTCGCAGCGCGACGTGCTGCAGCGGCTGGTCGCGATGCAGTACAAGCGCAGTGAAACCGACTTCGCGCGCGGCACCTTCCGCGTGCGCGGCGACACGATCGACATTTTCCCCGCCGAGCATGCCGAACTGGCGGTGCGCGTCGAGCTGTTCGACGACGAGATCGAGAGCATCCAGCTCTTCGATCCGCTCACCGGGCGCGTGCGGCAGAAGATCCCGCGCTTCACCGTCTACCCGTCGTCGCACTACGTGACCCCGCGAGCCACCGTGCTGCGTGCGCTCGAGACGATTCGGGCGGAACTCGCCGACCGGCTCGAGTTCTTTCGTGCGCAGGGCAAGCTCGTCGAGGCGCAGCGCCTCGAGCAGCGCACCCGCTTCGACATGGAGATGCTGCAGGAGCTGGGCTTCTGCAAGGGCATCGAGAACTACACGCGTCATTTGTCGGGCGCGCGGCCGGGCGATCCGCCGCCCACGCTCGTCGACTACCTGCCGCCGGATGCGCTGATGTTCATCGACGAGAGCCACGTGACGATCGGCCAGCTCGGCGGCATGTTCCGCGGCGACCGCTCGCGCAAGGAGACGCTCGTCGAGTACGGTTTCCGGCTGCCGTCGGCGCTCGACAACCGGCCGCTGAAGTTCGAGGAGTTCGAACGCAAGATCGGCCAGTGCGTATTCGTCTCGGCCACTCCCGCCGACTACGAGAAGACGCACGCGGGGCAGGTCGTCGAACAGGTCGTGCGTCCCACGGGGCTCGTCGACCCGCAGGTGGCCGTCCGCCCGGCGGCGACGCAGGTCGACGACCTGCTCTCGGAGATCCACGATCGCGTGGCCGTGAACGAACGCGTGCTGGTCACCACGCTCACCAAGCGCATGGCCGAGGAGCTCACCGACTACCTCGCGGAAAACGGTGTGCGCGTGCGCTACCTGCATTCCGACATCGACACGGTCGAGCGCGTCGAGATCATCCGCGACCTGCGCCTGGGCGCCTTCGACGTCCTGGTCGGCATCAACCTGCTGCGAGAGGGGCTGGACATTCCGGAGGTGTCGCTGGTAGCGATCCTCGACGCCGACAAGGAAGGCTTCCTGCGCAGCGAGCGCAGCCTTGTCCAGACGGTGGGGCGCGCTGCGCGCAACCTGAACGGCTGCGCGATCCTGTATGCCGATCGCGTCACCGATTCGATGCGTCGTGCGATCGACGAGACCGAGCGCCGGCGCGCCAGGCAGATGGCGTTCAACGCGAGCCGGGGCATCGTGCCGCGCGGCGTGCGCAAGCAGGTGCGCGAGATGATCGACGGCGTCTACGACGCGACGCAGTCGCGGATCGATTTGCGCGTCGCCGAGGAGCAGTCGAAATACGAAGCGCTCGGCGAGAAGGGCCTTGCGCGCGAGATCCGTCGACTCGAGAAGGCGATGCTGCAGCACGCACGGAACCTCGAGTTCGAGAAGGCTGCCCAGGTGCGAGACCAGCTCGCCGCGCTCAAGCAGCGGTTTTTCGGTTCGGACGGAGGCAGCAATGTGGTTCCGTTCGTTGCAGATGCGGCTCCGGCGAGCGCTCCGGCGGCGGCGCGGCGCAGGAGCGCCTGAACAGATTTCTTCGACTCACGCGGTTACGGGAACCAATATGGCAAAGAGAGAACCGGTATCGCTCGCGATGAACACGCGCGTGCTGTTCGTCTGCATGGGCAACATCTGCCGCTCGCCGATGGCCGAGGGCGTGTTCCGGACCCTGGTGCGCCAGGCCGGGCTCGACGAGGTCGTGCGGGTTGCCTCCGCCGGCACGCACGCCTTCCACATCGGCGAAGCGCCCGATCGGCGTGCCCAGGCGGCGGCATCGCGTCGCGGCTACGAAATCGCCGACCTGCGTGCCACGCGGGTGCGCGCGAACGATTTCGACGACCACGACCTCGTCCTGGCAATGGACTGGGACAACCTGTCGGCGCTGCAACAGATGGCGCCGAAGAGTTCGCATCACAAGCTGCAGCTGCTGATGCGCTTTGCCACCGAGCACGAGACGGCGACGATTCCCGATCCGTACTATGGGAGCGCCGAGGGCTTCGAGCAGACGCTCGACTACATCGAGGACGCCTGCAACGGCCTGCTCGAGCTCGCGAAGCGGCGCGCGACACAGGTCGCCGCAGCCTGAAGTCGTGGTGGGCGCCGCCCCCAGGGGCGGGGGGCGCCGCCCCTGGGCGGGAGCGCCGTCCCTGGGCGGGAGCGCCGTCCCTGGGAGGGAGCGCCGTCCCTGGGAGGCGCCGTAGCGCCCCGCCCGGGGCAGGACAGTCGGGGCCGCGTAGCGGCCCCGCGTCGTCTTTGCCGCCCGGCCGCAGCGCCGAAAACCCGGTAGCCGACGAGGGTCTGCGCTAGGGATTTCCCTAGACGGGACGCTGGAATGCTTGTAGTTCGGCGCGACCCCTTTGGCGGGGGCGTGCGGTGCCGGCTTCCGGCTCGGAGAGCACAGCGAACCGGGCCTGGCGAAGCACCGCGGAGAACCACGGCGACAGAAACGAAAGGAAAAGCGGAAGCTGTTTCCGACTTTTCGGAAAGATTTCCCGGTGCCGCGGTAGACAACTCGCAATATCAGACTAGACTAGTCCACTACTCGGAGCTCTCCATGCGACTCACCACGAAGGGACGCTTTGCGGTCACTGCGATGATCGACCTGGCCATGCGTCAGCATCACGGCCCGGTCACGCTCGCGGGGATCAGCCAGCGCCAGAAGATCTCGCTGTCGTATCTGGAACAGTTGTTCGGAAAGCTGCGGCGTAACGAACTGGTCGAGAGTACGCGGGGCCCGGGCGGTGGTTATACGCTGGCGCGTGCGATGAAGGACATCACCGTCGCCGACATGATCTTCGCGGTCGACGAGCCGCTGGACGCGACCCACTGCGCAGGCAAGGAGAATTGCCAGGACGAGGATGGTCCGTGCATGACGCACGAACTGTGGACGAACCTGAACAAGCGAATGATCGAATATCTCGATTCGGTTTCGCTGGCGGATCTCGTCGAGCAGCAGAAGGGGCGCGAGACGAAGTCGCATCCGCGGGAGATCTCGGTGCTCAAGGAACATCGCGCAGCGCTCGAGTTTCCGACCTCGACGCTGCAGCCGATCAAGCTCGAAAAGGGTCGCATCACGACGTTGTGAGGGAAGGAATGGGTGAAGAATCGACGGGTGTGCGCCTCAGCGAGGCGGCCGCCCGCCATGTCGCGCGATCGCTCGAGCGCCGCGGCAAGGGCCTCGGGCTGCGCGTCGGCGTGAAGGCCTCGGGCTGCTCGGGCCTGTCGTACCAGCTCGAGTTCGCCGACGAACGCAAGGCCGACGACATCGAATTCGAGTCGAACGGCGTGCGGGTGCTGATCGATCCGAAGAGCCTGCCGTACCTGGCCGGCATCGAGCTCGATTTCGTGCGCGAAGGGTTGAACGAAGGTTTCCGGTTCAACAATCCGAACGTCAAGGCCACCTGCGGCTGCGGCGAGTCGTTCGCTGCCTGATTCGCATCCATTCGTCGAGGCACGGTGCCGGGGTCGGCGCTGCCGTGGCAGTCGCGCGCAGCCCGGGCCGTCGGCAGCGAGCTATGCGACCGGCTGCGGATTGCCGCGCGCAAGGCGCACGAGCGCGAGTATCGCGCCGAGGGCGCCCAGTGCCAGCAGGCCCAGCAGCGAGAGCCCGGCGGCAGGCCCTGCCGCCTCGAGTAGCGCCGAGAAAAGCACCGGGGCCGCGGCCGCCGCGATGAAGCCGGGGCCGGCGATCCGGCCGAGCAGTTCGGCATAGCCGCCGCTGCCGAAGATCGCCAGCGGAAGGGACCCGCGCACGATCGTCATCAGCCCGTTCGCGCAGCCGTACAACAGCACGAACAGCGAAGCCGCGAGCGGACTCGTCGGCAGCAGCAGCGCGACGGCGAAGGCCGTCGGCAGCAGCGCCACCGACGGCACGGCGACGGCGACCGCGCTCAGGTGGCGTTGCAGCGACATCTCGGCGATGCGCGCGAGCACCTGTGCCACGCCCATCAGCGAAGCGGCCGACACCGCGACTGCCGCGCCGAAGCCGAAGTCGGCCAGCAGCCGCACCAGATGCGCCGCCATCGCCGACTGCACGAAGGCGTACAGCGTGAAGGCGAGCGCCGCCAGCCGCAGCGCAAGCAACGCCTGCCGTGCATCGAGCGCAGCGCCGGTCGCCGGATCGGTTGTCGCCGGCGCATCTTCGGCGGTGCAGGTGCGGCGCCGCGCGCCGCCGGCGAAGAGCGCGTGCAGCAATGCGCATGGCACGAGATGGAGCAGCGCGTAGACCTGCAGCGTCGTGCGCCAGCCGAAGGCGGCGTCCAGCCAGCCGCCGATCGGCCAGAACACGGTCGATGCGAGCCCGCCGAACAGCGTGACCAGCGAGATCGCGCGGCGCGCGCGATGGCCCGCCAGCACCGTCAATGCGGCGAAAGCGCCGTCGTAGAGCACCGAACGCATCGCCAGTCCGATCAGGGTCCAGCCGCCGAACAGCAGCGGCCAGCCGCGCGCGAAGGACGTCATCAGCAGGCCGATCGCGACCAGCAGCGAGGCGAGGGTCATCACCGCGCGCGCGCCATGCCGATCCATCAGGCGCCCGCTCGTGCGCGCACTGGCGCCGGCCACCAGCAGACCCCACGAAAAGGCGCCGAGCACCAGCGTCGGGCTCACGCCGATTCCGCCGGCGATCGAGTCGGCGAGGATCGCCGGCAGGTAGTGCGTGGTGCCCCAGCCGACGATCTGCGTGACGCCGAGCGCGGCGACGACGGCGCCCACCGGGAAAGCGGACACGATGCGAACGGACCGCGGCTCGTGCTTCAGTCTTCGCGCTTGAGCGCGGGGAAGAGGACCACGTCCCGGATGCTCGCGCTGTCGGTGAGCAGCATCATCAGCCGGTCGATGCCTACGCCGCAGCCGCCGGTGGGCGGCATCGCGTACTCGAGCGCGCGGATGTAGTCGGCGTCGAAATACATCGCCTCGTCGTCGCCGGCGTCCTTGGCGGCGACCTGTGCCAGGAAGCGCCGCGCCTGGTCTTCGGGATCGTTCAGCTCCGAGAATCCGTTGGCGATCTCGCGGCCGGTGATGAACAGCTCGAAGCGCTCGGCGACGCCGGCGCGCGCGTCGGAGCCGCGCGCCAGCGGCGACACCTCGACCGGATAGTCGACGATGAAGGTGGGCTCCCACAACTGGTGTTCGGCCACCTCGTCGAAGAGGGCGAGCTGCAGTGCGCCGATTCCCGCGAATTTCAGCGCCGGCGCCTGCAGGTCCTGGCCGAGTCGCGCGAGCTCCGAGCGCAGGAAGCCTTCGTCGTCGATCTGCGCCGGCGCATACCGCGGCGCATGCGCGAGAATGGCCTCGACGATCGTCATGCGGGCGAAAGGGCGGCCCAGGTCCACGCTACGGCCCTGGTAGGAGACGGTGGTCGATCCGGTGGCGGCGCGCGCCGCCTCGCGCAGCAGTTCCTCGGTGAACGGCATCAGCCACTGGTAGTCGGTGTAGGCCGCGTAGAACTCGAGCATCGTGAACTCGGGGTTGTGGCGCGGACTGATGCCTTCGTTGCGGAAGTTGCGGTTGATCTCGTAGACGCGCTCGAAGCCGCCGACGATCAGGCGCTTCAGGTACAGCTCGGGCGCCACGCGCAGGAACATCTGCTGGTCCAGCGCGTTGTGATGCGTGACGAAGGGCCGGGCCGACGCGCCGCCCGGAATCGGATGCAGCATCGGCGTCTCGACCTCGAGGAAGCCCTGTCCGTCCATGAAGCGGCGGATCGCAGCGATCGTGCGGCTGCGCGCCACGAAGGTGTCGCGCGTCTCGCCGGTGACGATGAGGTCGACGTAGCGCTGCCGGTAGCGCAGCTCCTGGTCGGCGATGCCGTGGAACTTGTCGGGCAACGGGCGCAGCGACTTCGCCAGCAGGCGGATGTCGCTGCAGTTCACCGTCAGCTCGCCCTTCATCGTGCGAAACAGCACGCCGCGGCAGCCGACGACGTCGCCGAGGTCCCAGTGCTTGAATGCCGCGTGCCTGTCGGTGCCTACCCCCTGGTCGTTCAGGTACAGCTGGATGCGGCCGGTCGCGTCCTGGAGAGTGGCGAAGCTCGCCTTGCCCTGTACGCGCTTGAGCACGATGCGGCCGGCCAGCGTGACCTCGACGTTCTCGCGCTCGAGCTGTTCGCGCGTCTTGAAGCCGTAGTGCTCGGCGAGCGCGGCGGTGCGATGCGCGGGAACGAAGTCGTTCGGAAACGCCACGCCTTCCTCGCGCAGCCGGGCGAGCTTGGCACGGCGCTCGGCGACGATCGCGTTGTCCTCGCAGGCGAGGGCGTGATGGTCGCGCGCGCGGATCTCCCCGAGGGAGGCGGGTGCGTCGTGCTCGCTGGCGCCTTCGTTCACCGGTCAGACCCCCTGTTTCAGGCTCGCGGCGACGAACTCGTCGAGGTCGCCGTCGAGCACCGAGCGCGTGTCGCTCTCCTCGACTCCGGTGCGCAGGTCCTTGATGCGCGACTGGTCGAGCACGTACGAGCGGATCTGGTGCCCCCAGCCGATGTCGGTCTTGCCCGCCTCGACCTTGTCCTGCTCGGCCTGGCGCCTGCGCAATTCCAGTTCGTACAGGCGCGCGCGCAGCATGCTCATCGCCTCGTCCCGGTTGCGGTGCTGCGAGCGGTCGTTCTGGCACTGCACTACGATGCCGGTGGGGTTGTGCGTGATTCGAACCGCCGATTCGGTCTTGTTCACGTGCTGTCCACCCGCGCCGGAGGCGCGGTAGACGTCGATGCGCAGGTCCGCGGGGTTGACATCGACGTCGATCGAGTCGTCGACCTTCGGATAGACGAACACCGACGCGAACGAGGTGTGCCGTCCGCCGCTGGAGTCGAACGGCGACTTGCGCACGAGCCGGTGGATGCCGGTTTCGGTGCGCAGGTACCCGTAGGCGTATTCGCCGTCGACGCGGAACGTCGCGCCCTTGATGCCGGCGACGTCGCCCGGCGACTCCTCGAGCACTTCGGTCTCGAACCCCTTGCGTTCGCAATAGCGCAGGTACTGGCGCAGCAGCATCGCCGCCCAGTCCTGCGCCTCGGTGCCGCCGGCGCCGGCCTGGATCTCGACGAAACAAGGGTTCGGATCCGCGGGATTCGAGAACATCCGCCGGAACTCGAGGTCTTCGACTTCGGATTCGACGTCGCGCACGTCCGACTCGACGGCGACGAGCGTCGCGTCGTCGTCCTCGGCCGCGGCCATCGCGAAGAGCTCGGCCGCGTCGTTGATTCGCGCGTCTATCGACGCGAGCCGCTCGACGACCGCTTCGAGCGACTTCTTCTCGCGCCCGAGCGCCTGCGCATGCTGCGCGTCGTTCCAGACGTCGGGAGCCTCGAGCTCGCGCTGCACTACCTCGAGACGCGTCTTCCGTGCGTCGTAGTCAAAGGTACCTCCGGAGCTCGCCCACGCGCGTGCGCAGGTCGTCGATCAGAGATTCGAGTTGGTTCTGGCGCTCGGCTTCCATGACGTGCGACGCATTGCAGGTAACCGAACATTATAGGGGATGGGCACCTTCGCGTGCTTCGGTTTCGTCGAGCGGCTCGACGGCCTCGATCACCAGGCGCGCCGAGGCGACGCCGCGGTAGTCGTCGCGCAGCAGGCGGTACGCGAGCCGGGAACGCGCGGGCAACGGTTCGGTGCGCCCGAATGCGATCGCATCGAGCCGGCGCCCGCATCGGGTGCGCAGTTCGATGCGCAGGTGCCGCTCGGCGACCACCGCCTGGCGGGCAATGTCGAAATCGTCGTGGAACAGCGGCGGGGGGAATGCCTGTCCCCAGACCTCCGCATCCAGGCTGGCGACGAGCGCGGCATCGATCGTCTCCGGATCGAGCCGACCGTCGGTGAGCAGCGATGGCGCGAAGCAGGCGGGATCGGCGAAGACCTGCACGGCGCGATCGAAGAGCGCAGCGAACTCGTCGACGCGTCGTGCGCCGATCGTCAGTCCGGCGGCCATCGCGTGTCCGCCGAAGCGCAGCAGCAGCCCGGGCGCCTTCTTGTCGACCCAGTCGAGCGCGTCGCGCAGGTGTACGCCGGGAATCGAGCGGCCGGAGCCGCGCAGCAACGCAGCGTCGCTCGCAGACGGAGCGAGCGCGACGACCGGGCGATGCAGGCGATCCTTCAGGCGCCCGGCGACCAGTCCCACCAGGCCTTCGTGCCAATGTTCGCGGTACAGGACGAAGGTGTTGCGAGCCGCCGCACCGGGCTGCGCTTCGCCGGTGCCTTCCTCGCGGCCGGCGGAGTCGAACAGCGGATCGAGCCCTCCCAGCGCGGCGAGCGCCTCCTCGCGCATCGTGCGTTCGAGTCCCCGCCGTTCGCGGTTCATCGCGTCGAGCGCGAGCGCGAGTTCGTGCGCCCGTGATTCGTCGTCGGCGAGCAGGCATTCGATGCCGAGCGAGATGTCGGCCAGTCGCCCCGCCGCGTTGATGCGCGGCCCGATCGCGAAGCCGAAGTCGGCGCTCGTCGCGCGCGACGCATCGCGCCCGGCGACCCGCAGGAGTGCGCGAACGCCGGCGTGCGCCCGCCCGGCGCGAATGCGTCGAAGGCCCACGGCGACGAGGCGCCGATTGTTTTCGTCGAGGGGAACGAGATCGGCGACGGTACCGATCGCGACGAGATCGAGCAGGACCTGCAGCGGCGCGCGTGCGGCCGGCGAACCCGGGTCGCGTGCACGCAGCGCCGCTCGCAACGCGAGCAGCAGGTAGAAGGCGACGCCGACGCCGGCCAGGTTGCGGCTCGCGAAGCCGCAACCCGGCTGGTTCGGGTCGACGATCGCTTCGGCCGCCGGCAGCCGCTCGCCCGGCAGGTGGTGGTCGGTGACGATCACGCGCATGCCCAGCGCGCGCGCGGTATCGACACCGTCGACGCTGGCGATGCCGCTGTCGACGGTGATCAGCCAGTCCGGACGCCCCAGCCGCGGATGCGCCGCCGCCAGTTCGACGATCGCCGGGGAAAGGCCGTAGCCGTGCTCGAATCGGTTCGGCACCAGATAGTCGACGCGATCGGCGCGTGCGCCGAGCATGCGCAATCCGCGCACGACGACGGCACACGCGGTGGCGCCGTCGCAATCGTAGTCGGCGACCACGCACAGGCGTTCGCCGGCGGCGATCGCATCGGCCAGCAGCCCGGCGGCCTGCGCGAGACCCTTCATCGGCTGCGGCGGCAGCAGCCGGGCGAGATCGCGCGACAGCGCGGCCGCACTGTCGATGCCGCGCGCCGCGTACAGTCGGGCGAGCACCGGAGCGATGCCAGCTTCGAGCAGGCGTTGCTGTGCGGGCGCGGGCGAGACGCGTGCGACGATGCGCGGCGTTCGCTGCCCGTTCACTGCGTGCGCTCGAGCAGCGTTTCGCGCCTGAGCGAGCGCCACCGCTTGAAGCGATCGGCCGGCGAGAAGGCGATCTCGATGCAGTCGCGCTCGCCGCTTAGCACCAGGCGCAGCGCCGCTTCGTGCTTCGGCTCGCGTTCGAACCAGCGGTCGAAAGCGAGCCACGCGTCGTTCCAGCCGTCGATGTCGCCCTCGGCGAGCGGCCCCTTCCAGAAGGCGGCGTCGACGAGCGTGCCGTGCCGCGCCCGATTGCCGTCGTCGAAGGAGACCGCGTGCGCGCCCGCCCGATGCGCGAGCCCCGCCACGGCGGGATCGTCGGTGCGCACCGATTCGAAGGCACGCGAGGTCGCCGCGCCGGCGCGGCCTTCGAGCCACAATCCGTTGATCGGCAGGCGGCCTTCCTGTGCGCGGCGCTCGTTCACCGGGTGCTCGAACCACGCCATCTGCACGAGGTTCTCGAAGGCGCGCCAGCGCGCAGCCGCCTCGCCCTGCGGCTGCCACGCCGAGACGTTGCGGCCGCTCGCCACGCGCGTTCCCGGCGCGCGCAGCGCGGCAAACGCGGCCAGCGTCGCTCGTGCCGCGTCGCTGCGTGCAGCGACTTCCCATGCGTCGGAGCGGACCGGGACGAGTTCGAGCCCGTCCTCGGCCAGCCATCGGTTCGCGGCGTCGGCGAGCACGCGCGCCTCGTCGTCGTCCGGCGCCGAGCGCGCGGGCGGCGCGAGCACGAGATGATCGAGCCCCAGGTGCAGATGCACCGGCCGAACGACGAGCGGGGCGTCCGTTGCGCCGACGCTGGCGGAGAGCGTGCAGGCCGCGACGGTGCCGTCGAGGCCGAATCGTTCGCGCAGCCAGCGCTCGTCCGGCAATTCGGCAGGCGCGGCGTCGTCGATGCGGGCTCGCGCGACGATGCGCGCCCGGCGCAGGCGCCGCACGAACGTCGAATCGCCGGGCAGTGCGGCAAGGTTTCTCGTCGAGGCGTCGCGCATCCGGTCGCGCAGCTGCGTTGCGGCAAGGGCCGGCGGGGGCGCGCCGGCGGGATCGGCTTCGAGTGCGGCTCGCTGCGCGCCGGGAGGCGCCAATGCACCGGCGCACAGGATCGTGAGGGTCACCGCGGGATTCTATGGCAAATTTCTATGGCAAACTGCGCCGGCCGCCGAACCCGTTCGCCGCGCCACCGACGTAACGACGGTGGCCTTCCCGATGTCCCTGCCATACGAACTCTTCATCGGCCTGCGTTACACCCGCGCAAGCCGTCGGGCGGGGCGACGCAACGGCTTCATCTCGTTCATCTCCACGCTGTCGATCGCCGGCATCGCGCTGGGCGTCGCTGCGCTCATCATCGTGCTGTCGGTGATGAACGGCTTCCAGAAGGAAGTGCGCGACCGCATGCTGTCGGTACTCGCGCACGTGGAGATCTTCGCCGCCGGCGCGCCGATGCTCGACTGGCAGGCGGTGCTCGCCGAGGCGGAGCGCAATCCGCGCGTCGTCGCCGGCGCGCCGTACGTGTCGGGGCAGGCGATGCTCACGCACGACGAAAGCGTGCGCGGCGTGCTCGTGCGCGGCATCGATCCGGCCATCGAGCCGCGCGTCGCCGACTTCGCGAAGCACATGCTGCGCGGAAAGCTCGACGCGCTGCAGCCCGGCTCCTTCGGTGTCGCCGTGGGCCGCGAACTCGCGAACCAGTTGCTGCTCGAGCCCGGATCGAAGATCACGCTGGTCGCCGCGCAGGGTACGGCCACGCCTGCCGGCCTCGTGCCGCGCCTGCGCCAGCTCACCGTGGTCGCGGTCTTCGCCTCCGGCCACTACGAGTACGACACGAGCCTGCTGCTGATGAACATCGAGGACGCGGCGAAACTGTTCCGCGTACAGGGCGTCACCGGCATCCGGCTGAAGACTTCCGACATGCTGCAGGCGCCGCGGATCGCCGCCGAACTCGCGTCCACGCTCGGCTCGGACGTCTACGTGCGGGACTGGTCGTCGGAGAACCGCAACTGGTTCGCCGCCGTCCAGATCGAGAAGCGGATGATGTTCATCATCCTGACGCTGATCATGGCGGTGGCGGCGTTCAACCTCGTCTCGATGCTGGTGATGACGGTCACCGACAAGCAGTCCGACATCGCCATCCTGCGCACGCTCGGCGCAACACCCGCCAGCGTCATGCGCATCTTCGTCGTGCAGGGCGCCTCGGTCGGACTGCTCGGCACGCTGCTCGGCGTCGTCTTCGGCGTAGTCGTCGCGCTGAACATCGGCGAGGTCGTCGCCTTCGTCGAAAGCCTGTTCGGCTTCCAGGTGCTGCCCAAGGGAATCTACTTCATCGACCACCTGCCGAGCGACCTGCGCCGGCACGACGTGCTGACGATCGGGCTCACCGCCTGCGTGCTCGCCTTCGCGTCGACGCTGTACCCGAGCTGGCGTGCCTCGCGCGTGCGGCCGGCCGAGGCGCTGCGATACGAATGACGAATCCCGGCGATCCGGTCGTGCGCGCCCGCGACGTGCACAAGGTCTACGGCCACGGCGATCTCGTCGTTCCCGTGCTGCACGGCATCGATCTGGCGGTGCGCCCGGGCGAGCGCGTGGCGATCATCGGCGCATCCGGATCGGGAAAGAGCACGCTGCTGCATCTGCTCGGGGGGCTCGACAGCTGCACCTCCGGCGAGGTGTTCTGGGCGGGCGAACCGATAGGCGCGCTCTCGCAGGCCGAGCTCGGCGCGCGGCGCAATCGGCTGCTCGGTTTCGTCTACCAGTTCCATCACCTGCTGCCCGAGTTCAGCGCGCTCGAGAACGTCGCGATGCCGTTGCGCATCCGGCGCAGCTCGACGGCGGACGCTTTCCGGAGCGCTGCGGCGGTGCTGGGCCGCGTCGGACTGGCGGCACGCGTCGAGCACAAGCCCGGCGAGCTGTCGGGCGGCGAGCGCCAGCGCGTGGCGCTGGCGCGCGCGCTCGTCACGCAGCCGCGTTGCGTGCTGGCCGACGAGCCGACCGGCAATCTCGACAGCCAGACCGCGCGACAGGTGTACGCACTGATCGAGACGCTGTCGCAGGAGCTGGGCATCGCGTTCGTCATCGTCACGCACGACCTGGACCTCGCATCCCGGGCCGACCGAACGCTGCAGTTGCGCGACGGGCGCTTCGAAGCACAGGCGCCCGTTGCGCGTGCCGACACCTTCGCCGCGCGGGGTGCAGGCGCTGCGCGTTGACGCGAGGCGCCGGGATCCGGCAGGCGAGGGAGGGCGAGCGGGAGGCGCACGGCCATGTTGATCGACACGCACTGCCATCTCGATGCAGCCGAGTTCGACGCGGACCGCGACGAGGTGCTCGCGCGTGCCTTCGCCGCGGGCGTCGATGCGATCGTCGTCCCGGCAGTGGCGCCGTCGAATCACGACGCGGTGTGCGCCCTTGCCGCAGCCGATCGGCGCGTGGCGTATGCGCTCGGCATCCATCCGCTGTTCGTCGGGGCCGCCGACGACGACGATCTCGTTCGACTGCGCGAGCGCGTCGCCGCCTCGATCGGCGACGAAGGCCTCGTCGCGATCGGCGAGATCGGGCTCGACTTCTTCGTGCCGGGACACGACCGCGAACGCCAGCAGCGCTGCCTCGCGGAGCAGTTGCGCATCGCCCGCGACTTCGACCTTCCGGTGCTGCTGCACGTGCGCCGGGCGCACGACCTCGTGCTCGCGCAGTTGCGCCGCGTACGGCCGCTGACCGGCATCGCGCACGCCTTCAATGCGAGTGCGCAGCAGGCGAAGCAGTATCTCGACCAGGGTTTCGCGCTCGGCTTCGGCGGCGCGATGACTTTCGATCGGGCGCTGCGCATTCGCCGGCTTGCGAGCGAGCTGCCGTCGCATGCGCACGTGCTCGAGACCGATGCGCCCGACATCGCACCCGAGTGGATCGCGCGTTCGCGCAACGAGCCGGCGCAACTCGCGCGCATCGCCGACGTGTTCGCCGCGTTGCGCGACGTTCCCCGTGACCGTGCGATCGCGCAGACTGCGGCGAACGCGCTGCGCGTGCTGCCGCGCCTCGCGCACGCACTCGGCTCGGCGTACTAGGCCAGGCCCTGCGGCGTCCGTCCGAAGGCGGGCCGAGCCGCTCTTCCTAGGCGCTCGGGCCGATGCCGCGTTCGCGGGCGCGCGTCTAGCATCGACAGATGCATCGAGCGACGCGCCTGCTGGCTGCGGCACTGGCCGCCGTTCCGCTTCCGATGGCGACCATCGTCGCCGCCCTTGTCGTGCACCGCCTTCCCGCACTGCCGAATCGCGGCCTGGCGCTTGCGCTGCTCGCCGCGGGGCTGGCGACGGCGATGGCGCTGCCGTCGCGTCGCGCGGCCCTGCGCTGGCTGGCGATCCTGCTGGCCGCCGCCGGAGCAACGCTCGTCGCCGCCGACTCCGCGATGTCGAAGCGCATCGGCGCCGCGCAGGAGGGGCGCGACTTCGTCGTCGTCGGCCGCGTCGCGTCGTTGCCGCTGGTCGATCGGCAATCGACGCGCTTCGTCTTCGATGTCGACGATTGCGTGGATCCGACGCCCGGTTGTCCCCGCGACGCGCGCATTCGCCTCGGCTGGCAGGCCTTCGACGACCGTTCGAAGCCGATGCCCGTGCAGCCGGGGGAGCGCTGGCGCTTCACGATCCGCCTGAAGCGCGTGCACGCGCTTCACAATCCGAACGCATTCGACGCCGAGTTGCGCTCGCTCGAAGAAGGCATCGCCGCCAACGGCAGCGTGCGCGGTTCGCGCAAGGGCGGCGTCGCGAACGAGCGGCTCGACGCGATCCGATGGAGCGTGCCGGTCGCCTTCGAGCGTGCGCGCGCGCATCTGCGCGCAGCGATGCGCGCGGCGCTCGCCGACGCGCGGCCCGAAGCGAGCGATGTGCTCGTCGCGCTGGTCGTCGGCGACCAGGCGGCGATCGGGGCGCGTTGGTGGGACGCCTTCAACCGCACGGGCATCGGACACCTGATGTCGATCTCGGGCCTGCACATCACGATGCTCGCCGGGATCGCGGTCGCCGTGGCGCGCCGGCTGCTGCACACGAGAGCCGCAGCGGCGAGCGGGCTGCTCCTGCGCTGGCCGGCCCGCCAGGTGGCGTGGCTGTTCGGCGTCGCGGTCGCCTTCGCCTACGCCGGTCTGGCCGGTTGGGGAATTCCCGCGCAGCGCACGTGCTGGATGCTTGCGGTAGCCGGTGTTTCGCTGTTCACCGGACGCACGCGTTCGATCTTCCGGGTGCTCGCGCTGGCCGCCGGGGTCGTCACGCTGCTCGATCCGTGGGCGCCGCTGGCGCCCGGATTCTGGCTCTCCTTCGCCTCGGTTGCCGCGATCGCCTGGTGCGCGGCCGGCGGACGCGTGCGCGAGCGCGGCGATGCGCTCGCGCGTGGGCGGCGGGTCCGTGCCGTGCTCGCCGAGGCGGTACGAACGCAATGGGCCGCGTCGCTCGCGCTGGTGCCCCTCGGCGCGCTGTTCTTCGCGAGCGTCTCGCTGGTGGGTCCGCTTGCCAACGCCTTCGCCATTCCGCTCGTCTCGGCGCTCGTCACGCCACTGGCGATCGCCGCCGCAGGGCTGCTGCCCTGGCTGCCCGTTGCAGGCCAGCCGATGCTCGCGGTGGCGGCCGGGATCACCGCGGGGCTGCTCGACGCGATCGCGTTGCTGTCCGACTCTTCGTGGGCGATCGCCGTGGTCGCCACGCCGTCGCCGGCGGTGCTCGTCGTTTGCGTCCTGGCGATCGCGCTGTTGCTGGCGCCGGTGCCCGTTGCGTCGCGCGAGCTGGCGCTCGCGGGTCTGCTGCCGATGCTCGGCGCCTCGACCGGCGCACCGGCCGAGGGCGCCATTCGCGTCGTGGCGCTCGATGTCGGCCAGGGCAGCGCCGTGCTCGTCGAGACGCGCGGGCGCCGCCTGCTGTACGACACGGGCCCGAGGTGGGGCGGCGATTCGGAAGCCGGTGCGCGTGTGATCCTGCCGTACCTGCGCGCGCGCGGCATCGACCGGGTCGATGCGATCGTCGTCTCGCACCTCGACTCCGATCACTCGGGGGGACTGCCGAGCCTGCTGCGCGGGGTGCGCTTCGACTGGATCGGCGGGTCGCTTCCGGCCGATCATGCCGCGCGCAAGACCGGGCGGCCCTTTCATGATTGCGTGCGCGGGCACGCGTGGCGATGGGACGGCGTCGACTTCGAGGTGCTGCATCCCGGACCGGAGAAGGCCCGCGGCGTGCGCTCGCCGACGAATGCATCGAGTTGCGTGCTGCGCATCTCGGCGCCGGCCGCTACGGTGCTGCTCACCGGCGATCTCGAGGCGGGACAGGAGCGCTCGCTCGTCGCGCGCTTCGGCGCCGACGAACTGCGGGCCGACCTGTTGCTCGTACCGCACCACGGCAGCAACACGTCGTCGAGCGCGACGTTCCTGCGCGCGGTCGCCGCGCGCCACGCGATCGTGCAGAACGGCTATCGCAACCGCTTTCGCCACCCCGCCGACCGCGTGCTCGCGCGATATCGCGATGCAGGCATCGAGATCCTTCGCAGCGATCGAGACGGCGCGATCACGATCGACTATGCACCCGGCAGCGCGCCGCGAATCGCCCGCTCGCGGGTCGACGACCGGCGCTACTGGCGCGTGCGCGTGGCCGACGACGAACTCACTGCGCCGTCCAGCCCCCGTCGATAGACCACGCCGCACCGCGCACCTGCTCGGCGGCCGGCGAGCAGAGGAAGGCGACCAGTTCGCCGATCTGCTCGGGCGTGACGAACTCGCCCGAGGGCTGCTTTTCGAGCAGCAGCTTGCGCCGCTCTTCCTCCACGGGGCGCCCGCTCGCTTCGGCGCGCGCGTCGATCTGCCGGGCCACGAGCGCGGTGAGGACCCAGCCGGGGCAGATCGCGTTGCAGGTGATGCCGGTGCCGGCCGTCTCGAGCGCGACGACCTTGGTGAGCCCGACCAGGCCGTGCTTGGCCGCGACGTACGCCGCCTTTTCCACCGACGCGACGAGGCCGTGCGCGGAGGCGATGTTGACGATGCGTCCCCAGTTGCGCTGTTTCATCGCCGGCAACGCGATGCGCGTCGTGTGGAACGCGGCCGAGAGGTTCAGCGAGATCACGGCGTCCCAGCGATCGACCGGGAATCGCTCGATCGGCGCGACGTACTGGATGCCCGCGTTGTTCACGAGGATGTCGACGCCGCCGTGGCGCGAATCGACGTGCGAGATCATCGATTCGATCTCCTGCGGATTCGACAGGTCGGCGCTTTCGTAGTCGACGTCCACGTGCGCGTCGGCGGCGAGCCGGGAGCGCAGCCGTTCGATCTCCGCGGGGTCGCCGAAGCCGTTGAGCACGATGCGCGCGCCCTTGGCGGCGAGCGCCTGCGCGATGCCCAGTCCGATTCCGCTGGTCGATCCGGTCACGAGTGCGAGCTTGCCTTCGAGCATGATGGAGTCCTTGTACAATCGTGCGGATAGTGTAGGGCCTGTTCGCGTGGCGATCGAAGCGGCGCGAGTCCGGGCAATGCCTCGCTTTTGCCTTTCGCCCGGGACCGTCGCACGATGAACGAGCCGCAGTTGCGAACCGTCGGTTGCATCAGTGTCCGTGGGCTGCACAAGCTCGCGTACTGGGAGTGGCCGTCGCAGGCCGGTGCATCGGCACCCACCGTGCTCTGCGTGCACGGCCTCACGCGCAACGGCCGCGACTTCGACGCGCTCGCCGAGCGGCTGTCGCGCCACTGGCGCGTCGTCTGCCCCGACATGATCGGCCGCGGCCGCTCGGATCGCGCGTCCGATCCGATGCTCTACGTACTGCCGCAATACATCGCGGACTGCGTCACGCTGATCGCCCGGCTCGATGTCGAGCGGCTCTCGTGGGTCGGCACCTCGATGGGCGGGCTGATGGGAATGATGCTAGCGTCGTTGCCCGGCAACCCGATCGACCGGCTCGTGCTCAACGACATCGGCCCGGTGCTCGATGCCACCGGTCGCGGCCGCATCGCCGAGTACGTCGGCGACGATCCGCAGTACGCGACGCGCGCCGCCGCGGTTGCCGACCTGCGCGAACGCATGCGCAGCTTCGGTCCGCACACCGACGAGCAGTTCGAGCTGCTCGTGCGCCACTACCTCGTGCCGCGCGGCGACGGATGGGCTTTCCATTACGACCCCGCGATCGCGGTGCCGTTCAAGAGCATGCAGTTCGAGCCGCCCGACCTGTGGCCGGCCTGGGATGCCATCCGTGTGCCGACGTTGCTGTTGCGCGGCGCCGATTCCGATCTGCTGAGTGCGGCGACGGCCGGCGAGATGGGCCGACGCGGGCCGAAGGCGCGCGAAGTCGTCTTCGCGGGTGTCGGGCACGCGCCATCGCTCATCGATCCCGCGCAGATCGAGGCGGTCGAGCGTTTCCTCGACGAGGGACGCGGGTGACGGCGCAAGCGCGGCCGGACATCGCGCGGCTGCACGTCGGGCAGCGCATGTCGCAGGCCGTCTGCCATGGCGGTGTCGTGTATCTCGCGGGGCAGGTGGCCGAGGACGTCTCGCTCGACGCCTCCGGCCAGGCGCGGCAGGTGCTGGCCGCCATCGACCGCCTGCTCGCCGAGGCGGGCAGCGACAAGACGTGCATCCTGCAGGCGAACGTCTACCTCGCCGACATCGCCGATTTCGCCGCGATGAACGCCGTGTGGGACGCCTGGGTGCCGCCGGGCCACACGCCCGCGCGCGCGACGGTGCAGGCCAGGCTCGCCGCGCCGGAGTACCGGGTCGAGATCCAGGTCGTCGCGGCGCTGGCGCGCGCCTGAGCGCGACAGCGCAGGCGCAGCGGCGTCCGGCAGCCGCCGGCGCAGCCCGGCGTAGCTCGCGTCCGGCGCCTCAGCGCCAGCCCACCCGATCGATGATCCGCGTCGCGGTCACCTGCGCGCGGCCGATCGCGGCGACCGGCAGCGGGTCGGCCTTGAATTCGCCCAGCGCTTCGAGCGCCGGGTTGGTCTCTTTCACGGACGGCACCACCGGCCACTCGTTGTTCGCGTCGACGAAGTGGCGCTGTGCTTCGTCGCTGGCCAGGTACTCGAGAAAGCGCACGGCATCGGCGCGGTGCGGTGCGTGCCGGGCCACGCCGGCGCCGGACACGTTCACGTGCGCGCCGTAGCTCGCCTGGTTCGGCCACACGGCGCCGATCTTCGCCACCGCGTCGCGATCCTCGGGCTTGTCCGAGCGCATCAGGCGCGCGAGGTAGTAGCTGTTCGTGAGCGCCACGCCGCATTCGCCCGAGGCCACCGCCCGGATCTGGTCGGTGTCGCCGCCGCGCGGCTTGCGCGCGAAGTTCGAGACGACGCCCGCGGCCCATTCCTCGGTCTTGTGCTTGCCGTCGTGCTCGGAGATTGCGCCGATCAGCGACAGCATGTAAGGGTGAGCGCCCGAGCGCGTGCAAACCTTGCCTTTCAGTTCGGGACGTGCGAGGTCCTCGTAGTTCTGCACGAGCGCCGGCGGCACGCGTTGCTTGTTGTAGACGATCATCCGCGCGCGCATCGAAAAGCCGAACCACTCGCTGCCCGCGCCGTCGTCCCGTCCGCGCAGCGTCTCGGGAATGCGCTTCTCGAGCGTGGCCGACTTCACCGGCTGGAAGAGGCCTTCCACCTGCGCCTTCCACAGTCGCGCGGCGTCGGCCAGCAGCACGACGTCGGCCGGACTGTTCGCGCCCTCGTTGCGCAGGCGCTCGAGCAGCGCCTCGTCCCCGGCCTCGATGCGCTGGATGCGCACGCCGGTCCGCTTCGTGAAGGCGTCGTACAACTGCTGGTCGGTCGAGTAGTGGCGAGCCGAGTACAGGTTCAGGACCTGTTCCCCGGCGAGGGCCGACGAGGCTGCGACGAGCAGCGCGCCAGCGGCGAGTACGGACAGGCGGATTCGATTCATTCGGTGCTCTTATGGAATCGGTCTTGTGGAATCGGTCTTAGGGGATCGGTCTTAGGGGATCGGTAGCGTACGTGCGCGCTCGGGGAGCGCAGTTTCGACCTTAATCGAAACGAGAAGAGTTCGCAATGATGTAGGGCGGCAAGAGCAGCGCGAAGCCGACGACGATCGAGTGCGCGGAAGTAGAATGGTCCGGACACCGGTCCGGAGGAGGAACTCATGGCTGCACAGGGCGCTGCACCGTCGCTGAAGGAGGTCCACGAGAGGTCGATTCGCGAGCGCGAGTCGTTCTGGGCCGAGCAGGCGCAGCTGATCGACTGGAACGAGCCGTTCGGACAGGTGCTCGACTACTCGCGCCCGCCGTTCGCGCGCTGGTTCCTCGGCGGGCGCACGAACCTTTGCCACAACGCGGTCGACCGCCACCTCGCCGCGCGCGCACACCAGCCTGCGTTGATCTACGAGTCCACCGAGGTGGACGTCTCGCGCGTCTACACCTTCGCCGAACTGCACCGCGAAGTGGTGCGCATGGCGGCGGTGATGCGTTCGCTGGGCGTGGGCCGCGGCGACCGAGTGATCGTCTACATGCCGATGATCCCGGAAGCTGTGTTCGCGATGCTTGCCTGCGCCCGCATCGGCGCGATCCACTCGGTGGTGTTCGGCGGTTTCGCTTCGCACAGCCTGGCGAGCCGGATCGACGACGCCGAACCGGCGCTCGTCGTCAGCGCCGACGCCGGCTCGCGGGCGGGCAAGGTGATCGAGTACAAGCCGCTGCTCGATGCTGCGCTGCAGCTGGCCAGTCGCGCCCCCGACAAGGTGCTGATCGTCGACCGCGGACTCGCGCCGTGGGAGCGCGTCGCGGGACGCGACGAAGACTATGCGACGCTGCGCGAGCGTCATCTCGACGAGGACGTCCCGATCGAGTGGCTCGAGTCCAACGAGGTCAGCTACACGCTGTACACCTCCGGCACCACCGGCACGCCCAAGGGCGTGCAGCGCGATGTCGGTGGCCATGCGGTCGCGCTGGCGGCCTCGATGAAGTACATCTTCTGCGGCAACGCCGGCGAGACCTATTTCTCCACCAGCGACATCGGCTGGGTGGTCGGGCATTCGTACATCGTCTACGGCCCCCTCATCGCCGGTATGGCGACGATCCTCTACGAGGGAACGCCGCTGCGCCCCGACCCGGGAATCCTGTGGCGGCTGGTCGAGAAGCACCGCGTCAGCGTCATGTTCTCCGCGCCGACGGCGATCCGCGTGCTGAAGAAGCAGGATCCGTCGTGGCTGGCGAAATACGACCTGTCGTCGTTGCGCGCGCTCTTTCTCGCGGGCGAGCCGCTCGACGAGCCCACGGCGCGCTGGATCGCCGAGGCGATCGGCAAGCCGGTGATCGACAACTACTGGCAGACGGAGACGGGCTGGCCGATCCTCACCGTTGCGCACGGCATCGAGAAGACCGAGCCGCGCTTCGGCTCGCCCGGCATGGCGATGTACGGCTACGACCTGCGCCTGCTCGACGAGCGCACCGGCGAGGAGGTCGGCAACAACGAGAAAGGCGTGGTCGCGATGATCCCGCCGCTGCCGCCCGGCTGCATGCAGACGGTCTGGCGCAACGACGATCGCTTCGTGCAGACCTATTTCTCGACGGTTCCGGGTCGTCTGGCCTATTCGACCTTCGATTGGGGCATACGCGACGACGACGGCTACTACTTCATTCTCGGGCGCACCGATGACGTCATCAACGTCGCCGGTCACCGTCTCGGCACGCGCGAGATCGAGGAGACACTGTCGAGCCATCCGGCGGTTGCCGAATGCGCGGTGGTCGGCGTCGCCGATTCCCTCAAAGGGCAGGTCGCCACCGCCTTCGTCGTGCTGAAGGATCCGTCGAAGGCGGCCGATGCGAACGCGCGACTTGCGCTCGAAGGCGAGTTGATGGCTACCGTCGACAAGCGGCTCGGCGCCATCGGCCGCCCGAACCGCGTGCATTTCGTCACCATGCTGCCGAAGACCCGCTCGGGCAAGGTGCTGCGTCGCTCGATCCAGGCGTTGTGCGAGCGCCGTGACCCGGGCGACCTGACCACGATCGAGGATCCGGGCGCGCTCGAGCAGCTGCGCCAGGCGCTGGGCGCGGCGGCTTGAGGGAGCTGCCGTGAAGACCAGACCCATGCTCGAAGCTGCCGACGCGAGCGCGATCGGCGAGGCGGCGCAACGCGAAGCGCAGCGAAACGGCTGGGCGGTGTCGATCGCCGTCGTCGACGACGGCGGACACCTGCTGTGGCTGCAGCGCCTGGACGGCGCTGCCCCGATCTCCGCGTACATCTGCCAGCAGAAGGCGCGCACCGCCGCCCTCGGCAGGCGCGAATCGCGCCTCTACGAGGAGATCATCAACACCGGGCGCTTCGCGTTCCTGTCGGCGCCGCTCGAGGGCATGCTCGAAGGCGGCGTGCCGATCGTCGTCGACGGGCAGTGCGTCGGTGCGGTGGGGGTCTCGGGCGTGAAGTCGAGCGACGACGTGCGCATCGCCCGGGCGGGCATCGAGGCGCTGGCCGCGGAAGGGCGTTAGCGTCAGCCGCGCTTGTCGGGTTGCGTCAACGACCCGGCGATCTGGTACAGGCCCTCGAGCACGAGGTGCTCGTGGTAGAGGAAGTCGATGGTCAGCCGTGGCCCGAGCGTGCGCGCCGCACCCCCGGAGAGGATGCAGCGCAGATCGGGGTGGTGGCGCTTGTGCAGGAAGAACAGCCGCTCGACGGCGCCGGCCTGCGCGTGCATGCAGCCCGAAGCGATCGCGTCCACCGTCTGGCGCGGGTAGTCGACGTAGTCGCCCTGCGCATCGGGCAGCGTGGCCGTGTTCTGGTGCAGCGCCCGCACCATCAGCCCCAGCCCGGGCATGATTCCGCCGCCGAGGAAGTGTCCGTCGGCCGTGAGCAGGTCCATCGTCGTCGCCGTGCCGCAGACGACGACCAGCGCCGCGCGCTCGCCGAGGAGCGCGTGCGCTCCGATCATTGCCGCCCAACGATCGCAGCCGAGGGCCGCGGGGTTGAGGTAGCCGTTCTTCACGCCGCACTGCTCGGCGCGCGAAACGATCCAGTGGGCTTCGGGCGCGTCGGGCCAGACTTCGAGCGCGCGCAGCACCGGATTCACGACCGCGGTGCCGGCGACGTTGGAGATCACGACCGCGTCGGGCAGCGGCTGGCGGCGCCACTCCTTCGTGACCATCGAGATTTCCTCGAGCAGCACGCGGCCGGAGGCGATTGCCCGCTCGTGCGCCAGTGCGCGGGCACCGGGCGTTGCGCGCGAATAGGTTCCCCACTTCAGAAAGGTGTTGCCGATGTCGATGAGCAGGTAGGCCATGGCGGGTGCGCGCGACGCGCGGCGAGGCCGGACGTGTGCGCGGCGTCGGAGGTCAGTCGGTGCGGACCGGAATCCGGGCGATCCGTTCCTGCCATTCGCGAGGCCCGGTCTCGTGCACCGAGGCGCCGCTGGCGTCGACGGCCACCGTCACCGGCATGTCCTGGACCTCGAATTCGTAGATCGCTTCCATGCCGAGGTCCTCGAACGCGAGCACGCGCGCCTTGCGGATCGACTTCGAGACGAGATAGGCCGCGCCTCCCACCGCCATCAGGTAGGCCGCCTTGTGGCGGCGAATGGCGTCGATGGCCACCGGCCCGCGTTCGGCCTTGCCGACCATGACGAGCAGTCCGGTTCGGGCGAGCATCGTCTCGGTGAACTTGTCCATCCGGGTGGAGGTAGTCGGCCCCGCCGGTCCGACCACTTCGTCACGCACCGGATCGACCGGTCCGACGTAATAAATGGCCCGATTCATGAAATCGACGGGCGGCTTTTCGCCGCGCTCGAGCATCTCGCTGATGCGCTGATGCGCAGCGTCGCGACCGGTGAGCATCCGTCCGGACAACAGCAGCGTCTGGCCGGGTTTCCACGAGGCGACTTCCTCGCGCGTGAGGGCATCGAGGTTCACCCGCCGCGATTTCGCGACCTTCGGCGTCCAGTTCACTTCCGGCCAGGTCGACAGCGGCGGCGGCTCGCAGTACGCCGGGCCGGTGCCGTCGAGCACGAAGTGCGCGTGGCGCGTGGCAGCGCAGTTCGGAATCATGGCCACCGGCTTGGAGGCCGCGTGCGTGGCGAAGGTGCGGATCTTGACGTCGAGCACGGTAGTGAGCCCGCCCAGTCCCTGCGCGCCGATGCCGAGCGCGTTGACCTTCTCGTAGAGCTCGATGCGCATTTCCTCGAGCCGGTTCGACGGTCCGCGCGCGAGCAGCTCGAACATGTCGATCGGCTCCATCAGCGATTCCTTCGCCATCAGCATCGCCTTCTCGGCGGTGCCGCCGATGCCGATGCCGAGCATGCCCGGCGGGCACCAGCCGGCGCCCATCGTCGGCACCGTCTTCAGCACCCAGTCGACGATGGAATCCGACGGGTTGAGCATGACGAACTTCGACTTGTTCTCGGAGCCGCCGCCCTTGGCGGCGACGGTGACTTCGACCGTGTCGCCTGGAACGACGTCGAAGTGGATCACCGCCGGCGTGTTGTCGCGCGTGTTCCGGCGCTCGAACTGCGGATCGGCGACGACCGACGCGCGCAGCGTGTTCGACGGATCGAGATAACCGCGACGCACACCTTCGTTCACCGCGTCGGCGATCGACCCGGCGAAGCCCTCGAAGCGCGCGTCCATGCCGATCCTCAGGAACACGTTGACGATGCCGGTGTCCTGGCAGATCGGCCGGTGGCCTTCGGCGCACATTCGCGAGTTGGTCAGGATCTGCTCGATCGCGTCGCGCGCCGCGGGACTCTGTTCGGTGTTCCAGGCGCGCGCGAGATGCTCGATGAAGTCGCGCGGATGGTAGTAGCTGATGAACTGCAGCGCGGCGGCGATCGATTCGATCAGATCGTCCTGGCGGATCACGCGCATCGGAAGAGAACCTCGCTGAGAACTCGATGTGTGCGCGCAACCGCACGCGCCCGGAATTCTAGCGGATCGTGGGTATGCGCCCGCGCACCAGCCCCGCGGAATAACCTCGTGACAGTGGCATTATCATGACGGGACACGAAAAGAGGAGGAAGCGCCCCATGTCGGCACAGCTCGATTCGATACTGCAGGAGCAGCGCCTGTTTCCGCCGCCGGAGTCTTTCGTGCGGCAGGCCACGATCTCGGGAATGGAGCAGTACGAGGCGCTGTGCGCCGAGGCGGCGCGCGATCACGCCGGCTTCTGGGCCCGGCTCGCCCGGGAGCACCTGCGCTGGCACGAGCCCTTCACGCAGGCGCTCGACGAATCGAAGGTGCCGTTCTACCGCTGGTTTGCCGACGGCAAGCTCAACGTTTCCTACAACTGCCTCGATCGGCATCTCGGCACGCCGGTCGAGAACAAGACGGCGATCCTCTTCGAGGCCGACGACGGCAAGGTCACCAAGGTCACCTACAAGGAACTGCACCAGCGCGTCTGCCGGATGGCCAATGCGTTGAAGTCGCTCGGCTATCGCAAGGGTGACCGCGCGATCATCTACCTGCCGATGTCCATCGAAGGCGCCGTGGCGATGCAGGCCTGCGCACGGCTGGGCGTCATCCATTCGGTCGTCTTCGGCGGCTTCTCGGCCAAGAGCCTGCAGGAGCGCATCGTCGACGTCGGCGCGACGCTGGTCATCACCGCCGACGAGCAGGTTCGCGGCGGTCGGAAAGTGCCTTTGAAGGCGGCCGTCGACGAGGCCTTCGCGATGGGCGGCTGCGACGCCGTGCGCAAGGTCATCGTCTACCAGCGCACCGGCGAGGGCGCGGCGATGAAGCCCGGTCGCGACCTCACGTGGGGCGAGGCGATCGAAGGCCAGTCCGACGACTGTCCGCCCGAGTGGGTCGAAGCCGATCACCCGCTCTTCGTGCTCTACACCTCCGGCTCCACCGGCAAGCCGAAAGGCGTGCAGCATTCTTCCGCCGGGTTCCTGCTCGGCGCGGCGCTCACCGTCAAGTGGGTCTTCGACATCAAGCCCGACGATGTCTACTGGTGCACCGCCGACATCGGCTGGGTCACCGGGCACACTTATATCGTCTACGGCCCCACGGCCTGCGGCGCCACGCAGGTCATCTTCGAGGGCATTCCCACGTTTCCGGATCCCGGCCGCTTCTGGGAGATGATCGACCGCCACAAGGTCAGCGTCTTCTACACGGCACCCACGGCCATTCGCGCGCTGGTGCGAGCCGGACAGACGTCTCCGGATCATCATCCGAAGAAGTACGACCTGTCTTCGCTTCGCCTGCTCGGGTCGGTCGGCGAGCCGATCAACCCGGAGGCGTGGATGTGGTACTACGAGAACGTCGGGCGTGGTCGTTGCCCGATCGTCGACACCTGGTGGCAGACCGAGACGGGCGCCACGATGATCTCGCCGCTGCCGGGCGTGCACGCGCTGAAACCGGGCTCGTGCACGATGCCGCTGCCCGGAATCTCGGCGGCAGTCATCGACGAAGCCGGAGAGAACGTGCCGCCGGGCAAGGGCGGTTTCCTCGCGATCACCAAGCCGTGGCCGTCGATGATCCGCACGATCTGGGGCGACCCCGAGCGCTTCAAGAAAACGTATTTCCCGCCGGAAATCCACGGCGGGCGCTACTACGTCGCCGGCGACGGCGCGACGATCGACGAAGACGGCTATTTCCGCGTGATGGGCCGCATCGACGACGTGCTCAACGTCTCGGGCCACCGACTCGGCACCATGGAGGTCGAATCGGCGCTGGTCGCGCATCCCATGGTCGCGGAGGCGGCGGTCGTCGGCCGGCCCGACGAGCTCACCGGAGAGGCGATCTCGGCTTTCGTCGTGCTCAAGCAGGCCCGCCCGACGGGCGCCGAGGCGGCGAAGGTCGCGAAGGAGCTGCGCGACTGGGTCGGCAAGGAGATCGGGCCGATCGCCAAGCCGAAGGAGATCCGTTTCGGCGAGAACCTGCCGAAGACGCGTTCGGGCAAGATCATGCGCCGGCTACTGCGCTCGCTCGCACGCGGCGAAACGATCACGCAGGACGTCTCCACGCTCGAGAATCCGGGGATTCTCGAGCAGCTGAAAGAGGCGACGTAGACGCCGGTTCCGGGGGGCTGCGGGGTATACTGCGCCCCCCGGAGAGATGGATGAGCGGTCGAAGTCGCACGCCTGGAAAGCGTGTAGGGGTCCAAAGCCCCTCGGGGGTTCGAATCCCCCTCTCTCCGCCAGGAACTCGACGGGCGCCAGCAACGCTCCGAAATGCGGCCTTTTGTGCCCAGGAGTCGGTTGCCCGACCGGAAATGCAGCCTTTTGCAGCGTTTCGGCGACATGGCGCACAGATGATGCGCAAGGTAGCAACGGCGCCGGTCGGTGTGCTGCGCTCGGCACGACAGCCGGGCGGCGCCGGCACCCGTGCGATTGCTTCACCGCGCCGGACGCGCGCTCGGTGCCACTTCCTCCACCTGCGGCGCGCCATCGGCCTCGCGCGCATCCCCGGCCGGGAACCAGTGCCGGCTGCGATTCGCGATCGCCACGAGCGACAGCATCACCGGCACTTCGACGAGAACGCCGACGACGGTGGCGAGCGCGGCGCCCGAACCGAGGCCGAACAGCGAGATCGCTACTGCGACGGCAAGCTCGAAGAAGTTCGACGTTCCGATCAGGCACGCGGGCGCGGCGATCGAGTGCGGCAACCGGAGCCAGCGGGCACCGATCGCGGTGACGAAGAAGATGCCGTAGGACTGCAGGACGAGCGGCACGGCGATCATCACGATCACCAGCGGCTGCGCGATCAGCGTACCGGCCTGGAAGCCGAACAGCAGCACGACGGTGGCGACCAGGCCGACCATCGACCAGGGCTTCAGCGCCCGGATGCCTTGGGCGAGCCGCTCGGGGCCGCTCTGCAGCAGCGCGCGACGCGCCAGCACGCCGGCGACCAGCGGCAGCACGACGTACAGGACCACGCTCAGCAGCAGCGTCTCCCATGGCACGTGCACGTCGGTGACGCCCAGCAGGAACGCGGCGATCGGCGCGAACGCGAACACCATCACGAGGTCGTTGACCGACACCTGGACGAGTGTGTAGTTCGGGTCGCCCCGGGTCATCTGGCTCCAGACGAACACCATCGCCGTGCACGGCGCCACGCCGAGCAGGATCATTCCGGCGATGTACTCGGAGGCCGATGCCGGGTCGACCCAGGGCGCGAACAGGTGCTCGAAGAAGAGCACCGCCAGGGCGGCCATCGTGAACGGCTTGACCAGCCAGTTGACGACCAGCGTGAGGATCAGGCCCCTCGGGCGCTTGCCGACGTCCTTCACCGCGGCGAAGTCGATCTGGACCATCATCGGGAAGATCATCACCCAGATGAACACCGCGACCACGAGGTTGACGTGCGCCCATTCCAGGTGCGCCACCGCCTCGAACAGGCCCGGCGCGGCCAGGCCGAGGCCGACGCCCGCGGCGATGCCCAGTGCCACCCAGACGCTGAGGTAACGCTCGAAGATTCCCATGGTTTCCAGATCCGCAGTGGTCGTTCAGCTTCGCGCGATCGGCATGAGCGCGGCCTTCGATGCATCGCCCCGGCAAGTGCCTTGCGTGGCGTCGTGCGTGCACCGAACGCGGATGCAGATCGTCACGCGTTCGCTCGGGTGTCGCAGCAGGCGGTCGGCGTGTCGATGCCGGAAGCCCCCTCGCAACAGTGGTCGGTCAGGTACGCCAGCAGTGCATTCATGAACGCGTAGTCCGCACGATAGATCACGTGGCGGCTTGCGCGCTCCTGCGTGACGAGGCCCGCGACGGCGAGTTCCTTCAGGTGGAACGACAGCGTGGCCGCCGGGAGCGCGAGCGCCTCGCTGATCGTCCCCGGCGTCAGCCCGGCGTCGCCGGCGACGACGAGCGCGCGAAATACCTTCAGTCGATGCGGTTGCCCCAGCGCTGCCAGCGCACGAACTACCTGGAATTCTTCCATGCTTCCAGTATACTCGAAATGATGTGATCCCGACAAGCAACGGCCGCAAGCGACAGCCGCAACCACGAACCAGGAGAACTGTCATGGGTGACGTCGAGCTCGAGCACCTCGTGAAGCAGAAATACGGTGAGGTGGCCCGAAGCGTTCGCGGGCAGGATGCTTCGACGTCGTGTTGCGGCGGCAGCGCGCCGGCTCCCGCCGTCCAGGCCTCGTCGTGCTGCTCGGGCACCGCGCTGTCCGGCGCCGACCCGATCACCCGCGATCTCTACGACGCGGTCCAGACCGACAGCCTGCCGGAAGCAGCCGTGCTCGCGTCCCTCGGCTGCGGCAATCCGACCGCGCTGGCCGAGTTGCGACCCGGGGAGGTCGTGCTCGATCTCGGTTCGGGAGGCGGCATCGACGTCCTGCTGTCGGCGCGCCGCGTCGGCCCCACGGGCCGGGCCTATGGTCTCGACATGACCGACGAGATGCTCGCGCTCGCCAACGAGAACAAGAGGCAGGCGCAGGCGACGAACGTCGAGTTCCTGAAGGGCGAGATCGAGCACATCCCGCTGCCCGACGCCGCCGTCGACGTGATCATCTCCAACTGCGTGATCAACCTGTCGGTCGACAAGGACCAGGTGCTGCGCGAAGCGTTCCGCGTACTGAAGCCCGGCGGACGCTTCGCCGTCTCCGATGTCGTCACGCGCGGCGAGATACACCCCGAAGTGCGCCAGAGCATGCTTGCCTGGGTCGGCTGCATCGCTGGCGCCCTCGACGAAGGCGATTATCGATCGAAGCTCTCGGCCGCGGGATTCACCGACATCGAAATCGAGGCGACCCGCGTCTACCGGGCGGACGATGCGCGCGAGTTCCTCGCCGCCAGCGGACTCGACGTCTCGCGGATCGCGGAAGAAGTCGACGGCAGGTTCTTCAGCGCATTCATTCGGGCGACCAGGCCGGTTCGCTGAATCTGCGCACTGCCCTGGTTCTCACGTTCATCGCACGAGTCTGGGACGCGCTCGAGCGGCCGTGATCCACGGACGCTGTCTGACATTCGATGACGGTCCGTTGTGAACCTCGACGTCAGCGGCACGAAGATCCGGGTGAGCGACAATCGAGTCCGGCGTCGAGGAGATGCCATGGAACTGACTGCAGTGCTGACGCCCGCTGCGGGAGGCGGACATGGTTCGACCGTCAGGCAGTCTGGCGTATCTGTCGAAGACTTCATTGCCGCGCTGTGAGCGCGTTGCCGCCTACCAACCGTGATCGAACACGATCAACGAGCTAAAGGTACATACATGTTCAGCCACGTGATGATCGGGACGAACGACATCGAGCGCTCGAAGCGCTTCTACGACGCTGTGCTCGGCTTGCTCGGCGTGGGGGAATCGGTGCGAAATCAGAACGACACGGGACAAACGCGCCTGTTCTACAGGCACGACGGCGGAACGTTCTGCGTCAGTGAACCGATCGACGGTGAGCCGGCAACGTTCGCCAATGGCGGCACGATCGGGTTCAAGTGCATTTCACCGGAGCAGGTCCAGCAGTTCCATGACGTAGCCGTTGCGAATGGGGGTACTTCTGTCGAAGGACCGCCAGGCCTGCGTGAGGGCAGACACGGCGCCATCCATCTGGCCTATGTGCGCGATCCGGATGGCAACAAGCTCTGTGCACTTCATCGACCGAAGTAGATCGGCTTCGGCGTTGTGGGCCCGTGCAGCGGCTCGCGTCGACCGGCGTCGACGATGAGGGGCAGTTGCATGTCTCCTCCGACTCGCCGTTTTCGGCTGGAGCGTTCTCGCGACGCTCCCCGGTGTTTCGGGCGAGCGTAGCCGCGCGGCAACGACCCGGCAACCCGCAGGGGATAGCGGCGCGCCGGAAACCTGTCATGATCGCAGTCGTCGGGGTCGCTCGACTGCCCCTGTCACGTGCCGGGAGGACGCCTTGGACGCGCTGCTGCTGTCTCGCCTGCAGTTCGCCTGGGTAGTCGCTTTCCACATCCTGCTGCCGGCATTCACCGTCGGACTGTCCTGCTACATCGCCACTCTCGAGACGCTGTGGTGGATCCGCAAGGACGACGTCTACCGCCGGTTGTCCGCTTTCTGGATCAAGATCTTCGCCGTTTCCTTCGGCATGGGCGTCGTCTCCGGCGTCGTCATGCCTTTCCAGTTCGGCACCAACTGGAGTCGCTTCATCGATGCCACGGGCAGCGTGATCGGCCCGCTGCTCGGCTACGAGGTCATCACCGCCTTCTTCCTCGAGGCGGCTTTTCTCGGCGTGCTGCTGTTCGGGCGCAAGCTCGTTCCGCAGTGGGCGCACGTGCTGTCTGCCTATCTCGTCGCATTCGGTACGCTGCTGTCTTCCTTCTGGATCCTCGCATCGAACAGCTGGATGCAGACGCCCGTCGGCCACGACGTGGTCGACGGCCGCTTCGTGCCGGCAGATCTCGTGCAGCTGATCTTCAATCCGTCGTTTCCGTACCGGCTGGTGCACACCGTCACGGCCTTCGTCGTCACCACCGCGCTCGTCGTCCTCGGGGTCGGCGCGCACTACCTGCTGCAGCGCCGGCACGCCGACGAGTCGCGGATCATGGTGCGCATGTCGCTCGTCTTTCTCACGGTGATGGTGCCGTTCCAGATCGTCGTCGGCGATCTGCACGGGCTGAACACGCTTCACCACCAGCCGGCCAAGCTTGCCGCGATGGAAGGCCTGTGGGAGACCACCACGCATGTCCCGCTGTCGCTGTTCGCGCTGCCCGACGAAAATGCCGAGCGCAACCGCTACGAGCTGGCGATTCCGGCCGTGGGAAGCCTGTATCTGACGCACGGCTTCTCCACCGAGGTTCGCGGCCTGCGATCCTTCCCGCGCGAGGATCGCCCGCCGGTGGCGATTCCGTATTTCGCGTTCCGCATCATGGTCGGGCTCGGAGTGCTGATGCTGGCGATCGTTATCTCGGGCTGGGTCGCGTATCGGCGCGGGCGGCTCTACGAATCGCGCGCGTTCCTGCGCTTCGCACGTCTCGGGATGCCTACGGGCTTCCTCGCGGTGCTTGCCGGATGGACGGTCACCGAGGTCGGGCGGCAGCCGTGGGTCGTCTACGGCCTGATGCGTACCGCCGACGGCGTCACGCCGTCACTGGTGGCGGCCGACGTCGCGCTGTCGTTCGCTGCGTACATCGTCGGATACCTGGTGATGTTCGGCGGCGGCTTCGTGCTGCTGCGGCGGATGGTGCTGATCGGCCCCGAACGTGCCTCGGAGACGGAGGCCGAAGACGCCGGCGAGACGCGCAAGCGCTCGGCGCGTCCGCTGTCGGCAGTCACCGACGCGCCGCGCCGAGATGCCGCTCGCCCGGCAGGCGCCGCAGGCGGTGCGCAACCGGAGGCAGGTCATGGCGCTTGACCTCGTGCCGCTGTGGGCGGCGATCCTCGCGCTGTCGGTATTCATGTACGTGCTGCTCGACGGCTTCGATCTCGGCGTCGCCATGCTGTTTCCGTTTCGTCGCGACGCGGACGACCGCGAGCGGATGATCGGCTCGATCGCCCCGGTGTGGGACTTCAACGAGACGTGGCTGGTGCTCGGCGGCGGCGCGATGCTCGCCGTCTTTCCGCTCGCCTTCGCGATCGTTATTCCGGCGATGTACTTCCCGATCCTGGTGATGCTGCTCGGCCTCGTCTTTCGGGGGGTCGCCTTCGAGTTTCGCGAAGTGCACGGCGCGCGGCAGTGGTTCTGGGACACCGGCTTCGTCGTCGGCTCGTTCGCGGCCACCTATGCGCAGGGCGTCATCCTCGGCAATTTCATCCAGGGCTTCGAGGTCGAAGGCCGGCACTTCGTCGGCACCAGCTGGGACTGGGTCTCACCTTTCCCGTTGCTCGTCGGCCTCGGTCTCGTTTTCGCCTACCTGCTGCAGGGGGCCTGCTGGCTCGTGCTGAAGACCGAGGCGGACCTGCAGCAGTGGTCGCGCACGGTTGCGCGTCGCACCTTGTGGGGCGTGCTCGCCTTCATCGCGCTGATCAGCATCTGGACGCCGATCACCGAGCCGCGGATCGCCGAGCGCTGGTTCAGCTGGCCGCATCTGCTGTACTTCTCGCCGGTTCCGCTGCTGACGATCGCGGTGGCGCTGCTGCTGCTGCGGGCGCTGCGCCGAGGCAACGAGCTGTTGCCGTTCCTGTGCTCGTTCGCGCTGTTCTTCCTCGCGTTCACCGGTCTGGTGATCAGCCTGTGGCCGTACATCGCACCGCCGTCGATCACGTTGTGGGACGCAGCCGCTTCGCCCAAGGCGCTCGCCTTCCTGATGGTGGGAACGCTGCTCCTGCTGCCGGTGCTGCTGCTGTACGTCGCCTGGTCGTACTGGGTGTTCCGCGGCAAGGTGCGCAGCGACATCGGCTATCACGCCTGAACCGCCGCAGGTGGCGTCCGAGCATCGGGCGCGGACCCGCTGATACACTTCGCGCTCCATGCGCCCGGCCGCCTCTCGAACGCGTCTGCCTCCTGCCGTCGTCGGGGCGCTCGGCATCGTATTCGGCGACATCGGCACGAGCCCGCTGTATGCCTTCAAGGTCGCCTTCGACCCCGATCGCGGGCTTGCACTGACGCCGGCCAACGTCTTCGCGCTGCTGTCGATGATCTTCTGGTCGGTGATGATCATCGTGTCGCTGAAGTACGTGACGATCATGCTGCGCTTCGACAACCGCGGGGAAGGCGGCGTGCTCGCGTTGCTGTCGCATTGCGTGCAAGCCTTGCGCGGGCGGCCACGTCTTTCGTGGCTGGTCACGATCCTCGGCGCCTTTGCCGTGTCGCTCTTCTACGGCGATGCCGTGATCACGCCGGCGATCTCGGTGCTGTCGGCCGTCGAGGGACTGGCCGTCGTCGAGCCCGAACTCGACGTGGTCGTGCTGCCGATCGCCGTCGCGATCCTCGTCGCGCTGTTCGCGATCCAGCGTCGCGGCACCGGGCACGTGGGCGCGCGCTTCGGGCCGATCATGGCACTGTGGTTCTTCGCGATCGGCGCTGCGGGCGTGTACAGCATCCTGCGCAATCCGCAGGTGCTGCTCGCGCTCGACCCGCGCTTCGCGTGGACGCTGGTCTTCGAGCAGCCAGCGCTCGCCTTCGTTGCGGCGGGGGCGGTGTTCCTGTGCATGACCGGCGCCGAGGCGCTCTACGCCGACATGGGGCACTTCGGACCACGCCCGATCCGCGTCGGCTGGTTCGTGCTCGTGTTGCCCGCACTGATGTTGAACTATTTCGGGCAGGGCGCGCTCGTGCTGCTCGATCCGCAGGCGATCCGCAATCCGTTCTACCTGCTCGCCCCGGAAAGCCTGCTGCTGCCTGCGGTGGTTCTCGCCACCGCCGCCACGGTCATCGCCTCGCAGGCCACGATCGCCGGCGCGTTCTCGGCGTCGCAGCAGGCGTCGCGGCTGAACTTCCTGCCGCGGCTGCGCGTGCTGCACACCTCGGATGCCGCGCAGGGACAGGTCTACATCCCGCTGGTGAACTGGCTGCTGCTCGCTCTCGTCCTGGCACTCGTCATCGGCTTTCGCAGCTCCGATGCGCTCGCATCGGCCTACGGGATCGCGGTCGCCGGCGACCTGATGCTCACCAGCGTGATGATGCTGATCGCGCTGCCGGCGTTCGCCGAGCGCCGCGTGCGCGCGTTGTGGCCACTGTTCGCCGTCTTCGCCGCGCTCGAAGCGAGCTTCTTCGCGGCCAACGCCGCGAAGATTCCGTCGGGCGGATGGTTCCCGCTGCTGCTGGCGGCGATCATGTTCACGGTGCTGACCACCTGGCGGCGCGGCATCGAGATTCTCCGGCTGCGCAAGGACATGCGCCCGATGGCCAGCCCCGACGGCCAGCAGATCGATCTGTCGCAGATTCCGCGCGTACCGGGATCGGCGCTCTTCTTCTCGTCGACGCCGCAAGGCTGGCCGAGCTCGTTCCTGCACAACCTGAAGCACAACAAGGTGATGCACGAGCAGACGATCTTCCTGACGGTGGCGTTCGACGAGGCGCCCCGCGTGCTCGACGACGAGCGGGTCGAGGTGATGCGCGGCTCCGACGGCATCGTCCGCGTGATCGCGCACTTCGGCTTTCGCGAAAGCCCGCGCATCGACGGCGTGCTTCGCCAGATCGCGCGCAAGGGCGTGGTCTGCACGCTGCACGAAACGTCGTTCTTCACCAGCAAGCCCACGCTGGTTTCGGTGAGCCGGCGCGGCCTGTTCGGCTGGCGCCGCTCGGTGTTCGGCTGGCTGCTGCGCAACAGCACCAGCGTCGCGAACTACTTCGGCCTGCCGCCGGATCGCGTGGTGGAGCTGGGGGCGCAGGTCGCTATCTGAGCGCCTGATCCAGGTCGGCAAGCAGGTCGTCGCCGGCCTCGATCCCGCATGCCAGCCGCACGAGATTCGGCGCGATCCCGGCGGCGCGCATCTGCGCGTGGTTCAGCGTTCCGGCCACCATGGCCGCGGCATGGACGGCAAGCGACTCGACGCCGCCGAGGCTCACGGCATGCCTGAAGCGGCGAAGGCGCGAGACGAAGCGCGCGGTGTGCGCGTAGTCGCCGGCGATCCGCACCGACAGCACGCCGCCGAAGCCGCGCATCTGCGAACGCGCGAGCGCGTGCTGCGGGTGGCTTTCGAGCCCCGGGTAATGCACGGCTTCCACGCGCGGATGCGCGTCGAGAAAGCGCGCGACTCGCATCGCGTTGTCGTTGGCGCGCTCCACGCGCAGCGCGAGCGTGCGCAGTCCGCGCAGCAACAGCCACGCGTCGAAGGTGCCCAGCGTGGCCCCGAGCGCGATGGTGCCGCGCCAGATTCGCTCGAGGATTTCGTCGCGCGCGACGACGACGCCGGCGATGAGATCGTGGTGGCCGCCGAGATACTTCGTGGCGCTGTGCACGACGACGTCGACGCCCAGTGCAAGCGGCTTCTGGTTCAGCGGCGTGGCGAAGGTATTGTCGGCGACGGTGATCGCGCCGCAGGCGCGCGCGGCTTCGGCGATCGCGCGCAGGTCGGTGATCGCCATCGTCGGGTTCGACGGCGTCTCCAGCATCGCGAGCTTCGCGCCGCGGCGCAGCGCGGCGACGAACGCTTCGGTGTCGGCCTGGTCGACGCGTTCGACCTGCACGCCGAAACGCGGCAGCAGCTCGGTGAACCACTGCGTGCTGCCCATGTAATGGCTCGTCTGCGCGACCACCCGATCGCCGGCGCCGAGCAGCCCGAGCAGCACGGAGGAGACAGCGCCCATGCCGCTTGCCGTCATCAGTGCCTGTTCGCCGCCCTCGAGCCGTGCGAGCAGCCGCGCGACGCGTTCGTGCGTCGGGTTTCCGTAGCGCGTGTAGAAGCGCTGCGGCCGAACCCCGGTGGCCATTTCGGCGAATTCGTCCGCATCGCGCGCCGACCACGTGACCGACATGTGCATCGGCGGGGCGAGCGCGGGCTCGAAGACTTCGGGGTCACGGTCGCCGTGCACGACCAGCGTATCGGGGCTGCTGGATCGTTCGGCGGGGAGAGCGTGAGTGGAGGCGGAGCGGTCGGCGGACATCGGTTGCGGGCGCGGGCGCCCTCGGGCACCCAGTAGAATGATGCAATGCACGATCATCGCACGCTGCGTCTTGCGCGCATTGCGCTCGCCTTCGCGGGCGTGGCATTGCTCGGCTTCCTTCTTGCATGGTCGTTCTTCGCCTACCGGGACCCGAACCTGGTCGCGAGCTTCGCGTCCCTGCTGCAGGCCTGCGGCCTTCCGGTGGGTCGCTGACGCGGCGGCATCCGTCTCCCCTCAACCCATCGCAGCATGGCAGCACGCCGCAACGAATACAGCGAAGCGTCGATCCGCGTCCTGAAAGGCCTCGAGCCGGTGCGCCAGCGCCCCGGCATGTACACGCGCACCGAGAATCCGCTGCACATCGTCCAGGAGGCGCTCGACAACGCCGCCGACGAGGCGCTTGCCGGTTTCTGCAGCGAGATCGTCGTGACGATGCACGCCGACGGCAGCGTCGAGGTCGACGACGACGGACGCGGCATTCCGGTGGGCAGGCATCCGGAAGAGGGCGTGCCGGTCGTCGAGATCGTCTTCACGCGCCTGCACGCCGGCGGCAAGTTCGACAAGGCCCACGGCGGCGCGTACAGCTTCTCCGGCGGGTTGCACGGGGTCGGTGTATCCGTGTCGAACGCACTGTCGAAGCGTTTCGAGGTCACCGTCTGGCGCGACGGCAAGGTGCATCGGATCGCCTTCGAGGGCGGCGAGGTTGCCGAGCGGCTGCACGCGAAGGCTGCCGGACGCGGCGATCGGCGCAGCGGCACGGCGGTGCGAATGTGGCCCGATCCGAAGTACTTCGATTCGACGACGATCCCGCACGGCGAACTCGTTCATCTGCTGCGCTCCAAGGCGGTGCTGCTGCCCGGCGTGAAGGTCACGCTCGTCGAGGAGAAGAGCGGACGCCGGCAGGACTGGTGCTACCAGGAGGGGCTGCGCGGCTATCTGTCGGAAAGCCTGGCGCAGCTGGCCGACTCGCCGCCGATCATCCCGCTCTTCGAGGGCGACCAGTCGGTCCCGGCGGGCCACGACAGCTTCTCCGAAGGCGAGGGCGCGCAGTGGGTCGTCGCGTGGACCGAAGAAGGCCCGTTGCTGCGCGAGTCGTACGTGAACCTGATTCCGACGACCGCCGGCGGCACGCACGAGTCGGGTCTGCGCGAAGGCCTGTTCGCGGCGGTGAAGGGCTTCGTCGAGCTGCACGGGCTGCAGCCCAAGGGCGTGAAGCTGCTCGCCGAAGACGTCGCCGCGCGCGCGAACTGGGTGCTTTCGACCAAGGTGCTCGATCCGCAGTTCCAGGGCCAGATCAAGGAGCGCCTGAACTCGCGCGACGCGGTGCGGCTCGTCTCGTCGCTGGTGAAGCCGCAGCTCGAACTGTGGCTGAACGAGCACGTCGAGCACGGCCGCAGACTCGCCGAACTGGTGATCCGGCAGGCACAGGCGCGCAGCCGCGCCGCGCAGAAGGTCGGCAAGAAGAAGAGTTCGGGCGTTGCCGTGCTGCCGGGCAAGCTCACCGACTGCGAATCCGACGACGTCGCGCGCAACGAGCTGTTTCTCGTCGAGGGCGACTCGGCCGGCGGCTCGGCGAAGATGGGCCGCGACAAGGAGTTCCAGGCGATCCTGCCGCTGCGCGGCAAGGTGCTCAACACCTGGGAGACCGAGCGCGATCGCCTGTTCGCCAACAACGAAATCCACGACATCGCGGTGGCGATCGGCGTCGATCCGCATTCGATGCGCGACGAGCCGGATCTCTCCGGCCTGCGCTACGGACGCATCTGCATCCTGTCCGACGCCGACGTCGACGGCGCGCACATCCAGGTTCTGCTGCTCACGCTCTTCTTCCGCCATTTTCCGAAGCTCATCGAGCGCGGCAACGTGTACGTCGCGCGCCCGCCGCTGTTTCGCGTCGACGTCCCGGCGCAGGGCAGGCGTCCGCTGCGCAAGCTCTATTGCCTCGACGAGGACGAACTGCGCCGCGTCGAGGACAAGCTGCGCAAGGAAGGCGTGCGCGAAGGCAGCTGGTCGATCTCGCGCTTCAAGGGCCTGGGCGAGATGAATGCCGAGCAGCTGTGGGAAACGACGATGAATCCGGACACGCGTCGCATGCTGGCGGTGCGGCTCGGCGATCTCGACGTCGCGCGCACCGAGGAGCGCTTCACGATGCTGATGGGCAAGGGCGAGGCTTCGGCGCGCCGCGCCTGGCTCGAGGAGCGAGGCAACGAGGCCGAGGTGGACATCTGAGGCGTGCCGCCTCGCCGCGAGACGCCGCGAGATGCGCGCGCGTTTCGCGGCGGGTCGGCATCCGCCGCTGAGCACGAATGAACGACCAGATCGAACTTCCGATTCTCGACGACGCGGGAGACGGCGACGATGCGCTGACGCTGGCGGGCTACGCCGAGCGCGCGTACCTCGAGTACGCGGTCTCCGTCGTCAAGGGCCGCGCCTTGCCCGACGTCTGCGACGGCCAGAAGCCGGTGCAGCGCCGCATCCTGCATGCGATGAACGAGATGGGCCTCGCGCCGGGCGCCAAGCCTGTCAAGTCGGCCCGTGTCGTCGGCGACGTGCTCGGCAAATTCCATCCGCACGGCGACGTCGCCGCCTACGACGCGCTCGTGCGCATGGCGCAGTCGTTCACGCTGCGCTATCCGCTGATCGACGGACACGGCAACTTCGGCTCGCGCGACGGCGACTCGCCGGCGGCGATGCGCTACACGGAGGCGCGTCTGACGCCGTACGCGCGGCTGCTGCTCGACGAAATCGACCTGGGCACCGTCGACTTCGTTCCCAACTACGACGGCTCGACGAAGGAGCCGCGCCTGCTGCCGGCGCGGCTGCCGATGCTTCTGCTCAACGGCGCCTCGGGCATCGCGGTCGGCATGGCCACCGAGATCCCTCCGCACAACCTGCGCGAGGTGGCCGAAGCGGCGATCGCCGTGCTGAAGGACCCGCAGATCGATGCGGCCTCGCTCGCGCGCATCGTGCCCGGGCCCGATTTTCCCGGCGGCGGCCAGATCATCTCGTCCGCCGAGGACATCCGGGAGATCTACGGAACCGGGCGCGGCTCGATCAAGATGCGCGGCAGGCATGCGATCGAGGAACTCGCCCGCGGGCAATGGCAACTCGTCGTCACGGAATTGCCGCAGGGCGTGTCGGCACAGAAGGTCCTCGAGGAGATCGAGGAGCTCACGAACCCGAAGGTGCGCGCCGGCAAGAAGTCGCTCACTCCCGAGCAACTGCAGTTGAAGGCGTCGGTGCTGGCCGTGCTCGATGTCGTGCGCGACGAATCGGGCAAGGAGGCGCCGGTGCGTCTCGTATTCGAGCCGAAGACCTCGAAGATCGACTTCGACGAGTTGTTGCGCGTGCTACGGGCGCACACGAGCCTCGAGACGGGCGTTGCGGTGAACCTCGTCACGATCGGGCGCGACGGCCGCCCACGCCAGAAGAGCCTCGCGACGATCCTCGTCGAGTGGTGCGAGTTCCGGCTCGAGACCGTCACGCGGCGCAGCCGGCACCGGCTCGCACAGGTCGACGATCGCATCCACATCCTCGAAGGCCGCCGGCTCGTGCTGCTGCGCATCGACGAGGTGATCCGCATCATTCGCGAGTCCGACGAAGCGAAACCCGCGCTGATCGACGCCTTCGGGCTTACCGATCGACAGGCCGAGGACATCCTCGAGATCCGGCTGCGGCAGCTCGCGAGGCTCGAGGCGATCCGCATCGAAAAGGAACTCGCGTCGCTGCGCGACGAACGGCAGAAGCTCGACGCGCTGCTGAACAGCCCGGCCAGGATGCGCAGGCTGGTGATCCAGGAAATCGAGGCCGACGCGAAGCAGTACGGCGACGCGCGGCGCACGCTGATCGAGGCGGCCGAGCGCACCACGCTCGAAGTGCGCATCCCCGAGGAGCCGGTAACGGTGGTCGTCTCGCAGAAGGGCTGGGTGCGCGCGCGCCAGGGCCACGATCGCGACTACGACCCTGCACAGGCCGGCTTCAAGACGGGTGATTCTTTCTACGGCGCCTTCGAGGTCATGAGCACCGACAACCTGTACGCGATCGACACCACCGGCCGCGTCTTTTCGGTGGCGGTCTCGCAGTTGCCGTCGGCGCGCGGCGACGGCGCTCCGGTGACGAGCTTCTTCGAACTCGAGCCCGGCGCGCGCATCGAGCACGTGTTCGCCGCACGGGCCGAAGCCGGGGTGCTGCTGTCCACGCGGCGCGGCTACGGCCTGCTCTGCCAGGGGGGCGATCTCGCCGGCCGCACGAAACAGGGCAAGAGCTTCGTGTCGGTCGAGGAAGGCGATGCGCCGCTGCGGCCCGCGCTCTTCGAGCCGGGCATGGACCGCGTCCTGTGCGTTTCGCGCGCCGGCCACGCGCTGGTCTTCGACCTCGCCGACGTGAAAGTGCTGCGCAACGGCGGGCGCGGCGTCACGATGCTCAAGGTCGACGAGGCCGATCCCATGCAGCAGGCGATCGTCTTCGGCGCGCCGGGCGTGCGCGTGCAGGGCACCGGGCGCGGCGGCAGGGCGATCGATCGGGTGCTGTCGGGGTCGACGCTGGAAAACTGGCGCGGCGCGCGCGCGCGCAAGGGGCGCTACCTGGAGCCGCGCGTCGGGCAGGCGACGCTGTCGCTGCCCAGGCCCGAGGCCGATCGAGGCAGAGGCACTTGAAAGCGCCCGCCCGCGCCCCGACCTGATTGCGCGGCCGTCGCGCGCAACGCCTGACACGGGCGTGGCTGCGGTCGCCGCTTTCGTTGCATCCGTTTCCGACTCCGCCGAACCCGAACGACACGATGAACGACACCAAACAGACACTGGGCTTCCAGACCGAGGTCAGCCGGCTGCTGAACCTCATGATCCACTCGCTGTACAGCAATCGTGAGATCTTCCTGCGCGAGCTGATCTCCAACGCTTCCGACGCCTGCGACCGGCTGCGCTTCGAGGCGCTGAATCGGCCCGAGCTCCTCGAGGGCGACGGCGAACTGCAGATCCGCATCGACGTCGACCGCAAGGCCCGCACGCTCACGATCTCCGACAACGGCATCGGCCTGTCGCGCGACGAAGCCGTCGAGCACCTCGGCACGATCGCGCGCTCCGGCACGCGCGAGTTCTTCGGCAATCTCTCCGGCGACCAGGCGCGCGACGCGCAGCTCATCGGCCAGTTCGGCGTGGGCTTCTACTCGGCGTTCATCGTCGCCGACCGCGTCACCGTCGTTTCGCGACGCGCCGGGCTGCCCGCCGACCAGGCGGTGCGCTGGGAGTCCGAAGGCACCGGCGAGTTCTCGGTCGAGACCGTCGAGAAGGCGAGTCGCGGCACCGACGTCACGCTGCACCTTCGCAGCGCCCCGGCCGGCGAGCTGGCCGCCGAATCCGAGCTCGACGAAACGAGCTTCGAGGACCTGCTCTCGCCGTGGAAGCTGAAGTCGATCGTGCGCCGGTACTCCGACCACATCTCGCTGCCGATTCGCATGCGCAAGGAGGAGTGGGACGCCGAAGCCAAGGAGATGCGCACCGGCGACGAATGGGAGACGGTGAACCAGGCGAGCGCGCTGTGGGCGCGGTCCAAGAGCGAGATCGACGACGAGCAGTACCGCAATTTCTACAAGCACCTGTCGCACGGCGACGAGAATCCGCTCGCCTGGACCCACGCGCGCGTCGAAGGCCGCACCGAATACACGCAGTTGCTGTATTTGCCGTCGCGCGCGCCCTTCGATCTGTGGGACCGCAATCGCCGCAGCGGCGTGCGCCTGTACGTGCGGCGTGTCTTCATCATGGAGGACGCCGAGCAGCTGCTGCCGGCGTGGCTGCGCTTCGTGCGCGGCGTCATCGACTCGAACGACCTGCCGCTGAACGTCTCCCGCGAGATCCTGCAGGAAAGCCGCGACGTGCGCATGATCCGTGAGGGATCGACCAAGCGCATCCTGTCGCTGCTCGAGGATCTCGCCGCCAACAAGCCCGACGACTACGCGAAGTTCTGGCGCGAATTCGGCGCCGTGATCAAGGAAGGCGTCGGCGAGGACTTCGCCAACCGCGACCGCATCGTCGCGCTGCTGCGCTTCGCCTCCACCGCTTCGAACGACGACGCGCAGACGATCTCGCTCGCCGACTACGTCGCACGGATGAAGGAAGGGCAGGACAAGATCTTCTACGTCACCGCGGAAACGCCGGCCGCGGCGCGCAGCAGCCCGCATCTCGAGGTGTTTCGCAAGAAGGGCGTCGAAGTGCTGTTGCTCACCGACCGCGTCGACGAATGGCTGCTGTCGTTCCTCACCGAATTCGAAGGCAAGGCGCTCGCGTCGGTCGCGCGTGGCGGCCTGGAGCTCGGCAAGCTCGAGGACGAAGCCGAGAAGAAGATGACGGAGCAGGTCGCCGAGGAGCTGAAGCCGCTCGTCGAGCGGATGAAGGCGGCGCTCGGCGATGCGGTGAGCGAAGTGCGCGTCAGCAACCGGCTCACCGACTCGGCCGCATGCCTGGTGTCGGGCGAGCACGAGATCAGTGCGCACCTCGAGCGGCTGCTCAAGCAGGCCGGCCAGAAGGCGCCGGAGAGAAAGCCCGTGCTCGAGATCAATCCGGAGCATCCGCTGCTCGCGCGCGTACGTGCCGACGAGGCGCACGCCGACGACTGGTCGCGCCTGCTCTTCGAGCAGGCGACGCTCGCCGAGGGCGGGCAGCTCGACGATCCGGCAGGGTTCGTGCGGCGGATGAACGCGTTGCTGCTGGGCGGCGACTCGACGGTTCCGGGTGCGCACGAAGCTGCGCCCGCCGCGTCGGAAGCTATGCCCGACCCGCGCAGCAAAGCAGGGCGCAACGGCGGCGAAGCGGTCGACAAGGGCAGTGAAGCGGGCGGCGCGGGCGGCGAAGCGGTCGACAAGGGCGGCGAAGCGGGCGACGCATCGAAGGCGAGTGGCTGAATCCGCGCCGTTGCGCGGCCTTGGCCCGGTCGTCGCGCCGCACTCGCGGCTGCTCGTGCTGGGCAGCTTCCCGGGCGAGGCGTCGCTGGCGGCCGGGCACTACTACGCGCACCCGCGCAACCTGTTCTGGCCGATCGTCGGCGAGGTGATCGGCGAGCCCCTTCACGAGTGGCCCTTCGAGCGCCGCTACGAAGCGGTGCTCGCGGCGGGCCTCGCGATCTGGGACGTCTACGGCGCCTGCCGCCGCCAGGGAAGTCTCGACAGCGGGATCCGCGACGCGGCGGCGAACGACTTCGCCCACCTGCACCGCGTTGCCCCCAATCTGGGCGCCGTGCTCTTCAACGGAAAGGCAGCCGGGCGCTTCGAGCCGCGGTTTCGCGATGCCGGCTACCGTACGCGCGTGATGCCCTCCACCAGCCCCGCTTACGCGTCGATGCCGCGCGAGCGCAAGCTCGCGCTGTGGCGCGAAGCGATCGAGACCCTGCGATGAATCCGCGAACAACGAGAAGAACACCTTGAGCACCGGCCGAAGAACGCCCCACCGCGCCGCCCGCCGCCTGGGCGGGCGCCTCGAAGAACCCGTGATCGTGCTCTCCGAGGCCGCCGGCGTTCGCTACCTGCATTTCGACTCGCCGTGGGTCCAGGGCGCGATGCGGCTCGCGCGGCCGTTCGACCTCGAGCTCGACTACGCGCATGACATGATGGCGTGGCGGCTGTTCCTCGCCGCGCCCGACGAGATGCTGCAGATGGGGCTCGGCGCCGCCGGTCTCGCCCGGCACTGCTGGAAGAAGCTCCCGAAGACGCGGATCACCGTCGTCGAGGCGAGCCGCGCGGTGATCGACGTCTGCCGCAGCGCCTTCGCGCTGCCCGAAGACGAGCGACTGCAGGTGGTTCGCGCCGATGCCGGCGAGTACGTATCACGGCGATCCTCGCGCGGGCGCTTCGGCGTGATCCTTGCCGATCTTTATGACACGAAGGCGCGCGGGCCGGTGCTCGACGACGTGCCGTTCTATCGGGATTGTCGAGCGGCGCTTGCACCGGCGGGGATTCTCGTCGTCAATGTGTTCGGGGACGGGCGGTCATATGCGAACAGCCTGCGGAATGTCCGGATGGCGTTCGACGATCGGGTGATCGCGTTGCCGCCGGTGGAGGCGGGCAATGTCGCGCTGCTGGCATTCTCGGGGCCGGAGTTGCGGGTGGAGCGCGGGGCCTTGCGGGAGCGTGCGAGGAGGCTCGAGAAGAAGGATCGGCTGCCGGCGGGGCAATGGGTGGAGGCGATCGAGAAGCAGCGGAGCGGTGGCGAAGCGATGCTCGTGGTCTGAATCGGGTTCGCGGCGGGAGCCGTTCGCGCGACGCACACCATGTCCATGAGCAGAGGGCGGTGCAGCGACGAAGCCGGGCGCGGTAGAAATCCCGCTGCCTCGCGTGCATGGCGACTGCCGGGCGACGCGCCAACCAATTTGCTCGTTTTCCCGATGGCCGGTGACTCTCCGGCATAAGATGGCTCCGAACCCTCCATCGACCAAAAGGAATTCGGGCCATGAACAGTGTCGAGAAGAAGCTGGCGGCCATCCTGTTTCGTAGCTGGTGGGTGCTGCTGCTCCGAGGTCTGGTCGCGATCGCGTTCGGTATCCTGATCTGGATTCAACCGGGGATCTCGCTCGCTGCGCTGCTGTTGCTCTTCGGTGCCTATGCAATGGTGGAGGGCATCCTGGTCATCTGGACTGCGGTAGCGGAACGCGCGCAACGCGAGCACTGGTGGCTGCTGCTTCTCGAGGGACTGCTGAGCGTCGGCGTCGGGATCCTGACTTTCGTGGTCCCCGATATCACCGCGCTCGCGCTCTTGTTCTACATCGCGATCCGGGCGATCGCCACGGGTGTTCTCGAGATCGTGACCGCGATCCATCTGCGGAGGGAGATCGAGGGAGAGTGGCTGCTCATCCTCGGCGGACTCGCTTCGGTCGTGTTCGGTGTGATCCTCATGGCGCAGCCGGGGGTGGGCGCTCTCGCGGTACTGTGGCTGATCGCCACCTACGCCATCGTCTTCGGCGTTCTTCTCGTGATCCTGGCGTTCAAGGCGCGCTCGTTCGTCAGCGCAGTCGGCGAGGCGGCACGCTCGTGAAATCGCCGGCGAGTGGCTTTTCGCCGAGATGCGCAGAGGCTGCGTTTCCGCAAGCAGCGCATCATTTCTTCGTCGATGCCGGATCTTGTCTCGCCGGGTGCTCCTGCGCGTCGGTTTGCAACTCCCGGCGCACGCAGACCACGCTCGGTTCGTCCGCCGCGCGTTCGGCGCTGAAGCGCAGGGCGTGCGCCAGCGCGAGCATCGACGCGTTCGAGGCGAGCACCTGGCCTTCGATCGCCTCGTAGCCGTCGCGCCGCGCGCGACGCAGCAGCCGTGACATCAATGCGGTGGCCAATCCGTTGCCGCGCCAGCCTTCTGCCACCGTGATGGCGAACTCGCAGACCTTGTCATCGTCCGCCTGCGCACGTACGTATTGCGCGGCGCCGACGATGTCGATGCCGTCGGACGCCGGAGCCGTCGCGACGAGCACGAAATCGAGCCCCGGGCGCGGGTGCACGCCGCGTTCGAGTATGCCGGCATCGAGCTGCTTCTTGTGCTGCATGAAGCGCGAATAGCGCGACTCGGACGATAGCCGTTCGAAGGCGGCGACGATCTCGCTCGCATCGCCCGCCTCGATCTCCCGGATGGTCACTTCGCGGCCGTCGCGCAGGCGGACCCGGCGGGGACGGTAACGCGAACGGCTGCGGGCGGCGCTCACGTCAGGTGGCCGCGGCGCGCCGCGGCGATGCGGCCGGCGCGCCGCCGCCGGGGGTGCTTGCGCGAAGCTCGCGGCGCAGGACCTTGCCGATGTTCGTCTTCGGCAGGGGCTCGCTGCGGAACTCCAGGACATGCGGGACCTTGTAGCTGGTCAGGTGCTGGCGGCAGTGCGCGAGCAATTCGCCCTCGGTGAGCGCAGGATCCTTGCGTACGACGATCGCCTTGACCGTCTCGCCGGAGCGCGCGTCGGGCACGCCGATCACTCCGGCCTCGAGCACCCCGGGGTGACGGGTCAGGACGTCCTCGATCTCGTTCGGGAAGACCTTGAATCCGGATACGACGATCATGTCCTTCTTGCGATCGGTGATGCGGACGTTGCCGTGCTCGTCCATCACGCCCATGTCGCCGGTGCGCAGCCAGCCGTCGCTCGTGAACACCTTCGCGGTTTCGTCGGGATGGTTCCAGTAGCCCTTCATCACCTGCGGTCCCCGCACGCAGATCTCGCCCACCTCGCCCGACACGAAGGGCTTGCCGTCGTCGTCGAGGATCGCCGCTTCGGTGCTCGGTAGCGGGACGCCGATGCTCCCGGTCCATTCCCGGATGTCCACAGGATTGGCGATCGCCACCGGCGCGGTCTCGGTGAGACCATACCCCTCCACGAGCGGCACGCCCGTCCGCTGCATCCAGCGCTGCGCGACCGTTTGCTGCACGGCCATGCCGCCCGCCACCGCGAGCTTCAGCGGGCCCAGGTCGACCTGGGCGAAACCGGGCGCTTCGAGAAGCGCGCGAAAAAGCGTGTTCACGCCGATGATCGCGGTGAAGCGGTTTCGTCGCAGCACGTCGAGGAACGCCGGCATGTCGCGCGGATTGGCGACGAGCACGGTCCGCGCGCCGATGCTGAAGAACGACAGGCATCCCGTGAGCGCGAAGATGTGGTAGAGCGGCAGTGGAATGACGATCGTTTCTTCGCCGGGCCGCAGGTTCGGCGAGACCCAGGCGGCCACCTGAAGCACGTTCGCGAGCATGTTGCCGTGCGTGAGCATCGCACCCTTGGCCACGCCGGTGGTTCCGCCCGTGTACTGGAGAAAGGCGAGGTCTTCGCGTGCAAGCGCCTCGTCGACGAAAGCCGTCCCACGCCCGGCGGCGAGCGCGCGCGGAAAGCCGATGGCGCCATCCAGACGCCACTGCGGCACGAGTCTCTTCACGTGCTTGACGACGAAGTTCGTCGACAGCCGCTTGATCGGCGGCAGCAGGTCGCCCACCTGGGTCGTCACGATGGTCCGCACCGGCGTGGATCCGACCACCTGCGCGAGGGTGTGCGCAAAGTTCTCCAGTACGACGATGGCCGTCGCGCCCGAATCCTCGAGCTGATGTGCAAGCTCGCGCGGCGTGTACAGCGGATTGACGTTGACCACCACCAGGCCGGCGCGCAGCGCACCGAACAGCGCAACCGGGTACTGCAGCAGGTTCGGCATCATCAGCGCGACACGATCGCCGCGGCCCAGCCCCGCATCGTTGCGCAACCAGCTTGCGAAGGCCCGGCTCGCCTCGTCGAGTTGCCGATAGGTCAGCACCGTGCCCATCGACTCGTATGCCGGAAGATCGGCGAAGCGCCGGCAGCACGAACCGAGAAGATCCGCGAGCGACTCGAACTTTCCGGCATCGATCTCGGCAGGAACGCCGCGCGGATACTGGTCCAGCCATGGCCTGATCACGTGAGTACTCCCCGGCGCTGAGGAACTGGACGTCGACCGCCGGTTCTCCTCGGACAACAGGCGGGCGGAAAGCACAGTGTAGGCTTCCTCCCGGATCGAAACATCGAACCAGGACGAATCGACGATGAAGTTGATCGACACACTCGAGGACGAACACGCGCTCATCGATCAGGTGCTCGGATCCTTTCGCACGTACGTCGAGAGACTCGTGGACGGTACTGCGGACCCGGACGACGGCAGGCGTTTCGCCGCGTTCTTCATCGAGTTCGCCGGCCGTTTCCATCACGATCGCGAGGAGCGAGTGCTGTTCGATGCGCTCGTGACCGATGCGGAACTGCCGCGCGACCGCGGACCCGTGTACGCCCTTGTGCACCAGCACGCCGAAATGGAGGCGTTGCTGCGCGAGACGACGCCGCTCCTCGAACAGCGGCCGCAGTCCGAGGACGATCGCGTCCGGCTTCGGACCCGCGCGACTCGTTATTCGCACGCGCTCTGGCGCCATATCGACGCGGAGAACTCCGTCCTGTACCCGGAGAGCGAGGAGCGGCTTCGCCGGAGCGGAATTCGCGAGTTGCCGGATCGGCCTATGACCGAGGCAGAAGCGGTTGCGCGGGAGGGCGCCGCGGCGCTGCTGCTCCGTTATCCGCCGGTCGAGGACGATGCGCTCACGCGCGGGGACGGCTGCTTCATGTGCCCCGCCTACGGCGAGAGCTGCGGCGGACTCGAAGCCGAATGGTGGACCGATCTCGAATGGGACGAGTTCCACTACAGGTAACGCAAGCGTCGCGTCGAAATCGATGCATGATGCTTTCGTGCAGGATGCACGGGAGTTCCCGCCATGACCGATACGCTGGTGAAGCTCGCGCTGGGCGTGATGGGCCGCCTGCGTCCGCGACCGGCCACGGGCGACGCGTCCGCCACCATCGAGTTGCCGGCGCCCGAACGTCGCGGCGGCATGCCGCTGATGGAGGCGCTCGCGTCGCGCCGCTCGTCGCGCGAGTTCGCGCGCGATCCGCTGCCGTGGCCGCTGCTGTCGAATCTGTTGTGGGCGGCCTGGGGGGCGAATCGCCCGGAGGGCGGGCGCACCGCCCCGTCTGCGCTCGATGCCCAGGAGATCGAGTTGTACGCCGCGTTGCCGGCCGGTGCCTATCGCTACGACGCGGCCGCGCACGAGTTGCGCCTGGCCGCTGCGGCAGACATCCGGCGCGTGACCGGTTACCAGGACTTCGTCGACGAGGCGCCACTGGACCTGGTGTACGTCGCCGACCACCGGCGCATGGCGCTGGTGCCGGTGGCCCAGCGTGAGAGCTTCGCGTCGACCGCGGCCGGCGCGATCGCGCAGAACGTGTACCTGTTCGCCGCCGGCAACGGCCTGTCGACGGTGATCCGGGCGTGGATCGACCGGGATGCGATCGCCGAGGCGCTCGGGTTGGCGCACGACCAGCAGGTGCTGCTCTCGCAGACGGTAGGGTATCCGGCGCAGGCCTGATCGCCGTACCGGCGAGGGTCGGAGAAGGCGCCCCGTCGCCGCGGATCGACCGTTCGTCCGGCGCTCGCCGGCGCAGCCGGCTCCCATTGCTACCGTCCCGTCATGAACGCGCGCGCCGGCCCCGCCGCGGCGGCGGCAGCATCCGCGCCGTTGCCTGCGCTCGGCCGCCCGGGCTGTCGCGTCACCGTCGAGGATCTGCTGCCGGCGCTCGTCGAGGACGGCCTTCTTTCGCGCCACGACGCCGATTCGGTTGCGCGTTACGCGAACCTCTCCAGCGCCGAGCAGCACGCGCTCGTCGCGATCGCGCGCCGGAAGTTCCGCTCGCCGTCCACCAACCGGCTCGTCGATCTCGAGGTGCTCGTGCCGTGGTTCGCGCGGCGCGCCGGCCTGCCGCATGCGCGCATCGATCCGCTGAAGGTCGACCTCGCGCGCGTGTGCGACGTGATGTCGAGCCAGTACGCCACGCGCTTCAAGATCCTGCCGATCGCCGTCGACGCCGAAGGCGTGACGATCGCCACCGCCGAGCCTTTCGTCACCGACTGGGTCGACGAACTCGGCTCGATGCTGCGCAAGCCGATCCGCCGCGTCGTCGCCGATCCGCAGGAGATCCCCCGCTACATCGTCGAGTTCTTCACGCTCGCGCGCACCGTGCGCGGGGCGCAGAAGAACGGCGCGGCCGGGCACCAGAGCAACTTCGAGCAGTTGGTCGAACTCGGACGCTCCGGGCGCAGCGTCGACGCGAACGACCAGCACATCGTCACGATCGTCGACTGGCTGTGGCAGTACGCCTTCGAGCAGCGAGCGAGCGACATCCACGTCGAGCCGCGTCGCGAGACGGGGGCGATCCGCTTCCGCATCGACGGGGTGCTGCACAACGTCTATCGGCTGCCGGCATCGGTGCTCGCCGCGATGACGAGCCGCATCAAGCTGCTCGGTCGGATGGACGTCATCGAGAAGCGCCGCCCCCAGGATGGGCGCATCAAGACGCGCAGCGCCGACGGTCGCGAGATCGAACTGCGCCTGTCGACCTTGCCGACGGCCTTCGGCGAGAAGCTCGTCATGCGCATCTTCGATCCCGACGTGCTGGTGCGCGACTTCTCCGAGCTCGGTTTCCAGGACGACGACCTGGACAGCTGGGAGTCGATGACGACGCGCCCGAACGGGATCGTCCTCGTCACCGGACCGACCGGCTCGGGCAAGACGACGACGCTGTACACGACGCTGAAGGGGCTGGCGACCGACGAGGTCAACGTCTGCACCGTCGAGGACCCGATCGAGATGGTCGAGCCGGCGTTCAACCAGATGCAGGTGCAGCACGGCATCGAGGTCGGCTTCGCCGACGGCATCCGCGCGCTGATGCGCCAGGACCCGGACATCATCATGGTCGGCGAGATCCGCGACCTGCAGACCGCCGAGATGGCGATCCAGGCGGCGCTCACCGGGCACCTCGTGCTCTCGACGCTGCACACGAACGACGCGCCCTCGGCGATCACGCGACTGCTCGATCTCGGCGTGCCGCCGTACCTGTTGAATGCGACCCTCATCGGCGTGATGGCGCAGCGTCTCGTTCGTACCTTGTGCGAGTCGTGCAAGGAAGCGACGGGCGAGCTGGGCGACGAGCAGTGGAACGCGCTGATCAGTCCGTTCCGGGCGGAAAAGCCCGCGCGGATCTATCGGCCGGTAGGCTGCCTCGAATGCCGGATGACCGGCTATCGCGGGCGCAGCGGGCTGTACGAGTTGCTGCAGCTCGACACCGATCTGCGCCGCCTGATCGACGAGCGTCCCGACCTCGGCGAGATCCGCCGCCGGGCGATGCGCGCGGGGATGCGCCCGCTGCGCCTGGCCGGCGCGCAGAAGATCGCCGCGGGCCAGACGACGCTGGATGAAGTGCTGAAGGTGGCGCCGCCGATCGCCGATTGAGACCCGGGGTTGCCGCCGCCTTGCCGAATCGCCGGGCAGGCGGATGGCGGTATCCAACCTGGAACGCTCGCGAGCCGAGGTCGGGATATCCAGCCGACGACCGCGGGTGGTTCGTATCGATGGCGAATCGATACCAGCGTCACTCGACCTGAGAAAAATGGATTGCGGCGCCGCACGCCGCCCGGCAGCACCTCCATTTTCTCGAATTCATTTCGCACGCTTCGTTCACGCCGGAACCCGACCGCTGCATAGGCGCGCGTCGGTGTCCGCGCCGACAGCGCAATAAAAGCGCGGTGAGGAGAAGTCCTGGTGCTCACATGTCCGTTGCAGCGAAATGTTAGACAGCGCCGGCGGATCATGGCCACTCAGGCGCGCCCCAGACCTTGCGCGATGAACGTGAGAACCAGGGCATTCAGCGACACGCCCTCGGCCTTTGCACGGGTGGCCAACTGGGCGTGTACAGTTTTCGGCACGCGGGCGACGAACTTCCCGGAGGCAACACCGCCGCTGTTGGGTGAAGGGACTGGAAGCTTTCTCGCTTTCAAAGCGGCGATCGTTGCCTTGAGCGCGTCTCTCCCATTCTCGATTGCTTCGTCGACCGACTCGCCGTCGGAGATGCATTCGGCGAAATCCGGAAACGAGATCAGATAGCCGCCACCCTCCGCATCGGTCAGCGGTCGAACCTCGAACGGATAATCAGTCAGCTTGCTCACGTCTCAGGCTCCTTCCACGAGCTCAACCAACTTCTGAACGTAGATCGGCTTGATCGGTCTGTGTGCTGGTACCGACAGCGTGCGTCCATCTTCTCGCATGAACACGCAATGGCTGCTCTTCTGATGTCGCCAAACCAGGCCGTGCTGACGAGCAACGGTCTGAAGGTCGGCGATCGACCAGTCTCGCGGATTGCGCCGCATCGACGCGAGGAGCTTGACCGCCGCGTTCAGTCGAAATGATACTACAGGTGATACCGCACCGTCAGCATCCCGCCAACCGTCCGTTGCAGCGACCTGTTATGTCGATGCGTCACGAAAGGCTCTCAACACAGCATTGATCCGCGTTTGATATCCAGGGCCCTGCGCTCTAAACCATTCGATTACGTCTTCGTCCAATCGAAGTGAGATCAGGCTCTTCGATGGAGCGGGCTTCAAGCCACGGCGGACGATTCCACCGACCACCGCTCGAATATCCGCCTCCGGATGCTCCGTCGTCGGCTTTGCTTTATCCGAAGAATCGAACAGCCGCGACCCATCAGTCTTGGACTTCTTCGAAGTATCGCTGCGCCTCGCGCTCTCTCGCTTTGCGGAAGGAGATGATGTGGCACGTCCGCTCTATGAAGGGGTTAGGCATCTGCGGGCTCATAAAACGTAATGAGGTTCCCATCGGGGTCGAGGATCGCGAATTCAAGGTTTCCTCACGGGGCTTTGGCAAGCGGAGGGCATGGAGGAATGGTTATTCCGATGAAATCCGGACACGGTACCGCCGCCGAGGCGGGTGCGCCGACGGCGACGCTGCATCGCCGACCACCTGCTCCTGCACTGCTTCCACTTCCATCTGTCGCTCCTGGGCGAGGGGGATGGGGGGGAAATTTCAAATGCCACAGGGGGGATTATTGAAGTACCGCTGGCACCGGGATTCGCGCGCTCCAACGTCTGAGCTAAGCGGCAGACGACGGCTTGCCGGGGGCTGTCCGCTTGGGCGAAGGGTTAGTCGACGACCGCTTCGTCCTCGACGGGTTCAGTTCCTCCCGCAACACGTCGCGGAGGACGCCGACGGTTATCGGTCGATCGTCGAATGATTCGCCAGTGGCTTCCACCATCGCCACCCGCAGAGCCGAGTTGATCATGGTTTGATAGCCCGATCCTTGGGCCTGCGCCTTTTCACGGAAGTGCTCGATCACGTCGTCGTCAAGCATGATGGTGATTCTCGTCTTGCCCCGGTAGGCAACGACTGCACCTCGCTTTCGCTTTGAGAAGTCGTATTCCTTACGCATGGTATTGCTCCGCGTCGCTTCTGCTGCACCTGCGCGCGGAGATCAGCCGAACGCGATTGCCGCGCGGTGTGTGGACGACGACCAGGATCCGACCGAGGGCATCCATACCGCGCGTTATGTATCGCGGTTCCCCCGCGCGTCGGGATCCTCGACGGTTACGGCGAAGGGGTCTCGAAGCGCTTGCTCGGCATGGGCAAAACTGACCTTGCGCTTGGCAAGGTTGGCCTTTGCCCCGACCCAATCGAACTCGATGCCCACTGGCCCAGTATACATAATTCATGCATATTGTCGGGGTTGCGCCAGTACCCGAAGGTTGTTGAGTCGGCTAACGTCCGAGGTACGCGGCCGACGGCCCGCGCAGAGGGACGGCGGTCCGCTTGACCGAGATGTTAGGTGCCAAGGCTACAACCGCACGCCGACCCGCCCAAGCACCCAGACCAGGCCAAAGTACAGCCCGACCGTTACGGCGCACGATGCGGCGAATGCAGGCCAAAACCCCACACCGTTTTTGAGCAATGCCGGCAAGATGAGAAACAGCGGCAGGGATGCCAGTACCAGCCAGAAGATGCCGTGCGACAGTGAAGCAACAGCCTGGACGTTGCCCGTGCTGCGGTAGAGCCAAACGAACGCAAGCAACGATGTGAGCGGCAATGAAGCCAGCAGCGCGCCCCAGAACGAACTGCGCTTGGCAAGCTCCGAAACGGCCACAACGACGACCGCTGTGATAAGGACCTTGACGAAATATTGCAGCATCAGTTCTTGGTACCTAAAATCAACGACGCAACCGATCCGGTAAACCCGTTCCCGATGATCGGTGATGCCTCGCAACGTTTGTTCAGACCGCTGCGTGGGCGGCCCTGCGAGCGAGTCGCGATCGCACTCGGCTCGGTTTCGACGCTTCGCGATCGAATTCGATATCTCCACTACAGCCTTCGAACGGAACAGGCATACGTGTACGGGACGCGCGCCTTCATTCGCTACAACGCTGCCGGATGCGCTTTCGCCGGCAGGCGGCGCTCTATCGATCGATCCGCGTAGCCGTGTTCGGCGCAGGCATCATCTCTGTTCCGAGACGATCGGCCGCGCATTGCCGCGACGGCGGGCGCGGCGAGAATCGGCAAGCGAGTGACCGCGCACACGCTTCGGCACTCGTTCGCGACGCATCTGCTCGAGTCCGGCGTGGACATTCGACGCGTGCGTCCGCCCGCTCGATCCTCCGGCGTCGCGCCGCGCGTGAACTTGCCCGCCTGGAGCGGGTTCAGCTCAGGGTTTCGTTTCGTCGAACACTTCGCGCGCGATCCGGAAACTGTCGATCGCCGCGGGCACGCCGCAGTAGATGGCGGCCTGCAGGAAGACTTCGGCGATCTCTTCTTTCGTGACGCCGTTGTTCAACGCGCCGCGCACGTGCAGCCGGATCTCGTGCGGCCGGTTCAGCGCGGTCAGCATGGCGAGATTCAGCAGGCTGCGCGTCTTGCGCTCGAGGCCGGGACGGTTCCAGATCTCGCCCCAGCAATATTGCGTGACGAGTTCCTGCATCGGGCGGTTGAAGTCGTCCGCCGAGCGGATCGAACGGTCCACATATTCGGCACCGAGCACTTCGCGGCGGACTTTCAGGCCTCGTTCGAACAGATCCTGGTTCATGAGTTTTCCTCTGCGGGGGGTCGAAACCAGCCGCCGACTACTTCGACAGCTCGCGCATCGCGCGTTCGAGCCCCTGGATCGTCAGCGGATACATCCGGTTCTGCAGGACCTGGCGGATCACGGAGATCGACTGCCGATATTCCCAGACGCCTTCAGGCTCCGGATTGAGCCACGCGAACTTCGGAAAACGCTCGACGAGCCGGCGCAGCCAGACGGCGCCTGCTTCCTCGTTGTTGTACTCGACCGAACCGCCGGGCTGCAGCACCTCGTAGGGGCTCATCGTCGCGTCGCCGACGAAGATCAGCCGGTAGTCGGGGTTGTACTTGCGCAGGATGTCCCAGGTGTCGAAGCGCTCGGCGTGCCGGCGGCGGTTGTTCTTCCACAGGTGGTCGTAGACGCAGTTGTGGAAGTAATAGAACTCCAGGTGCTTGAATTCGGTTTTCGCGGCGGAGAACAGCTCCTCGGTCTGCTGGATGTGGTCGTCCATCGTGCCGCCGACGTCGAGCAGCATCAGCACCTTGATCGTGTTGTGCCGCTCCGGAATCATCCGGATGTCGAGCCAGCCGGCGTTGCGTGCCGTGGAAGCGATCGTGTCGTCGAGGTCGAGTTCCTCGTCGGCGCCTTCGCGCGCGAACTTGCGCAGGCGGCGCAGCGCTATCTTGATGTTGCGCGTGCCCAGCTCGACCTGGTCGTCGTAGTCCCGATAGGCGCGCTGCTCCCAGACCTTGACCGCCGTGCGGTTGCCCGCCGACGGACCGCCGATGCGGATGCCTTCGGGGTGATAGCCGCCGTTGCCGAAGGGCGAAGTGCCGTTCGTGCCGATCCACTTGCTGCCGCCTTCGTGGCGTTCCTTCTGCTTTTCGAGCAGCTCGCGCAGACGTTCGAGCAGCTTGTCGATCCCGCACATCGCCTCGATCGCCGCCTTTTCCTCGGGCGTGAACTCGCGCTGCAGGCGCCGTTTCAGCCATTCGAGCGGCAGGTCGACGTCGATGCCGGGGATCGCGCGCACGCCGTTGAAATAGGCGCCGAAGGCCTTGTCGAACTTGTCGAAGTTGCGCTCGTCCTTCACGAGAGTCGCGCGCGACAGGTAGTAGAACTCGTCGATCGACGGCCCGATGACGTGCTCGCGCATTCCCTCGAGCAGCAGCAGGTATTCCTTGATCGACACCGGCAGTTTCGCGCCGCGCAGGTGCAGGAAGAAATCGATCAGCATCGGCGTTCTCCGCGCATCTTCGCCGGCGGCAGTGGCCGGTCCTCGATCGAGCCCGGCATGCTATCGGCGCGAGATCTCGTCGCGCAGCAGGTTTCCTCGCGCTTTCACCGATTGTGGCGCGCCATGAAGATCAGCCGCTCGAACAGATGCACGTCCTGCTCGTTCTTCAGCAGCGCGCCGTGCAGCGGCGGAATGACGTTCTTGCCGTCCTTGGCGCGCAGCGCCTCGGGCGGGATGTCCTCGGCCACCAGAAGCTTGAGCCAGTCGAGCAGCTCGCTCGTCGACGGCTTCTTCTTCAGCCCGGGCAGCTCGCGCATCTGGAAGAAGGACTCGAGCGCTTCCTTCACGAGCGTCTTCTTCAGGTTCGGGAAGTGCACGTCGACGATCGCCTGCATCGTCTCCTTGTCGGGGAACTTGATGTAGTGGAAGAAGCAGCGGCGCAGGAAAGCGTCGGGCAGTTCCTTCTCGTTGTTCGACGTGATCATCACGACCGGCCGATGCCGGGCGCGTATGAGCTGACGCGTCTCGTAGACGTAGAATTCCATCCGATCGAGTTCGCGCAGCAGGTCGTTCGGGAACTCGATGTCGGCCTTGTCGATCTCGTCGATCAGCAGCACGACCGGCTGGTCGGACTCGAAGGCCTGCCAGAGAACGCCCTGCACGATGTAGTTGTGGATGTCCTTGACGCGCTCGTCGCCCAGCTGCGAGTCGCGCAGCCGCGACACCGCGTCGTATTCGTACAGGCCCTGCTGGGCCTTCGTCGTCGACTTGATGTGCCACTGCAGCAGCGGCATGTCGAGCGCCGAGGCGACTTCCTCGGCAAGCATGGTCTTGCCGGTGCCGGGCTCGCCCTTGATCAGCAGCGGTCGCTGCAGGCGGATCGCCGCGTTCACGGCCAGCTTCAGGTCCTCGGTGGCGACGTAGGTGTCGGTGCCCTGGAAGCGCATGATTCTCGAAGGTTGTGGTCGCGAAGAACGACCCGTCGGGTGGGTCTCCCGAGTATACGGGAACGCCTGCTGCCGCCCGGGTTGCTGGACTGGCGCGGAGCGACTCCGCTAGAATCGGGTCACCCACGAACAGTACAAGGCCTGCGCCGCCCGGCGCCAGGGCCGGAGACCCATGATCGAGAAGAGGATGGTTGCCGCCGGATTCGCGGCGGCGATGCTGCTTCCATGCCTGGCTGTCGCGCAGGGCACGGCGTCGGGGCAGGATCAGCCGGCGGTGCAGGGGAACGCCGAGGCAGGGCGGGCGAAGAATTCGATGTGCATCGGCTGCCACGAGATTCCCGGATACAAGTCGTCGTTTCCCAGCGTCTATCACGTGCCGCGCATCATCGGACAGAACGCGCGCTACATCGAAGCCGCGTTGCGCGAGTATCGCAACGGCGATCGCAATCATCCGACGATGACGGCCGTCGCCGAGGGCCTGAGCGATCGCGACATCGCCGATCTCGCTGCGTACTACGGGTCGAAATGAGACGGGTCGCAATGAGACGGGTCGAAATGAGACGGGTCGAAATGAACGTGCGCGCCTTCCCCGCCGTCAGTCGTTCGCCGTGGTCGACTCCGCGCCTGCTTGCGCTCGCGGGGGCTTTCGTCGCCGCGACGGCCTTCGCGCTGCCCGCTCGGGGGCAGAGCATCGATGCCGGCCGCCAGAAGGCCGAAGAGGTCTGCGCGGCCTGCCACGGCAAGGACGGCAACACGCCGATCGATCCGTCGTACCCGAAACTCGCCGGGCAGTACCAGGACTATCTCGAGCATTCGCTGCTCGACTACAAGCACGACCGGCGCAAGAACCCGATCATGGGCGCGCAGGCCAAGCCGCTGTCGCGCGCCGACATCCGCAACGTGGCTGCCTATTACGCCAGCCTGCCGGGCACGGTGAGCAACCACGCCGATCGCATCGGACGATGACTGCTCCCAGCGGATCCGCTTCGTTCGCGACGGCCGATCTGTGCGACGCGAGCGAGGCGCGCCTCGCCGCGGGCGAGGTGCAGGTGCTGGCGCCCGTGTTTCGCAGCTACGGGCGCAACGCGCGCTTCGCCGGCACGGTCGAGACGGTGCGCTGCTTCGAGGACAACTCCGCGGTGCGCACTGCGCTCGGGCAACCGGGCAACGGTCGCGTGCTCGTCGTCGATGGCGGCGGCAGCCTTCGGTGCGCACTTCTCGGCGGCAATCTCGCGCAACTCGCGCAGCGCAACGGCTGGAGCGGCGTGATCGTCGACGGCTGCGTGCGCGACACCGTCGAGATCGATGCCTGCGAGGTCGGCGTCCGCGCGCTCGCGGCGAATCCGCGGCGCAGCGAGAAGCGCGGCGAGGGCGCGATCGGCGTGACGGTGCGCGTGGGCGGCGTGCGCGTCGCGCCCGGCCACTGGTGCTACGCGGACGAGGACGGAATCGTGCTGAGCGCGGTTGCGCTGCTATAGCAGCCCGTCGAAGGCCACGCAGTCCACCTCGTCGCCGGTCGCGACCGATCCTTGCTCGTGGTGCAGCACCACGATGCAGTTCGCCGCCGACATCGAGCGCAGCACGCCCGATCCCTGGTTGCCCATCGTACGCACCTCCATCCGGCCGTCGGCGCCGAGCGCGAGCCGCGCACGCTGATACTCGGTTCGCCCCGGGCGCTTGCGCATCGGCTCGAGCGAACGGGCGCGTACCCATGGCAGCGGTTGCGGCGCGGCGCCCATCATCTGCAGCAGCGCATCGCGCACGATGAAATAGAACGTGATCATCACGGCCACCGGATTGCCCGGCAGCCCGAAGTAGCAGGCGCGGCCCACTCGGCCGAAGGCCATCGGACGGCCCGGCCGGATCGCGATGCGCCAGAAGGCGACGTCGCCCAGGCGCGCCATCACCTCGCGCGTGAAGTCGGCTTCGCCCACCGACACGCCCCCGGAGGAGACGATCGCGTCGGCTTCGGCGGCGGCGCTGCGCATCGCGCGTTCGAGGGCCTCGGGCGAATCGCGCACGACCCCGAGGTCGACGACTTCGACGCCCAGGCGCGCCAGCATCGACCAGATCGTGTAGCGGTTGCTGTCGTAGATCTGTCCGGGCGCAAGCGTCTCGCCGATCGAGCGCAGCTCGTCGCCGGTGGAGAAGAAGGCGACGCGCAGTCGGCGTCGCACGCCGACCTCGGGGACGCCGAGCGAGGCGAGCAGGCCGATGTCGGCCGGCGTGAGGCGCTTCCCTGCTTCGAGCGCGGGGTCGCCGACGCGAAGGTCTTCGCCACGCAGGCGTCGATGCTGGCCGCGCTGCTGGCCCGGCGGCACGACGACGAAGCCTCCGTCGACGCGAACGACCTCCTGGACGACGACGGTGTCGAGCTCCGGCGGCAGCGTCGCTCCGGTCATCACGCGCAGCGCTTCACCGGGCGCGACGCTTCCGTCGAAGGCCCGGCCCGCGAAGGCGCTGCCGGCGATGCGCAGTCGTGTCTCGCCGCCGGCGACGAGTTCTTCGCCGCGCAACGCGTAGCCGTCCATCGCCGAGTTGTCGTGCGGCGGTACGGCGATCGTCGAGACGACGTCGTGCGCGAGCACCCGATCGAGCGCGCTGCGGATCGCCACGCGCTCGACGAGGGCGACGGTCTCGATGCTGCCGGCGATGATCGCGCGCGCGCGTTCCACCGGGAGATAGGTGCGCGGGTCGGCATCGGAGATGCCGCGTGCGGTGTCGGCGAGCGACTGCGCCGTAGCGCCGGGGGCGGTCATCGCTTTCGCCTCGTGCGCGCGCTCATCGGCGCTCCTCTTCCTTCAGTTCCTGCATCGTGTTCAGGTTGCGGAATGCGGCTTCGTCGTCGAATTCGACCTCCACCACGCGCAGCGGTGCATACCACGCATCGATCTTGCGCCGGCCCTCGGAGAGAAAGCGTTCGAGGTCGGCGAGCAGCGCGCGTTCGACCAGTGCGAACACCGGATGCGGCTGCGCACCGGTGCGCGCAACGGCGAGTTGTGCGCGTTCGCCCTTCGTCGCGGATGCAGCGATCGCCGCGGCCAGGCGAGCCACGAGATCGCGTGGCAGGAACGGAGAGTCGCACGGCACGGTGGCGACCCAGGCCGTGCGCGCCTGCGACATGCCGGCGTGAAGACCGGCGAGCGGACCGGCGAACCCCTCGACCGCATCGGGCGCAATCGGCCAGCCGAACTCGCGGTAGCGCTCGGCATTGCGGTTCGCGTTGACGATCACGGTGCCGACCTGCGGCGCGAAGCGTTCCAGGGCATGCGCGATCATCGGCTTCCCGCGGAAGGGTTGCAGCCCCTTGTCGACGCCGCGTCCGTCGTCGCTCATGCGCCGCCCGAGCCCGCCGGACAGCACGATGCCCGTGACTTCATCGCGGCCGATCGTCGACGGCATCGGCGGGATTTCGGCGTCGCGGCGCCCGTTCGGTTCGGGCGGCACGCGCTCAGGCCCAGGCGCGCACCGGCTGGCGCACGAAGCGCTGCGTGCCGGTGAAGAGCAGGTAGTGCTTGCCCTGGCAACGCCCGATCATCGTGAGCCCGACGCGGCGCGCGATCTCATGACCCATCTGCGTGAGCCCGGAGCGCGACAGCAGGAAAGGTATGCCCATCTGCGCGCACTTGATCACCATTTCCGAGGTGAGTCGGCCGGTGGTGTAGAAGATCTTGTCGGCGGCGCTCACCGATTCGACCCACATCCAGCCGGCGATTGCGTCGACTGCGTTGTGGCGGCCGACGTCCTCGACGAAGCGCAGGATTTCGCCGCGCTCGTCGCCCGCATTCGCGCACAACGCGCAGCCGTGCACCGCCCCCGCGACCTTGTAGATCGATTCGTGCCGGCGCACGCGATCCGTGACCGCGTAGAGCGTTTCCTCGGTGAGGCGCGCGTGTTCGGAGAGCTCGATGCGGTCGATCTCGTCCATCAGGTCGCCGAACACCGTGCCCTGGCCGCAGCCGGTGGTCACGGTGCGCCGCGCCAGTCGGGCGCCGAGCGCGTCGGCCTGCGCCGCGTCGTCCCACACCGCGACGCCGCGCGCGGCGAGCGAGGTCGAAGTGACGGCGACCGAGTTCGTCTCCCAGTCGACCTGGATGGAGGACAGCTCGTCGAGCGACTCGACCAGCCGCTGGTTGCGCAGGTAGCCCAGCGCCAGGTGCTCGGGCGCCGCACCGAGCGTCATCAGCGTGACGAGTTCGCGCTTGTCGAGATACAGCGTCAGCGGGTGCTCGCCGGCGATGGCGGTAGGCACCGTTTCGCCGCGCTCGTTGATCGCGTCGACCTCGTAGGTGGCCGGGCGGGCGCAGGAGCTGAGGGCGAGCGACACGTTCTGTTCTATCCGCCGATGTACGACATCTCGATCTTGCGCAACCCGACCGTGTCGGCCGAGCGCAGCTCGGAGTAGCGATCGTTGCGCGCGCCCCAGACCGAGGCGATCGCCGCCGTCAGCTGCGCGTCGTCGGCGCCGCCGCGCAGCAGCGCGCGCAGGTCGTGGCCCCGCGTGGCGAACAGACACGTGAAGAGCTTGCCTTCGGTGGACAGGCGGGCCCGCGTGCAGGCGCCGCAGAAAGGCTGCGTGACCGACGAGATGAGTCCGATTTCGCCGGCGCCGTCGACATAGCGCCAGCGTTCGGCGACTTCGCCCGGATAGTTCGCTTCCAGCGGCTCGATGGGGAACGCTTCGCCGACCAGGCGCGCGACCTCGGCGCTGGGGACCACGTCGTCCATCCGCCAGCCGTTGGAGGCGCCGACGTCCATGAACTCGATGAAGCGCAGGATGTGACCGGTGCCGCGGAAGCGCTGCGCCATCGGAACGATCTCATGGTCGTTCACGCCGCGCTTGACGACCATGTTGATCTTCAGCGGGCGCAGGCCGGCCTGCTCGGCGGCTTCGATGCCGGCCAGCACGTCGGCGACCGGGAAGTCGACGTCGTTCATGCTGCGGAACACGGCATCGTCGACCGCGTCCAGGCTCACCGTGACCCGGCGAAGGCCCGCGTCGCGCAGCGCGCGCGCCTTGCGCGCGAGCAGCGAGCCGTTGGTCGTGAGCGTGAGGTCGAGCGGCTCGCCCGAGCGGGTGCGCAGCGCGGCGAGCATCGCGACCAGGCGCTCGACGTCGCGGCGCAGCAGCGGCTCGCCGCCGGTGAGGCGTATCTTCTCGACGCCGTGCTCGACGAACATCCGCACCAGCCGGGTGATCTCCTCGAAGGTGAGCAGCGACGCCTGCGGCAGGAAGGCGTAGTCCTTGCCGAAGAGCTCCTTCGGCATGCAGTAGGTGCAGCGGAAATTGCAGCGGTCGGTGACGGAGATGCGCAGGTCGTGCAATCGGCGCCCGCGCCGGTCGATCAGCCGGCCCGTGGGCGCGGGCGGGGCGCCCGAGACATCGGGGACCGAAGCGGCATACCGCTGCTCGGCAGGGGGAGGGAGTCGTTCGTTCATGTCTGAATCGCTAAGATGCCCCATGGTAGCAATGCAGGCGGGAAATGGCGGAGAACGTTCGTGACCGATCGTGAGTATCGTCCTCCCGAGGGCGTCGAGCCGCTGCTGGAGGTCGATCCGGTAGCGGTACGCGTGCGCTTCGAATGCCGCGAAACGGGCCACTGGCTGCAGCCGCGCATCTGGCAACCGGTCGCGGTGGAGCCCGGCGAGGCCGATCTCGATCCCGCCGTGCACCTGCACCTGGACGAGTGCGAGGGCTACTACCTGAACCTCACCACCGAGGAGCCGTCGCTGTTCGTCCAGTGGCGCCTGCGCGAGGACGACACCGGGATCGTCGTCGACGGCGACGCCACGCCGCCGCGTGCGCTTGCCGTCACCGCGAGCTACAACGAAGCGGGGCGATGGATGGACGGCGGTGCGCGCGTCGACCGGGTTCCGATGCCCGGTGAGATGGCCTCGTGGGTTGCGCAGTTCGTGAGCCTGCATTACGTTGCCGAACCGACGAAGAAGAAGCGCAATGCGGCGAAGCCCTCGTTCCTGCCGCGCGACCAGTTCGGCGAGATGATCGAGCACGAACGGGCGGCGATGCGCGCGAAGGAGGGCGGCCGCGGCGAGCGTGACACGCACGGCCCGGGAGGCACGCACGACCGGCGCCGTTGATTCGCCGGCACGAGGGCGCGAAACATGACCCAGGGATTTCTTTCGCGCTGGTCGCGGCGCAAGCACGACAGTCGCAGGACAGGCGACGAACGCGATCACGAGGCGCCGGACGATGAACGCAGCGATGCCGGGCAGCCGGCGCCGTCGGCGCAGCCCGATGCCGGCACGAGCGCTCCTTCGGAGAATGCGGCGCGTTCCGGTTCCGACGCATCGCATGTCTCGAACGAGGCGCCCCCGTTGCCTGCGCTCGAGTCGCTGACTCCGCAGTCGGATTTCCGTGCCTTCATGCAGCCGGGCGTGGACGCGACGACGCGCAACGCAGCGCTGGCGCAGTTGTTCCGTGATCCGCGCTACAACGTGATGGACGGCCTGGACGTCTACATCGACGATTACACGCGGCCCGATCCGATTCCGCCGGCGATGCTCGCGAAGCTGAAGCAGTTGCACGAGATCGGGCTGTCGGACGCCGATTCGACGAAGACCGCGGCCGACCCCGATCCGACCGAGGCACAGGCCGATCCGGCAGCAGGCGACGCCGATGCCGCCCAGCTGACGCCCGCACGCACCGCGACCAGAGATCCGATCGACGATCCCATGGAACCCCAGGAGCCGCAATCGTGAAAACGAAGGTCCTCGTCTGCAGCTGCAACGGTACGATCGACATCGCGGGCGCGCGTCTCGGGGCGGGCCTGCCCCCGTCGGTCGAGGTGCTGCCGGCGACGCGCGAGCTGTGCCGGCGTGAGATCTCGCGCTTCACGGACGCGATCGGAGGCACCGACGACGTCGTCGTTGCCTGCACCCAGGAGTCGGCGCTGTTTTCCGAACTTGCTGCGGCGAAGCAGGCCGTCGCGCCGGTGCGCTTCGTCAATGTGCGCGAGCTTGCGGGCTGGGGCGAGCAGGGTGCCGGTGCGGGCCCGAAGATCGCCGCGCTGGTTGCGATCGCGGCGAGCGCGGGCATCGATCCGGTTCCCGCCGTCGAGTATCGCTCGCAGGGCCGCGTGCTCGTCGTCGGACCTGGGCGCGAGGCGATCGATTGGGCCGAACGGCTCGCCTCGCATCTGAGCCCGACCGTGCTGATGACGGATACGCGCGCCGCGTCGCTGCCGATTGCGCGCAGCTTCCCGGTGCTGTCGGGAACCCCGGTTTCGATCGCAGGCTGGCTCGGCGACTTCGAGGCGCGCTGGACGCAGGACAACCCGATCGATCTCGATGCCTGCGTGCGTTGCGGCGCCTGCGTCGAAGCGTGTCCCGAGTCGGCGATCGGCGCCGACCTGCAGGTGGACGCGGCGCTGTGCAAGTCGCACCGCGCCTGCGTCGCCGCCTGCGGCCCGATCGGCGCGATCGACTTTGCACGCGGGCAGCGCGAGCGCAGCGAACGCTTCGACCTGGTCTTCGACCTGCGCGCCGATTCGATGTTCGACTGCCGCCTGCAGCCGCTGGGCGACACCTGCCGGAGCTGCTCGGTCACGCGCCTGGGCACGCCGATGTTCGAGAGCCATCAGCCGCCGCAGGGGTATTTCCATCCCGGCCGGAGCGAGAAGGATCGCTCGCGCATGGCGCTCGAACTGGTGGCGATGGTCGGCGAGTTCGAGAAGCCGAAATATTTTCGCTACCGCGAGAAGATGTGTGCGCACGGGCGCAACCAGATCGTCGGCTGCACCGCGTGCATCGACGTCTGCTCGACGCGTGCGATCGAATCGGCGGGCGACAGGATCCGCGTCGAGCCGCATCTGTGCATGGGTTGTGGCGGCTGCACAACCGTTTGTCCGTCGGGGGCGATCAGCTACCAGTATCCGACGCCGGCCAGGTTGATGGAGCCGGTGCGACAGGGGCTGTCCGCGTATCGCGAGCGCGGCGGACGCGACGCGTTGATCCTCTTTCATGACGAGGAGTCGGGGCGCTTGCTGCTCGAGTCGTTGTCGCGCGCACCGCGTGGGGCGCGTGGTCCTGCGCGTGCGGCGCCGTCCGGACGAGGCCTTCCTGCGCGCGTCATTCCGGTATCGGTTCGCCACGTCGGCTCGGTGGGCATCGACGTCGCGCTGGCCGCACTTGCCTACGGCGCGAGCCAGGTCGCCGTTCTGGCCGCACCCGGCATCGCTCCGCAATACCGCGAGGCGACCACGGCGCAGTTCGCCGTTGCGCAGGCGCTGGTCGGCGCGGCCGGCTACGCCGGGAAGCACTTCCTCGTCGTCGATGCGAGCCGTCCCGACTGGGTGGACGGACTGTTCGCTCTGCAAGCCGCCGACGGCGTCGCCCGCGCAGCCACCTTCGGGCTCTCGGAAGACAAGCGGCGTTCGATCGAATTCGCGCTCGACCACCTCGTCGCGCAGGCCGCTTCCCGCGGGCATGTCGTTCCGCAAAGTGTCCCATTGCCCGCGGGCGCGCCATTCGGTTCGTTGAAACTCCAAAGAGACAGCTGTACGCTATGTTTGGCGTGCATAGGTGCCTGTCCCGAATCGGCATTGCTCGACAACCCCGATTCGCCGCAGGTGCGCTTCATCGAGCGCAACTGCGTGCAGTGCGGCCTTTGCGTGAAGACCTGTCCCGAGCAGGCGATAACGCTGGAGCCCAGGTATGTGTTCAGCGAGGAGACAAGGACACCGGTCGTTCTCAACGAGGCGCAGCCGTTCGCCTGCATCTCGTGCGGCAAGCCCTTCGGCACTCGCCAGATGATCGAGAACATGCTCGGCAAGCTCTCCGGGCATTCGATGTTCGGCGGCGAGGCAACGCGCCGGTTGCAGATGTGCGCCGATTGCCGCATCGTCGACATGTTCTCCCGCTCCGACGAGACGACGATCGTCGCGCTCGACGAACGCAGGCGGCCGTGAGCAGCGCGGCACCGGCGTCGTCGCAATCGCGTCCGGTGTCGCCGGAAGACGTCGCGCGTGCCCGCTGGTACGCGCTGTCGGCGGAGTTCTTCCGCGCACCGCCGCCGGCACAGCGGCTTCGCGAGATCGGCCTGCAGGCGGCGTCGCCGGACGCCGCCGACGTCGATTCCAGCCCGCTCGGGCGTGCGTGGAACGCGTTCGCGCATGCCTGCGCCAATGTCGATGCCGAAGCGCTGCGCGAGGAGTACGAAGCAGCGTTCATCGGCGTGGGCAAGGCCGAGGTGTTCCTGAACGCTTCGTGGCACCTGAGCGGGTACCTGCACGACCGTCCGCTGGTCGATCTGCGAGAGCACCTCGCGCTGCTGGGCGTGTCCCGCAGACCCGGCGTCTCGGATACCGAAGATCACATCGCGGCACTGTGCGAGACGATGGCCTGGCTGATCATGGCCGCCCCCGAGCCGTTGCGAAGCCTCTCCACGCAGCGGGTGTTCTTCGAGCGTTTCCTGTCGCCATGGTACGAAGGACTGGTGGACGCGATCGAGCATTGCGGCGTCACCGATTTCTACAAGCACGCCGCACGGCTGCTCGGCGAGTTTTTCGCCGTGGAGCGCCAGGCGTTCGATTTCGAATCCCTCGACTGATTTTCGCCTAGCGGAGGACTGCAGCGATGAGCACGAAGAAGCCGAAAGCAGACAACGAGAATTCGCGCAGGGGCTTCCTGCTCGGCGCCGGACTCGCATCGGCAGCGGGCGCCGCGGTCGTCGCGACGCGTGGCGGTCCGCTGCAGGCGCCGGCCACCAAGGCGAAGCCCCGGCTGGATGAACGCGGTGGCGGCGGCTACCACGTCACCGACCACGTCAAACGCTACTACCGCAGCACGCTGGTCTGAGAATCGAGGAGACGCGACATGCAACTGCAACGCAAATCCGCTGCGACTCCGGCGCCCGGCGCGCTCACTGCCAGCCTCGCGCGCGGCGTGCGCTCCGCGTTGTCGACGACGATGGATCGGCGCACGTTCCTGAAACGATCGGGAATCGGCGTCGGTGCGGGCGCTGCCGCCGGGGCTTTCTCCTTCGACATGGTCGAGCCCGTCCAGGCGCAGTCCGAGGCGGCGCGCAAGATCGAGGTGCACCGCACCGTCTGCACGCACTGCTCGGTGGGCTGTTCGATCGACGCCGTCGTCGAGAACGGCGTCTGGGTGCGCCACGAACCGGTGTTCGATTCACCGCTGAACCTGGGTGCGCACTGCGCCAAGGGCGCCGCGATCCGCGAGCACGGCCATGGCGACTACCGGCTCAAGACGCCGATGAAGCTCGTCGACGGCAAGTACCAGCGCATCAGCTGGAAGCAGGCGCTCGACGAGGTCACCGAGCGGCTGAAGAAGATCAAGCAGGAGTCCGGCCCCGACGCCGTGTTCTGGATCGGGTCGTCGAAGCACAGCAACGAACAGTCGTACCTGATGCGCAAGATGGTGTCGTTCTTCGGAACGAACAACATGGATCACCAGGCGCGCATCTGCCATTCGACGACCGTCTCCGGGGTGGCGAACACCTGGGGCTACGGCGCGATGACGAACTCGTACAACGACATGCAGAACACGAAGTGCGCGTTCTACATCGGATCGAACGCCGCAGAGGCGCATCCGGTGTCGATGCTGCACATGCTGCATGCCAAGGAGAACGGCGCGAAGCTCATCGTCGCCGATCCGCGGCGCACCCGCACCGCGGCGAAATCGGATCTGTACATCCGCTTCCGCTCGGGCACCGACATTCCGGTGCTGTTCGGAATGCTGTACCACATCTTCAAGAACGGCTGGGAAGACAAGCAGTACATCAACGACCGCGTCTACGGCATGGAGAAGGTGCGCGAGGAGGTGCTCGCGAAGTGGACGCCCGACAAGGTCGAGGAGGCTTCGGGCGTGCCGGAGGCGATCCTCGCGCAGGCGGCCGAGATGATGGCGAAGAATCGCCCGTCGACGCTCGTCTGGTGCATGGGGCAGACGCAGCACTCGATCGGCAACGCGATGGTGCGTGCATCGTGCATCGTGCAACTCGCGCTGGGCAACGTCGGCGTGCCCGGCGGCGGCGCTAACATCTTCCGCGGCCACGACAACGTGCAGGGCGCCACCGACATCGGGCCGAACCCCGACTCGCTGCCCGGCTACTACGGTGTCGCCGCCGGCTCGTGGAAGCATTTCGCGGCAGTCTGGGGCGTCGACTACGACTGGATGAAGGCGCAGTTCGCGCCCGGCATGATGGAGAAGGCCGGGCTCACCGTCTCGCGCTGGTGCGACGGCGTGCTGGAGAACAAGGAGGCGCTCGACCAGCCGTCGAGCCTGCGCGGCGTCGTCTACTGGGGCCACGCGCCGAACTCGCAGACGCGCGGCCTGGACATGAAGCGAGCGATGGACAAGCTCGACCTGCTGGTCGTCGTCGATCCCTATCCGTCGGCCACGGCGGCGATGGCGGCGATGCGCGGCAGCGACAACAAGAACATCAATCCGAACCGCGCGGTCTACCTGCTGCCGGCGTGCACGCAGCTCGAAACCTCGGGTTCGGTCACCGCGTCGAACCGTTCGCTGCAGTGGCGCGAGCGCGTCATCGAGCCGCTGTTCGAGTCGATGCCCGACCACACGCTGATGCAGGCGTTTGCCGAACGGCTGGGCTTCGGCGAGCAGCTGTCGAAGAATTACGAGATGCGCACCGTGAACAAGCACGGGATCGAATGGCACGAGCCGACGCCCGAGTCGATCCTGCGCGAGGTCAACCGCGGCATCTGGACGATCGGCTACACCGGTCAGTCGCCCGAGCGCTTGAAGTTGCACATGAAGAACCAGCACACCTTCGACGTGAAGACGCTGAAGGCGGTGGGCGGCCCGTGCGACGGCGACTACTACGGATTGCCGTGGCCGTGCTGGGGGAACCCGGAACTCAAGCACCCGGGAACGCCGAACCTGTACCAGACCACCCGCCACGTGATGGACGGCGGCGGCAACTTCCGCGCCAACTGGGGCGTGGAACGCGACGGCGTGTCGCTGCTCGCGGCCGAGGGTTCGTACCCGAAGGGTGCCGACATCCACGGTGGCTATCCGGAGTTCGACTCGGTGCTGCTGAAGAAGCTCGGCTGGTGGGACGAGCTCACCGACGACGAGAAGAAGGCGGCCGACGGCAAGAACTGGAAGACCGACAACTCGGGCGGAATCATCCGCGTGGTCATGAAGAACCACGGCTGCTACCCGTTCGGCAACGGCAAGGCGCGCGCGATCGTCTGGAACTTCCCCGACCCGATTCCGTTGCATCGCGAGCCGATCTACGGCACGCGCCCCGACCTCGTCGCGAAATATCCCACGCACGACGACAAGAGCAAGTTCTGGCGCATGCCGACGCTGTTCAAGACGCTGCAGCAGAAGAACATCGACGAAAAGATGTACGAAAAGTTCCCGCTGATCCTGTCGTCCGGCCGGCTCGTCGAATACGAGGGCGGCGGCGACGAGACGCGCTCGAACCCGTGGCTTGCCGAACTGCAGCAGGAGGCCTTCGTCGAGATCAATCCGAAGGCGGCCAACGACCGCGGCATCCGCAACGACGAATACGTCTGGCTGTCCACGCCCACCGGGGCGAAGCTGAAGGTCAAGGCACTGGTCACCGAGCGGGTGGGGCCCGATACCTGCTGGATGCCGTTCCACTTCGCCGGCTGGTGGCAGGGACGCGACCTGCTCGAGTTCTATCCGGAGGGTGCTCACCCGATCGTGCGCGGCGAGGCGGTGAACACCGCCACCACCTACGGCTACGACTCGGTGACGATGATGCAGGAAACGAAGACGACGATCTGCCAGGTCGAGAAGTTCGCCTGAAGCGCATCGCAGAACGGATACAAGGAGACCCTCGATGGCCCGAATGAAGTTCATCTGCGATGCCGAACGATGCATCGAGTGCAACAGTTGCGTCACCGCCTGCAAGCAGGAACACGAGATTCCCTGGGGCGTGAACCGGCGCCGCGTCGTCACGCTGAACGACGGGAAGCCGGGTGAACGCTCGATCTCGGTCGCGTGCATGCACTGTTCGGATGCGCCGTGCATCGCGGTCTGCCCGGTCGACTGCCTGTATCACACCGACGAAGGCGTCGTGCTGCACGACAAGGACCTTTGCATCGGCTGCGGCTACTGCTTCTACGCGTGTCCGTTCGGTGCGCCGCAGTTCCCGCAGGCGGGCGCCTTCGGCCTGCGCGGCAAGATGGACAAGTGCACCTTCTGCGCGGGCGGCCCCGAGAAGGACGGTTCGCCCGAGGAGTTCGCGAAATACGGTCGCAACCGGCTCGCCGAAGGCAAGCTGCCGGTGTGCGCGGAGATGTGCTCGACGAAGGCGCTGCTGGGCGGCGACGGCGAGGAACTCGCGAACATCTACCGACAGCGCGTGATGGCGCGCGGCAAGGGCGCCGAGCTGTGGGGCTGGGGCACCGCCTACGGTCCGGGCGGGGCGCAGCAACGCAAGAGGGGGAGCTGAGCCATGAGCAAGCCACGCATCGCAGCGTTTGCCGTTGCAGTCGTCGCACTGGGCGCGCTCGGCGCCTGCAGCGAGAATCCGCAGCTGATCGAAGGCCAGAGAATGGGCCACACGGTAGTCGACCGCGATACGCCGCCCTGGCAGGGCGATCCGCTGCTGTTCCAGGCGCAGTACACGCGCGGTGACGAAAGGAGCTGGGAAAAGCAGCTCACGCAGCGGCTACAGGGGCAGAACGAGTACATCCGCATCGGAGGCTGACGATGAAACGAGCGATGCGGCTCCTGACGCTGCTGGTCGGGCTGTGGTGCTTCGCAGCTTTTGCCCAGCAGCAGGACGAGGCCTTGCAGGACGCGCCCACGGCCGAGACGGCGGCGAAAGCGCTGGCCGACACGCGCGACGATCCGGCGGCGCGACAGAAGGTGCAGCCCTACAACAACGCGCCGATCTGGCGGCAGGTCAACTCTGCGCAGGCGTTCTCCACGCAGCTGCCGAAGTTCGAGGGCGGTGTGCTGATCGAGCCGCGCGGCGAAGACTGGCGCCAGTTGCGCAACGGCCCGATGACGGTGTGGGGCGGCTGGTTCCTGGTGGCGGTGCTGATCCTGATCGCGTTGTTCTACCTGTATCGGGGGCAGATCCGCCTGCAGGAGCCACCCACCGGGCAACTGATCGAGCGTTTCACTTTTGTCGAGCGCGCAACGCATTGGCTGAACGCGGCCTGCTTCATCGTCCTGGGGCTGACCGGCATCCTGATGCTGTTCGGCAAGCACCTCATCCTGCCGATCACCGGCTACACGATCTTCTCGATTCTCGGGATCCTGTCGAAGACGACGCACAACTTCGTCGGCCCGCTGTTTGCCGTCACGACGATCGCGATCTTCCTGATCTTCGTTCGCGACAACTGGATTCGCGGTTACGACATCCGCTGGCTCGTGCGCTTCGGCGGACTGCTGTCGAAGAGCAGTCCGCACGTGCCCAGCGGGCGCTTCAACGGCGGCGAGAAGGCGTTCTTCTGGCTCGGCGTCGTAGTGCTCGGCATCATCGTCTCGGTGGCCGGCTTCGTGCTCGACTTTCCGAACTTCGAGCAGACGCGGTTCACGCAGCAGACCTTCTGGTGGATCCACGTCGGCGCGGCGCTGCTCTTCCTTGCGCTCGTGTTCGGACACATCTACATCGGCACGATCGGGATGGAAGGCGCGCTGGAGGCGATGGAGTCCGGCTACGTCGACGAGACGTGGGCGAAGGAGCACCACCGCTACTGGTACGACGACATCCGCTCGGGCAAGATTCCCGCCCGCCGCTCGGATGACGCGACGGCGGCCGCGCTCCCGAGCCAGCTGCGGGGTTGAGGTCCAGCCTCACGTTCACTTCGGACGGCCCGTTTCGACCTGCTCGAGCGGTTCGCTGCTCGCGGCGCTGCGCGGCTTGCGCACGCGAGGCCTGCGCGGCGGCGGCACCGTCTCGGGCTGCGGTTCGGGTGCGCTGCGCTGGGTGGTTTCGACCCACTGGAGGCCGGCCGTCTCGACGATCGACTCCAGTTGATCCTTGGGCAGCGTAGCCGGGACGATCGGCTCGGCCGCCTCCTTCGGCGCCACTTGCTCGGCTTCGGATCCTCCCGCACCGGCGGTCGTTTCGGGCTCTTCGGTGAGGAACCCGGCCGTCGGCACCTCTGGGGTCGAGGACCGGGGCGGCTGCGCGGCGCTTTCGTGCATCGCCTGCTCGGCGGACTGCTCGTCGAGCGGCTGCTTGCGCAGGCTTTCGGGAATTACGCGAGCGCCGTCGCTGCCGCGTGCTGCGGACACGCGCGAGTCGGTTCGCTGGACCGGCGCAACGGGTTTTTTCGCTGCTGCGTCGGCGGCGTCGCCGGCACTGTCCGGAGATCCGGCTTGCGCGGCGGTCGCTTCGATCGCGTCGGCGTCGCGCATGTCGGCGTCGAGCGCGCGCGATTCGATTGCCTCCGGTTCGAACGCCGTGGTCGCAGCAACTTCTTCGACGCCGGCCTCCTCGGCTGCGCCGGTCTCGGCTTCGGACTCGAGGCCGTTGTCTTCCGCCGTCGGTGCGCCGTTGCGTTGCGCGCCACCGCGGCGTCCTCGTCGGCGCCGGCCGCGCCCGCTGCGGGCCTCGTCGGGGGTCTCGGCAGACGGGACCGACGGCTCCGAAGTGTCGGGCGCTGCGCCGAGCAACTGGGCATCGGCAAGCGCGGGCGGTGCGAAGGAGGGCTGGCCGGCCTGGTCCGCTTCGGTGACCGGCGTGTCGCGGGAAGCTTCGGGACGCGCGCGCTCGGCTCGGCGCGGACGTTCACCGCGATCCGGCCGCTCCGCGCGTTCACCGCGATCCGGCCGCTCCGCGCGTTCACCGCGATCCGCCTGCTCCGCGCGTTCACCGCGATCCGCCTGCTCCGTGCGTTCACCGCGCACCGTGCGCTCCGCGCTTTCGCCCCGCTCGATGCGCTCGCCGGGTTCAGGGCGATCGGCTCGTTGACTGCGCTCGCCGCGCTCGCCCCGTTCGGCACGCTCGCCGCGCTCGGAACGGTCGCGGCGCTCGCCCCTTGCCGGGCGCGCCGTCTCGTCGCGTGTGGCGGCTTCGCGTTCCGGTCGCCGCGTGCGTTCGCCGCGTTCGGCACGCTCCCCGCGCTCGCCATCGCGGCGGTCGCGACCGCCGCGCGTGCCGCGTCCGTTGCGTGCGCTGCGCTCGCCGGCGGCGCCTGCTTCACGCTCGCTGCGGACCGGGCGGCCTTCGCGCGCTTCGCCGCGGCCTTCCGCGCGCGGCTCCGCCGCGCGGGCTGTGCGCGCCGATTCGCCGGCCGCCGGGGCGCCGGTCCTGGCCAGCGCGCTCGCTTCGTTCGCCGGCTTGCGCCGCAGCCAACCCAGGATGCGCCCGAGCAGGCCGTCGGCGTTCGCCGACGCGGGTTCGACCATCGCCGTGCGCGCGACGTGCGGCCGCGCGCTGTCCGTCTCGACACCTCCGCGCTCGGCCGGTGCGGCCGGCGCACGCTGCGCGCGTGGCGGTGGGGGCTGGTCGGGGGTGATGCCTCGCACCAGCGCTTCCTGGCGCGGCTTGATCGCCTCGAACTTGCTTTCGAGATACGAGTTGTCGTGCGCCGGCGCGTCGGCCAGCGTGTGGCTGGCACGATAGGTGGCCAGGCGCTCGTCGTCGTGGCGCAGCCGCTCGGTCTTGTAGTGAGGCGTCTCGAGATGCTGGTTCGGGATGAGGACGATCTCGACCTTCAGCCGCGCCTCGAGCTTGTTCAGCTCGCTGCGCTTCTCGTTGAGCAGGTAGGTGGCGACATCGACCGGGACCTGCGCGTGCACCGCGGCGGTGCTGTCCTTCATCGCCTCTTCCTGGATCACCCGCAGCACGTGCAGCGCCGACGATTCGGTGTCGCGGATGACGCCGGTCCCGTTGCAGCGCGGACAGGTGATGTGCGTGCCTTCGTTCAACGCCGGGCGCAGGCGCTGGCGCGACAGCTCCATGAGCCCGAAGCGCGAGATCTTGCCGGTCTGCACGCGTGCGCGGTCGTAATGCAGCGCATCCTTCAGCCGCTGCTCGACCTCGCGCTGGTTCTTCGCGCTCTCCATGTCGATGAAGTCGACGACGATCAGGCCTCCGAGATCGCGCAGCCGCATCTGGCGCGCCGCTTCGTCGGCCGCTTCGAGGTTGGTGCGCAGCGCCGTCTCCTCGATGTCGGAGCCTTTCGTCGCGCGCGCCGAGTTGACGTCGATGGCCACCAGCGCCTCGGTGTGGTCGATGACGACCGATCCGCCCGAAGGCAGCGGCACGATGCGCGAATACGCGGTCTCGATCTGGTGTTCGATCTGGAAGCGCGAGAACAGCGGCGTGTCGTCGCGATAGCGCTTGACCCGCTCGACGGTGTCGGGCATGACGTGCGCCATGAACTGGCGAGCCTGCTCGTAGATGTCGTCGGTATCGATCAGGATCTCGCCGATATCGCTGGTGAAGTAGTCGCGGATCGCGCGAATGACGAGGCTCGATTCCTGGTAGATGAGAAACGGGCCGGGAGCGGAGCCGGCCGCGGTCTCGATGGCCTTCCACAGCTGCAGCAGGTAGTTCAGGTCCCACTGGAGCTCCTCGGCACTGCGCCCGATGCCGGCGGTGCGCGCGATCAGGCTCATGCCCGACGGATGCTCGAGCTTGTCCATCGCCTCGCGCAGTTCCTGCCGGTCTTCGCCCTCGATGCGCCGCGACACGCCGCCGCCGCGCGGGTTGTTGGGCATCAGCACGAGATAGCGGCCGGCCAGCGAGATGAAGGTGGTCAGTGCGGCGCCCTTGTTGCCGCGCTCTTCCTTTTCGACCTGGACGATCACTTCCTGGCCTTCGGAGATCGCGTCCTGGATGCGCGACTTGCCGTCGGCGCCGTTGCGGAAGTAGCTCCTGGCGACCTCCTTGAAGGGGAGGAATCCGTGGCGCTCCTCGCCGTAGTTGACGAAGCAGGCTTCGAGGCTCGGTTCGACCCGGGTGATGACACCCTTGTAGATGTTGCTCTTGCGCGATTCGCGCCCGGCCGATTCGATGTCGATGTCGATGAGCTTCTGCCCGTCGACGATCGCCACGCGCAACTCTTCGGCGTGCGTGGCATTGAACAGCATTCGCTTCATGCAAATGACTCCGTATGCGGCGCTGCGGCGTGGCTGCGCGCGACGGCCAGCGGGTCGGTGCGAAGGGAATGCAGGAGAAGGAATCCGACGGGCCGACGGCGCGCCGGGCGCGGCGCGCACGCGGCGGTGTCGGTGCTACAGGCGGCGCAGTGCGCCCGGTGCACGCACGCGCGCCGGCCACGGGGGTTGCCCGTCTGGCTCGGTGAAGGCGTTCGCAGGCATCGGGAACAGGGAATCGGCGCTGCCGGGGACGACGGCGCAGCAGGGCAGTCGTCCTGTTTGCATTCTTCTCGAAAAATTCCGCATCGACCCGCGCCTGCTCGCCCTGAGGCGGGGGCAGGCCGCGGTTGAAAGATTCCAGTCGTGGCGGCGATCGGATTGCGCTGCAGCCTCGACGCCAGTCGCCCGGGTACAATCCGGACTCTCGACGCTTCCGGCGCGGCGCGGCGGTTTCGCTTCGACGCAGGCTGCCGGGGCATCCCCGGAGTCCGGGACGGCCGACGTGCGGGGTGGCCGTTTCCACTGGCCGGAATCGCACACGACTCCGGAAGTATATCGCAACATGGAACGATCGCGTGCAAGCAGGGGGCCGGGCGGCGACCACGAAGCGCGCAATGCCATGGCGGACCTGCCGGAGTCGGCGCCGGCCGCAGCGCTGCCGATCGATGTCGACGACGACGACGCGGGCCAGCGCCTGGACGCCTTCCTGGCGCGACGCTTTGCCGACATCCCGAAGAGCCACCTCTATCGCTGGATCCGAAGCGGCCAGCTCCGTGTGAACGGGGCGCGACGCCCGATCGACTACCGACTGCAGCCGGGCGATCGGCTGCGCATCCCGCCGATCTTCGGGGCGTCGGCGCGCCAGCGACCCGCGTCGGCCGATGCGCGCGGGGCCGACCCGGTGCGGCGAGAGCGCGCGCAACTGGCGCGTCGGCTGCCGGTGCTCTTCGAGGACGACGACCTCATCGCGATCGACAAGCCTGCGTCGGTGGCCGTGCACGGCGGCAGCGGCGTCTCGAGCGGCGTCATCGAGCAGTTGCGAGCGGCGCGCCCGCAGGCGCGTTTCCTCGAACTCGTTCACCGGCTCGATCGCGAGACCTCCGGCGTGCTGCTGGTCGCCAAGCGCCGTCCCGCGCTGGTGAGCCTGCACGCGCAACTGCGCGACAGGGATGCGGACAAGCGCTACCAGGCGATCGTCGTCGGACGCTGGCCGCGGCGTACGCGCACGCTTTCCTTTCCGCTGCTGCGTCGCGACGCGCCCGATGGCGACCGTCGCGTCGTGGTCGATCCCGCAGGCCTGGAGTCGCGCACGCGGGTCACCGGCATCGCGCACGCGGAGCTGGGGGCCCTGGGCGAACTCTCGCTCGTCGAAGCGCGACCCGAGACGGGACGCACGCACCAGATCCGGGTGCACCTGGCGCACGCCGGCTGCCCGATCGCCGGCGACGACAAGTACGGAGACTTCGACCTGAATCGCCGACTCGCGCGCGCCGGTCACCGGCGCATGTTCCTGCACGCGCAGTCGATCGCTTTCCGCCACCCGCGAAGCGGCCTGTGCACGTGCATCGAGGCGCCGCTGCCGCCGGCCTTCGAGCGCCTCTTGGGGGCCACGCGCCGGGCGGGCGACGCGCCTGCCCGGTGAGTCGCATGCGCCGGTTTCGTCTCGTCGTCTTCGATTGGGACGGCACGCTGATCGACTCGACCGCTGCGATCGTGCACGCGTTGCGCGCGGCATCGGCCGACCTCGGCCTGCCGGTTCCGTCGCGCGAACGCGCTTCGCACGTCATCGGCCTGGGCTTGTTCGATGCGATCCGCACTGCTGTGCCGTCGATCGAGCACGAGCAGTTGCCGGAGTTCGTCGTGCGCTACCGCCATCATTATTTCGCGCTCGACGGCCTGCTCGAGCCTTTCGAGGGCATCCCGCAGCTGCTGGACGAACTCGGGGAGGTCGGCGCCTGGCTTGCAGTGGCCACCGGCAAATCGCGTGCGGGTCTCGATCGTGCGCTCGAGCGAACCGGCTGGACGCGGCATTTCCGGGCCACGCGCTGCGCCGACGAGGGCGCGCCCAAGCCCGATCCCTGGATGCTGGCCGACATCTGCGACGAGCTGGGCGTCGAACCGGAGCTGGCGTTGATGGTCGGCGACACGACGCACGATCTTGGAATGGCGCGCGCCGCCGGCGCCGGGGCGATCGCCGTCACCTACGGCGCGCATCCGCGGCGCGAGCTGCAGGCAGAGCCGTCGCTGGCGATGGTCGACTCGATCGCCGAGCTGCGCGAGTCGCTGATCGCGCGCGTGCCCTGAGCGCGCGTCTGCGCGCCTCGAGCGCGCGTCTGCGTGCCTCGAGCGCGCGTCTGCGTGCCTCGAGCGCGCGTCTATATACTCGTCCTCGCACCTGTCTTCCGGAAGCCTCCGATGACCGACCCCGGCGCGCCGCGAGACGGCATGCAAGCCGTTTCCGATCCTGCCTGGCAGCGCGACACGCTCGAGCGGCTGCTGTTCGCCACGCTGCGCGAGCAGAGACGCGCCCGGCGCTGGTCGATCTTCTTCCGGCTGCTTACTTTCGCCTGGCTCGTGCTCGCACTGGTGCTGGCCAGCGGCTGGTTCGTGCGCGATGCGCGACTGCCCGCGGGCAAGCACACGGCGCTGGTCGAGTTGCGCGGCGTCATCTCGGCCGAAGGCGACGCGTCCTCCGACGACATGATCGATGCGCTGAAGGCAGCCTTCGAGGACCGGAACACCGCCGCCGTCGTGCTTCGGGTCAACAGTCCCGGCGGCAGCCCCGTGCAGGCCGGAATCATCCACGACGAGATCCGTCGCCTGCGCGCCGAGCATCCCGGTACGCCGCTGTACGCCGTGGTCGAGGACATCTGCGCCTCGGGCGGCTATTACGTCGCGGCCGCCGCCGATCGGATCTACGTCGACAAGGCAAGCCTGGTCGGATCGATCGGCGTGTTGATCGAAGGCTTCGGTTTCACCGGCGCGATGGAGAAGCTCGGCGTCGAGCGCCGGCTGCTCACGGCGGGGGAGAACAAGGGCTTTCTCGATCCGTTCTCGCCGCTGCCCGAGGAGCAGCGCGAGCACGCGCAGCGCATGCTCGGCGAGATCCACCGTCAGTTCATCGACGTCGTGCGCAAGGGCCGCGGCGAGCGCCTGAAGGAGACGCCGGAGATGTTCAGCGGGCTCGTCTGGACCGGGGAACGCAGCATCGAGCTCGGTCTGGCCGATGCGACGGGCTCGCTCGAGTCGGTCGCGCGCGAAATCGTGAAAGCCGAGCGCGTGGTCGACTTCTCGCCTCGAAGGAACGTCTTGGATCGAATCACCCGCCGTCTCGGAACGGCCGCCGGCGAGGCGATGGCACGAACGCTCGGCGCACCGGGCACGGCGTCGCTGCTGCGCTGAAGCGCTCGCCGGCCGCGCTGCTTGCGGACGGGTGAGCGGGGAGCGGGCCGCGGCTCAGCGCCGGGCAGGCGCCACGCGTGCCTGCAGTCCGAAGACGGCCGGCGCCTTCGGCGGCTCGTGCCGCCTTTGCCGCCAGCCGGCGATCGTGTCGACGACGATGCGTTCGGCCGGGGTGGTCAGTTCGCTGGCGAGCATCAGGCGCGTCGACGGTGCCAGCGCCTGCAGCGCCGAGTCGAGCAGTGCCCGGTTGCGGTACGGCGTTTCGATGATCAGCACGGTTTCGTCCTCGCGCAGCGAACGGCGCTCGAGTTCGCGCAGCCGGCGCACGCGCGCCTCGGCCTGCGTGGGTACATAGCCGGCGAACGAGAAACGCTGGCCGTTCAGGCCCGAGGCCATCAGCGCGAGCAGGATCGCGCTCGGGCCGACCAGCGGGCGCACCGGCACACCGGCCGCGTGCGCGGCCTGCACCAGCGCGGCGCCCGGATCGGCGACCGCCGGCGCGCCTGCCTCCGACAGCAGGCCTGCGTCGCGGCCGGCGACGATCGGCGCGAGCATGCCGGCGATGAGCGCGCGCGGCGTGTGCTCGTCGAGTTCGACGAGTTCGAGCGACTGCAGCGGCGCGACGGTGCCCGCCGCCTTGAGGAAGGCGCGCGCGCTGCGTGCGTTCTCGACGATGAAGTAGTCGAGGCGCCGGACGCAGGTGAGCGTCGCCGCCGGCAGCGTCTCGCGCGCCTGCTCGGCTGCACCCAGCGGCGTGGGGATCAGCCAGAGCGCGCCGCTCATCCGGCGCGGGGGGCGGCGAGAGGGGACAGGCCCGCGTCGCGCAGCATCCGGCCGAGCGCAATCAGCGGCAGGCCGATCAGCGCAGTCGGGTCGTCGCCCTCGATCGCGTCCAGCAGCAGAATTCCCAGGCCCTCCGCCTTGGCCGAGCCTGCGACGTCGTAGGGCCGCTCGCGTTGCAGGTAGCGCTCGATCTCGTCGTCGTCGAGTCGGCGGAACCGCACCCGTGTTTCGACCAGCGCGCGCGCGCGAAAGCCGTCGGCCGTTCGCACCGCGGCGAGCGCGGTGTGGAAGTGCATGGTGCGGCCCGATGCGGCGCGCAACTGCTCGCGCGCGGCGTCGTGGCCGCCCGGCTTGCCGATCGCGTGCACACCGTCGAGCGTCGCCGCCTGGTCGGAGCCGACGACGAGGGCGAGCGAATGGTGCGCGGCCACCGCCTGCGCCTTTTCGAGCGCGAGCCGCTGCGCAACGGCGGCCGGGGCTTCGCCGGCGCGTGGCGTCTCGTCGACGCCGGGCGGTCGCACGTCGAACCGCGAGGTCAGCCGCGCGAGCAACGAGCGCCGGTAGTGCGACGTGGAGGCGAGGATCAGCGGAGCGGTCGAGGGCGTCACGAGCAGGGCCGCAGCGAGGCAACGAGGGCGCAGTCGCTATGATAAGGACGACGATGAAAAGCACGATCGACACCGCCCGGCTGGCACGAAACGGCGAGACGATCCGGGGCGACCTGTCCGTCGCCCGGTTGCCGCGCCTGGCTTCGCTGCTCGCGACGACCGACGGGCAGCTCGACTGGTGCGCGCGCGGCTGGCGCGAGCAGCGTCCGGAAGGCGGGCACGACGACTTCCTCGAATTGTCGTTCTCGGCGACCGTGCACCCTGCGTGCGTGCGCTGCCTCGAGCCGGTCGCCGTCGCGGCCTGTGACCGACGGCGTTATCGCCTGGTCGACACGGAGGCCGAGGCCGAACGCCTCGACCCGCAGGACGACGAGTACGACGTTCTCGCCGGTGGCCCGCGTTTCGATCTGGAGGCGCTTATCGAGGACGAAGCGATCTTCGCGCTGCCCCCGATGCCCCGGCACGACGACTGCGTGGCGGTGGCGGGCGACGAAGCCGCGACGGCCGAGCGAGGACCCGAAAAGCCGTTCGCGGCGCTGCAACGGCTGCGTCGCGGCCCACCCGCCGCGGACGACGAAACCACGTCCTGAGCGGGTATAATCGTCGATTGTCCTCCGAGGCTCCACCATGGCTGTCCAGCAGAACAAGAAGTCGCCGTCGCGGCGCGGGATGCACCGCTCGCACGACTTCCTCCAGAACCCGCCGCTTGCCGTCGAATCCACCACCGGCGAAGTGCATCGCCGGCACCACGTGAGTCCCACGGGTTTCTATCGTGGGCGCAAGGTGCTGCGCACGAAGTCCGACGAGTGAGAGCGTGCGAGTGAACCCGCGGCGGTTCCTTCACACGTCATAAGCCTGCGGTGGTCCTCGCCGCGAGGCTGCGCTTCGCCTGAACAGGTCCCCGTGACAGTACGCATCGCCATCGACTGCATGGGCGGGGACCACGGCCCGTCGGTCACCGTCCCGGCGGCGTTGCACTTCGTCGCATCGGTTCCCGATGCGCGGTTGCTCCTCGTCGGGCGCGCGGACGTGCTCGAACCCGCACTCGCGTCGGCGCGCGCGAAGCTGCGCCAGCGCGGCGCGTCGCTGGTCGAAGGCATAGAACTCCGCAACGCGAGCGAGGTCGTCGCGATGGACGATCCGCCGGCCACGGCACTGCGCGGCAAGCGCGATTCCTCGATGCGCGTGGCGATCGACCTCGTCAAGAACGGAGAGGCCGACGCCTGCGTCAGCGCAGGCAACACCGGCGCCCTGATGGCGATCTCCCGCTTCGTGCTGAAGATGCTGCAAGGCATCGACCGGCCGGCGATCGCCTCGCAGATGCCGAACCAGCGCGGCGGCACGACGACGATGCTCGACCTGGGCGCCAACGTCGACTGCGAACCCGAGCACCTGCTGCAGTTCGCGATCATGGGCTCGGCGCTCGTCGCCGCGCTCGACCGGCGCGAGCAGCCCAGCGTCGGGTTGTTGAACATCGGCGAGGAGACGATCAAGGGCAACGACGCGGTGAAGGTCGCCGCCGAGCTGTTGCGCGCCAGCGCGTTGAACTTCTACGGCAACGTCGAAGGCAACGACATCTACGAGGGCACCACCGACGTGGTCGTCTGCGATGGTTTCGTCGGCAACGTCGCGCTGAAGACTTCCGAGGGGCTCGCCCGCATGCTCGTCGGCTACATCCGCGAGGAGTACCGCCGGCACGTGTTCACCCGCCTGATCGCGCTGCTTTCCCTGCCGGTGACGAGGCGCTTTCGCGAGCGGCTCGACCCGCGTCGCTACAACGGAGCGGCGCTGGTCGGCCTGCGCGGCGTCGTCATCAAGAGCCACGGCTCGGCCGACGCCTATGCCTTCGAGTTCGCCCTTCGGCGCGCGTACGATGCGGTGCGCAACGGGCTGCTGCAAGGCATCGCGGAGCGCCTGCCGAAGGTCGTCCAGGCGGGCGCTCCGGCCGCGGCGCACGCCGGCCGGGGCGGCCGAACCGGCGCGTCCGTGAATCAACCCACCGCCCCATGACGCACCGTTATTCGCGCATCGTCGGCACCGGAAGCGTCCTTCCGCCGCGCATCGTCACCAACGAGCAACTGGTCGCCGAGCTGGGCTCGCGCGGCATCGACACCTCCGACCAGTGGATCGTCGAGCGCACCGGAATCCGCCAGCGGCACCTGGCCGACGAAGGCGTGACCTCGAGCCGGCTCGCCGCCGAAGCCGGGCGCCGGGCGCTCGCCGCGGCGCAGCTCGGGCCGACCGATCTCGACCTGATCATCGTCGCCACCTCCACGCCCGATTTCGTCTTTCCGAGCACCGCCTGCCTGGTGCAGAAGGAGCTGGGTGCGCCGGGCGGCGCCGCCTTCGACGTGCAGGCGGTATGCACGGGCTTCGTCTACGCGTTCGCAGTGGCCGACTCGATGATCCGCGGGGGCCTGGCCCACCGGGCGCTGGTGGTCGGCGCAGAAGTGTTCTCGCGCATCCTCGACTGGAACGATCGCGGCACCTGCGTGCTGTTCGGCGACGGGGCGGGCGCCGTCGTGCTCGCCGGCGCCGACCAGCCCGGCGTGCTGGCGGCGAAGCTGCACGCCGACGGGCGACACGAATCGATCCTGCGCACCGCGGGCAACGTCTGCCACGGCGAGATCACCGGACACCCGTACCTGACGATGGACGGGCAGGCGGTGTTCAAGCTCGCCGTGTCCGTGCTCGATTCCGTGGCGCGCGAGACGCTCGATGCGGCGGGCCTGTCCATCGAAGCCGTCGACTGGATGATCCCGCACCAGGCCAACGTGCGCATCCTGAACGCCACCGCACGGCGCCTGGGCATCCCGATGTCGAAGGTGATCGTCACTGTCGACGAGCACGCGAACACGTCGGCAGCGTCGATCCCGCTCGCGCTCGACCGGGCCGTGCGCGACGGTCGCATCCGCGCGGGGCAGCATGTGCTGATGGAAGGCGTCGGCGGCGGCTTCACCTGGGGCGCCGCGCTGGTGCGATTCTGAGTCACACGGAAGGGTTCCCGATGACGGTCGCATACGTATTTCCCGGACAGGGCTCGCAGTCGGTCGGCATGCTCTCGGCCTTTGCGGCTTCGCCCGCGGCGCGGGCGCTGCTCGGGCGTGCCGACGACGCGCTCGGCGAGAAGCTCTCGACGCTCATCGCCGAGGGGCCGGCCGAGGCGCTTTCGCTGACGGTGAACACGCAACCGGCGATGCTGGTTGCCGGCTACCTCTGCTGGAGCGAATGGCGCGCCGCCGGTGGCGCGCCGCCGATCGCGCTGGCCGGCCACAGCCTGGGCGAATACACGGCGCTCGCCGTCGCCGATGCGATCGGCTTCGAGGACGCCGTGCGCCTGGTCCGCCTGCGCGCGAAAGCCATGCAGGAGGCGGTGCCGGTGGGCGAGGGCGCGATGGCTGCCATCCTCGGACTCGACGACGACGCCGTGCGCCGCGCCTGCGCGCAGGCGCGCGAGGACGCGCCCGGCGAGGTCGTCGCGCCCGCGAACTGGAATGCGCCTTCGCAGGTCGTGATTGCCGGGCATCGCAAGGCGGTCGAGCGGGCCTGCGAGCACGCGAAGGCGCTCGGCGCCAGGCGCGCGATGCCGCTGCCGGTGTCGGCGCCGTTCCACTCGACGCTGTTGCGTCCGGCCGGCGAGCGGCTCGCCCAGGCGCTGGCCGAGGTCGAGATCCGCACGCCGCGGTGGCCGGTGGTCGACAACGTCGACGTCGCGGTCGAAACCGATCCCGCGCGCATACGCGACGCGCTGGTGCGCCAGGCGTCGTCGCCGGTGCGCTGGGTCGAGGTGGTGCAGCGACTGAAGGCGATGGGCGCCACGCGCATCGTCGAGTTCGGTCCGGGCAAGGTGCTGGCAGGCCTCGTCTCGCGCATCGATCGCTCGCTCGACGCCGCGTGGGTGCACGATCCTGAGTCGCTCGCGGCGGCGCTCGGCGCCGCTTCCGGAGAGCAGACATGAGACTCGAAAACCAGGTCGCACTGGTCACCGGCGCTTCGCGCGGCATCGGCAGGGCGATCGCGCTCGAACTCGCGCGCCAGGGCGCCGACGTCGTCGGCACGGCCACCACCGCCGCGGGCGCGCAGGCGATTTCGCACGCTTTCGAGCAGGCCGGCTTGCCCGGTCGCGGACAGGCGCTCGACGTCACCGACGCGCCCGCCTGCGAGTCGCTCGTCGAATCGATGATCGGCGACGGACGCGCCCCGGCGATCCTCGTGAACAACGCCGGCATCACGCGCGACAACCTCGCGCTGCGAATGAAGGACGACGAATGGGGTGCGGTGATCGCGACCAACCTCGATGCCGTGTTCCGCCTCTCGCGCCTGGTGCTGCGGCCGATGACGCGGGCCCGCTACGGGCGCATCGTGAACATCGGCTCGGTGGTCGGTTCGAGCGGAAACGCCGGCCAGGCGAACTACGCGGCAGCCAAGGCGGGCGTCGCCGGCCTGGGGCGTGCGCTCGCCCGCGAATTCGCCAGCCGCAACATCACCGTCAACTGCGTCGCGCCGGGTTTCGTGGATACCGACATGACCCGTGCCCTGAGCGAAGCGCAGACTGCCGCGCTCGTGCAGCAGATACCGGCCGGCCGCTTCGGCCAGCCCGACGACATCGCCGCGGCGGTGGCGTTCCTCGCGTCGCCGCAGGCCGGCTACATCACCGGCGTCACGTTGCACGTGAACGGCGGCATGTACATGGAGTGACGCTGCCGCCGTCGGCGCGCGCCTAGGCCATCCGGTCGAGCGCCGTGCGCCGATGCGCGCAGCGAAGTGCTATACAATCCGCCGCGCCCGTTTCCCGTTCGAACGAAGGGCACGGCAACCTGAGAGCGAGAGGGAACCCCGAATGGAAAACATCGAACAACGCGTCAAGAAGATCGTCGCCGAGCAACTCGGCGTCAACGAAGCCGACATCAAGAACGAATCCTCGTTCGTCGACGATCTGGGCGCCGATTCGCTCGACACGGTCGAGCTGGTGATGGCGCTCGAGGACGAGTTCGAGACCGAGATTCCCGACGAGGAAGCCGAGAAGATCACCACGGTGCAGCAGGCGATCGACTACGTGAAGGCGAACTCGAAGGCCTGATCGTGCAGCGCCGGTCGGGCGCGGCGGGCACGTGCCCCCGGCGCGCGCCGTGTCGTCCGGCACCGTTTCACTGGACCAGCAGGAGCATCCGTTGAGTCGGCGACGAGTCGCGATCACCGGACTGGGCGTCGTCAGCCCGGTCGGCAACGACGTGCCCACCGCGTGGCGCAATCTGCTCGACGGGCGCTCGGGAATCCGGCGCATCACCCGCTTCGATGTCTCGTCGTATCCGACGCAGATCGCCGGCGAGGTGCGCGACTTCGAAGTCACGCAGTACATGCCGGCGAAGGAAGCACGGCACTTCGACACCTTCGTGCACTACGGCATCGGCGCCGGCATGCAGGCGTTGCGCGACAGCGGGCTGGAGGTTACCGAAGCCAACGCCGAGCGCATCGGCGTGATCATCGGCTCGGGCATCGGCGGGCTGCCGCTCATCGAGCAGATGCACGACGAACTGAACACGCGCGGCGTGCGTCGCATATCGCCGTTCTTCGTGCCGGGCACGATCATCAACATCATCTCCGGCCAGATGTCGATCCTGGCGGGGCTCAAGGGCCCGAACTACGCGATCGTCAGCGCCTGCACCACGGGCCTGCACTGCATCGGCGATGCCGCGCGGATGATCGTCTACGGCGACGCCGATGCGGTTCTCGCCGGCGGCGCCGAGGGAACGATCTCTCCGCTGGGCCTCGGCGGGTTCTGCGCCGCGCGCGCGCTGTCGACGCGCAACGCCGAGCCCGAGGCGGCCAGCCGGCCGTGGGATCGCGAGCGCGACGGCTTCGTGCTGGGCGAAGGGGCCGGCGTCGTCATGCTCGAGGAACTCGAGCAGGCGCGCGCGCGCGGTGCACGCATCTACGCCGAGCTTGCCGGCTTCGGCATGAGCGCCGATGCGCATCACATCACCGCGCCGGAGATGGACGGCGCGCGACGCTGCATGCTCGCCGCGATGCGCGACGCGCGCGTGAACGCCGACGAAATCCAGTACCTGAACGCGCACGGCACGTCCACGCCGCTCGGCGACCGCAACGAAACCGACGCGATCAAGGCGGCGCTCGGCGAGGAAGCGGCATACAGGATCGTCGTGAACTCCACCAAGTCGATGACCGGCCACCTGCTCGGCGGAGCGGGCGGCATCGAGACGGTATTCACCGCGCTGGCGATCCATCATCAGATTTCGCCGCCGACGATCAACCTCGAGTACCCCGACCCGGAGTGCGATCTCGACTATTGCCCCGAGGGTGCACGACCGATGCGCGTGGACGTCGCGATGAAGAATTCGTTCGGCTTCGGCGGAACGAACGGCACGCTCGTGCTGCGCAGGATCTGATCCGTTCCCGGAGCATGCGCCGGTGGCCTTCGCGCTGCGCATCGATTCCGCGCCGCGCGCATTGCAGCGGCGCCTGCCGGCACTGCTCGCCGTTTTCGCGCTCGCCGCTACGCTCTTCGCGATCGCCTTCGCCGATCCTTCGCGGCGCGGCGCGCTCGTGCTCGCGTCGCTCGCCTGTTTCGCGTTCGCGCTTGCCCGGTGCCGCCGTACGAAGCGGGCCGGGCTGCTGGAAGGAAGCCTCAGCATCGACGAGGAGGGACGCGCCGCCTGGGTCGATGCCTTTCGCACCGTTGCCGGCGAGGCGCGTCCGGTGCGCATCGAGCGCTGGAACATGCTGGGTCCGCTCGCCTGGCTGCGGCTGCGCTTCGAAGGCGATCCGGTTGCCGCCGACGTGATGTTCGCGCGGGGCGATCGCGGCGGCGGCGGCGCCGCCGCCGCCGAGCGGGGCGAGAACGAATGGCGACGCCTGCGTGCGTGGCTGCTGTGGTACGGTCGCGGTGCCATGCCCGCCGGATCTTCCGGGGCGGCGCGCGTGCGACGGTGATCGTTGTGCGGTGCGAGAAGTCTCACGACGCTTTCGGCTCGTGTTTTGCTGGAATCCCGCTTCGAGGTGCAGACCGTATGAAGAAGCTTCTTGTCGCGTTCGTGCTGGCGATCGCCGCCGGCGCTGCGATCGGGTGGACGACGCCGTCGCTCGCGCAGCCGGCGTCGCGCCCGCGCCTGCCCGATTTCGCCGATCTCGTCGAGAAGGTCGGTCCGGCCGTCGTGAACATCCGCACGACCGAGCGCGCGAACGGCGATCGCTCGCAACTTCCGCAGTTTCCGTTTCCCGACGGGCTGGACGAAAGCGATCCGTTCTACGATTTCTTCCGCCGCTTCTTCCCGCCGCGGCAACGACCCGGCCCCCGTGCGCCGGGGCGCAGCGGCCAGGGCGAAGAGGTGCCGCGCGGCATCGGCTCGGGCTTCATCATTTCCGCCGACGGCTACCTTCTCACCAATCATCACGTGGTCGAAGGCGCCGACGACATCTACGTGACGCTCGCCGACAAGCGCGAGTTGCGCGGCAAGCTGATCGGTTCCGACCGCCGCACCGACGTGGCGCTCGTGAAGGTCGACGCGACGAACCTGCCGTTCATGACGATCGGCGACTCCGAGCGCCTGCGCGTGGGCGAATGGGTGCTGGCGATCGGATCGCCGTTCGGGCTGGACAACACCGTCACCGCCGGAATCGTCTCGGCGAAGAGCCGGGACACGGGCGACTACCTGCCGTTCATCCAGACCGACGTGGCGGTGAATCCCGGCAACTCGGGGGGGCCGCTGATCAATCTCTCCGGAGAAGTCATCGGAATCAACTCGCAGATCTACAGCCGCACCGGCGGTTTCATGGGGATCTCTTTCGCGATTCCGATCGACGAGGTGATGCGCGTGGTCGAGCAACTGCGGGCCACGGGCAGGGTCGTTCGCGGGCGAATCGGCGTGGGCATCTCGGAGGTCACCCGCGACGTTGCCGGGCCGCTCGGACTGGATCGACCCTCCGGCGCGCTGGTGCGCAGCATCGAGCAGGGCGGGCCGGCGGAGAATGCGGGACTCGAAGTCGGCGACATCATCCTGAAGTTCGACGGCAAGACGATCGATCGATCGAGCGACCTGCCGCGCATGGTCGGCGCGACCCGACCGGGATCGACGGTGCCGATCGAGGTGTGGCGCCGCGGCGAAAGGAAGCAGCTGCGCGTCACGGTCGCCGAGCTCGAACCCGAACGTACGGCGCGCTCGCGCTCGGGCGAGCCCCAACGCGGCGATCAGCCGCCGGCGGTCAACTCGCTGGGGCTCGCCGTCTCCGACCTGCCGGAGCAGCAGAAGCAGCGGTTGCGCGTGCGCGGGGGCGTCGTCGTCGATGTCGCCGAAGGTCCGGCTGCGCGGGCCGGGATCCGCCAGGGCGACATCCTGCTGACGCTCAACAACGAGGAGATCTCGAACGCGCGGCGTTTCGCCGAGCTCGTGGCCAAGCTCGATCCGTCGAAGGCAGCGGTGCTGCTGGTGCGGCGCGGCGATTCGGCGCAGTTCGTGCCCCTGCGGCCCGAGGCACGCTGACGGGTTTCGTCGCACCCGCGCCCGGGGATTCGCCACCGACGGCTCGACGGTCCCGGACCGGGGCGCCGGCGCGGCGAGCCGTGGCCGGGCGTCGGAACAAACGCGGGGACTGATAAAATCGTCTGTTTGCCCGCGCCGGTGCGCGTCGACACGCACCGGACGCCGGCCCCGGCGACTTCCTTCTCCCCGCGCCATCGACTGCTGCACGCATGCAGGCGGGCGAGCGGGGCTTCACGGCTTCGATGCAGCACATTCGCAACTTCTCCATCATCGCGCATATCGATCACGGCAAATCGACGCTCGCCGATCGGCTGATCCAGCGTTGCGGCGGCCTGAGCGACCGGGAGATGGCGGAGCAGGTGCTCGACTCGATGGCGCTCGAGCGCGAGCGCGGCATCACGATCAAGGCGCAGACGGCGGCGCTGCAGTACGCGGCGCGCGACGGAAGGATCTATGCGCTGAACCTGATCGACACGCCCGGACACGTCGACTTCTCCTACGAGGTGAGCCGGTCGCTGTCGGCCTGCGAAGGGGCGTTGCTCGTCGTCGACGCGTCGCAGGGCGTCGAGGCGCAGACGGTGGCCAACTGCTATACGGCGATCGACCTGGGCGTCGAGGTGGTGCCGGTGCTCAACAAGATCGACCTTCCGCAGGCCGATCCGGACACCGCCGCCGCCGAGATCGAGGACGTGATCGGCATCGACGCGAGCGATGCGATCCGCGCGAGCGCAAAGACCGGCGAGGGCATCGACGACATCCTCGAGGCGATCGTCGCGCGCGTTCCGCCGCCGAAGGGCGACGCCGAAGCGCCGCTACAGGCACTGATCATCGATTCGTGGTTCGACAACTACGTCGGCGTCGTGATGCTCGTGCGCGTCTTCAACGGCGTGTTGCGCACGCGCGAGCGCATCCGGCTGATGGCCACGGGCGCCGTGCACAACTGCGAGCAACTCGGCGTGTTCACGCCGAAGGCGAGTTCGCGCGACGCGCTGGAAACCGGTGCGGTCGGCTACGTGATCACCGGAATCAAGGAGTTGAAGGCGGCCAAGGTCGGCGACACGATCACGCTTGCCGCGCGGCCCGCGCCGAAACCGCTGCCCGGCTTTCGCGAGATCAAGCCTTCGGTGTTCGCCGGACTGTACCCGGTGGAGGCCAACCAGTTCGAGGCGATGCGCGAGGCGCTCGAGAAGCTGCAGTTGAACGACGCATCGCTGCAGTTCGAGCCCGAGGTGTCGCAGGCGCTGGGTTTCGGCTTCCGATGCGGTTTCCTCGGGCTGCTGCACATGGACATCGTGCAGGAACGGCTCGAGCGCGAGTTCGACATGGAGCTCGTCACGACGGCACCCACCGTCGTCTACGAGGTGATGCTGCGCGACGGCGAGGTGCTTCGCGTCGAGAATCCGTCGAAGATGCCCGAGCCGTCGAAGATCGAGCAGATCCGCGAGCCGATCGTCACCGTCACCATCTTCACGCCGCAGGAGTACGTCGGCGCGATCATGACGCTGTGCACCGGCAAGCGCGGCGTGCAGCGCAATCTCGCCTACCACGGTCGCCAGGTGCAACTCACCTACGAGCTGCCGATGAACGAGATCGTGCTCGATTTCTTCGACAAGCTGAAGTCCACCTCGCGCGGCTATGCGTCGATGGACTACGAATTCCTCGAGTACCGAGCCTCGGACGTCGTCAAGATGGACATTCTCGTCAACAACGAGAAGGTCGATGCACTCTCGCTGATCGTCCATCGCAGCGTCTCGCAGAGCCGCGGCCGCGAGGTGGTCGCGAAGATGCGCGAGCTGATCCCGCGGCAGATGTACGACGTGGCGATCCAGGCGGCGATCGGCGCGAACATCATCGCGCGCGAGAACGTCAAGGCACTGCGCAAGAACGTGCTCGCCAAGTGCTACGGCGGCGATATCACGCGCAAGAAGAAGCTGCTCGAGAAGCAGAAGGCCGGCAAGAAACGGATGAAGCAGGTGGGCAGCGTGGAGATTCCGCAGGAGGCCTTCCTCGCCGTGCTGCAGATCGAGGATAGATGATGAATCGCACGATCTATTTCGAAAAAAGATGAATTTCGCGCTGATCCTCTTCCTGCTGCTCGTCGTGACTTTCGTCGCGTGGCTGGCCGACCGCTTCGTCTTCCGCTGGCGGCGCAAGCGTCAGGCCGACGCCGCCGTGGCGGAGTTCGATCGGACCGCCGGGGTGGGGCTCCACCGGTCGGCCGGGTCGACCGCGGTCGCCGCCGAGCGCGAGGCGCTGCGCGCCCGGCGGATGCGCCAGCCGCTGTGGCTCGAATACACCGCCGGTCTCTTTCCGGTGATCCTGGTCGTCTTCGTGCTGCGCTCGTTCGTCGCCGAGCCGTTCAAGATCCCCTCCGAGTCGATGCTGCCCACCCTGGTGGTCGGCGACCTGATCCTGGTCAACAAGTTCGTCTACGGGCTGCGCCTGCCCGTGATCCATACGAAAGTGGTCGAGGTCGGCGAACCGCAGCGCGGCGACGTGATGGTCTTCCGCTTTCCGCAGGATCCGTCGGTCGACTACATCAAGCGGGTGATCGGGCTGCCGGGCGACACGGTGAGCTACCAGAACAAGCGGCTGACGATCAACGGACAGCAGGTGCCGCTCGAGCCGGCCGGCGAGTTCGAGGATGCCCGCAAGCTGAGCCTGTACCCGCAGTATTCAGAAAGAATCGGAGATGTCACGCATAAGGTATTGACAGATTTGGAAAAACCGTCTGACATTCAACCTGTGTTCCGCTTCCCGAACTTCGAAAACTGCCGTTACTCGGCGGGCGGGGTGACATGCACGGTGCCGCCCGGTCACTATTTCATGATGGGCGACAACCGCGAAAACAGCCTGGACAGCCGCTTCTGGGGCTTCGTTCCGGAGGCGAACATCGTCGGCAAGGCGTTCTTCATCTGGATGAACTTCACCGACCTCGGGCGCATCGGACGCTTCCAATGAATCGAACTCGCGCTTCCTTTCCCGTGCCGCGGCGCAGACAGGCGGGGCTGTCGCTGCTCGGCCTGCTGCTGGCGGCGTTCGTCGTCGTCGTCGTCGCGCTGGTGGTGCTGCGCGTCGTTCCGTCGGCCCTCGAGTACCGGGCGATCGTCAGCGCGGTGAACAAGATCGGCAGCAGCGGCGCGAGCACGCCGCACGACGTCCGGGTGGCCTTCGATCGTTTCGCTGCGGTCGACGACATCCAGTCGATCTCCGGCAAGGACCTGCAGGTCGAACGGCGACCCGACGGCACGATGTCCGTGTCTTTCCAGTACGAAAAGCGCATTCCGCTGTACGGGCCTGCGTCGCTGGTCATCGACTACCAGGGCTCGAATCGCGTGCACTGACACAGCCATGAGCCTCGACGACCTGCAGCAGCAACTCGGCCATCGGTTCGCCGATCCTGCGTTGCTGCGGCAGGCGCTCACGCATCGCAGTCATGGCCAGCCGAACAACGAGCGACTCGAATTCCTCGGCGATTCGGTGTTGAACTGCGTCGTCGCCGCGATGCTCTACCGGCATTTCGCGCGCATCGACGAGGGCGATCTCTCCCGGTTGCGGGCGAATCTCGTCAAGCAGCAGTCGCTCGTCGAGATCGCGCAGCGCCTCGGACTGAGTGCGCACCTGCGTCTCGGCGAGGGCGAGGCGCGCAGCGGCGGCTTTCGCCGCCCGTCGATCCTCGGCGACACCGTCGAGGCGATCGTCGGCGCCGTTTTCCTCGATGCCGGGTTCGACGCGGCGCAGGCGATGATCGTCGCGCTCTACGAACCGATCCTGAAGACGGTCGATCCGAAGACGCTCGGCAAGGATGCGAAGACGCTGCTGCAGGAATACCTGCAGGGCAGGAAGCTGCCGTTGCCGGTGTACTCGGTCGTCGCCACGCACGGGGCGGCGCACAGCCAGCTCTTCGAAGTCGAGTGCGCCATTCCGAAGCTGCAGATCCACGTGCTCGGCAGCGGGGCGAGCCGGCGAGCCGCCGAGCAGGCTGCGGCGCGCGGCGCGCTCGAAGCGGCGCAGGCGAAGGTTTCCGCGCGGCGTCCGCGCGTGCGTACGAGCCGGCCGGCGCCGGCAGAAGACACGCACGATGCGGGCGCGCCGCGCGAGTCGGCCGGCGAAGACGCGCGCGACGCGCTCGATGCCCGTCGGGCCCGCGCTGCCTGATCCGCGCCGGGGCTTCCCGCTTCGATGTTCCGTTGCGGCACCGTCGCCCTCGTCGGGCGTCCGAACGTGGGCAAGTCCACGCTGCTCAACCGCCTGGTCGGGCAGAAGCTGTCGATCACCTCCGATCGGGCGCAGACGACGCGCCACCGCATCGTCGGCATCGTGCACCGCCCCGATGCACAACTGCTCTTCCTCGACAGTCCGGGCTACCAGACACGCGTAGGCGGGCCGATGAATCGCGTGCTCAATCGCACCGCGATGCAGGTGGCGAGCGACGCCGACGTCGTCGTGCTGGTCTGCGATGCGCGCAACTGGACCGCGACCGACGCGCGCATCGCACAGGCATTGCCCGTCGATCGACCGGTGCTGCTCGCGATGAACAAGGTCGATCTCCTGAAGGACAAGGAGCGGCTGCTGCCGACGATCGACCGCGCGCGACAGGCGCGCGCCTTCGACGAAATCGTTCCGTTGAGCGCGCGCAGCGGACGCCAGGTCGACGTGCTTCTCGACGCCTGCGCGAAACGGCTGCCCGAGGCACCACCGCTGTACGACGCCGATGCGCTCACCGACCGCAGCGAGCGTTTCCTGGCCGCCGAGACGATCCGCGAGAAGCTGTTCCGCCAGCTCGGCGACGAGTTGCCGTACGAGAGCACCGTGGAGATCGAGCGTTTCGAGGAGCTGCCCGATCTGCGACGCATCCACGCGGCGATCGTCGTCGATCGCGCGGCGCAGCGGCCGATCGTGATCGGCGCGCGAGGGGAGCGCATCAAGCGCATCGCCACCGACGCGCGCCTGGACCTCGAACGCCTGCTCGGCACGAAGGTCTTCCTCGAACTCTTCGTCAAGGTGAAGTCGGGCTGGGCGGGCAGCGAGCAGAGCCTCCGAAGCTATGGCTACGAATAGCCGGGACGAGCCGGCCTGGCTGCTGCACTCGACTCCGTATCGCGAGACGAGCCTGGTCGTCGACCTGTTCACGCGCGAACACGGCCGCATTGCCGCCGTCGCCAAGGGCGCCAAGCGGCCGCGCTCGAGCCTGCGCGCGGTCCTGCTGCAGTTCCAGCCGCTGCGCGTGTCGTGGACCGGCCGGCGCGAACTGCGCACGCTGACGGGTGCCGAGTGGAGCGGGGGGGTCGATGCACCGCGCGGCGACGCGCTGCTGTGCGCGTTCTACCTGAACGAGCTGCTGATGCGGCTGCTCGCGCGCGAGGATCCGCATCCGCTGCTGTTCGATGCCTACGGCGAGGCGCTGTCGCAGCTCGGGACGCGCCTGTCGCTGGACGAGGCGCTGCGCCGCTTCGAATGGACGCTGCTGCGCGAGATCGGCTATGCCCCGGACCTCGGGCACGATGCGGCGCGTGCGCCGATCGACCCCGCTCGCTGCTACGGCTGGCGGCCGGGCGAGGGCTTCGTCGCGCGCGATTGCGTTTCGCCCGACAGCGTGTCGGGCCTCGTGCTGCAGGAGCTCGCCGAGGGACGCCACGGGTCGGTTGCGACTCGACAACAGGCAAAATACCTCACGCGCGCGATCCTGTCGCACCACCTCGACGGCGCGCCGCTGAGTACCCGGCAGATCCTGATCGACCTGCAGAAGCTCTGAGCCGCCCACATTCCGTCGTTGCCATTCCCGGAGATCGTCCCCCACATGATCGAGCTCGGCGTCAACATCGACCATGTCGCCACCGTGCGCCAGGCGCGTCGTACCTACGAACCCGATCCGGTATGGGCTGCGGTGGAGGCGCACCTGGGCGGAGCCGACGGCATCACGGTGCACCTCAGGGAGGATCGCCGCCACGTGCTCGACGAAGACGTGCGGCGGCTGCGTGAACTGACGCACATCAAGCTGAACCTCGAGATGGCCCCTACCGACGAGATGCTGCGCATCGCGCTCGACCTGCGACCGGAGATGGCGATGCTGGTTCCGGAAGGGCGCCAGGAGGTGACGACCGAAGGCGGGCTGGACATCGCCGCGCAGTCCGACCGGCTGCGGGACGTCGTCGCGGCGCTCGCCGAAGGCGGCATCGTCACCAGCGTGTTCATCGATGCCGATCCGGGACAGGTCGATGCGGCTGCGGCGATCGGGGCCCGCGTGTGCGAGGTACACACGGGCCCCTACGCGCACGCCTTCCATTCGCAGGGACGCGACCCCGAGGCCGCGCCGGTGGTCGCCGAGCTCTCCCGCATCGCCGGCGTCGGCGAGGCGATTCGCGCGCGGGGCATGCGCTTCAATGCCGGGCACGCGCTCAACTACTTCAACGTGCAGCCGGTCGCGGCGCTCGAAGGCGTGCGCGAGCTGCACATCGGGCACGCGATCGTCTCGCGCGCGCTGTTCGTCGGGATGCGCGAGGCGGTGCGCGAGATGAAGCGGTTGATCCGGGAGGCGGCCGCGGGCGGCACGAGATGATCCACGGCGTGGGAACCGACATCGTGCTCGTCGAGCGCGTGGAGGCGCTGCTCGGGCGCTGGGGCGAGCGTTTCGCGCGCCGCGTGCTCGGCGACGAGGAGCTGGCCGAATACCGCCGGCGCGGCGGGAAGGACGGCCACGGCGCCGGCTACGCCGCACGCTATCTGGCCAAGCGTTTCGCGGCGAAGGAGGCGTTCGGCAAGGCGCTCGGCGTCGGCCTGCACGCACCGATGACACTGCACTCGCTGCAGGTGCTCAACGATGCGCGGGGCCGCCCGGTGGCGATCGCGCGCAAGGCATTGGGGCGCCACCTCGAAGAGCACGGGCTGGTCGCGCACGTGTCGCTGTCCGACGAGCGCGACAGTGCGCTTGCCTTCGTGATCGTCGAGCGCAGGGAGCCGCGATGAGGGAGCCGCGATGAGGGGGCCGGTCGTCGTCGACGTCGCCGGCTGCACGCTCGACGCGCACGAGCGCGAGCGGCTGCTGCATCCGCTGGTCGGCGGCGTGATTCTCTTCGCGCGCAACTTCGAGTCGAAGCCGCAGCTCGCGCGGCTGTGCGCCGAAATCCACGCGCTGCGCAAGCCGGGGCTGCTGGTGTGCGTCGACCACGAAGGCGGGCGCGTGCAGCGCTTCCGCGACGGCTTCACCGAGCTGCCGCCGATGCGTGATCTCGGCCGGCTGTGGGACGAGAGTCCGCAGGCGGCATGCCGGCGCGCGACCGAAATCGGGCGCACGATCGGCGCCGAGCTGCGCGCCGTCGGCGTGGATCTCAGCTTCACGCCCGTGCTCGATCTCGACTGGGGACGCTCGGCGGTGATCGGCGATCGTGCGCTGCATTCCGACGCGGCCGCGGTCGCCGCCCTCGCACGCTGCCTGATGCACGGCCTGCTGCTCGGCGGAATGGCGAACTGCGGCAAGCACTTTCCGGGCCATGGTTTCGCCGACGCCGACTCGCACGTCGCGCTGCCCGTGGACGAACGCGGCCTCGACGCGCTGCTTGCCGAGGATGCCGCGCCCTACGCGTGGCTGGGCGAGGCGCTGCTGTCGGTGATGCCGGCGCACGTCGTCTATCCCGAGGTCGACCTGCAGCCGGCAGGGTTCTCGCCGCGCTGGCTGCGCACCATCCTGCGCGAGCGGCTCGGCTTTCGCGGCCTCGTGTTCAGCGACGACCTGACGATGGAAGGCGCCACCGTCGCCGGGGACATCGTGGCCCGCGCGCAGGCCGCGCTGTCGGCCGGCTGCGACATGGTGCTCGTGTGCAACCGTCCCGACCTGGCCGACGAGTTGCTCGCGCGGCTCGCGTGGACCCCGCCGGCGGGCTTCCACGAGCGTCTTGCCGCGCTGTTTCGCCGCTGATCGTCGTGCAGGAGAAGGACCGGGCTCACGACCTGCGCGGGTATCTCGCGCAACTGCCGAACCGCCCGGGCGTGTACCGGATGATCGGTGCGAACGATGCGCTGCTCTACGTCGGCAAGGCGCGCGACCTGAAGAAGCGCGTCTCGTCGTATTTCAACAAGGGGCAGCCGAGTCCGCGCATCGCGCACATGATCGAGCGCATCGAACGCATCGAGACGACGGTCACTCGCTCGGAAGCCGAGGCACTGCTGCTCGAGAACAACCTCATCAAGACGGCGGCGCCGCGCTACAACATCCTGTTTCGCGACGACAAGTCGTATCCGTACCTGAAGATCACCGGGCACGAGTTTCCGCGCCTGGTCTACTACCGCGGTCCGGTCGACCGGAACAACCGCTATTTCGGTCCGTTCCCGCACGCGAAGGCCGTGCGCGAGGCGATCCAGGTGCTGCAGAAGGTATTCCGCCTGCGCACCTGCGAGGACAGCGTCTTCGCCAACCGCACGCGGCCGTGCCTGCTGCACCAGATCGGGCGGTGCAGCGCACCGTGCGTCGGCAGGATCGATCGCGAGGCCTACGCGCGCGACGTCGAGGCGGCCGTTCGCTTCCTGCAGGGCGAGCACGGCCAGGTGCTCGCCGAGCTCGAGCAGCGCATGCAGGCCGAAGCGGCGGCGCTTCGCTTCGAGGCTGCCGCCGTGCTGCGCGACCGCATGGCGGCGCTGTCGAACGTGCTCAGCCGCCAGTCGATGGAGACGGTGCCCGACGCCGACGCCGACATCGTTGCGGTGGCGATGCGCGGCGGACGCATCTGCGTGAACCTGGCGATGGTGCGCGGTGGGCGACACCTCGGCGACAAGCCGATGTTCCCGGTGCACGCCGCGCAGGCGGGCGACGCCGAGTCGGCCGCGGAGGTGCTCGAGGCCTTTGTCGCGCAGCACTACGACGGCGTGCCGGTTCCGCCGGTGCTCGTCGTCGACGGCGTCGTGCCCGATGCGGCGCTGCTCGACTGGCTGCAGCAGCAGGCCGGACACGCGGTGCAGTGGATCCGCCAGCCGCAGGGCGTGCGCCGCAAATGGCTCGAGCTGGCCCGGCAGAACGCCGAGGTGTCGATCGAGCGCGTGCTCGCCGAGGAGGGATCGCAGCAGGCGCGAACGCGTGCCCTCGCGCAGCTGCTGGGGCTGGACGACGGCGATCTCGATGCGCTTCGCGTCGAGTGCTTCGACGTGAGCCACACGATGGGCGAGGCCACGCAGGCCTCGTGCGTGGTCTTCGAGCATCACGCGATGCAGCGCGCGCAGTACCGGCGCTTCAACATCCGCGACATCGAGCCCGGCGACGACTACGCGGCGATGCGCCAGGTGCTCGAGCGCCGGTACACGGACGCGCCGCTGCCCGACCTCGTGCTGGTCGACGGCGGCGCCGGCCAGGTGGAGGTGGCGCGCCAGGTCTTCGCCGACCTCGGCCTGGACACCTCGACGATCGTCGGCGTCGCCAAGGGCGAGGGCCGCAAGGTCGGGCTCGAGAAGCTCGTCTTCGCCGACGGGCGCGCTCCGATCGTCCCGGGGGCGCATTCGGCTGCGCTGATGCTGGTTGCGCAGATCCGCGACGAGGCGCACCGCTTCGCCATCACCGGCATGCGCGCGCGGCGCGCGAAGGCGCGCCAGGGCTCGCGGCTCGAGGAAATCGACGGTGTCGGACCGCGCCGTCGCCAGCGCCTGCTCGCGCGCTTCGGGGGGCTGCGTGGCATCATGGCGGCGAGCGTCGACGACCTCGCCTCGGTGCAGGGCGTTTCGCGCGCGCTCGCGGAGGAGATCTATCGGCGGCTGCACTGAGAAGGTGTGAGCCGCCGGTACTCCACGCCCGTATTCGCGATCCCTGCATGGTTCTGAACGTCCCGACGCTGCTCACCTGGACCCGCGTGCTGGCGATTCCGCTGCTCGTCGCGGTGTTCTATCTACCGCTGAGCCCGCACGCGCAGAACGTCGTCGCCACCGTTCTCTTCGTCGCGGCGGCGATCACCGACTGGCTCGACGGGTGGCTCGCACGCCGCTGGGGCCAGACTTCCGCCTTCGGTGCCTTCCTCGATCCGGTCGCCGACAAGCTGATCGTCTGCGTGGCGCTCGTGATGCTGGTCGCGCTCGGACGGGTCGATGCGATCGTCGCCGCGATCATCGTCGGGCGCGAGTTGACGATCTCGGCGCTGCGCGAATGGATGGCCCAGATCGGCGCGCGAACGAGCGTGGCCGTGCACTCGATCGGCAAGTTCAAGACGATCGCGCAGCTCGTGGCCATCCCGATGCTGCTGTACGACCGGCCGTTGTTCGGCCTGCTCGATACGCACGGCGTCGGCACCTGGCTGATCTACGCGGCGGCGATCCTCACCGTCTGGTCGATGACCTACTACCTGCGCCGCGCCTGGCCGTACCTGCGCGATTCGGGTTGATCCCCGCCGGCGAGCGTGCCGGCGTCGTTCGCGCGGTGCCCGGCGCAGTGTCCGGCGCGGGCGGCGCATCTTCGCCGCTGGCGAGCGAGTCGAGGATGGGGCACTGCGGCCGGTCGTCCCCGTGGCACGACGCCGCCAGTTCCTCGATCGTCGCCTTCATCTCGAGCAGCTCGCGCACCTTGCGCTCGAGCCGCTCGACGTGTTCGAGCGCGAGCGCCTTGACCTTCGCGCTCGGACGCGTGCGGTCCTGCCACAGGCCGACGAGCTGCGTGATCTCGGCGATCGAGAAGCCGAGGTCGCGGGCGCGCGCGATGAACGCCAGAAGGTGCACGTCGTTGGCCGTGTACCTGCGGTAGCCGGCGTCGTTTCGCGCAGCCGGCGGGACGAGGCCCAGCGACTCGTAGTGGCGGATCATCTTCGCCGACACGCCGGAGGCGCGCGAGGCCTCGCCGATGTTCATCGGCCGCGCCTGCGTACGCATCACTCGGAGGCGGCTGCCGCGTGCAACGGCGCCGCCCGCTCGCGCAGGCCGCGCCGGCCGGCGAGTGTCGCCGCGGCGTCGTGGCCGGCCGGCCGCCAGCGTCGAAGCAGCAGCGCGTTGGTGACGACGCTCACGCTCGAGAAGGCCATCGCGGCACCGGCGATGACGGGATCGAGGAAGCCCAGCGCGGCCAGCGGCACGCCGACCGCGTTGTAGAAGAAGGCCCAGAAGAGGTTCTGGCGGATCTTCGCGTAGGTGCGGCGCGACACGTCGATCGCGTCGGCGACGAGCCGCGGATCGCCGCGCATCAGCGTGATGCCGGCTGCCTCCATCGCCACGTCGGTGCCGGTCGACATCGCTATGCCGACGTTGGCCGCCGCCAGCGCGGGAGCGTCGTTGATCCCGTCGCCCACCATTGCGACGACCGCATCGTCGTGCGCGAGCTCGCCGACGATCGCCGCTTTCGCGTCGGGCAGGACTTCCGCATGAACCTCGTCGATGCCGAGCTGCGTGGCGACCGACTGCGCGCTTCCGCGGTTGTCGCCGGTGACGAGCACGGTGCGTATGCCGCGCGCATGCAGCGAGGCGATCGCCGCGGCGGCTTCCGGCTTGACCTCGTCGCCGAAGGCGAGCAGGCCGAGCAGCGCGTGCGAGTCGCCGTTCTTGCGGGCGAGCCACGACACGGTGCGGCCTTCGGACTGCAGGCGTGCGGCGTGCGCTGCGAGCTCGCCCGCGGCGAGGCCGAGCTCCGCGAGCAGGCGCGTGCTGCCCAGGTGCAGCGATTCGCCGTCGACGCGTCCCGCGATGCCGCGCCCCGCCAACGCGCGTACGTCCTGTGCGACCGGAATCGGCAGGCTGCGCGCGCGCGCGGCCTCGAGCACCGCCCTGGCCAACGGATGCTCGCTGCCGCTCTGCAACGCTGCGGCCAGGCGCAGGACTTCCGGCTCGCTGCTCGTACCCACCGCGAGCGCTGCCGCCAGCCGCGGCTGGCCGACCGTCAGCGTGCCGGTCTTGTCGAACGCGACGGTCGTCACCGAATGCGTCAGCTCTAGCGCCTCGGCGTCCTTGATCAGGATGCCGTGCCTCGCGGCGACGCCGGTGCCCGCCATGATCGCCGTCGGCGTCGCCAGTCCGAGCGCGCAAGGGCAGGCGATGACGAGCACGGCCACCGCGTTCAGCAGCGCGTTTTCCCAGTCGCCCGTGGTCGCTCCCCACGCTGCGAGCGTCACCAGCGCGACGACGAGCACGACCGGCACGAAGACCGCGCTCACGCGATCGACGAGACGCTGGATCGGCGCCTTCGCCGCCTGTGCGCCCTCGACCATGCGAATGATCCGCGCGAGCATCGATTCGCTGCCGGTGGCGAGCGTGCGTACCGCGAGCAGCCCTTCGGCGTTGATCGATCCGCCGGTGACGCGATCGCCGGGCGCCTTGGCCACCGGAAGGCTCTCGCCGGTGATCAGCGATTCGTCGGCATGGCTGCGCCCGTCGACGATTTCGCCGTCGACCGGGATCCGCTCGCCCGGACGGACCACGACGAGATCGCCGAGGCGAACGCTCGCCGCCGGGACTTCGGTCTCGACGCCGTCGCGGCGTACGCGCGCCGTTTCGGGCCGCAACGCCTTCAATGCGCGGATCGCGTCCGTCGTCTGGCGCTTGGCGCGCGCCTCGAGCCACTTGCCCAGCAGCACGAGGGTGATCACCGTGGCCGCCGCTTCGAAGTACAGGTGCGGCGAGTCGTGCCCGTGCGCCGTGAACATCAGGTACAGCGACAAGCCGTAGGCGGCCGAGGTGCCCAGCGCCACGAGCAGGTCCATGTTTCCGGTGCCCGCCCGCAGCGCTTTCCACCCGGCGCGATAGAAGCGGGCGCCCAGCCAGAACTGGACCGGCGTGGCCAGCAGCAGTTGCGCCCATGCCGGCAGCATCCAGTGGCGGCCGAAGGGTGCGCCGAGCATCGGAGCGACCAGCGGCAGCGTGAGCACGCCGGCGAGCGCAACCGGCCACCAGCCGGGCAGGCGGGCGGCGTTCGACGGTGCCGCGGCACCGGCTTTCGCGTCGGCGCCGGGAGCGACTTCGTAGCCGGCGCGCTCGATGGCTTCGTGAAGCGCCTGCAGCGGCGTGGCGCCCAGCGTCTCGACGCGCGCACGCTCGGTGGCGAGGTTGACCGACACGCCGACGACGCCGGGTACCTTCGCCAGCGCCCGTTCGACGCGTCCGACGCACGAGGCGCAGGTCATTCCGGCGACCGCGATGTCGAAGGTTTCGCGCGCCACCTCGTAGCCGGCCTTCTCGACAGCCTGCGCGAGTGCGGACGCCGTGACCGAGGCGTCCGCGTGCACGCTGGCGATTTCGGTGGCGAGATTCACGCTCGCCTCGACGACGCCCGGCAACTTGTGCAGGGCGCGCTCCACCCGGCCCACACACGAGGCGCAGGTCATCCCCTTGACCTGCAGCTGGATCGCAGCCGCGTTTCGCGGGGATGGGGAAAGCGTCGAAGTGCTCATCGAGTTCTCCGGAACGGTGCCATTGCGGACATCGTCCACCTTGACATCATGTCAAGGTCAAGTCCTCGGGCGCAAGCCGGGATTGGAGGCGGAGGTCGGAATCGAACCGGCGTACACGGCTTTGCAGGCCGCTGCATGACCACTCTGCCACTCCGCCGGGAGAGCAGTCCGAACCGCGCGCAAGGCGTCGATTCGGGTACCTGGCAAGGGAAAGACTGGAGCGGGAGACGAGTCTCGAACTCGCGACCTCAACCTTGGCAAGGTTGCGCTCTACCAACTGAGCTACTCCCGCGCGAAGCCAGCGATTATATAACCGGCGCGATCGGAGTGTCAATTCGACGAGAAGCATCACGCCGCGCAGTCGAGCGCGTCGTCGCGCGGCCGCGTGCGCCGCATCCGCGGGTCATCGAGGACACGCGGATGCGGATACGACGGTGTGCGCGAAGACGCGCTGCTTCGCGTCAGGCGCTCATCGGCGTGACTTTCGCGCCTTCCAGTGCGACACCGGCTGCCAGGCCTGCATTGGTCATCACGAACGCGATGACCGGTTGCTGCGCGTTGGCAGTGTCGATACGGCCGTTCGCGCCCACCTTGGCAACCGCCACCGTCGCATCGACGCCGGCCGTCCAGCCGTTGCTCTCGCGGAAGTGCTGCAGGGCTTCGGGCGTCATGAACAGGTAGACCGCCGCCTGCGACTGGGCGCCGGCCTGCAGGCCGATCGAAGCGGCGTTGACGGTGTAGTAGCCGAGGGTGCGCCCGTCCTTGCCGCGCAGCGCGCCGTTGCCGTGGGCGCCGCCGATGCCGAAGGAGACGCGGATCACCGACGGGAACACCAGGACGCCGCTGGCGCGCTGGACGAGCTCGCGCGAGCCCGGCGCGGTTTCGTACAGTTTCGTCAGCGTCGTGTTCACTTCGGCGTCGATCTCGTTGCGCTTCGCGATCGCGGTCGGGGTCCCCGTGGGGCCGGTCGTCGTGCAGGCGGCGAGTCCGCCCGACGCGAGCATCAGCAGACCCAGGCCGACGACGCGTCGGCGTTCGGCAAGCAGGGTGGAGTCTCGTTGCATGTGGTCCTCCGGTTGCGTTGCGAAAACCGGATGCGGCGCAAACGGCTGGCCCGGTACACTGCGCAGCGGCGCCCGAGTGGTGAAATCGGTAGACACAAGGGACTTAAAATCCCTCGGCCTCGCGGCCGTGCCGGTTCGAGTCCGGCCTCGGGCACCAGTACAAAGACCATCCCCGACGGCTCGACTCCGCAGGCTTGGGGACTTCGTCCACGGGCGGGGCCGGCGACGCCTGCTATCATTGATAGCATGCGTCGGCGGAGGATGAGAATGGCAGACCTGCTCGTACGAGGCGTCGACGAGGCGCTCGTTCGGAAACTGAAGGACCGCGCCGCGGCGCACGGCCGTAGTGCGGAAGCCGAGCACCGGGAGATTCTTGCGAGCGCACTGAAGCGCCCGCGCAGGCGCAGTTTCGCGGAAGTGTTGGCGTCGATGCCCGACGTCGGCATCGACGCCGACTTCGCTCGCATCGAGGACGAAGAGAAGCTCCGACCGTGTACCTGATCGACACGAACGTCGTCAGCGAGGCGCGAAAAGGGACGCGAGCCGATCGCGGCGTTCGCCGGTTCTTCGACGAAGTCGCTGCGAGCGGGGATTCCGTCTATTTGTCTTCGATCACGGTCGGCGAATTGCGCCGAGGCGTCGAAGCGATCCGGCAGCGCGGCGAGGGCCGTCAGGCTGCGCTGCTGGAGGGCTGGCTTTCGCTCGTGCTCGAACAGTATCGGGACAACGTACTCGACTTCGATGTCGAAGCAGCGCAGGTCTGGGGCCGGCTCTGCGTGCCTCGACCCGAACACGCGATCGACGAGCAGATCGCCGCCGTTGCACTGGTCAACGACCTGACCGTCGTGACGCGAAACACCTCGGACTTCGACAGAACCGGCGTTCGTTTCGTCGATCCTTTCGAAGTGCGCGAGTAGAAGGCAGCGTTGTCTTCGCCGCTTCGCTCGCGCCGTTCGAGCGGCGTGCGGATCACAGCCGTATCCACCCCCTGCGCGTCGCGTGATGCGCGAGCACGCCGAACAACACGGCCAGTCCGGCGTGCCATACGGCGATGCCGGCGGTGGCGAGCACGACGAAGCGGTCGACCTTCTCGCCGCCCGGTTCGCGGCTGCCGAGCGCCAGCTGCAAGCCGGCAAGGAAGAGGATCGCGCCCAGCACGGCCGGCGGCACCAGCGCGAACAGTGCGGCCACTGCATCGGCGAAGACGAGTCCGAGCGCGAGCAGCGTGACCCCGAGGATCACCGGTGCGCGACCCGAGCGCGCGCCGAAGCGAGTCTGCGCGGCCATTCCGCCGGCCCCGTGACACAGCGGAATGCCCCCGAGCGCACTGGACACGACGTTCATCGCGCCGGTGCTGAGTGCGACGACGCGCTCGTTCGTCGGGTGCGCCGGGAAGCGCCGGTTGTTCTCGTCGACGACGGCGAACAGCGCGTTGCCGAAAGTCAGCGGCAGTTGCGGCAGCGCGAGCAGCAGTACGCCCACTTCGATCGCGCGCCACGACAGCGTCGGCCAGGCGAAGGCCGGCAGCGTCCACGAGGGCGCGGCAAGCGCAGCGATCGCCGGCGCGGGATCGGCAAGAAGGCTCGCGCCGACGCCGCCGGCGAGCAGCACGAGCATCGTCGGGATCGCCGGACGCGACAGCAGCACGAGCGCGATCGCCAGCGTCGCGGCGCCTGCCCACGGCTGCGCCGACATCGTGCGCAGACCTTCGAGCATGAAGCCGAAGCCCAGCCCCATGACGACACCGAGCAGCGCCTCGCGCGGGATCCATGCGCTGAAGCGTTCGGCAAGCCCGGCGAGGCCCAGCGCCAGCCAGGTGACGCCGGTGAACAGGCCGGCGGCGACGACGACCTCCGGAGTCATCGCAATGCCCGCCTGCGAGTAGAGGACGACCGAAGCGCCGATCAGCTTCATCGGCTGCACCGGGAAAGGCGTGCGGAACCACAGTCCGGCGGCGATCGACGCCAGCCCGATCGGCACCAGCACCGATTGCGGCGCCATGCCGACGATCGCCAGATAGGCGGTGACGAAGGGAATCAGGACGCCGAGGTCGCCGAAGGCGCCCGAGACCTCCGACAGCCAGCCGCTGCGCGCCGGTTCGTCCGGCGGCGCTGCTGTCGTGCGGGCATCGTGCAGCCGCGAATCGGGCTGGTGCATCAGCGCGCGGTCGAAACGTGCAGCAGCGGCGCGAGTACGGGCCAGACGACATCGAGGAGCAGCGGTTGCGCCGCCTCGGTCGGGTGGATGCGATCGGGCTGGAACCCGCGCGTGTCGCCGGCGATCGGCGCGAGGAAGAACGGAACGAGCTTGGCCGCGTGCCTTTCGGCCACGCGCGGATAGATCGCCGCGAAGGCGTCGGCATACGCAGCGCCGTAGTTCGGCGGAACCTGCATGCCGAGCAGCAGCACGGCGGCGCCCGCGTTGCGGGCGGCGCTCGCGATCGCGTCCAGGTTGGCTTCGGTGGCGCGCAGGTCGAGCCCGCGCAGCGCATCGTTGCCGCCCAGTTCGACGACGACGATCCGCGGCTCGTGCCGCGCCAGCAACGCCGCGATGCGGCTGCGGCCACCTGCGGTCGTCTCGCCGCTCACGCTCGCGTTGACCACCGACCACGGCGGGCGTTGCGCGCGCAGCCGTTCGGCAAGCAGCTCCACCCAGCCGCTGCCGCGGCGCAGGCCGTACTCGGCCGACACGCTGTTGCCGAGCACGAGCACCGTGCGCGCCGGCTCCGTGCCCGGCCGATCATTGGAAGAGGCGGAGTTCCCGCGCGAGGCGCCAGCCGCCGCCGAGGCATCGGCGGGCGTCGCGTCGCGTACGGGTAGACTCGCGGCGACTGCGCCGGCCGAGACGAACAGCGTATGGACGAAGCGGCGGCGACTTTCCCGGGATCCGGACATGAATGCCATTATCGTCGAGCACCTGGGCAAGCGCGTTCGCGACGCGGATGGTTGGCTCACGATCCTCGACGACCTGTCATTCACCGTGGCCGCCGGCGAGACGGTCGCGATCACCGGCGCATCGGGCTCGGGCAAGTCGACGCTGTTGGGCCTGCTGGCCGGACTCGACCTGCCCAGCGAGGGTTCGGTCACGGCGTTCGGCCAATCGCTGTTCGCGCTCGACGAGGACGGCCGCGCGGCGTGGCGCGCGCGTCACCTCGGCTTCGTGTTCCAGTCCTTCCAGTTGCTGCCGCAGATGACGGCGCTCGAGAACGTGATGCTCCCGCTCGAGTTGGCCGGCGAGCGTCGCGCGGCCGCACGAGCCCGCGAGCTGCTCGGTCGCGTCGGCCTCGCCGACCGGCTCGGTCACTATCCGAAGACGCTGTCCGGCGGCGAGCAGCAGCGCGTGGCGCTGGCGCGCGCCTTCGCTTCCGACCCGAAGCTGCTGTTCGCCGACGAGCCCACCGGCAGTCTCGACGCGGCGACTGGCGCGCGCGTGATCGACCTGTTGTTCGAGCTGAACCGGGAAGCCGGGGCGACGCTGCTGCTCGTCACGCACGATCCGGAGCTGGCGACGCGCTGTGCGCGCCGTCTCACGCTGCAGGCGGGACGGCTCGTCGAGCATCCCGAGCGGCCAGCGCTTTCCGTATCCGCGTGATCAGCGGCTGCACCGTCGCGTGCGGCGTGTCGATCGCGCCCGGGGTTGCGGCCGGGCGCTGCGCGGAACGGACATCGCCGCCACGCTCGTGCGCGCTTTCGTCGAGCATCGGCTCGATGTCGGAAGCGAGCACCTTGCCCAGTTCGACGCCCCACTGGTCGAAGGAATCGATCTCCCACAGCCAGCCGAGTGCCGCCGTCTTGTGCTCGTAGAGCGCGATCAGCGCGCCGAAGCTGCGCGCATCGAGCGTGTCGAGCAGCAGCACCGACGACGGGCGATTGCCCGGCGTGCTGCGGTGCTTCGCGAGCATCGGGTCGACGTCGTCCGACCGGCGTCCGCAGGCGAGCGCCTCGATCTGTGCCAGCGCGTTGGCGAGCAGGGCGCGGCCGCGGTGTTCGTCGTCGCCGTCGGGTGGCACGACGACGACGAAATCGACCGGATGCACGCTCGTTCCCTGGTGCAGCGCCTGGAAGAACGAGTGCTGTGCGTCGGTGCCGGTGGAACCCCAGATCGCCGGCACCGTCTGCCACGGCACAGGCTCGCCGTCGCGGCCGATGCGCTTGCCGTTGCTCTCCATCTGCAGTTGCTGCAGGTAAGCCACGAGACTGCGCAGCGCGTCGCTGTAGGGGACGACCACTTCGGTGCCGCCGTCGAGCACGAGACGGTTCCACAGCGAGACCAGCGCCATCAGCACCGGGGCGTTTCGCTCGAGCGGCGCCTCGCGGAAGTGGCGGTCCATCGCGTGCGCGCCGTCGAGCATCGCGCGGAAGTTCGCCGAGCCGATCGCAAGCACGATCGGCAGTCCGATCGCCGACCACAGCGAATAGCGCCCCCCGACCCAGTCCCACATCGGGAAGAGCGCATCGGGCGCGAGGCCGAATCCGGCAGCGGCGTCGACGTTCGAGGTGACCGCGACGAAATGCCGCTGCAACGCCTCGCGCTCGATGCCGGCGCGCGCGAACCAGCGGCGCAGCGCCTGCGCGTTGCGCGCCGTCTCCGTCGTGTGCCACGACTTCGAGGCGACGATCGCCAGCGTCGTGCGCGGATCGAGTCCTGCCGTCGCACGCTCGAACGAGGCGGGGTCGACGTTCGACAGGAAGCGCAGGTCGAGTCGTCCCGCATCGTGCGCCAGCGCCTCGCAGGCGAGTTGCGGCCCGAGATGCGAGCCGCCGATGCCGACATGGACGACCGACGCGATCGGCTCGCCGCCGGCCGCGCGCCAGCGGCCGTCGCGCACCGCCTCGGCGAAATCGAACATCCGTTCGAAGGTGCGCGCGACTTCGGCGGCGACGGGGTCGCCGGCGGCCTGCGCGTGCGGCGGGCGCCGCAATGCGACGTGCCAGGCGGGGCGGCGCTCGGTGAAGTTGATCGACGCGCCGTCGAACATCGCGTTGCGCTGCCCTTCGAGGTCGACCGCGCGCGCCAGCGCGAGCAGCGCGTCGAGTGCGGGCAACGGCAGTCGATGCCGCGTGAAGTCGGCGTGGATGCCGGCCGCGTCGACGGCGAGTCTTGCCTGCCGCGCGGATTCTTCGCGCAGCAGGCGAACGATCGACGCGTCGCGCATCGTGTCGGCCAGGCGATGGACCTCGGCGCGCGCACGCGCGCGGGCGTCGATCGTCGCTGCCTGCCGGGAGGCGTCCCGGTTGCCGTCCTTGGTGCCTTCACCGTTGCTCATCGCAATCCTTCGTTGTCTTCACCGTTTCCCGTCGCAAACCTGCGATGCGCGAAGTCTCGCGGCCGCGCTGCGCATCCAATCGTGCAATTCGGCGGCGCTCGATCCGTCGGTCGTTGCGTGCGCGGCCGCCCACGCACGGCCTGCCTCGCCGTGCAGCCACGCGCCGAGGCAGGCGGCCCGCTCGGCGTCGAGACCGCGCGCCAGCAGCGCGGCACAGGCGCCGGCGAGCACGTCACCGGTGCCGGCGCTGGCCAGTGCGGGCGAGCCGGAGTCGATGATCCACCAGCGTCCGCCCGGCGTGGCGATGACGCTGCCCGCTCCCTTGAGCAGCGCGACGCAGCGCAGTTTCGCCGCGAGCGCGCGCGCCGCGCCGATGCGGTCGGCCTGCACGCTCGGCACGTCGCCGTGCAGCAAACGGGCTGCCTCGAGCGGGTGGGGCGTGACGATGCAGGTAGGCGCCTCGTCGCGCGCGGCAAGTGCACGCGCGCGCGCTTCGTCGGCGGCGATCGCGTTCAGCGCGTCGGCGTCGACGACGAGCGCCCGTGCCTCGACAAGAGCGCGATCGAGCGCCGCGCGAGCGCCGTCCGAGTCGCCCAGCCCGCAGCCGATCGCCACGGCGTCGAAACGCGCGAAACCGGTGTCGGCGGGCGCGCTCATCCACTGCGGTTGCGCCGGATCGAAGAGTTCGCCCGCCGGCGTGCCGACGTGGATGCGGCCGACGCCGATCGCCTGTGCGCCGCGTGCCGCCAGCAGGACCGCTCCGCGCAGCCCGGGAGCACCGCCGTAGCACAGCACCGAGCCGAAGCTGCCCTTGCTCGTGTCGTTGGCGCGCGCTGGGGGAAGCGCCTCCCGCGCCTGCTCGCGGTCGAAGAGCCGGCCGCGGTCGGCCGGCTCCACGCGGTCGAGCGCGTCGCCTCGCTGCGCGGCCCCGATGCCGAGTCGGGCGACGCGGACCTCGCCGACGTGATCGAGCGCGGCGCCGGTGCGCAGCCCCGGCTTGTCGGCGATCATCGTCACGGTGACCGTCGCGCGCATCGCGCTCGGGCCGATGCGAGCGCCGGTATCGGCGTCGATGCCGCTGGGCACGTCGACCGCGACGACCGGCCAATCGCGCTGCGCGACGGCTTCGCATAGCGCGGCGGTTCGCGCATCGAGCGGGCGTTGCAGGCCGATGCCGAACAGCCCGTCGATGACGATCGGTGCCGACGCGCAGCAAGCTCGGGGTGCCGCGAGGAACTCGTCCCACGTTGCGGCTTCCCCGATCGACAAGCCCCGGTTGCGCGCCAGCCGCCAGATCGCGCCGGCGTCGCCGCCGGGCGTGCGGGCCGCGTCGAGCGCGACCGCCCGCACGGCGAAACCGAAGGCATGCAGCCGCAGCGCGGCCAGCAGCGCGTCGCCGCCATTGTTGCCGGGTCCCACCCAGGCGACGATCGGGCGGCGCGCCTCGAGCGAGCGGGCGAGCGACGCCGTGGCATCGGCCACCGCATCGGCTGCACGCGACATCAGCGTTCCGGCGGGCAGCGACGCCATCGCGACGGCCTCGATGCGACGGATCGCGTCGCTGCGCAGCAGTTCGCTCATCGCAGGGCTCCCGGGGCTCCTACGCCACGCCCCGCATCTGTGCGGGCAGCCACGACGCCAGGCCGGGAAAAGCGTAGATCAGCAGCACGGCGAGCATCATCAGCGCGAACATCGGTGCGGCCTGTCGTGCGATCCACGTCAGTTCCCGGCCGGTCATCCCCTGCAGCACGAAGAGGTTGAAGCCCACCGGAGGCGTGATCTGCGCCATCTCGACGACGATAACGATGAAGACGCCGAACCACAGCAGGTCGATGCCGGCCGCGGTAACCGTGGGCAGGATCACCCCCATCGTCAGCACGACCATCGAGATTCCGTCGAGGAAGCAGCCGAGCACGATGTAGAAGATCGCGAGTGCGACGACCAGCTGGAATTTCGACAGGCCGAGCGATGCGATCCACTCGGCCAGATGCCGCGGCAAACCGATGTAGCCCATGGCGAGCGTCAGGAAAGCCGCCCCGGCGAGGATCAGCGCGATCATGCAGTACAGGCGCGTGGCGCCGAGCAGCGAGTCGACGAATGCGCGCCAGTCCAGTGCGCCCTGGACGGCCGCCAGCAGCAGCGCACCGACGACGCCGAGCGCCGCCGCTTCGGTCGCGGTCGCGACGCCGCTGTAGATCGCGCCCAGCACGGCGACGATCAGCAACGCGACCGGAATCAGGTGGCGCGCGCTCCACAGCTTCTCGCGAAAGCTCAGCGACGTATCGGCCGACGGAATGCGCGCCGGGTTCAGCAGCGCCCAGGCAGCGACGTAGCCCATGAAGAGCGCCGCGAGCAGGATGCCGGGAACGATGCCGGCGACGAAGAGCTTCGCGATCGACACGTCGGCCGTCACGCCGTAGACGATCAGGATGATCGACGGCGGAATCAGCAGGCCCAGCGTTCCCGCGCCGGCGAGCGTGCCGACGACGATGCCCTCGGGATAGCCGCGCCGTCCCAGTTCGGGCAGCGTCATCTTGCCGATCGTCGCGCAGGTGGCCGCCGACGAACCCGAGACCGCGGCGAAGATCGCGCAGCCGATGATGTTCGTGTGCAGCAGCCGGCCCGGCAGGCGGTTCATCCACGGCGCCAGTCCATGAAACATGTCGGCCGACAGGCGCGTGCGGAACAGGATCTCGCCCATCCACACGAAGAGCGGCAGCGCGGTGAGCGTCCAGCTGGATGCGGTTCCCCAGATGGTGATCGCCATGGCGTCGCCGGCAGAGCGCGACGAGAAGATCTCCATGCCGACCCAGGCGACGCCGGCGAGCGCCAGGCCGATCCACAGTCCGGAGCCGAGCAGCACGAACAGTGCGGCGACGAGCAGGGCAGTGATCGCGAGGTCGCTCAATTGCTTCTCGAAGCCGGGGCGGGGGAGCGCAGCGAGCGCGCGCCCTACTTGTTGCGCAGCGGCTCGGCGCCGGCTGCATGGTGCCGGCGCTTTCCGCGCAGTTCGAGCGCCAGCTGGTCGGCGAAGGCGACGACGAAGACGACGGTGCCCAGCGCCATGCCCAGCTGCGGGATCCACAACGGCGTCGCGTCGCTCGCCGTCGAGATGTCGTTGAAGACGTACGACTGCCAGGCGAGGCGCACGCTGTAGAAGGCGAACAGCGTCGCCAGCAGCAGCGCGAGCAGCAGCGAGACGATCTCGAGCACGCGGCGCAGCCGCGATCCGGACAGCGAGAGCACGAGCGTGACGCGGATATGCTCGTCGTGCACCAGCGTGTGCGCGAGCGCGAGGAAACCCGCCGCGGCCATCAGGTAGCCGGCGTAGGCGCCGGTACCGGGCACGTAGAAGCCGAACTGCCGCCCGGCGATCGACAGCAGCACCATGGCGAGCAGGCCGATCATCGACGCCGCCGCCAGCCACGCGGCGGCGTCGTAGAGCCGGTCGAGCGCTGCCCGCATCGCGTTCGGGGCGTCGTCGGCGCCGCGCGCCTCACATCTTCCGGTACGCGTCGAGAATCGCCTTGCCGTCGGGTCCGGCCTGCTTGATCCAGTCGGCGACCAGCGCGTCGCCGACCTTCTCGAACTCGGCGATCATCTTCGGCGTCGGCGGCAGCACCTGCATGCCGTTCTTCTTCAACTGGTCGAGGTACCAGGCGGTCTTCTCTTCCGAGAGCTTCCAGCCGCGCGTCTCGGCGTCGGCCGCCGCCTTCAGCAACGCTTCCTGCACGGGCTTTTCGAGCTTGTCGAAGGCCGCCCGGTTCACGATGATCGCGTTCTTCGGCAGCCAGGCCTGCGTGTCGTAGAAGTACTTGATGTGCTCGTAGGCCTTGGTGTCGTAGCCGGTGGAGCCGGAGGTGATGAATGCCTCGACGCCGCCGCTGGCCATCGCCTGCGAGAGCTCCGCCGCCTGGATCGTCACCGGCTGCGCGCCGAACATCTCGGCGATCTTCGCGGTGGCCGCGTTGTACGAGCGGAACTTCATCCCCTTCAGGTCGCTCGCCGCCTGCAGCGGCTTCGTCGAGTAAAGGCCCTGGGGCGGCCAGGCCACCGTATAGAGCAGCTTCATCCCCTGCGTGGCGAGCAGCTTGTCGAGCGCCGGCCGCGCTGCGCGGTCGAGCTTGCGCGCAGCGTCGTAGCTGGTGGCGAGGAAAGGCAGCACGTCGATCCCGTACAGCGGATTCTCGTTCGAGAAGTTCGAGACCAGGATCTCGCCGATCTGCGCCTGGTTCGTCTGCACGGCGCGCTTGATCTCCGGCGCCTTGAACAGCGACGCGTTCGCGTGCACGGTGATCTTCAACTTGCCGCCGGTGGCCTTGTCGACGTCGGCGACGAACTGCATCAGGTTCTCGGTGTGGAAGTTGCTCGCCGGGTAGGCGGCCGGCAGATCCCATTTCGTCTGCGCGGGCGCGGCCGACGACGCAATGCCCAGCACGACGGCGGACAGGACGGGTACGACTTTCATGAAGGTCTCCGGTTCGGTTCTTTTCTGCCGCGATCTTCGCACGCGCCGCCGGGCTGCGTCGCTCCCGCTTCCGCGGCTCGCGAAGCTTAGGAAGTCGTGCGATACATTGTCAACGTAACCCACCCGGCCGCACGCGGCCGCCCACCCGGCCGCACGCGGCCGCCCACCCGGCCGCACGCGGCCGCCCACCCGGCCGCACGCGGCCGCCCACCCGGCCGCGCACGCGGTCGCATTGCGAGGGCGCGATGAGTCGCTGGCAGTTCTGGATCGATCGAGGCGGCACCTTCACCGACGTCGTCGCGCGCGACCCCGACGGCAGGCTCTCGACGGCGAAGCTGCTGTCGCAGGATCCGGGCCGCTACGACGATGCGGCGGTCGAGGGAATCCGCCGCATGCTCGGCCTGGCGCCGGGCGAGACGGTCGGTCCGGAGCGCGTCGAAGTCGTGAAGATGGGAACGACGGTCGCGACCAACGCGCTGCTCGAGCGCACCGGCGAGTCGATGGCGCTCGCCGTCACGCGCGGGTTTCGTGACGCGCTGCGCATCGCGTACCAGAACCGCCCAAAGCTCTTCGAGCGCGAGATCGTGCTGCCCGAGATGCTGTACCGCGAAGTCATCGAGATCGACGAACGCGTCGCCGCGCACGGCGACGTCGTTCGCGAACTCGACGAGGCGCGCGCGCGCGCTGCGTTCGCCGACGCGCACGCGCGCGGGCTGCGCGCGATCGCGATCGTGCTGATGCACGGCTATCGATTCGATGCGCACGAGAGGCGCCTCGCGCAGATCGCGCGCGAGATCGGCTTCGCACAGGTGTCGGTCTCGCACGAGGTGTCGCCGCTGATCAAGTTCGTCGGACGCGGCGACACGACCGTCGTCGATGCGTACCTGTCGCCGGTGCTGCGCCGCTACGTCGAGCGTGTCGCGCAGGCGTTGCCCGGCGTGCGGCTGCAGTTCATGCAATCGAACGGCGGGCTCACCGACGCGCACGCGTTCCAGGGCAAGGACTCGATCCTGTCGGGCCCGGCCGGCGGCATCGTCGGCATGGCGCGCGTGAGCGCCACGGCCGGATTCGATCGCGTCATCGGCTTCGACATGGGCGGGACGTCGACCGACGTCTCGCATTTTGCCGGCGAGTTCGAGCGCGAGTTCGACACGCTCGTCGCCGGCGTGCGGGTGCGCGCGCCGATGTTGAGCATTCACACGGTCGCGGCCGGCGGCGGGTCGATCCTGCACTTCGACGGCGCGCGGATGCGCGTCGGCCCCGACTCGGCGGGCGCCGACCCGGGTCCCGCGTGCTATCGGCGCGGTGGCCCGCTCACCGTCACCGACGCGAACGCGATGCTCGGGCGCATCCAGCCGCAGTTCTTCCCGCACGTGTTCGGCGCGCGCGGCAACGAGGCGCTCGACGTCGACGTCGTGCGCGCTCGCTTCGGCGAACTCGCGCACGAGGTCTCGCGCGACAGCGGCCGCGAGATCGGGCCGGAGGCGCTCGCGCAGGGCTTTCTCGACATCGCCGTGATGAACATGGCCAACGCGATCAAGAAGATCTCGGTACAGCGCGGCTACGACATCACGCACTACACGTTGACGACTTTCGGCGGCGCCGGCGGCCAGCACGCGTGCGCGGTCGCCGACGCGCTCGCGATGCCAGCGGTGCTCGTGCATCCGTTCGCCGGCGTGCTGTCGGCGTACGGGATGGGTCTCGCCGAGCCGGTGGCGATGCGCGAGCAGTCGATCGAGCGCCGCTTCGACGAGGCCGGGCTGAAGATCGCGGCCGAGCGGCTCGATGCGCTCGAGGACGCAGCGCGCGCCGAGTTGCGTGCGCAGGGCGAAGACGACGCGCGCCTGCGCGTGCAGCGGCGCGTGTTGCTGCGCTACGAGGGCACCGACACCGCGCTCGCGGTGGCCTGGGGCGATGCCGACGCGATGCGGGACGCGTTCGATGCGGCGTACCGCCGGCGTTTCGCGTTCCTGATGCCTCGCCGTTCGCTCGTCGTCGAATCGGCGGTCGTCGAAGCGAGCGGCGAGGCGGACGCGGGCGCGCGGCCGACGTCGCTGCCGGGCGCTGCGCGCAACGACAAGGCGGGCGATCGCGCGGCCCCGCGCGCCGAATGCGAGGTGCGCGTCTTCGCCGGCGGCGACTGGCGCGACGCGCCGCTGCATCGACGCGAGAGCCTGCGCCCGGGCGATGCGATCGACGGTCCCGCGATCATCGCCGAGGCGAACGCGACGACGGTCGTCGACCCCGGCTGGCGCGCGCGGATGACCGACGCGAGCGACATCGTCCTCGAGCGGCACGTACCGCGCCCGCGCCGCGTCGCCGTCGGCACCGATGCCGATCCGGTGATGCTCGAGATCTTCAACAACCTGTTCATGTCGATCGCCGAGCAGATGGGCTACCGGCTGCAGAACACGGCGCACTCGGTCAACATCAAGGAGCGGCTCGACTTCTCGTGCGCGATCTTCGATCCGCACGGCCGCCTGGTCGCCAATGCGCCGCACATGCCGGTGCACCTGGGTTCGATGGGCGCGAGCGTGCGCGCGATCATCGATGCACACGCGGACCGCCGTCGAGCGCGCGCCGGCGACGCCGATCGCGCAATGCCGGCCGACGCCGACCCCGCTTCGCGCGCGGACGGCAAGACCGAATCGGCTCCGCTCGGCCCCGGCGACGTCTACGTGCTCAACGATCCGTACGCCGGCGGCACGCATCTTCCGGACATCACGGTGATCACGCCGGTGTTCGATGCCGCCGGCCGCGAGATCCTCTTCTACGTCGGCTCGCGCGGGCACCACGCCGATGTCGGCGGAAAGACGCCGGGATCGATGCCGCCCGACAGCACGTGCATCGACGAAGAGGGCGTGCTGCTCACCGATTTCCTGCTGGTGGGCGGCGGACGCATGCGCGAGGACGAACTGCGGACGACGCTGCGCGCGGCGCGTCATCCCGCGCGCAATCCGGAGCAGAACATCGCCGACCTGCGCGCGCAGATCGCCGCCAACGAGAAGGGGCGCGAGGAACTGACGAAGATGGTCGCGCAGTTCGGCCTCGACGTCGTGCACGCGTACATGCGTCACGTCCAGGAAAACGCCGAGGAGTCGGTGCGCCGCGTGATCGGCGCCTTGCGCGACGGCGCCTTCGAACTGCCGCTGGACAATGGCGCGGTGATCCGCGTGCGCATCGCGGTCGACCGCGCCGAGCGTTCGGCGCTCGTCGACTTCACCGGCACCTCGGCGCAGCAGCCGAACAACTTCAACGCGCCGCTCGCCGTCACGATGGCCGCGGTGCTCTACGTGTTCCGCACGCTCGTCGACGACGAGATCCCGATGAACGACGGTTGCCTGAAGCCGATCGAGGTGCGCGTGCCCGAGGGCTCGATGCTCAACCCGCGCTTCCCGGCCGCAGTCGTCGCCGGCAACGTCGAGACTTCGCAGTGCATCACGAATTGCCTGTACGGCGCGCTCGGCGTGATGGCGGCGAGCGCGCCGACGATGAACAACTTCACCTTCGGCAACGAGCGCCACCAGTACTACGAGACGATCTCGGGCGGTTCGGGCGCGGGCGGGCGCTTCGACGAACGGGGCAGGCTGGTCGGCGGCTTCGACGGCACGTCGGTCGTGCAGACGCACATGACGAACTCGCGGCTCACCGATCCGGAGATCCTCGAGACGCGCTTTCCGGTGCGCCTGGAGGATTTCGCGATTCGCGCCGGATCGGGCGGAGCAGGGCGCTGGCGCGGCGGCGACGGCGCGGTGCGGCGCATCCGCTTCCTCGAGCCGATGACCGCGTCGATACTCGCCAACGGGCGAGTGCATCCCGCGTTCGGAATGGCCGGTGGCGGCGCCGGTGTGCCGGGATCCGACAGCGTCGAGCGCGCCGACGGGCGCGTCCAGCATCTGCGCCATGCCGATTCGGCGCAACTCGGCGCGGGCGATGTGTTCGTCGTGCAGACGCCGGGCGGCGGGGGTTACGGCGAACCCGCCGCCAGGCGCAATTCGCCTGCGAAGACCGCCGGAGGTGCCTGATCATGCAGAAGCGTCCGATGCAACCGATTGTCAGCCGCGCTCGCGCCGATAGTGCATGGCAACCGCGCCGTTGCGAAGCGGCTTCGCCGAGACCAGCTCGAGCTTTCGCGTGGTGGGCAGCCCGCTCTCGTACAGGGTCGGGCCGTGGCCGGCGATTCTTGGGTGGATGAGGAACTTGTACTCGTCGATGAGATCCAGCCGATCGAGCTCTGTCGCGAGCTTTTCGCTACCGAGGAGCACACCAGCCGGAGTCGCGTCCTTGAGTTTCTGCACGCCCGTGCGAAGGTCGCCGGCGATGTGGTGGCTGTTGGTCCACGGGAAGTCCTTTCGCGTCGATGACACCACATGCTTGGGCTTGGCCTCCAGTTTGACCGCCCACTCGCGAATCGCGGATGAGGCCTCCACGTCGCCGCACGCGACCGCCGGCCAGTAGCTCTCCATCATCTCGTAGGTGACGCGGCCCCATAGCATCGCTCCGCCCTCGTCCATGAGTTGGGCGAAGAAAGCGTGTGTCTCGTCGTCGGCGATTCCTTCCCGGTGGTCGACGCAACCGTCGAGGGTGACATTGATGCTGAAGGTCAAGAGTCCCATGCGGCAAAACTCCGTCGGCTCGCGCGGGTACCACGCCGACGTCGGCTGAAAGACGCCGGGATCGGACAGAGCTTCTGAAGTCAGCGTTTCCTGCTTCCGAACACCAGCAGCACGCCGCCTATCACGATTGCGCCGACGCCGGCCCAGACCGGGATGTTGACGGTCTCCTTGTCCTTGACCGACAGCTCGATCGGTCCCACCTTGGCTTCGTGGGTCTCCCTGGTGTAGCTGAAGCTGCCGTAGACCAGGCCGAGAATGCCGGCGACGATCAGCGCAATGGCCAGGATCCGGATTCCGCTCATGCTGCCTCCTCGTTCTTCGTGTCGGGCGCGATCCGATCGCGCGCGGGGATCGGGAGCAACGACCGGATTCGGTCGAGTCCCCCGCGCGACGAGTATAGGCTTGCCGGCGCGCAGTGGACCGTTCAACGCTCCCACGACTCGGTCGGCCCCGGAAGTACCCGGAACAGCGGGTGGGCTTCCGGCTCGCGGGTTGCGCGCCACTTGCGGTAATGCGCAGGGCTGCGAGCCTGGAGCTTGCGCATCAGATGCGCCCATTCGTGCGCCATCTGGCCCGTCGTCACGGTCAGCGTCGCCGGTGCCGATGCTCGCCGGATCCTGCTTGGATCGAACGAATAGCCGCGCTGGACGGACTCGACATGGACGGCGCGCAGGTACCGCGAAATGGCCGCCCGCGGCGCCGGGTGATTCCTGAATCGCTCCAGTTGCGGGTGATTGCGATAGCCGATCGTCTCATCGCGCAGCACCGCCTGCGCCAGCAGCGACTCGCGCCACAACGCGACGAGCCCCCGGGAATCGAGATACTTCGGATGCAACGACCAGAGCCGCATGTTCGCGAACCTCGCTCAGCGCAGCGCCTGCACCTCCGCGTCGAACATGTATCCGGCGCCACGCTCGGTGCGGATGTATGTCGGACGCGCCGGGTCCGGCTCGATCTTGCGGCGCAGCCGCAGGATCTGCACGTCGATCGCGCGGTCGTAGACTTCGGCGTTGTGCAGTCGCGAGCGCTCGAGCAGCTGGTCTCGGCTGAGAACGCGCCGGGGCGACGAAAGCATCGCGGCGAGCAGGCTGAATTCGCCGTTGGTGAGATCGACGAGGCGCCCGTCCGGCGCGCGCAGCTTGCGCAGTCCCACCGTCAGCTCCCAGTCGCCGAAACGCCAGGCGCGTACCTCGGCGATGCGCTCGCCGGCGCCCGCCTGCGCTTTCGCGCGACGCAGCAGGGCGCGGATGCGCGCGAGCAGCTCGCGCGGGCTGAACGGCTTCGTGAGGTAGTCGTCGGCGCCGAGTTCCAGTCCCATCACGCGGTCTGCCTCCTCGGCCACGCCGGTGAGCAGGAGGATCGGGATCGACGAGTGCTGCCGGATGCGGTGCATGAGCTGCATGCCGTCCTCGCCGGGCAGCCGCAGGTCGAGCACGACCAGGTCGATCGCCTCGCGCGACAGCGTTTCGTCCAGGCCGCTGCCGTCGGCGAGCGCCGTCACGCGCATCTCGTTCTGTCCGAGGTACGTGGCGAGAAGGTCGCGGATCGACGGATCGTCGTCCAGTGCCAGCACGTGCGGCTTCATCTGCGCTCGGCCTCGGTTGCAACCGACAAGCCTACAACGTATCTCGAGCGCCCCGCGCTCGCCGGTCGTCGCTCGTCCCGACTGTTTCAGACGTAATCTGGCGCGATCGACGCGCAATGCGGCCGCAAGACGGCCGATGCCCAATGGGTCCGTCGGATTCGAAGCGGATCGAGAAATGAATCTTCGAGCGAGCGAAAGGCCTCGTGTGTTGATCGTCGGCGCAGACCCGGTGCTCTTCGCCCTCTTTGCCGAGTGGCTTTCGGCGGTCGGTATCGAAGCGCACGACGACGTGCAGGCGAGCTGCGACGTCGTCCTGGTCGATGTCGCGTTCCCGCGTGTCGACGGCTGCGAGCGGATGCGGTCGCTGATGGCGATGCACGACGGTCGTCCGGTGGTGGCCCTGTCCGCCGCGTTCTTCGCCCACGTCGATCGCGACGGTGGCTGCGCACGGCAACTGGGCGTCGCAGCGGTGCTGCCGAAGCCGGTTGCGCGCGAAGCGCTGCTCGACACGGTGCGTCGGCTGCTGCGCGTCGCCTCGTGAACACGGGCGCGCCGCAGCACGCCTTCGCCCGCAAGCCATGGCTGCGTCGGGCGATCGGCGTGCTCGGCGTGCTGTTCCTCGCGTCGATGGTGTGGACCGCGATGGGTCCGGCCGAGATTCGCCGCAGCGCGGCGCTGGCCGCCTTCGCCGGACTGCTGTTGTGGCTGCTGCTGCACCAGCTGCTGCAGCTCGGTGCCGCGCGCGACGCGCTCGAGGCGTCGCGCCGGCGCTTCGAGCTCGCCGTCGCCGGTTCCGACGACGGGATCTGGGACTGGGACTTCGCCTCGCAGCAGATCTACCTGTCGGCGCGCGCCCGCGCGCTGCTCGGCGTGGCCGGCAGCGGCGAAGTGCAGTCCCGGGAGGAGGTGTTCTCCCGGGTGCGCATGCATCCCGACGATGCGCTCGGCCGCGACGAGGCGCTGGAAGCGCACCTGGCGGGGCGCACGCCGGCCTTCGAAGGCGAGTACCGGATCGTGCATCCGGGCGGGGAGATGCGGTGGATCCACGTGCGCGGACTGTGCGTACGCGGTGACGATGCCCGGCCGCGGCGCATCGCCGGGTCGATCAGCGACATCGACGCGCGCAAATGTGCCGAGCAGGCGCTGCGCCGGAGCGAGCAGGCGCTGCGCGAGTCCGAGGAGCGCTACCAGCTCGCCGTCGACGGCGCCAACGAGGGACTGTGGGACTGGGACCTGCCGTCGGACATGCTGTACCTGTCGCCGCGCGCGCAGCAGGTGCTGTCGCTGGCGTCGGGCGGCGATTCTCGCCGGCCGCGGCGACAGTGGAAAGCGCTCGCCACCTACCATCCCGACGACGTGCAGCGCACGCGCGCGGCGCTGGCCGCGCACCTGCAGGGGGACACGCCGAACTTCGACATCGAGTATCGGATACGGCACGCCGACGGCCGCTGGCACTGGTATCGCCAGCACGGCATCGCGCTGCGCGATGCGGCCGGGCGTGCGTACCGCATGGCGGGCTCGATGGAGGACGTCAGCGATCGCAAGAACGCCGAGGCCGATCGCGACCGTCTCGAGCAGCAGTTGCATCAGGCGCAGAAGCTCGAGGCGATGGGGACGCTCGCCGGCGGCATCGCGCACGACTTCAACAACATCCTGGCCGCGATCCTCGGCTACGGCGAGATGGCGCAGAAGGCAGCGGCCGAGGGCACCGAGCTGCGCCGGCACATCGACGCGACGATCAGCGCAGGCATGCGCGCGAAGTCGCTCGTCGCACGCATCCTCGCCTTCAGCCGCAGCGGGATCGGCGAGCGCGAGCCGGTGCACGTGCAGGCGGTGGTCACCGAGGTGCTCGAGCAGATCGCCGCGTCGATGCCCGCCGGCATACGGGTCGAGCGCCATCTCGATGCGGGCGACGCCGCCGTGCTGGGCGACACGACGCAGATCCACCAGGTGGTGATGAACCTGTGCGCGAACGCGGTGCAGGCGATCGGCACCGACGGCACGCTGTCGATGCGCGTCGACACGATCGAGTTCGACGCGCCCCAGTGCGTGACGACGAGCGAGCTCGCCGCCGGCGCCTACGTACGCCTGGTCGTCGCCGACACCGGCGTCGGCATACCGTCGAGGCTGCTCGAACGCATCTTCGATCCGTTCTTCACCACGCGCGACATCGGCGTCGGCACCGGGCTCGGGTTGTCGCTGGTGCACGGGATCGTCACCGACCTGGGGGGCGGAATCGCCGTGACGAGCCGACCGGGCGAGGGCACGACGATGACGGTCTACCTGCCGCGCGTGGCATCGGCCGTGCTGCCCGTTCCGATCGAAGAGGAGCCGGCGGCGCTCGGCCGGGGCCAGACCGTTCTTCTCGTCGACGACGAGACGGCGCTCGTGCGCCTGGGCGAGGAGCTGCTGGCACGACTGGGCTACGAGCCCGTGGGATTCGCGTCGAGCGCGCAGGCGCTCGAGTGCTTCCGTGCCGAGCCCCGGCGATTCGACCTCGTGCTCTCCGACGAGGCGATGCCCGCCCTGACCGGTTCGGAGCTGGCGCAGCAGATCCGGGCGATCCGTCCGGAGCTCCCGATCGTGCTGATGAGCGGCTACGTCAGTCCCGCACTTGCCGCGCGTGCGAAGGATCTCGGCGTCGTCGAGATCCTCGGCAAGCCGCTCGTGGCACGCGAGATGGCACGAAGCCTGTCCGAAGCGCTGCACGCTGCGGGACGCGTCGCCACGACGGCTTCAATCGAAACGAGCGGCGGGGCGAACTGAAATCTGTCCGTACGACGGCACGCGCATTGTTGCTGCACGCCGTCCGATTACGGTGCAACCCAAGGAAAACATCATGAAATCGATCACCAGATTCGCCATCCCGACTGCCTTTGCCCTCGCCGCTTTCGGCGTGCAGGCGCAGACCATCGAAACCGATTACCCGGCCGTGAAGGGCAACGTCGGCGCTCCCACGATCGCGCTGCCGGCGAGTCCCCAGGCCCCGCGCGTTGCCGATGCGGGGCCCGAGCTGTTTCTCATCCAGTCGAACCGGCAGGGACCGGTCGAAGGGCCGAGCACCGGTCGCGTGGAGGTCGAAACACCCGCGCCGATGCCACCGGTCGGCGGCACGCTGCTGAGCGGTCCCGGCTTCAATGCCTGACCGGATTGCGTCGCTGCACCCGGCTCGCCGGGTGTAGCGGCGCCGCAGGCGACGCCGGAGCGCGGCCGAGCCAACACGGAGCCGATCGACGCCGACGGGGGATGCACCGAAGCCGCAGAGGCGGCGGCGGCCGCTTCCCTATAATGTCGATCTGCGCGCGCACCCGTCGCGCGCCTCTGCCGGCGCGTTCCTCCCGGCGCGTTCCCTTTACCGCTCGATGCCCTTCTGCCTGACCTTGGCCGGCGCACCGGCCTTGTCCGCGTTTCGCCTGGCTCGCCTGCTCGAGCGCCTGCGCGCGATCGACGCGCGTGCGCGCACGTTGGGCGCACGCTTCGTCTACTTCGCCTGGCTGGACGAGGAACCGGCGGCCGATGCGCAGGCTCGCCTGGCCGAGCTGCTCGACGCGCGGCTCGAAGCGCCGTCCGATGCGGGCCAGCCGCTATGGGCCGTGCCGCGTATCGGCACCGTCTCTCCGTGGGCAAGCAAGGCGACCGACATCGCGCACAGCTGCGGCTTCGAGGCGGTTCGCCGCATCGAACGAGGCATCGAATACCGGATCGAAGCGCAGGCGAAGCTCGGCGGCCTCGTGCGCGGAGGCGGTTTCGACGGCGATGCGCTGGCGCGGCTCGGCGCCGTTCTGCACGATCGGATGACCGAGAGCCTGCTGCTCGCGCCGCCCGATCCGCAAGAGCTCTTCGCTTCGTTGCCGGGCAAGCCGATGCGGCACGTGCCGGTGCTGCGCGACGGGCGCGCGGCGCTCACCCTTGCCGACCGCGAGCTCGGGCTCGCGCTGTCGGCCGACGAGGTCGACTACCTGCTCGACGCTTTCGTCGCCGCCGGCCGCGATCCCACCGACGTCGAGCTGATGATGTTCGCGCAGGCGAACTCCGAGCACTGCCGGCACAAGATCTTCAACGCGAGCTGGACGATCGACGGCCAGCCGCGCGACGAGACGCTGTTCGGCATGATCCGCAGCACGCACGCGGCCAACCCGCGCGGCACGGTCGTTGCCTATGCCGACAACGCGGCGATCCTCGAGGGGGGCCAGGCGCGGCGTTTCCATCCCGACGCCACGGCCAACGGTCGCTACGTCTCGGGCGAGCGGCGCACGCACGCGCTGCTCAAAGTCGAGACGCACAATCATCCTACGGCGATTTCGCCGTTTCCGGGCGCCTCCACCGGCGCCGGCGGCGAGATCCGCGACGAGGGCGCGACCGGCCGCGGTGCGAAGCCGAAATTCGGCCTGACCGGCTTCACCGTCTCGAACCTCCGGATCGACCGCTACGTGCAGCCGTGGGAGGAGGGCGGACCGGGCATCCCGGATCGCATCGCCTCGCCGCTGCAGATCATGATCGACGGCCCCATCGGCGGGGCGTCGTTCAACAACGAATTCGGCCGACCGAACCTGCTCGGCTACTTCCGCACCTACGAGCAGCCCGTGGAAGGCCGGATCCGCGGCTATCACAAGCCGATCATGATCGCCGGCGGCGTCGGCGCGATCGACGATGCGCTCACGCACAAGCTCGACCTGCCGCCCGGCACGCTGCTCGTACAGCTCGGCGGACCCGGAATGCGCATCGGGCTGGGCGGCGGCGCCGCGTCGAGCATGGGCGCCGGAACCAATACCGCCGAACTGGACTTCGACTCCGTGCAGCGCGGCAACCCCGAAATGCAGCGCCGCGCGCAGGAGGTGCTAGACCGCTGCTGGGAGCTGTACGAGCGCAACCCGATCCTGTCGTTGCACGATGTCGGCGCGGGCGGCCTGTCGAACGCGTTTCCCGAGCTGGTGTACGGCGCGGGGCGCGGCGCGCGCTTCGACCTGCGCAAGGTGCCCCTCGAGGAATCGGGCCTGTCGCCGGCCGAGATCTGGTCGAACGAATCGCAGGAGCGCTATGTGCTCGCGATCGCACCCGATTCGCTCGCGCTCTTCGATCACCTGTGCCGGCGCGAGCGTTGCCCCTACGCGGTCGTAGGCGCCGTCTCCGACGATCGGCAGCTCGTCGTCGAGGCGGCTGCCGATCCGGCGAAGTCGAAGGACGACGCAACCGGCGCGACCGCCGAGCTCGCTGCCGAGCGCGCAGTCGACATGCCGATCGACGTGCTGCTCGGCAAGCCGCCGCGCATGCACCGCGACGCGCGCCGGCGCGCGCGTTCGCTCGCGCCGCTCGATCTCGCGGGAATCGCGCTGGAGGACGCCGTCGAGCGCGTGCTGCGCATGCCCTCGGTCGCGAGCAAGGCCTTCCTGGTGACGATCGGCGACCGCAGCGTGGGCGGGCTGTGCTCGCGCGATCCGATGGTCGGTCCGTGGCAGGTACCGGTGGCCGATTGCGCAGTCGGCCTGGTCGACTACGACGGCTACCGCGCCGAGGCGCTGGCGATGGGCGAACGAACGCCGTTGGCCGTCATCGACCCGCGCGCGGCGTCGCGCATCGCCGTTGCCGAAACGGTGACGAACCTCGCGGCGGCGCCGATCGAGACGCTCGAACGCGTGAAGCTGTCGGCGAACTGGATGGCCGCGTGCGGCGATCCGGCCGAGGACGCGGATCTGTTCGACGCGGTCGAGGCCTGCGCGTCGCTGTGCCGCGAGCTCGGACTGGCGATCCCGGTCGGAAAGGATTCGCTGTCGATGCGCACGCGCTGGCAGGCGAACGGGTCGCAGGCGGACGCCTCCGGCGAGCCGGGCGCGCAGCCGGCGGCGTCGGATCCGCGCGAAATGCACGAGGTGCTCGCACCGGTCTCGCTCGTCGTCACCGGCTACGCACCGGTCGGCGACGCGCGGCGCGTGCTCACGCCGCAGCTTGCGCGCGACGTCGATTCGGTGCTGGTCCTCGTCGACCTCGGCGCGGGACGCCAGCGGATGGGCGCCTCGGCGCTCGCGCAGGCCTGGGGCCAGGTCGGCCAGGAGACGCCCGACCTCGACGATCCGCAGCGCCTCGTGCGCTTCTTCGCCGCGATCCAGCGGCTGAACGCGGACGGACAACTGCTCGCCTATCACGACGTCTCCGACGGCGGGCTCTTCGCGGCCGTTTGCGAGATGGCCTTCGCCGGGCGCTGCGGCGTCGGGCTGAACATCGACCTGCTGGCGATCGACCGTCACGCGGCCGACTGGGGCGACTACAAGATCCGGCCCGAGCAGGTGTCGGTGCAGCGCGACGAGCGCACGCTGCAGGCGTTGTTCTGCGAGGAGCCCGGCGCGGTGCTGCAGGTGCGCGCCGAGGCGCGCGACGCGGTGCTCGGCGTGCTGCGCGAGTACGGGCTGTCGACGATGTCGCACGTGATCGGCAAGCCGCAGGCGCACGACACGATCGACGTCTGGCGCGACGGCCGGCGCGTGTATCGTCGCTCCCGAGCGACGCTGCAGCGCATCTGGAGCGAGACCGGCGCGCGCATCGCGTCGCTGCGCGACGACCCCGACTGCGTCGCCGAGGAGTTCGAGCGTATCGAGCGCGACGACGATCCGGGGCTGCACGTCGCGCTGCGCTTCGATCCGGCCGACGATGTCGCCGCGCCGTACATCGCGAGCGGCGCGCGTCCGCGCATCGCGATCCTGCGCGAGCAGGGCGTCAACAGCCAGACCGAGATCGCGGCGGCCTTCGATCGCGCCGGCTTCGAGAGCTTCGACGTCCACATGACCGATCTGTTCTCGGGCCGGCACCGGCTCGCCGACTTCCGCGGGCTGGTCGCCTGCGGCGGCTTCTCGTTCGGCGACGTGCTGGGCGCGGGCAGCGGCTGGGCGAAGTCGATCCTGTACAACGCGAAGATGGCCGAGCAGTTCGCGCTCTTCTTCCAGCGGCCCGACACCTTCACGCTCGGCGTGTGCAACGGCTGCCAGATGATGTCGCAGCTGAAATCGATCATCCCGGGGGCCGCGGCCTGGCCGCGTTTCGTGCGCAACCGTTCCGAGCAGTACGAGGCGCGCTTCTCGATGGTCGAAGTGCTCGAATCGCCGTCGGTGCTGTTCGCCGGCATGACCGGCAGCCGGATGCCGATCGCGGTGGCGCACGGTGAAGGGCGTGCGCAGTTCGCCTCCGACGGGCAGCGCGGTCGCGCGCTGGCGTCGCTGCGCTTCGTCGAGAACGACGGCACGCCGGCCGAGCGCTACCCGGCGAACCCGGGCGGGTCGCCCGGCGGGGTCACCGGCTTCACCAGCGAAGACGGCCGAGCGACGATCCTGATGCCGCATCCCGAGCGCGTCTTCCGCACGATCCAGATGAGCTGGCGCGATCCGTCGTCGGGCGAAGACTCGCCGTGGATGCGCCTGTTCCGCAATGCCCGCGTCTGGGTGGGCTGAACCCCTCACGTGCCCGCTCGCGCGGGCCGGACACACCGAATGCTTTCCGCAGTCAACATCACGATGCAGTTCGGGGCCAAGCCCCTGTTCGAGAACGTCAACGTCAAGTTCGTCGACGGCAACCGCTACGGCCTGATCGGTGCCAACGGCTCGGGCAAGTCCACGTTGATGAAGATCCTCGGCGGCGACCTCGAGCCGTCCGGCGGCCAGGTCGTGCTCGAGCCCAACGTGCGCCTGGGCAAGCTGCGCCAGGACCAGTTCGCCCACGAGGACGAGCGCGTGCTCGACGTCGTGCTGATGGGGCACGTCGAGATGTGGGCGGCGATGCGCGAGCGCGACGCGATCTACGAGAACCCCGAGGCGAGCGAAGACGACTACATGCACGCCGCCGAACTCGAGGCGAAGTTCGCCGAGTACGGCGGCTACACGGCCGAAGCGCGCGCGGGCGAGCTGCTGCTCGGGCTGGGCATTCCGGTCGAACAGCACGCGGGACCGATGCGCGGGATCGCGCCGGGCTGGAAGCTGCGCGTGCTGCTCGCGCAGGCGCTGTTCTCCGATCCCGACGTGCTGCTGCTCGACGAGCCGACGAACAACCTCGACATCGACACGATCCGCTGGCTCGAGTCGGTGCTGAACGATCGCGACTCGACGATGGTGATCATCTCGCACGATCGCCACTTCCTGAACGCCGTATGCACGCACATGGCCGACCTCGACTACCGCGAGCTGCGCGTCTATCCGGGCAACTACGACGACTACATGCTCGCGTCGGCGCAGGCACGCCAGCGCCTGGTGTCGGCGAACGATCGCGCGAAGGAGCGAATCGCCGAGCTGCAGGAGTTCGTGCAGCGCTTCGCGGCGAACAAGGCGAAGGCGCGGCAGGCGACCTCGCGCCAGAAGCTGATCGCCAAGATCCGCAGCGAGACGGTCGAGGTGAAGCCGTCGTCGCGCCAGAGCCCGTACATCCGCTTCGAGCAGGTCAAGCCGATGCACCGGCAGGCGCTCGAGGTCGAGAATCTGGGCTACCGTTATCCGGGCGCCGATGCGCCGGTGTTCTCCGGCTTCTCGACGATCTTCGATGCGGGCGATCGCGTCGCCATCGTCGGCGCCAACGGCGCGGGCAAGACGACGCTGCTGCGCGCGATGCTCGGCGCGCAACGAGGCGGTGTCGCGCCCGGCGGCGGCCCCGCACCCGACAAGGGCGGGGGCCTGGTTCCCACCGAAGGCGAAGCGCGCTGGTCGGAGAACGCCGATGTCGGCTACATGGCGCAGGACGTGCACCCCGATTTCGAATCCGAGCGCACGCTGACCGAGTGGCTGTCGTACTACACGCAACCGGGCGACGACGAGCAGACGCTGCGCAGCATCCTCGGGCGAATGCTGTTCTCCGGCGACGAGGTGCGAAAGCCGGTGCGCGTGCTTTCGGGCGGCGAGATGCACCGGATGAGTTTCGGGCGGCTGATGCTGGGCCGGCACAACGTGCTGATGCTCGACGAGCCGACCAACCATCTCGACATGGAATCGATCGAGTCGCTGCAGTACGCGCTCGAGAAATACCCGGGCACGATCTTCGTCGTCTCGCACGACCGCCAGTTCGTCGACGCGGTCGCCACGCGCGTGATCGAGGTGCGCACGGGCGGGGAGGTCGTCGACTGGCGCGGCGACTACGAGTCGTATCTCGCCAGCCAGGGCATCGAATAGCGACGCCGTGGCGCGGATCCTCGTCATCGAAGACGATCCGGTGATCGGTGCGAACGTCTGCGACTTCCTGCAGCAGCGCGGCCACGCCTGCGACTACGCGGGCGACGGCTACCTCGGACTTGCGCTTGCCGTGCGCCAGGCGCCCGAACTGGTCGTGCTCGACCTGAACCTGCCGCGGCTCGACGGTCTCCAATGGTGCCGACGTTTCCGCAACGAGCTGCACGAAGGCGCGCCGGTGATCATGCTCACGGCGCGCGACGAACTCGACGACAAGCTCGCCGGCTTCGATGCCGGGGCCGACGACTATCTCGTCAAGCCGTTCGAGCTTGCCGAACTCGCCGTGCGCGTCGACGCGCTGTTGCGGCGCGCGCAGGGGCGCGCGCTCACCGGCGTCATCGTCGCCGGGCCCATCCGCATCGACCGCGAGGCGCGCAGCGTGCGCGTCGACGATCTCGAGCTGCGCCTGCCGCCCAAGCCGCTGCGCCTGCTCGAACTGCTCGCCGAGCGGCCCGACAAGGTGTTCTCGCGCGAGGCGCTGGCACGCGCGATCTGGGGCGAGGACGCCTTCCGCGACGAGGCGCTGCGCACGCTCGTCGCCGCCACGCGGCGGGCTTTCGCGCAGGCCGGCAGCACGCTCGACCCGATCGAGACGCTGCACGGACACGGCTACCGGCTGCGTACGCAATGAAAGCGATGCGATGAGATGCGCGACGAGGCGCCCGCGGTGAACCGGCGCGGCGCGGCGCCCGCGTCGCTGCGCCGGCGGCTCGCCTGGCTGCTCACGTCGCTCGCGCTCGTCGTTGCCGTCGCGCAGGCGAGCTTCGTCTACTGGAGTGCCGAGCGCTGGGAGGAGCAGGTGATCGACGCGGTGGCGGCCGAGCAATTGCGCCTGAGCATGGCGCAATACGCACGCGACCCGACGCTGGCCGCACCGAACACGCCCGACATGCGGCTCTACGTCAGCGGACCCGGCGAAGCGCAACCGCTGCCCGAATACCTGGTGCGCCTGCCGCAGGCCCCCGGTGCCTACGAGATCGTTCCGTCGACCGGAGTCGAGTATCACATCGCCGTCGGCGAACGCGACGGGCGGCGCTTCTACCTCGTCTACGACGTCGCCGAGCACGAGCAGCGCGAGCGCAACGTGGCGGCGATCCTTGCCGCGTCGGTGATACTGATCGCGCTGCTCGTGCTGGCCGGAAGCGACCGCGTCGCGCGCCGCTTCACCGACGACCTCGAGCGCCTGGCGCGCGAGGTCCGCGAGGATCGCGGCGCGGCGACGCCGGGCCGGCTGCTCGGGCTAGCGCGACACGCGGAGTCGGCCGAACTCGCCGCCGCGCTCGACGAGCGGCGGCGCCGCCTCGATGCGGCGCTGGCGCGCGAGCGCGCGTTCTCCGCCGCGGCCAGCCACGAGCTGCGAACCCCGCTGATGCAGGCGCTGTCCACGCTCGAGTTGCTCGAGGCGGGGCCGCTGGGCGCGGAACAGCGCTTGCGCGCCGCGCAACTGCGCGCGAGCCTGACGGAAATCACCCGGCTGACGACCGGCCTGCTGCGAGCGGCGCGTGGAGGAGCCTCGGGCACGAGCGCGACGACCGATGTCGCGCCGCTCGTCGACGACGTGTTCGCGCACCTGGCCGGCGAAGCGCGCGCACGTGCCGTCGCACTGCACGCAGCGATCGGGGCCGGCGCGTCGGTGCGTGCCGATCGCGACGTGCTGTGGATCGTGCTGGTAAACCTCGTGCGCAACGCGATCCGGCACAGCGACGGAACGCGGGTCGACGTGCGGCTCGATGCGTCGACGCTCACCGTCTCCGACGACGGACGCGGTTTCGATGCCACGAGCGAGCCGGCGCAACGCCGGCGGGCGGGCGACGCCGACCCGGCGTCGATCGGGCTGGGCTTGAGCATCGTCGAGCGCATCTGCGAGGGTGCGGGCTGGACGCTCGCCATCGACAGCGATGCTGGCCGCGGGACGCAGGTGCGCCTGGAATTCGCCTGAACGTTCCGCGGACCGGCGCGCGCTCACGCCTTTCTCACGTCCTGCCGCAGCGGCGCTCACGCGCCGTCGGGCATCTTGACGGGCATGCTTCGACCGCCGCCTGCTCGTCGCGCACAGTCGATCTCGCACCAGGCCAGCGTCGATGCCGTTGCGGTATTTGCGCTGCTCGTCGTCGCGTGGACGGCGACCCGCGTCGTGCTGGCCGCGCTCGCCGGGCCGCAACTCGACGCGCGTCCTTTCCCGCTGCTCGCGGTCCTGGGGCGCGGGACGGCGATCGATGCGCTGCTCGCCGCGTCGGTGTCGTCGGCGGTGCTCGCCGTGCGCGCGCTCGTGCACGGCGGAGCGCGGCACCCGCGGCTGTCACGCACTCTCCGGGCGCTGCGCCTGGCGATCTTCGCGTCGGCGGCGGTGTTCGTCGCAATCGCCGAAGTGCTGTTCTGGGACGAGTTCTCGGTACGCTTCAACTTCATCGCCGTCGACTACCTGGTCTACACGACCGAGGTCATCGGCAACATCCGCGAGTCGTATCCGCTCGTGCCGCTGCTCGCGGCGGTGGCGGCGGCCGGTGCGGCCGGCGCGCTGCTGCTGGCAAGACTGTTCCCGCTTCGGCTGCAGCCGGCGTGGCCATGGCGAACGCGCCTGCTCGTGTCGGTATCGGCGATCGTCGTTGCCGCGTTTGCCGGGCAGGCCGCGATCGCGCTCGACGACGGCACCGGGTCGGCGGCTTCGTTGCACGCCGACGTTTTCGCGCAGGAACTGGCGCGCAACGGACCGGCGAGCTTCGTCGCCGCATACCGCGACAACGAGCTGTCGTTTCGCCGTTTCTACGCGACGATCGACGACGCGCGCGCGCTTCGACTGGCCGGGCCCTGGCCCCGGCCGCAGCCCGTGCCTTCGATCGAACGCGTGGCGGCGCGCGGCGCCCCCGAACGACCGCGCCACGTCGTCGTGATCCAGGTCGAGAGCCTGAGCGCGGACTACCTGGGCGCCTTCGGCAATCCGCACGGACTCACGCCGAATCTCGATCGTCTCGCGCGCGAGGGTGTCTCCTTCACCGAGCTGTACGCCACCGGCACGCGGACGGTTCGCGGGCTCGAAGCGCTCTCCGCCGGACTGCCGCCGCTGCCGGGCCAATCGCTGGTGCGTCGCCCGGACAGCGTGGGCCTGCAGACGCTCGGCTCGGTTCTGCAGGAGCACGGCTTCGAGGCGACGTTCCTGTACGGCGGCTACGGCTACTTCGACAACATGAACGAGTTCTTCGGCGCCAACGGCTACCGGGTGCGCGATCGCAGCGACATCCCGGGCGAACGCGTGGGATTCGCCAACATCTGGGGAATCGCCGACGAATACCTGTTCGACGACGCGCTCGGGCAGATGGATCGCGCGGCGAGCCGCGGCAGCCGACAGCTGCTGCACCTGATGACGACGTCGAATCACCGCCCCTACAGCTATCCGGACGGACGCATCGACATTCCGTCGAAGACCGGGCGCAGCGGCGCGGTGAAGTACACCGACTGGGCCATCGGCCGTTTCATCGACGCGGCGCGCAGCCATCCATGGTTCGAGCAGACGCTGTTCGTCGTCGTCGCCGACCATTGCGGTTCGGTCGCGGGCAAGACGCGGATTCCGCCGCAGCGCTACCGGATCCCGGCGATCCTCTACTGGCCCGGGCATCTGGCGCCGCGCGAGATCTCCGCGCTGTCGAGCCAGATCGATCTGCCGCCGACGATCACCGCAGTGCTGGGCATCGACGACGGCGGCCGATTCTTCGGGCAGGATCGTTTCGTCGCGCACCCGCTCGAGCGCGCCTTCCTCGGGAACTACCAGGAGATCGGCGTGCTCACCCCCGGCGAGCGCGGCGAGCGCGACCTCGTCGTGCTCTCGCCGCGCCGGCGCGTCGAGCAGTACCGGATCTCGAGCGACGGCAGCCAGCGCCTGGTTGCCGTCGACCCGTCGAAGGCCGAGCGGGCGATCGCGCAGTACCAGCTCGCCGACACGATCGTCCAGACCGGAAGCCATCGGCCGGGCGCGGGCGTCGCGTTCGTCGATTCGCCTTCTCTGCCGCAGGCGAAACGCACGCGCGAAGACACTTCGCTTTCAGCGATCGGGCGCGCGCGGCCGACCGCGCGTGCGCCGCACGGCGGACGCCTGCCGTAACGCGTTGCGCAGCGCCACCGCCGCCTCGCCGATGTCGGCGCGCTGGCGCAGCAGCACCGAGGTGGCGCCCAGCGCCGGCAGTCCGCGTGCTGCAGATCGGTCGAGCGCGTGCGCGCGGCCGACGTCGGCCGGCAGCGCGACGATGCCCAGTCCGCGGCGCGCCGCCTCGATGCACATCGCCAGGCTCGGCGCCTCGAACACGACACGGTGGCGCGCCGTGCTGCCGGCAAGGGCGGCATCGCTGCGCCGGCGCAGCGCTCCGCCGCGCGGTGCAGCGATCACCGGCCACGGGGCATTCTCGGTGGCCGGCATCGCGCGTCCGTACCACAGCAGCCGCTCGCGCGAGACCACCGTCGCTGCGACGGTCGCGTTGTCGCCGTGCTCGAGCAGCAGATCGAAGCGCCCCTGCGCGAAGCCGTCGTGCAGCGCGTCGCTGTCGTCGATGCGCAACTGCAGTTCGACCTGCGGCCATGCGTGCGCAAAATCGCGAACCGTCTCGATCAGCCCGAGGCCGAGTGCGACCGACTCGTCGGCGCCCAGGCGCACTTCGCCCGACAGCGCCGGCGCATCCATCCGCGTGAGGACGATCGCCTGCAGCCGCAGCAGCTCGCGCGCGATCGGCAACAGGCGCAGCGCGGTCTGCGTCGGTTCGACCGAACGCGTCGTGCGCTCGAGCAGCGTGGCGCCGACCCGTTTCTCGAGGCGCCGGATCTGCAGGCTGACCGCCGGCTGCGTCGTGCCGAGTTCGCGTGCGGCGCGCGAGAAGTTGCGTGTGTCGACGACCGCCAGCAGCGCGCGCAGCAGCGAGGCGGGCAGGTCCTTGGTACGGGGGTCGTCCTTCACCGTTCCCTTCCTTGGCGCAGATTCCGGCGCAGGAAGCGCGCCGGGTCGATCGCGCGCAGCAGATCCGCTTCGATCGGTGCCGGGGAGCCGTCGGCCAGCGCGGGCAGGCAGCGAGCCGCCAGGCACGCCCACAGTACGCCGCGCGCCCCGAAGCCGAAGGCGCCGTACATCCCGGGCATGCGCGGCAGCGGCCGGCGCGCATCGTGCACGAGCCGCTCGGCGTCGATGCCGGCGTTCGCCTCGTCGGGCATCGCCCCGATCGACGCGATGCGATCGGCGCTCGACCAGCGTACCCCCACCGATGCGCTGCGCGCAGCGCGCGCCCAGTCGTCCGCCCGCGCCAGTGCCCCAGTTGGCGGGGCGGCGAGCATGCGCGCGAGGCGCCGCAGGTTGCTCGCATCGGCCTGTGCCGTGAACTCGACGCAGTCGCCGGCTTCGAAGGTCGCGCCGACCAGGATCCGGTCTTCGGCCGGCGCGGCCCAGGCCAGCCCGCTGACCGCGCGACGCAGCCCGGGCAGGCATTCGCGCGCAAGCCAGGTGCTCTGTCCGTGCATCGCGCGCATCCGGATCGACGAAGTCGCGCCGAGCCGCGTTGCATCGGCCGCGTTGGCGAGCACGACGATCGCTGCTCGCGCGATCGTTCCGCCGCCGGCGCCCAGCGCGCGCCAGCCGCGATCGTCCGGCTCCAGGCGCTCGACGCGAGTGCCGGTGCGCAGCGCGATCGCGTCGCAGGCGAGCCAGCGTCGCACCAGCGCGCGCGGATCCTCGACGTGCGCGCGAGGCAGCCACAGTGCGCCGCGCGGAAGCATGATGCCCGCGAGCTCGCTGGCCTCGGTGCCGTCGACGTGCCGGACGAACTCGGCGGGAAAGCGCAGCGCCTTCAGCATCGCGATCCGCTTCTGCGACTGTTCGTCGTCGGCGTCCAGCACGAGCTTGCCGTCCGGCGCGGGCGTCGCGTCGTCGGCCAGCCAGTCGCGCGCGGACAGTCCGGCGCGGGTGAGCCGCGCCAGCACGTTGTCGTCGCTCGACAGATGCAGGTGGTCGGCGGCCAGCGGCTGTCCGGAACCGCCGGCGGCCGCCAGCGGCTGCGCCTCGACGACCTGCACTTTCCAGCCGCGACGCGCGAAGCCGGCGGCGGTAGCCGCCCCGGCGAGCCCGGCACCGACGACGAGCACGTCGTTCGACGGCCACTCCGGGGGGGCGGACGGGGCAGGGAAGCTGCGCCAGCGCGGCGCATATCGTCCTCGCAGCCGATGCCGCTTGCCGCCGTGGCCGGCGATGCGCTCGACCTCGAACCCTGCGGCGACGAGCGCGTCGCGTACGTGCGAAGCCGCCGTCCAGGTCGAGAAGGGTGCACCGGGGCGGGCCAGCCGGGCGATCGCGCGCATCGTCGCTTCGTCCCACATCGCCGGGTTGCGTTCGGGTGCGAAGCCATCGAGAAAGATCGCGTCGGCCGCCATCCGCAGCCTTGCTGCCATGCGGGACGCATCGCCCAGGCACAGGTGCAGCACGACCTTCCCGTCGTCGAATTCGATCGGGTGCATTCCGGGCAATGCGAGCGGCCAGCGCGCGCGCAGGCGCGCCGCGTCGGCGACGTCCGCGCCGAGCGCCTCGTGCACGCGGGCGAGGTCGGTACGTGCGAGCGGGTGCGCTTCGATCGAGACGAAATGAAGGCGCAGCCCCGCGGGCGCGGCATCGCGCCAGGCCGCGAGCGTCTCGAGGAAGTTCAGGCCGGCGCCGAAGCCGAGTTCGAGCACGGCGAAGGGCCGCGCGACACCGCTCCCGGGTCGATGCAGTGCGCGCCATCGCTGCGGCAGTCCGCAGCCCTCGACGAACACCGCTCGTGCCTCGGCGCGCGCGCCGCCGCGGCTGCGGAATACGTCGCCGTAGCGCACGCTGACGGGCGCGCCGCTTTCGTCGAAGACGATCGGCGGATGCGGTTCGATCGGGTCCATGGGCCGGTGTGCGCCTGTCCTCGTCCGCGGCGCGGCGGTCGCTCGGAGGCGCGCGACCGACATGGTAATGTGCATCACTGCTTCGGGAGCTGCGGGACGAGGTCGATGATCAGGGCGCACTGGCAGGATCGCATCGAAGTGGCACTCGGACTGTGGCTGGTCGCGTCCCCGTTCGTGCTCGGCCTGGGGACCACGCAGGCGGCCGCTTGGTCGGCGATGGTCGCCGGCGTGGCAATCGTCACCTTCGCGGTCGACGCTTTCTACTATCCCGAGATCGTCGAGGAGTGGGGCAACCTCGCCATCGGGGTGCTGCTGCTGTCATCGCCGTGGCTGCTCGGCTATGCGCCGGTGCGCATCGCGACGGTCAACGCCGTCGCCTGCGGCGCGGCGATCGCCGCGCTGTCCTTCTCCACCGTGGGTGACATCCGGCGCGAGCGCCGCGCACGCGCGCTGCGCGGCGAATCCTGAAGCAACGCCTTGCCGATGCCCCTGCAGCGCTCGACGCCGCGTCCCGGGCCGGCGTCCGGCGCGCGCATCGGCGCCTGGTTCGACCGCAACGTGTTCGCGCTCGCGCGCGACATGCGCGTGTCGTACCTGCCGCCGTTGATGGTCTACATGGCCGCCGGCATCTCGGGGCTGACGGCGATCGTCGGTACCTTCTTCGTCAAGGAATACCTCGGGCTGTCGGCGCAATTCCTCGCCGCGCTCGGTTTCTGGGCGGGGCTGCCGTGGGCGCTGAAGATGCCGCTCGGCCACCTCGTCGACCTGGTCTGGCGCCACAAGGCGGCGCTCGTCTGGCTCGGTGCCTCGATGATCGCGGCCAGCCTGTTCGTGATGATCGGCCTGCTCGCCGACCCGCAGCGCATGCGCGCGATCATGTCGGCCGAGTCGTGGTACGTGCTCGCGGCGCTGCTCGCGCCGATCGGCTACGTGACGCAGGACGTCGTCGCCGACGCGATGACGGTCGAGGCGGTGCCGCGCTTCGACGAGCGCGGCGAGCCTCTCCCCGAAGAGCGCGTCCGCGCGATGCACACGACGATGCAGACGCTCGGCCGGGTGGCGATCATCGGCGGATCGGTGCTCGTCGCGCTGGCCAACGTGTTCCTGCTGCGCGACGCGAACCTGCTTCCCGAGGCGCAGAAGATCGACGTCTACGTTCGCGTCTACGTCTACGCACTGGTCATCCCCGTCGTCTCGGTGGCGGGGGTACTGTTCGCATCGTGGCTGCGACGCCGCGAAGCATGGCGCCTGCGCCGCCAGGGCGTGCCGAAGGACGAGATTCGCCGGCGCCTGGTCGTGCAGGCCGAGCGCCCGCCGGTGAACTGGTGGGTGCTCGGTGGCGGACTCGCCTTCGCGGTGCTGTCGCTGGGCGTCGGGCTGGGCAGGGTCCCGGCGGCCGAGGAGATCGTCTTCGGCGTCTCGATGGCGATCGTCGTCACGCTGATGGTGCGCCTGACGCGCGACCTGTCGCCCGCGGCCCGCGAGACGCTGCTCGGCACCGCGCTCGTCATCTTCGTGTTCCGTGCGCTGCCCACGCCCGGGGCGGGACAGACCTGGTGGATGATCGACGAGCTCGGTTTCGACCAGCAGTTCCTGTCGGTGCTCGCCGTGATCGGCAGCGTGCTGACGCTGGCGGGCCTGTTCGTCTTCCGCCGCTTCATGGCCGAGCGCTCGATCTACTACATCGTCGCGGTGCTCACGATCGTCGCCACGCTGCTGTCGCTGCCGATCGTCGGCATGTTCTACGGGCTGCATCACTGGACCGCGGCGCACACCGGCGGCGTCGTCGATGCGCGCTTCATCGCGCTCGTCGACACCGCGATCGAATCGCCGCTCGGCCAGATCGCGATGGTGCCGATGCTCGCGTGGATCGCCAATTCCGCCCCGGCAAAACTGAAGGCGACGTATTTCGCGGTGATGGCCTCGTTCACGAATCTCGCGCTGTCGGCGTCGCAGCTGTTCACGAAGTACCTGAACGATCTGTTCCTGGTCACCCGCGAGGTGCGCGATCCCGCGAGCGGTGCGGTGACGGTGCCCGCCGACTACAGCCGGCTCGGCGAGCTGATGATCGTCGTCGTCGCGATCGGCTTCTTCGTTCCGATGGTGGTGATCCTGCTCGCGCGCATCGCGCGCCTGCGCAGCGCATGAAGCGTCGGTGCCGGCATCCGCGGTATCTTCGTCGACGATGACGCACATCCTGCACCGCACGCTGAACCGGAGCTTCCCCGTCGCGGTCGGCGGCGAGGGAACGACGCTCGTCGACGCCGACGGCAAGCGCTACCTCGACGCATCGGGCGGCGCGGCCGTCTCGTGCCTCGGCCACGGACACCCGGACGTGCGCGCCGCGATGCACGAGCAGGTCGACCGGCTCGCCTACGCGCACACGAGCTTCTTCACCACCGAGGTCGCCGAGGCGCTCGCCGACCTGTTGGTCGAGGACGCGCCGGACGGCATCGGCCACGTCTATTTCGTCTCGGGCGGCTCGGAGGCGGTCGAGGCGGCGCTGAAGATGGCGCGCCAGTACTTCGTCGAGATCGGCCAGCCGCAGCGCCGGCACTTCATCGCGCGCCGCCAGAGCTACCACGGCAACACGCTCGGTGCACTCGCCGTCGGCGGCAACGACTGGCGTCGTCGCCCCTTCGCGCCGCTGCTCGTCGAAGTCGCGCACGTCTCGCCGTGCTACGAGTACCGCGATCGTCGCGCCGGCGAAAGCGCCGAGGCCTACGGCCGGCGGCTCGTCGACGAACTCGGCGCGCGGATCGATGCGCTCGGCGGCGAGAACGTGATCGCCTTCGTCGCCGAGACCGTCGGCGGGGCGACCGCCGGCGCGCTCGCGCCCGTGCCCGGCTATTTCCGCGGGATCCGCGACCTGTGCGACCGCCACGGCATCCTGCTGATCCTCGACGAGGTCATGTGCGGAATGGGCCGCACCGGCACGCTGCACGCCTGCGAGCAGGAAGGCATCGCCCCCGACCTGATGACGATCGCCAAGGGCCTCGGTGGCGGCTACCAGCCGATCGGCGCCGTGCTCGTGCAGTCGCGCATCGTGCAGGCGTTCGCGCGCGGCAGCGGCTTCTTCCAGCACGGGCACACGTATCTCGGACATCCGGTGGCGTGCGCGGCGGCGCTCGCCGTGCAGCGCGTGATCCGGCGCGACGGGCTGCTCGCCGCCTGCCGGAGCATGGGACAGGCGCTGGACGCGCGGCTGCACGAGCGTTTCGGTGCGCACCCGCAGGTCGGCGACATCCGCGGTCGCGGACTGTTCCGCGCGATCGAGCTGGTCGCCGACCGGCGGACGAAACAGAGCTTCGATCCGGCGATGAAGCTGCATGCGCGCATCCGGCAGCAGGCGATGTCGCGCGGCCTGCTCGTCTATCCGATGGGAGGGACGATCGACGGCCAGCGCGGCGACCACGTCCTGCTCGCGCCGCCGTTCACCGTCTCGGCGTCCGAGATCGACGCGATCGTCGAGCGGCTGGGCGAGGCGCTCGACGCGTCGCTCGCCGCGCTGCGCGGCTGATCGCTCCGTCGCCGCGAAGCCTGCGCGCGGCGGCGGACCTCTCCCGCGCAGTCCGTCCGGTCACCTCGGGTCGGCGTACCGGGACCGGGACTATGGCAGCAGCTGCGCCCCGCGCATCGACGTCCACAGGGCATGCGCGCCGCCTCCGACGGCGACGACGAGGGCGCCGCTGGCGAGCATGCCGGCAGCGCTCCAGGCACCCAGCACCTCGACCGGCCGCTGCCCTGCGCGGGCGCCGAAGTACACGACTTCGATCACGCGCAGGTAGTAGAACAGCGAGACGACGGTGTTCACCACGGCAAGCACCGCGAGCCAGGCGTAGCCGGCGTCGATGACGGCGATGAACAGCGTGAGCTTGCCGACGAATCCCGCCAGCGGCGGAATGCCGACCAGCGACAGGAGGCTCGTCGCGAGAATCGCCGCGGACCACGGGCGAACGCTTGCCAGCCCGGCGTAGTGCGCCAGTTCCGTGCGTCCCCGCAGATGGGTGACCACCGCGAAGGCGGCGAGGTTGGCCACCGCATAGCCGGCGAGAAAGAACAGCAATGCCGGCACCGCCGTGTCGGTGCGCCCGATCACGGTCAGCGCCATCAATGCGTAGCCGGCTTGCGAGACCGACGACCAGCCCAGCAGCCGACGTACGTCGGTCTGCCACAGCGCGGCGAGGTTTCCGAGCGTCATCGACGCCGCGGCCAGCGTCGCGATCAGCACGTGCCACGCCGGGGCCTGCGGCGCAAGGACTTGCACCAGGCGCGCCAGCGCCACCGCCGCTCCGATCTTCGGCACGGTCGAGAGAAAGGCTGCGGCGGGCGCCGGCGCGCCCTGCGCGACGTCGGGCAGCCAGACGTGGGCCGGCGCGGCGCCCAGTTCGAGCGCGACGCCGATGACGACCAGCGTCGAAGCGAGCAACAGCACCGGCGAGGGCGTCGCGCCGGCGGCCGCCTGTGCCACCACGGCGTAGCGCGTGCTGCCGTACAGTCCGAAAAGCAGTGTCACGCCGATCAGCAACAACGCGTTCGTGAAGGCGCCGATCAGGAAATACTTCATGCCGGCCTCGACCGACAGCGCCCAGTCGCGGTGGTACGCCGCCAGCGTGTAGCCGGTGACCGACGCCAGCAGCAGGCCGACGACGAGCTGCAGCGTGTCGGCGGCGCCCGCGAGCAGCATCACGCCGAGCACCGACAGCAGCACGACCGCGTAGTACTCGCCGTGCCGGCGATCGTCTTGCAGCCAGTGCGGCGCGAGTACGATGGCCAGTGCCGAAGCGACGAGAATCAGCAGGCGCGCCCAGATGCCGGCGCCGTCGACCGCCCAGGCACCGGAGAACGTCAGATGCGGCGCGCCGTCGAGCTGGGCGAAGCAAAGGACCGATGCCGCGAGCAGGCCCGACAGCGCCAGCGGTGCGCCCGCCCACTGCCAGCGCTGCGGTGCGAAGGCTGCGGCCAGCAGTGCGACGATCGCCGAGGCCAGCACGACGATCTCGGGCAGGATTTCGCCGATCGGCATCTCAACGGCCGGCGAGCAGTGCAGTCGTCGCGGCGTCGATCACGTCGAGCAGCCAACGCGGATAGACGCCGACGACGAGCACCAGCAGCAGCAACACGGCCAGCACGCCGACTTCGGCGCCGTGCAGATCGCCGAAGTCTCTCCAGCGCACCGGCAGCGCGCCGAAGAACAGCCGCTGCACCATCTGCAGGAACAGCGCGGCCGTGATCAGCAGGCCGAGCAGTCCGATTCCGGCGAGCCACGGATAGACGGTGAAGGTACCGGCGAAGACGTGGAATTCGGCGACGAAGCCGGCGAGGCCGGGCAGTCCGAGGCTCGCGAACGCGGCGACGATCGTGAACGCGGTGAGTCGGGGCGCGACCTGTGCCAGCCCTCCGTATGCAGCGAGGTCGTACTCCTGCGCGCGCTGCCAGAACGCGCCGGCAATCAGGAACAGCGACCCGGTGATCAGCCCGTGCGCGATCATCTCGACGACGGCGCCGGTGAGCGCCATGCGCCGGCCGGCCTCTTCGCCGCCGACCAGGGCGCCGGCCACCGCGATGCCCAGCACCACGTAGCCCATGTGGTTCACCGACGTGTACGCGATCAACCGCTTCAGGTTGCGCTGGCCGAGCGCCACCAGCGCGCCGTACAGGATCGAGATCACCGCGACGATGGCGAGCGGCAATGCGTATTGCGCGAAGGTCTCTCGCATCATCGACAGCGGAATGCGCAGCAGCCCGTAGCCGCCCATCTTCAGCAGTACCCCGGCGAGGATCGCGGACGCGGGTCCGGGCGCCTCGACGTGGGCCGGCGGCAGCCAGGTGTGCACCGGAAAGACGGGTGCCTTGATGCCGAAGCCGATCACGAAACCGAGCAACACGAGACCGGCGCGCAGATCGCTGCCGGCCAGCGGCTGGCGCGCGATCAACTCGCGCATGTCGAAGCTCGATGGTTCGGCGGCCAGCGCCAGTCCGAGAATGGCCAGCAGGATCGCCAGCGAGCCGGCGAGCGTGAACACGAAGAACTTCAGCGCCGCGCGGATCGCGTCGCCATGGCCCCAGCGGCCGATCAGGAAATACATGCCGACCAGGCTCAGGTCGAAGAAGACGTAGAACAGCAGCAGGTCGAGCGTGAGAAACACGCCGAGCGAGACGCCCTGCAGGAAGAGAAACCAAGCGTAGTACTGGCGAGCCCGGCCCCGCGTGTCGGCCGGCCATGCGACGGCCGCGACGAACAGCAGCGCGCTCATCGTCGCGATCGCCAGCGCGATGCCGTCGACGCCGACGCGCCACGCCACGCCGAGCGACGGTATCCACGGCCACTCCTCGATCTGCTGGAACGCAGCTGCGGCGGGCCCCGTGTCGAAGCGCGTCCAGGCGAGCACCAGCAGCAGCAGCGGCACCGTCGCCACGACGATCGCAGCGATGCGCGCACGGCGCTCGCCGGCCGCGGATGCGACGGACAGCACGGCAGCACCGAGCAGCGGGACGACGATGGCGAGCGTCAGCACTTCAGGATCCGAGGTGCAGCGTTGCGTACAGCAATGCACCGGCGCAGAACACGAGCGAGAAATACCGGTGCGACATTCCCGTCTGCAGCCTGCGCGCATCCACGCCGCCCTGGCCGGCCAGACGCGCCAGCCCCTCGGGCAGGCCGTCGACGATCGTCTCGCCGAGTCGGCTGGCTGCCGTCGCGAGCCGTTGCGTCGCACCGGCGATCGCGCGTACGCCGCGGTCGATCGTGCCGCGATCGGCGCCGGCCAGTCCGATCGACAGCTCGTGGCCGCGGCGTGCGAGCAGGCGCGGCACCGCGTCGATCGCAGCGTCGTCGAAGCGGGCGAGGAAGCGGGCAAGCGCGCCGCAGGGGCGCACGACGGCACGCTCGAGCAGCCCGGGCAGGCCGAACCAGTCGGCGGCGGCTTCCACGGTGGCGTTCGGCGCCGCGAGCATGTTGCGCATTACCAGCGAGCGGGCAAGCGACAGGCCGGCGGCGAGCGCGAGCATCGAAGCGGCGAACGTCCACGTTCCGGAGGCAGGCAAGGCGACATCGGCGATGGCGGCAACGGACTGCTGCACGGCGGGCAGCCACAGCGCCGACAGCGCCACGCCGGCGAGCGCCAGCACGACGATGGCGGCACGCTCGCCGGCGAGCGTCGAGCCGCCGGCGAGCGTCGAGCCGCCGGCGAGCGTCGAGCCGCCGGGCGAGTGCACGCCGGCGGCATCGGCGGCGCCGCGATCGGGCGCCGCGCCGAAGGCGAGCAACTGGAACCGTGCGGCATAGGCGGCGCTCAGGCCGCCCGCCAGCACGACGAGCAACGCCGGCCAGAAGCCGGCCTGCGCGGCGGCGTCGACGATCGCTTCCTTCGTCCAGGCGGCGCCGAGCGGCGGAACGCCGGCCAGCGCAAGCGCGCCGACGGCGCTCGCCGCGGCGCTGATCGGCAGCGCTGCACCGACGCGCATCGAGCGCAGCTCGAAGCTGCCCGCGCGCGCGCCGGCGCTGCCGGCGGCGAGGAACAGCAGCGCCTTGAAGCCGGCGTGCGCGACCAGGTGCAGCGTCGCGATACCGGGGTAGCCGGCGCCGATCGCGACGAACATCAGGCCGAACTGGGCGGAAGTCGATGCCGCGAGCAGCTTCTTCGCATGATCCTGCAGCAGCGCCGCGACTCCTCCGGCCAGCGCCGTGGCGAGACCGATCGCGATGAGAGCATGCGCGACCCATTCGATGCGTTCGAGCACCGGCTGCAGGCGCACCAACAGGTACGCGCCGGCCGCGACCATCGTGGCGGCGTGCAGCAGCGCGGAGACCGACGTGGGACCCGCCATTGCGCGAAACAGCCACGGCGAGAACGGAAGCTGTCCGGACTTCGACGACGCAGCGACGACCACGCCGAATGCGAGGATGTTCGCCGCGACAGGGTCGAGGCGCCCGAGCGCCGGATACCCGAACGAGCCGGTGGCGGCGAACGCCGTCATTGCGGCGAGAAACAGGCCGAGATCGCCGGAGCGCGTCATCAGGAAGGCGTACAGGCCGGACCGCGGATGCTCGGCGTTGCGCCACTCGTGCCCGATCGACGCCCACGAGCATGCGCCGACCAGCTCCCAGCCGATCAGCAGCGTCAGCAGGTCGTCGGCGATCACCAGCAGCTCCATCGCGCCGACGAAGAACAGCAGCAGCGCGAGCAGGCGCGCCAGTCCTTCGCGAAGCTCGTGCGCCGCCGCGTAGCCGAGCACCGGCAGCCCGACCGCCGGAACGACTGCGGCGACGACCGCCGACAGCGGCGTGAGCGATGCCTGCAGGCGCATCGCGGCGCTCCATTCGACGATGCCCGTCCACCCCGCCGCGGCCGCGGCCAGCGCCAGCGCGAGGGTGAGCGCGAGCGACGCGCCGGCGATCGACGCGAGCAGGCCGCGCGATCGCTCGCCGACGCCGAGCACGACGGCGCCCGCGAGCATCGGAAGGAGGGCGAGGAGCCAGAGCATCAGTGCCGCAACGTGGCGAGGTCTTCGGTGACGTCGATGCGTCGCTTGCGGTAGACCGCGACGACCAACGCGAAGCCGATCGCCATTTCGATCGCCATCACCGCCAGCGCGACGACGGCCAGCAGTTGACCCTTCGGATCGCCGCCGGCGGCGAACGCCCAGGCGCCGATCGCGGCCAGCAGGACGCCATTGATCATCAGCTCGAGGCCCATCATGAGCATCACGAACGACTGCTGCGACAGTACGCCGTACACGCCGATGCCGATCAACGCGCCGGCAACGAGCAGGACGGAGCTCAGCGTCATCGATGCGCCCGGTGTGCGTCGTGCGCCGCGTGTGCGTCGGCAGCCGCGTCGTGGGCCGCGTGCGCGTCGCGGGCTGCGTGTTCGTCGGCAGCGGGCCCGGCCGGCGGCCCGCCCGAGGAAAGCGGCGGCGGTCGCGAACCCTCGTCGGCCGGGCCGTGACGGCCGCTGCGGCTCGACAGGATCACCGTGCCGACCATCGTCGCGAGCAACGCGACGCCCGCCGACTCGAAGATCAGCATCGAATCGCCGAGCAGCTCGAAGCCGAGGTTGCGCACGACCGGGGTGTGCTCGGCGACCGCATTGGACGGGAAGTCGCTGGCCAGCACCGCCGCCGCCAGGCCGGCGAATGCGACGACGCCCGCGCCGATCGCGAAGCGATGCTGGTGGACCATCGACATCGGATTAAGGCCGGCGGGGTTCATCATGAACATCACCATGAACAGCGCCATCACGGTCATCTCGACGGCCATCATGAAGACGGTGGCCGCGCCGATGTAGGAGGCGCTCAGCAGCAGCATGATCAGGCCGACGGCGATGAACGACAGCAGCAGAAGGAACGAGGCGCGCACCATCGACGCCGTGCGGAACACGCGCCAGCCGCCGACGACTGCGGTGGCGGCCAGTGCCCAGAACGCGAGGTCGGTGTTGCTCATCCCAGCGCCTGCAGGCCGGCGATTGCGAGATCGACGAACGCCAGCGGCATCAGCACCAGCCAGACGGCGCCCAGCATGCGCGCGGGCGGAAAACGCGCGAAGCGGTGGCTCGCGCCGGTGAGCACGACCAGCAGCGCGGCGGTCTTCAGCAGCATCCACAACGGAGCGGGTAGCAGCGGCCCCAGGTAGCCGCCCAGGAAGCACGCGCTGGCAATCGCGGCGAACGAGACGAGCATCGCCAGGCGCGCGAGCTGCCATGCCAGCCGCGAAGCGCCGGAGATCTCGGATCGGGTGCCGCCGGCGAGATCGGAAGAGTCGCCATAGTCGAACGGCCCGCGCAGCGTCAGCGAAAGGCCGAGCAGCAGGAAGAGCGGCAGTCCGAGCGGCTGCCGGACGACGTTCCACGACGCGCGTTGCGACTCGACGATCGCGGACACCGACAGCGACTGCGCGGGCAGCGCAACGGCGATCAGCACGAACATGCTCAGCAGCATGACGGGCAGCGCGATGGCGACATAGCGATACGCGCCGATCAGCGGCAGCAGCGAATTGGCCGACCAGCCGTGCAGGAAGACGGCGACGATGGTCAATGCCTCGATCGCTCCCCACCAGACGATGCCGACCTCGGTGTCCGACATCGCGCCGCCCTGCGCGAACGGAACCACCGCGAGCCCGACGCCCGCGAGCCCGAGGTACAGCGCCGGTGCGAGCGTCGCGTTCAGGCGGTCGGGGCGTTCGGTCTCGCTTTGCTGCTGCCGCAGCAGCGCTGCGGCGTGTCGCAGCGGCTGGACGAACAGCTCTCGCGTCGCGGTCGGGCGTTGCGCGATGCGTGCAACGAAGAAACGGTCGAGCACGGCCGCGAACCAGGCTCCGGTCGCCAGCAGCGCGAGCGCGGCGGCCAGCGTCACGCCGCGCCCATCCGACGAAGCGAATCGGGGTCGAAGCTCGCGATCACCAGCATCGCCTCGTTCCACTCGAGTCCCGGCAACAGGTCGGTGAAGCGAAATCCGACGTCGGCGGTCGCGTGCTCCTTGGCCTGGGCGTCGCCGCTCGTCGCCGACGGCTGCAGCTGCTCGATCTCGTCGAGCCACCGTTGCAGGCGCGCGCGTACGTCGTGATCGCCATCGGCCGCGCCGGGGTCGAGCGCTTCCGCGATGCGCGCGTCGAGCGTGCCGAGTCCGGGCGGAATCGCCCGCAGTACGCCGGCTCGCCGCAGCGCGCCGCGCAACCCGGCGACGCAGCCGATCGGCCGATCGTGCTCGATCTCGCGGGCCATGCGGCGCAGGCGCTGCGCGTAGGCGGCCAGTTGCAGGATCGTGAGCAGGCGCGCAACGCAGCGCAGGCGATGCGCGGCGAGCGCACGCGCACACGCGTCGTTCCGGATCGGGCGTGTGTCGAATCGGGTGTCGCGTCGAGCCGCCAGCGGGGGCGCGAGCATCGCCGCGCGCTGCACGAGATCGCCCTGCAGCACGAGTTCGAGCACCAGGCCCGGCGGCAGCGTCGGCAGGAAAGGGCCGATCCGCGCGGTGTATGCGTCGAGCGCCAGCCCGTCGCGCAGATCCTCGGCCGTCATCGCCATCGGTCGTCCGTACGGCGTTCCGCCCATCATTCCCTTTCCGCCCTGACCGTGCTCGCCGACGCCGCGCCACGGCACCGGCGGCTCGTCGGGCAACAGCGACGGCTCGCTGCGCCGCGCTCCGCACAGCAACGCTTCGTAGATCTCGCGCAACACGGGTGGCGGATCCCGCTCGGCGGCCAGCACGGCCGGGGATCCGATCGCTGCTGCCGGATCGGCACCCCACCACAGGGTCGCGCGCGGATGCGGCAGTTGGTCGTGCACGCGATACAGCGCGTCGCGATCCGAAGGGCGGATCTCGCCGGCGACCAGCAACACGCTCGCGTGGCGCGGGCTGGCGACGATATCGACGTCGGGTGCGAGCGAGAGATCGTCGACCGGCGCGCCGGCACCGCCGCCGACGGCCGCGAACACCGGCACCGGCCCGCCGGCGGCAAAGGCGCACAGCGCGCTCATTGCCACCGGAAGATCCCCTCGCGCCAGCCGTACACGATGCCGACCGCCAGGATTGCGAGAAACATTCCCATTTCCGCCAGCGCCGTCGCGCCCTCGGCCACGTACACGGCAGCCCACGGATACATGAACATCATCTCCATCTCGAACGCGATGAAGAGCAGCGCCATCGGGTAGTAGCGCACGTGATAGCGCTGCCACGCGTGCGCGCACGGGCTGCCGCCGCCGAGATACGGCGTGCGTTGCGGTTGCGCCAGGTGGTAACCGCGTGCGCCGGCGAACTGCAGCGCGACACCGACGCCGACGGCGAGCAGCAGAATCGACGCGAGGCCGGTCAATTCGGTCATCGGAGGGCCTGCGCGAGTGAAGGTGCTGCTCGCGGCAGCAAGGCGAAGGCCTGCTGTCGCGATGCCATCGAATCGCCGCAGCGCGGGTGGCTTCGGTCAGTCGGTAGCGGCTGCGTCGCCGCCGGCCGGCGCCTCGTTGGAAGAAGCGCCTCGTCCGATCCATCGGCCGTACCGTTCGAGATCGACGTTGCCACCGCTGAGAATCACGCCGACCCGCTTGCCGTGCAGTCCGAGAGTGCCGGCGAAGACTGCGGCCGCGCCCAGGCAGCCGGTCGGCTCCACGACGATCTTCATCCGCTCGGCGAAGAAGCGCATCGCCTGGACCAGTCGTGCGTCGTCGACCGTGACGACGTCGCGCACCCGGCGGCGGATGATCGGGAAGGTGCGGATGCCCAGCTGGGCGGTCATCGCTCCGTCGGCAATCGTCCGCGGCAGACCGATCGTGACGATCTCGCCGCGCCGCAGCGACTGCCTGCCGTCGTCGCCCGCTTCGGGCTCGACGCCGAACACGGCGCAATCGGGCGCGAGGGCTTCGGCCGCCAGCAGCGACCCCGCAAGCAGCCCTCCGCCGCCGAGCGGCACGAACAGCGCGTCGAGCGCGCCCGCGTCCTCGAAGAGCTCGAGCGCCGCCGTTGCCTGGCCGGCGATCACGTCGTCGTGATCGAAGGGCGGAACCAGCGTCAGGCCGCGTTCACCGGCAAGCCGCTGCGCGATCGCCTCGCGCGATTCGCTGCTGCGATCGTAGGTGACGATCTCGGCGCCGTACTCGCGCGTGGCGGCGAGCTTTGCCGCCGGCGCATCGTCGGGCATGACGACGACCGCCTTCGAACCGAGCTCGCGCGCGGCGAGCGCGACCGCCTGTGCGTGGTTGCCCGAAGAAAACGCGACGACGCCGGCGCCGCGTTGCGCGGGCGCGAGCTTCGCGATTGCGTTGTACGCGCCGCGGAACTTGAACGCGCCCATTCGCTGCAGGTTCTCGCACTTGAAGAAGATCGAGGCGCCGGTGCGCGCATCGGCGGTGGCCGAGCGCAACACCGGAGTGCGGTGTGCGTGCCCGTGCAGGCGCCGGGCAGCGGCGCGAACGTCGTCGATCGTGGGAGGGGGCGCGGCGAACGGCATCGAAGCAAAGGATAACGCCGGATAACGCCTGCTTCGCGGGGAAGCCGGTCGCCGTCGCGATTCACCGCTTCTTCAGAGGCGGATTCGCGCCGCCAGCTCGCGCAGCCGTTCGATCGGCGGATCGCGCCGCGGCCAGCCGAGCGTGACCGCGTCGCCCGTCAGGCGCGGCAGCACGTGCAGGTGCAGGTGCGGCACGGTCTGCCAGCCGGCGACACGGTTCGCCTGCAGGATCGTCACGCCGTCGGCGTCGAACTCACGCTCGACGGCGATGGCGATCCGGCGCGCCAGCTTCATCATCGCCGCTGCCGTTTCCTCGTCGGCATCCATCAGCGTCTCGTAGGGCTTCACCGACGCGACGATCACGTGTCCGTCGTTCACCTGTCCGGCGTCCATGAAGGCGAAGACGCGCTCGTCGGCATAGACGCGCGCGCACGGCAGTTCCCCGCGGTACAGCTTCTCGAAGATCGTCGACATGCCGGTGATCCTGCTGTCGCAACGGGACAATCGGGCAGGCCCTACAATAACGCGCTTTCCCGCTTCCTTTTCGTGCCGCAGGGGTGCCTCGCAGGCGGCCCGCGGCACGCGCCGCCCATGAACCAACCCGCTCCGCGCCTGTCCGTTCCGAAGGAAAAGCTGAAGGTCGTCCTGCTCGAGGGCATCCATTCGTCGGCCGTCGACGTGCTGCGTGGCGATGGGTACACGAACATCGAAACCTACAGGCAGTCGCTGTCCGGCAGCGAACTGGCGCAGGCGATCGAGGGCGCCCACTTCCTGGGCATCCGTTCGCGCACGCAACTCACCGCGGAAGTGCTCGCGCAGGCACCGAAGCTCACCGCGATCGGCTGCTTCTGCATCGGCACGAACCAGGTCGATCTCGATGCGGCGGCGCTGCGCGGCGTGCCGGTGTTCAACGCGCCGTTCTCCAACACGCGCAGCGTCGCCGAACTGGTCCTCGGCGAGGTCATCATGCTGATGCGCGGCATTGCGCAGAAGAACGCGAAGCTGCACCGCGGCGGCTGGGACAAGAGCGCGGCGAACTCGTGGGAAGTCCGCGGCAAGGTGCTCGGCATCGTCGGCTACGGCCACATCGGCACGCAGATCGGCGTGCTCGCCGAGCAACTCGGGATGAGCGTCGTCTTCCACGACATCGAGAGCAAGCTTCCGCTGGGCAACGCGCGCCAGGCCGCTTCGCTCGAGGAGGTGCTGCGCCTGGCCGACGTGGTCACGCTTCACGTGCCGCAGACGCCGGCCACGCGCGAGATGATCGGCCAGAAGCAGATCGGCGCGATGAAGCCCGGGTCGTTCCTGATCAACGCATCGCGCGGCAACGTCGTCGTCATCGACGCGCTGGTCGAGGCGCTCGACAGCGGACACGTGCTCGGCGCGGCGATCGACGTCTTTCCGGTCGAGCCGACGGGCAACGACGCGGTCTTCGAGTCGCCGCTCGTGCGTTTCGACAACGTGATCCTCACGCCGCACATCGGCGGCTCCACCTCCGAGGCGCAGGCGAACATCGGGGCAGAGGTCGCGGCCAAGCTGCTTCGCTACAGCAACAACGGCTCGACCGTTTCGGCGGTGAACTTTCCCGAGGTCTCGCTGCCCGAGCACGACGGCAAGTCGCGACTGCTGCACGTTCACCGCAACGTCCCCGGCATCATCGCCAACATCAACGAGCGCTTCTCGCGCTCGGGCATCAACATCTCGGCGCAGTATCTGCAGACGAATCCGCTCGTCGGCTACGTCGTCATCGACACCGACAGCGACGCGAGCCGGATCGCACTCGACGAGCTGTGCTCGATCGAGGGCACGATCCGTTGCCGCATCCTTTACTGACCCCCTCGAGCCCCGACCGCCCGCAAGCATGACGATGAAGGAACTGCCGCTACAGCGACCCGGGCGTGCGGCGCCCGCGCCCACCGCCCCGGTGCCGGCCTTCGCGCTCTGGCAACTCGGTTTTCGTCCGTTCTACCTGCTTGCCGGCATCTTCGCCGCGCTCGACATCCTGCTGTGGTCGCTGCAGTTCGCAGGCACGATCGGACAGGCGGTGCTGCGCGGCCCGCTGTGGCACGCGCACGAGATGCTGTTCGGCTACGCGCTCGCGGTGATCGCCGGCTTCCTGCTCACCGCGGTGCGCAACTGGACGAACCAGCCCACGCCCACGGGCGTGCCGTTGATGATCCTCGCGGCGATCTGGGTGCTCGCGCGCCTGCTGGTGCTCGGTCCCTGGCCGCTCGCGGCCGCGCTCGCCAATGCCGCGTTTCCGATCGCGGTGGCCATCGGCATCGGCGTCCCCATCGTTCGCTCGCGCAACCGGCGCAACTATTTCTTCGTCGGACTGCTCGCCTTGCTGGGCGTGCTTGCGCTGGTCGTGCACGCGGCACTCGACGGACTGGGCGGACTCGACCCGCTGCACGGCGTGCGCCTGGGCCTGGACGTCGTCCTGTTCATCATGGTCGTGATGGCCGGGCGCGTCGTTCCGATGTTCACGAACAACGGCATCGTGGGCCTGGACGCGCGCCGCAACCCGCTCGTCGAGAGACTCTCGCTCGGTGCCGTCGTCGCGCTCTTCGTCGTCGACCTGCTGCCGGCGCAGGCGCTGCCGTGGGCCGCGGCACTCGCCGGCGGCGTGGCGCTGGCGGCGGGCCTGGCAAACGCCGTTCGGCTGATGCTGTGGCAGCCGTGGCGCACCTTCACCACGCCGCTGGTCTGGGTGCTGCACGTCGCGTACGCGTGGATCGTCGTCCATCTGCTTCTGCGCGCCGGCGTCGCGGTGGGCATCGTGACCCATTCGGTCGCCATCCATGCGCTCACGGTAGGCGGGATCGGCGGGCTGACGCTCGGCATGATGACGCGCACCGCGCGTGGACACACCGCGCGACCGCTGCGCGCCGACCGCTACGAGGCGACGATGTACCTGCTCGTCTTCGCTGCCGCCGCGGTGCGCGTGTTCGGGCCGCTTGCCAGCCCCGCACACCTGATCGCCTTCGTGCAGGCGTCTGCGATACTCTGGGCTGGGGCCTTCGGGCTGTATGTCGTGCGAGCATGGCCCGTGCTGACGCGGCCGCGGCTCGACGGCAAGCCCGGCTGAACCTGCCGGCCTGGGCGTTGGCCGCAGCGGACGGAGATCCCGAAATGGCACTGAAGCACGCGACGTCGGGCGAGATCGTCGAAATCGCGCCGCTGGGCTGCGCGATCGACGAGGTCCCGTCCCATGCGCTCACCGCCACCTCGGCTCTGGTCACCGTCGTGCGAAACGGAACCTCATGAACGCCCCTGCCACCCGCATCGAGCACGATCTCCTCGGCGATCGCGACGTTCCCGCCGACGCCTATTACGGCGTTCACACGCTGCGCGCGATCGAGAACTTTCCGATCACCGGCACGCCGATCTCGATCTATCCCGAACTCGTGCGCGCCCTGGCCGCGATCAAGCAGGCTGCCGCGCAGGCGAACCAGGCGCTCGGGCTGCTCGATCCGCAGCGCGCAGAACGCGCGATCAGGCGGGCGTGCCAGAGTCCTCGGCGGCGCGCTGCACGACCAGTTCGTCGTCGACGTCATCCAGGGCGGCGCCGGCACCTCGACGAACATGAACGCCAACGAGGTGATCGCCAATCGCGCGCTCGAGCTGCTGGGGCGGGCGCGCGGCGACTACGCGACGCTGCATCCGATCGAGCACGTCAACATGAGCCAGAGCACCAACGACGTCTACCCGACGGCGCTGAAGGTGGCGGCCTGGTTCGGCATCGGGCGCCTGGTCGAGGCGATGGAGCAGCTGCGCCTGGCTTTCGATGGCAAGTCGCACGAGTTCGCCGACGTGCTGAAGATGGGTCGCACGCAGCTGCAGGACGCCGTGCCGATGACGCTCGGCCAGGAGTTCTCCACCTACGCGACGATGCTCGGCGAGGACCAGGAGCGGCTGCGCGAGGCGGCCTCGCTGATCCGCGAGATCAATCTCGGAGGCACGGCGATCGGCACCGGGATCACCGCGCACCCGGATTACGCCAGGCTCGTCTGCGCGAGCCTGTCGAAGATCACCGGCATCGAGCTGGTGACCTCGCCGAACCTGATCGAGGCCACGCAGGACTGCGGCGCCTTCGTGCAGCTCTCGGGGGTGCTCAAGCGGGTCGCGGTGAAGCTGTCGAAGACCTGCAGCGACCTGCGGCTGCTCTCGTCGGGGCCGCGCGCGGGGCTCAACGAGATCGACCTTCCGCCGATGCAGGCCGGCTCGTCGATCATGCCGGGCAAGGTCAACCCGGTGATTCCGGAGGTGGTCAACCAGATCGCCTACGAGGTGATCGGCAACGACGTCACCGTCACCTTCGCCGCCGAAGCGGGTCAGCTGCAGTTGAACGCCTTCGAGCCGATCATCGCGCACAGCCTGTTCAAGAGCATCAAGCATCTCGAGCACGGCTGCCAGACGCTCACCGAGCGCTGCGTGCGCGGCATCACCGCCAATCGCGAGCGACTGCGCGAGATGGTCGAGAACTCGATCGGCATCGTCACCGCGCTCAATCCGTACATCGGATACGCGAACGCCACCGCCGTCGCCGCCGAGGCGGACGCCACCGGCGGCAGCGTCTACAAGATCGTGCTCGAGCGCGGCCTTATGACGCAGGCGCAGCTCGACCGGCTGATGCGGCCCGAGGAGTTGACGCGGCCGCGGCCGATCCGCGTCGCGGATTAGGCTGCGGCGGCCTGGTCGACCGCGCGGCCCCGTGTCGGCTCGCCCCGCGACGTTCACTTGCTTTCTCCGGAGCCGGACCGGATAATATTCGGAAACGGAGATCCGATGCCTGCTTCCTCCGGCACGCGGGAGGCATCCACCCGCTACCCGACGAGCCGCTTCGCGGCGCCTGCCTTCGTCGACCTGAGCGCGCGCGCCGAGCGCGAACGGCTGTCGCGCTCGGCCTTGCGGGGCTTCTTCGCGATCGCCGAGCGCTGGAAGCTGCGTGACGACGAAGCGCGCGAGCTGCTCGGCGGTGTCTCGAGCAGTGCCTACTACGAATGGAAGAAGAAGCCGGAGCGCACGCTCGAGGTCGACCGGATCACCCGCATCTCCTATCTGGTCGGTATCTACAAGGCGCTGCACATCCTCTATGGCGACGAGCTTGCCGACGAATGGGTGCGGCTGCCGAACCGCAACGCGCTGTTCGGCGGTCGCTCGCCGCTCGAGTACATGATCTCGGGCGGCCTGCTCGCGATGCAGACGGTACGAAGGCTGCTCGACGCGCGCCGGGGCGGCGCCTGACCGCCGGCAAGGCAGACGGCCGATGGCGGCTCTTCCGCGCGCTACGCTCGTTCGCCGGTTCGACACGATCCGGCTGATTCCTTCGCGCTTCGCGCAGCGCGAGGATTCGGTGCTCTCGGCGATCGCCGCCGACGACGCGCAACTGGCGGACCTCTTCGAGCTCGACAATGCGACCAACGAACGGCTGCGCGCCGAGCAAGGACTGGCGCCGGGCATCGGCGTCGAAGAACTCGTCTTCGGCGTGCCGAACTACCGGATCGTCAACGCCGCATTCGTTCACGCGCGCCCCGACGGAAGCCGCTTCAACGGTCCCGATCGCGGCGCCTGGTACTGCGCCTTCGAGCTCGAGACCGCGCTGGCCGAGATCGCGTTTCACAAGACGGTCGAGTACGCGGAAATCGGCCGCTTCGACGACAGCGTCGCCTACGAGGCCTTTCTTGCCGACTTCTCGCACGAATTCCACGACCTGCGCGCCGATCCGCGCTTCGCCGATTGTCTCGATCCGGCCAGCTACGTCGCTTCGCAGCGGCTCGCCGAGCGCCTCCTCGCGCGCGGCTCGATCGGCGTCGTCTATCCGAGCGTGCGCCGGGCGGGCGGAACGAACCTCGCCTGTTTCCGTCCGGCGGTCGTCGGCAACGTGCGTCGGGGCAGGGCGTGGCAGTTCCGCTGGACCGGCACGCCGCAGCCGGTGATTTCTCCCGGCGGCCCTCACCGATGAACGCGGCGCCGCGGGATCCGCAGCCCGACGCGCGACCCTCGTTCGGGGCGGAGCGCTTCGCCGCGCTCAGCGACGGCGTCTTCTCGATCGCCGCCACGCTGCTCGTGCTCGACGTACGCCTGCCGGCCGGCGCCGAGGAATTCCGCTGGGCGCAGCTGCCGGACATCGCGCCGCACCTGCTCGGCTACGTAATCAGCTTCCTGGTGATCGCGCGCATGTGGATGGCGCAGCACCGCCTGCTGCGACCCGTCGAGCGACTCGACGCCCGTGCGCTGTGGCTGGGTCTTCTGTTCCTGATGCTCGTGGCCTTCGTGCCGTTTCCGACTTCGGTGCTCGCCGAGCACGGCAATCGCGACGCGGTCGTGCTCTATGCGATGACGATCGTCGCGCTTTCGCTGCTGCTCTCGGCCTTCGGTGCGTACGTGGGACGGCACCCCGAATGGCTGCGCGAAGGCGAGGGCGCGGTCTATCGTCGCGAAGGATTCCGGCCCTGGGCGGTGCCCGCTGTCTTCGCGTTGTCGATTCCCATTGCCTGGCTGGACCCGGACTGGGCGATGGTGTCCTGGCTCCTGCTCGTGCCGCTCGGGATCGCCCTGCGACGATAGGGTTCCTCGAATTCGAGGAAGTCGTTCTCGGCGAGCGCGCCGGCGATCCATTCGGCCACGCCGCGCGCCTGCAGCACGCGCGTGGCGTAGCCCTCGGCACTCGATCCGAGCGGAACGCCATAGGTGCGAAAGCGCGACGCCACCGGTGCGTAGAACGCGTCGGCGATGCCGAAGGTACCGAACAGGAAGGGCCCGCCCGAGATCGCCAAGCAGTCGGCCCAGATTTCCTCCACGCGCGCGACGTCGTCGCGCACGTCGGACTTCTCGTGCAGGATGCGCGGGCCCAGTTCCGGCAGCTGTGCTTCGATGTTCATCGGGAAATGCGCGCGCAGCGCGGTGAAGCCGGCGTGCATCTCGGCGACGATCGAGCGTGCGCGCGCCCGCGCCGCGCGCTGCGCCGGCCACAGACGCCGATCGGGATGCAGCTCGGCGAGGAACTCGGCGATCGCCAGCGTGTCCCAGATCACCTGCATGCGTCCGTCGATCTCGGTCTGCAGCACCGGCACCTTGCCGGTCGGGCTCGTTCCGGCGAGCGTGCGCTTGAACTTCGACTCCGGCGCGAAGGAGTCGAAGCGCACCATCACCTCGTTGAACGGAATCTGCAGGTGACGCATCAGGGTCCACGGGCGCATCGACCACGACGAGTAGTTCTTGTTGCCGATGTAGAGCTTCATCTGCGCCGCCTTCGTCATTGCGCGAGGTATCCCCCGTCGACCGGGTAGTAGCTGCCGGTGACGAACGACGCCTTGTCGGTGCTCAACCACAGCACGAGCTCGGCGACCTCGCTGTCACGGCCCAGGCGTCCGATCGGGTGCAGGCCGACCAGCGCGCCGCGTACCTCGTCGGACAGATCGGCGAGCAGCGGCGTGTCGATGTACGCCGGGCCGACCGCATTGACGCGAAGGTTCTTCTTCGCGTACTCGATCGCCGCCGCGCGCGTCAGCCCGACCACGCCGTGCTTGGCGGCGACGTACGGAGCGTGATCCGGGGTGGCTACCTGCCCGAGAATCGACGCCATGTTGACGATTGCTCCGCCGCCGGCGCGCAACATCTCCGGGATCTGGTAGCGCATGCCGTAGAAGACGCCCGACAGGTTGATCGACAGCACGCGATTCCATTCCTCGGGCGGCATCTCGCCGACCGGGTGTGCGTCGCCCCCGATGCCGGCGTTGTTGCAGGCGACGTGCAGTGCACCGAAATGCTCGATCGTCTTCGCGACCAGTTGCTCGTTGTCCTGCGGCGACGACGTATCCGCGCGGACGAATACGGCCGTTCCGCCGGCCGCGGCGATCTGCGAGACCGTTTCGCGTCCGCCGCTGTCGGAAATGTCCGAGACGACGACGCGCGCGCCGGCCTTCGCGTAGGCCAGCGCGACTGCGCGCCCGATTCCCGATGCGGCGCCGGTCACCACCGCAACGCGTTCGTCGAGCTGTCCTGGCATGTCGCTTCTCCCCATGATGGTCGTAGCGGGCATTGTGCACCGGTACGCGATCGCCCCGAGGCGGGGCGGGGCGCAGCGGGACGAGCCGGGGCGGAGCGGCGGTAAGATTCGTCCCTTTCCCTGCACCGGCCTCCTCGGCCCGGCCCTTTCATGCCCGTGCCGCCCGCGCTCGACGCAGTCTCCGCAGTGTCGTCTTCTTCGCCCGCAGGGGAGCCGCAGCACGCGCTCGATCTCGCGTTGCAGGGGGGCGGTGCGCACGGAGCCTTCACCTGGGGCGTGCTCGATCGACTGCTCGACGACGAGCGCATCGGCCTGTCGGGAATCAGCGGGACGAGTGCCGGTGCGATGAATGCCGTCGTGCTCGCCTCGGGCCTGGCGAAAGGCGGACGCGCGGGCGCGCGGGATGCGCTGCACGCCTTCTGGGCCGAGGTCGCGAAATCGGCGCGCCTGGCCACTCCCTTTCATCGCGGCCTGTTCGGCGCCTTCCTGGGCAATCCGCTCGCCGTCTGGGCGGCGATCGGGCAGTACTACGACGTGGCCGGACGGATGCTGTCGCCGTACCAGGTCAATCCGCTGAACTACAACCCGCTGCGCGAGGTCGTCGCACGCATCGTCGATTTCGACGCCGTTCGTGCGAGCCTGCAGCCGCGCCTTTTCATCGCCGCCACGCAGGTGAGCACGGGTCGGTTGCGTGTCTTTCGCAACGAGGAGCTCTCGCTCGATGCGCTGATGGCCTCGTCGTGCCTGCCGACGCTGTTCCAGGCCGTGCAGATCGACGGCGAGGCGTACTGGGACGGAGGCTACATGGGCAATCCGTCGCTGTTTCCGCTGATCCACGAGACGCCGGCCGACGACCTGTTGCTCGTGCAGATCAATCCGTCGCGACGCGATGCGGTGCCCACCGATGCGGCGGCGATCCTCGACAGGGTCGACGAGATCACGTTCCAGGGAAGCCTGATCAAGGAGTTGCGCACGGTGGCGATGCTGCAGCGGCTGATCCACCAGGAGGCGCGCGCCAGCGGCGACGCGGTGTTCGCGCAGATCGCCCGGCTGCGCGTGCATCGCCTCGACGGCGGCGCGCATCTGGCGCAACTCGGGCGCGAGAGCAAGACGAACACCGACTGGGACTTCCTGCTCGGCTTGCACGCCGCCGGACACGCGCAGGCCGATGCGTGGCTGCTCGAGCACTACGACGATCTCGGCCGGCATTCGACCTTCGACCCGCAGGCCGAGTACCTGTCTCCGTAGCGCCGTGCGTGGATTCGCCGGCTCTGTCAACATTGGTTTCTTGCCGAGCCGGAATCGCTCGGGTGCACGAGTCCTCATGTCATCGAATTTCGCCGAAACACGGCCGCCGCATCGTGGCGGCGCATCCGACGCCGCGGCGAGCGCGCCGCCGGCCGCACGAGCGAGTGCCGCGCTGCGCCGACGCCTGGACGCGCTTTCACCGCGGGTGTTGAGTGGCCTGCGCCGCGGCGTCGAGAAAGAGAGCCTGCGAACCGCGCGCGACGGCCGCCTGGCGCTGACCCCCCATCCGATCGCGCTCGGCTCGGCGCTGACGCATCCGCACATCACGACCGATTTCAGCGAAGCGCAGATCGAGTTGATCACCGGGGTGCACGTCGATGCCGGCGGATGCCTGGCGGAGCTCACCGAGCTGCACCAGTTCGTCCATCGGCATCTGGGCGACGAAATCCTGTGGAGCGCGAGCATGCCTTGCGGGTTGCCCGCCGACGACGAGATCCCGCTCGCGCGCTACGGCACCTCGAACGTGGGGCGCGCGAAGACCGTCTATCGCCAGGGCCTGTCGCATCGCTATGGTCGCCGGATGCAGACGATCTCCGGAATCCACTACAACTTCTCGCTGCCGGACGACGGCTGGCAGGCGCTGCAGCGCGCCGACGGATCCTCCGGAAGCGAGCGCGCGTATCGCGATGCGTCGTATTTCTCGCTGATCCGCAACTTCCGCCGTCATTCGTGGCTGCTGCTCTATCTGTTCGGCGCATCGCCGGCGGCGTGCCGCAGCTTCCTCGACGGCCAGCCGCACGCATTGCAGCCGCTCGGCTCCGGAACGCTCTACCTGCCGTACGCAACGTCGCTGCGCATGGGTCCGCTCGGCTACCAGAGCGACGCACAGTCTTCGCTCGCCGTGAGCTTCAACTGTTTCGACAGCTACTCCGCGTCGCTGTCGAAGGCGCTGTCCGAGCCCTATGCAGCCTACGAGCGAATCGGCGTGCACGACGGCAACGGCCTGTACCGGCAGCTCGCCACCACGCTGCTGCAGATCGAGAACGAGTTCTACGGCACGATCCGGCCCAAGCGCAGCATCCGGCCCGGCGAACGGCCGTTGCGCGCGCTGGCCGAACGCGGCGTCGAGTACGTGGAAGTGCGCTGCCTGGACATCGATCCGTTCCACACGGTCGGCATCGGCGCGCAGACGATGCGTTTCCTCGATGCATTCCTGTTGCACTGCCTGCTGGCCGACAGCCCGCCCGACACGCCGCAGGAGATCGCGGCAATCTCGGGCAACCAGCATCGGGTCGCGCAATACGGCCGCGACCCGGCGCTCGTGCTGCGCGACGGCGCCCGCGAACGCTCGCTGCACGACTGGGGCGTCGAACTGGTCGACGCCTGCGCGCCGATCGCCGAAGCGCTCGACGCGGCACATGCGGCCCGCCAGGCGCCGGCCGGGCGTGCCGCCGAATCCGCGCCGGCGCTGTCCGAGGTGCGGTTGCATCGCGACGCGCTCGAGGCCGCCCGCGCAGCGCTCGACGAGCCGTCACGCACCCCGTCGGCGCGTTCGCTGCAGGAGCTGCGAAGCCGCTACCACGACTCCTTCCGGGCATTCGCGCTGGCGCATTCGCTGGCGAATCGCGACGAGCTGCTCGCCCGCCCGCTCGATGCGCAGGCGCAGGCACGCCAGGCGCGCATTGCCGAGCAGTCGCTCGACGAGCAAAGGCGCATCGAAGCGCTCGACACGATGCCTTTCGAGACCTATCGCCTGCGCTACCTGGCCGGCGAACTGGGCGACGGCGCGTAGCGTCGTCGACGCGCGGGCGGGCATCGGACGTGCAGGGCTGGCGAGCACCGCCGCCCGGGCGGCCACCTTTCCAGGAGCGATCGCCGTGCGCTTTTCCCGTACCCGACGCGGCTCACGCGGACGATTTCGGCTCACCGCGATCGCGCTGGCGAGCTTCGCGTTTGCCGCCGCCGTACGGGCAGGGGACCGCCGGGCCGATTTCGGCGACGTACCGGCGTCGTCGGCGGCGCGCGAGTTGGCCGACTGGGCGATCGCCGCCGACGATCCTCGCGGGCTGCCGTTTCTCGTCGTCGACAAGCCGGCGGCGACGCTGTACGTCTTCGACGCGGCCGGCAGGCTGGCCGGCGCCTCTGCGGTATTGCTCGGACTGGCTCGCGGCGACGACAGCGTTCCCGGCATCGGCGAGCGACCGATGGCGCGCATCCGGCCGTGGGAACGCACGACTCCGGCCGGTCGCTTCGTCGCCGAGCGGGGCGTCAATTCCCACGGAGAGGACATCATGTGGGTCGATTACGACGCGGCGATATCGATGCACCGCGTGCGCGCGACCAACCCCGCAGAGCGCCGGCTGGAACGCCTGCGAACCCCGACGATCGCCGACAACCGGATCTCGTACGGGTGCATCAACGTTCCGGCTCGCTTCTACGAGCAGCGCGTGATTCCGGCCTTCGCCGCCGGCCGCGCCGTCGTCTACGTGCTTCCGGAGACGCGCTCCGTTCGCCAGCAGTTCGCCATCGGAACTTCGGCGCCGCGCGGCGGCGCTTAGTGGTCCGAAGGCGCCCTGGTCCGAAGGCGCCCGGCCGGGATCGCGTCCGTAGGCACGCCCGGAGGCGCGTCCGAAGGCGCTGACCCGAAGAGGGTTGTAGGGCGAGCGCCGGCGCCGCTTTGCGCGGCGCCGGCGCTCGGTGACGCTACGTGACGGTCAATTGCGATCGGCTCGGGGAGCCCGCGCCATCGTCGTGCGGTCGTTGCGCAGATTCGAGTCCGGCGCGTCGATGCGCGCCCGTGCGGAGGAATCGCCCTGCGCGTTTCGCTGCGCCGGCACCATCCCCTGGGAGGCCTGGCGATTGGAGTCCCGCGACTCGGGGTTCACCTGTGTCGGACTGCCGGCCGCCGAGCCGGTACGGGCGCTCATCGAGGCGTCGCCGCTGCGCGTCGAGGAGGGGCCGGTACGCGAGCTCATCGACCCGCGCGACGTACCGTCGTTCATCATCGTGCCGCCGCTCGTCGAGCGGTCGCTGCCCATCGGGCTGGTACGGGGCGAAACGCCTTGCGTCACGGCAGCGTTCGTGCCGCTCGAGTCGCGGGTGGGTGCCGACGAATTGGCGGTCGTGGATTGAGCCTGCGCGACACTGACGGCGCCGAAGAACGCCACGGCGGCGAACGTCGCCAATACCGTATGCGGACGCGGCGCGGAAGCTGCTTTGCTGGTCATGGTTGACTCCCATAGGTTCGCGTTCGGTCCGCCGGGCGGTCGCCGCGGACACGCAGTCGACAGTGCAAGGCCGGTGCCCGAGGGGCTGCGTCGCGCGCGCTTATCGTCCTGCGCTCGGCGGCGATGCGCGCAGCGCCCTGGCGAGAACGACGGCGACGTGCACCGCCTGGCGCGCGGCGCCGTCGGCGATCTGGTGGCGACAGCTCGTTCCGTCGGCCACCACGAGCGTTGCCGGCTGCGCTGCGCGCACCGCGGGCAGCAACGCCAGCTCGCCCATCTTCATCGACATCTCGTAGTGCTTCGCGTCGTAGCCGAAGCCGCCCGCCATGCCGCAGCAGCTCGTCTCGACCGTACGCACGCGGAGTCCCGGGATCCAGCCGAGCACGATCTGCACGGGGCGCAACGCATCGAACGACTTCTGGTGGCAGTGTCCGTGCAGCAGCGCTTCCTGATGGTCGATCGGATGCAGGTCGAGCACCAGGCGCCCGGCAGCATGCTCGCGAACCAGGAATTCCTCGAACAGCAGCGCCTGTGGCGCTAGTCGCGCGGCCGCCTCGCCGAGGCCGAGCGCGAGGAACTCGTCGCGCATCGTCAGCAGGCACGAAGGCTCGAGTCCTACGACGGCGACGCCGCGTTCCACGTAGGGCGCCAGTGCGGCGAGCGTGCGGCGTGCCTCGATGCGCGCCTCCTCGACGAAGCCGCCGGAGAGGAACGTTCGCCCGCAGCACAGCGGCCGCTGCGACGCGTCGCCCGGCAACGCGCGCGCGACGTGCACGCGATAGCCGGCTGCGCGCAGCACCGTGCGCGCCGCGCGCAGGTTGTCCGGCTCGAACCAGTTGTCGAAGGTGTCGGCCCAGAGAACGACCTCCGGCACGGCCTCTCGCGTGGCGTCGGCGGCGTGCGGCTCGTCGAGGTCGTTGGTGAAGGCGTCCTTGCGCCAGCGGGGAAGCGAGCGGCGCGCCGAGAAGCCGAGCAGCCGTTCGCTGAGCCGCGCCGCGCCGGGCAGCCGGTCGCGCAGCGCGAGCAGCCAGCGCAGGCGCGCGGCGTGTCGCGCGTACCGCGGCAGCCAGGCGACCAGCCGATCCTTCCAGGCGATCCGATGGGTGCGGTTCCAGCGATCGAGGAACTCGATCTTCATGCGCGCCATGTCGACGCCGGTCGGACACTCTCGCCGGCATCCCTTGCAGCTCACGCACAGATCGAGCGCTTCGTGCACCGCCTGCGCGGCCTGCTCGTCGTCGCCCAGCTTTCCGGCGAGCGCCAGTCGCAGCGTGTTGGCGCGTCCACGCGTGAGATGGCGTTCGTCGCGCGTCACGCGCCAGCTCGGGCACATCGTGCCCGCGTCGAACTTGCGACAGTGGCCGTTGTTGTTGCACATCTCGGCAGCTTTGGCGAAGCCGCCGGAAGGGTCGTCGCCGGAGCCGGGCGCGCCGGCCAGCTCGGCGGCCGGGTCGCTCCGTACGTTCCACGCCGACCAGTCGAGCGCCGTTTCTCGCGCGCGCGCCGCGTAGCCGGGTGGATAGCGGAACAGTCGCTCGTCGTCCATCCGGGTGGCACGCACGATCTTGCCCGGGTTCATCGTACCGCCGGGGTCGAACGCGTCCTTCACCTCCTCGAAGGCACGCACGAGGCGCTCGCCGAACTGCCAGCCGACCCACTCGCTGCGTACCAGCCCGTCTCCGTGCTCGCCCGAGAACGCGCCCTTGTATCGGCGCACCATCGCAGCGGCTTCCTCGGCGATGCGCCGCATCTTGGTGGCGTCGCCCGCACGCATGTCGAGGATCGGCCGCACGTGCAAGGTGCCCACCGAGGCGTGCGCGTACCAGGTACCGCGCGTTCCGTGCCGCGCGAAGACCTCGGTCAGCCGCTCGGTGTAGTCGGCCAGGTGTTCGAGCGGGACCGCGCAGTCCTCGATGAACGAGACGGGCTTTCCGTCGCCGCGCAGCGACATCATGATGTTCAGCCCGGCCTTGCGCACCTCCCACAACGCCTTCTGCGCGGCGTCGTCGTCCATCGCGACGACGCTGCCCGGCAAGCCGAGGTCGCCCATCGTCTCGGCGAGCCTGCGCAGCGCGCCGAGCAGCGGTTCGCGCTGGTCGCCGGCGAACTCCACGAGCAGCAACGCATCGGGCAGCGCGCCATCGCGTTCGATCAGTGCACGCTCGATGGTCGGGCGAAACACGGGGTTCTCGCGCGCCAGTTCGATCATCGTCCGATCGACGAGTTCGACGGCGGTCGGGCCGAGCGCGACGATGTGCTGCGCGCTCTCCATTGCGGCGCGGAAGGTCGGGAAGTTCACCACGCCGAGCACGCGCGCCGCGGGCAGCGGTGCGAGCGCGAGAACGACGCGACGGAACCACGCGAGCGTGCCCTCGGAACCGACCAGGAGGTGCGCGAGGTTCACCGAGCCGTCGGCGGTGTAGGGGCGCGGCGACTGGGGATGGAAGACATCGAGGTTGTAGCCACCGACGCGGCGCAGCACCTTCGGCCACATCCGCTCGATCTCGTCGCGTTCGCGCCGCCCGATCGCGAACAGCCGCGAGACGAGCTCCGCGCTGCGTGCGCTCGTCATCGGACGCTGCGCGTCGACGCCGAAGGCACCGAAGCGCTCGGCGGTGCCGTCGGCGAGCAGCGCGTCGATCGCCAGGACGTTGTGCACCATGTTGCCGTAGGCGATCGATCGCGAGCCGCACGAGTTGTTGCCGGTCATGCCGCCGATCGTCGCCTGCGCCGAAGTCGACACGTCGACCGGGAACCACAGTCCGTGCGGCTTCAGGAACGCGTTGAGCGAATCGAGCACCACGCCGGGCTGCACCTCGACCGTTCGCGCCTGCGCATCGAACTGCACGATCCGGTTCAGATGCCGGCTGTGATCGACGACGAGCGCATCGCCTACGGTCTGGCCGCACTGGCTGCTGCCGGCGCCGCGCGGCAGCAGCGGCACGCCCATCTCGCGGGCGAGCGCGATGGTCGCGACCACGTCGGCCTCGTCGGCGGGCACGACGACGCCGATCGGGTCCAGCTGGTAGATCGACGCGTCGGTCGCGTAGCGAGCGCGCGAGGCAGCATCGAACAGCACGTCGCCGCGCAACACGCGACGCAGGCGCTGCGCAAGCCGACTGCGTTCGAAGCGGGCCGCGGTCCGCGCGGGGCGCAACGCCGGGTCGATCTTCGGTGCGTTCACCGTGCCTCTCCGTCGTTCCAGTGTGCGAGCACCGCGTCGCACTTCGTTCGCAGGTGCTGCTCGAGCACGGCACGCAGGCGCGCGCCGTCGCGCGCATCGAGCGCATCGAGCATCGCCTGGTGCTCGCGCACCGCGACGGCCCATTTCGCCGCGTCGAAGTTCGAGCGAAAGCGCAGGTGCTGGATGCGCGTGTTGATGCTGTCGTAGGTCTCGGTGAGGGCCCCGTTTCGCGCACACCGATTCAGCGCGTCGTGGATCCGTTGGTTCATCGCGTAGTAGGCCGGCAGGTCGCGCCGCGCATGCGCGGCAAGCATCTCGTAGTGCAGCGCCCGGATCTCGGCGAGCTCGGCCTCGCTGCGCCGTTGCGCGGCGAGCTCGCCCGACAGTCCCTCGAGGGCGCCCATCAGTTCGAACAGCTCCTCCACGTCGGCGCGGGCGAGCGCGATGACGCGCGCGCCGCGGTTCGGCGTGAGCTCGATCAGTCGTTCGGCGGCGAGCCGCTTGAACGCCTCGCGCAGCGGCGTGCGCGAGACGCGCAGCTGGTCGCACAGCACGCGCTCGTTCAGCCGCGCACCGGCCGGCAGGCGGCCGTCGGTGATCATCGCGCGCAGCCGGTCGGCGGCTTCCTCGTGCAGCGGTCGCCGGTCGATCGGGTCCTCGGTAACGCCTGGTGTTTGCATACAAAATCCAAAATGGTACGCTGCGCCTGAGCACGTGGCATCTGATCGGCCGTACCCGTTTGCATACAAGATGCGCGGCAACGGTTTCGCTCCATTCTACGAGGCCCCATGAAACTGTCGAACGGCCTGGCGCTGAACGCACATCCCGCCGGCCGCCACTTCCTGCAGATCCCCGGTCCGACGAACGTCCCCGACCGCATCCTGCGCGCGATGGACTACCCGACGATCGATCACCGCGGTCCCGAATTCCGCGCGCTCGGCGAATCGGTGCTGGGCGGCATCCGCGAGATCTTCCGGACGCGCTCGCCGGTCGTCATCTATCCCGCATCGGGCACCGGCGCCTGGGAGGCGGCGCTCGTCAACACGCTGTCGCCGGGCGACGCGGTGCTGATGTGCGAGACGGGTCACTTCGCGACGCTGTGGAAGAAGATGGCCGAGCGCCTGGGTCTCGTCGTCGACTTCGTTTCGGGCGACTGGCGCCATCCCGCCGACCCGGCGACGATCGAGCGCATGCTTGCCGGCGACGCCGGGCATCGCTATCGCGCCGTGTGCGTCGTGCACAACGAGACCGCCACCGGCGTCACCACCGACGTCGCTGCCATTCGCCGGGCGATCGACGCGGCCCGGCACCCGGCGCTGCTGCTCGTCGACACGATCTCGTCGCTCGGATCGATCGACTACCGACACGACGAATGGGGTGTCGACGTCACCGTTGCCGGTTCGCAGAAGGGGCTGATGCTGCCGCCAGGGCTGTCGTTCAACGCGGTGGGCGACAAGGCGCTCGAGGCGTCGAAGCAAGCGAAGCTGCCGCGTTCGTACTGGGACTGGCACGAGCAGATCGCCGCGAACGAGCGTGGCGTCTTTCCGTACACGCCGGCGACGAACCTGCTCTACGGGCTTCACGAGGCAATCGCGATGCTGCTCGAGGAAGGCCTCGAGAATGTCTTTGCGCGCCACCGTCGCCACGCGCAGGCCACGCGCGAGGCGGTGCGCGCCTGGGGACTCGAGATCCTCTGCGCCGATCCGAAGCACTACAGCGCATCGCTGACCGCGGTGTTGATGCCCGACGGACACAGCGCCGACGCGTTTCGCAAGGTGGCGCTCGAGCGCTTCGACCTGTCGCTCGGACAGGGCCTGAGCAAGGTGGCCGACAAGGTGTTCCGGATCGGTCATCTGGGCGACTTCAACGACCTGACGTTGATGGGTACGCTCGCGGGCGTCGAGATGGCGCTCGGCCTGTCCGGTGTTCCGCATCGCCGCGGCGGCGTGCAGGCGGCCATGGAGTCGCTCGCAGGCAGCACGGCAGACTGAACGGTTTTCTTTGCACCGACCGGGCCCGGCGCGGCCCCACGAGGAGGAGATCGCGATGACATCGAACGACGAGAAGGCAAAGTCCACGGAGCGTCCCGAAGAGAGCGCGAACATCCGGCAGTCCGGTTCGCCGGAGCGGCGCAGGCTGCTGCAGGCCGCGCTCGCGGTCGGCGCCGCCGGCGCCGCAGCGCGCGCGCTGCCGGTGCGTGCGCAGGCGGTCGAGCTCAAGCTCGGCCACGTCGGCGAACCCGGGTCGCTGTTCCAGATGTCGGCCGACGAATTTGCCCGTCGCGCCAACGAGAAGCTCGGCGGCAAGGCGAAGGTCGTCACCTACGGCTCGAGCCAGCTCGGCGGCGACAAGGAGATGCTGCAGAAGCTCAAGCTGGGCACGATCGACATGGCGGTGCCTTCCACCGTGATGAGCAGCGAGGTCGACCTCTTCGGCATCTTCGAGATGCCGTACCTGGTCAAGGACCGCGCGCACATGGGCCGCATCGAGAAGGAGATCTTCTGGCCGCAGATCGAGCCGGCTGCCGAGAAGAAGGGCCTGAAGATCATCGGCGTCTGGGAGAACGGCTACCGGCACATCACGAACAACCGCGGACCGATCCGGGCGCCGCAGGACCTGAAAGGGATCAAGCTGCGAGTGCCCGAAGGCAAGTGGCGCGTGGCGATGTTCAAGGCCTACGGCGCGAACCCCAGCCCGATGAAGTTCTCCGAGCTCTTCACTGCGCTGCAGACGGGCGTCATGGACGGGCAGGAAAACCCGCTCACGCAGATCTACAGCGCAAAGCTGCAGGAGGTGCAGAAGTTCCTTTCGATGTCGGGTCACGTCTACACGCCGGCGTATCTCACCGTCGGAATCCGCAAGTGGGACACGCTGCCCGAAGACGTGCGCAGGACGCTCGAGGAGACGGCGCGCGCCACGCAGGCCTACGTCTACGAAGTCGCGCAGAAGCAGGAGGGCGAGCTGCTCGGCAAGCTGAAGGAAGCCGGCATGCAGGTCAACGAAGTCGACAAGAAGGCGTTCATCGCGGCGAGCAAGCCGGTGTACGCCGAGTTCGGCGAGTCGGTGAAGGGCGCCGACGCGATGATCGACAAGGCGATCGCGCTCGGCTGAGGGCCGGAGCGGGCGAGGGTGGTTGCGGAACGGGGCGACGACACGATGGCGGTTTTTCGCAGTGCCTACGAAAGGATCCTCGAGTGGCTGGTCATCGTGCTGATGGTCGCGATGGCCGTCGAGGTCACGGTCGGCGTCGTGTTCCGCACGCTCGGCGCTTCGCTGGTCTGGTACGACGAGGTCGCGTCGATCCTGCTGGCGTGGCTCACCTTCTACGGGTCGGCCTATGCGGCGGCCCGGCGCAGCCACATCACGTGTCCGGAACTCGTCGCGATGATGCCACCGGGCCCGCGCCTGGTCGTGACCATCCTCGTCGAGGCGCTCGTCATCGGCTTCTTCGCGCTGCTCGGCTGGATCGGCTGGGAAGTGCTCGACGTGCTCGCCACCGACACGCTGGTGAGCCTGCCGTCGATTCCGGTGTCGTGGGTGCAGTCGGTGATCCCGATCTCGTCGGCGCTGATCATCGTCGCCGAGCTTCTCACGCTCCCCGACGCTCTCGCCTGGGCGCGCACCGAGCACGCCGAGGGCGCGACGGCCGAGGCGGCCCTGCACGAAGCCGCCCACTGACGCGCGGCCGCTTGCGCTCGTCGAAACCTGCATCCGGCCTTGCCGGACGCAACGGATCCGCGGAATAGGACACCCGGAATGCAGATGCTCTTCCTGTTCGGCAGCGTGCTGGCGCTCGTGCTGGTCAACGTGCCGATCGCGGTCGCGCTCGGCGTCGTAGCGATCGCCGCGATCTGGATGGTGCAGGGCGCCTCGTCGCTGCCGAACCTGCCGATCGTGCTGTACAACGCCGCCACCAACTTCCCGCTGCTGGCCATCCCGCTGTTCATCCTCGCCGGTGCGATCATGAACGCCTCGGGCATCTCGACGCGCCTGATCGCCTTCGCCTCGGCAGTGCTCGGTTTCATCCGCGGGGGTCTTGCGATGGTGTCGATCGGCGCGTCGCTGTTCTTCGCCGAGATCTCCGGCTCCGCGGTCGCCGACGTCGCCGCGCTCGGCTCGATCACGATTCCTGCGATGAAGAAGAAGGGCTATCCGCGCGCGCTGGCGGCAGCGGTCATGTCGTCGTCGGCGACGCTCGCGGTGATCATCCCTCCTTCGATCCCGATGATCCTGTACGCGGTGATGGCCGAGACTTCGGTCGTGCAGCTCTTCGTCGCCGGCATCGTTCCCGGCGTCATCGGCGGCGCCGGCCTGATGGGGGTCGCATACTGGTTCGCGCGCCGATACGACCTTCCCGTCGAGCAGCACTTCCGCTGGTCCGAGGTGCGGCGCACCGCGCGAGAGGCGTTCTGGGCGTTCACGCTGCCGATGATCATCCTCGGCGGCATCTTCGGCGGCTTCGTCACCGCCACCGAAGGCGCGGCGCTCGCGGTGGTCGCGGCGCTGTTCATCGGCCTGGTCGTCTACCGCGAACTCGATCTGCCGCACCTGAAGGCGGCGATCATCGAGGGCGGCAGCCAGACGGCCGTCGTCATGCTGCTCGTGGCCACCTCGGCGCTGCTCGGCGTCTACCTCACCGAGACGCGCGCGCCGCAGGAACTCGCGCGGGCGGTCACCGAATTCACCACGAACAAGTGGCTCGTCCTCGCGCTGCTCAACGTCCTGTTCCTGCTGCTCGGCATGTTCCTGCACTCGGCGGCGGCGATCATCCTCGTCGTGCCGGTCGTGATGCCGCTCGTTCACGCCGCCGGCATCGACCCGGTGCACTTCGGGCTCGTCGTGACGATCAACCTCGGCATCGGCCAGCAGACGCCGCCGGTCGCCAGCGTCCTGATGGTCGCGTGCTCGATCTCGAAGGCCGGCGTCTGGGAGGTCTCCCGAACGAACGTCTACTTCGTCGCCGTGCTTCTCGCCGTGCTGCTGCTCGTCACCTACGTTCCGGTCACGGGCATGGGCCTGGTCGAGTATTTCTATCGCTGAGTCTGGCCGCTGCGCCTGCACGCCGAGCCCGTCCTTCGGGCGTCGCGCGCCGCGCAACAGGAGAACCGATGTCCGAAACGATCCTGGTCGAACGCGACGACGCGGTCGTCACCGTCGTGCTGAACCGCCCGCACAAGCTCAACGCACTGACGCGCCCGATGTGGCAGCATCTCGGGGAGACGATGCGCACGCTATCGGACGACGACTCGGTGCGCTGCGTCGTCCTGCGCGGCGCCGGCGAACGCGCGTTCTCGCCGGGCAACGACATCGGCGAGTTCGAGACGATGCGCTCGAATCGCGAGCAGGCGATCGCCTACGGCGCGGTGATGCACGCGACGGCGCAGGCCATCGCTGAGTGCCGCCACCCGACGCTCGCGCAGATCCACGGGATCTGCGTCGGCGGCGGCCTGGAGATCGCGGCGCTGTGCGACCTGCGCATCTGTGGCGAGGGCAGCCGCTTCGGCGCGCCGATCAAGAACCTGGGCCTGGTGATGGCGTATCCGGAGATCGCACCGCTGATCGAACTGGCCGGTCGGTCGGTCGCGCTCGAACTGCTCTACGAAGGGCGGATCTTCGAGGCCCGCGAGGCCTACGAGAAGGGGCTCGTCAACCGCGTCGTCGCCGACGGTTGCGTCGCAGACGAATGCCGGGCGACGGCGCAGCGAATCGCGGAAGGAGCCCCGTTGGCGGCGCGCTGGCACAAGAAGTTCGCGCGGCGGCTCGCCGAGCCGTCACCGCTCACCGAAGCCGAGCGGCTCGAGGCCTTCGACTGCTTCGACACCGAAGATTTCCGCACCGGCTATCGCGCGTTCCTCGCGAAGGCGAAGCCCGTCTTCGCCGGGCGCTGAAGGGAAGGGGCGGCAATGGCCGATAGCGGGCGATGCGGTCCCCTGGCCGGCGTCAAGGTCCTCGAGCTCGCGCAGATCATGGCCGGACCGACCTGCGGGATGATGCTCGCCGATCTGGGCGCCGACGTCGTCAAGGTCGAGAAGTTGCCGGGCGGCGACGACTCGCGCGGCTATCGCGAGCCGCGCATCGACGGCGAGTCGGCGCCCTACCTGATCCTGAATCGCGGCAAGCGCGGCATCGCGCTAGACCTGAAGCACCCGAAGGGCAAGGCCGTGCTCGAGCGGATGGTCGTGGGGGCCGACGTGCTCACCGAGAACTACCGGCGCGGAACGCTCGAGCGCCTCGGGTTGGGCTACGAGCACCTGCGCACGCTCAACCCGGGGCTCATCTATTGCGCGGTCTCTGGCTACGGACGCACCGGTCCGTGGGCCGACAAGGGCGGCTTCGACCTGATCGCGCAAGGCTTTGCCGGATTGATGTCGATCACCGGCGAGCCGGGCGCAGCGCCGGCGAAAGCGGGGTCGCCGATCGCCGACATCAACGCGGGAATCCTCGCCGCGCTCGGTGTCCTCGCGGCGTACGTGCACAAGCTGAAGACCGGGCAAGGCCAGCTCGTCGAGACGTCGCTGATGGAGGCGGCGCTGCAGCAGACGTACTGGCACGCGGCGATCTTCTTCGCCACCGGTCGCTCGCCCGGCGCGCTCGGCTCGGGTCACGTCCTCACCGCGCCGTACCAGGCGTTTCGCACGGCCGACGGCTACGTCAACGTCGGCGGCGCGAACCAGGCGAACTGGCAGCGCATCGCGCAGGTGCTCGGTCACCCCGAGTGGGTGCACGATCCGCGCTTCGCGACCAACGACGACCGGATGCGAAACCGCGACGCGCTCGTCGAGGCGATGGAGCGGGTGCTCGTCGCACGCGATCGCGCGCACTGGATTGCCGCCTTCGATGCGGCAGGGGTGCCGGCCGGCCCCGTGCATTCGATCGGGGAGGCGCTGACGCACGAACAGGTGCTCGCCCGCCGGATGGTCGTCGAGGTCGACCATCCGCGTGCGGGACGTACCCGGGCGCTGGGCTTTCCGGTGAAGTTCGATGCGACGCCGGCGCAGTGCGGAACCCGCGCTGCGCCGATGCTCGGCGAGCACAGCCGCGAGGTGCTGCGCGAGTGCGGCTACCCCGATCCGGAGATCGACGCGCTCGTCTCCGAGGGGGTGGTTGCCACGGTGGACTGAGAACGTGTGAACCAATCGTCCATGCCCGTCTCGCGCGCCAGGAAGCGCCCGCTCTTCGTTGCAAATGCTCGCCATATCTACCGATATGGCTGCGCTTTGCGCCTCGATCGGACGCTTCCTGGCGCGCTTTCCGGTCACGGCCGATTGGTTCACACGTTCTGAGAACGAGAAGCCGTGGCAGCCGGATTCGTTCACCCCTTCCGGGGCGCGGCAGTTTCCGGTTCCACGACGGGAAAGAACAGGTGCACGGCGGTACCTCGGCCGAGCGCCGATTCGATCCGCACCTGCCCGCCCAACTGGTTCACGAAGCCGTACACCTGCGCGAGGCCCAGGCCCGTGCCTTCGCTGCCCTTGGTCGTGAAGAACGGCTCGAACACGCGTGCGAGCATCTTCTCGTCCATCCCCGACCCGGTGTCGACGACGCTGACGCGCACCAGGCGCGCTTCGCTTGCGAGGCCCCACTCGGCCGCCTGCGTCGGGCTTACCCGCCCGGTCTGCACGGTGATGCTGCCGCGGCCGTGCGAATCGTCGATCGCATCGCGCGCGTTGGCCACCAGGTTGACCATTGCCGTGACGAACTGTGTTTCGTCCGCCAGGCACGGCGGCGCCTTGCCGTCGAGCGCGAGTTCCACGCGAGCCTGCCGGCCTGCCGCCTGGCGCAGCATGTCCAGGTGGCGCTGCAGTGTCTCGTTGGGATCGATCGGGCGCAGGTCCAGCGAGCCGCGTCGCGCGAACAGCAGCAACTGCTCGATCAGCTGCCGCGCGTTCGCGACGGCGCGCTCGGACGTCTGCAGCGCCTTGCGAACGCGCAAATCCGGGGGATGAAGCCGCTCGACGATCGCGAGGTTCGTGCGCACGATGCCCAGTAGATTGGCGAAGTCGTGCGCGATGCCTCCGGTGAGCTGGCCGACGGCCTCGAGCCGCTCCGACTGCGCGAGTCGGTGGCGCGCCCGCGCGGCGATCTGGCGCTTGCGATGCAGTTGCACGACCAGCGCGACGAGCAGCGACGTGAGGGCGGCCATGGCGATCGTGGCACCGAGCACCTCGCTGCGCCACGCGGCGAGCAGCGACGGCGGCGCCTGCGTGAGCGTGACGATGAAGGGCGCATTGCGCACGCGTCGAAAACTCGTCATGCGGACGTGCAACAGGTCGTCGCGCACGGCAATCGTGCTGTCGCCGTGCACGACGCCACCGAAGACTTCGGTGGGGAGCGCTTTTCGTCCGATCTTCGAATCGTCGGCCGGATAGCGCGCCACGCGCGTCAGATCTTCGTAGAACAGCTCGATCGTCTGGCCCGGGCCGAGCTCCATTGCCCGATACAGCGTCTCGAAGTGCGTCGGAACGACCGCAGCGACAGCCACGCCGGCGAAGCGGCCGTCGACGACGATGCGGCGCGTCACCGCGTTGAACCAGCCGAGCCCCGAGCGGCTGTACACGGGCGGCGAAACCCGGTGCTGCAGGCCCGGGTCTTCGAGGTAGCGCCGGAAGTATTCGCGATCGGCCAGCGGCGTACGCGGGGTGTCCGGAAAATCGGTGTGGTTGCGCACGTAGCCGTCGGCACCGACGATGTAGATCGCTCGCACCGACGGGATCTCGCTCAGTCGATCGCGCAGCAGCGCCCGGAAGCGAGGATCGTCCGCAGCCGGCTGCAGCGCCTCGTATGCGTCGACGACGCCCGACAGCACGAGGTCGACAGCGCCGAACGTGCCCTCGGTGTGGGCCTGCATCAGCAGGGTGAGCGCGCGGGCCGTTCCTTCGGCGCGCTCGAGCTGCACGCGGCGTTCGTGCAGCAGCAGCGACACGACCAGCGCCAGGACGAGAAGCCACAGCAGCGCTGCGACGCCGGCCGCGCTGCGGGAGTCGCTGCGGAGGTCTGCGCTCGCCATGCGCGCGATTTTGCCGCAGCCCCGCACACTGCGTCATCATCTGCTCGATGTTGAGCTACCGCCACGCCTTCCACGCAGGCAACCACGCCGACGTCCTCAAGCACGTCGTGCTCGTTGCGCTGCTTGCGCATTTCCGGCGCAAGGAGACGCCGTTCCTGGTCGTCGACACGCACGCCGGCGCCGGAACCTACGCATTGAACGAGGGCCGGGCGGCCGGGCGTGCCGAATCCGCCGACGGCGTGGCGCGGCTCTGGCGGCGCGACGACGCTCCGGAGCCGATCGCGGCGTGGCTTTCGGCGGTTGCGCGGCACAATCCGGACGGCAACTTGCGCCACTATCCCGGCTCGCCGGTGCTCGCCTTCGAAGCCCTGCGCGAGCAGGATCGTCTTCGATTGTTCGAGTTGCATCCGTCCGAGCATCGGATCCTCGAGGCGCGGTTCGCACGACTCGGCCGTGCCGCAGCCCGCCAGGTGCGAATCGCGCGGGTCGACGGATTCGCCGGCCTGAAGGCGGTGCTGCCACCGGCGTCGCGACGCGCGCTCGTGCTCGTCGACCCGTCGTACGAGGACAAGCGCGACTACGCGCGCGTCGTCGCGGCGCTGCGCGAAGCGCTGCGCCGCTTCGCCACCGGCTGCTACGCGATCTGGTACCCGCAGGTCCAGCGGCGCGAAGCGGTGGCGCTGGTGAGCACGCTCGAACGCTGGCCCGGACTGCGATGGCTGAACGTCATGCTCTCGGTCTGCCGGCCGGCCCCCGGCGGCTTCGGCCTGCACGGCAGCGGCGTCTTCGTCGTGAATCCGCCCTTCGGCCTCGAGGCGTCGATGCGTGCAAGCCTGCCGTATCTCGTCGATGCGCTGGCGCTCGACTCTTCCGCCGGGTGGTGGATCCGTGCGCACGATGCCGCGATCGGATGATCGCGCCCGGTGCCCGCCCGACGCCGACGCGGCAACGACTCGCGCTCAGCGGCGCACGCGGGCGATCGCCTCGCGCAGTACCACCGCCTGGTTGTGCTGCTCGTCCTTCGCCGAATACACGAGCGTCAGCGGGCGTTCGCCGGCCGCCGCGAGCAGGGCGTGCAGCCGTTCGCGTGCCTCGGGCGTAGCCAGCTCGTCGCGATAGCGTTCGCGGAAAGCCTCCCAGCGCGCGGGATCGTGACCGAACCACTTGCGCAGCTCGGTGCTCGGCGCCAGCTCCTTCGCCCAGTCGTCGAGCGCGAGGTCTTGCTTGCGGCGTCCGCGCGGCCAGACGCGATCGACCAGCACCCGGTAACCATCGTCGCGGCCCGGCTCTTCGTAGGCGCGCTGGATCGAGACCTTTCGATGCATGGCCTTGATCTTAGCGCCGAGCGGCGCTGCGCAGGCAAGCTGCACTACTCGATCGTACGGGCGTTTTCGGCACGCCGCTGCGCGCGGCGCTGGAGCACCGCGTTGATCTCGGCGCCGATCAGCACGGCCCAGGCCGAGAGAAGGAACCACAGCATGAGGATCACGATCGCCGCCATCGGCCCATAGGTCTTGCTGTAGGAACCGAAGTTGCTGACGTACCACGAAAACAGCACCGATCCGACGAGCCAGATCACGATCGCGACCGAGGCGCCCCAGTTCAGCCACGACCAGCGCGCGCCGGCGTGGTTCGGGCCGTAGCGGTACATCAACGCAAGGCCGAACCAGAACAGCGCGCCGATCAACGGCCACTTGACGATGCCGAGGCCCAGCTGCAGCGACGGGTCCAGGCGGAGGATGTCGCCCACGGCGGGCAGCACCACGATCGCCGCGATGGCGACCAACACGCCGACGATGGCGACGAGCGCGAGCAGCATCGAAAGACCTACCCGCGCCATCAGGCTGCGGCCTTCTTCGATCTCGTAGGCGATGTTGAGTGCCTTCATCACGGCCCGCACGCCGGCCGAACAGCTCCACAGAGCGATCAGCACGCTGCCGGCCAGGCTCAGGCTGAGCGTGCCTTGCGCCGTGTCGCCGAGCTCGTGCAGCTGCTCGCGCATCAGCCCCGCGGCCTGCGGCGGCAGCATCTGGCTCAACAGGGACAGCTGGTGGGTCAACTGCTGCGGGTCGAGCGCCAGGCCGTAGATCGATACGAGGGCGGTGAGCGCCGGAAAGACGGACAGCAATGCGTAGAACGCAACGCCTGCGGCGACGATCGTCAGGTGGTCGTTCGCGGCCTGCTCCTTGACTGCCCGCAGCGTTGCCCTGGCATCATCGAGCATGGCGGAGTGGCCGTGACCGGGGTCGGCGCGTGCCCGCTCGCTCGAGTTCATCGGGCCGGGCGGCCTCCGGACGCAACATCAGGCGGAGCAGGGCACCGGGCGTCGAACACCCGCCTAGAGAAGCAACGAGCCGGTGACGAGGCCGGCTATTACGATGACGACGAAAATCACCACGAAGACGAAGAAGAGAATCTTGGCAATTCCCGCCGTCGCAGCCGATATGCCGGAAAAACCGAGGACACCGGCGATGACGGAGATGACCAGAAATATGATGGCCCAGGTGAGCATGATCGTCCTTTGTTCATTGGAATCGATGACGCTGTGACGCTGCCGCCGCGGGGCGGCATGTTCGGCCCGCGCAAGACTGGTTCCTGCCTGATCGAAGAAAATGAAAATCCATCTCGCTGCCCGACCCGCCGTCGCCCCGCCTCGTGAATGCCCGAGACCGAAGGCGCCATCGCTCGCATCGATGTGCGAACATGCAGTCGAACATAGTTCCACTGCGCGTCTGTTCCGTGCCGGGCGGATCGCCGACGTCGTACGCGCTTGCCGAGCATCCGACGACCGGTTCGAACCGCTTCTGCCATGACACTGCCGGATTTCACCGCTTACCTGATCGACAAGGACGGCGACAACGTCGCAGGACGGCTCACCGCGCTTTCGGCCGCGCAACTGGACGACGGCGAGGTGACGATCCGTGTCCATTTCTCGAGCATCAACTACAAGGATGCGCTCGCGGCCACCGGCGCGGGGAAGATCATCCGGCGCTTTCCCTGCGTCGGCGGAATCGACCTCGCGGGCGAGGTGGTCGAGAGCTCGGATGCGCGCTTCCGGCCCGGCGATCCGGTGATCGCGACGAGCTTCGAGCTCGGCGTCTCGCATCACGGCGGCTACGCGCAGTACGCGCGCGTCCCGGCCGACTGGGTCCTGCCGCTGCCTTCCGGACTGAGCCTGTTCGAGGCGATGGCACTCGGCACCGCAGGATTCACCGCGGGCCTGGCAGTCTTGCGCATGGAGCACAACGGATTGGGACCGGAGAACGGTCCCGTGGTCGTCACCGGTGCCACCGGCGGCGTCGGCGGCCTTGCGATCGACATGCTGTCGCGACTCGGCTACGAGGTCGTCGCGCTCACCCGCAAGTCGTCCGAGGCGCAGTACCTGCGCGATCTCGGCGCTTCGTCGGTCGAGCTCGTCTCGCAGATCGATCTCGCGAAGGTGCGATCGCTGGAGCGGGCCCGATGGGCGGGTGCGGTCGACAACGTGGGCGGACCGATCCTGCACTGGGTGCTGGCCAGCATGAAGCAGGCGGGAACTGTCGCGAGCATCGGCAACGCGGCGAGCATCGAACTGCACACGACGGTGTTCCCGTTCATCCTGCGCGGCGTGAGCCTGCTCGGCGTGGACTCCGGCTATACCGGCTCTCCGGCCCGCGAACAGGTGTGGCATCGGCTCTCGACCGATCTTAAGCCGCGGCATCTGCACGAAATCACCCGCACGATCGAGCTGCAGGCGCTGCCCGATGCGTTCGACGACTTCGTGCAGGGGCGGGTGAAAGGCCGTACCGTGGTGCGCCTTCACTGATCGGCGGCGATCGGCGGACGGTTCTTGCGATACGAGTTCTTGATCGCGATCCTGCCGTCACGGAACGTGAACACGTCGCATCCGTCGACTTCCACGCGCGTGCCGTCGGCTTTGGTGCCCGAGAACGTCCACTCCGACACGCCGCGGTCGCCGCAGACGAAGTGACGCGGCGAGCGCCACTGCGCGTCGGGAAACGTGGCCCATACCTCGCGGAATCCCGCCTCGACGGCTTCCCGGCCGACGTAGCGCGTTCCGCAGACCTCGGGACCGGCCGACGCTTCGAACACGCAGTCGTCGGCCATGAAGCGCATCAGCGCTTCGGCATCGTGCCGGTTCCAGGCGTCGGCGAAGGCCTGCAGGTCGGCGACGGTGGCGCTCATGGCGACTCCAGCGCTGGTGCGGATGCGATCATGGTAAGCCTGCGCCGCGCAACGCGAAACGGCAGGCGATCCGTCCGGTCTGGTGCGCTTCTGGGACTTCCGCTGCGAAAGGCAGGGGGTTCGCGCCGTGACGGCGACGCGGGCCGGCGCACCCCGGCAACCGCTTCGCGACGAAACGCCGCGAAACCCTGCGTCTTCAATCGAGCCAGGAAATGCCCGGCCGGAAACGCTGCGTTCCGCAGCATTTCCCGCCCTCGAGCGCAGCGCTTTCGATGCGGATACGCTCCGGCGCAGCGCTGCGACTATCCGAGTTTACATAATGCACATTATGCGAAAAAGGACGAGTCCGACGCGGCGGCCTACGACGCCTCCGCGTCGCGCTCCCGCAGTCGTCCGTCGATCGTCGCAAGCAATTCGGTGAGCGCGGTGAATTCGATCGGCTTGACCAGTTGCGCATCGAAGCCCGCCTGCATCGCCCGCGCGTGGTCTTCGGGCTCGCCCCAACCGGTCTGCGCGATGACGATCGCATCGCGCCCCCAGGCGCGTTCGCGCATCTCGCGGCAGGTCTCGTAGCCGTTCATCTTCGGCATGCCGATGTCGAGCAGGACGATCTGCGGCCGGAAGCGCTCGCCGATCTCGAGCGCCGCGATGCCGTCGTGCGCTGTTCGGACGTCGTCGCCCTGCATGCGCAACAACAGCGCAAGCGACTCGGCGTTGTCGCGGTTGTCGTCGACGACGAGGGCGCGCCGCTGCACGGATCCGGGGATCGACGCGCGGACGTTCGGGCAAGTTCCGGTTTCGTTCATCGTTTCGCGAGCGCGTTGTTGCGAAGCGCACGGATTGTAGCGGTCCGGTCGCCTCGTTCCGGCGTTTTTCCCTGTCCGCAAGCACTGCGCGACGCGTTATTGGATAGAGTGCGCAGTTCGCATCGGCAACGCCACGGGCACGCATGAGTGAAGCGGGCAGACGAATCGGGATGATCGGTGTCGGCCTGATGGGCCACGGCATCGCGCGCAGTCTGTTGCGCCACGGGCATTCGCTCGTCTTTCTCGAGCATCCGGGAAACCAGCCGGTCGACGATCTGCTTGCCGCCGGCGCGCGGTCCAGTGCGAGCGCCGCCGAGCTTGCCGCCGACTGCGAGGTGCTGATCCTCTGCGTCATCGGCACCCCCGAGGTCGAGGACGCGCTGTTCCGCAAGGGCGGCGCGCTGGAAGGCCTGCGTGCGGGCACCGTCGTCATCGACTGCTCGACGGCGATCCCCTCTTCCACGGTTCGCATCGCTGCCGCGATCGAGCGTGTCGGCGGACGTTTCCTCGACGCTCCGATGACGCGCACGCCGAAGGAGGCTGCCGAAGGTCGCCTGAACGTGCTCGTGGGCGGAGACGCTGCCCTGCTCGACGAGTGCCGTCCCGTGCTCGCGTGCTTCGCGGAGAACATCGTGCACACGGGCCCCGTGAGTTCGGGGCACCGGCTCAAGCTGCTGCACAACTACGTGTCGCTGGGATTCGGCGCCGTGCTCGCCGAAGCAGCCGCCTGCGCGCGGCGCTCGGGCGTCGACGATCGCGTATTGCTCGAGGTGCTCGGTCACGGCGGCGGCCAGGGCGTTGCGCTCGAGCGGCTGCGGCCCTTCATCGAGTCGGGAGACGACGCGGCGTTTCGCTTCACGATCGCGAACGCGGCGAAGGATATGGACTACTACGCGACGATGGCGCGGGAAAACGGCGCCTCGCGCGATGCCGCGCTTGCGGTGCACGAGGTCTACGCGCGCGCTGCCGCGAGCGGCCACGCGAGCGCGACCGTCCCGCAGCTGATCGATCTGCTGGCGCGACGCCGCTGAGGTCGCGCACGCGTCATCGCGGTGTGCCGAGCGCGTGCGGCGCCTGCCCGCGCCGCTCGTCGATGCTCAGCCGACCCGCGCCGAAGGCGACGACGAACAGCAGGCCTCCGAAGATCGCCACGTTCTTGCTGAAGTTGACCCTCTGCATTGCCTGCTGCTCGGGCGGCATGGTCCAGTAGTCGTGGAATCCGAAGGCCGCGACCAGCGTGAACAACGCCAGCAGCGCCGCAGCCCAGCGCGCCTTGTAGCCGACGAGCAGCGCAAGCCCGGCGAACAGCTCGATCGCGATCGCGATCACCACCATCGCCGGCGGAAACGGCAAGCCGGCGGAGGCCACGTAGCCGACGGTTCCCGAGAAGCCGCCGAGCTTGCTCCAGCCGGCGGGCACGAACAGCCAGGCCAGGCACAGGCGGCCCACGAACGGAAGGTACTTCTGCAGCACGTCCATCGATTGCTCCTCGCAACGGGCGCGGCCGGATCGGGTGAAGGCCGCACCACCATCGTAAGCGAGGCGACGGCTTCCTGTTACGCTTCGACGTTCTCCGGGTTGGCGCCGCTGCCGCCGCCCCACCCTGCCCGATGAATCCCACCGCGTTCTTCGAACAGTCTTCGCCGCTGCTCGCCGCTTTCGTTGCGAGCCTGCTGGGCGGGGCGCTCGCCACGACCCTCGGCGCGGTTCCGGTTCTGTGGATGGGGCGGCTGTCGCAGCGCAGCAGCAACGCGATGCTCTCGTTCGCGGCCGGCGTGATGCTCGCGGCGACCGTGTTTTCGCTGCTCCTGCCGGGCCTCGAGCTGGCCGAGACGATGTTCGAGCACCGCCTGAGCGCGGTGCTGGCCGTCGTGGCGGCGCTGCTGTTCGGCGGGCTGTCGATGGGCTTCGTCAACCGGATCCTGCCGCACGAGCACTTCCTGAAGGGTCCCGAAGGACCGAGCGGCGAACGCATCGCACGGGTGTGGCTCTTCGTGCTGGCGATCACGCTGCACAACTTCCCGGAAGGCCTGTCGATCGGCGTTGCCTCGGCCAGCGGCGATGCGCGAATCGGCCTCGGCGTGACGATCGGCATCGGCCTGCAGAACCTGCCGGAGGGGCTCGCGGTGGCGATGGCGCTGGCCGCGCTGGGCTACCCGCGCCTCTACGCGCTGCGAATCGCCGCGTTGACCGGAATCGTCGAGCTCTTCGGCGGGATGTTCGGTGCCGGATTGCTCGTGCTGTCCACCGCCATCCTGCCGCTCGCATTGGCCTTCGCAGCCGGGACGATGCTGTTCGTCATCAGCGACGAGGTGATCCCCGAAACGCATCGCGGCGCCTTCGGCGAGACCGCGACGGCTTCGCTGTTCGTCGGCTTCGACCTGATGTTCGTGCTCGACGTCGCGCTGCGCTAGTGCGCTGCGCTAGTCGCGCGCGCCCGGCAGGCGCGGGGCCTCGATCCTGCGCCTGCGCTCCCGTTCGCCGGCGGCGGATTCGGCGCTGCGCGGACGTTCCAGCGTCCCGTATCGGCGCGCGAACTCCGCGGCGCGCTCGCGCAGCCAGCGCGCTTCTTCGGGCTTGCCGTTGGCGACGAGATAGTCGGCGGCGTCGCGGCCGGTGTCGTTGCGCGGCGTGGGATCGGCGCCGGCCTCGATGAGCAGTCGCACGGCGTCGACGTGGTCGTGGCGGGCAGCCATCATCAGCGGCGTCGTGCGGTTGGGCGATTGCGCATCGATATAAGCGTTCTGATCGAGCAGGTATCGCAATAGATCGACGTTGCCGTTCACCGCGGCATAGTGCAGCGGCGTCCAGCCGGGGCGATTGACTTCGGCGCCCTTCTCGACGAGCAGGCGGACGACGTCGAGGTTGCCGTGCAAGGCAGCCAGCATCGCCGCCGTTTCGCCGCGCGCGTTCGGCGCGTCGACTCGCGTGCCGACGATCCGGGCCAGTTCGCGAACGACGTTCCATGCGCGTTCGCGCGCGGCGACGACGATGGCCGGCCCGAACCGGGGATGCACTGCGTTCGTGTCGACGCCCCTGAGCAGCAGCGTCTGGACGCGCGCGGTGTCGTCGCGACCGACCGCTTCCCAGAATTCGTCGTTCGCCGTGGGCGCCTTGCGAGCGGATGCGGCCGGCTGTGCCGCCTGCGCCGCGGCATCGAACGTGGGCAGACCCGCGCAGCAGACGAGCGTGACGCCCAGCAGCAGTGCCTTTGCGCTTCGTTCAATCGTGCGCATCGGCTGGCGGCCTCGCGCCGGGGAACAGGCGGAAGAAGTTCGTGGTGGTGAGCGTGGCGATCTCGTCGAGCGTGCGGCCGCGCAACTGCGCGAGGCACTCGGCCACGTGCAGCACCCAGGCGGGCTCGTTCGTCCGGCCGCGCTTCGGTACCGGTGCGAGATACGGCGAATCGGTCTCGACGAGAAGGCGATCGTCGGGAACGCGCGCCGCGACTTCGCGCAGCGACTGCGCATTGCGGAAAGTCAGGATTCCGGAGAACGAGATGTGGAAGCCCAGGTCCAGGCCGGCGCGTGCTGTCGCCCAGTCTTCGGTAAAGCAGTGCAGCACGCCGCCCGCCTCGTCGGCGCGTTCTTCGCGCAGCAGGCGGATCGTGTCCGCGGAGGCGGCTCGCGTGTGGACGATCAGCGGCCGGCCGCTCGCGCGTGCGGCGCGGATGTGCACGCGAAAGCGCTCGCGCTGCCACTCGGTGTCGCCCGCGCTGCGGAAGTAGTCCAGCCCCGTCTCGCCGATCGCCACGACCTTCGGATCCGCGGCGAGCCGCACCAGCGTCTGCACGTCGGGTTCGACGGCATCGGGCGAATCGGGATGCACGCCGACCGACGCGCTCAGCCGCGGGTCGCTGCGCGCGATCCGAAGCACGTCCTCGAAGCGGTCGAGGGCGACGCTTACGCACAGCGCGTGGCCCACGCCGTTCGCCTGCATCGACGCGAGCACCGCGTCCAGGCGGTCGGTGAATTCGGGGAAATCGAGGTGGCAGTGCGAGTCGACGAGCATCGGCGGGCGGCAGGCGCGAGGCGCCGTGCCGTACATCACGGCGGCGGGCGCACGGGGCCCGCCAGACCGCATTGTATCGGCCGCTGCCGGTTCAGATCGTGTGCGTCGGGCGGTTCGCCTTCAGCGTGCCGCCCAGCAGGTCCTCGATGCGGCTGCGTGCGCGCGTTCCCGCCTCGTCCCTGGCGAACTGCACGCCGAGCCCCTGCTGGCGCTGTGGCGTGCCGCCGGGGGTGATCCAGACGACCTTTCCAGTCACCGAGAGTCGGTTCGGATCGTCCATCAACGCAAGAAGCAGGTACAACTCGTCGCCGAGGCGCACCGAACGCGTGGTCGGGATGAACAGTCCGCCGCCTTCGAGAAAGGGCATGTAGGCGGCGTACAGCGCTGCCTTCTCGCGGATCGCCAGCTGCATGACGCCCGGTCGCGCACCGGTGCGCATCCCGGCGGCCGCTGCCGCGGGAAGGGTCGCTGCCGAGGCGTTTGCGGTATTCGGGCCTGTGGCGGTGTCGATGCCGATGGACGGTCCGGGTGAGGTCGACGGTCCGGGTGCGGTCGCCGGCGCCAGGCGCACATCGGCATCGAGGCCATCGAGCAGCAGCGTACCGGTCTCGGTGGAGACGCCCGCATCACCGGAAGTGACGGGTTCTGCCGCGGTGCCGAACGCGGCGGCCCCGCCCGCAGGTCGCGAGGCTGTCATCGTCGTCCTTCCGGCTGCGCTCATGTTCGCGTCCCCTCTTCCCTGCGATCGCTTCCTACCCCGCCCACGCGGCGCGCAAGCGGATCAATGCATCCTCGAGCATCAGCCGCGCATTGAGCGGGTGATCGACCGCTCGCGCCAGCGTCGCGATCCCCGAGCCGAGTCGGTCCAGCGCCTGCAGCGACGTGGCCTGCGACAGCGCCTGGAGCCGTTCGGCGCGATCCGGAAAGAATCGCGGCGCGGCGCCGGCCCGGCAGCGCTGCAAGTCGGCGATCCACGACTGCAGCACGCCGACCCAAAGCGACGGCTCGACGCCGGCCAGCGCGTCCGCGGCCCGCAACACCGGAGTTTCGGGAAGCGACGCGAAGGTCTCCACGAGGAGCCGATGAGCGGACGCTGTCGCTGGATCGGCGAATGCGCGCGCGCGCAGCGGCGCACCCCCGGCGGCAGCCAGCCACCGGGAAGCCTGCGCGCGCCCGGTGCCGGTCTCGGCGACGAGCCAGTCGATCGCGATCTCGTTCGCCGGAGCGGCCAGCGCAACCGCCAGGCAGCGGGAACGGATCGTCGCCGGCATCGCGTCGGGCCGGTGCGTGACAAGCAGGAAGCGCGTGCCGGCCCCCGGTTCCTCGAGCGTCTTGAGCAACGCGTTGGCCGACACGACGTTCAGCGCATCGGCGGGCTCGACGCGCACCACCTTGCAGCCACCCCGGTGCCCGCCCACGCAGATGAAGCGTTCGAGCGCGCGCACCTGCTCGACGCGGATGTCCTTCGACGGCGCCGATGCGCGCCCCCGTCGGGGCGCGCCTTCGGCGTCCTCGCCGGGTTCCTCCGGCGCGGCGGGCGACAGCACGCGCAGATCGGGATGGTTGCCCTGGGCGATCCATCCGCATGCCGCGCAGCGCCCGCAGGCCGAGCCGTCGGAAGCCGGTGATTCGCACAACCACGCGCGCTGCAGTTCGTCCGCCAGGTCCGACTTGCCGATCCCGGAAGGACCGTGCACGAGCAGTGCGTGGTGAGGACGGTCGTGCTGTTCCAGCAACCCGCGCCAGACTTCTTCGAGCCACGGATAGATCATGTGGAACAGATAGTTGCGAGGTCTTTTTCGAGAATAACGCGAACTTCCTCGACACTTCCGCTGCCGTCGATCCGGACGATGCGCGCCGGATCGGCCGCCGCCCGTTGCCGATAGCCCTCGCGCACGCGCGCGAAGAACGCGACGCCCTCGCGCTCGAAGCGATCGGCCTCCCGCGAGCCGGTGCGACGCCGGGCGGCGAGCTGCGGCTCGACGTCGAACCAGTAGGTGCGCGCCGGCTGCAGTCCGCCCTGCACCCACGATTCGAGCCAGGCGATCCGCTCGGGATCGGCCCCGCGCCCCGCGCCCTGGTACGCCCAGGTGGAATCGGTGAAGCGGTCGCAGACGACCCAGGTGCCGCGCGCGAGCGCAGGAGCGATGCGCCGCTCGAGGTGATCGCGCCGAGCGGCAAATACCAGCATCAGTTCGGTCTCGAGCGACATCGTCCGGTGCAACAGCAGTTCGCGCAACGCCTCGGCCAGCTCCGTGCCGCCGGGCTCGCGCGTGGCGAGCACGTCGTAGCCGCGCATGCGCAGCCATTCGATCGATTGCGCGACGTGCGTGCTCTTGCCCGCGCCGTCGATTCCCTCGAAGGTGACGAAGCGGCCCTTCATCGGCTTCCTCGCTGATAGCGCGAGACGGCGCGGTTGTGGCTGGACAGGTCCGACGAGAACTCGCTGGTGCCGTCGCCGCGCGAGACGAAGTACAGCGCGCGCGTGTCCGCCGGACGCAGCGCCGCCTCGATCGAGGCCTTGCTGGTCAACGCGATCGGCGTCGGCGGCAGGCCGGCGCGAGTGTAGGTGTTGTACTCGGTATCGGCCTGCAGGTCGCGCTTGCGCAGGTTGCCGTCGAAGCGCTCGCCCATGCCGTAGATCGTCGTCGGATCGCTCTGCAGCAGCATTCCGCGGCGCAGCCGATTGACGAAGACGGCAGCGACCTTGTCGCGCTCCTCGGCCAGCCCCGTCTCCTTCTCGACGATCGACGCGAGGACCAGCGCCTCGTAGGGGTTGCGAAACGGCAGGTCGGGCGCGCGTTGCTCCCACGCGGCATGCAGCGTGCGCTGCAGCGCCTGGTAGGCGCGCCGGTAGATCTCGAGGTCGCTCGCGCCGGGCGTGAAGCGGTAGGTGTCCGGAAAGAACAGTCCTTCGGGTCGCCGCTCGCTCGCGCCGACCCGCTGCATCAGCTCGGCGTCGTCCAGCCCCCGTGTGTCGTGCGCGAGATCGGGACTCGCGTCGATCGCCTCGCGCATCTGGCGAAAGGTCCACCCTTCTCCGAAGCGGATGGACACCAGCAGGACGTCTCCGCGCACGAACTTCTCCAGCAGCGCGTCGATCGTGAGCGGTGCGGCCAGTTCGTAGGTGCCTGCCTTGAGCTTGCCGTCGTGGCCGCGCAGCTTGTACCACAGCCAGAGTTCGACGGGACGCACGTCGACGCCCTGCGCGCGCAGCGCCTGTGCCACGCCGCGCACGTTCGCGCCGGCGGGCAGCGTGAAGCGGATCGGAGACTGGCCGAAGCCGAGCGGTTCGACGCGGAAGCGATGCCATCCCCACGCGAGTGCGGCGCCGGCGGCGATCAGCAACGAAAGCAGGACGAGCCCGACGGTCCGACCCTTCAACGCGACAGGCTCCTGGGCTTGCGGTTCGACAACGACAGGGGTGGCTCCTATGATAATCGGTCGACTCCGGCACCCGACCCATGACGTCCGTACGCATTGCTCCGATCCCGAAACCGCCCGCGGCACCGCCCGATCTCGGTGCGGTACGCGCGGCCGCCGCGCGCTGCGGCATCTCGCTGTACGACGACGCCTACGGCACCGGGTCGCGCATCGAAACCCGGGGCTCGTCGCCTGCGGCGAGTCGCGTCTCGTTCGCCGACGGCGCGCTCGCGTGGCTGCCCGGCGCGTCCGTGCTGGCGCTCGATGGGGACGACGCACTGCGCTTCCTGCACTCGCAGACGACCAACGACGTGCTGCAGCAGGCGCCCGGGACGGCTCGCTGGCACGGCTACTGCTCCCCGAAGGGCAGGTTGCTGGCGACGATGCTCGCCTGGCGCGCGGGCGAGAAGTCGCTGCGCCTGCTGCTGCCCGACAGCGTCGCCGAAACGATCCGCGGGCGGCTGGCGATGTTCGTGCTGCGCTCGAAGGTGCGGATCGCCAACGACAGCGGCGTGTTGGTCGTGCTCGGCGTGAGCGGCGCTGCGGGCGCCGATGCGCTGTCCATGCTGCGCCTGGCTCCGCCCGCGCCGATGAAGGTGGCCATCGCCGACGACGCCGGCAGTGGGCATTCTTCCGGGTTTGACGTGCCGCCGGCGCACCGGCTGGCGGCGATCGGCCTGCCGCCGCTACCCGCGCAGGCAACGGCCGGAGCCGATGCGGACGTGCCTCGCTGGCTCCTCGTCGTTCCGGTGGAGTCCGTCGACGAGGCATGGAACGCGCTGCGCGCGACGCTCGTGCCCGTCGACAGTCGTGCCTGGCGCTGGACCGACGTGCGAAGCGGCGTGGCCTCGATCGTCGCCGCCACGAGCGAACAGTTCGTGCCGCAGATGCTCAATCTCGAGACCGATGCGATCGGCGCGGTCAGCTTCACGAAGGGCTGCTATCCGGGCCAGGAGGTCGTCGCGCGCAGCCACTACCTCGGCAAGACGAAGCGGCGCGCATTCCTCGCGCGGATCGCCTCGCCGGCCGGGGGTGCCGCTCGCGAACCTGCGCCGGGCACGGACGTGCTCGATGCGGCCGGGCAACCGGTAGGTCTGGTGGTCGCAGCGGCAGCTTCGCCCGATGGCGCGATCGACGTCCTCTACCAGGCGCAGGTAGCGGCCGCGCAGGAAGGCGCTCTCGGCGTCGACGGACAGGCGCTGCAGCCGCTCGCCTTGCCCTATCCGCTGGAGATTGCATGAACGAGCTCGTCGTCCTCGTCTGGTTCCGCGCCGACCCTGCCCGCAACGACGAATGCCGGCGCGCGCTGCATGCGCTCGCCGCGCGCATGGAATCCCGGTTCGGCGTGCACGGACGCTTCGGCTGGCGCGACGAATCCGAGAAGAACCGGCGGACCTGGCTCGAATCCTGGGAGCCGCTGCGCGACGCGCAGCAGAGCGCCTTCGTCGAGGCGCTCGAAGCCGAGGCCGCCTCGCTCGGCTTCGACGCACTGGCGCAGGGCGGGCGCTTCGTCGAAGCTTTCCGTTGGGCCGACGCGGCGAAGGACGCGCCGCGATGTGCCTGATCGCCTTCGCACTCGACGCGCACGATTCGCTCGCCTTCGTCGTCGCGGCGAACCGCGACGAGTACTACGCGCGCGAGACGGCGCCGGCCGCGTGGTGGGACGACAAGCACACGGTCTTCGGCGGACGCGATCTGCGCGCCGGCGGCAGCTGGCTCGCCATCGATCGGCGCGGCCGCTTCGCTGCCGTGACCAACGTTCGCGAACCCGATCCCGTCAGCGGGCCGCGCTCGCGCGGCGCGCTGGTGGCCGGATTCGTCGAGGGATCCGAGCCGGCGCGCGACTACGCCGAGCGCGTTCTTGGGCAGTCCGACGAGTACGCCGGCTTCAACCTGCTGCTGGTGGATCTCGCAGACGGGGAGCCGGCGCTCTTCGTGTCGAATCGCGACCCGCGGCGCATCGTCGCGCCCGGCAACGGCGTGCACGCGTGGTCGAACGGCACGCTCGACGCTCCTTGGCCGAAGGTGATGCGCCTGCGCGAGCAATTGACGCAGGGGCTCGATGCCTCGCCGCGACAACTCGGACCGATGCTTTTCGATGCGCTCGCCGACCGGTCGATTCCCGACGACGCGGCGCTGCCCGACACCGGCGTCGGGAAAGTGCGTGAACGGATCCTGGCGCCGGCGATGATCTTCGCCCCGGGCCTGGGCTACGGCACGCGCGCCTCGACGATCCTCGCGGTGCGCCGGGACGGCCGCGTCGTGTTCGTCGAGCGCAGTTGGGCGCCCGCGGGCGAGGATCTTCGACACGCCGGCGAGCGGCGCGTGCGCTTCCGACTGGCTTCTTCGACAATCGACGCGCTGGGCCGGCGCGCGAAGCGCAAGTAGACGCGCTGGGCCGGCGCGCAAAGCGCAAGTAGTCCGGACCAGGGCCCTTTCACACGGCGATCGTCTCGGCGCGCGCGCGAAAGAAGCGCTTCAGCCGAGCACGCGCCGCATTCGGACGTGCTCGATTCCGGCCTCTTGATACGGCTTGCCGATCGTCTCGAAGCCGCGCCGACGATAGAAGCCCGTCGCGGAGCACTGCGCGCCGAGTTCGACGACAGCGTCGCCGCGCGCCCTTGCGCGCGCGAGGAGCGCATCGAGCACCCGCGCGCCGACGCCCTGCCCGCGCGAGTCGGCGCGAACCGCCATTCGCCCGATCTTCGCCTCCGGCAGCAATCGCCCGGTGGCGATCGCTCGGCCTGCCCGGTACGCGACGCAGTGCAAGGCTTCGCCGTCGCGTCCGTCGCGCTCGATGGCGACCGGCACGCGCTGCTCGTCGACGAAGACCTCGGTGCGCAGCGCATGCGCGTCGCTGCCGAGTCGCTCCCAGTCGCCGAAGCGCACGACGAGCGCGTCGGCGAGTGCTTCGACGAAGGCGCCGATCTCGGCACCGACGCGCTGTGGTGCTTCGTGCACGAGCCAATGCGTTGCCTCGGGCAGGCGCACGATACGCAGATCCGGTACGACGCGTTCGAGGCCGTCGAGCAGCGAGGGCAGCAATGCGCCGTCGCGCTCGCCCCAGACGACGAGCGTCGGCACGCGCACGACGAAGCGCGATGCATCGAGGGCGGGAAGCGCACTCGCGTCGCCGTCTCCGGGCGGATGCAGCGGCGAGGCACGGTAGTAGTTCACCGCAGCGGGGAGTGCTCCCGGCGTGCGCCACGCCGCGCGGTATTCGGCGCGCTGCCCGGCGTCGAGCCACTTCGCCGGGCCCATCGATTCGAGCATCGCGTCGAGCCGCGCGAAATCGTCGCGCGCGAGCACGATCTCCGAGCCCGGGCGGCGCAGCCAGTTCATGTAGGCGCTCGCCGCCTGCTGGCCGGGATCGCGCGCGAGCGCATCGGCGAAGGGCACCGGGTGCGGCGCGTTCAGGATGACGAGCCGCTCGACGCGTTCGGGGTGTGCGATCGCGAAGGCCCAGGCGATGGCGCCGCCCCAGTCGTGACCGACGAGCGTGCAGCGCTCATGGCCCAGCACGTCGACGAATGCCTGAAGGTTTGCGACGAGTTCGCTCATCCGACAGCCGTCGACATCCGCCGGCTTGTCCGAGCGTCCATAGCCGGGCAGATCGGGCGCGACGACGTGGAATCGCGCCGCGAAGACCGGCATCAGGGCGCGCCAGGCGAACCACCCTTCGGGGAAGCCGTGCAGCATCAACAGCAACGGTGCGCGCTCGGTGCCGCACGCCGCGTAATGCAGCCGCAACGATTGCGCGGTCGAGCCGAGCCGGGCGTACTGCCCGTCGCGGATCGCGTCGCGCGTGCACGGATCGCTCGAATCGCGCCGGCGCGGCGCGTCCTGCATGCGCCGCTCCTAATCGAGTGAAACCAGCTGCTTGCCGACGTTGCGTCCTGCGAGCAGACCGACGAACGCTTCGGGAGCACTCTCCAGTCCGCGTGCGATCGTCTCGCGATAGCGCAGGCTCCCGTCGGCGACGCGCTGCGCGAGTTCGGCCAGCGCCGTCGGCCACGCGTCCAGGTGCTCGGAGACGATGAAGCCCTCGACGCGCAGCCGGTTGACGAGAATCGAGCCGAACTGCGTCACCGGCATCGGCTGGCCGCTGTAGCCGGAGATCAGCCCGCACACGGCGACGCGGCCGAACGCGTTCATTCGCCGCAGCGTCGCATCGAGGGGCTCGCCGCCGACGTTCTCGAACAGGCCGTCGACGCCGCCGGGAGTGGCTGCGCGAAGGTCTTCGTACAGTCGCCCCGCCTTGTAGTCGATGCAGGCATCGAGGCCGTACTCGTCGGTGACGATCGCGCACTTCTGCGGACCGCCGGCGATGCCGACCACGCGGCAGCCCGCTGCCTTCGCCAGTTGCCCGACGACGGAGCCGACCGCGCCGCTAGCGGCGGACACGACGATCGTCTCGCCTGCCTTCGGCCCGATGATCCGGTTCAGTCCGTACCAGGCGGTGACGCCGGGCATTCCGACCGAGCCGAGGTAGGCCGACAGCGCAATGCGCGACGTGTCGACCTTCGTCAGCCCGCTGCCGTCGGAGACGCCGTAGAGCTGCCAGCCGAGCATGCCGACGACGGCGTCGCCGACCGCGAAGCGCGCGTTCCTGCTTTCGACGACCTCGCCGGCCGTGCCGCCGACCATCACTTCGCCGAGCGCCTGCGGCGCCGCGTACGACTTCGTGTCGTCCATCCGTCCGCGCATGTACGGATCGAGCGACAGGAAGCGGTTGCGCACGAGCACCTGGCCGTCGGCGATCGCCGGCACGGACGCCTCTTCGAGGCGGAAATCATCGGCCGACGCCGCACCCTTCGGCCGGCGCGCGAGCACGATGCGGCGATTCTTCTCGGCCATTGCGTCGTTCCTCCTGCGTTGCAGCCCGCTGTGCCGGGCGTTGCTCAGACCGCCGTGATGCCGCCGTCGACGGCGAGGATCTGGCCGGTGATGTGCTTGCCGGCGTCCGAGCAGAAGAGCACCGCGGCGCCCTTCAGGTCCTCGTCGTCGCCCAGGCGGTGCAGCGGCGTGCGCGCCTTCACCTTGTCCTCGATCTCGGCGAGCGTCGCGCGCGACATCTTCGACGGGAAGAAGCCGGGCGCCAGTGCGTTCACGGTGATGCCGTGCTCGCCCCACTCGCCGGCGAGGGCGCGCGTGAAGTTGACCAGCCCGCCCTTGGTCGTGTTGTAGGCGATCGTGTGATTCGTGCCCGGCTCGTTGCCGCGCAGCCCGGCGATCGACGCGACGATCAGTATGCGGCCGTAGCGGCGCGGGATCATCGAGCGCCTGCCGATCTGCTGCGTCAGCAGGAACACGCCGGTGAGATTCAGGTTCACCAGCTTCTGCCAGGCCTCGAGCGGATGCTCGGCCATCGGCGCGCCCCAGGTCGTACCGGCATTGTTGACGAGGATGTCGCAGTGGCCGAGCCGTGCGAGCGCGGCATCGGCGAAGGCGGCGATCGACTCGGGCTTGCCGAGGTCGGCCGCGATTGCATGCGCGCGCACGCCCTGCCCGGCCAGGTGCGCCACCGCTTCGTCGAGTTCGGCCTGCTTGCGGGCAGCGAGCATGATCTCCGCGCCCATCTCGCCGAGCGCCTCGGCGATCTGCAAGCCGAGCCCGCGCGAACCGCCGGTGACGATCGCCTTGTGCCCGGCCAGATTCATCGAATCGCGTACCGACATCGCCGCTCTCCGTCAGACGATCTCGAACAGCCCCGCTGCGCCCATTCCGCCACCGACGCACATCGTGACGACGGCCCAGCGCGCGCCCCGCCGACGACCCTCGATCAGCGCGTGGCCCGTGAGCCGCTGTCCGCTCATCCCGTACGGATGGCCGACCGCGATCGCGCCGCCGTTCACGTTCAGCCGGTCGTCGGGAATGCCGAGCTTGTCGCGGCAGTAGAGCACCTGCACCGCGAAAGCCTCGTTCAATTCCCACAGGTCGATGTCGTGGACTTTCATGCCGGCGCGCGCGAGCAGTTTCGGCACCGCGTAGACCGGGCCGATGCCCATCTCGTCGGGTTCGCAGCCCGCGACCGCGAAACCGCGGAAGTAGCCCAGCGGCTTCAGCCCGCGCTTCTCGGCGAGCGACGCCTCCATGACGACGCAGGCGCCCGCACCGTCCGAGAACTGGCTCGCATTGCCTGCGGCGACCGAACCGCCCGGCAGTGCCGGCCTGATCTGCGAGATGCTCTCGACCGTGGTGCCGGAGCGGCGACCTTCGTCGTCGGCGAGCGTGACCTCGCGCGTGTCGAGCCGTCCGCTCGCCTTGTCGGCGACGCCCATGCGCACGGTGATCGGGACGATCTCGTCCCTGAACCGGCCCGCTTCGGCCGCCGCGCACGCGCGCTGCTGGCTGCGCGCGCCGTACTCGTCCTGGCGCTCGCGCTCGATGCCGTAGCGGCGCGCGACCGTCTCGGCCGTCTGCAGCATCGGCCAGTAGATCTCCGGCTTGGTCTTCTTCAGTCCCTTGTCGACGAACATGTGCCGGTTCGACTCGTTCTGCACGCACGAGATCGACTCGAGCCCGCCGGCGACGAAGACGTCGCCCTCGCCGGCGACGATGCGTTGCGCGGCCATCGCGATCGTCTGCAGCCCCGACGAGCAGAAGCGGTTGACGGTGACGCCCGAGACGCTGACCGGACATCCGGCGGCGATCGCCGCCTGGCGCGCGATGTTCCAGCCGGTGGCGCCTTCGGGCGTGGCGCAGCCCATCAGCACGTCCTCGACCTCGGCCGCATCGATGCCCGCGCGCTCGATCGCCGCACGCACGACGTGTCCGCCCATCGTCGCGCCGTGCGTCATGTTCAGCGCGCCTCGCCACGACTTCGCCAGGCCGGTGCGCGCGGTCGACACGATCACTGCTTCACGCATGATTGTTTTCCCCGTTCCGTTCAACCGTTGAATCCCTTGCCCTCGGCGGCGAGCTTCGCGAGCAGCGGCGCCGGCGTCCAGAACGCGGCGTCGCCACGCGCATTCGCGGCGAAGTCGCGCATCCGGTTCACGACGTTGTACAGCCCGTATTGATCCGCGTAGAGCATCGGGCCGCCGCGCCACAGCGGGAAGCCGTAGCCGGTGAGGTAGATCATGTCGATGTCGGAGGCGCGCAGCGCGATTCCTTCCTCGAGGATCTTGGCGCCCTCGTTCACCAGCGCGAACACGAGCCGATGCACGATCTCGTCGTCGGAGAGCCTGCGAGGCGTCGCGCCGATCGAATCGCGGTGCGCGGCGATCAGCTCGTCGACCTGCGGATCGGGCAGCGCGTCGCGCTTGCCCGGCAGGTAGCGATACCAGCCGGCGCCGGTCTTCTGGCCGAAGCGGCCGAGCTCGCACAGCCTGTCGGCCACGCGCGGGTAGTCGAGGTTCGGCTGCTCTACGTAGCGGCGCTTGCGGATGTACCAGCCGACGTCGTTGCCGGCCAGGTCGCTCATGCGGAACGGCCCCATCGCGAAACCGAATTTCTCGATCGCGCGGTCGACCTGCTGCGGCGTCGCGCCCTCCTCGAGCATGTACAGCGCCTGGCGCAGGTACTGCTCGATCATCCGGTTGCCGATGAAGCCATCGCACACGCCCGAGACGACACCGGTCTTGCGCAGCTTCTTCGACAGCTGCATCGTGGTCGCGAGCACTTCCTTGCCGGTCTTCTCGCCCCGCACGATCTCGAGCAGTTTCATCACGTTCGCCGGCGAGAAGAAATGCGTGCCGATGACGTCCTGCGGTCGGGAGGTGAAGGACGCGATCCGGTTCACGTCGAGCGTGGACGTGTTCGTCGCGAGAATCGCTGCGGGCTTCATCACCTCGTCGAGCTTGCGGAACACCTTCTCCTTCACCGACATGTCCTCGAACACGGCCTCGACGACGATGTCGGCATCCGCGATTTCTTCGTACGACAGCGTCGGCTCGATCAGCGCCATCCGCTTTTCGACGTCCTCGGCCTTCATCCGGCCCTTCCTCGCGCTGCCTTCGTAGTTCCGGCGGATCGTGGCGATGCCCTTGTCCAGCGCTTCCTGCCCGACCTCGAGCAGCTTCACCGGAATGCCGGCGTTGGCGAAGTTCATCGCGATGCCGCCGCCCATCGTGCCGGCGCCGATGACCGCCGCGCGCGCGATCGTGCGCGTCGGCGTCGACGACGGAACGTCGGGAATCTTGCTCGCCGCGCGCTCGCCGAAGAACGCGTGTCGCAACGCGCGCGACTCGGGCGTCTGCACGAGTTCGAGGAACAGGCGACGTTCGTTCGCCAGCCCCTCCTCGAAGCTCGTCTTGACGGCGCCGGCGATCGCGTCGATGCAGCGCACCGGCGCGGGGAAGTTCTTCGCGACGGCGGCGACCGTGTTGCGCGAGAACTGCAGGAAGGCTTCGGCGTCGTCGTGCTCGACGCGCAGGTCGCGAACCTTCGGCAGCCCCCGGTTCTCGGCGAGCGCCTTGTGCGCGAAGGCGATGGCGCCGTCGACGAGATCACCTTCGACGATCTCGTCGAAAAGCCGGGTGGATGCGAGCTTCTCGGATTTCACCGGTTCACCCGAGACGATCATGTTCACTGCCGTCTCGAGGGGAACTACCCGCGGCAGGCGCTGCGTGCCGCCGGCACCAGGCAGGATGCCGAGCTTCACTTCGGGCAACGCGATCTGCGCTCCCGGCGAAGCGACCCGGAAATGGCAGCTCAGCGCCAGCTCGAGCCCGCCGCCCATCGCCACCGCGTGCACGGCAGCGACGACCGGCTTCGTGCTCTCCTCGATCGTTCGGATCACCGTGTGCAGCGTCGGTTCGGCGAGCGCTTTCGGGGTGTTGAATTCGCGGATGTCGGCGCCGCCCGAAAAGGCATTGCCGGCGCCGTGGATCACGATCGCGCGGACGGCGTCGTCGGCCTGCGCGCGGCGCAGCGCCTCGACGAGGCCGGTGCGCAGGTCGTATCCCAGGCCGTTGACCGGCGGGTTGTCCATCGTGATGACGGCGATGTCGCCTCGGCAGGCGTAGTGCGCTTGGGTCATGGGGGGCTTCCGGAGAGTGACAGGACTGCTGAGGCGCAGTGTAACCGAGGGGTTTTGTCGCATTCGCGTTCGGTGCGGTCGCTCCGCACGATGACGCCGCGGCGAGCGCCGAGGCCTTCGGCGCGCACGGCGAGCCGGCCGCTACCGAAAGCAAACTCGCGGGGGCCGAAGCCGTGAGCGCCGCAAGGCGATGCGCGCTCGCCCCCGCTGCCGCGCGGAGCGAGTGCGGCGAACGAGCGGGTAGAACCCCTACACCTCGAGCCACTCCCGTCGCACGCCTTCGTTCGCGCGCAGCTCGTCCGGCGTTCCCTCGAACACGATCCGGCCGTGCCCCATCACGTAGACGCGCTGCGAGATCCGCATCGCGATCGCGAGTTTCTGCTCGACGAGCAGGACCGAGACGCCGCTGCGCTTCAGTTCGTCGAGGTAATCGGCCACGAGTTCGATGACCTTCGGCGCCAGGCCCTCGGTGGGTTCGTCGATGACCATCAACCGTGGTTCGCCCATCAACGTGCGGCACAGCGTGAGCATCTGCTGCTCGCCGCCGGAGAGCACGCCCGCCTGCGTGTGACGGCGTTCGGCGAGGCGCGGAAACATCCGGTACATGTCGTCGAAGCGCCAGCGCCCGGCACGCCGACCCTTCTGTCCGAGCAGCAGGTTCTGCTCGACGGTGAGCGTCGGAAAGATGTCGCGGCTCTCGGGCACGTAGCCGATGCCGAGCGGCGCGATCTCGTAGGCCTTGCGCCCGAGCAGTTGCCGATCGCCGAAGACGATGCTGCCCGTGGCATCGACCAGCCCCATGATCGCCTTCGCCGTCGTCGAGCGGCCGACGCCGTTGCGTCCGAGCAGGCTGACGATCTCGCCGGCGCCGACGTTCAGGTCCACGCCGTGCAGCACGTGGCTCTTGCCGTAGTAGGCGTGCAGGTTCTCGATGCGCAGCAGCGGCTCGGTGGCTGCGCCGCTCACGCTTCGGCCTCCGCGTCCATCGTTCCCAGGTATGCCTGCTGCACCGCCTCGTTCGCGCGGATTTCCGCCGGTGTGCCGGTCGCGAGCACCTGCCCGTAGACGAGGACCGAGATCCGGTCGGCCAGTCCGAACACGACGCTCATGTCGTGTTCGACCATCACGAGCGTGCGCCCCTCCGTGACGCGGCGGATCAGCTCGACCGCCCGGTCGCTTTCGGAACGACTCATGCCGGCGGTCGGTTCGTCGAGCAGGATCAACTGCGCTCCGCCGGCGATCGTGATGCCGATCTCGAGCGCGCGCTGCTCGGCGTAGGTGAGCGTGCCGGCGAGCGCATCACGCCGATGGTGCAGGCCGATGCGCTGCAGCACGTCGTCGGCGCGCTCGGCTGCATCGGCCAGCCTGGAGAGCCGCTTCCAGCACGAATAGCGATGGCCGAGCGACCACAGCGTCGCGCAGCGAACGTTCTCGAAAGCCGACATGCGCGGGAACAGGTTCGTGATCTGGAAACTGCGCGCCAGTCCCTTGCGGTTGATCTGGTAGGGACGGTCGGCGGTGATCTCCTCGCCGTTCAGCTCGATGCGCCCGCTGCTCGCCCGAAAGCGCCCCGAAATCAGGTTGAACAGCGTCGACTTGCCGGCGCCGTTCGGGCCGATCACCGCGTGCCGCTCGCCGCGCGGAACCGACAGGTCGACGCCGCGGATGATCTCGGTCCTGCCGAAGGACTTGCGCACGTCGAAGAGCGCGAGCGCGGTCACGGCGTCGTTCCCCGGCGCAGGTTTTCCTCGACGACGGTCTGCACGGCGCCCCAGGTGCGTGCGAAACGTCGTCGCGCCGCCTCGAAGGCAAGTCCGCCCACGACCACGATTCCCAGCGCCGTCGCCCATGCCTGCCGCGAGGCGGCGTCGACGCCCAGTCCGAACAACTGCAAGTGCGAGCCCGAGGCGAAGTTCAGCGTCAGTCGATAGCTCATCTCGACGAGGGCGATGACGCCGACGAGCAGCACCGCACCCGCCGCGGCAAGCGCGAGATACGGCGCGACCAGGCGCCCGAACAGCCGGTGCTGCGCCACGCGCAGGTTCATCGCGATCAGCGAGGCAACGCCGCCCGGCGCGTACATGACCATCAGCACGAAGAACACGCCGAGATAGAACTGCCACGCGCTCGTGTAGTCGGAAAGCGCCACCGCGAAGAAGACGAAGACGACCGCGCCGAGGATCGGGCCGAAGAAGAAGCCCGCCCCGCCGATGAACGCGGCGACGAGCACGCCGCCCGAGCGCGCCGTCGACACGTTCTCGGCCGAGACGATCTCGAAATTGATCGCCGACAGGCCGCCGGCGATCCCGCAGAAGAAGGCCGACGCGACGACGACGAGAAAGCGCACGTGCTGCGCGCTGTAGCCGATGAACTCGGCTCGCTCCGGGTTGTCGCGCACCGCGTTCGATATGCGCCCGAGCGGCGTATGCGAGAACGCGTACATCGCGACCATGCTGGCGAAGCACCAGATCGCGATCAGGTAGTACACCTCGATCGCGGGCCCGAAGGTGATGCCGAGGAAGGCTTCGCCCACCACCCGGTTCGTCGAGACTCCGCCCTCGCCGCCGAAGAAACCGGGGAACAGCAGCGACGCGGCGAACACCAGCTCGCCGATGCCGAGCGTGATCATCGCAAAAGGGGTGCCGGCCTTCTTCGTCGTGACGTAGCCGAAGATCACGCCGAAGACCGCGCCGAACAGCCCGCCGACCAGCGGGATCAGCGAAACGGGCAGCCACAGGCGCCCCTCGCCGACCCAGTTCAGCGCGTGGATCGCGAAGAACGCGCCGAGGCCCGCGTAGACGGCGTGGCCGAACGACAGCATGCCGCCCTGGCCGAAGATCATGTTGTAGGCCAGCGCGAACACGATCATGACGCCCGTCTGCGACAGCAGCGTGATCGCGAAGCCCTTGTCGAACACGAGCGGCAGCACGGCGAACCGCAGTGCCGTCGCGCACCAGATCGCCCAGCGACCGAGGTCGATCGGCTCGAATCGCACGCGCGGTGCACGCAGGGCGGGCACGGGCATCGATCAGTTCTCCCGCGTTCCCATCAGCCCGCGCGGGCGCAGGATCAGCACGAGCACGAGCAGCAGGTACGGAAGCACCGGTGCGACCTGCGAGAGCTTCAGCGACCAGACGCTGTACAGCGGCGTCTCCGGTCCGAGCCGCACCCCGATCCGCTCGAGGAAGGCGAGCGGCGACCAGTCGATGCCGATCGCGAAGGTCTGCATCAGCCCGATCAGCAGCGACGCAACGAAGGCGCCGGCGAGCGAGCCCATCCCGCCGACCACCACGACGACGAAGACGATCGAGACGATCACGGCCGCCATCGACGGCTCGGTGACGTAGGCGTTGCCGCCGATCACGCCGGCCAGCGCGGCGAGCGCGCAGCCCGCGCCGAAAGTCAGCATGAAGACGCGCGGCACGTTGTGTCCGAGCGCCTGCACCATTTCCGGATGCGTCAGCGAGGCCTGGATGACCAGGCCGATGCGCGTTCGCGTGAGCACGAGCCAGATCCCCAGCAGCATCGCGCCCGCGACGAGCATCATGAACGCCCGATAGGTCGGGAAGTTCGTCGAGTAGACGGTGAACAGCGAGCCGGCCAGCAGCTTCGGCACGGCGTAGGGAACGGCGGCGCGGCCCCAGACGATCTGGACGACCTCGACCACGATGTACGCCAGGCCAAAAGGTGAAGAGCAGCTCGGGCACGTGCCCCCAGCGGTGCACCCGACGCAGCCCGTACCGCTCGACGAAGGCGCCGAGCGCACCGACGGCGAGCGGCGCGGCGACCAGCGCGATCCAGTAGCCGGCATCCGGCAGCCAGGCGTCGACCCACGCGCCGATCTGGTACGCGAAATACGCGCCGAGCATGTAGAACGATGCGTGCGCGAAATTGAGCACGCCCATCAGGCTGAAGATGAGCGTCAGCCCCGAGGCGAGCATGAACAGCAGCAGCCCGTAGCTGATGCCGTTCAGCAGCGAAACGACGAAGAACTCCAAGCGGTCGGTTCCCGAAGGCCGCGCAACGGAACTCGCGGCGCACCGGGGCCCGTCCGCGCTGCGAACGGGCCCGGCCCGGTTGCTCAGTGCCGGATCATTTCGTCGCCGGCCGCTTCATCTGGCACGAGGTGGGCTGCGACGCAACGTACGGTTCGAGCATTGCCTCCGTGCGCCAGCCGTAGCCGGTGCCTTCCTCGGTCGAACCTCACCGTCTTGCCGTCGACTTTCTGCCATGACGAGACGTACACCGGCTGCTGGATCTGGTGGTCGCTGGCACGCATCTCGACCTCGCCGTTCAGCGACACGATCTTCATGCCTTCCATCGCCGACGCCACCTTCACCGGGTCGGTGGACTTCGCCTTCTTCATCGCCTCGCCGAGCAGCCGGAAGCCCGTGTACGTGGCCATCACGTAGTAGTCGTCCTTGAACTTCCGGTGGAAGCCCTCGACGATCGGATCGGCCTTCGGATTCGGCACGTTCGGGTGCCAGTACGAGACCTGGCGCACGTGGTCCTCGCCGGCCGCGCCCATCGCGGTGGGAACGCCGGTCGTGCCCGCGTAGTACGTGTAGAAGTTCGCCGCGAGCCCGGCGTCCTTGGCGGCCTTCACCAGCAGCGCGAGGTCGGCGCCATCATAAGCGAAGACCCACCGCCCGGCGCAAGCCGTCCATGAAAGGCACCGCCGTCTCGCGCGCCTTGCGCGCACCGGCCAGCAGCACCTGTTCGACGTCGTCCGGGTGCGCCACGAGCGCGTCGTAGCGCTCCCGCATCGGAGCCAGCTCGGCTTCGATCAGCGCGTACAGACGCTCCTTCGCCGGGCCCCAGCCGAGGCCCTTTTCCAGCTCGTCCTTGAACGACGCCGCATCGTCGGGCTCGGCGAAGGCGCGGTAGATCGCGTAGAGCTGAGAGCCCTCGGCGTCCTTCGGTTCGCCGGGAACCCGCGAATCGGTGACGATGCGGCGGATCGATGCATGAAGCTTCTTCGCCCCGCCCTCGAAGAGGGCGATCGTGTTGTCGTAGCTCTTGGACATCTTGCGCCCGTCCAGCCCCGGCAGCGTGGCGACGTGCTCCTCGATCTGCGCCTGCGGCAGCACGAAGGGCCCGTCGCCGCTGCCGAAGACGCGGTTGAAGCGCTGCGCGATGTCGCGCGCCATTTCGACGTGCTGGACCTGGTCGCGTCCGACCGGAACGATCTGCGCATTGAACAGCAGGATGTCCGCCGCCATCAGCACCGGGTAGCTGTACAGCCCCATGCTGATGCCCGCATCCGGATCCTCGCCCGCGGCATTGTTGCGATCGACCGCCGCCTTGTAGGCGTGCGCGCGGTTCATCAGCCCCTTCGCGGTGACGCAGCCCAGGATCCACGTGAGCTCCGGGATTTCCGGTATGTCCGACTGGCGGTACAGCGTCACTTTCGCCGGGTCGAGCCCGGCGGCCAGCCAGCTTGCCGCGATCTGCAACCGCGAGCGCCGCACGCGCTCGGGCTCGTCGCACTTCACCAGCGCATGCAGGTCGGCGAGGAAGAGGAACGAGTCGAAGGCCGCGTCGCGGCTCGCGCGCACCGTCGACCGGATCGCGCCGACGTAATTCCCGAGGTGCGGCGTGCCGGTGGTCGTGATCCCGGTGAGTACGCGCGGCTTCATGCGCCCTCGTCGAGCAGGCGGCGCAACACGTATTGCATGATTCCTCCATGACGGTAGTAGTCGGCCTCGGCCGGCGTGTCGATTCGCACGACCGCGTCGAACTCGACGTGACCGGCCCGCACGCGGACGGTTGCCGGCGTGAGCCCTTCGTTCAACGCGACGATGCCTTCGATGTCGAAGCGTTCCTCGCCGGTCAGGCCCAGCGAATCGACGCTGGCCCCGCTGGGAAACTGCAACGGCAGCACGCCCATGCCGATGAGGTTCGAGCGATGGATGCGCTCGAAGGACTCCGCGATCACCGCGCGCACGCCGAGCAGCATCGTACCCTTGGCGGCCCAGTCGCGCGAAGAGCCCGAACCGTACTCCTTTCCCGCGAGCACGACGAGCGGCGTGCGCGCCGCCTCGTAGTTGCGCGAAGCCTCGAAGATCGTGCACACCGGTGCGCCGTCGCGCGTGAAGTCGCGCGTGAAACCGCCTTCCGTGCCGGGTGCGAGCCGGTTGCGCAACCGGATGTTCGCGAAGGTGCCGCGGATCATCACCTCGTGGTTGCCGCGGCGCGAGCCGTAGGAATTGAAGTCGGCGGGCGCGACGCCGGCTGCGACGAGGTAGTCGGCCGCCGGCGAGTTGCGCGCGATCGAACCGGCCGGACTGATGTGGTCGGTGGTGACCGAGTCTCCCAGCAGCGCGAGCGCGCGCGCGCCGCGGATGTCGGCGACGGGCGGCGGCACGCGCGTCATGTCCTGGAAGTAGGTCGGATGGCGCACGTAGGTGGAGTTCTGATCCCACGCGAACAGATCGCCCTGCGGCGTCGGCAGCGCGCGCCAGCGCTCGTCACCGGTGAATACGTCCGCGTAGCAGTCGCTGAACATCGACGAGGCGAGCGATGCGTCGACCGCCGCCTGCACTTCCGCCGCACTCGGCCAGACGTCGCGCAGGAAGACGTCCCGCCCGTCGTTGCCGCGCCCGAGCGGTTCGCGCATCAGGTCGATGTCCATCGTTCCGGCGAGCGCATAGGCGACGACGAGCGGCGGAGACGCGAGGTAGTTCATCTTCACCTCGGGGTGGATGCGTCCCTCGAAATTTCGGTTTCCCGAGAGGATCGCGGCCACCGACAGGTCGTTCTCGCGCACGGCGCGACTCACCTCCTCGATCAGCGGGCCCGAATTGCCGATGCAGGTCGTGCAGCCGAAGCCGACCAGATCGAAGCCCAGTTGCTGCAGGTACGGCAGCACGCCGGCGCGTTCGTAGTAGTCGATCACGACCTTCGAGCCGGGCGCCAGGCTCGTCTTCACCCACGGCCGCCGCCCGAGGCCGCGTTCGACGGCCTTCTTCGCGAGCAGCGCCGCCGCCATCATCACCGACGGATTCGACGTGTTCGTGCACGAGGTGATCGCGGCGATGACGATGGCTCCGTGATCGATGCATGCCTCGACGCCGTCCTGCAGACGGATCGTCGCAGGCCGGCTCGCGCGCTGCCCGTCGGACTTCGCCGCGTAGTCGCGCGGAGCGTCGCTGCGCCGCTGGACGGGTGCTGACACCAGTCCGGCGTCGCCGGTGCGATGCTCGACCTCGTAGGCCGGCGGGTCGGAGGCAGGAAAGCTTTCGGCGAGCGCCTCGTCGTAGCCTTCCTCCTTTCCTTTCGCGGTGGGTTCGCCCACGTACGCGGACAGCGCGCCGCGAAACGCCTGCTTGGCCTGCGACAGCAGGATGCGATCCTGCGGCCGCTTCGGACCCGCGATCGACGGCACGACCGAGTCGAGGTCGAGTTCGAGCCGCTCGGAATAGCGCGGCTCGGCGTTCGGGTCGTGCCACAGTCCCTGCTCGCGCGCGTAACGCTCGATCAGCGCGATCTTCTCGGGCGGGCGCCCGGTCAGGCGCAGGTAGCGCATCGTCTCGTCGTCGATGGGGAAGATCGAGATCGTCGAGCCGTACTCCGGGCTCATGTTGCCGATGGTCGCGCGATTGGCCAGTGGTACCGCGGCGACGCCGGGTCCGTAGAATTCGACGAACTTGCCGACCACGCCGTGCCGGCGCAGCATCTCGGTGATCGTCAGCACCAGGTCGGTAGCCGTGGTGCCCTCGCGCAGGCGACCCGACAGCTTGATTCCCACGACCTGCGGAATGAGCATCGACACCGCCTCGCCGAGCATCGCCGCTTCGGCCTCGATGCCGCCGACGCCCCAGCCGACCACGCCCAGGCCGTTGACCATCGGCGTGTGCGAGTCGGTTCCCACGCAGGTGTCCGGGTACGCGATGCGCCGGCCGTCGCGCTCGTCGGTGAAGACGACGCGGGCCAGATACTCGAGGTTCACCTGGTGGACGATGCCGGTGTCGGGCGGCACGACGCGGAAGTTGCCGAAGGCGCCCTGCCCCCAGCGCAGGAACTGGTAGCGCTCGTGGTTGCGCTGGTACTCGATCTCGATGTTGCGCTCGAAGGCCTGCGGCGTGCCGAAGACGTCGACGATCACCGAGTGGTCGATCACCAGCTCCACCGGTGCGAGCGGATCGACGCGCGCAGCGTCGCCGCCCAGCGCGCGCATCGCGTCGCGCATCGCCGCGAGGTCGACCACCGCCGGAACGCCGGTGAAGTCCTGCAGCACGACGCGAGCGGGCGTGAAGCGGATCTCGGTGTCGGGCTCCGCCGCCGGATTCCAACCGGCGAGCGCACGGATGTCGTCGGGCGCCACGTCGGCGCCGTTCTCGTTTCGCAGGAGATTCTCGAGCAGGATCTTCATCGAGTACGGCAGGCTCGCCACGTCGAAGCCCGCGCGCTCGAGAGCGGAGAGCCTCCAGATTTCGTACGAGACGCCGCCCACCGCGAGGGTGCCGTGCGCCGAGAAGCTGTCGGTACCGTTCATCCGGATCGTCTCCACAGAAGGGGTTGCCACAATGCGCTCATCGCTCCGATGCTATAAGGGTGCAGCGATGCGAAGGGGGGAATGACCTTGTCCATACTACGATCGTTCGTGCTCGCCGGCGCCGCCGCCCTGACCACTCTCGCACCGGGCGCGTACGCTGCGCCGAGCGTGCAGATCGAAGCGCCGGCCGACGGGGCGAAGCTCGATGCGATGGAACAGAACCGCCTCGTCTACGAGGTCGATCCGGGGCCCCGGGGCGATCACGTGCACGTCTACGTCGACGGCAAGGAGGTCGGCATCCTGCGCCAGCGCAAGGGCAGCTACACGCTCGAAACGCTCGCGCCGGGGACGCACCAGTTGTGCGTGAAGATCGTCAACAAGGCGCACACGCCGATCGGCGTCGAGCAGTGCGTGAAGGTCGCCGTCGAGTGACAGGCGGCCGAACGACGGGCGGGTGAACCGTCCCGGCCACCGACTCCGCGGCGTCGCACATGGAAAACCTGGCCTACGCGCTCGTGCAACTCGTCCACAATTTCGGTGCGGTCGCCGTCACCGCGGCGCCGATCGTCGCATTGCGGCCGGCCGACGCCTCGATCGGCGACCGCACGCTCGCCGGGCTCGTCGTCGTCGCGTGGGCCCTGCAGATCGCCAGCGGCATCTCCTTCGGGCTGACGAGCCTGCACTATTACGGCGTGTTGCCCGACCTGGGCGCGACCGCGCAGGCGGCCCTCGTGGTCAAGGTGTCGTGCGCCGTCGGCGGGTTGGCGCTGTCGGCGCTGCTGCTCGCGCGCGGCGCGCGCTGGAGCGCACGCGCGCACGACCGCAGCTGGCGCACGCTCGCCGGGCTCGGCGCGACCGCCCTTGCCGGCGCCGCCGTGCTGCGCTGGTTCTCCTGATTCTTCGCGTACGCGCGACGTCGGCGATCGCCCGACGCGTCAGGCCGTCTCCGGCAGCCGGTAGTCGGCGAACTGCTCGCGCAGCTTCGTCTTCAGGACCTTGCCGGTGGCCCCCAGCGGGATCTGCTCGACGAACTGCACGTCGTCGGGCGTCCACCACTTCGCGATCTTGCCCTCGTAATACGCGATCAACTCGTCGCGCGTGACCTGCGCGTCGGGCTTCTTCACGACGACGAGCAACGGGCGCTCGTCCCACTTCGGATGCGCTACGCCGATGACGGCGGCATTGGCCACGGCCGGATGCGCGAGGGCGAGGTTCTCCAGCTCGATCGAGCTGATCCATTCGCCGCCCGACTTGATGACGTCCTTGCTGCGATCGGTGATCTGCATGTAGCCGTCGGCGTCGATCGTCGCGACGTCGCCCGTGGGGAACCAGCCGCGGCCGTCGGCGTCGTAGTGCAGCGGATCGCCGCCCTCGCCGCGGAAGTATTCCTTGACGACCCACGGGCCGCGCACCATCAGGTTGCCGAAGGTCTTGCCGTCCCACGGCAGGTCGTTGTCCGCGTCGTCGACGATCTTCATGTCGACGCCGAAGATCACGTGGCCCTGCTTCTCGAGCAGCTTCTGCTGCGCCGCCTCGGGCAGCTTCAGGTGCTTGTTCTGCAGCTTGCAGAGCGTGCCCAGCGGGGACATCTCGGTCATGCCCCAGGCGTGGATGACCTCGACGCCGTACTCCTCGCGGAAGGTGCGGATCATCGCGGGCGGGCACGCCGAACCGCCGATCACCGTGCGCTGCAACGTCGAGAACTTCGCGCCCGCCTGCTTCATGTGCTGCAGCAGTCCGAGCCAGACGGTGGGCACGCCGGCCGAATAGGTGACGCCCTCGGCCTCGAACAACTCGTAGAGCGACTTGCCGTCGAGCTGCGCCCCGGGGAAGACGAGCTTGGCGCCGACCAGCGGCGCCGAGTACGGAATGCCCCACGCGTTGACGTGGAACATCGGCACGACCGGCAGGATCGAGTCGCGCGACGACGCCCCCATCGCGTCGGGCAGCGCCGACCCGTAGGCGTGCAGCACCGTGGAGCGGTGCGTGTACATCGCGCCCTTCGGGTTGCCGGTCGTACCCGACGTGTAGCACAGGCCGACCGCGGTGCGCTCGTCGATCTGCGGCCATTCGAAGTCCTCGTTGCCTTGCCCGAGGAAGCTCTCGTAGTTGACCAGGTTCGCGAGCTTGTCGGACTTCGGCTGTCGATCGACGTCGCACATCGCGATCCAGCTCTTCACGTTCGGGCAGTGCTCGGCGATCGCCTCGACGATCGGCAGGAACGTGAGATCGAAGGCCAGGTGCACGTCGCCGGCGTGGTTGATGATCCAGGCGATCTGCTGCGGATGCAGCCGCGGATTCAGCGTGTGGATGACGGCGCCCATGCCGCCCACTGCGTAGTAGAGCTCGAGGTGCCGGTACCCGTTCCAGGCGAGCGTCGCGACCCGGTCGCCGATGCCCACCCCGTTGCGCACGAACGCATCGGCAAGCCTGCGAGCGCGTCGCTCGCAGTCGGCGTAGGTATAGCGGTGCAGGTCGCCCTCGACGCGTCGCGACACGACTTCCGTGTCGCCGAAGTGACGCGCCGCATGCTGCAGGATGCCCGACACGAGCAGCGGCATGTCCATCATCAAGCCTTGCATGTCCCCTTCTCCTGATCCTCGTTGTTCCGGTTTGCGCCGGTTCAGGGGAATTCTAGTGCAGTGTTTCGTGCCCGGCGCCGCCCGCCACGAAACCCGGCACGCGCGTTCGACGGGCTCCGCCCGGGGCCTGGGCGGCCGCCGTCCTAGAATGCTTCGATCGACGAGCAATCCAGGCCGGAGGCCAGTCCCCGATGAGGAGTCCGAACCCCGAAGCACCGCGCCGCGTCGAGAAGACCGACGAGCAATGGCGCGCCGAACTGTCGCCCGAGGAATACGCGATCGCGCGACGCGGCTCGACCGAGCGCGCTTTCACCGGGCGCTACCATGACCACCACGAGGCGGGACGCTACGTCTGCGTGTGCTGCGGCACGCCGCTGTTCGCGTCGGAACGGAAATACGAATCGGGCAGCGGATGGCCCAGCTGGTGGGCGCCGATCGACGAAGCGAACCTGGCGCAGCGCGTCGACACGAGCCATGGAATGCGCCGCGTCGAGGTCCTGTGCGCGGCCTGCGATGCGCACCTCGGACACGTCTTCGAAGACGGACCGCCGCCTACCGGCCTGCGCTACTGCATCAATTCCGCGTCGCTGCGCTTCGAGCCCGGGGCGCAGCAGGAGCCGGGCGGGGACCGGCCGGCCGGTGCGAAGTGAACGCATCCGGCCCCTTCGGGAAAAGACTCAGAACGTGTGAACCAATCGGCCGTGACCGGAAAGCGCGCCAGGAAGCGTCCGATCGAGGCGCAAAGCGCAGCCATATCGGTAGATATGGCGAGCATTTGCAACGAAGAGCGGGCGCTTCCTGGCGCGCGAGACGGGCATGGACGATTGGTTCACACGTTCTCAGCTGCGCTTGACCTTCTCGAGCATGCGGAAAATCGGGCGCTTCGAGCCGTTGAAGAGCCGCTTGAGCGACTTGGGAAGGCAGCGCCGCTCGAGCGTGTTGCGGCGATTTCGGGTACGTTCGGCCATCGATACCTCCAGCGAATCCGCGATCATATACTGAGCCGATGAAACTGCTCTTCGACCTGTTTCCCGTCGTCCTGTTCTTCGTCGCGTACAAGGTCGCCGACATCTACGTAGCCACCGGTGTGGCGATCGTCGCGAGCATCGGGCAGATCGGCTGGCTCCTCGCGCGACGCAAGCGGGTCGAAGCGATGCAGTGGACGAGCCTGGCGATCATCGTCCTGTTCGGCGGCCTCACGCTGGTGCTGCAGGACGAGACCTTCATCAAGTGGAAGCCCACGGTGCTGTACGGCCTGTTCGCGCTGGTCCTGGCCGGCGCGCAGTTCGCGTTCCGTCGCAACCTGATCCGCGCGGCAATGGGCGGCAAGATCGCGCTGCCCGATGCGGTCTGGTCGCGGCTGAACGCCGTCTGGGTGGCGTTCTTCCTCGCGATGGCGGCGTTGAACCTGTTCGTCGCCTACCGGTTCCCGACCGAAACCTGGGTCGAGTTCAAGCTGTTCGGCACGACGGGGCTGACGCTCGCCTTCGTGCTCGTGCAGGCGTTGTACGTCGGTCGCCACGTGCAGGAGGAAAGCCAGTGACGCGTCCGACGCTCGCCGAGCTCCACGAGCGCCTGTCCAATGCGTTTCCGGGCGCGCAGATCGAGTTGCGCGACGACAGCGGCCTTCATGTCGGGCACGCGGGAGCGGCGGGTGGTGCCGGGCACTTCCACGTCCGGATCGTCAGCGAGCGCTTCGACGGATTGCGCACCGTGCTGCGCCATCGCCTCGTGTATGATGCCGTGCACGACTGGATGCCGCAGCGCATTCACGCGCTGGCGATCGAAGCCCTCACGCCCATCGAAAGACCCGCCGGTACTTCCGCACGAGCCTGAGCCGCCTTTCCGCGGCCGTCCCGCCGATCCGCGCAGTCCTGCGCATCGCCTTCATGCCTGTACGAGGATCCCTCATGCCGCACCGGAACCGTTCGCTGCGTCTTGCGCGGACCGCAGCGCTCGCGCTGCTTCCGATCGCTTCGTTCGCCTTTGCGCAGAACGCCGCCGTCGTCAACAACAAGCCGATTCCCAAGGAAAAGGTCGACGAATTCGTCCAGGTGCTCGCTGCACAGGGGCGCCCCGACACGCCCGAGCTGCGCGCGGCCGTGCGCGACGAGCTGATCGCGCGCGAACTCTTCGTCCAGGAGGCCGAGAAGAAGGGGCTGGCGCGCAGCGCCGACGTGCAGCGGCAGCTGGAGAACACGCGCCAGGAGATCCTGATTCGCGCGACGATCCGCGATTACCTGAAGACGCACCCGATCACGGACGCGGAGATCCAGGCCGAATACGACCGGGTCGCCGCCCAAGGTGCCGAGAAGGAATACCGGCCGAGTCATATCCTCGTCGAAACCGAGGACGAAGCGAAGGCGATCATCGCGCAGCTGAAGAAGGGCGCGAAGTTCGAGGAGCTGGCGAAGAAGTCGAAGGACCCGGGCTCGGCGCAGAGCGGCGGCGATCTCGACTGGAACACGCCCGGCACCTTCGTGAAGGAGTTCTCCGACGCGATGGTCAAGCTCGACAAGGGCAAGTACACCGAGACGCCGGTGAAGTCGCAGTTCGGCTGGCACGTCATCCGGCTCGACGATATACGCGAGGCGAAGGCGCCGCCGCTCGAACAGGTCCGTCCGCAGATCCAGCAGGAGCTCGAGCGCAAGCGCGTGCAGCAGTTGCAGCAGGATCTGCGCGCGAAGGCGAAAATCCAGTAGTCGCCGGCTCCGATCGGAAAGAAGCCCGGCCGTTGCCCGGGCTTCTTTCGTGTGCGAGCGCGAAGGCCGCCGCGGTTCCGCCGCGGACTGGCGCTGTCGGCGCCTGTTCAGTGACGCGGCGATCCCGGTGAAGCGGTCGAGGCAGGGTTCGTTCCGGTGACCGTCGCACCCGCGGACGGGGTGGAGATCTCCTCGAGCGCATCCTGCACTTCGTCGCCCGAGCGCTGCACCGCCATGTCGCCCAGCGAGATGATGCCGGTCAGCCTGTGGTCGCGATCGACGACGGGTATGCGGCGCACCTGCCGGTCGCCCATCTTGTCGAGCACGTCGGCGACGTCGTCGTCCTCGTAGCACCAGAACACCTCGGCGGTCATCGCCTGCGACGCCTTCGTCGCGTCGACCGGCAGTCCGTCGGCGACGACGCGCAGCGCGATGTCGCGGTCGGTGACCATGCCCTGCAGGCGTTGTCCGTCGCACACCGGAACCGAGCCGATGTCGGCGTCCTTCATGATCTGCGCGGCGCGTTGCACGCTGTCGTTCGGCGACACCGTGATCGGTTCTCGCGTCATCACGTCGCGCGCCTTCGTCCCCGACTCGAAGCCGAACAGTTGACCCCAGAAACCGCGCGAGCCTTGCGCCTCGTCGCGACGCACGCGAATCTGGTTGTCGACGTCGCGCACGCCGGCGCTGTCGTCGGCGACATCCTCGATCCGATGCTTGTCGCTGCGTTGGACCACGCTGCCGGTCAGCCTGACCGTACCCTGCTCTACCGACACACTGACGTCGGAGACGTCCACGTCGTCGAGCGCGGCGAGTCGTTCGCAGACGTCCTCGCGGATGCGCTCGTCCGAGCGCTGCCAGTTGCGCGGTCCGCGGTTTCGGCTGCGATGTTGCATCGCAAATCGCGGGGGTGAGTCGTAGCCGCGTGCGGCCGGGTAGTCCGTCGCGTATCCGGTTGCATATCGGTTCTCGTCGCGTCGCTCGTCCCGTTCGCGCTGCCAGGATTCCTGCGAGCCGTAGCGCGATCCCCTCGGCTGCTGGGCCGACTGCGCGAAGCCGCTGCCGGCGCGTTGCATCGGATGCGTCCGGAAGCGGCCCTCGTCGAGATCGCCGGTGTCTTCGCCCGGGTAGGCTGACTGCTGCGCGGTGGCGCGCGGGCGCGCGTCGGAATCGCGGCGTCCGTTGCTGTACGGATTGCGTGCCATGGATCGTTCCTCCTCGAATGAAGCCGGGCGCACCGCACGGGCCGCCCACGAACCTTCGAGGCAGCAAGGGGGGAACCCGGGGAGGGGTCGGCTCAGCGGCGCCGGCGCTCGGCGAAGAAGGTCGACAGCATCGCGCCGCAGGCCTCGGCCATCACGCCGCCGCGCACACGTGCGTGGTGGTTCAGGCGCGCGTCGGCGAACAGGTCGACTACGCTGCCGCAGGCGCCCGTCTTCGGGTCGGATGTGCCGAACACGACCCGGGCGATGCGCGCGTGCTGGATCGCACCCGCGCACATTGCGCACGGCTCGAGGGTCACGTACAGATCGCAACCGGCCAGCCGGTAGTTGCCGAGCGCCGCCGAGGCGGCCCGCATCGCGACGATCTCGGCGTGCGCGCTGGGATCGCGGGCGCCGATCGGCTGGTTGAAGCCCGCGCCGAGCACAACGCCGTCGCGCGCGACGACGGCGCCGACCGGCACTTCGCCTTTCTCTGCTGCCAGGCGCGCCTGTTCGAGCGCCAGGTGCATCATCGACTCGTCGATCGGGCCGAAATCATCGGCTTTCGCGGCAGGTGCGCGACGCTGTCCGCGAGCCGTTCGATCCTCGGCGGCGTCGAAGAGCCCGGGGGTGTCGCCGATGCATGCTTTTTCGATCTCGAGCATGCGCAGTTTCGTGGTGACACCGCCCGCTGCGGAAAAGCCGCCCGGGCGTCCTCCCGCGGCCAGCACGCGATGGCAGGGCACGACGGGCGCAAAAGGGTTCTCCCCGAGTGCCTGGCCTACTGCCCGCGCAGCGCCCGGCTCTCCGAGATGCGCCGCGATTTCGCCGTAGGTGATCGTGTGTCCGGGGCCGACAGCACGGACGAACTCGTAGACACGCCGATGAAACGCCGGCACCCCTTCCAGGTCGAGGGGAAGGTCGGCAAGGTCGTCGTGGGCACCGGCGAGCAGCGTGCGAATGCGCTCGATCGCCTGACGCACGAAGGCCGGCGGTTCGTCCCGGGTGGCGTCGGGCAGGTAGCGAAGCAGGCGTGCGCAGGTCAGAGCGTCGCTCGCTTCGGGCAGTTGCAGGCGCACGATTGCCTTCGCGTTCCAGGCGATCGCGCAGCGTCCGATCGCGGTGTCGAATACGGAAAAGGAAGGCATCTCCAGCCGATGCTAGCACCCGCCCGTCGACGACCGGTTGCCGTATGCTTCGACGATCTTTCGTCGAGTCGGTGCGGAAGTCGATTATGAATGCAACGATCTATCACAATCCGTCGTGCAGCACCTCACGCGAGGTGCGACCCACCGCAAGAATCGGAGTGCGCCGGCGCACGATGCCCTCTATCGTCGCTGCATGGAAGGAAGAATCATGGAACCGACGATGAACGCGGCCCTGCTCCCGCCGCACCCCGCGACGCCCGGTGCCGACACTGCGCTGCCTCTGCCGCCGGGCGTCGATCGTCGCCGGCGCACCGCGTCGAAGGCGCAGCGTGCCGCATGGGTCGCCGAGGCGTGCCGGCGCATCGAAACGGCCGACACCGTTCCCGACCTCGCCTTGCTCGCCGCGCAAGCGGGAATGAGTCCCCATCACTTCCATCGCGCTTTCAAGGCGACGGTGGGACTGACGCCGAGGGCCTACGCCATCGCGCATCGAGCGCGCCGCCTGCGCAGTGCGCTGGGCGAGACTGCGACGATCACCGAAGCGATGTACCGCGCCGGCTTCGGGTCGAGCAGCCGCCTGTACGAGGCATCCGACGCCATGCTGGGGATGCCGCCGAGCACCTGGCGCGAAGGCGGCCGCAACACCGAGATCCGCTTCGCCGTGGGACAGTGCTCGCTCGGCGCGATCGCAGTCGCGCAGACGACGCGTGGCGTGTGCGCGATCCTGCTGGGCGACGATCCGGAGGCGCTCGTGCGCGAACTGCAGGACCAGTTCCCGCTTGCGCATCTGCTCGGCGGCGATGCCGGCTTCGAGCGCACGGTCGCGCAGGTGATCGGCTTCGTCGAGGCGCCGCGACTCGGACTCGACCTGCCGCTCGATGTGCGCGGCACGGCGTTCCAGCAACGCGTGTGGCAGGCGTTGCGCGCGATTCCGCCGGGCGAGACGCTCACCTATGCGCAGATCGCGGAGCGGATCGGCGCGCCTCGCGCCGTGCGCGCCGTCGGACAGGCGTGCGCAGCGAATCGCATCGCGGTGGCGATTCCGTGCCATCGGGTGGTGCGGCGCGATCGGGACCTCTCGGGCTATCGCTGGGGCGTCGAACGCAAGCGGGCGCTGCTCGAGCGCGAGGCGGGCGCGCGCGTCGGATGACTCATGGAGCGCGCCGCTGATCCACTGTTGGCGGGCGAAACGAATCATGACGATCGGGCCGGATTCCGCCTGCGCTCACTCGCCTGTCCTCGTTGCACGCAGCGAATCCGCGATCGCCGAGAGGGCGTCGGCGAGCCGCCGCGTCGTCTGCGGCGACGGCAACGGCAATTTCAGGCTTCGCGCACCCGTCGCAGGATCGCGCTCGAGCCACGGATGCAAAGCCGACTCGGTATCGCCTGCAGCGCGCAACGCCGATGCCAGCTGCACGCCGGCCTGCAGCAGCACGCCCCAGGGATCGGCGTCTGCTTCCGGCAGCGCCGCGGATGCGGCCGCATCCGGGGTGCGTGCGCGTGTGCCTCCCGAGGACTCGACGCCGCCGACCTTGGCGGGCCCTTGAGCGTCCTCGTCCTCGACCTGCGGTTCCCGCGGCGCGCCGGCGACGCTCGCCGCCTCTTCGGACGACGCCATCGCCTCGCCCTCGCCCATGCGACCGGTGACGATCTCGACGTCTTTCATGAAGCGGCTCAGTCGGGAACCGCCGAGCGAGATCTCGCTTTCGCCGCCATCGAGAATGCCGGCCGAAAGCGAGCGCTTGAAGGCGAGTACCGAGAGCATTCCCTCCTCGATCGTGCCCTTGGCCACGAAATTGACGACCTGCACCGGACGCTTCTGACCCATGCGGTGAATGCGACCGATGCGCTGCTCCAGCAGCGCCGGGTTCCACGGGAGGTCCATGTTCACCAGCGTCGAGGCGTGCTGCAGGTTCAGCCCTGCCGCACCTGCGTCCGTGGACAGGAAGACGCGGCAGTCCGGATCGGTGCGAAAGCGTTCGACCAGCGCGGGGCGCTTGTCCGAAGGCACGCCGCCGTGAAAGCTCACGTAGCCGATGCCGCGATCCTCCAGCCGGCGAATGACGATGTCGTGGGTGCGTGTCCACTGGCTGAACACGACCGCCTTCGCACCCTGCTGCACGAAGACGCCGTCGAGCAGCGCCGCCAACTCGTCGGCCTTGACGCCGTGGTCGGTTTCCCGGTCCAGCAGATACGTGCTGTTGCACGACATGCGCATGTTCTGCAGTGCGCAGGTGAGCCGCCGCTGATCCTTGTCGGAGAGGAATTTCGTCCGTCGCCAGCGCGCGACGATCTGCGCGACCGTGTCGGCGTTCTCCTGGTGATGCACCATCTGCATCTCGGTCATCGGCACCAACAGGTTCTGATCGGTGCGGCCGGGCAGCTGTGCGAGAACCTCGGAGCGTCGGCGGCGGATCATGATCGGCGCGAGCGTCTGGCCGATTTTCTCCAGCCCCGTGTAGCCGGTGACGCGACCGGACTCGTCCTGTACCTGGTGCTCGTGCAGCAGCTTCCAGGTGGGTCCGAGCCGGTGCTGGTCGACGAACTGCGCGATCGAGATCAGCTCCTCGAGCCTGTTCTCGAGCGGCGTGCCGGTCAGCACCAGGGCGTACGAGCTGTCGATGCGCTTCAGCGCCCGGGCGGCGATCGTGTTCCAGTTCTTTATGCGCTGCGCCTCGTCGACGATCACCAGCTCGGGTGCCCACGCCGCGATCAGATCGAGATCGGGCTTCAGCTTCTCGTAGTTGGTGATCTTGCAGAAATCGTCGGTGGCGAAATCCTTCTGCCGCTGTACGCGGCCGCCGACCATCACGCGTGCCTCCCGGCCCGAAAAGCGGCGAACTTCGCTCTGCCACTGGTACTTCAGCGATGTCGGGCACACCACGAGCACGCGCGAGACGCCGAAATGGCGTGCCAGTATCTCGATCGCGGCAATGGCCTGGATCGTCTTGCCCAGGCCCATCTCATCGCCGATCAGCGCGCGGCCGGCGCGTACCGCGAAGAGCGCGCCCTCGGCTTGATACGGATATAGCGGCGCCTTCAGGAGTTGCGCGAGCCTGCTGTCGAAGGCGCCGCGCGGGAACAGCCTGTCGAGCGCCTCCGCCCGGCGCGCGGCATCGCGCCGGCCGGCGATGAAGTCGAGCGCGTCGTCGTAGGCGCGCAACTCGTGACCGCTTTTCGCAACCCGGGCAAGGAAGTGCCCCAGATCGCCGAAGTGCTCCTCGGGGAGGACGTGGCTACGCGACGCGTCGAAGATCTTCGCCGCTTCCGTCCTGACCCCGGTCGGACAGTCCGACCCGGCACGGAAGTGCACCATGCGCACCCCGTCGTTGCGCAGGTAGACCTCGGAAAACGACGGTTGCCATCCTCGGGTGAAGGCGGTCTTTGCGCCGCGCTTCTTCGCGAGCCGGGCGAGAACGAACTCGATGTGCTTGCAGGTACCCAGCTCGTTGGTCGCGTAGTCGGGACAGGTACAGAAATTGTCGCCGGCTTCGATGCCTCGTATGGCCACGCGATAACGGGACTTCGACTGCGGATTGACGACGCGGAACTCGGAAAAGAATGGCTGGTCGCCCAGATTTTCCAGTTCGAAGTCCTGATCGCGTCCGAACTGACGGCGCAGCGCGCGCTGCCAGTCCATCGTAGAGAGGTCGTCGGGAGGATGGGTGCGAGAGAGCTTCGGCTCCCTGGGAGACTGGTTGGAGGCGCGCGGCGGCGGTTTCATTGTCGAACGCCGTCCGCGGAAGCGCGGACGGCTCCGGTCATGGACGGGCCTCGGCGTCGATCGCCTGCTGGACGGCACGATAGAAGTCGTCGCGCGCCTGCATCGCCACCGGGTCGCGTGCGCCGCCTTTCCAGTTCGCGTTCGATACGATCACGATGCGACGCTTCGGGTCGACGAAGATGCCCTGCCCGAAGATCCCGCGTGCGGCGAAGCTGCCGTCGGCGAATGTCCACCACTGGTAGCCGTAGCCCCTGCCCGGCACGTCGATCTCCGTTCGCGCGCTGGTCGCTTCGGCCAGCCAGCCGTCGGGAACGATGCTCTGCCCGTCGACGCGCGCGCCGTTGAGCACGAAAACTCCGAAGCGCGCGTAGTCGCGCGGGGCTGCCTGGATGCAGCAACCGCTGATCTCGTTTCCGGAGCGGCTGAGGATCCACGTGGCCTGCTGCTCCATGCCGGCCGGCTTCCAGATCTTCTCCGACAGGTACTCGGCGAGCGGCTTGCCGATCGCGCGCCCCAGAAGAATACCGACGAGATTCGTCTCCCCGGTGCTGTAGTGCCAGCGCGTGCCGGCGGGCACTTCACGCGGCAACCGGCGCAGGTAACTCACCAGCGCATCGACGCCCTCTTCGGGCTCGTGATTGTTGAAGCGAGCGACGTCCGACCCGGGATCGGCGTAGTCCTCGTTCCAGCGCACGCCCGAAGTCATCGTCAGCAACTGCCGGAGGCTCACTGCGTCGTAGGCCGAGCCCTTCATCTCGGGGATGTAGTCGCTGACCTTGTCGTCCATGCTGCGGATGTAGCCGTCGCGGAGCGCGGCACCCACCAGGATGGAGGTGATCGACTTCGCCACGGAAAAGCTCGTCCAGCGACCGCGCGCGTCGAAATCGAGCCCGTAGCGCTCGAGGCGCAGCTTGCCGTCGTGCACGACGAGCAGCGCTGCGCTGCGCTGGCCGGCCATGTAGTCGTCTACATCGACGGCGAGCTTCAGTGGCGGTCCCGGTGGCAGCGGCAGTACCTCGCCCCCGGCCGGTACGTCGCGTGCCTTCGCCAGGACCGGCAGTCGATCGAGTGCGCGAAACGCCGCATCGCGCTGCGGCTGCGTCCAGAACAGCAGGTCGCGATTGGTCGGAAAGGTCGCCAGCAGGCCGCGCGTCTCCTTGTCGAGGCTCAACCAGCCGGCGGTACCGACGGCGACCAGTGCGACGAAAGAAGCGGCGGCAATGTTGCGCAGTTTCATGCGCAGCGATTCTGAGGGGTCGCGCGGATTCCTTCAACTCGCGCGCGGCGCCGTCGCCAGGCGCTCACGAACCGGCTCCGCGCGTTCTCAGATGCCCAGCGGCTTCAGCGCGGCGTCGACGAGGCCCTCGAGGCCGCGGCCGAAGATGCCGCCGCGACGCCGATACGGCGTCTCCTGGTAGATGTAGTAGCCGTCGCCGCCGGCGAAGCTGTCGTTGAGCAGCGGTTGTCGTGCGCTCAGGTAGGCGAACAAGGTCTCGCAGCGCCGGCTCGCGTAACGCAGGTTGGCGCTGAATCCGACGGTCGCAGCCGGATTCAGGCTGCGCCCGGCCTGCGCTGCCTCGACCCGCACGCCGCGGCAACCCTTGACCACCACGGTGACCGGTCCGTGGAACACGAGATAGCGCAACTGCAACGTAAGCCAGGCATGCAGGCTGAAGAGGCGCCAATGGCGCGTGATGCGCAGCGGTGCATCGCGAAGCTGCAGGACGCCGACGATGTATCGCGGCAGCAGCACCGCGGACGACTCCCCGGGAATCGTCAGCAACGACACCTCGCTCAGCGGATCGCGCGTCGAGGACACGACAACGATCTGCGGGCTCTCGGCCCGAATGCGGGTGAGCGCGTAGAGGCCTGCAGCGATGCTGCTCAGCGGAATGCCGCTGCCGAGGATCCACTGCGTGCGGGTGTCGCAGGCGTGCGGCAGGCTTTGCAGGTACTCGGGATGGACCAGCAGTTCGTTCGAGGAATCGATCGTCACTGCGCAGGAAACCGACGAGGCTGCGGTCGACGCGGACTCGACGCCGGTGCAGCCGTTCCGTATTTCGCCACCGCTGTCCGGAAGAAGGGCGACGGCCGAGCGCCGGGTGGCGATCGGCGCGAACACGTAGAACAGCACGAGCTTGATGCCGAAGGGCGTCGCGGTTGCAACCGCCACGATGATCGCGGCCGTCGTTGCCAGGCCGGTCGCGTCGAACTCGACATGTTTGACGCGCCATAACCAGTCCTGGCCGAGTCTGGTCTGGAGTTCGTCCCGCTCACGGCGAAGCGCTTCGACGACGGAATCCACCGCCGGTTTCTGCAGCTGCGTGCCCGGATCATCGGGTTTTTCGAGCGACGCCAGGAACGTGGCGAGCGCATCGTGCTTCGCCTTCGACGAACTCGCCTGTCCCGCCCATTCTTCACGCTCGGTTCGCAAGCGCCTCAGCTTCGCGTTCTGGGCGGTACCGAAAACGCGCGCCCGGAACGGATGATCTTCGAGGAGTTGCTCGATCTGGCGCTCGAGCCGCGCGTCCTGCTCCGATGCCGCAAGGTGCTTCGAGCGAAGGCGTTCCACTTCGGCCGGTCCGTCGCGCATCTGCTTCTCGTATTCGTCGATCCTGGACCGGTAGTCGAGGATCCGCGCAATCGTTTCGCGCTCTTTCCGCCTCGCCTCGATCGCGAGTTCGTCGCCGACCCATTGCCAGATCGCATCGGCGTCGCCCCTTGCGACGGCGCTCGCCCGTTGCAGCTTCGACGGAAGTCTCTCGCGCAGCTGCGCGATCTCCTCGTCGCAAACCTGCATTCGCCTGGTGAGCGCCTCCCGCCCGGCGCGGTCCAACGCGTCGACGCGGGCCTGCGCCTCGGCACCGAGCGTGGCTGCCGTCCCTTCGACGGCTCCCAGGATCGACGCGAGCGCGCCGACGGTCCGGTCGGACCTCTCGAGCTCCCGGTACTTCGCCACGCCCACCGCCCCGACCCAGAGAATGGCGAACACCACGGCAACCGACCAGAGCTTGACGAGGACCCACGACAGAAGGGAGCGGGGAGAAGTCATCGCACGACACGATACCGGAGTCGCGGGGCCGATTTTCCCGAGCTCGTTGCTCGCGCCGCACCGAGCGCGGCACCGGATACGATGACGGGACGGTACGCTTGCGGACGACGCCGGCGGAATCTCCGCGACAATGGACGCGACTCCTCGAAGGAAGGCAGCATGCAGAACGGCGCTGCGGGCGCGATCCGGATCGGCATCGGCGGCTGGGTCTACGCGCCATGGCGCGGCGCTTTCTATCCGGAAAAGCACCCGACAAAGCGCGAACTCGAGTACGCGAGCCGCCGACTCGGCTCGATCGAGATCAACGGCACGTTCTACCGTACGCAGAAGCCGGCGAGCTTCGCGAAGTGGCGCGACGAGACGCCCGACGACTTCGTCTTCGCCGTCAAGGCACCACGCTTCGCCACGCATCGCACGCGGCTCGCCGAAGCGGACGAGTCGATCGAACGATTCCTGGCCAGCGGCGTGCTCGAGCTGAAGGAAAAGCTCGGGCCGATCAACTGGCAATTCCCGACGAGCCGCAGCTTCGACGCGGCCGATTTCGAGGAATTCCTGCAACTGCTGCCCGCCTCCGCCGACGGACGCCCGTTGCGCCACGCCGTCGAGGTTCGGCACGACAGCTTTCGCAACGCGCAGTTCGTCGCGTCGGCGAAAGCGCACGACACGGCGATCGTCGTCGCCGGCGACAGCGAGCATCCGCAGATCGCCGATCCGACCGCGTCCTTCGTCTACGTTCGCATCATGGGCACGCGGGAGGACGAGCCGGCCGGCTACCCCGCGAGCGATCTCGATCGCTGGGCCGCGTGCGCGCAGGCGTGGGCCTCGGGTGCGACGCCGGAAGGGCTGGACATCGTCACCCCTGGCGGCGCATCGGGCGCACAGTCGCAGCCAGCGACCCCGCGCGACGTCTATCTCTACGTGATCAGCGGCTGCAAGGCGCGCAATCCGGCCGCCGCGATGGCGCTGATCGAGCGGCTGGGGTAGCTTCTCCTCGGTTGGAAACGCTGCTGCACTGCGATGCACCAGGGTCCCAGGCTCCGATTCGCAAATAATCGATTACGCGACGTAGCCCAAGACGGTGGCCGTCGCAGGGAAGGGACCGAACCGGACCGGACAGTCAGTTGATGCCCGAGGGAAGCCACAGCGCGATGGCGGGGAAAGCAACCAATAGAATCAGGCGAACAAGGTCAGCGACGACAAATGGCGTTATGCCGCGGATCATCACGTCCATTTTCAAGCCGGGCACGACGCCCTGCAGCACGAAGAGGTTCATTCCAACAGGAGGCGTAATCATTCCGATCTCGGCCAAGGTGACCAGCATGATGCCGAACCAGATCGGATCGAAGCCGAGCGAGGTTACCAGCGGAAAGACACCCGCGATCGTCAGCATGATCATCGAAAGGCTGTCCATCAGACAGCCCAGCACGATGAACATCATGCACAACATAAGGAGCACGGCATACCGATTCAAGTTCAGTTCGGTGATCGCGGAAATCGTCGCGTCGGGGAGTCCGCTTGCCTCGATGAAGTAATTGAAGACCGCGGCGCCGATCAGGATCAGGAAAATCATCGCCGTCGTAAGTACTGTCTCCGAAAATCCGGCGATCAACGTCGTTCGATTTAGCTTGCGTCCGACTGCCGCAAGCAGGAGTGCGCCTGCCGCGCCGACCGCTGCCGCTTCAGTCGGCGAAAACCAGCCGACATACATGCCGCCGAGTACGACCGCGAACAGCAGCGCAACCTGCCAGACCTCGACCACTGCGCGCAACCGCCCCTTCCAGGCTGTCCTGCGCGCTGCTGGCGCGAGATCGGGCGATCTGGCGGTCTTGATCCATATCGCCGCCGCGTAGAGGAGCATGCCTAGCAATCCGGGAAAAACGCCAGCGGCAAAGAGCTTGCCAATCGATTGCTCTGTGGCAAGGCCGTAGACGATCAACAGAATGGACGGCGGGATCATCACTCCCAACGTTCCGCCCGCAGCGATCGTCGCTGCCGCAAGCGAATCCTGGTAGCCGAAGCGACGCATCTCCGGCATCGCGACACGACCCATCGTCGCGGCGGTCGCCATACTCGAGCCGCAAACCGCCCCGAATACCGCCGAGGCGCCCACAGTCGCGATGCCCAACCCGCCCCGCAAGTGACCGAAAAAAGCAGTCGAAGCTCCGTATAGCGCACGTGACAGGCCGCCATACGACGCGAATGCTCCCATCATCACGAACAGCGGAACGACGGAAAGGCCGACCGGAAAAACGGATTCGAAGGGAGCCCGGCCGAGCACGAACGAAACGCTCGCCCATCCGTTGAGCAGCCCGAGGCCGACAGCCCCGACTGCACCCATCGCGATCGCAACAGGCACGCGAGCCATGATGAGCACGATCACCGCGACAAAACCGAACGCGCCGGCGGCCGCTCCGCTCATGGCCCCGTCTCCTGCGCCGCAGCCGAACAGACCGATGCACACGGGTCGAAACCGCAGCTCGCCTTCCAAACGCTTCGGACCGCGATCATTAGAGTCGCGAGCGCAGAGAGAGCGAAGCCAATCAAAAGCGGTGCCCAGTACCAGAAAATCGGGATACCAATCGTCTGCGAACGGTCACCGTTGCCTACCTGCAGCAATGCCTGCTCGACGCTGCAAACCAGGCAAGCAACGATGAACGCGCAGCCAATCGCCGCGGCTACCGCCTCCGCGGCCAGGAGGACGCGCGATGGCAGTTTATCGGTGACGAACTCGACGCTGACGTGTGCGTTCCGTAGGAATGCAAGAGGCATCGCGAGGAAGGCGCACGACATCACGAACAGCTGCGTGAGGTCCATCGTTCCGGCAAGCGGGAGATCGATGCTGCGACGTGTCGCGACGTCGGCGACGATGATGCACATCGCCACGACAAGGCAAACGGCCGAACAGATCGATGCCAGAACCATTGCCTGGTCGCAACACCGATATGAAGATCGAAAGCCCGCGCCTGCAAATGGAATCTTCATTGGCGAGTCCTGGATACGCGCCGATGTCCAATGGTGCGGAGCCGGCAGCGTCAGCGCAGCGACGCAATTGTCTGCTGCATCGCGCGGTAGATCTCGCGGGCGTTGGAAACTCCCTCCGTTTCGAGTTTTTTAAGCTCGCTTTCGATCATCGGCGCGAGTGTCTCGCGCCACTGCATACGGTCGGCCTCCGATAGCTGCGTGATCACATTGCCACGCGCCTTTGCCGCGGCAAGGCCTGCTGCATCCCATTTGTCCCACCATGGACCGAACTTCGGGATCAAGTTGTCGCCGGACAGTTCATCGACCACCTTGCGGACGTCGCCCGGCAGCGCGTCATACTTGGCCTGATTCATCACGAAGTAGAACGAAACCGTATACGCCCGTGCGTCGAGGTGGTAACGGAGCAGTTCGTCGAGACGGAACGACTTCACCGGATCCCATGGGAACACGACACCGTCGATGATTCCTTTTTGCAGGTTCTCGTACACCTGCGCCGGCGCCATGCCGACAGGCGTTGCACCGAGATACGTGAGCATCTCGTTTACCGCCGGGCTCGGCGAACGCACCCGCAACCCGCGAAGGTCTTCCATGCGCTCGACCTTCTTGTCGCGGGTGTGAATCAGGCCACCATTGTGCGCGAACAGAGCGAGCACCTTCACGCCCGGGTACTCTTCCTTCAGATACTTTGGATACAGCTTCCAGAGCATGCGCGTTGCTTCGTCGGCATTCGCGGTGAGGAATGGCAAATCGACGATACCGGTTCGCGGAAAACGACCGCGCGGGATTCCATGAAGTCCGACGGCGGCATCGACGACGCCGGCCTGCACCTGGTCGAACTGGTTCGCAACGTTGCCGAAAGGCGAGCTGCCTGGGAACACCCGAGCGGTGGCCTTTCCCCCGGTGCGCTCGTTCAGTGCCTTGGCCCACGGCTCGAGAAAGTCGGTATGGATTCCATGAACCGGCGGGAGATAATGTGACAGCTTGAGATTAACCAGGTCCTGCGCCTGCGCGCGTTTGGCTCCGGCAGCCGCCGTGAGTGCGGCAAATGCGCCTAGCGTCGCATAGCCGACGAACTTCCGCCGCGACTTTACGGTCGACGATTGCGTAGACTCTCTCGCACGATCGTCGCGATTCACAGTATTCATCGTCTCCTCCTTGGATTGAGAGCGTGGCTATCCGCGTGCCACGTGGATTCGCCGCTCTGCGGCGGCGTTCCGAGAATATAATCTGGCTGGGTTATCGGGTTGTTACAGACAACAAGCTACCACGAATCCGTCATGGACAGGCCCTCGATGTTCGCTGCAATGCAGGCAATCGATCGAAATCTTCGTCGCATCGCGTGATCTTCACTTTGGTGCAGACGTCCATATTCAGGTTAACCGGACTCGTATGCTCGAAGTCGATTTCGATGAGATCGTTGAAAAAGACGCCCTTGCCTTGTGCGACGGGTTGATGCTCGGTCCAGTGCCCCGCACACGCCGCTATCCCGAGTGTTTCAGGCTGGATGCCCTCGGTGAGCTTGATTCGTCCGGCGACGCGGCGGCCGGTCTCCGTCTCGATCCACACGGCATCGTGATCCTTCAATCCCTTTTTCGTTGCCGTCCCGGTGTTGATCGCGATACGGTAAGAGAAGGGATCGAGTTGCGCGAGTTCGTCCAGCCACGGGTTCTCCATCGTGAAGCCGTTGACCTGGATCGCATCGCGATAATAGATCGCGATCAGGTCGAACTCGGAGTGCTTGCACTCGTGCGTCGGGCACGGTAGCCAATCGGGCACAGGCTTATAGTATTCTTTGTCGAGCGCGAGGCCGACGCTGCGGAAGATGCGGTCGGTCTGCTCGCCGAGTTCGATCAGGTATTCGTGGTAGACCGGAATACGCACGTCGACGAACGTGCGCCAGTAAACCTCCTCGACCTTCTTGGGCCAGGTGAGGACGCCGTTCTCCTTGAACCACTCGAGTCCGCGCTCTTCGCCGAACTTGTGTCTGAGCTCGCGATCGCTGATTTGCTCGATGTCGTAGCGGCCCGTGGGGTCGAGCATGTGTTTTCCGTCGAGCCCATAATAGCTGTTCACGGCCATGTTGATCTCCGGCCCGAGGTCGAGCCTGTAGGCCAGATCGAGCATTACATCACGCGCGCTGCGACGTTCATGGGTCGGGGGAGATACCGGCTGCCGAATCGGCCAACCCCACTCTCCTTCGCCTGCGGGATGATCGAAGATGAAGGGGAAGTTCGGGCGCGGATCGAGGACCTCGAGATAGGTGAGGTCCGGCAGGATGATGTCGGCGAAGTCGGAGAACTCGTTGAGGAACAGGTCGAAAGAAACGATGAACTCATACTGCGAAAGGCTCTTTGCCGCTGCCTCCTTATTGCCCACGCTCATGATCGAGTTGGCGCCGTAATTCAGCATGATCTTCGGGCGGTAGGGAAGCTTGAACTTCTCCCACCAGAATTCCTGGTCGGTCGACACCATCAGCGGCGATACGTGCGACAAAGGAAACAACTCGGTGAGCCCCATCGAGTCGGGATGTCGCGGTTCGGCCACCGGATACGGCACGTGCGGAAGCATCCATACGCCGGTGGCCATCAGCCCGTCGCGATCGGCCTTCGGCGTGTAGTACGGACGGCCGGTATCGGGATGCCCATGGCATACTGGATTGAAGCCAAGAGTGCCGCCGACGACGTCGGCAGCACCGACGATGTGGTTCAACAGGTCGATCGCGAAGCAGTTGAACATGGAGTTCTTGTGTGCCTGCGAACCGCGAAAGAATATCGCCGATGCGGGGCGGTACGGAAGCGTAACGCCATCGACGACGATGGTGCTTCCCACGCGTGCCGCCTCGCCGAATTCGCGCGCGAGACGCCGAACCGTCTCGGCCGATATACCGGTGATTTTCGCGCTCGACTCCGGCGTGTGCTTGCGCAGTTGGTCGCGCAATCGCTGGAACGCCGTCTGCACGGTCTCCCCGCTTACCGTGTATTCGCCTTCGAGCGCTGCGGTGCGAGCCGCAGGATCGTCGTACGGTTTGGCGCTATCGCTAGCCGTATCCCAGATCAACGGCTTGCCGGACTGCGGGTCGCGGCAATACTTGCCATTGGCACGCGTCAGGTAGATGCCGTTGGTGTGGTCCCTTAGATACGGAATGTCGTAGATACCAAGTTCGTTGATCAAGCAGTTGGCCATTGCGAGTGCGAGTGCCGCATCGGTGCCCACCCGGATCGGAACCCACTCGTTGGCTTTCGCAGCTGCAAAGTTGCAGATAGGGTCGACGACGACCATTCGCATGCCCCGGTCGCGCGCGTCCGCGGCCAACGTGATGTTTGGCGTTGCCGCATGGCCCGCGCCGTGTCCTTTCGAGGCGCCGAAATATAACGCGTAGTTACAGTGCTTGAAGTCGGGCACGATAGACCACGACGCATGCGTGATTCCGCCGGCCGCGTGCGCTCCGTTGCCGCAATGCAGCCCGCCACCTGCCACCCACATGTTAGGCGTTCCGAACGCCCATCCGAACGAGAAGAACAGCAGGGACGACGGCGAGATGGTTGTGGTCACCTGCACGACGAGCTGGCGCGGGTCCTCGGCGTGAACTTTCCGGAACTTCTCGACGATCTCCTCCATCGCCTCGTCCCAACTGATCGGCTCCCATCCAGGATCGATACCGATACCTTTTTTCGGATTGGTGCGACGAAGCGGAGTTTTCGTGCGGTTCGGATCGTAGAGCAGCATCATTCCGGACAGGCCCTTCGCGCACAGGCGCCCATAGCCGGCCGGACTCTTGGGATTGCCCTCGATCTTGATGATCGTGCCGTTCACGCGGTGCGCCAAGATGGAGCAACCGGAGTAGCAGATCGTGCACGATGACGGAATCCATTTGTCTTCCCAGATCTGCTGCGGGGCCGTCTTTTGCAATTTCGCATTCATGGATTCACCTCATCCTCCACATGCCGCGGGCAACAGGTAGACCAGGACTTCCGATGACCCGGGCGTCAACGCAAGCGGCTTGTCGAGGGCACGGTCGTTGACGAGCTCTCGGTTAATGAAGATCCGGGTGTGCATCTGCAGTTGACGCGGCTCCTTCGAACTCCGATAGATGCGCGAACCGAAGTCGGTCCCGAACCGCCGCTCGAGATCGTCGATAAGCGTTCGCAATGTAGGCGTACCGTCAAGCGCCAACGCAAGCTGCTTCGTTCCGGTGACTGAAGCGATCACCCCCATAAAGCTGACTTGCACGTCCATGTTGTAGGCGCTTCACAATTAGCGTAACGTATTACGCTATATGTAACAACAACGGGTATCCGTTGTCAACCCTTGGTTGGGAGAAACGCCTCGAGGCACATCGGCGTTCGCGCTTCACGACATTGCGGGAGACAAACATGAGTGACAAGCGAGCACTGTTTCGGGAGACCGGTGGCACCCGGGGACCTTTGCTCTTGATGCTGCATGGCCTCGGAGCGAATGGGATGGTGTGGGAGCCGATGAAGGCAGTTCTCGCTTCGCGTTGGCGCGGTCGATGGATGATTCCGGATTTCCGCGGACATGGACGCTCGCCACATTGCGGTCGATACTCGATCGAAGGCCATGCGGCCGACGTTGCACGACTTGTGGAAAAGGAAGAAGAAATCTTCATCCTGGGGCATTCGATGGGCGGGCTGGTCGGCGTCGCGCTCGCTTCGACCGCCTTCGGCATTTGCCCGAAGCAGGTCATTGCCTTCGCCGTAAAGACGAGCTGGAGCGACGAAGAACTGGCGTGGGCACGAGCGTTCGCGGCGACACCACCCAAGCGCTTCGGTCAGCTTTCCGAGGCAGTGACGCGATATCTGCGCGTTTCGGGTCTCGCGGGGCTGATCAGCCCGGAATCACCCGCTGCACGCGCTGGAATCGTCGAGGAAAATGGGCATTTCCGCCTGGCTGCTGACCCGCTTGCCTACGATCTTGGAAAACCCGACATCGAGGAAATTGCATCGGCCGCGCGGTCTCCGCTTTTTCTGCTTTGCGGGGAACGCGACCCGATCGCGAGTCGCGACGAGATGAGACGTCTCGGCTCGTCGGTCAGCGCCTTACCCTGCGGCCACAATCCTCACGTTGAGGCGCCGGAAACGCTGTGGCGCGCGATAGAGCGACGCTTCGTCGAACCCGCTGGGCGCAGCGCCACCGCGCCAGGTTCGCGTTCATGATCGGCGGAACGCGCAGCGCGCGTGTCGCGATATCCGAGCCGTTCGGAAACGCGTTGTCCCGAGTTACGCAGTTCGACTGCCGGAGGACTGTCCCATGAGACCGAAAACCTGCGAGCCAGCCCGAGAAGCGCCATCACGGCAACGACCTTGCCCGCCTGGTCGAATACCGGCACGGCGATCGCGTTAACCGAAACCAACTCGCTGCCGTGCACCAGTGCCATGCGACGCTGGCGTATTTCCGTAAGCATCTCGTCGACCGCTTTCGAATCTCGCCCTTTCATCTCGGCCGAAAAACGCTCATCGGTCACCGATCTTGGCAGAAAAGCGGCGAATACCCGTCCCGTCGCAGAATCGAGCAGGCTGAGCGCCGAGCCGACGCGCACGTTCATCGTTAGCGCCTGGCTGCACTCCTCCCAGCGGATGATCGTCGGTCCGGCGGCTCCGTAGACGGAAAGAATCGCGGTGGTGTCCGTTCGATCGCGCAGTTCGGTAATTGCCTCGCTGGCCGTTCGCACGACGTCGAGTTGGTGAAGCGCAGACAATCCGACGCGTAGCGCAAGCGAACCGAGACCGTAGCGGCCACCGGCCGACTCTTGCTCGACCATTCCCGCCCGCACTAGGCTGACCAGGTAACGATGCACCTTGGCCGCCGGCGTTCCGCTTGCCTTGACGATCTCGCGCAGCATCAGCGCGTGTGAAGCGTCCGCTATGACGGAGAGGATCCGCATCGCAACCTCGACCGATTGCACACCGGCCTGGCCCTTGTCGGTTTTTCGATCGTCTTTCTGTTCAGCCATCACGACTCTTCGGAGATTGGTATGCCGATTATTCCTTCGGAAGCTTTGTCGTGCAGGCGTTCGACAAGTGAAAGAGCGCGCGCCCGCGCCTCGCCAATCGACTCCAACTTGACCTGCTCGTATCCGCGAATCTGTTCGGGCACAGACAGCAACTCACAGACGGTCGACCGGGAGGCAGGCGCAAGCAGCCGCATCGCCTGCTCCACGAGCCCCAAGTACCAATCAAGCAGCGCACGCTCCTCGCGGCGAATCGGCAGACGCCCGAACGGATCGAACGCCGTACCGCGCAGGAACCGAAACCTCGCCAGCCCCCTCAGGACGGGCGCGAACCACCACGAACTGACGCCCATTTTCTTTCGCAGCCCGAATGAACGGAGGGCCGGCGGATGCAGATGGAACACGATGCGCACCGGGCCGCTGAACACTCCTGCGACGCGGTTCGCGAAAGTCCGCTGCGAGAGCAGACGAGCAACTTCGTATTCGTCCTTGTACGCCATGAGCTTGTGGAGGCAGCGCGCCACCGTCGACGTCGCTTCCAGCATCCCACGGCAGCCGCTCTCGCGTTCCCGGCGTGCAACGGTTTCGACGACACGCAGATAACGATGCGCATACGCAACGTTCTGGTAGCGAGCGAGATCTGCCGCACGCAAGCGCACGTCCGCTAAAAGTTTCGACTCTTCGCCGATAAGATCGGAAACCGGGCCCATCAGTGCATCCAGGCGCGAGCGCTCATCTTCGGTCGCGAGTACCTCATTCTCCGTTACGCGATCCGCGAGTGTCGTATACGGCCGTTGCAGCAGTGGGGCAAGCAGCCGTGGATCGTGCTTCCATAATCGCCCGGCACGGAACGCCAGGATATTTCGCTCGACCTGGGCTCCGTTCATGCGAATGGCAGCCTCGATATTCTCGGACGAAATCGGCAACAGCGCCGCCTGATACGAAACGCCGATGACGACCATGTTCGTCATCATGTAATCGTCGAACAGGCCTTCAGCGATTCGCCTGGCGTCGACGACGATGCAGCGCGATTCGTCGACCGCCTCACGGATCGACTCGAGCATCGTCTCGACCGGAGCGGCCTTGCGCGAATCGCGAATCAACTCGCCGCTCGGCAGCAAACCCGAGTTTACGACCGCACCGGTCACTCCGCGCCCGCACCGGCTCAGGTTATTCGGGTCGACGGCAGCGAAGAGATCCAGCGCCAGGTACAGGTCGGCCTGCGCTGCGCCGACCTGGTTGGTGATCGGCGGATGACCTGGCGCCGCGACGATCAGCGACGACCACACTGCGCCCCATTTTTGCGCAGCGCCGGTCTGGTCGTAGCTCTTGACCTCGCTCCCGTCGAGCGACGCAGCCGTAGCCAGAATCGCGTTCGCCGTCAGCACGCCCGTGCCGCCCACCCCTGGAACACAAATCCGGTACTGGCGATCGAGAGGAGGCGGTTTCGGCTCGGGAATCGTCGACGGATCGATGTGCGCTGGCGAACGTCGACGCGGAAACGCTCCGGGACTCACTTCCACAGTCACGAAGGACGGGCAATCGGCCCGCACACACGCTTCGTCGTGGTTGCACGAAGATTGGTGAATCTGCGTACGCACGCCGAATTCGGTCATTGTCTTCTGCAACGACATGCAGTTCGTCAGTTCCCCGCACGCACCGCAGTTCTCGCACACATCCTCGTTCACGAAGGTGAAGCGCGCCGGCGGCGGCACTTTGCCGCGTTTCTGGCGGCGACGACGCTCGTTCGCACATTCGCCGTCGTACACAAGTATCGTGGTGCCCTTGATGGCAGCCAGTTCCTCGAGCGATTCCTGCAGCGCCTCGACACCGCGGACGACAACACCCTTCGGCACGCTGCCGGAACGGTAGCGCGACGGTTCGCGGGCAATCAGTACGATCTTCGCAACGCCTTCGAGCGCGAGTCGCTCGAGCAGATCCTGCACGGAAGGTGCACCGATCGGCATCTGGCCACCGGTGTTTGCGATAACCCCGTTGTACAGGATGCGAAAAGTGATGTTGACGCCGGCCGAGACGGCAAAACGGATGTTCTGGTAGCTCGAATGCAGCAGCGAACCGTCGCCCACGTTCTGGACGATATGCCTGCGATCGCAGAACGGCGCGAGGCCGATCCAGGGAAGCCCTTCGCCTCCGAACTGCGTAACGGCCTCGATGCGCCGCTCGGGCTTGTCCATCACCGCCGCGATAATGTGACAACCTGGCGCGCCCCATGCGACCTGCCCCGGGGCAAGCTGCGTGGAGACGTTGTGCGGGCAACCGGAGCAGAAATTCAGTGTGCGCCGGCCGACGGGCGCGCACGTCGCGCGTGCGCTCGCTTCGCGAAGTTCGACCATACGCGCGGCTCCGCGCGCGGGCAGCAACCCTTCGGAAGACAGCCAACTGCCAAGGGCGCCCGCAACGAGATCGGTGTTCAGCCCCCCCTGTGTTCGAAAGAGGACGCGCCCGTTCGTGTCCCGCTTGCCCAACAAGCGTATCGGCGCGATGCCGCACAACGCGCGTCCGAGCTGGCGCTCGAGGTAGTCACGCTTCTCCTCGACGACAATGATCGTATCCAGCCCTCGCGCGAATTCCCGGACGAAGGTGGTATCGAGCGGATGCACGAGGCCGATCTTCGCCAGTCGAATTCCCGTCGATCGCAGCGCCGGCTCGTCGAAACCGAGATCCTCGAGGGCCTGCATCGTGTCGTTGAAGCTCTTTCCCGGGGAGACGATGCCGATTCGATCCGCAGCCGATTGCACCATGATCCGGTTCAATCCGTTCGACGCTGCGTACGCTCGCACCGCCGCGTGGCGCTCCTCGTAGAGTTGGCGCTCGGTTTCGATGTTCGAGACAGGAAAGAAACGGAAATTGGCGCTTTTTCGAAACGGTTTTCCCTCGAACTCGAGTTGCGGCAACTCGAATCGATGCGATCCAACGGGCTGCATTCGAACGACTTCACCGCCGTCACAAAGCGGGCCGACGAGCTTCAGCGCGACCCAGCATCCGCTGTAGCGAGAGAGCATCGCAGCGTGCAAGCCATATTCGATGAATTCCTGCACGCTCGCCGGATAGAGTACGGGAATGCCGAAGTGCTCGAAAGCGAGTTCCTGCTGGTAGGGGACGGTGGAACTCTTCGCCTCGTGGTCCTCGCCACTCAGAATAACGACTGCGCCGTGTGTGCTCGTTCCGGCGAAGTTTCCGTGCTTGAGCGCGTCACCCGACCGATCGATGCCCGGACCCTTGCCGTACCAATACGCCACGACACCGTCGACCTCCGAGTGCGGATGCTCGTCGAGCATCTGTGTACCCATCAACGATGTTGCGGCGAGCTCCTCGTTCTGACCGGGAAGGTGGACCACGCCGTAGCGCTCGAGCGTCGAGTGCGCCTGATTCAACCCGATGTCATAGCCGCCAAGCGGCGAGCCCGGATACCCGGTGATGAACGCGCGCGTGCGCAACCCACGGTGGCGATCGAGGCGCATCTGATCGATCGGCAGCCGAACGAGCGCCTGGATTCCATTCAGATAGATGCTACCTTGCTCGACCTCGTAGCGATCCGATGTTTCGATACGCATCATGCCCGCTGGCGACGGGCCGGCGATACGAGCGGCAGGTATACGCCTGCGCGTACGGTCGAGAGCTTCACGAAGAAATCACCGGCCATCGACGCCAGACCCACCAACGCCAGGACCGTCGGCGTATAGCTGTCGTACACGCCGAGGAGCAGCGCGGGTACGACCAGGCCGATGAGCAGCGCCCCAATGTAAAACGACAATGCCAAGCGTCCCGCAAGCATGTCGCGCACGGACCATCGCGCGGCGACATTGCGACTGGACCACGCTCCCTGGATCTCCAGCGCGACGAATAGCACTACGACCGCCGTGACGCCAATCCACAGATGGAGCAGGCTGTCGCCCGTCGCGACGCCGTTCAGCGCGTCGATGACCATCAAGACGGCAATGCCGCCACGCAATGCGAATGCGATGTAGATTGCGGGGTGAAGTGGCGAATGCCAGAACGGTATCGCCTTGGATGCGGTGTAGCAAAAGCCCATGTAGCCGATGATCGTCAGCGTACCGACCCAGGCGATCGCTTGCGCAACCGTCGTCAGCACCGACCACACGACCGCAACTGGGGAAACGAGTTGGAGAACCACGTAGGCCGTGCCGCCTATCAGGAACAGACTCAAGCCGACAAAGCCGCGCGAGATCCATGAGGTTCGAACGTGTCTCATCATCTTGAAGGCGCGTTCCGGGCGTCCGAGGAACGCCAAGTGTGCAATGGCACCGAGCGCCCCGAGCACGAGCGCGACGACGAGCGACGGCGTCACATCGAAGACCGAGCCCACTAGCCAGGTGCCTCCCGCAACGCCGACCAGGAAATGGCCGACCACCATCAAGATTCCCTTGCCCTCGCCCCATACGCGCTGCGGGCGGTGTACGTTTCGCAGGTCGGCAATGTGCTGCGCGTAGCGTTTGTCGTTCATGTCGATCTCACGGCGCGAGATAGTAGACGTTCGGACCGGTTCCCGCCTCGGGATGGAGAGTAAACCCTGCGCGCTCCTTGATCAGGCGTGAGACCTCGCTATCCGGATCGGACACGTCGCCGAAGAAACGCGCCTTCGATGCGCAATTCGACACGCAGGCGGGATCCTTTCCCTCGGCGAGGCGATCGCGGCAGAAGTTGCATTTCATAACGACGCCCTCCGGATGACGCTCGGTGCGCGCCACCTCGTATGGCGTAGGTCCGGCGTCGCCGAAATAGTTGCGCCGTTCGTCGTTGAAATATCGGTTGTTGTACGGACATGCCACCATGCAGGCACGGCACCCGACGCAAACGTCCTTGTCGATATCGACGATCCCGTGCTCGGCGTAGTGGCTCGCCCCGGTCGGACAGGCACTTACGCAAGGCGCATCGTCACAATGGTTGCAGAGAACCGGGAGCAGCATCTTGCTCGGCATCGGGTAGACACCGTCTTCGCTCTTGATGACCCTCGCGAAGAAGACCCCGGGCGGCGTCCCGTGTTCTGCCTTACAGGAAACGACGCATCCCTGACAACCCATGCATCGCTTCAAGTCGATGACCATTCCCAGTCGCATCGCGTCCCCCCACCAAGAATTACGCTTAGCATAACGTATCACGCATAATAAAACACACGATGCACCTCGTGTCAACGGCGGATACGGTGCAGTTTTCAGCGTCCGTGCGTCGCGGGCGGCGCTGGTTGCCGCTCCAGCCCTGAGGGGACGATCGGCCAGAGTGCGCGTGTGTCGATGCGACAGGGGCAAAATTGGCGGTCGAACTCGACCGGGGAGCAGATATCCACGAGCGCGCGTGAAGCGCACGCTCGGCGCATGCGCCTACTCGGCTGCGATGAGGCTCGTTCCCGCTGCCTTGAAGGCCGCCGTGCCGCTGGCCCAGCCTACCCGGTTGGCGCCGTTCTGGCGTGGCGGTGACTACCTAACTAACTAGGCGAAGGTGCTGTCTGAGGCGCCCTGCATGGCGACGAAGATCTCAGGGGTGCCAAAGCGGCAACGCGGGCAACACCGTCCCGCGGCACTCTCCGAAACCAATGCGCGCGGCACCCTGCTTTTCGCACCGACCCCGAATGATCACGGCGTCGCCGTCCTCCAGATAGGTGCGGGTCTCGCCATCAGGCAAGCTCAGCGCCCGCTTTCCACCCGTTGTAAGTTCGATGAGCGCGCCCGCCTGGTCGAGCGATGGTCCGGAAAGCGTGCCGGTTCCAAGGAGGTCGCCGGCTCGCAGGTTGCAGCCGCCGACGGTGTGGTGGGTGACCATCTGCCCTATCGTCCAGTAAGCGTGGCGATAGCTGGTAGTGCTAAGTCGCACGGCAGGCCTGCCATGCTTTCGCATGTGCGCGGTCTCCAGCGAGACCTCCAGATGGATGTCGAAGGCGCCGCTCTCGCGCATCTGCGCAGAGTCGAGGTATGGCAAGGGCGATGGGTCGCCCGCAGGCCGAGAGAACGGCACGCGATATGGGGCAAGCGCCTCCATCGTCACGATCCACGGCGACAGGGTCGACGCGAAGTTCTTCGACAGGAAGGGCCCAAGCGGCTGATACTCCCAGGCTTGGATATCGCGCGCCGACCAGTCGTTGAGCAAGCACACGCCAAAAACATGCGACTCGGCCTCGCCGATCGGAATCGGCTGGCCGCGTTCGTTTCCAGTGCCGATGAATATGCCGAGTTCGAGTTCGTAGTCAAGGCGCTGGCACGGACCGAGCTGGGGTTGTTCGACATCAGCGGCTCGGAGTTGACCGATCGGGCGCGGGAAGGTGTCGCCGGAGACGCGGATCGACGAGCTGCGTCCGTGATAGCCGATCGGCACCCATTTATAATTGGGCAAGAGCGGGTTGTCGGGACGGAACTGCGCTCCGATGTTGGTCGCGTGGAAGAGCGAAGTATAGAAGTCGGTAAAGTCGCCGATGCGCGCGGGGACGTCGTACTCGGAATCGGCCTGCGCAACCAGGCAGCCGCTCAGCGCGGCCTGTGCGTCCGCGCCTTCACGCAGCGCTCGCGAGAGCGCTAGTCTAAGGGCCGACCAGAACTTCGGACCCATCGCCATGAAACTATTCAATTCAGACGCGCCACAGGCGGCCGCGGCAATTGCCGCGTCCCCCTTCAGTACCCCGGTATTTGCCGTGGCGCCAAGATCCAGGATCTGGTCGCCGATGCCGACCCCACCGCGAAACGCCTCCACCTTCCCCTTGCGACGGAAGACCGCCAGGGGCAGGTTCTGCAGCGGGAAGTCACTGTCTCGTGACTCGGCCGACTCGATCCAGCTTTTCAGCGCCGGATCGTGAGTCTCGTTGATTGCCTTCATGAAGTTGTGTTCCGTCCGCTCGATCGATCAGGGTCGGTTCGGATCGAAGCGCTTCGTAAGCCCTTGCCAGCACTCGAAGTAATTGGCCTGCAGTTGCGGCGAGTCCAGCGCAATCTGAGTCGGGCGGATGACGCAGCGCGTCTCGAACATGATCGCCATCGTGTCACGGATGTAGTCGGGCTTCGAGACGTCAGCGTTGGTGGCCTTCTCGAAGGTTTCGGCGTCGGGGCCATGGCCGGTCATGCAGTTGTGCAGGCTGGCACTGCCCGGCAGAAAGCCTTCCGCCTTGGCGTCGTAGGCGCCGTGCACCAAGCCCATGAACTCTCCGGCGATATTGCGATGAAACCAGGGCGGACGGAAAGTGTGCTGCATGGCCAGCACGCGCGGTGGAAAGATCGCGAAGTCGATCGAATCCACTCCCGGGGTGTCCGAGACCGATTGCAGCACGAGGAAGATCGACGGGTCGGGGTGGTCGTAACTGATCGAACCGATCGCATTAAAGCGGCGCAGATCATACTTGTAGGGCGCGAAATTACCATGCCACGCCACGACATCGAACGGTGAATGGCCCATAGTGGCCGCCCACAGGTTGCCCATGAACTTCGCCACCAGTTCGTACTCGTCGTCGCGATCCTGATACCACGCCACGGGCGTCTGGAAGTCACGCGAATTAGCGAGCCCGTTGGACCCGAGCACGCCGAGGTCCGGAAGCCGGAAGGCGGCGCCGAAATTCTCGCAGATGTAGCCGCGCGCAGTGTCGTCGAGCAACTCGACCCGGAGGCGCACGCCTCGCGGGATAACGACGATCTCCTGCGGTTCGACCTCGATGAGGCCCAGTTCGGTGGTAAACCGCAAGCGCCCCTGCTGCGGCACGATCAGCATTTCGCCATCGGCGTTGTAGAAGGCGCGATTCATCATCGAACGGTTTGCTGCATACATGTGGATGCCGCAGCCGCTCTGCGTATGTGGATCGCCATTGCCGGCCATCGTCACCAACCCCTGCACGAAATCGGTCGGCGCGCTGGGAAGCGGGAGCGGATCCCAGCGCAACTGGTGCGGCGGGGTCACCGCCTTGCTGAAGTCGCTCTCCAGTTGGCCGTTGTCGATTCGCTGAAACGGTCGATGCACCGCTGACGGCCGGATCCGATAGAGCCAAGAACGCCTGTTTGCATGCCGCGGTGCGGTGAATGCAGTACCGGACAGTTGCTCGGCGTACAGACCAAAGGGGCACTTCTGGGGTGAGTTCTGCCCCACCGGCAGTGCACCCTGCAAGGCCTCGGTGGCAACTTCATTGCCGAAGCCGGAGTGGTAGACGAAGTTGCTGGGCTGGGCGGAGGAAGTGAGCTGCGGTCGGGTGGCTTGCCGGGCAGTCTCGGCCATTGCATCTCTCCTGGCAAATGAGGAACAAAGGACGGTCGATCGGTTTCACCCTACATCACATGCGCGTTCGATGATCTGAACACTCATGCAGTGGGAACCTGATGGGACCCTGCCGGCCAGCGGCTCGAGGCTGGCCGAAGTTGCTGCGGATACCCGTTCACCGCCCACCTTCGAGCGACGCATTAAAGGTCCAGCACCAAACGCGCCGACTTGCTGCGCGAGCAACAGGTCATCATGCGATTGTTGGCCTCGCGATCCGCCGAATTGAGCACGATATCTCGATGATCTACTGTTCCCTCGAGCACACCGACCTCGCAGGTTCCGCACAAACCCTCCAGGCAATCGCTCTGCACGTCGACGTTCGACGCATTCAGCACTTCGAGCACTGTCTTGTCGGCAGGCACTGCCAAAGTCAACCCGGAGGTGCGCAATTCCACTTCGAAGCTTATCTCACGGGAAGGCTCGAGCTTAGGCATCTCGCTGACGAAACGCTCCATGTGAAGCGCATACGGGCGCCATCCAGCCTTTTCGACCGCCGCCTGCAGTGCTTCCAGCATTCGTAGCGGTCCGCAGGCGTGAATATCAGTAACGTCGTCTGGCTGAGAAAGAAGTCGATCAAAATCGTTGCGAGTGCCTTCGTCGCTGATATACAGGTGCAGTCGATCGCCGTGCAGATCTGCAAGTTGTGCCGCGAAGGCCGCATTCGCCCTGGTCGAACAACTGTAGTGCAACTCATACTCCTTACCCAATGCATGCGCACGCTGAGCCATGGCCATGATCGGCGTGATCCCGATTCCTCCGGCGATCAGGATCAAGCGCCCTGCACCCTCGTTCATGTGGAAATGGTTGCGCGGACCGCGCACGCGCAGCATCGTTCCCGGCGTCGAATATCGGTGGATCCACTCCGACCCGCCACGGCTGTTGTGGTCGCGCAAGATCGCAACTTCCCATTCGCTGGTTTCGCTAAGGTCTCCGCAAAGCGAGTATTGTCTCGACAGCCCTGTGTCTCCGCATTGAATATCGATGTGCGAGCCAGCTGTCCAGTTCGGCAACACCTGACCGGATGGATGTCTCAAACGGAGCCGAACAATGTCCGGCGCAACGCGATCAGCCGCAACTACTTCGAGCCGGCGAACCAAGCTTCTTGCATCAGGAGCCCCCAGTCTGATTTCCTGCTTGCATTCTTGCGACGACGAACTCCAGCGTTCGGGATTTTTTTCGGGGTCCCACTCCACCCACAGATTTCGTGGGCCGCGGAACGCCAAATTGTGAACATATTCGAACTTCTGTTCCGACAGTTGCATATGCGGCAATCGCCGCGTCAACTCGCCGATGAAGATTTGCATTTCCATACGGCCGATGTTCTTGCCCAAACACTGATGGACACCGAACCCAAACGACAAGTGATCCGTCATGTTGTCGCGACGAATATCGAAAAAATCGGGGTCGGTGAATTTATGGCCGTCGTGGTTTGCAGACGAGACCACCAACAGCAGACGGGACCCCGCGGGAATCTTGACACCATCGATCTCGACGTCGCGCGTCGTGCGTCGGCGCCAGGAGGCGATGGGCCCCACATGCCGCAGGCATTCTTCGACAGCCGGAGAAATCAATTCCGGATCGTCGCAAAGCTCGTTCCACACATCTCGATTCTCGAGCAATATCCTGATTGCGTTGGCCGACGCAAACGACGTGGACTCGTGAGCGGCCACGATAATGGCCATCATCATGGAATGCAGGTACGAATCGGTCACGACTTCCGGGTGTTTTCTCTGCTGTCGTATGGAGTACCTCATCCAGCCAGGGCCATCCGGCGTTTGTCGCATCTTCTCCAGAATTTCACCTGACACCTGCCAAAATTGACCGACGTTGTGCGCCACTTCGATCCGCTCGTCGTCGGTCGGACGCCCGAACGCGTTTCGAGTATGAGCGATGGCGAACTCGTGCATTTTATCGCGCTCCCGGTCATCCTCGATACCGAGAAAATGCAAGGCCACCGAAAACGGCACGTCCCATAATAACTCTCGAAACAAGTCGACCTTGCCACGATCGATGAATCGATCAATTGCGTCGGCAACCAACTGCTGCACCATCGGAATCTGATCTCGAAGATGTTCAGGTGTGAACGGTTCCATCAATGCGCGCCGACGGGCCATATGGATCGGTTCGTCTTCGTTGACCAACGTCCGACTCATCCTATAATCGTACGTTGCCAGGATTTCCGAAAACTCCTTGGGAATTTTCCCGACTGGTTCCAGTGCATTCGACGGACTAAATGTGTGCGGGTCGCGAAAAATGCTCTTGATAGTGTCGTACCGCGTCAATACCCAATAATCAATTTCAGGGCTGTAGAAAACCGGTGCTCGCTCGCGCGCCCATCGAACGAATTCGGACGGATTCTCCATGTACGCGTCCTGAAACGGGTCGAAACGCGCCGCGAGTTCCTCCACTGAACATCCTGCGATGCCCGTGTCGCTCTGATAGATCGGGCACGACGTCGGCGTTGGAGCCGGGTTGATCGGGTCTGTCATCTCGTTTCCAGAATAGTTTTCACTCAAAAGTACGAGATCCGATAACATCGGTAAGCCGCTTGAGGTTTCCAAAGCTGCCGCATACGGAGTCAAGTTCTTGGACGGGCCTTGCAGCCCCCCGCGCGCACCAAGAATACCCGCCGCACCGTTGCACAGCAATTGGACAGCATGCCTGCCGATCGGTTGTCCGTCTTTTCTGCGATCTCGAGAAACGCTTCGGGCAACGCGATGCGTTTTCTTCTCCTCGGAAGCGGTCAAGGCTTCGCTTCGCGGGCCTTGCACTTTCATGGCCGCTTACAGGGAGCGAGGGACGTTTCGCCTGATTTGTCGGCAGGTATCCGTGTTTTTTGCGCCGTCCTGTCAGGTGTTGTCTCGTTGTGGCCGCCATCACACACATCGCATCTCGGCCATTGGGATGGGCAAGAGGTGGTCGGTGCGACTAGCCGTGTCAGGACCTCGGACCGGCGCAGGTGGATCGGTATCGGCCTCAGGGCCTGGCCGATCTTCTCCAGTTCTGCATTTGGTGACCCGGCAGAATTGGATGCTAAGTTCACGGTCCAGGCAGCGCCGAACCAGCATGGCGCAGCCGTCAATCGGCCCGTCTCGCGTTCATGCTCCGCAACTCGCATCTGAAGAAGCTGGTGCAGGCGAACCTGCGGCGCTTCGCCGTGAACGAGTTGTCTGCGCCTCACGCGCGCGCCGCCGCGGTGGCGGTCGCCGTCGCCGACGAAGGAACCGGCGCGGACCTGTCGGGATTGCCGCGCCACGCGGCGTGGAGCCATCGGGCCGCATTGCTCCTGACCCGCCGCTCGCGCGCGCTGCGCGATCATCCGGGCCAGTGGGCGCTGCCTGGCGGGTGTATCGATGCCGGTGAGTCGGCCGAACAGGCGGCACTTCGCGAACTCGCCGAGGAGATCGGCCTGTCGCTCGGCACCGCCGCTATCCTGGGGCGGCTCGACGACTTCGTCACCCGGTCCGGTTTCGTGATCACGCCGGTGGTGGTCTGGGCAGGCGCCGCGCGGCGCCTGGTGCCCAACCCCGCGGAAGTGCAAAGCATCCATCGCGTCCCGCTCGCGGAGTTCCGGCGCGTCGATTCGCCGATCCTGGACGCGGTCGAAGGCAGTGCACATCGCTTGCTGCGCATGCCGATAGGCGAAGACTGGATTGCCGCGCCCACGGCCGCGATCCTGTATCAGTTTCGCGAGGTCTGCATCGAGGGGCGAGCGACCCGGGTAGTGGACTTCGAGCAACCGGCGTTCGCCTGGAAGTGAGCGATGAAGTCCGCGAACGCGTCGTGAACTCGTGAACTTGGCGACGAAAGGGATTTCGCCACCGTAGAGAGCGGGCGTGGATCAACGCCCGCCCTTGCTGCCGAGCGCGTCGCCCAACTGCACCTTGTTGCTCACGCCCAGGCGCACGTAGGCGTTGCGCAGATAGGTACGCACCGTTGCCGGCCGCAAGCCGAGTCGGCGGGCGATTTCCTTGTACGACAGGCCGGCCGCGAACAGGTGCGCCACGCGCTGCTCTCGCGGTGACAGCAGCGGCACGACGGTGCCCGCCGGCAGGCGCTGCAATCGCACGTGCTCGTCCTGGCGGCTGATCTCGAGGACGCCATCCGGCAGGCGCACCGTGCAGGGCAAGCCGGCGAAACGCTGCACCAACTCGGCCGGCAGTTCGAGCCCGTCCCAGGCCGGCCACCGTGCATACAGCAGTTCGCACAGCGCAGGTCCGGCGTACACCAGGTGCCCATCGGGGCGAGCCCAGGCGGCGCGCACGATGCCGTCGATCGATGCACGGGACAGCGCATCCTGCAGGCAGTGATGCCACAGTTGCAGCGTGTGGCGCAGCAGGTGGCGAAACACCGTGGCCTCGTCGTCGCCGAAAGCGCTGGCGTCGCGGTCGCGATAGGCCACCACGAAGAACAGCTGCCCGGTCGTAGGCTCGTCCAGGCTCATCGCCATGATGTAGCGAAAGCCGTAACGATCGGCGAAGGCGTTGAGCGCGGGCACGTGGCGATACGTATAGACGTCCAGGCGTTGCACCTGCCCGCGCCGCTCGAAAGTGTTTCGCGCGAACGGATCCACCTCGGCGATCTGGCGCCAGTCTGCCGCTATCGCGTCGGGCAAGCCGGAGACGTCGGCCTGGTATAACCCGACCGTCTGGCCATCGTCCCGGTCGCTGGCCAGGCCCCACCAGGCGCTCCGGATCGAGAGCGTCTCCCGCAGCAGGCCAACCGCTCTCGCCAGGAACTCGGCTGCCGGCACCTCACGCGCCAGTCGCCCCAGCCTGAGCAATCGCTCGCCGAGCAGCTCGACCGCGTCGAACGAGGGGGCGTTGATGTCGTTCATCGCGCACCGATTCGATCGGGGCGCACCGGAACTTGTCGTGCGTGGCGCCTGGCCGCCACCTGCAGATGACGACTCCGCATCGGCAGATCTTCTGCGTACCGTGCGCAACACATAGCCTGCGCAGTGTGGGCCGTCCGCTGCCCGAATGGAACACAGGAGTCGACCGTGCCCTTTACCCGACGCGACTTCATCCGTACTGCTGCCCTCGGCGTGACAAGCCTGCCTGGCGCTGCACTACCGCGCGGCCGCGGCAGCAGCGGCGAATTCAGCGAGCTCGACGCGACCGAGCTGGCCGCCCTGGTGCGCATGCGCAAGGTCAGCGCGAGCGAACTGCTCGAGGACACCATTCGCCGGCTCGAGGCCGTCAATCCGAAGCTCAACGCGGTAATCACGAAAACGTACGAGCGCGCCCGCGGTCGCGCCGCGGCGATAGGTGCCGCGGGCAGCGAGACCGGCGGAGCCTTCGCCGGCGTCCCCTGGCTATTGAAAGACATCAGCGAGTGCAAGGGTCTGCCCATGACGATGGGGTCTCGCGCATTGCGCGGGGTGGTCTCGCAGGTGGCTGTGCCGTTCGTGGCGGCTGCGGAGGCTGCGGGACTGAACATCGTCGGGATCACCAACGTACCGGAGTTCGGCCTGAGCGACAACAGCGGGAATCTGCTGTACGGCGCCACGCACAACCCTTGGGGTGTGGCGTACGGCGCAGCCGGTTCCAGTTCGGGCTCGGCTGCGGCGGTAGCGGCGGGCATCGTGCCGATGGCCCATGGCAACGATGGCGGGGGGTCCTTGCGTTGCCCGGCTTCGGCCTGTGGACTGTTCACGGTGAAGGTTTCGCGTGGACGCCACCTGCCTGCGCACACGGCGAATCTACCCTACGACATCGGCCAGGACGGAGTGCTCAGCCGCAGCGTGCGCGACAACGCGCGCTTCCTGAGCATCGTCGAAGACCGCAGCGCGGCGCTGCCGACGCTGGGCTTCGTCGCAGGACCCAGCGGGCGCAAGCTGAAGATCGGCGTGTTGCTCGACGTCGGCAACGGCGTCGCCCTCGATCCGGCGGTAGCGCATGCGATGGCCGAGACGATCAAGCTCTGCGAGGACCTGGGCCACGTCGTAGCGCCAGTGACATTGCCTTTCGACTACTCACCTCTGATCGAGGCATTCTGGGGCGTGTGGCGCGCAGGCGCGGCGCTGACCGTCGACGGCATCGCCGCGGCGATGGCGCTGCCCGTGAACGAGAGTCACTTCGAACCCTGGACGCTCGGGCTGCGAGCCCATGCGAACAGCCACCCGGGGGGGCCGATGGCGCTGCTGGCGGCCGCGGGGCCAGTGTTCGAGGAAGCGTCCGCACGCATGGACGTTTTCCTGCAGCAGTGGGACGCTGTGCTCTCGCCCGTCTACCAATGCCCGGTGAACGCACTCGGTTCGCGCCAGGTCAGCGCGGATCGGACGTACGCCGTGATCATGGACGAGTTCGCCCGGCAGGCGCCTTTCACCGAAATGCACAATGCCTGCGGCACGCCGGCAATGTCGGTCCCGCTGTATTGGGATGCCAACGGTCTGCCGATCGGCAGCCAGTTCTTCGCTCGCGTGGGCCATGAGGCCACGCTACTGGAGCTTGCCTACCAGCTCGAACAGGCCCGGCCCTGGGCCCGGCGCCGGCCCCCGGTGTTCGCAAGCTGATCGCATCGCCACTCAGCTTCTTGCCCGCATCGCGCTTTCGTACTCCACGCCTGCGACCGCGTCGGCGACGAGTGGCGAGCGCTTGCCCGAAAAGGGTCCACACGCGGGCCTCGCGGCTCGTCAGATTACCTGCACTCGGCTGGCGCCATGTCTGGCTCGCCCGGTCATCGATGAGCGGACGGGCCTCGTCGCAAAACGCTGCGAAACCCTGCATCCTTGATCGGGTAACCAACTGCCGGGCAAAAAATGCAGCCTTTCGCAGCATTTCGTGGCGTTGCGGCAGTACAGAGCACAGCGGGCGCACCAGCCGCGCCGGAAGCGTCGAGGTCGCTCATCGCACGGCGACGTTCGAGAACCGCTTACGGCATCGAGGTGATCCGACCCCGATAGATATCGCGACCTACTCCCATTCGATCGTCGCCGGCGGCTTGCCCGACACGTCGTACACCACCCGGTTGATCCCCCGCACCTCGTTGATGATGCGGTTCGATACGCGCGCGAGCAGGTCGTGCGGCAGCGGCGCCCAGTGCGCGGTCATGAAGTCCTGCGTCTGAACCGCGCGCAGCGCGACGACGTATTCGTAGGTGCGCGCATCGCCCATCACGCCGACCGACTTCACCGGCAGGAACACGGCAAAGGCCTGCGAGGTCTTTTCGTACCAGCTCAGGCCGTCGGCGTCGTGCGTGTTGCGCAGCTCGTCGATGAAGATCGCGTCGGCCTGGCGCAGCAGTTCGAGGAATTCGCCCCGAAGCTCGCCGAGCACGCGCACGCCGAGCCCCGGACCCGGGAACGGATGTCGATAGACCAACTCGCGCGGCAACCCGAGCGCCAGCCCGAGTTCGCGCACCTCGTCCTTGAACAGGTCGCGCAGCGGCTCGAGCAGCTTCAGGTGGAGCGTTTCGGGCAGGCCGCCGACGTTGTGGTGCGACTTGATGACGGTGGCCTTCTTCGAGCCGGCGCCCGCCGATTCGATGACGTCGGGGTAGATCGTTCCCTGCGCCAGCCATTTCGCGTTCGCCAGCGACGCGGCCTGCTCCTGGAACACCTCGATGAACTCGCGGCCGATGATCTTGCGCTTGGCTTCCGGGTCGGCGACGCCGGCCAGCCGTTCGAGGAAACGTGCCGCTGCCTCGACGTGAACGAGATGCACGCCCATGTGCCGGCCGAAGGTGTCGATCACCTGCTCGGCCTCGCCCAGGCGCAACAGGCCGGTGTCGACGAAGACGCAGTGCAGCCGCTCCCCGATCGCGCGATGGATGAGTGCCGCGGCAACGCTCGAGTCGACGCCGCCCGACAATCCGAGTACGACCTCCTCGTCGCCGACGGCGCTGCGGATCTTCTCGACCGCTTCGTCGACGTGCGTGGCCATGACCCAGTCGCCGCGACAGCCGCAGATCTCGAGCACGAAGCGGCGCAGGATTTCCGTTCCCCGCTTCGTGTGCGTGACCTCCGGATGGAACTGCACGCCGTAGAAGCGGCGTTCCTCGTCGGCCATCGCGGCGATCGGGCACGAGGCGGTGGAGCCCATCAGGCGAAAGCCCGGCGGCAGTTCGACGACCTTGTCGCCGTGGCTCATCCAGACTTCGAGCAGGCCGTGGCCTTCGGCGTTGCGCGAATCCTCGATGCCATCGAGCAGCTTCGTGTGCCCGCGCGCGCGCACCTGCGCGTATCCGTACTCGCGCGGCGAGCCGCTGTCGACGCGTCCGCCGAGCTGCTGCGCCATCGTCTGCATGCCGTAGCAGATGCCGAGCACCGGAACGCCGATGGTGAACACCGCTTCGGGCGCGCGATCGTGCGAGACCTCGTGCGCCGACAGGTGGCTGCCGGAAAGGATGATTCCCTTCGGCGCGAAGCTGCGCACGAAAGCGTCGTCGACGTCGCAGGGATGGATTTCGCAATAGACGTTCGCTTCGCGGATGCGTCGCGCGATCAGCTGCGTCACCTGCGATCCGAAGTCGAGAATGAGGATGCGGTCGTGCATCACGTGTCCGTTCGGTCTCGGAGCCTCGGTCGGCCGGCCCCTCAATCGGCCCTGTAGTTCGGCGCTTCCTTCGTCATCTGCACGTCGTGCACGTGCGATTCGCGCATGCCGGCGGAGGTGATCTCGACGAAGTGCGGCTTCGAGCGCATGTCGGCGATCGTCGGGCAGCCGCAGTAACCCATGCTCGCGCGCAGTCCGCCGCACAGCTGGTAGATGATCGTCACGACCGACCCCTTGTACGGCACGCGGCCTTCGATTCCCTCGGGTACGAGCTTGTCGACGCTTCCGGTGGGGTCCTGGAAATAGCGGTCGGCCGCGCCCTGCTGCATCGCGCCCAGCGAGCCCATGCCGCGGTAGGTCTTGTACGAGCGTCCCTGGTACAGGATCGCTTCGCCGGGCGCCTCCTCGGTGCCGGCGAACATCGAGCCGAGCATCACCGAATCCGCCCCGGCTGCGATGGCCTTGGCGACGTCGCCCGAATAGCGGATGCCGCCGTCGGCGACGAGCGGGACGTCGGTTCCGGCGAGCGCCGACGCGACGTCGGCGATCGCGGTGATCTGCGGAACGCCCACGCCGGCGACGACGCGCGTGGTGCAGATGGAGCCCGGGCCGATGCCGACCTTGACGGCGTCGGCGCCGGCTTCCACCAGTGCGCGCGCCGCTTCGGCCGTCGCGATGTTGCCGGCGACGATGTCCACGTCGGCGTGCGCGCGGCGGATCGCACGCACGCGCTCGATGACGCCGCGCGTGTGTCCGTGCGCCGTGTCGACGACGAGCACGTCGACGCCGGCGCGCACGAGTCGCTCGACGCGTTCGTCGGTGTCGGCGCCTTCGCCGGCGCCGACCGCCGCGCCAACGCGCAGCTTGCCCTGTGCGTCCTTGCAGGCATCCGGGTGCGCGGTGGATTTCAGGATGTCCTTGACCGTGATGAGACCTTTCAGCTCGAATTCGTCGTCGACGACGAGCACCCGCTCGAGCCGGTGCCGGTGCATCAGCGCCTGTGCTTCGTCGAGCGAGGCACCCTCGTGGACGGTGACGAGCCGTTCGCGTGGCGTCATGATGCGGCTCACCGGCTCGTCCAGGCGCGTCTCGAAGCGCAGGTCGCGGTTGGTGACGATGCCGACGACCTTGCGGCCCTGCACGACGGGCAGTCCGGAGATGCGGTGCTGCTGCGTGAGCTGGATCACGTCGTACACCCGCATGTCGGGCTCGATCGTGATCGGGTCGACGACGACGCCCGCTTCATGGCGCTTGACGCGGGCGACTTCGATCGCCTGCTGCTCGGGCGAGAGGTTCTTGTGGACGATGCCCAGGCCGCCTTCCTGTGCGATGGCGATCGCCAGGCGCCCTTCGGTGACCGTGTCCATGGCCGCGGACACGAGCGGGATGTTCAGGCCGATGCGGCGCGTGAGCCGGGTCTTCAGGGAGGTGTCGCGGGGAAGGATCTCGGAGTAGGCGGGGACGAGCAGGACGTCGTCGAACGTGAGCGCCTTCTTGGCCAGTCGCATGGAGCCCTCGCGTACAAAAGACGATTATACCGGCGCACTGCGCTGCGCTCGCGACGCCTCTTTCGTCGCCGAACGGGTGCCATCCGTCGGCATCGGTCGTCGCCGGTATCGCGGCGCCGGGACAATCGGACAGCGACCGACACCGTAGCGAGCGACATGAATCCCACCCGTTTCGTCCCCTGGAGCCTGGCCGTCGGCGCGCTGCTCTTCGTCTCTCCCGGCAGCTGGGCGGGGCCCTGGCAATGGCGCGATGCGCAGGGGCGGATGGTCTTCTCCGACCGCGCTCCGCCCGCCGACGTGCTGCCGTCGCAGATCCTGCGCTCGCCCGAGGGGGGCCGGCCGGCAGCGAGTTCGAGCCGTCCTTCGTCCTCGTCGGCCGCGGCAGCGCCGATCGGATCGCCGGCGAAGGATGCAGCGGGCGCGCCACCGCCGGCGCAGAGCTGGGTAGAACGCGAGCGCGCGTTTCGCCAGCGAATCGCCGAGCGCGAGGAGAACGCGGCGAAGGAACGCGACAAGACCGAGCTGGCGGCCCTCGGAAAACGCGCTTGCGACGACGCACGCAGCCAGGTTCGCACGCTCGAGAGCGGCGTGCGCGTGGTGACGGTGAACGCACGCGGCGAACCGGAGCCGCTCGACGACTCGCAGCGGGCGAATCGGCTCGCGATCGCGAAGTCCGACGTCGCTCGACTGTGCGCGGAACGCTGAAGACCGGGCGTCGCCCCCCGCGTTGCCCGCTGCTCGTCAGGCCCGGCGTTGCCGGCGCGGCGATCGAGCCGCAGGCGTAACTCGCCGCCGCGCGGCCTGCGCACGAAGAACCGCTATCGGCGCTTCCAGCGCGGTTCCGCACCTTCGGCTCGCCGCTGCTGCACGCGCCGCCTCCTGGCCGCCTTGGGGTCGGCGAGCAGCCTTCCCACCAGCTCGACGCGATCGCCTTCGACCAGTACCGTGCCGCGCGAACGCAGCTGGCCGTACACCGCCACCGCCAGCGCAGTCTCGTCGACGCCCGCGCGCAGCGTCTCGCCGACGGGTGGGCCGATCGCCGCGAGCGCGTCGTCGACGGTCGCACCCTCGGGCAGTTCGTACTCGCGAACGACGACGCCCTCTTCCTCGTTGGTCCACGCGACTTCGACGCGCATCGCGCTCACTCCCGCTCCCGGGAGAAGCCCCCGTAGACCTGATCGGCGCGACGCACGAAAGCGTCGATGAACGAGCGCGCGATCTGGTCGAAGATGGGCGCCAGCACGCGACCCAGCAGGCCGCCGGCGAACGCGTATTCGAGCGAGAACTCCACCTTGCAGGCGTCCTCGCGCAGCGCGCGGAAGCGCCACTCGCCGTCCAGGCGCGAGAACGGCCCTTCGCGCAGCCGCATCGAGATCGCCTCCGGCGGGCGCTGCAGGTTGGTGGTGGTGAAGCGCTGCTTCAGGCCGCGAAAATCGATCAGCACGGTCGCGACGACGCGCTCGTCGCTCTCGCGATGCACCTCCGAGCCCCCGCACCACGGCAGGAACTTGGGGTAATCCTCGACGCGTTCGACGAGCTCGTACATCTTCCGGTCGCTGTACGGCAGCAGGACGGACTTGCGGACGGCGTGCACGGGTTAGGATTCTAGTCATGACGATCGTGCAGAACAAAAAGGCCACGCACGACTACTTCATCGAGGAGCGCTTCGAAGCCGGCGTCGCGCTCGAGGGATGGGAAGTCAAGGCGATCCGCGCCGGGCGCGTGCAGCTGAAGGAAGGCTACGTGATCGTGCGCGACGCCGAGCTTTTCCTGATCGGCGCGCACATCACGCCGCTGCCCGAGGCGTCCACCCACGTGAAGCCCGATCCGCTGCGCTCGCGCAAGCTGCTGATGCACGCCGAAGAGATCGCCAAGCTCATCGGCAAGGTCGAGCGCGCCGGCTACACGCTGGTGCCGCTGGACCTGCATTACACCCGCGGACGCGTGAAGGCGACGATCGGCCTGGCCAAGGGAAAGCGCCAGTACGACAAGCGCGCCACCGAACGCGAACGAGAATGGCAGCGCGAGCGCCAGCGGGTCATGAAAGCGGGACGGGGGAACGAAAAAGCGGGACGGGGCAAAGCGCCGGCTTCGTAGACCCTGCCCGCTCGCGACTGCGATTCCTACCCCTTCTCCCTTCCCTTCTCCCTTCCCTCTCCCTTCTCTTCCTGGGCGAGCTGCTGCCAGGTGGCGAGCAAGGTATCCGGATTCAGCGAGATCGACTCGATTCCCTGCTCCATCAGCCAGCGGGCGAGATCGGGATGATCGGAGGGGCCCTGCCCGCAGATGCCGACGTACTTGCCGGCGTCGCGGCAGGCGCGGATCGCGCGCTCGACGAGCATGCGTACCGCCGGATCGCGTTCGTCGAAGCCTTCGGCGACGAGCCCGGAGTCGCGGTCCAGGCCCAGCGTGAGCTGCGTCAGGTCGTTCGAGCCGATCGAGAAGCCGTCGAAGTACTCGAGGAACTGCTCGGCGAGCAGCGCATTCGACGGCAGTTCGCACATCATGATCAGGCGCAGTCCGTCCTCGCCACGACGCAGGCCGTAGCGCGACAGCAGTTCGACGACCGACGCGGCTTCCTTCGTCGTGCGTACGAACGGGACCATCAGCTCCACGTTCGTGAGCCCCATTTTCCCGCGCACGCGGCGCATCGCCTCGCACTCGAGTTCGAAGCAGTCGCGAAAGCTCTCGGCGACGTAGCGCGAGGCACCCCGAAAGCCCAGCATCGGGTTTTCCTCGTCGGGTTCGTATCGCGATCCGCCGATGAGCTTGCGGTATTCGTTCGACTTGAAGTCGGACAGGCGAACGATCACCGGACGCGGCCAGAACGCTGCAGCGATCGTCGCCACGCCTTCGGCCAGGCGCTCGACGTAGAAGGCGCGCGGCGTGGCGTGCCCGCGAGCGACGCTCTCGACCGCCTTCTTCAGTTCGGCGTCCACGTTCGGGTAGTCGAGGATCGCCTTCGGATGGATGCCGATGTTGTTGTTGATGATGAATTCGAGGCGCGCGAGACCCACGCCCTCGCTGGGCAGCAGCGCGAATTCGAAGGCGAGTTGCGGGTTGCCGACGTTGACCATCAGCTTCACCGGCAGCGGCGGCATCGCACCGGAGTCGATCTCGGTGACTTCGGTCTCGAGCAGTCCGTCGTAGACGTAGCCGGTATCGCCTTCGGCGCACGACACGGTGACGAGAGCGCCGTCCTTCAGGCGATCGGTGGCGTCGCCGCAGCCGACGACGGCCGGAATGCCCAGTTCGCGCGCGATGATCGCCGCGTGACAGGTGCGCCCTCCCCGGTTCGTGACGATCGCCGATGCGCGCTTCATCACCGGCTCCCAGTTCGGATCGGTCATGTCGGTGACGAGGACGTCGCCCGGCTGGACACGGTCCATCGCCCCGGCGTCGGCGACCACGCGCACCTGGCCTGCGCCCACCTTCTGTCCGATCGCTCGACCCGAGGCGAGCACTTCGGAGCTCGACTTGAGCTTGTAGCGCTGCTGGCGCGTCTCGCCGGTGCGCGACATCACCGTTTCGGGGCGCGCCTGCAGGATGTACAGCTTGCCGTCGGCGCCGTCCTTGCCCCACTCGATGTCCATCGGCCGACCGTAGTGCCGCTCGATGACGACCGCGTAGCGGGCGAGCTCGATCACGTCGTCGTCCGACAGCGAGAACCGGTTGCGCGCCTCGAGCGAGGTATCGAGCGTGCGCACGCGGCGCGCCGGATCGGCTGCGTCAGCCTCCGGCGCAAAGATCATCCGGATCAGCTTCGAGCCCAGCTCGCGCCGGATGATCGGGAACTTGCCGGCCTCGAGCATCGGCTTGTGCACATAGAACTCGTCGGGGTTCACTGCGCCCTGCACCACCGTTTCGCCCAGTCCGTAGGCGCTGGTGATGAAGACGACGTCGGGGAAGCCCGATTCGGTGTCGATCGTGAACATCACGCCGGAGGCGGCGAGGTCGCTGCGCACCATGCGCTGCACGCCCGCCGAAAGCGCGACGTCGCCGTGCTCGAAGCCCTTGTGCACGCGGTAGGAGATCGCCCGGTCGTTGTAGAGCGATGCGAAGACGTGCCGGATTCGATCGAGCACCGCATCGATGCCGACGACGTTCAGGTAGCTTTCCTGCTGCCCGGCGAAGGACGCATCGGGCAGATCCTCGGCAGTGGCCGACGATCGCACCGCCACGGCGAGCTGCCCGCCCGCCTCCTGCGCCATCCGGCGATAATGCTCGCGGATGGCCTGTTCGAGCGGTGCCGGCAGCGGCGCCTCGACGATCCATCGGCGGATCTCGGCGCCGCATTCGGCGAGCGCCTTGACATCCTCGGTGTTCAACTCGCGCAGGCGCGCGGCGATGCGTTCGGTAAGTCCGTTCCGGTCGAGAAAATCACGAAAGGCGAAGGCCGTGGTGGCGAAGCCGCCCGGCACGCGCACGCCCGAGGCCGCAAGCTCGCTGATCATCTCGCCCAGCGACGCGTTCTTGCCGCCTACCGATTCGACATCGGTCATGCGCAACGCCTCGAAGGCGACGACGTATCGTTCGTCGTTCGAAGTCATGGAAAGGTCCTGACATGGTTGGTAATTCGTCGTCTTGCGGGCGTCCCGGTGCGCGCAGGCAAGCGCAGCCGCGGCCTGCGTTCGGTTTCCCGGTCGATTCTACTGCGCACCGCCGGGCCCTACCGTGCGAAGCTCCCGATCCGGCGAACCGGCGATGAGCGAGCGCCTGCAGGACGGCACGCTCCCGGCAACCGGTCTCGAAGCCCGGGCGGCCGACGGGCCGGCGCCGCAGGACCGGCGCTTCGAGCGAACGATCTTCTTCGTCTCCGACGGCACCGGCATCACGGCGGAGACCTTCGGGCATTCGCTGCTCACGCAGTTCGAACCGATGAAGCTGCGCCAGGTGCGCCTGCCCTTCGTCGACACGATCGAGAAGGCGCACCTGGCCGTCGAGCGGATCGATCGGCAGGCGCTGGCCGACGGCAACCGGGCGGTCGTCTTCAGCACGCTGATCGACCCGGCCATCAACGACATCGTGCGGATGGCGAACTGTCGCTACCTGGACCTGTTCGCGACCTTCGTCGAACCGCTCGAGAGCGAATTCGGCGTGCGCTCCACGCACACCGTCGGCCGCTCGCACACGGCAACCAATTCCGAGTCCTACCAGCGCCGCATCGCCGCGATCAACTATGCGCTCGCGCACGACGACGGGCAGAGCCACATGGGGCTGGATCATGCCGAAGTGATCCTGGTCGGGGTCTCGCGCAGCGGCAAGACACCGACGAGCATTTTCCTGGCCATGCAGCACGGCATCCGCGCGGCCAACTATCCGCTCGTGCCCGAGGACTTCGAACGTGGCCGGCTGCCCGACGTGCTCTATCGCTACAAGTCGAAGCTGTTCGGGCTTTCGATCTCGCCCGAGCGCCTCGCGGAGATCCGCAACGAGCGGCGCCCGGAAAGCCGCTACGCCTCGCTGCAGAACTGCCGCTACGAAGTCAGCCGCGCCGAGGAGCTGATGCGCCGCGAGGGAATCCGCTGGTTGTCGTCGACGACGAAGTCGATCGAGGAGATCGCCGCGACGGTGCTCCACGAGCTGGACCTCGCCTAGAAACGGAGCCGGCGCTCCCGGGAAAGCCGCGCTGGCGCCACTGCTCGTACAGGCACAGCGCCGCCGCGACGCCGACGTTCAGCGACTCCACCGCTTCGGTCTGCGGGATCGAGACGCGGTGAACCCGCTTCCAGCCCTTCAATGCGGGGACGAGCCCCTGCCCTTCGTTGCCCAGCAGCCAGAGCGTGGTCGGGCGCAGGTCGCTTTCGTACAGCGAGCGGGCCGCTGCCGCATCGGTTGCGATCGGAGCGGCCTCGCAGCGTGCCTGCAGCTCCGCGACATCGATACCCTCGTGGATCGCGAGCCCGAAGTGCGCGCCCATCGCCGCGCGCAGCACCTTCGGCGACCAGCAGGACGCTGTCCCCGGCGCGCAGAGCACGCGCCGCATTCCGACCGCCGCACAGCTGCGCAGCACGCTGCCGACGTTGCCCGGGTCCTGCACGCGATCGAGATAGACGGCATCTTCGTCGAGTCGTTCGGGAAGCGTCGCTTCGGGCAGCGGAACGATCGCCAGCAGCCCGGCTCCGTGCTCTACGCCGCTGGCGCGGTCGAACAGGCGGTCGTCGAGCACCGTCGCCTGCGCGCGATAGCGCGCGATCCACGAGCACACTTCGGGATCGTGCAGGCCGCGCCGTGCCGCGTAGACGTCGAGCGGAGCGGAATCGCCGCCGAAGCGCTGCGCCCACGCCTGGAGCAGGTGCGCGCCTTCGAGCACGACGACGCCGGCGCGCTGGCGCTCGCGCGACGATCCTGCCAGCGCGAGCAGGCGCCGGAAGCACGCGTTCGACGCCGACGCGACGACCCGCGGGGCGTCCTCAGCCATCGGGCGCGCCGTCGAAGCCCGCGTCGAACAGGCACAGCCCGATCGCCGGCGCGTGCGACGGCGCACCTTCGAGCGGCGCGCCCAGCAGCGCGCGCACCGGCGCGAAGCTGCTGCGATGCGCCAGGCACGGACCATTTCGCCGAAGCAGCTGCAGGTGCTCGGGCGTGCCGTATCCCTTGTTGCGATCGAAGCCGTAATCCGGGAAGCGTTCGTGCAGCCTGCGCATCGCTTCGTCGCGTTCGACCTTCGCCAGGATCGATGCTGCCGAGATCGCGCGGTCGCTCGCGTCGCCGCCGACGATCGTCTGCACCGCGCAGGCGAGCTTCGGCGCACGGTCGCCGTCCACGCGCGCGAGCGCCGGCGCCACGCCGAGCGCCGCCACCGCGCGCTGCATCGCCAGCAGCGACGCCTGCAGGATGTTCAGCGAGTCGATCTCCTCGACGCTCGCGCTCGCGATGGCCCACGCACGCGCGCGCTCGCGGATGCGCAACGACAGGGTTTCGCGGCGCTCCGCGTCCAGTTGCTTGGAGTCGCGCAGCCCGCGAATCGGCCGGCGCGGATCGAGCACGACGGCCGCCGCATAGACCGGCCCGGCCAGCGGTCCGCGGCCCGCTTCGTCGACTCCGCAAACCGGACCGTCGATGCCGGCGGCGCCGAGCGCGAGGGCGGCCTGCGCCGGCCTAGTGCACCGTGCGTTCATCGGCCACCTCGAGCACCGCCTGCGCGGCCCGCGCCGCGCACCCGCAGCGCAGCGTCTCGTGCATCTGCCCGAAGACTTCGACGATCGACGCGCGGTGCGCCGCATCTTCCAGCTGGCGGAACAGCGCCTGGCCCATCGCCTCCGGCTGCACGTCGTCCTGCAGGAATTCGGGCACGACGAAGCGCCCGGCGAGCACGTTGGGCAGTCCGACCCAGGGCTGCAATGCCATGCGACGCATGATCCGGAAATTGATCGCACTCATCCGGTATGCGATCACCATCGGCTTGCGAAAGAGCGCCGCTTCGAGCGTCGCGGTGCCGCTGGCCACCAGCACCGCTTCGGCGGCGGCGAGGGCATCGTGCGCGCGCCCGCGCACGATCGTCAACGACAACGATTCCGGCAGGCGCGCCCGGGCGGCGATCGTCTTGAGCCGCTCGAAGCCGGCATCGGAGGCGGCCGGCAGGACGAAACGAAGCTCCGGGTGGCGCGCGTGCAGCCAGGCGGCCGTCCCCAGGAACGGCGGCGCAAGGTGCTCGATCTCGGCGGGTCGGCTGCCTGGCAGCAGCGCGACGACCGGCGCGTCGAGGGGCAGCCCGAGTGCGCCTCGCGCCCGGGACACGTCGACGTCGACCGGGATGACGTCGGCCAGCGGATGCCCGACGTAGGTCGCGTCGATGCCCGCGTCGCGGTACAGCGCCTGCTCGAAAGGAAACAGCAGCAGGATCCGGTCGACGCTCGCCGCGATTCTGCGGATTCGCTCGCGTCGCCACGCCCAGATCGACGGGCCGATGAAGTGCACCACGCGGATCGCGCGCTTGCGCAGTGCGCGCTCGAGATCGAGGTTGAAGTCCGGCGCGTCCACGCCGACGAAGACGTTCGGGCGCCACTGCAGCAGGCGCTCGCGCAGTGCGTTGCGCATGCGTCGCAGCCGCGGATATTCGCGCAGCACTTCGAGATAGCCATTGACCGACAGCGCGTCGATCGACCACCACGCGTCGAAGCCCTGTGCGCCCATGGACGGACCGCCGATGCCCGCGGCGTGCACGCGATCGACGTGCGCACCGATGCCGGCGAGCAGCGCCGCCGCCAGCACGTCCCCGGATGCCTCGCCCGCCACCATGCCGAGCGCGAGCGATTCGCGCCGCTGGGGCAGTGCCGGCATCAGCGGACGATGCCGCGCGTGACGCGTCCGAGGAAGTCCGCGAGCAGTGCGAGGTCTGCCGCAGCTTCCTTTGCGTCGCCAGCATCGCGCCGCAGCTCGGCCTGCCGCTGGCGCAGCGCTTCGACCGCCTGCTGCAACGTCAGGCCGCCGCGATACAGCACGCGATACGCGCGGCGGATCGCCTCGATGCGCCGGGCCGAGAAGCCGCGCCTGCGCAGCCCCTCGGTGTTGATTCCGTGCGCTGCCGCCGTGTTGCCGGAGACGGTCACGTACGGCGGAACGTCGTGCAGCACGACCGTGCCGGTCGCCGTCATCGCGTGCGCGCCGATCTTGCAGAACTGGTGCACCTGCGACGCGCCGCCGAGGAACGCCCAGTCGCCGACCTCGACGTGGCCGCCGAGATTCGTGCTGTTGGCGAAGATCGTGTGGCTGCCGATCACGCAGTCGTGCGCGACGTGCACGTAGGCCATGATCCAGTTGTCGTCGCCGATGCGCGTGACGGTGCGGTCCTGGACGGTGCCGCGGTTCAGCGTGACGCATTCGCGGATCGTGTTGCCGTTGCCGATCTCGAGCCAGGTCGGTTCGCCGGCATACTTCTTGTCCTGCGGATCGGCGCCGATCGATGCGAACGGAAAGATCCGGTTGTCGTCGCCGATCGTCGTGTTGCAGTGGACGACGACGTGCGGACCGATGCGCGTACGGGCTCCGACGCGCACCTGCGGGCCGATCACCGCTCCGGGCCCGATCTCGACGCTCTCGTCGAGATGCGCGCTCGCGTCGACGAGCGCGCTCGGATGCACGCTGGTCATTGCGCCGGCTGCGTCGCCTCGGACGGCGCGATTTCGCGCAGCGTGCACATCAGCTCCGCCTCGGCGCTGACCTGGCCGTCGACCGTCGCCTTGCCCGCGTATTTCCAGATGGAGCGGGCGATCCGGACGATCTCGACTTCCAGGCGCAGCTGGTCGCCCGGCACGACCGGCCGCTTGAAGCGTGCGCTGTCGATGCCGACAAAGTAGTAGACGGAGCGCGCGTCGGAGGTCCGTCCCATCGTCTGGAAGGACAGAATTCCGGCGGCCTGCGCGAGGGCCTCGATCTGCAGCACGCCCGGCATCACCGGGTAGTGCGGAAAGTGTCCGAGGAAATACGGCTCGTTGATCGTCACGTTCTTGATCGCGACGATGCGCTTGCCCAGCTCGAGTTCGACCACGCGGTCGACCAGCAGCATCGGGTAGCGGTGCGACAGGTGTTCGAGGATCGCATGGATGTCGAGCACGGTCATTCGTCGATCCTGTGGTTGTTCGCAGTGGCCCGCCGACGCGCGCGCGCCTGCGGAAGGCGACGCACCATCGCGGCCGCCTTCTCCCAGTCGGCATTGTCCATCAGCGGGAACACCCCGGAGTAGAAGCCGGGCCGGCGAATGGAACGCGTGACGAGACTCATCGCCGAAACCGTCACGTCGTCGCAGATCTCGAGATGGCCGAGGATGCCCGCGCCGCCGCCGATGCGGCAACGCCGCCCGATGTACGCGCTGCCGGCGATGCCGACGCAGCCGGCGATCGCCGTGTGCGCGCCGATGCGCACGTTGTGCGCAACCTGGATCAGGTTGTCGAGCTTGCAGCCGCTCTCGATGACGGTGTCGTCGAGCGCGCCGCGGTCGATCGCGCAGTTCGCGCCGATCTCCACCGCGTCGCCGATGACGACGCGCCCGAGTTGCGGAACCTTCTCCCAGCCCGTGCCGGTGTCGACGAAGCCGAAGCCGTCCGCGCCGATGACGGTGCCCGGAAACACCTCGCAATGGCGCCCGAGCACGCAGTCGTGCTCGACCACGACGCGCGGATGCAGGCGCGTACCTTCGCCGATGCGGGTGCCGGCGCCCACGTGCGCGCCGGCTTCGATCGACGCGCCGTCGCCCAGGTCGGCGCCGTCGTCGACCGTGGCGAATGCGCCGACGTGCACGTCACGGCCGACGGTCACCGCGGCGCCGATCGCCGCAGTCGGGTGCACGCCGGCGGACGGACGGGGAACGAGGAACGGCGCGACGTGGCGCGCGATCGCCGCGAAGCTGCGCTGCGCATCGTCGCTCTCGAGCAGCGCGGCCTGCGGCGGAACGCGCGCCGCGAGCGCCGGCGAAACGACCACGGCGCCGGCTCGCGTGGCCTGCGCGAGGCGCGCGAGGCGGGCGGACGAGAGAAAGGCGAGATCGTCGGGTCCCGCGGCTTCCAGGCTCGCCAGCGAGTGCAGGCGCATCGATGCGTCGCCGCGCACGAGCCTCGCGCCGCCCAGCCTGGCGAGCTCGCCGAGGCTCAGCGGCGAATCGAGGCGACGCACGACCGGCGCCCTCAGGGCTTGCCGTTGGCGAGAGCGCGCAGCACCTTGTCGGTGATGTCGATCCGCGGACTCGCGAAGACCGCCTCCTGCAGGATGATGTCGTACTTCTCCTGCTCGGCGATCTGCTTGATCACGCGATTGGCCTTGTCGATGACCTGCGCGAGTTCCTCGTTGCGGCGCTGGTTCAGGTCTTCGCGGAACTCGCGCTGGCGACGCTGGAAGTCTTTCTCGAGGTCGGAGAATTCGCGCTGGCGACGAAGGCGGTCGGCGTCGCTCATCACCGCCGCATCGCGTTCGAGGCGCTCGCCGAGCGCCTTGAGCCGCGCGCCCATCTCCTGCAGCTCCTTGTCGCGCTTGCTGAACTCCTGCTCGAGCTTCTGCTGTGCCGACTTGGCCGGGCCTGCGTCGCGCAGGATGCGCTCGGTGTTCACGAAACCTATCTTTACCGCTTCCTGCGCGACGGCCGGCGCGCACGCGACAGCGAGCGCGCAAGCGGCAAGCCAACCGAAGAACTTCATCCGGCGCTTCCTGTCTCGATGAGTGGCACGAATTGTCGCACAGCGCAGCCCTCAGAACCCGGTGCCGATCTGGAACTGCAGCCGCTGCGTGCGATCGCCTTCGCGCTTGCGCAGTGGCACGGCGATGCTCAGCTTCAACGGCCCGATCGGCGACAGCCAGGTCAGTCCGATGCCCGTCGAGTAGCGCAGGTCGCCCAGGCTGACCGTCTCGCCTTTCGGGAAGACCGTGCCGGCGTCGACGAAGACGAAGGAGCGGATCGTACGGTCGCGGCCGGTGCCCGGCAGCGGGAAGATGAATTCTGCACTGCCGACGACGCGCGTCTGCCCGCCCAGCGGCACGAGCCGCGTGGTGCCGCTGGGCGTGAGCTCCTCTTCCTTCGGCCCGAGCGAGCTCGGATAGTAGCCGCGCACCGATCCGATGCCGCCGGCGTAGAAGTTCTTGAAGATCGGATACGGCTTGCCGCCGAAGCCGCGCCCGACGCCGAGATCGCCGTTCAGCGCGAAGGTGTAGTCGCGACCTAGCGGGTAGTACCACTGGTGCAGGTAGGTGGCACGCCAGTAGCGCAGCTCCGCCACCGGCATGGTCACCTCGACGAGGGCCGACTGCACGCGCCCTCGCGTGGGAACGATGGCGCTGTCGCGGCTGTCGCGCGACCAGCCGACGTTGGCCAGCCAGGCCGTGCTCGACGTGCCGAAATCGTCGACGAACTGCTGGTAGCGAACCGGGGGCCGGGCCCCGAGTCGCACGTCGTTGCGCTCGAAGGTGGTACCGAGGCTGATGCGATCGAACTCGGTATACGGAATGCCGAAGCGCAGCCCGACGCCGCTCGCGCGCGTGCGGTAATCGCCCAGTCCGAGCTCGTCGGCGTTGAAGCTGCGCGTGTACAGGTCGAACGAGCGGCTGATGCCGTCGATCGTGAAGTAGGGATCGGTATAGGAAACGACGACCGTGCGCGACAGGCGGCTCGTGTTCACGTCGAGCGCCAGCGACTTGCCGGTGCCGAGGAAATTCTGCTGCACGATCGAGCCCGACAGGATCACCTTGTCGGTGCTCGAGAAGCCGATGCCGAGCGTGACGTTGCCGGTCGGTCGCTCGGTGACGATCACTTCGAGGTCGACCTGGTCGGGCGCGCCGGCCACCGGGCGCGACTCGATGCGCACTTCGGTGAAGTAGCCGAGCCGGTCGATGCGCTCGCGCGACAGGCGGATCTTCTCGGCGTCGTACCAGGCGTCCTCGAACTGGCGCAGTTCGCGACGGATCACCTCGTCACGGGTGCGCAGATTTCCCGCGATGTCGATGCGCCGTACGTAGACGCGCCGGCCGGGGTCGACGAGGATGTCGAAGGCGACCTCGCGCTTCTCGCGGTCGATCTCGGGCACGGCGTTGACGTTGGCGAAGGCGTAGCCGAGCGCACCGAGCCGCTCGGAGATGCGCTTGGTCGAATCGGAAAGGCGGCTGCCGGAGAAGACGTCGCCGGGCTTCAGTTCGACGAGCCTGGCGAATTCCGTCTCGCGGCCGAGCAACTCGCCGCCGAAGCGCACCTCGGACACGCGGAACTGCTCGCCTTCGTGGATGCCGACGGTGATCTCGACGCTCTCCTTGTCGGGCGAGATCGACACCTGCGTGGACTCGATGGAGAACTCGAGGTAGCCGCGATCGAGGTAGAACGAGCGCAGCGACTCGAGGTCGCCGGCGAGCTTCTCGCGCGCGTACTGGTCGTTCTTCGAGTACCACGTGAACCAGCCCGGCGTGGTGAGCCGCATCTCGTCGAGCAGTTGCTTGTCGGAGAAGGCCTTGTTGCCGACGAAGCGGATCGCCGTGATGCGCGCGTTCTGTCCCTCCTCGACCGCCAGCGTGATGCCGACGCGGTTGCGCTCGAGCGGCGTGATCGTCGACGTGACCTGCACGCCGTACTTTCCGCGCGCGAGGTACTGACGTTTCAGTTCCTGCTCGGCGCGTTCGAGCACCGCACGATCGAAGATGCGCGACTCGGCCAGTCCCTGGTCGCGCAGCATCTTGCGCAGCGTGTCCTTGTCGAACTCCTTGGCGCCGGTGATGTCGATCGAGGCGATCGCGGGACGCTCCTCGACGTGGACGACGAGCACCCCGGCCTCGGCTTCGAGGCGCACGTCGCGGAAGAACCCGGTGGCGAACAGCGCCTTGACGGCCTCGCTCGCCTTCTCGTCGGTCATCGTGTCGCCGACGCGAACCGGCAGGTAGCTGAAGACGGTGCCCGGCTCGGTGCGCTGGACGCCCTCCACGCGAATGTCGCGGATCGTGAAGGGTTCGAAGGCGCCGGCAATCGCCGGCAGCATCGAGAGGAGCACCACGGCCAGCGCCCGTCGCGCCGCACCCGGCTTGCGCCCCGGTCGGCGTCGAGCGAGATGCATTGGTTCAGGAACCGATCAACCGCGTGAAGTCGTTGAACAGCGCGACCGCCATCATCATCATGATGATCGCCAGGCCGGCCTTCTGCGTGAGGGTCATGAAGCGCTCCGACAACGGCCTGCCCTTGAGCGCTTCGAGCGCGTAATATACCAAATGCCCTCCGTCTAGAACGGGTATAGGCAACAGGTTCAGCACGCCCAGGCTGATGCTGATCAGCGCGAGGAAGCTGAGGTAGGCCATCCACCCGACTCGCACCGTCTGCCCGGCGAGATCGGCGATCGTCACCGGCCCGCTGAGGTTGCGCAGCGAAAGCTCGCCGGTGAGCATCTTGCCCATCATCCGCAGCGAGAAAGCCGACATCTCCCAGGTCTGCTGCACGCCGTGGGCGATCGACTCGAGCGGCCCGAAACGCACCATCTGCATGGCAAGACGATCCTGCAGGCCGGCGCCGATGCGCCCGACGCTCTCCTGCTGCTGCGGCGTCACCGGCATCGAGATCTCGGCGCCGTCGCGCAGCACGAGAAAGCGAAGCGGCTCGCCCGCGCTGCGCTGCACTGCCTTGATCACCTGCGAGGCGCGCTCGATCGGTCGCCCGTCGATGGCGCGGATCAGGTCGCCCGCGCGCAGGCCGTCGCGCTCGGCGGCGCCGCCGCCGACGACGCTGCCGATGACGACGTCGCCGGGTGCGATGTGCAGGCCCAGCGTGCCGAGGAAATCGCGTTCGGCTTCGTCGGCCGGCAGTGCGCTCGCGTCGAGCTGCACCGAGCGGCGCCCGCCGTCGCGCTCGACGACGAGCGTGGCGCTCCGATGCTCGATCACCGGCTCGAGCAGCGCCAGGCGCAGGTCGTTCCACGAACGCACGACGGTGCCGTCGGCTTCCAGAACGCGGTCTCCCGCCTGCAGGCTCGCCGCGGCCGCTGCCGTGCCCGGCGCCGGCGCGGCGATCAGCGCCGCGGGTTCCTGCATCCCGGCCCAGCCCATCGCCGCATAGAGCGCGATCGCCAGCAGGAAATTCGCGAGCGGGCCGGCGACCACGATCGCCGAACGCTGCAGCAGCGACTTGCGGGTGAACGCGCGCGGCAGGTCGGTCGCAGCGATCGGGCCGCACTCGGGATCGCGTTCGTCGAGCATCCGCACGTAGCCGCCCAGCGGAATCGCGGCGATCGCCCACTCGGTGCGATCGGGCCCGGCGCGCCAGCTCAAGAGCGGACGGCCGAAGCCGATCGAGAAGCGCAGCACCTTCACGTCGCACCAGCGAGCGACCAGGTAGTGGCCGAGCTCGTGCACGAAGATGAGCAGCGTCAGCGCGGCAAGAAAGGCAACGATCGTCTGGAGCGTGTTCATGCGGTGCACCTTGCGAGGTGCGCGCGGGCGAGCGCGCGCGCCTCTTCGTCGATGGCGAAGATTTCTTCGATCCCGGACCCGGCAGCACGGCTGCCCACGGCCTGCAGCACGCCTTCGGTGACGGCCGCGATGTCCGTGAAGCGTATCGCGCGCCCGAGGAAAGCCGCCACCGCGATCTCGTTGGCGGCGTTCAGCACGCAGGGCGCGGCGCCGCCGGCGGCCAGCGCCTCGCGCGCCAGCTGCAGGCAGGGGAAACGGTGCGCGTCGGGAGCCTCGAACTCGAGCCGCGCGATCGCGACCAGGTCGAGCGGTGCGACGCCGCTGTCGATGCGCTGCGGATGTGCGAGCGCCTGCGCGATCGGCGTGCGCATGTCGGGGTTGCCCATTTGCGCGAGCACCGATCCGTCGTCGTATTCGACAAGCGAGTGCACGATGCTCTGCGGATGCACGAGCACGTCGAGGCGCGCCGCCGGAACGCCGAACAGGTGGAAGGCCTCGATCAGCTCGAGCCCCTTGTTCATCATCGTCGCCGAGTCGACCGAGATCTTGCGACCCATCGACCAGTTCGGATGCGCGCACGCCTGCTCGGGCGTGACGTCCCGCATCTGCGCGAGCGGCGCGCGGCGAAACGGCCCGCCCGAAGCGGTGAGCACGATGCGGCGAACGCCTTCCGGGCAGCGTCGCGCGCCGCCGTCGGACGGCAGGCACTGGAAGACCGCGTTGTGCTCGCTGTCGATCGGCAGCACCGTGGCGCCGCCCTCCCGACAGGCACGCAGGAACACTTCTCCTGCCATCACCAGCGACTCCTTGTTCGCCAGCAGGATTCGCTTGCCGGCGCGCGCAGCGGCGATCGTCGGGGCCAGCCCGGCACCTCCGACGATCGCCGCCATGACCGTGTCGACTTCCTCGTGCGCAGAGAGTTCGGCGAGCGCGAGCGGCCCTGCCAGCACCTCGGTGTCGAGTCCGGCGGCGGCGATGCGATCGGCCAGTTCGCGCGCGGCCCGCGGATCGACCAGAGCCGCGTAGCGCGGCGCGAACCGCAGGCACTGCTCGTACAGTTCAGCGGCGCGGCGCTGCGCGCAGAGCGCGAACACGCGATAGCGATCGGGATGGCGCGCAACGACATGGAGCGTGCTGCGGCCGATCGAACCGGTGGCGCCGAGGATCGTGAGCGTCTGCATCGCGCCGGATTATCCCAGCAGGCGGTGCAGAAGCATGGCCGCGGGCATCACGGGAACGAGCGCGTCGATGCGATCGAGCACGCCGCCGTGGCCGGGCAGCACGGCGCCGCTGTCCTTCACGCCGGCCTGGCGCTTGAGCAGCGACTCGTGCAGGTCGCCCACGATCGACAACGCCGCGAGCGCGGCGAGCACCACCGCGGCTGCCGGCGCGCTCCACTCGTCGACCAGGCGTGCCGGCAGCGTCGTCGACAACGACGGCATCGCCGCCGCAGCGAGTCCGAGCGCGACAACGGCGGCCAGGCCGCCGAACGCGCCTTCGCGGCTCTTGCCCGGGCTGATCGACGGCGCGAGCTTGCGGCGCCCGAACGCGCGCCCGACGAAATACGCAGCGATGTCGGCGACCCAGACGATGGCCATCGCGGCGAGCAGCGCCAGCGGACCGATCTCTCGCAGGCCGACCAGCGCGACCCAGCAGGCGAGCAGCCACGCCGCAGCGAGCAACAGCCCGCCGCCGCGTGCGTCGTGCCTGCGCAGGTGGATCGGACCGAGAACGAGCCACGCCAGCGTCGCCGCCGCACAGACGACGAAGACGAACGAGGCCGGCCACCCGGCGGCTTCGCGCCAGCCGAGCAACGCGGCTCCCGAGGCGCCGAGTGCGATGGCGGTCGCGGCCGCAGCGCCCCGGCCGGCGAGCAGCCGCGCCCATTCCCAGGAAGCCGCCACCAGGAAGAGCAGCGTGACCGCACCCCAGACCCAGGAATCGAAACGGAAGATCGGCGGCAGCAGGATCGCCAGCAGCACCAGCGCGGTGGCGACTCGCTTGCCGAGCATGGATCAGCGCAACGGGGACGCGTACACGTACTCAGCCCGCTTCGGCGGCAGAGACCTGCTCGCTGGTGCGACCGAAGCGTCGCTCGCGCCGGCGAAACGATTCGATCGCGCGATCGAGAGCCGCGGCGTCGAAGTCGGGCCAGAACGTGTCGGTGAAGTACAGCTCGGTGTAAGCCAGCTGCCAGAGCACGAAGTTGCTGATGCGCTGCTCGCCGCCGGTACGCACGAAGAGGTCCGGCTCCGGCGCATACGCGAGCGCGAGATGCGGGGACAGCGCCTGCTCGCCGATGCGATCGGGGTCGCCGGCCAGTTCGGGCTGTGCGCGCAGCATCGACTGCACGGCCTGCAGGATGTCCCAGCGTCCGCCGTAGTTCGCGGCGATCGTGAGCATCAGGCGACGATTGGACGCGGTGTGCGCTTCGGCCTGCGTGATCAGCTGGCGCAGTCGCGGCTCGAAAGCCGAGAGATCGCCGATGACGCGCAGCCGGATGCCGTTGGCGCGCAGTTGCGCGACCTCGCGCTCGAGCGCGGTGATGAACAGCCGCATCAGCAGCGACACCTCGTCGGCCGGCCGGCGCCAGTTCTCCGAGCTGAATGCGAACAGCGTCAGGTACTCCACGCCGCGGCGCGCGCAGGCCTCGACGGTGGCGCGTACCGCCTCGACGCCTTTCGCGTGGCCGGCCCCGCGAGGCAGGCGGCGCTGGGTGGCCCAGCGCCCGTTGCCGTCCATGATGATCGCGACGTGCCGCGGAACGTCACGCGGACGCGGAAGGGTGATCGTGGTGCTCGATACGGGATTCATCGAAGCGGGGATGTTGCAGGCGACGGATCACACCGTCATGATCTCGCGCTCCTTGACGTCGAGAATCTGGTCGATCTCGACGACGAAGCGGTCGGTGAGCTTCTGGACCTCGTCGACGGCGCGTCGCTCGTCGTCCTCGGAGATCTCCTTGTCCTTGACGAGCTTCTTCAGGTGCTCGTTGGCGTCGCGGCGCAGGTTGCGCACGGCGACCTTCGCCTGCTCGCCTTCGTGCCGGACCACCTTCGTGAGTTCGCGCCGGCGCTCCTCGGACAACGGCGGCATCGGCACGCGGATGAGGTCGCCGCTGGTGGACGGGTTCAGCCCGAGGTCGGATTCGCGGATCGCCTTGTCGACGACCTGGACCATCTTCTTCTCCCACGGCTGCACGCCCAGCGTGCGCGCGTCCTGCACGGTGACGTTGGCGACCTGGCCGATCGGCACCGAGGTGCCGTAGTAGTCGACGTGGATGTGGTCGAGCAGCCCAGCGTGCGCGCGGCCGGTGCGCACCTTGGCAAGACTGGTGCGCAGCGCGTCGATCGACTTCTGCATCTTCTGCTCGGTCGACTGTCGGATGTCCGCAATGCTCATGATGCCTCCGCGCAACGGCGCGCGCCGGTCGCTTCCGCCAGGCAGCGGCGCACGGCGCGCAGGGATTCACACATGGACCAGCGTGCCTTCGTCGTCGCTGCACAGCGCGCGCAGCAGCGCGCCTTCGCCGAGGATCGAGAAGACCTTGATCGGCAGCTTGCGATCGCGGCACAGCGCGAAAGCGGTGGCGTCCATGACCTTCAGGTGCCGCGCGATCGCCTCGTCGAAGCTGATGCGGGTGAATCGCTGCGCCGAGGGGTCGAGCATGGGGTCGGCGCTGTAGACGCCGTCGACCTTGGTGGCCTTGAGCACCACCTCGACCCCCATTTCGGCGCCGCGCAGGGCGGCGGCGGTGTCGGTGGTGAAGAAGGGATTCCCGGTTCCGGCCGCGAAGATGACTACCTTGCCTTCCTCCAGGTAGCGCAGCGCCTTCGGCCGGATGTAGGACTCGACGACCTGCTCGATCTTCAGCGCGGACTGTACGCGCGCGACCACGCCGTGCTGGCGCAGCGCGTCCTGCAGCGCGAGAGAGTTCATCACGGTGGCGAGCATGCCCATGTAGTCGGCGGTGGCGCGATCCATCCCGGCCGCGCCACCGGCGACGCCGCGAAAGATGTTTCCCCCGCCGATCACGATGGCGAGCTCGACCCCCCACGCCACCACCGAGGCGATCTCGCCGACCATGCGCTGCAGCGTCTCGGCGTTGATGCCGTACGCGTCGTGGCCCATCAACGACTCGCCGGAGAGTTTCAGCAGCACCCGGCGATAGCGCAGCTGCGCAGTCGGCCCGGCGGTTGCCCGCGCCAGGGCGGGCGCGACGGCGGAAGCGGCCGGGCTGTCGTTCGAGTTCACGAACCCTCCTGATGCGCTGCGGTCACGCCACGAGCGGGGCTTCGGAACGAAGCACCGGCCGCGTCGTGCGCGGCGGTCCGCTGGCGGGCGGCGCCCGGCAAAGCGGGTCGACGCCGCCCGCGATTATGGGGCTTTTCCGGGACGAAAGGCGTCGCGCCGGACGACTCGGCGCCGCCTTCGATCACCGTCCGGCGGCGGCGGCCGCCTGGGCGGCGACTTCCGCGGCGAAATCGGACTGCTTGCGTTCGATGCCCTCGCCCACCACGAACAGCGCGAACTGCGCGACCTGCGCGCCGCGCGCCTTCAGCAGCTGTTCGACGGTCTGCTTGTCGTCCTTGACGAAGGGCTGACCGAGCAGCGTCACCTCCTTCAGGTACTTCTGCACCGCGCCTTCGACCATTTTCGCGACGATCTCGGGCGTCTTGCCCGGCTTTCCGTCGGCCTTCGCCTTCGCCTGTTCCTCGTCGGCCTTCTGCTGCGCGATCGAGCGCTCGCGCTCGACGTCGGCCGCCGGAACCCCGTCGCGCGCAAGCGCCTTCGGCTTGCTGGCCGCGATGTGCATCGCGATGTCGCGCGCCAGTGCGTCGTCGCCACCGACCAGGTCGACGAGCACGCCGATCTTCGAGCCGCCGTGCACGTAGGAGGCGAGCCGCCCCCGGGCCTGCAGGCGCACGAAGCGGCGCACGCCGATGTTCTCGCCGATGCGCCCGACCAGCGCCGTGCGCACCTGTTCGACGGTCCCCCCGTCGATCGGCAGGCGGGCGAGCGCCTCGACGTCGGCCGGGGCCTGCGTACCGACACGTTCGGCGAGCGTGCGTGCGAAGGCGAGGAAGTCGTCGTTCTTCGCGACGAAGTCGGTTTCGCTGTTCACCTCGACGAGCGAACCCAGCTTCGCGTCGTCGGCGACCCACAGCGCGACGACGCCTTCGGCGGCCACGCGCGCGGCGGCCTTGCTCGCCTTGTTGCCCAGCTTCACCCGAAGGATTTCCTCGGCGCGACCGATGTCGCCGGCGGCCTCGGCGAGCGCCTTCTTGCACTCCATCATCGGCGCGTCGGTCTTTTCGCGCAGTTCCTTCACCATGCTCGCGGTGATCGCGGTCATCCTACGACTCCTTGCTTCGCTGCCTGCTTCACTCTTCGCCTTCGACCTCGACGAACTCCTCCTCGTCGTCGGCGCTCTTGGCGATTTCCTGGAGCGCCGCCGCACGGCCCTCGAGGATCGCGTCGGCCGCGCCGCGCGCGTACAGGCGAATCGCCTTGCCCGAGTCGTCGTTGCCCGGGATGACGTGGTCGATGCCGATCGGCGAGTGGTTGCTGTCGACGACCGCCACGATCGGGATTCCCAGCTTGTTCGCCTCGGTGACGGCGATGCGGTGGAAGCCCACGTCGATGACGAACATCGCGTCGGGCAGCGCACCCATTTCCTTGATGCCGCCGAGGCTCTTCTTCAGCTTGTCGAGCTCGCGCTGGAACAGCAGCGACTCCTTCTTCGACATGCGCTCGATGCCGCCCTCGGAGACCGTCGTCTCCATGTCCTTCAGGCGCTTGATCGACGTCTTGACGGTCTTGAAGTTCGTGAGCATGCCGCCGAGCCAGCGCTGGTCGACGTACGGCATGCCCGCACGCTGCGCTTCCTCGGCGAGGATTTCGCGGGCCTGGCGCTTCGTGCCGACGAACAGCACGGTGCCGCGATTGGCGGCGAGCTGGCGCAGGTACTTCATCGCCTCGTCGTACTGCGCGAGCGACTTCTCCAGGTTGAAGATATGGATGCGGTTGCGGTGCCCGTAGAGAAAGGGCGCCATTCGGGGATTCCAGAACCGCGTCTGGTGGCCGAAGTGGACTCCGGCCTCGAGCATTTGCCGCATGGATACGGGCATGACAGACTCCGAAAGGGTTGGGTCCGACGCATCGCCGTTGACCGGCGGCAGGACCGAACCCGGTCCGCCTCGGCACCCTCGATCGACGATGCGCGCGATTTGCCGCGGGGTGGCTTCCCGCGGCGCCATGGCCGGTGCACACCCCGCATGCGGCCGTAGCGAAGCCTATAATTCTAGCATGGCAGTGATACTGAAGTCCGCTGCGCAAATCGAGGCAATGCGCATCGCGGGCCGGCTCGCCGGCGAAGTCCTCGACTACATCGCTCCCTTCGTCGAGGTCGGCGTCACCACCGGCGAACTCGACCGGTTATGCCATCGCTACATGACCGACGTACAGGGAACGGTGCCGGCACCCTTGAACTACGCGCCTCCCGGCTACACGCCGTACCCGAAGGCGGTCTGCACCTCGGTGAACCACCAGGTCTGCCACGGCATCCCGGGCGAGCGGGTGCTGAAGAACGGCGACATCCTGAACATCGACGTCACGGTGATCAAGGACGGTTACCACGGCGACACCAGCCGCATGTTCTTCGTCGGCGAGCCGTCGGTCGCAGCGCGGCGACTGTGTCGCGTGACCTTCGAATGCATGTGGATCGGCATCGACCGGGTGCGCCCCGGAGCGGCGCTGGGCGACATCGGCCACGCGATCCAGCGGCACGCCGAAGCGAGCGGGTACTCGGTGGTGCGCGAATTCTGCGGGCACGGCATCGGCGAGCGATTCCACGAGGAGCCGCAGGTGCTGCACTACGGCCGCCCCGGCGCCGGCGAGACGCTGCGCCCGGGCATGATCTTCACGATCGAGCCGATGATCAACGCCGGCCGCCGCGAGGTGCGCGAGCTGGCCGACGGCTGGACCATCGTCACCAAGGACCACAGCCTGTCGGCGCAGTGGGAGCACATGGTGCTCGTCACCGACTCCGGACACGAGGTCCTCACGATGTCCGCGGGCGCCCCGCCCCGCCCCGAGCCCCTGCCGACGGCCGCGTGAATCCCGAGGCGTCCGCCATGCGCACGCCGCGCAGGTCGCCCGCGCTGCGCGCGCCCGAGGCCATCCGCGCGGCCTACCGCGACGCGCGAGAGCAGGCGATAGCGCGCTTTCGCGCCCACCCCGATCCCGACGCGCTCACGCGCGCACTCACGGCGGCTACCGACCGGGCGCTGCGCGCGCTCTGGCGGATGCACGCCTGTGCGTCGCAGGCGTCGCTGGTCGCCGTCGGCGGTTTCGGCCGGCGCGAACAGTTCCCGCATTCGGACGTGGACCTCATGGTCCTCACCGAGGGCCGGCTCGAAGCGGCCCAGGCACGGGGAATCGAGGCCTTCATCGGCGCGTGCTGGGACTGCGGCCTGCCGATCGGCCACAGCGTGCGCAGCGTCGACGACTGCGTCGCCGAGGCGCTCGCCGACGTGACGGTGCAGACGAGCCTGCTCGAGCTGCGCTGGCTGGCGGGGAGCCGCCAGCGTTGTTCGGAGGCGCTCGACCGGCTGGGCACGATCCTCGATCCGCGTGCCTTCTTCTCCGCCAAGCTCGTCGAAATGCGCCAGCGGCACGCGAAGTACGACGATACGCCGTACAGCCTCGAACCGAACACGAAAGAGAGCCCGGGGGGACTGCGCGACCTGCAGGTGCTCGTCTGGATCGCGCGCGCCGCGCGGCTGGGCACTCGATGGCGCGAGCTGGCCGCGCAGGGCCTGATCACCGATCGCGAGGCGGCGCAGCTGCGACGCAACGAGCGACGCCTGAAGCGCATTCGCGCCACGCTGCACATCGTGGCCGACCGACACGAAGATCGGCTCGTGTTCGACCTGCAGGCGCAGGTGGCGCATTCGCTCGGCATCGGCGGCGACGACGCACGCCGGGCCTCCGAGGAGCTGATGCAGCACTACTACTGGGCGGCCAAGGCGGTCGTGCAGTTGAACACGATCGTGCTGCAGAACCTGCGCACGGCGCTCTTCCCGCAACACGACGCGCGGGGCGAGCCGATCGACGCATTGTTCCGCAACGTGCACGGGCTGCTCGACGCGAACGACCCCCGGTGCTTCGAGCGCCAGCCTTCGTCGATCCTGCAGGCGTTCCGCACGATGCAGGCGCACCCCGAACTGAGCGGAATCGCCACGCCGACGCTGCGCGCACTGTGGAACGCGCGCACGCGCATCGACTCCGCGTTCCGGCGGGACCCGGCGAACCGGGCGCTGTTCCTGCAGATCCTGCAGGCGCCGCGCGGCATCACGCACGAGCTGCGGCGGATGAACCAGTGGTCGATCCTCGGACACTACCTGCCGCCGTTCCGACGCATCGTCGGACGCATGCAGCACGACCTGTTCCACGTCTACACGGTCGACCAGCACATCCTGATGGTCGTGCGCAACCTGCGCCGCTTCACGATGCCCGAGCACGCGCACGAATACCCGCTGTGCAGCGAGCTGATGGCCGGTTTCGCCCGGCCGTGGCTGCTGTACGTGGCCGCGCTCTTCCACGACATCGCGAAGGGGCGAGGCGGCGACCATTCCACGCTCGGGCGCATCGATGCGCGGCGTTTCTGCCGCGACCACGGTCTTGCCGACGAGGACCGCGAGCTCGTCGAATTCCTCGTGCTGCATCACCTGACCTTGTCGTCGGTCGCGCAGAAGCAGGATCCGGGCGATCCCGCAGTGGTGGCGCGCTTCGCCGCGCTGGTCGGCACCGAAGAACGGCTGGTGGCGCTCTACCTGCTCACGGTGGCGGACATCCGCGGCACGAGCCCGAAGGTGTGGAACGCGTGGAAAGGCAAGCTCCTCGAGGACCTCTTCTTCGCCGCGCGGCACGCACTGCAGGGCCACGCGCCGTCGACGCGCACGCGCGTCGAGGCGGTGCGCCGCGACGCCGCTCACCTGCTGTCGCTCTACGGACTCGCGCAGCCGAGCTACGCGCGCTTCTGGCAGCAGCTCGACGTTCCCTACTTCCTGCGCCACGAAGCCCAGGACGTCGCCTGGCACGTGCGCGCGCTGCACGCGCACGTCGACACGCGCGTGCCGATCGTGCGCTCGCGACTGTCGCCGATCGGCGAGGGCTTCGAGCTCGTCGTGTACCTGCCGGACCAGCCGGACCTGTTCGCGCGCATCTGCGGCTATTTCGACAGTCGCCGGCTGTCGGTGCTCGAGGCTCGCATCCAGACGACGCGCCACGGCTATGCGCTCGACACCTTCGTGCTGGTCGCTCCCGGCGGCGTCGCGCATAGCGGCGAAGCGCTACGCAAGGTGCAGGAAGAGCTGGCCCGACGGCTCGCGGAACGCGCCGAACTCGCCGAGCCGGTCGAGGGGCGCAGCTCACGCCGCTCGCGACATTTCCCGATCGAGCCGTCGCTCGAACTGCAGGCAGACGAGCGCGGGCAACGCTACCTGCTGTCGATCGTCGCCAACGACCGCACCGGCCTGCTCTACCGGATCGCGCGCGTGCTCGCGCGCCATCGGATCAACGTGCAGACCGCACGCATCACCACGCTCGGCGAGCGCGTCGAGGACGTGTTCCTGATCGACGGCGAAACGCTCGAACGCCCGCGCGAATCGCGGCAGTTCCAGACGGAGCTGCTGCAGGCGTTGCGCGCATGAGGCGGCGTCACCCATCGCCCTTCACGGCGCCCTCGAGCACCCGTCGCACCGACTGCATCGCGCCGTCGAGCACGCGGCGGATTCCTTCGAGCGAGATCGCGTCGGCGCTGCTGCCCTTGCCGGCCGCGTGGTTGGCCACGACGCACAGCGCTGCGTAGGGAAGATCGAGCTCGCGCGCGAGCGCGGCCTCGGGCATTCCGGTCATGCCGACGATGCAGCATCCGTCGCGCTCGAGCCGTCCGATCTCGGCCGCCGTCTCGAGCCGCGGGCCCTGCGTGCATCCGTAGGTCGCCCCGTCGATCAGTTCACGCTGCGCGCGCCTGCCGGCAGCCAGGAGCTTGCCGCGCGTCTGCGCGTCGTAGGGCTGGGTGAAGTCGATGTGCGTGACCGGCTGCTCGGTGCCCTCGAAGTAGCTGCCGTGGCGCCCGCTCGTGTAGTCGATGATCTGGTCCGGGACGACCAGGGCGCCCGGCTCGCAGTCGCCGCGAATGCCGCCCACCGTCGCCACGGCGATCACCTGCTCGACGCCGACCTCCTGCAGCGCCCAGATGTTGGCGCGGTAGTTGATCTCGTGCGGCGCGATGGTGTGCCCGTAACCGTGGCGCGCGAGGAAGACGATCGGCCTGCCGTCGATGTGCCCGAAGGTCAGCGCGCACGACGGGTCGCCGAAGGGCGTTCGCACGACTTCGCGTCTCGTGTCGCGCAGACCGGCCAGGCGGGCGAGTCCGGTGCCGCCGATGATCGCAAGCATCGATTCAGTTCTCCGCGCCGGGCGCCGCCATCCGCAGCAGCCCCGCTTCGTCGAGGACGGGAATGCCGAGTTCGCGCGCACGCGCGAGCTTGCTGCCGGCGGCTTCGCCGGCGACGACGAAATCGGTCTTTCGCGACACCGACGACGCGACCGAGCCGCCGTGGCGCCGGATCCAGTCGTGCGCGTCCTCGCGCGACATCGTCGGCAGCGTGCCGGTGACGACGAAGACGCGTCCGGCGAGCGCGCCGCCGGGTGCGTCTTCGTGCGTCGCCGCTTCGTTCGCCGGCCGCGGCCACCCGATTCCGGCGGCCAGCAGCGCCTCGACGACGTCGCGGTTGTGCGACTCGGCGAGGAAACGCTGCACGCTGGCGACGATTTCGGGGCCCACGCCTTCGAGCGGCACCGGTTGCGCCGGCTCCGAGCGCAGCCGCCTTCGGGCGTTTTCCTTCTGGACGGCGAGCTTGCGCGCGGCGAGCGCGTCCCAGTCTTCGGCCAGCAGCTCGTCGACGTCGCGATAGCGCGACGCGAGGATGCGCGCGACCTCCTCCCCGACGTGACGAATGCCCAGCGCGAACAGGAAGCGCGCGAAAGTCGTGTGCCGGGAGCGGTCGATGGCCGCGACGAGCTTGGCCGCGGACTTCTCGCCCATTCGCTCGAGCGAGGCCAGCGTCGAAACGTCCAGTGCGTACAGGTCGGCCGGGGTGCGCACACGGCCGGATTCGACGAGCTGCTCGACGATGCGCTCGCCCAGTCCGTCGATGTCCATTGCACGGCGCTGCGCGAAGTGCAGCAGCGCCTGCTTGCGTTGGGCCGGGCAATACAGGCCCGCCACGCAACGGGCGTCGGCTTCGCCCTCTTCGCGCACGACCGCCGAATCGCAGACGGGGCAGCGCGCCGGCATCCGGAACGCGTGACGCGGTCGGCCGTCGTCGCGGCGCTCGGTGAGCGCCCTCACGACCTCCGGGATGACGTCTCCTGCGCGGCGCACGACGACCTGGTCGCCGATCAGCAGATCCTTGCGCCGGATCTCGTCCTCGTTGTGCAGCGTCGCGCTGCCGACCGTGACGCCGCCGACGAAGACCGGCCGCAATCGCGCGACCGGCGTGAGCTTGCCGGTTCGGCCGACCTGCACCTCGACGTCGAGGAGTTCGCTCACCGCCTCCTCGGCGGGAAACTTGTGCGCGATCGCGAAGCGAGGTGCGCGCGCGACGGTGCCGATCGCCTCCTGCCAGTCGCGTCGATCGACCTTGTAGACGACGCCGTCGATGTCGTAGGGCAGTTGCGAACGGCGCGCGAGCAGCGACGAATGGAATGCGAGCAGGCCCGCGACGTCGGCTGCGAGCCCGCGCTCGGGCGACACCGGGAAACCGATCGTGGACAGCCAGTCGAGCAGGCCCGACTGGGTGCCGGGCAGGCGGCTCCCTTCGGCGCGACCGACGCCGTATGCGAAGAAGCGCAGCGGCCGCCGCGCACTGATCGACGGGTCGAGCTGGCGCAGGCTGCCGGCGGCCGCATTGCGCGGATTGACGAACTCGCGCTCACCGGCAGCGCGCTGCCGCTCGTTGATCCGCTCGAAGTCGCGCCGGTACAGCAGCACCTCGCCGCGCACCTCGAGCAGCGCGGGCGCGGCACCGGCCAGCCGCAGCGGCACCGCGCGGATCGTGCGCACGTTGGCGGTCACGTCCTCGCCGGTGGTGCCGTCGCCTCGCGTGGCGGCCTGCACGAAGCTGCCGCGTTCGTAGCGAAGCTCGAGGGCGAGCCCGTCGTACTTCGGCTCCATCGCGTAGGCGAGCGAGTCGACGGGCAGCTCGAGCTCGCGCAGCCGGTCGCGCACGCGGCGATCGAAGGCCCGCACTTCGTCGTCTTCCAGCGCGTTGGCCAGCGACAGCATCGGCACCGCGTGCCGCACCGCTGCGAATGCGGCGCTCGGCGCGCCGGCTACGCGCTGCGTCGGCGAGTCGACGACGACCAGCGACGGGTCCGCGCGCTCGAGTTCCTGCAGTTCGCGGAACAGCCGGTCGTACTCGGCGTCGGGAACGCTCGGCGCGTCCCGCACGTAATACTCGTGATCGTAGCGGCCGATCAGTTCGCGCAGGCGGGCTGCGCGCTCGCGCGGCGTCTGCGACGACATCGCGGTACGGCCGGCCTCGGGCGCCTTCAGTTGAACACCTTGCAGGCGAGCGCCGAGCCGGCGGGAAGGCCGATCGCCTCGAGCGACTCGTAGCGCTGCCCGAGCTGGCGCGAGATCTGCGCGAGCGAGGCGGCGGAGAGCGGCCGGCCGGTGTCGTCGACGAGAGTCGCGCCGAGGCGCTGCGCGCAGGCGCTGGCCGCCTGCACCATCGCTGCGAACGGCTGCTGGGAAGCGGCCACGCGCGGGACGTCGAGCACGAAGGTGAGCCGGCTCGGCGAATCGGCGAAGCCGAGCGTAAACAGCGTCTCGCCCTGCGGCCCGGATCGGACGTAGCGGTGGCTGCCGCGCTCGACCAGCGACAGCGCCGGAGCGAGCATCGCGAGCTGCGCGGGCTCGACCGCTTCCGGCGCCTCCACGTTCACGCCGATCTGCACGTCGAGCTGCGCGCAGGTGGCGTCGAGGTCGCGCGCACGCGCGAGCACCGAGCCCATCGCCGGCATTTCCGCGCGCGCCGACAATGCGTCGGCGATCGCCTGCACGGCGCCGACGAACTCGGAGAACTCCATCGCGTTCAGCGCGCCGTTGCGATTGGCCATCAGGATGCCGATGCGCACCGCACGGTAGCTGCGTCCTGCAGCCAGCGGCTCGAAGCCTTCCCCGTTCGCCGTCGCGCTTGCCTCGAAGGCGACCGGTTTCGAGCCGGCACGTCGGAAGCGCTGCGCGATCGCGAGCAGCCGTTCCCCGGAGAGCGGCGCTGCGGGCGCTAGTGCGACGATGCAGTCGCAGGCCTCCGAGAGCAGCGTGCCGGCTGCAGGGCTCGACGAAGAAGCGGCGGGCAGCGGCTCCGCCGGCCGGCTTTCAGCCGGCTCCGGCTGGCGGTCGTCGGAGAAGGCTGCCTCTGCTGCGGACGACGGGAGCGGCGCCTGCGACGACGAGGCGGCAACCGGAACGGAAACCGACCCCGCGGGCGAAACGGCCGCCGCCCGTGCGGCACCGACGGCGGACGCCTCGCTCGATCCGGGGTCGTCGACGTCGGGCAGCGATTCGGCGAAGGGGCGCGCGAAGTCCTCGCCGCGCATCCGATCGGCGGTCTCGGCCGGAACGGTCCGGGCTGCGCGCCCGTCGTGCGAACCCGACGCCGGCCGCGCTAGGCCCGGGTCGGCGCCCCCGGCGTCGAGGAGATCGTCTTCATCGTCCGCCGGCAGGCCGGCACCGAGCCGCGGCTCGCCGCGCTCGCCGGCGAGCCCTGTGCGGGCCGGCGCAACACGACCACCCGGAAAAGCGCTGCGCGCGCTCTCGCCTGCTGCGCGCGCACCGGTGAACGCGCGGCGCAATGCCTGCTCCCAGCGTGGCCACGCGCCTTGGCGCAGGTTGTAGGCGACGGCGATCGCGATCGCGACGAGCACGAGCAACAGGAGGCTGACGCCGAGGCTGCTCACGCGGCCTCCGCGTAGCGCGTGGCCGCGTCGAGGTCTACCGCGACGATGCGCGAGACGCCGCGCTCCTGCATCGTCACGCCGACGAGCTGCTGCGCGAGTTCCATCGCGATCTTGTTGTGCGTGATGAACAGGAACTGCGTCTGCTCGGACATGCGCCGCACCATTTCGCAATAGCGCTCGGTGTTCGCATCGTCGAGCGGCGCGTCGACTTCGTCGAGCAGGCAGAACGGCGCCGGGTTCAGCTGGAACAGCGCGAACACGAGCGCGATCGCGGTGAGCGCCTTCTCGCCGCCCGAAAGCAGCTGAATCGAGGTATTGCGCTTGCCGGGCGGCTGCGCGAGCACCTGGATCCCCGCGTCGAGGATCTCGTCGCCGGTGAGGATCAGGCGCGCCTCGCCGCCGCCGAAGAGCTCGGGGAACAGCTTCGCGAAGTGGCCGTTGACCGTGTCGTAGGTCTGCTGCAACAGTTCGCGCGTCTCGCGGTCGATCTTGCGGATCGCGTCCTCGAGCGTTCCGATCGCCTCTTCGAGATCGCTCGACTGGGCATCGAGGAAGCCCTTGCGCTCCTCGGCCTGCGCAAGCTCCTCGAGCGCCGCCAGGTTCACGGCGCCGAGCGCGGCGATCGCGTTGGACAGCCGCGTGACCTCGCCCTGCAGCCAGGAGGGTCGCGGCGCGTCGGCGAGCGAAGTGCGCAGCGCCTCGACGGCGGCCTCGTCGAGCCCGGCATCGGCAAGCGATTGCGCGAACTGTTCGCGGTTCATCCGCGCCGCCTGCTCGTCGAGTTGCAGCTTGCCGAGCCGCTGGCGAAGCGGCTCCTGCGCGCGCTCGGCGACGAGCCGCGCGTCCTCGCGTTCGCGCAGCGAATGACCGAGATCGTCGAGCCGCGCACGCGCCTGGGTCAGCGCCTGCTCCGCGGCCGTTCGCGCCTCGAGCGCTTCCTGCAGCGCGTGACGCGCACTCGCGTCGGTGAGTTCGTCCAGTTTCGTGCGCAGGCTTGCGCGTTCGGCGGCCGCCTGCTCGCCCAGCACGATCGCCTGCTCGATCAACGCATCGAGCCGTTCGATCGACGCTTCGGCCGCGCGAACGGCGAACGACGCCTCCTGCGCCTCGCGTTCGTCGCGGCGCAACGCCTCGCGGCGCTCGCCCAGCGCCCGCTCGACATCCTCGAGCGCAAGCTGCAGCGACTCGGCCTGCTCCTGGCGCTGTGCCAGTTCGGCGTCGAGCGCCTCGAAGCGCTCGGTCTCGGCGGCGATCGTCGCCTCGTGTTCGTCGATATGGGCGGCCAGTTCGGCCAGCTCCGCGTCGATGCGCTCGCGGCTCTGCGCGGTGGCATCGCGCTCCTGCTCCAGACGTTGCAAGTCGAGCCGCAGCACGCTGATGCGCTGCAATCGCTGCGCGTGCTCGGCGCGCAGCCCGGTCAGCTCGGCCAGCCGCTCGGCCGCTCCGCTCTCGATGCGCGCCGCCGCATTGCGTGCTTCGTCGACCTGCAGGTCCTGTGCGCGCAGTGCCCGCTGCAGGTTCTCGATCTCGTGCCGCCGGGCGAGCACGCCCTCCTGCTCGGAATCTGCCGCGTACATGCCGACCGACTGGCGGCCCACCACGTGGCCGTCGGCGACGACGAAATGCCCGCCGCGCGGCAGCGATGCGCGTTGCGCGAGCGCCGACTCGAGCGAATCGGCCGTGTAGCATCCGGCGAGCCACTCGGACAGCAGCGAGCGCACATCGGCGTCGGCGGCGTGCACGACGCGCGCCAGCGGTCGAAGCTGCGTCGCGCCCGGCGAAGACGCCAAGGCATCCACCGCGACGCCGGAGTCGCCCGCCGCCGAGGGCAACGGCGCGAAGAACCCGACCTTCGAGGGCGGCGCGTCGCCGGCCAGGCCGGCCACCGTGTCGAGGCGCCCGACCTCGAGCGCATGCACGCGCTCGCGCAGCACCGACTCGACCGCGCTTTCCCAGCCCTCGTCGATGCGCACCTTCTCGTACAAGCGCGCGAGACGCTCGAGCCCGTGACGGGCGAGCCACGGCTGGACCTTCGCCTGGCTCTCGACGCGCTCCTGCAGCTGTCGCAAGGCGTGCAGTCGGCCGTCGAGTTGCGCGCGCCGGGCCTCGGCTTCGCGCAGCGCCTGCTGGGCCGGCTGGCGCTGCGCCTCGAGCGCGCTCCACTGCGGCTCGACGACAGCCAGGCGCTCGGCGGCCTGCCGGTCGCCCTCCTCCGCTTCGCCGAGCGCCTCGATCGCGCGCTCGAGCTCGAGCGCGTCGAAGGGCCGCAGCGCGTCGGCCTCGACGCGCAGTCGCTCGCGACGCCGCGATGCGACGTCGAGCGCTTCGCTCGCCTTGCGTTCGTGCAGCGCACACAGCTCGATCGACTGCCGCGTTTGCCCGACGAGCTGGCGCGCCTCTTCGACGCGCGCACGCGCCTCGCGCGCCTGCGATTCGAACTCCGGAAGCGCTGCCGCCTGCTCGGTGACGATGCGCGACAGTTCCTCGGCGTGCGCGTGCGCCTGGGTGCGCTGTGCGTGGGCCGCCTCGCGGTCGCGCCGCGCATGTTCGTGCTGCTCCTGCGCGCGCTGCGCTGCGCGCTCGACGCTGTCGAGACGCTCGCGCAGCTGCCCCTGTGTCTCGGAGACGAGGCGGATCTCGGCCTCGATGCGACCGACCTGCGCGTTGCACTCGTAGTAGCGCCCCTGCGCGGCGTGCACGGCATCGCCGGCGGCGAAATGCGCAGCGCGCACCGTCTCGATTTCCGCCTCGATCGCGCGCTGCTCGGCCAGGCGTGCCTCGACCTGGTTCGCCGCCTCGGCGGCCTGCGCCGCCACCCGGCGTTGTTCCGCATCGGCCTCGTCGCGGCGCAGCAGCCATACGCTGTGCTGCTTGCGCTCGCGCTCGGCTTCCAGCGAACGGAATTCGCGCGCCACCTCCGCCTGCCGCTGCAGGCGCTCGATCTGCGCACCGAGCTCGCGCCGGATGTCGTCGACGCGCGTCAGGTTCTCGCGCGTGTCCGCCAGCCGGTTGGCCGTCTCGCGGCGGCGCTCCTTGTACTTCGAGACACCGGCGGCCTCTTCGAGGAACACGCGCAGCTCCTCGGGCCGCGCCTCGATGATGCGCGAGATCATGCCCTGCCCGATGATCGCGTAGGCGCGCGGACCGAGGCCGGTGCCGAGGAACATGTCGTGCACGTCGCGGCGTCGCACGGGCTGATTGTTGATGAAATAGTTCGACTGGCCGTCGCGCGTGAGCACGCGCCGCACCGAGATCTCGGCGAACTGGCTCCAACTGCCTCCGATGCGCCCGAGGGAGTTGTCGAACACGAGCTCCACCGAAGCGCGAGCACCCGGCTTGCGCTCGGAGGAACCCGAGAAGATGACGTCCTGCATCGACTCGCCGCGAAGCTCCGAAGCCTTCGATTCGCCGAGGACCCAGCGGACCGCGTCGATCAGGTTCGACTTGCCGCAGCCGTTGGGACCGACGACCCCGACCAGTTGCCCGGGGACATCGAGGGAGGTGGGATCGACGAACGACTTGAAGCCGGCGAGCCTGATCTGTTTGAGTCGCACCGAAAGCCTATGCAAGGGTCTACTGGCACCGGCTGCGGACACCCGCGGTCCGGCCACTCGCCGCTGGGCTGGGGCCAGCAACGGGCCCCGAAGCACACCGCGGTGCGCCCCTAAGACAGAAGCCGCACGGAGCGGCTTCGGTCGCTCCGTATAATAGCACCGGCCCCGTGCCGCCCCGGCACCACGAAGCGCTCCATGCCGCCACCGCCCACCCGACCGTCCCGGCAACTCGAAACCTTCCCGAATCCGGCGCCGGAGCGCGATTACGTCGTGCACATCGAAGTGCCCGAATTCACCTGCCTGTGCCCGATCACCGGGCAGCCCGACTTCGCCGTGATCGTTCTCGATTACATCCCCGACGAGCGCAACGTCGAGCTCAAGGCGCTCAAGCTCTACATGTGGAGCTACCGGGACGAAGGCGCCTTCCACGAGGCGGTCAGCAACCGCATTCTCGACGACCTCGTCGCCGCGCTCGGTCCACGCTTCCTGCGCCTGACGGCGCGCTGGTACGTGCGCGGCGGCATCTTCACCACTGTCGAAGCGGAGCACCGCAAGCCCGGCTGGACGCCGGCGCCGCGCGTCGAGCTGGGCAGCTTCGCCGCCGGCGCTTCCACGCGGCCATGACGACGCGCGCGCGTCCTGCCGGAGCCGGCCCGGGCGACATGCGCGAGCGGCTGGCGTTGCAGCAGGCGATCGAGGACGGATGGGAGCAGCGCTCGGACCTGAGCCCGGCGCGTGCCGCGCCGGAACTGCACGATGCCGTCGAGCGCGTGATCTCGATGCTCGACGCAGGCACGCTGCGCGTGGCCGAGAAGCGCTCGCCCGCGCCGGGCGACTGGATCGTCCACGAGTGGGTGAAGAAGGCCGTGCTGCTGTCGTTCCGGTTGAACCTGGCTGCCCCGTCGGGCAGCGGCCCGATGCGCTTCTTCGACAAGGTTCCGACCAAGTTCGACGGCTGGAACGCCGCCGACTTCGCCGCCGCCGCCGTGCGCGTGGTCCCGCCAGCCGTCGCGCGGCGCGGCGCCTTCGTCGGCAGGAACGTCGTGCTGATGCCCTCGTACGTGAACATCGGGGCTTTTGTCGACGACGGCACGATGGTCGACACCTGGGTGACGGTCGGCTCGTGCGCGCAGATCGGGCGCAACGTGCACCTGTCGGGCGGCGTGGGCATCGGTGGCGTGCTCGAGCCGCTGCAGGCCGCGCCCACGATCGTCGAGGACAACTGCTTCGTCGGTGCGCGCTCGGAGATCGTCGAGGGCGTCATCGTCGAGGAGAACTCGGTGATCTCGATGGGAGTCTTTCTCGGGCAGAGCACGAAGATCTACGACCGCGCCCGCGGCGAGGTGTCCTACGGGCGCGTGCCGGCTGGCTCCGTGGTCGTTCCCGGCACCTTGCCGTCGTCCGACGGGAAAGTCGGCCTGTACTGCGCGGTCATCGTCAAGCGCGTCGACGCCCGCACGCGCGCGAAGACGACGATCAACGAGTTGTTGCGCGGCGATTGAGCGCACGCGCGCGAGCCGCCGGGAGGAATACGCGATGGCGATGGAGCGGTTGCTGAAGCTGATGGCCGAGAAGAAGGCATCGGACCTGTTCCTGTCACCCGGCTCACCCGTCCAGATCAAGATCGACGGGGCGATGGTGGCGGTGAGCGCGCAGATCCTGCAGCCGGCCAACGTGGAGGCGCTGCTGCGCGAGATCGTCTCCGACGCGCAGTGGGGACGTTTCGCCGACGAGTGCGAGCTGAACATCGGCTACGGAGTGAGCGGCGTCGGCAGCTTCCGGGTGAACGCCTTTCGCCAGCGGGGCAGCACCGCCGGCGTCGTGCGCTTCGTGCCGCACGACATCCCCACGCTGGCCGAGCTGCACCTGCCGGACATCCTCGGCGAGCTGATCCTGGAAAACGCGGCCTGCTGCTCGTCGTCGGCGCCACCGGCTCGGGCAAGTCGACGACGATGGCCGCGATGCTCGACCACCGCAACGAGAACAAGAGCGGCCACATTCTCACGCTCGAGGACCCGATCGAGTTCAACTTCCGCAACAAGCGCTCGATCGTCAACCAGCGCCAGATCGGCACCGACACCCATTCGCTCGAAATCGCGCTGAAGAACGCGATGCGCCAGGCGCCCGACTGCATCCTGATCGGAGAGATCCGCGACACTGCGACGATGTCGGCGGCGCTCGCCTACGCGCAGTCGGGGCACCTGGTGCTCGCCACGCTGCACGCGAACAACGCGCACCACGCGCTCAATCGCATCGTCAGCTTCTATCCGCCCGACAACCGCAGCGTGCTGCTGTCCGACCTGGCCGCCACGCTCAAGGCGATCGTCTCGCAACGGCTCGTGCGCTCCACGACGCAGGGACGGCTGCCGGCGCTCGAGGTGCTGACGAACACGCGGCACATCTCGGAGATGATCGAGTCCGGTCGCCTCACCGAGATCAAGGACGCGATGGACCAGAGCCTCGCGCCGGGGTCCTGCACCTTCGACAACGCGCTGGCCGCGCTCGTGCGGCAAAGGCGCATCTCGCGCCCCGACGCGCTGGCCGCCGCCGATTCGCCGACCAACCTGTTGTGGCTGCTCGAGAACGACGGCAGCGAACCCGTCGCGGGCAGGGCGCGCGACGCATCGCCGCCGCCGTCGCTCGTGTCGCCCGCGATGGCGTCGTCGGCGCTGCAAAAGCCGAGCGCCGAGCAGCGCGAAGAACGCGGCGAGGGAACCTCGTTCAGCGAGTTCCTGCTCAACGTCTGACGATGGTCGAAGTCGTCGTCTACGGCATCGAGAACTGCGACCAGGTTCGCAGGGCCCGTGCCTGGCTGCGCGCGCGCTGCATCGAGCATCGGTTTCACGACCTGCGAAGCGACGGTCTCGATGCCCGCCGGCTGTCGCTGTGGCTCGGACGCGTACCCTGGGATTCGCTGCTGAACCGGCGCGGACTCGCCTGGCGCAGGCTCGATGCCCGACGCCGCGCCGCGGTCACCGACCAGGTGAGCGCAACCGAACTCATGCTCGAGGAGCCGCTGCTCGTCAAGCGCCCGGTGCTGCAGACACCCGACCAGATCGTCGTCGGCTTCTCCGAAGCGCTGTACGCCGGCCTGTTCGGATGACGAAGGTGCTGCGGCTGGCCGAGGCGCTGATTCGCCGGCCGTCGATCACGCCCGACGACTGCGGCTGCCAGGCGCTCGTCGCGGCGCGGCTCGCGCAGCGCGGCTTCGCCGGCGAGCGCCTGGACGCCAACGGCGTGTCGAATCTGCTGGCGATGCGCTCGCTCGCGCTTCCCGGTCCCACGCTCGTCTTCGCCGGGCACACCGACGTCGTCCCCGCCGGCCCGCGCTCGCAGTGGACCGGCGATCCGTTCGAGCCGGTCGAGCGCGACGGCAGGCTGTACGGCCGCGGAGCTGCCGACATGAAGGCGTCGATCGCCGCCTTCGTCGTCGCGATCGAGGAAGCGCTGGACGCGGGGGCCGCGCGACGCGGCCGCATCGCGCTGCTGCTGACCTCCGACGAGGAGGGGCCGGCGATCGACGGCACCGCGCACGTCGTCGAGCGTCTCGCCGCCCGCGGCGAGCGGCTCGACTACTGCATCGTCGGCGAGCCGACGAGCGAGCAGCACCTGGGCGACACCATCCGCAACGGGCGTCGCGGCTCGCTGTCCGGGCGCCTGGTGGTGCACGGCGTGCAGGGACACGTGGCCTATCCGCACCTGGCACGCAACGCGTTGCACGAGCTCGCCCCGGCGCTCGCCGAGCTGGCCGCCGTCGAATGGGATCGCGGCGACGCCGATTTCCCGCCGACGACCTGGCAGGCGTCGAACCTGCACGCGGGAACCGGCGCGGGCAACGTCGTCCCCGGCGAGGCGACGCTCGACTTCAACTTCCGCTTCTCGCCGGCAAGCCCCGTGGAGACGCTGCAACGCCGCTTCGCCGAGCGGCTCGACGCGCACGGGCTTCGATACACGCTCGAGTGGTCCGTCGCCGCGCTCCCCTTCCGCTGCGCACCCGGCGCGCTGTCGTCTTCGCTCGCCGAAGCGATCCGCGCCGAAACCGGACGCGAGCCGCAGCGCTCGACGGGCGGCGGCACTTCCGACGGACGCTTTCTCGCGCGGATCTGCCCGCAGGTCGTGGAGTTCGGGCCGGTGAACCGCAGCATTCATTGCATCGACGAATCGGTCGGCGTCGACGAGCTGGAGCCGCTGAAGAACATCTATCGGCGAACGATCGCCGCGCTGCTGGGCGAATGACGAACGCGAGCAGGCTTCCGCGCGTCGTTGCCGGCGCACCGAGCGCAGCGCGCGAGTTGCGCACGCTGCGCGACCTGCTGCGATGGGCCGTGTCGCGTTTCCAGTCGACCGGAATCGCATACGGGCACGGCACCGACAACGCATGGGACGAAGCGGTCTCTCTGCTGTTGTTTGCGCTGCACCTGCCTCCCGATCGCCTCGAGCCGTACCTCGACGCGCGCCTGGCGCGCAGCGAACGCGAGGCGGCGATCGCGTTCGTCGAGCGCCGCGTCGCGACGCGCTTGCCCGCACCGTACCTCACCGGCGAAGCATGGTTGCGCGGGCTGCGCTTCCTGTGCGACGAGCGCGCGCTCGTGCCGCGCTCGCCGATTGCCGAGGCGCTCGAGGAGGCGCTTCCGGCGTGGCTGGCCGTGCATCGGCCCGACCTTCCGTTCGATCCGCGCGCCGTGCTCGACCTGTGCACGGGCGGCGGCAGCCTCGCCGTCTTCGCCGCGCACCTGTACCCGGGCGCCCGCGTCGTCGGCGCCGACCTGTCGCAGGATGCGCTTGCACTCGCCGCGGCGAACGGCTCGCTGCACGCGCTGGGCGAACGAATCGAATGGCTGCGCTCCGACCTGTTCGCAGCGCTCGACACGCGCCGCTTCGATCTCGTCGTCTGCAACCCGCCGTACGTGAACGCGGGCTCGATGCGCGCGTTGCCGCCGGAATTCCGCGCCGAGCCCCGCGAAGCGCTCGCCGGCGGCCGCGACGGGATGGACCTCGTGCGTCGCATCGTCGCCGAGGCACGCGCGCATCTGGTCGAGGGCGGGCTGCTGCTCCTCGAGATCGGACACGAAGCGCCGCACTTCGAAGCCGCCTTCCCGATGCTCGAGTTCCACTACCTGCCGGTGGAAACGGGCGAGCGCTCGCTCGTGCTGATCGAGGCGGCGGCGCTGCCGGCGTGATCCGCCTCGACGGCCTCACGCTGTCGCGCGGCGGCCGTGTCCTGCTCGATCGCGTGCAGGCGTCGATCGCGCCCGGCGAGCGCATCGCGCTGATCGGACGCAACGGCAGCGGCAAGACGACCCTGCTGGCGGCGCTCGCCGGCGAGGTGCTGCCCGATGCCGGCGACATCGTGCAGCCGTGGCGCACGACGATGCGGCTCGAGCAGTCGCTGCCGTCGAGCGCGCTGCCTGCCTGGCGCTTCCTCGTCACCAGCGACCGAGCGCTCGCCGCGGCCACCGAAGCCCTCGACGCCGCGCAGCACGACGGCGACGGTATCGCGATCGCGCTCGCCCACGAGCGCTGGATGGATGCCGGCGGCACCGACGCCGAGGCGCGCGCGCGCACGCTGCTGTCCGGGCTGGGCTTCGACGCGGCCCAGGCACAGACGCCGGTCGACGCATTGTCGGGCGGGTGGCGCATGCGGCTGAACCTCGCACGCGCGTTGTTCGCACCGAGCGAACTGCTGCTGCTCGACGAGCCGACCAACCACCTCGACCTCGATGCGATCCTGTGGCTCGAGCGCTGGCTGCTGCGCTTTGCGGGAACGATCGTCGTCGTGTCGCACGACCGCGATTTCCTCGACCGCGTCGCCACCGCCACGCTGCACCTGGACGAGACGAAACTCGTGCGCTACGCCGGCGGATACAGCGCCTTCGAACGCCTGCGCGCGCAACGCCGCATGCAGGCCGAACGCACGCAGGCGGCGCAGCAGCAGCGCATCGACCACCTGAATGCGTTCATCGCGCGCTTTCGTGCGCAGGCGACGAAGGCGAGGCAGGTGCAGAGCCGCATCAAGGCACTCGAGCGGATGGCCGAGATCGCACCGGTGCGCGCGCTGCGCGGAATCGACTTCCCGCTGCACGAAGTCGGCGACTGCCCGGATCCGATGCTGCGCGCCGAGGCGCTCGATGCCGGTTACGCGACGAACGTGGTCGTGCGCGGCGTCGACCTCGAGATCCGCCGGGCCGCGCGCATCGGCGTGCTCGGCCGCAACGGCGCCGGCAAGAGCACGCTGGTGCGCACGCTGGTCGGCGAACTCGAGCCTCTCGCCGGCGAAGTGCAGGCGGCACGCGGCGTTCGCATCGGCTATTTCGCGCAGCAGGGAATCGACGCGCTGCGTGCCGACGATTCGCCGCTGCGGCATCTGCAGCGCATCGCGCCGCTCGAGCGCGAGCAGTCGCTGCGCGACTACCTCGGCAGCTTCGGCTTTCCGGGCGAGGACGCCACCCGGCCGCTCGGCCCGATGTCGGGCGGCGAGAAGGCGCGCCTGCTGCTGGCTTCGACGCTGCACGCGCGCCCGCAGTTGCTCGTTCTCGACGAGCCGACGAACCACCTCGATGCGCAGGCGCGGGACGCGCTCGCCGACGCGCTGGCCGGATTCGATGGAGCGCTGCTGCTCGTCTCGCACGACCGCTACCTGCTGCGCTCGACGGTCGATGCGTTCGTGCTGGTGGCGAACGCACGCGTATCGCCTTTCGACGGCGACCTCGACGATTACGCGAGCTGGCTGCTGCAGCGTGCGGGAAGCGGCGCGGCAACCGGCGACGGGCAGTCGCCGCAGGGCCTGGCTTCGGGCACCGCAGGGGCGCGCGCCGGCGCAGCAGCCGGCGGCTTCGCCGCCGGGCAGCAGCCGTCGCGTCGGGACGACCGGCGCAGCGCCGCGCAACGGCGCGTGCGCCTCGCCGAGCGGCTGCGGCCCTTCGACGAGGAAGTCGCGGCGATCGAGCAGCGGCTGGCCGACATCGATGCCCGCATCGTCGCGATCGACCGGCGCCTGTCCGAGCCCGACGCCTACCGTGACGCCGCCGAGGCGGCGCTGCTTGCGCGCGAGCGCACGCAGTTGCAGCGCGAGCACGAGTCGCTCGAGGAGCGCTGGATCGAGTGCAGCACGATGCGCGACGCCGAGCGCGATGCCTTCGAGCGCGACGACGCCTGACGCCGGGCGGACCCCGAAGCGCCCGCGCCAGCGGGTAGAATCGCCCGATGAACTCGCCCGCCTCCAGCACCTCCCCTTTCCAGCGCATCGGCGTCGTCGGCAGCGGCGCGATGGGTCGCGGCATCGCCCAGCTGTTCGCGCAGGCCGGCACCGCCGTACGCCTGTACGACGCGAATCCGGCGGCAGTCGCCTCCGCGCTCGCTTCGCTGCACGACACCTTCGCGAAGCTCGTCGACAAGGGCCGGCTGGCGCCCGATCTCGCGCAACGCGCGCGCGCCTCGCTCGAGTCCGTCGACGCGCTCGAAGGCCTGGCCGGATGCGACCTGGTCGTCGAGGCGATCGTCGAGCAGATCGACGCCAAGCGCGAACTGTTTCGCGCGCTCGAGCCGATCGTCGGTGACCAGGCCGTGCTCGCCACCAATACCTCTTCGCTGTCGGTCACCGCGATCGCGGCGCTCTGCCGCGTTCCGGCGCGTATCGCGGGACTGCACTTCTTCAACCCGGTTCCGTTGATGAAGGTCGTCGAGGTGGTGCGCGCGATGCGCACCGACGACGCGGTCGTCGAGCGGCTCGTCGCACTCGTGGGGGCAACCGGCCACCGGCCGGTCGTCGCGCGCGACACGCCCGGCTTCATCGTCAACCACGCCGGGCGAGGCTACGGCACCGAGGCACTCGCCGCGCTCGGTGAAGGCGTCGCCGACGTCGAATCGATCGATCGCATCCTGCGCGAGCAGGTGAACCTCGACGGCAAGGGATTCCGGCTCGGTCCGTTCGAGCTGCTCGACCTCACCGCGCTCGATGTCTCGCAGCCGGTGATGGAGTCGATCTACCGGCAGTTCTACGACGAGCCTCGCTTTCGCCCGTCGGTGCTCGGGGCACAGCGTCTGGCCGCTGGCCTGCTCGGACGCAAGAGCGGAGAAGGTTTCTATCGCTACGACGGCGCGGGCACGCGCATCGAGGCGCAGCCCGAGCCGGACGCGCCGTCCGTCGCCGTGCGCCCGCCGGTGTGGATCGCACCGGGTCCGCGCGCGGCGCTCGTTGCCTCCGCAGCGAAGGCGCTGGGCGCCGTCGTGCGCGAAGGCGCGGCGCCCGGAGACCAGGAACTGGTGCTCGTCGCGCCGCTCGGCCTGGACGCGAGCGCGGCCTGCCGCCGCAGCGCGGGCGGCGTCGACCTGCCCGCCGAGCGCGTAGTCGCGATCGACACGCTGTTTCCGATCGAACCCGGGCAGTGCCGCCGCCGCGTGCTGATGACGACGCCCGTCACGCGAGCCGCGTATCGCGACGCAGCGCACGCGCTTTTCGCCTCCGACGGCATCCCGGTCAGCGTCCTGCGCGACAGCCCCGGTTTCGTCGCGCAGCGGGTGGTGGCGATGATCGTCTCGATCGGCAGCGAAATCGCGCAACAGCGGATCGCCTCGCCCGCCGACATCGACGCCGCGGTGCGCGCGGGCCTGGGTTATCCGCTCGGACCGCTCGCGATGGGCGACGCGATCGGCGCGGCCACCGTCTGCGAGATCCTCGGCAACCTGCACTCGCTCACCGCGGATCCGCGCTACCGCATCGGCGGCTGGCTGCGCCGCCGCGCGCAGCTCGGACTGTCGCTGCTGCACGAGGACTGAGAACGTGTCTGCGCGGCTGCTCGACGAGCGCCAGGGCGCCGTCCTGGTGCTGCGCATCTCGAACCCCGGGTCGCGCAACGCACTGCACCCGGATGTCTACTCGACAGGCATCGAGATCTTCGCTCGCGCATCGGCCGATCCGCAGGTGCGGGCCGTGGTGCTCGCCGGCGACGGCGATCATTTCTGCGCGGGCGGCAACCTGAACCGGCTGCGCGAGAATCGCTCGAACGATCCCGCGCTGCAGGCCGCGTCCATCGACCTGTTGCACCGCTGGGTGCTCGCGATCCGCGACTGCCCCAAACCGGTGATCGCCGCGGTCGAGGGTGCCGCCGCCGGCGCCGGCTTCTCGCTGGTGCTTGCCTGCGACCTCGTCGTGGCAGCGCTCGACGCGCGCTTCGCGATGTCCTATGTCCGCATCGGATTGAGCCCGGACGGCGGTTCGAGCTGGTTCCTGGGCAGCCGCGTGCCCTACCCGCTCGCCTTCGAATGGCTCGCCACCGGCGAGCCGATCGCCGCCGCGCAACTGCACGCAGCAGGGCTCGTCAACGAACTGGTCGAACCGGGCCGCGCGCTCGAGGCGGCGCTCGGGCGCGCAGCGAAGCTCGCGCGCGGGCCGGCCTTCGCACTGGCGCAGATCAAGACGCTGCTGTCGCGGGACGAGCGCGATGCGCTCGTTCATCGCCAGCAGCGAGAACGCGACGCCTTCGTCGCAGCGCTCTTTCACGAAGACGCGGCGGAGGGAATCGCCGCGTTTCTCGCGAAGCGCAGGCCGCGCTTCGCCGGCAGCGAGCCGCCATGACCGGCAGGGAGAGGAAAAGATGAGCGCCGACGGCGAGCACGAGAACACCGGTACGACGCAGGTCCCCGAGCGGCTTCGGATCGACGTGCGAGCGCTGGGGCACTGGCTGGCGGCGCACGTCGACGGATTCGCCGGTCCGCTGGAGCTCGAACTGTTTCGCGGCGGCCAGTCGAATCCGACGTACCTGCTGACGACGCCGGGCGCACGCTACGTCATGCGGTCCAAGCCAGCGCCTGCGGCGAGGCTGCTGCCATCGGCGCATGCGATCGAGCGCGAGTTCTGCGTGCTGGAGGCGCTCGCGCGCACCGATCTGCCGGTGCCGCGCGTCTACGCGCTGTGCGAGAACGAATCGGTGATCGGGCGGGCGTTCTACGTGATGGAGCACGTGGTCGGTCGCGTCCTGTGGGATCAGTCGTTGCCGCTGTCCGCGCCCGAAGAGCGTGCGGCGATCTACGACGAGATGAACCGCGTCGTCGCAGCGCTGCACTCGATCGACCCCGAGGCGATCGGGCTCGGCGGCTTCGGGCGGCCCGGTAACTATTTCGCGCGCCAGATCGCGCGCTGGAGCAGCCAGTACCAGGCCTCCGAGACCGAGCCGATCGAGGCGATGACGCGCCTGATCGAGTGGCTGCCTGCCCACGTTCCTCCCGGCGACGAGACGGCGATCGTCCACGGCGACTTCCGACTCGACAATCTGGTGTTCGACGCGCAGGAAGCGCGCATCCGCGCGATCCTCGACTGGGAACTGTCGACGCTGGGCCATCCGCTGGCCGACTTCTCGTACCACTGCATGGCCTGGCACATCGAACCGGGGCAGTTCCGCGGAATCGCCGGCCTCGATCACGCCGCGCTCGGCATTCCGGACGAACGCAGCTACGTCGAACGCTACTGCGAGCGCACCCGCCGCGACCCCGCTCGCGTGCTCGAGCATTGGGATTTCTATCTCGCGTACAACCTGTTCCGCCTGGCAGCGATCCTGCAGGGGATCATGAAGCGTGCGGTCGACGGAACCGCTTCGAGCGCCAAGGCCGTCGAAGCGGGACGACGCGCACGCCCGCTGGCGGAGCTCGGCTGGCGCATCGCGCAGGGAGTGAAGAAATGATCGACGTCTACACCTGGCCCACGCCGAACGGCCACAAGGTGCACATCCTGCTCGAGGAGTGCAAACTTCCCTACGCCGTACATCCGATCGACATTTCCGCCGGCGACCAGTTCGCGCCGGACTTCCTGGCCATCAGCCCCAACAACAAGATCCCGGCGATCGTCGACAGCGACGGACCGGACGGCGAGCCGATCTCGCTGTTCGAATCGGGTGCGATCCTCGTCTACCTCGCGTCGAAGACCGCCCGCTTCCTGCCGCGGGACACGCGCGGTAAATACGAAGTGCTGCAGTGGCTGATGTTCCAGATGGGCGGAATCGGTCCGATGCTCGGACAGGCGCATCATTTCCGCAACTACGCGCCGCAGAAGATCGCCTACGGCATCGAGCGCTACACGAACGAAGCGAATCGCCTCTACGGCGTGCTCGATCGCCGGCTGGCGGCTTCGGGCGACTGGCTGGCCGCCGCGCAATATTCGATCGCCGACATCGCGACCTGGCCGTGGATCCGCTCGCACGCCAACCAGGGCGTGTCGCTCGACGACTATCCGAACGTGCGGCGATGGTACGAACGGATCGGCGAACGCGCCGCCGTGCGGCGCGCGATCACGGTGCTCGCCGATCGGCGCAAGCCGACGATCGACGAACGAGCGCGCGAAGTGCTCTTCGGAGAGCGACAGTACCGCCGATGAGAGCCTGCGCGGGCGGGCGCGATCCGTGCGGGCGGGTCCCCGCGCGCCGGCACTATTGCAACGGCTCCTCGGCTGCCGCCGGAATGGGAAAGCTGAAGACGTCGATGCCCTCGTCCTCCAGCTCGGCACGCTGCTCTGCGGTGGTGACACCGCGGATGCCGCGTTCGGGTGCCTCCTGGTAATGGATTCGACGCGCTTCTTCGGCAAAGCGCTCGCCGACGTCCTCCGTGTTGCGAACGAGATGACGCGCCGCCTCGAGCCACAGCGCGCGCAGTTGCTCGTGCGTGGGCATCGCCGTGGGCCGGGCATGCTCTGTTTTCGGAACCGGTCGCGCGCGCGCCTCGGCCGGATTCGACAGATTCAACCGGGGTGCGCTCGGCGTTCGGCGCACGTTCGCGCTCTCGCAGACCGGGCAATGCACGAGCGAGCGTCCGAGTTGTTCGTCGAAGGCCTCGGCGGACGCGAACCAGCCTTCGAAGGCGTGTCCGTGCTCGCAGGAAAGATCGAATACTTTCATGTCGCCATGGATTCTACGGGCTTTTCGGCGGCGCTACGTCGGGCGAGCTCGCACGCGCCCGCGCGATGCGAGAACGGCGGGGTCGTCGCATGAAAGCGCCGCAGCGGATCTCGATCGCCGACGCTCTGGTCGCGCACGCCCGTTTCGATGCGATCGTCGATGCGCGCAGCCCGGCCGAGTTCGCCGAGGACCACGTCCCCGGGGCGATCAATGCGCCGGTCCTGGACGACGCCCAACGCGCGCTCGTCGGCACGATTCATGCCCAGCAGTCGGCATTCGACGCGCGGCGCATCGGCGCGGCGATCGTCTCGCGCAACATCGCCTCGCTGATCGAGCACGTCTTCGCCGACCGGCCTGCCGCCTGGCGCCCGCTGGTCTACTGCTGGCGGGGCGGCAACCGCTCCGACTCGCTCGCTTCGGTTCTCGCGGCCATCGGCTGGCGAACGAGCGTCGTCGACGGTGGCTACCGCGAGTTCCGCCGACACGTGATCGGCGAACTCGCGCGTCTTCCGTCGACGCTGCGCTGGCACGTGATCGCAGGCGCCACCGGCAGCGGCAAGAGCCGCCTGCTGCAGCGCCTGGTCGCGCGCGGAGAACAGGTACTCGACCTCGAGGCGATCGCCCGCCATCGCGGTTCGGTGCTGGGCCTGATGCCCGACGAGATCCAGCCCACGCAGAAGGCCTTCGAGACGCGCTTGTGGGACGCATTGCGCCGCTTCGATGCGTCCCGCGTCGTGTTCGTCGAGTCGGAAAGCCGCCGGGTCGGTCGCTGCCACATCCCGGACGCGCTGATCGACGCCATGCGCAGCGCGCGCTGCACCGTCCTGCGCGCCGAGGCGGAAGTTCGTGCGCGCCTGCTGCTCGAGGAGTACCGACACTTCGTCGACGACCCGCAACGACTCTTCGAACGCCTCGACCGGCTGCTCGAACCGCACGGACACGCCCGCGTCGAATCGTGGAAGGCGATGGCCCGCGCCGGACGCTGGCAGGAATTCGTCGAGTCGATGCTCGCCCTGCACTACGACCCGGCCTATGCGCGTTCGATGCGAAGCAACTACACGAGACTCGATGCGGGCGAGCCGCTCGTCGTCTCGCCGGAAGACCGTGAGCTCGACGTCGCCGCAGCGGAACTGATCGAACGGGTGCGCCGGGAACCCGCACGCTGACGCGCCCGAAGCCGAGCGGACATCGCCGACACGTTCACGGCTTTCCGGCGGGTTCAGCGGTTCTCGTTGCCGCCCATCCGCTCCGGGTAGCGCACGACTTCGGCATCGGCGATCACCGACGCAACGTAGTCGCCGAGGAGCTGCTGCGAATACGCCTGCGACAGTTGCTGGCGATATGCGTCGCGCCGCTGTGCCACGAGCGCTTCGTCCGGCGGCGTCACGCGCACGATCTCGTAGACGGCATAACCCTGCTCGCCGAGATCGACGCCGACGTAGGACGGCAACGGTTCGGCGGGCGCACGGAAGACCGGCTCGAGTGCCGCGGCCGGGAAATCGCCCGGCGCGCTGCGACGAACGGTTCGGGGCGCGCCGAAATCGTCGGCCTTCGCTCCCTCGCCGTTGCGCAACTGCGCGAGCCGCGACTCGCCGGCCTTCACCGCCCGCTCGTGCGCCAGTTCGGCGACGAGGCGCTTGCGCACCTCGTCCTTCACTTCGTCGAAGGGCCGGCGACGCGACGGATGGTATTCGACGATGCGTGCCGCGGCGAGCCTGCCCGCACCGACCTCGACCGCTTCGGTATTGTTCTTCGTCTCGATCGATTCGCCGCGGAACAGCGCCTCGAGCAGGCGCTTGTCGTTCATCGGGTTCTCGCGAGGCAATGCCGGATTTCCGTCGCGTCGGACCTCGGCAGTCTCGATCTTCAGACCGAAGCGCTTGGCGGCAGGTTCGAGCGAATCGGGTTGTTCGTAGACGAGATTGCTGAAGGTATCGGCCGCCTCGGCGTAACGCGCGGCAGCCAGTTGCGCGCGGATCTCGCTTTCGATCTCGGGACGCACCGAATCGAAGCTCTTCTGGGTCGCCGGGCGGATGTCGGTCACGCGGATGACATGAAAGCCGAACTCGGTCGGCACGACGGCGCTCGTCTGGCCCACGTCGAGCGCGAAGGCGGCGTCGGCGAAGGGCTGCACCATCATGTCGCGCGTGAAGAAGCCGAGGTCTCCGCCGGAGTTCGCCGAGCCCGGATCCTGCGATTCGGTGCGGGCGAGCGTGGCGAAATCGGCCCCTTCCTTCAGCTGTCGCTCGATCGCCTGCGCCTTCTCTCGGGCCGCCTCGCGCTGCTCGGGGCTCGCGTCGGGGTCGACGCGGATCAGGATGTGGCTCGCCCGGCGCTGCTCGGCAGTGGTGAAGCGGGCCTTGTTCTGTTCGTAGTAGCTGCGCGCATCTTCGGGTGATACCTCGATGGAGCGGGCGATCGCCTCCGCGGTGAGCACGACGTAGTTCACCGTGGCGTGTTCGGGCTCCTCGAAGGCCGACGCGTTGCGCTCGTACCAGGCGGACAGTTGCTCGTCGCCCGGATGGATGTCCTTCGCGAAGCGATCCGGCGCGAAGATCGACTGGCGAAGTTCGCGCGCCTGCTCGGCGAATCCGAGCACGCGTTCGACGACCGACGCCGGGACGACGATGGTCTGCGCGATCGCCTCGGGCATCGTCTGCAGCGCGATCTCGCGGCGGATCTCGGCCTCGAAGCCCGCCTCCGACTGCCCGCGCGCACGCAGCGCGTTGCGGTAGCGCTCGATGTCGAACCCGGCTTCGGTGCCGCCGAGGCCGGTGGCGCGGATGGTCGAGCGCAGTTGCGAATCGGGCACGACCACGCGATGGTCGACGGCGTCGATCAGCAGCGCGCGCTGCGCGATCAGCGAGTCGAGGATGCGCTGGCGCGCCTGCGGCGTCTCGAGCATCGACGAGTCGAAGCGGTCGCCCAGTACCTGGCGCAACCGCTCGCTTTGCTGCCGTTGCGCCGTCTCGAAGTCCTGGCGGGTGATCTTGGCGTCGCCCACCGTGGCCAGCGCGCCCTCGCTGGAGAAGAACCGCTCGTAGCCCTGGATGCCGAAGAAAGCGAAGGCGGGAAAGATCAGCAGCAGCAACAGCAGCTGCATCAGGCGCTGATGCTTACGGATCCAATCGAACATGCATTGACGGTCCGAAAAAAAAGGCGAACTCGCGTTCGCCCTGGCCGGTGGGAAGCGCGCCCGGGCCCGCTTCCTGGAGTTGGCGGAGTGGACGGGACTCGAACCCGCGACCCCCGGCGTGACAGGCCGGTATTCTAACCAACTGAACTACCACTCCGTTGCCGTTCGATGCAGCGCCGTCGACGGCTCGCGAAACCTGCCCGGCTGGCGGGACTGGTGGGTGCTGAGAGGATCGAACTCCCGACCTACGCCTTGTAAGGGCGCCGCTCTACCGGCTGAGCTAAGCACCCGACGCGGGCGCTGCGAAGCTCGCAAATATACCAGAAACTCAGTTGATCGAATCCTTCAGCGCCTTGCCGGGCCGGAACTTCGGCACCTTGGCGGCGCGGATCCTGATCGCTTCGCCGGTGCGCGGATTGCGACCGCTGCGCGCCACGCGCTTGCCCACCGCGAAAGTGCCGAAGCCGACGAGCGTGACCGTTCCGCCCTTCTTCAAGGTCGTCCTGATCGCCCCCACGAACGCGTCGAGCGCGCGACCGGCAGCCGCCTTGGAGATGTCGGCCTGCCGTGCGATGTGGTCGATCATTTCGGTCTTGTTCACGGAGTCTCCCTGGTCGTCGTGTTCGTTCGGGCGGCATCTCCGGGACGCGCGAAGCGCGTTGCGCGGAATCGCCGCGTTGCATCGCGCGCTCGGCTGTGCAGCGGAATGGGAGCCGTATTAAATCGCCGCCTCCCATGGGTGTCAAGCCGAGCAGGCCGCTGGTGAAACGCGCGGAAGGCGCGTCGAAAACCTGCCGGTCGCACGCAGCAGACGCAGCGCGCACGGGGAGCGTCTCCCGTGCGCGATGCATCCGTCGCGGCCGCTCGGCGCGTCAATGCGTGACGACGTCGGCTCCGCTCGCCGTCGCGACCGGCACGGCGCCGTCACGAGGCGCGGCCTCGGCCTCGGCCAGCGGCGTAGGCTCGCGCTCGAGCGAGATCTCGAGCACGCGATCGATCCACTTCACCGGAACGATCTCGAGCCTGTTCTTCACGTTGTCGGGAATCTCGGCGAGATCCTTGACGTTCTCTTCCGGAATGATCACGGTCTTGATCCCGCCGCGGTGCGCCGCGAGCAGCTTCTCCTTCAGCCCGCCGATCGCGAGCACCTCGCCGCGCAGCGTGATCTCGCCGGTCATCGCCACCGATGCGCGCACCGGGATGCCGGTGAGCACCGACACGAGCGCGGTGGTCATCGCGATACCCGCGCTCGGGCCGTCCTTCGGCGTCGCGCCTTCGGGCACGTGGATGTGCAGGTCGTTCTTCTCGTAGAAGTCGCCTCGGATGCCCAGGCGCTGCGCGCGACGTCGCACGACCGTCATCGCCGCCTTGATCGATTCCTGCATCACGTCGCCGAGCTTGCCGGTGAAGGTGGTCTTGCCCTTGCCCGGAACGAGCGCCGCCTCGATCGTGAGCAGCTCGCCGCCCACCTCGGTCCAGGCCAGGCCGGTGACCTGCCCCACCTGGTTGTCCTTTTCGGCCAGGCCGAAGCTGTAGCGACGCACGCCGAGGAACCTGTCGAGGTTCTTCGAGTTGACGGCGATGCGCTTGTCCTGCTTCTTCAGCAGCAGCGTCTTCACGACCTTGCGGCAGATCTTGCTGATCTCGCGTTCGAGCGAACGCACGCCGGCCTCGCGCGTGTAGTAGCGCACGATGTCGCGCAGCGCCGACTCGGCGACGGCTATCTCGCTTTCCTTCAACCCGGTGTTGCGCATCTGCTTGGGCAGCAGGTAGCGCTGGGCGATGTTGACCTTCTCGTCCTCGGTGTAGCCCGACAGGCGGATCACCTCCATCCGGTCGAGCAGCGCCGGTGGAATGTTCAGCGTGTTGGCGGTGGCGACGAACATCACGTCGGACAGGTCGTACTCGACCTCGACGTAGTGATCGACGAAGGTGGAGTTCTGCTCCGGATCGAGCACTTCAAGCAGCGCGGAACTCGGATCGCCGCGGAAGTCCTGCCCCATCTTGTCGACCTCGTCGAGCAGGAAGAGCGGGTTCTTCACGGCAACCTTGGTCATGTTCTGCAGAATCTTGCCGGGCATCGAACCGATGTAGGTGCGGCGGTGGCCGCGGATCTCGGCCTCGTCTCGCACGCCGCCCAGCGCCATGCGCACGAACTTGCGGTTCGTCGCGCGCGCGATCGACTGGCCGAGCGACGTCTTGCCCACCCCGGGCGGCCCGACCAGGCACAGGATGGGCGCCTTCACCTTGTCGACCCGCTGCTGCACGGCAAGGTACTCGATGATGCGGTCCTTGACGCGCTCGAGGCCCCAGTGGTCCTCGTTGAGCACCTTCTCGGCCTTCGCAAGGTCGTTGTCGACCTTGCTCTTCTTGCGCCAGGGCAATCCGATCAGCGTGTCGATGTAGTTGCGAACGACCGTGGCTTCGGCCGACATCGGCGACATCAGCTTGAGCTTCTTGAGCTCGCTCTCGGCCTTCTTCAGCGCCTCCTTGGGCATGCGCGCGGCCTTGACCTTCTTCTCGAGCTCGTCCATGTCGGCGCCGTCCTCGCCTTCGCCGAGCTCCTTCTGGATCGCCTTGACCTGCTCGTTCAGGTAGTACTCGCGCTGGCTCTTCTCCATCTGGCGCTTGACGCGTCCGCGGATGCGCTTCTCGACCTGCAGGATGTCCAGCTCGGTCTCGATCTGGGCCAGCAGCTTCTCGAGCCGCTCGGCGACGTCGTTGGTCTCGAGGATGTTCTGCTTCTGCTCGATCTTGATCGGCAGGTGCGTGGCGATCGTGTCGGCCAGCCGTCCCGCATCGTCGATGCCGTTGAGCGACGCGAGGATCTCGGGCGGCACCTTCTTGTTGAGCTTCACGTACTGGTCGAACTGCGCGAGGATCGCGCGGCGCAGCGCCTCGGCTTCGGCGCTCTCGCCGGCGGGCATTTCGATCGCTTCGACTTCGCAGCTGAAATGCGACTCGCCGTCTTCGATGTGCACGACGCGCGCGCGGCGTGCGCCTTCGATCAGCACCTTCACCGTGCCGTCGGGCAGCTTGAGCATCTGCAGGATGTTCGAGACGCAGCCGATCTCGTAGATGTCTTCGGCGACAGGTTCGTCCTTCGACGCATTCTTCTGCGCGACGAGCATGATGCTCTTGCCCAGTTCCATCGCGGCCTCGAGCGCCTTGATCGACTTGGGCCGTCCGACGAACAGCGGAATCACCATGTGCGGAAACACCACCACGTCGCGCAGCGGAAGCAGCGGCAGCGACTGCGGTTTCGGTGTTTGGGCTTCGGGCATTCGGATCTCCAGGGTTCTTCCTCGCGATGTTGCGACGCGCAACCGGATTTCAAGCCGGACGCCACAGAGCGCGGGGGATTGGGTCGAGGATACGCTCAAACACGGCGCTGCCTCGAAGCAGGCAGTCCGGCCGGGCAGGATTTGCGCAACAGGGCGGACGAGCGACGCCCGCCGGGGAACGAGCGGCGCAGGCGCCGTCGATCAGTTCGACCCGGAGACGCGCGGCGCGTCGGCGTAGATGACGAGGGGCTTGCCGTCGCCGTCGATCGCGTTTTCGTCGACGACGACCTTCTGCACGTTCTGCAGGCTCGGCAGGTCGAACATGATGTCGAGCAGCGTCTGCTCGAGAATCGAGCGCAGGCCCCGCGCACCGGTCTTGCGCTTGAGCGCGCGCCGGGCGATCGCCTGCAGCGCCGCCGGGCGGATCTCGAGGTCGACGCCTTCCATCGAGAACAGCCGCTGGTACTGCTTGACCAGCGCGTTCTTCGGCTCGATGAGGATCTGCACCAGCGCGTCGTCGTTGAGCTCGTCGAGCGTGGCGACCACCGGCAGGCGGCCGACGAGTTCGGGGATCAGGCCGAACTTGACGAGGTCTTCGGGTTCGACCTCGCGCAGCACGTCGCCCACCGCGCGCTCGGCGGCACTGCGCACCTCGGCGCCGAATCCGATGCCCGTGCGCTCGGAACGGTTGCGAATCACCTTTTCGAGGCCGTCGAAGGCGCCGCCGCAGACGAACAGGATGTTCGTCGTGTCGATCTGCACGAAGTCCTGGTTCGGGTGCTTGCGCCCGCCCTGCGGCGGCACCGAAGCGATCGTTCCCTCGATGAGCTTGAGCAGCGCCTGCTGCACGCCCTCGCCCGAGACGTCGCGCGTGATCGACGGGTTGTCGGACTTGCGCGAGATCTTGTCGATCTCGTCGATGTAGACGATGCCGCTCTGCGCCTTCTCGACTTCGTAGTTGCAGTTCTGCAGCAGCTTCTGGATGATGTTCTCGACGTCTTCGCCGACGTAGCCCGCTTCGGTGAGCGTGGTGGCGTCGGCGATGACGAACGGAACATTCAGCAGCCTTGCGAGCGTCTGCGCCAGCAGCGTCTTGCCCGAGCCGGTGGGACCGACGAGCAGGATGTTGCTCTTGGCGAGTTCCACCTCGTCTTTCTTGCCCTTGTGGCGCAGCCGCTTGTAGTGGTTGTAGACGGCGACGGAGAGGATCTTCTTCGCGCTCTCCTGGCCGATCACGTACTGGTCGAGGATGCCGCAGATCTCGGCCGGCGTGGGCAGGCCGCCCTTCTGCTTTCCGTTCGCGTTCTCGGCCTGCGCTTCGTCACGGACGATGTCGTTGCACAGCTCGATGCATTCGTCGCAGATGAATACCGAAGGTCCCGCAATCAGCTTGCGGACTTCGTGCTGGCTCTTGCCGCAGAAGGAGCAGTACAGCAGTTTCTCGCTCGAGCCCTTCTTGTCCGTCATGTTCGCTCCGACCGGCCGGACGAACCGCGCGGCGCGTCCGCGTGGTCCGGGCCGGTTCAGGCGCCGCTTCAGGCGCCTTCCCCCCGCTTCGACATCACCTTGTCGATGAGCCCGTAGCTTACCGCATCTTCCGACGACATGAAGTTGTCGCGATCCGTGTCGGTCGCGATGCGCTCGATCGGCTGTCCCGTCTTCTCGGCGAGGATGCGGTTCAGGCGCTCGCGGGTGTACAGGATTTCCTTCGCGTGGATCTCGATGTCGGAGGCCTGTCCCTGCGCTCCGCCCGACGGCTGGTGGATCATGATGCGGGCATTCGGCAGCGCGTAGCGCTTGCCCTTCGCGCCGGCCGCGAGCAGGAACGCGCCCATGCTGGCGGCGATCCCCATGCACAGCGTGCTGATGTCCGGCTTGACGAACTGCATCGTGTCGTAGATGGCCAGGCCCGCCGACACCGATCCGCCGGGCGAATTGATGTAGAACGAGATGTCCTTGTCGGGGTTCTCCGACTCGAGGAACAGCAGTTGCGCGACGACCAGGTTCGCCGTCTGGTCCATCACCGGCCCGATGAGGAAGATGACGTGTTCGCGCAGCAGGCGCGAGTAGATGTCGTAGGCGCGCTCGCCGCGGCCGCTCTGCTCGATGACGATCGGCACCATGCCCAGGCCCTGCGGCTCCTGCCGCTGCGCGAGCCGGGCGTTGACGAGGTCTTCGACGAGGCTGTTGAAAGTCATGACTGTCTCCCTGAGGCGGTGCGCTCGGGCGCGTGCCGCATGCGGTGCCCGGTCCCGGGCGTCAACGCGGGCCCATCAGCTCGTCGAAGTCGAGCGTGCGCGCGGCGGGCTGCGCCTTCGCGAGCGCCCAGTCGACGACGTTCTGCTCGACGACGATCGCCTCGATCTCGGCGAGCCGGTTGCGGTCTCCGAAGTAGTGGCGGATGACCTCGCCGGGATTCTCGTAGGCCTGGGCGAATTCCTCGATCTGACGGCGAATCTGGTCGGGCTTGGCCTGCAGTGCGTGCTGGCGAACGATCTCGGCGACGATCAGGCCCAGCCGCACGCGGCGCTCGGCCTGCTCGGCGAAGGTATCGGGCGGAATCGGCGGGAGCTGCTTCGGATCGACGCCGCGCGCCTTCAGGTCCTCGATCGCGCGCTCGGCGAGCACCTGCTTCTCGGCGTCGACGAGCACCTTGGGCACGTCGAAGCTCGCCAGCCCGAGCAGGCCCTCCATCACGCTCGCCTTGGTGCGCGAGCGAAGACGCTGTGCGACCTCGCGCTCGAGATTGGCACGGACGTCGGCGCGCAGTCGGGCGACGTCGCCGTCGGCCACGCCGAGCTGGCGCGCGAAGGCTTCGTCGACTTGCGGCAATTCGGGCGCCTCGATCCCGCGAACGGTGGCTTCGAACTGCGCCGTCTTGCCCGCCAGTTCGGCCGACCCGTAGTCCGCGGGAAAGACGACGGGAAAGCTGCGCGTCTCGCCGACGGCGGCACCGCGCAGCCCGGACTCGAAGTCGGGCAGCATGCGGCCTTCGCCCAGCACGAACGGAAAGCCCTGCGCGCTGCCGCCTTCGAAGGCGACGTCGTCGATCCTGCCGACGAAGTCGATGGTCATCCGGTCGCCGTCCTCGGCAGCGCGCTGGACCGCGTTCCAGCGCACGCGCTGCTTGCGCAGGATGTCGATGGTACGGTCGATCTCGGCCTCTCCCACCGGCGACTCGAAGCGTTCGATCGACAACGTGGCCGGATCGCCGAGCGCGATTTCCGGATAGATCTCGAAGGTGGCGGTGAAGCCGATCTCGCCCTCGCTGCCGCTGTCGCGCGACTCGATCCGCGGCTGGCCCGCGACGCGCAGCCGGTGCTCGGCGACCGCATCGCCGAACGCCTTGGAGACGGCATCGGAGAGCACCTCGGCGTGCACCTGCGGGCCGTAGGACTGCTCGATCATCTTCATCGGAACCTTGCCCGGCCGGAAGCCGGGCATCTTCACGTTCCGGGAGAGCTTGCGCAGCCGATCGACGACCTGGCGGTTGACGTCGGCCACCGGCACGGCCATGTCCAGCTTGCGCTCGAGCGAGCCGGTCGATTCGAGTTGGGTTGCCATTTGCTGTGAACGTCGAATGTTTCGCGGGAGAGGACAGCCGGAGTCTTGCGCCGCCGATCAGGGTGCTGCGCCGCCGGCGATGGTGCGGCCGAAAGGAGTCGAACCTTCACGCCTTGCAGCGCCAGGACCTAAACCTGGTGCGTCTACCCATTCCGCCACGGCCGCGGACAAACGCAGCATTCTAAACGAAGCGTCGCGCCGGCTTGCGGTCCCGCGAGCTCGGCTTGCCGGTGCGAGGGCGGCCGGGCGGCGCGCGCGCGTCGCGTCACGCGCGCGGCAGTCCCGTCAGGGACGCACGCGGTACACCGCGACGTACAGCGCCGGCACGAAGAGCACCGTGAGCACGGTGGCGACCAGCAGGCCGCCCATGATCGCCACCGCCATCGGTCCCCAGAGCACGTCGCGCGTCAGCGGAATCATTGCGAGCACCGCCGCCGCGGCGGTGAGGGAGATCGGTCGAAAGCGGCGCACGGTCGATTCGAGCACCGCCTCCCAAGGCGTGCGCCCTGCCTGCAGGTCCTGGCGGATCTGGTCGACGAGAATCACCGTGTTGCGCATGATCATTCCGCCGAGCGCGACCAGGCCGAGCATCGCGACGAAACCGAAAGGCCGCCCCGACGCGAGCAGCGCCGCGGCCACGCCGACGACGCCCAGCGGCGCCGTGAGCAACACCATCGCCGACAGCGAGAAGCTGCGCAGCTGCACCATCAGCAGCAATGCGACCACCGCCAGCAGCAGCGGCGTTCCGGCGACGATCGAGCCCTGCGCGTGCGCGTTGTCCTCGTAGGGGCCGCCCGCCTCGATGCGGTAGCCGGCCGGCAGCGCAGCCCGCACCGCATCGAGCGTCGGGTCGATGCGCGCCGCGACATCGGGTGCCTGCAGCCCCTCGACGATGTCGGCACGCACGGTGATCACCGGGACTCGGCTGCGTCGCCAGACAATGGGCTCTTCGAGCACCTCCTGGATCGTCGCTACCTGCGACAGTGCGACGGAGCGACCGGTGGCGGTCGGGATGCGCAGGTTGTGCAGGTTCGCCAGCGACGCGCGCTCTTCGGGCGAAGCACGCAGCACGACGTCGATCAGCCGGTCGCCCTCGCGGAACAGCCCGATCGCCGTGCCGGAGATCGCCGTGGCCAGCGCGCGTGAGACCTCTCCGGAGCTCGATCCGATTGCCCGCGCCTTGTCCTGGTCGATTTCTATGCGCACGGCCGGCGACTGCTCGCCCCAGTCCAGGTGCGTGTCGATCGTCGCGGGGTCGGCGCGCACGCGCTCGGCGACCTGCGCGGCGATCGATTTCAGCCGCTCGGGGTCGGCGCCCAGGACGCGGAACTGCACCGCGTACGAAACCGGCGGCCCGAGCGGCGTGCGAAAGGCGCGCGCGCGCACGCCGGGGAAGTCGTCGTGCAGCACGCGGCGCAACCGCGCCAGCGCGCGGTCGCGCGCGGCGACGTCGGCCGTCAGGATCACGAACTGCGCATAGTTGCTGCGGTACAGCTGCTGGTCGAGCGAAAGGTAATAGCGCGGCGAGCCGTTGCCGACGTAGCCGGCGAAGGTTTCCACGTCGCGGTCCTGCGAAAGCAGCGCTTCGAGCCGGCGCGCCTGCTCCTCGGTGGCGCGGTGGCTCGCGCCTTCCGGCAACCACAGTTCGACGAGCAGCTCGGCGCGATTCGACGACGGGAAGAACTGCTTCTCCGTGCGCTGCATGCCCACGATGCCGAGCGCGAACGCTAGCAGCGTGAGCGCGATCGTCGTCCAGCGACGCCGCATGCACGCCTGGATCGTCGACCGCAGGATCCGGTAGAAGCGCGTATCGAAGAGCTCGTGCGCGGCTTCGCGGCGCTCCTTCAGCAGGCGATAGCCGAGGAACGGCGTGACGGTAACGGCGGCCACCCACGAGACCAGCAGCGCGATCGTCACAACCGAGAAGATGCTGAAGGCGTACTCGCCCGACATCGATTTCGCAGTCGCGATCGGCAGGAAGCCCGAGGCCGTGATCAGGGTTCCGGTGAGCATCGGAAACGCCGTGCTGCGATACGCAAAGGTCGCCGCGGAGAAGCGATCGAGGCCCTCCTCGATCTTGCGCGCCATCATCTCGATGGCGATCATCGCGTCGTCGACGAGCAGGCCGAGCGCGATCACCAGCGCGCCGGTCGAGACGCGATGCAGATCGATGCCGAACCAGCGCATCAGCACGAAGGTGCCGGCGAGCACGAGCGGAATCGTCAGCGCGACGACCGCGCCGGCACGCATCCCCAGGCTGAGGAATCCGACGAGCAGCACGACGCCGACCGCCTCGGCGAGCACGCGCATGAACAGGCCGACCGCATTGCGCACGATCCTCGGCTGGTCGGAGACTTTCGCGAACTCGATGCCGAGCGGCAGTTCGGCGCGCAGGCGCTGCATGGTGCGCCCGAGGCTCTCGCCGAGCCGGATGACATCGCCGCTGGGCGCCATCGACACCCCCAGGCCGATCGCCTGCTGCCCGCCGAAGCGCATCGTGTAGACGGGCGGATCGACCGAGCCGCGAAACACCTGCGCCACGTCGCCCAGGCGCAGGACGCGTCCGCCCACCTCGAGGCGCAGCGCCTGCACTTCGCGCACCGAATCGAACTGCCCGGTGACGCGCAGCGGAACCGCCCGGCTGGCGCCCTGCACGACGCCGGCCGGCGCAACGACGTTCTGCGCCTGCAGCTGCTCGGCGATACGCCGCGCGTCCAGTCCGAGCGAGGCGAGCGACTGCGGCGAGATCTCGACGTAGATGCGCTCGTCCTGCACGCCGAACAACTCGACCTTCTGGACGTCGGGCAGGCGCAGCAGCTCCTGCCGCACGTCCTCGACGGTGCGGCGCAGTTCCTCCATCGAGAAGCCGTCGCCGGTGAATGCGTAGATCGTGCCGAAGACGTCGCCGAATTCGTCGTTGAAGAACGGACCGACGACCTCGGCAGGCAAGGTCTGGCGGATGTCGCCGATCTTCTTGCGGACCTGGTACCAGATCTGCGGGACTTGCGCGGGCGGCGCGGTGTCCTTCAGTTCGAGCACGATCAGCGACTCGCCCGGTTTCGAGTAGCTGCGCGTGAACTTGAAGTACGGTGTCTCCTGCAGCTTGCGCTCGAGGCGGTCGGTGATCACCTCGTCGACCTGGTCGGTCGTCGCACCGGGCCAGAGGGTGCGCACGACCATCACCCGGAACGTGAAGTCCGGATCCTCGCGCTGGCCGAGATCGAGATAGGCCTTCGCGCCGGCGAGCGCCACGACCAGCATCAGGAACATCGTCAGCTGCGGAAAGCGCAGCGCTGCCGCCGAGAGGTTCAGGCGCGGCGCGCGCGGTGCGCCGTCGGCGCCGCCCGCGTTCATCGCGTCGCTTTTGCTTCGGGCGCCGGAGCCGCTTCGAGCGGGCGCACGCGCTGCCCGGCGACGAGCAGGTTCGTTCCTGCCGTCACAACGCGATCGCCGCCGGCGAGCCCGCCGACGATGCGAACGGCGTCGTCGAGCAGCCCGTCGGTGCGCACCGCGACGAGTTCCACGCGGTCGTCCTGGCCCACGCGCCATACGTGTGCGTTCCCGTCGACCGAGTACAGCGCAGACAGCGGAACCTCGAAGGCCGGCTGCGCCTGCCGCACGACGTGCACGATCGCGCTCATCCCCAGCGCGAGCCCGTCGGCAAGGGCGGGATCGCGCAGCGCCAGGCGCATCGCATACGTGCGCGAGGACGGCTCGGCGAGCGGTGCGAGTTCGCGCATCGTCGCCTCGTGGCGTCGCGTGCCGAGCGCCGGGATCGACACGCTCCACGCGTCGGCGGCTCGCGCGGTAGCCCGCTCGCGCTCGGGAACGTGCGCGAGCAGCTCGAACTCACCGGCGCGCGCCACGCGCACGACCGGCTGCCCGGCTGCGACGACCTGTCCCGCTTCGACCTCGACAGCCGTGACGACGCCGGCAACTTCGGTCCGCAGCGTCTGGAAAGCGATCTCGTTGTCGGCCTGCGTGCGCGCGGCGCGTGCAGCGCGCACGCGCGCCTCGGCTGCGTCGGCGCCTGCCTGCTGGCGATCCAGCTGGGCACGACTGACGTAGCGCCGCTCGTACAGTTCGCGCACGCGTGCCAGTTCGACGCGCGCCAGTCGCGCTTCGGTCTGCGCCGCCTCGAGCTGCGAGCGCGCGGCGTCGCGCGCCGGCTCGCGATCCAGCGGATCGAGCCTGGCGAGCAATTGTCCCGCCTGCACTGCATCGCCGACTTCGACGGCGCGCATCGCGACCTTGCCCGCGACGCGGAATGCGTAGCGCGTCTCGATGCGCGGCCGCACTTCGGCAGGAAGCGTCAGAGCGAAAGCCGCCCGCTGCTCGGAGACCGTGACGACGCGCACCGGGCGCAGCGCCTCCTCGCGGACGGGCGCGGGACGATCGCATGCGGCAAGCAACGTAAGTGCGGCGACGGCAAGGAGCGGCAGGAGGGATTTCATCGCGAATAAATGACGCGCGGGTCAGCAATTTACTTGGACGGCTTCGCGTCGTCAAATCTGTACGTCCTCTCGCTGCATCGCTCGCCGTACCGTCCGCGCGCCCGCCGCGGCCGCTGCCGCCGCCCGTCCCGCGCGCCGACGTGCCGCCGGCGCCCCTACAATGCGCGGCGATGCGCTCCGCCCTCGCCCGTCCGCTGACGTCGACCGAACACTACGAGAATTTTCCGGTCGCCTCGATCCTCGTTCCGACGCGGTTGCGGCCGGCAGTCGTCGCGCTGTATCGCTTCGCACGGCATGCCGACGACCTCGCCGACGAGGGCGACGCGAGCGCAGCGCAGCGCCTGGCTGCGCTCGACGCACTCGGGCGCGAGCTGCGCGGGGAGATCCCCGACTCCGCCGTCGTCGCCCGGTTGCGCCCGCACTGGAGCGAGCTCGCGCTGCCCTACGAACCGCTGCACGCGCTGCTGTCGGCTTTTGCGCAGGACGCCGCGAGCGCCGACGGCAGCGCGACGGGCTGCGGCCTGCGCCACTCCGACCGCGACAGCCTGCTCGACTACTGCTCGCGCTCGGCCAATCCGGTGGGCGAGCTGATCCTTCGGATGTTCGACGCCTGGCACCCGCACACGCGCGGCGCTTCCGACGCGATCTGCACCGGCCTGCAGTTGCTGAACTTCGTGCAGGACTTCGCGATCGACTGGCGCCGCGGACGACTGTACGTGCCGCTGGACGAGCTGCGAGCGGCCGGACTTGCCGAACGCGACATCGAACGCGCGCTCGAAACGGGCCGCGCCGACGCGCGGCTCGCCGGGCTGCTGGCGCTGCAGACCGAGGCCGCCGTCGGACAGCTCCGAGCCGGCACGGCGCTCGCGCGGCACGTTCCGTGGCGCCTCGGCCTCGAATTGCGCGCGATCGTCGGCGGCGGACTGCGCATCGCCGAACGGCTGCGGATGGCCGGCTACGACCCGGTGGCCCCCCGTCCGACTCTCGGCTGGCGCGACGCGCCGGCGCTCGCGCGGCTCGCGCTCGCCTCGGGCGCGACGCGATGACGCCCGACGAGTATTGTCGCGAGCGCGCGGCCGGCAGCGGGTCGAGCTTCTACTACAGCTTCGCGTTCCTGTCCGGCGAGCGCCGGCGCGCGATCACCGCGCTCTACGCGTTCTGCCGGGAGGTGGACGACGTAGTCGACGAATCCAGCGACGCGGGTCTGGCGCGCGTGCGGCTCGACTGGTGGCGCGACGAGATCGAGCGACTCTACGCCGGGCGTCCGCAGCATCCGGTGACGCGCGCGCTCGCGCCGCACCTGCAGGACTACGCGCTCGAACGGGCGCGCCTGCTCGAGATCGTCGACGGCATGCAGATGGATCTCGAGCAGGATCGCTATCTCGATTTCGAAGGGCTGCGCCTGTACTGCCATCGCGTGGCCGGCGTGGTCGGAATGCTCTCCGCGAACATCTTCGGCGCTCGGCGCGAGTCGACCACGCGCTACGCCGAGGAGCTGGGCGTGGCGCTGCAGCTGACCAACATCATTCGCGACGTCGGCGAGGACGCGCGGCGCAACCGAATCTACCTGCCGATCGAGGATCTGCAGCGTTTCGGCGTCGCCGCGCACGAGATCCTCGGGATCCGGCCAAGCGAGCGCCTGGTCGAGCTGATGCGCTTCCAGGCGACGCGCGCACGCCAGTGCTATGCGCGCGCCATCGCGCTGCTCGAGCCCGACGAGCAGCGGGCGCAGCGTCCGGGGCTGATCATGGCGGCCGTCTACTCCACGCTGCTCGACGAGATCGAAGGCGACGGCTTTCGCGTCCTCACCCACCGTACCTCGCTGACGCCGGTGCGCAAGATGTGGATCGCATGGCGGACATGGCTGTTCGGAGCGCCACGCTTTCCGGCGACGCGCTGAGCGCTGTCGGCCGGCCCGATCTGGTCGTCGTCGGCGCCGGCTGGGCGGGGCTCGCCGCAGCGGTGTACGCGACGCGCGCCGGACTGCGCGTTCTGCTGCTCGACGCTGCGCCGAGCGCCGGCGGACGTGCCCGCGAAGCACGGCTGGACTTCGGCTGCGGACCGGTGACGCTGGATGCCGGGCAGCACCTGCTGGTGGGTGCGTATCGCGAAAGCCTGGCGCTCGCGCATCTGCTGCACGGCGGCGCGCCGCCCGTCGAGCGTTTCGCGCTGGCGCTGCGCGACAGCGCAGGCCTGCACCTGCGGGCCGCGCGGCTGCCCGCTCCGCTGCACCTCGCCGTCGGCGTGTTGCGCGCGCGCGGCCTGCCGCTGCGCGAACGCGTCGCGATGCTGCGGTTGATGCGCGCACTGCGCCGCAGTGGCTGGCGCGTGGCGCACGGCGAAACGGTCGAAGGGCTGCTGACGCGCCTGCGTCAGCCCGCCTCGCTCGTCGAACGACTGTGGTCGCCGCTGTGCATGGCGGCGCTGAACACCGTCCCCGAGCAGGCCTGCGCGGCCGCATTCGCCGCCGTGCTGCGCGACACGCTGGGCGCCGCGCGCGAAGCTTCCGATTTCGTGCTGCCGAGCACGACGCTGGGCGCCCTGATCGCGACCCCGGCCGAGCGGTGGCTGCACGCCCGCGGCGCGCAGCTGCGCCGGGGCACGACGGTGCGCGCGATCGCCGCGCACGCGGGCGGTTGGCGGGTGCACGCCGCACGCGACGAACCGGCGATCGACGCCGCGCAGCTGGTGCTGGCGGTACCGGCGCATGCGGCCGCGCGGCTCCTCGCGTCGCTGTGCGAGGACGCCGCGCAGCCCGGCCTGCAGGCAACGCGCCGGGCCGCGGGCCCGTGCATCGCGCGTCTGGGCGAATTCGCCTACGACGCGATCACCACCGTCTATCTTGCGTGGCCCGCCTCGCAGCAACCGCCGTTGCCGCGCTGGATCATGCTGCGCGAATCGGCCGCGCGCGGCGAGCATGGACAGTGGCTGTTCGATCGCGGGCAGTGCGGTGCGCAACGGATCGCCGCGGTCGTGATCAGCGTGCGCGCCCGCCTGAGCGACATCCCGGTCGACGAGATCGCAGCGGGGATCGGCCGGCAGGTCGCCGCGCAACTCGGCGTGCCGCCGCCGGCGGCAATGCGCACGGTGACCGAGAAGCGCGCCACCTTCCGCTGCACGCCCGATCGTCCGCGCATCGAGGTCGACGCGTTCGCTGCCGAACTGCCCGGCCTGTGGCTGGCCGGCGACTACGCCTGGCCCGATTATCCGGCGACGCTCGAAGGCGCGGTGCGAAGCGGCAGGCTGGCTGCCTCGCGAGCGTTGCAGCGCCACGCCGACAACGCACGCCGGCGAGCGGGCGCGGCTTCGAACTAGCTTCCGGCCGACGAGCATCCTGCGCCGGGGCGTCGCATCACACCGGATCCCAGGCCGCGTCGATCGCCTGATCGATCCGGTCCAGCGCGATCGCCTGGATTCCCTCGACCGGACGTCGCGGCGCGTTCGCGCGCGGCACGAGGACACGCGCGAAGCCGAGCTTTGCCGCCTCGCGCAGCCGCTCCTGCCCGCGCGGCGCCGGCCGGATTTCGCCGGCGAGCCCCACCTCGCCGAAGGCGGCGACCCCGCGCGGCAGCGCGCGGTTCTTCAGCGACGAGACGATCGCGAGCATCACCGCGAGATCGGCCGCCGGTTCGGAGATGCGCACGCCGCCGACCGCGTTGACGAAGACGTCCTGGTCGTAGCACGCGATGCCCGCGTGCCGATGCAGCACCGCGAGCAGCATCGCGAGCCGGTTGTGCTCGAGTCCCACCGAGAGCCGACGCGGATTGGGCACGTGCGCCGTGTCGACCAGGGCCTGGATCTCGACGAGCAGCGGTCGCGTGCCTTCCTGCGTGATGTTCACGCAGGACCCGGGCACTCCGCTGGCGTGCGTCGACAGGAACAGCGCCGACGGATTCGCCACGCCGCGCAGCCCTCGATCGGTCATGGCGAACACGCCGAGCTCGTTCACCGCGCCGAAGCGGTTCTTGAACGCGCGCACGAGCCGGTACGACGAATGCGAGTCGCCCTCGAAATACAGCACCGTGTCGACCATGTGCTCGAGCACGCGCGGCCCGGCCAGCGTGCCCTCCTTCGTCACGTGGCCGATCATCACCACCGCCACGCCGAGCTGCTTGGACAGTCGGGTGAGCTGCGCCGCGCACTCGCGCACCTGCGCGACCGAGCCCGGCACCGATTGCAGCTGCGACGAGTACAGCGTCTGGATCGAGTCGACGACGGCGAGCGCCGGCCGGCGCGACTCGATCGCCGCGACGATGCGCTCGAGCTCGATCTCCGCCATCAACGGCAGGCGCGCGGACTCTGCGCCCATGCGCTGCGCACGCAGCGCGACCTGCGAGACCGACTCCTCGCCGCTGACGTACAGCACCTCGTGCGTGGCGCACAGCGAGGCGAGCGTCTGCAGCAGCAGCGTCGACTTGCCGATTCCCGGATCGCCGCCGATCAGCACCACCGATCCCTCGACGATCCCTCCCCCGAGCACGCGATCGAACTCCTCGATGCCGGTCGGAATTCGGGCGATCGAGACGACCGGAACCGTATCGAGCGTGACGATCGGTTGCGCCGGCGCCAGCGGCTGGAACCGATTCGCCCCGGGGCGCACTTCGTCCGCGGTTTCGACCAGCGTGTTCCAGGCGTCGCAATGCGGGCACTGGCCCTGCCACTTCGGGCTCGCGCCGCCGCACTCGCTGCACACGTGCCGGGTACGAACGCGCGCCATCACGCGTCGACCACGCGCCTGGGAACGCGGGCGGCCAACGCGCACATCAGCTCGTAGCCGATCGTCCCCGCGGCGCCCGCCACCTCGTCGATCGCGATCGACTCGCCCCACAATTCGACGCGCGCACCGATGCGGGCATCGGGCACCGGCGCCAGGTCGACGGCGAGCATGTCCATCGAGACGCGCCCTACCGTTCGCGTACGGACCGCGTCCACCGCCACCGGCGTTCCCGTCGGCGCATGACGCGGGTAGCCGTCCGCGTACCCGCAGGCCACGATGCCGACGCGCATCGGGCGCTCGGCGCGAAAGGTGGATCCGTAGCCGACGGCGTCGCCGGGCGAGACCGACTGCACGGCGATCAACCGCGACTCGAGCGTCATCGCCGCGCGCAGGCCGAGGGATCGCGCGTCGCGCTCGGCGAAGGGGGTGGCGCCGTAGAGCATGATGCCCGGGCGAACGGCCGACGCGTGCGCCGCCGGCAGCGACAGGATCGCAGCAGAATTCGCCAGCGAACGGGGCGCGTCGAGCCCGTGCATCGCCGCCTCGAAGCGGCGCAGCGCCGCGTCGGCTCCGCCGGCGAGATCGGCGTCGGCGAAGTGCGTCATCGTAGACAGCGCGCGAACCGACGGCGAGCGGCGCGCACGCTCGAAGGCGTCGCGAAAGCCCGCCGGATCGAAGCCCAGGCGGTTCATCCCGCTGTTCAGCTTCACGACCACGTCGATGCCGGTCCTGGCGGCAAGCCGCTCGATCCAGTCGAGCTGGCGCAACTCGTGCACGACGAGGGTGAGCCGCTGGCGCGCCGCCTGCGCGACGTCGGCTTCGTCGAAGGCCCCTTCGAGCATCAGCACCGGCCGGGTCCAGCCGCGTTCGCGCAGGCGAGCAGCGCGGTCGAACTCGACGAGCGCGAGTCCGTCCGCATCGTCGAAGCCCACCAGCGCGTTGTCGAGCCCGTGACCGTAGCCGTCGGCCTTGACGACCGCCCAGAGGAAGCAGCCCGACGCGCGCGCGCGCGCCACCGACAGGTTGTGACGCATTGCAGCAATCGAAACGGTGGCGAAAAGCGGGCGCGGCATCGGCAGACGGAAGCTTGGCGGGCACTATAGCGCGGGCGCGCATGCATCGATTCCCGCACCGGGCCGCGTGCGTCTACGTGGTATAAACCGACCCGCGTTTCGCAACGGCGACCCGATCGCTCCGCGGTGCGGTCCCGCGATCGGCCGCCCGCTTCGCCACCGCGCGGCGATCCCCTTACGAACCATCCTGGGTGATGAAGCGCGGGTTCTACACAATCATGGCGGCGCAGTTCTTCTCGTCGCTCGCCGACAATGCGTTGCTGATCGCCGCGATCGCGCTGCTCATCGAGATGCACGCGCCCGACTGGATGAAGCCGCTGCTCAAGCTGTTCTTCACCGTCTCGTACGTGATGCTCGCACCCTTCGTCGGCGCACTGGCCGACTCGATGCCGAAGGGCCGCGTGATGTTCGTCACCAACCTGGTGAAGATCGGCGGCTGCCTGTTCATGTTCTTCACCGTGCATCCGCTGCTGGCCTACGCCGTCGTCGGCTTCGGCGCCGCCGCCTACTCGCCGGCGAAGTACGGCATCCTCACCGAACTGCTGCCGCCGGAGAAGCTCGTCGCGGCCAACGGTTGGATCGAAGGGACGACGGTCGCCTCGATCATTCTCGGCACCGTACTGGGCGGGGCCCTGATCAGCCCGTCGGTCGCGACGATGCTGCTGTCGATCGACCTCCCGTGGATCGACACGGGCATCGACACGCCGGCCGAGACGGCAATCCTGGCGATTGCCGTGATCTACGCCGTGGCTGCGCTGGTGAACCTGCGCATTCCGGACACCGGTGCGCGCTATCCGCACCAGTCGCACAACCCGTGGCGGGTGATGCGCGACTTCGGCGAATGCAACCGGATCCTCTGGCGAGACAAGCTCGGGCAGATCTCGCTGTCGGTCACGACGCTGTTCTGGGGAGCAGGTGCGACGCTGCAGTTCATCGTGCTCGACTGGGCGCGCTACGCGCTGGACATGCCGCTCAGCCGCGCGGCGGTTCTGCAGGGAGTCGTCGCACTGGGCATCGCCGTCGGCGCGATGCTTGCCGCACGCCTCGTGCGCCTGCGCGACTCGCTGCGCGTGCTGCCGGTCGGTATCGCGATGGGTGTAGCGGTGCCCTGCATGACGCTGGTCGGCTCGGAGGCGGCGGCGTTCCCGCTGCTCGTGCTGGTAGGCGCGCTTGCCGGCTTCTTCGTGGTTCCGATGAACGCGCTGCTGCAGCATCGCGGCCACGTGCTGATGAGCGCCGGGCATTCGATCGCCGTGCAGAATTTCAACGAGAACCTGAACATCCTGCTGATGCTCGGCGTCTACTCGTTGCTGGTGAGGCTCGAACTGGGCGTGAACGTCGTCATCGTCATGTTCGGCGCCTTCGTCGTCCTGGTGATGATGCTCGTCATCCGTCGCCATCGCGCCAACCAGCGCGTGTTCGATTCGATGGCGCTGATCGGCCAGAGCAAGCACTGATAATGAGGAGCGGTTGCGCGCATTGCGCGCAGCGCGTTCACCCGTCGATCGCGTTCACGCAGCGTCGTGAAAGGCTCGTTGCGCCAGGCACAGGTCGGCCCACGCGGCCGCCTTCTCCTGCGGCGCCTCGAGCAGGCGCGACGGATGCTCGCAGACGACCAGCGGAACGACGCCCCCCGCGCCGCGCCACTCGTGCACGCGCCCGCGCAGCGCCACGCGCGCCTCGCCGGCGTTCAGCAGCCGCCGCGCGGCGTCCTCGCCCAGCGCGACGATCACCTTCGGCCGCCCCGCGTCCAGGCATGCGTCGAGCGACTGCCCGCTGCGGGCCGCGCGCAGGCCGAGCGCCCCGAGCATTCGCCCGAGCAGGCGCATCGCCTCCGGGGGCGACGCGTCCGCGCCCTCGCCGGCGAAGGGGGCCTGCGCGACGAACAGCCAGTTGCCCTCCTCGTCGGGCAATGCGAACAACGGACGAGCCCGGTCGACCGAAGCAGGCGCGGCGCGCGACTGCCACAGCGGACCGATACCGAGCGCGACGAAAGCGCGGCGTTGCGACTCGTTCACGACGACAGACGCCGGAACAGTACGCATGCATCCTCCCGACCGCCTTCGGCCGGGTAGTAGCCGCGCCGCACGCCGATCGACTCGAACCCGCTCGAGCGGTACAGCGCGAGCGCAGCCGCGTTCGACGGGCGCACTTCGAGCAGCATTCCGCGCGCGCCGCGCCCGGCCGCATCGCGCATCAGCCAGTGCAGCATCTCGCGCCCGTAGCCGCGGCCCTGCATCGGCGCCGCGACGCTCAGATTGAGCAGGTGGACCTCGTCGGGCAGCCACATCACGATCGAATAGCCGATCAATTGCGGCGACTCCTCGATCTCGATCTCGAAGATCCAGGCATCGTGACCTGCAAGAAGCGAGTCGGCGAAGTTTCCGCGCGTCCACGGAAACGGATAGATCGACCGCTCGATGGCGGCCACGGCGTCCAGGTCGCGACGACGCATCGGGCGCACGCGCATCAATCGCCGCGGTTCGCGCGCGAGCGGGCGCGCGCCGCTCGCTGCTCGTCCCGATCGAGAGCGACCTTGTCGCGCAGATAGCGCGGCGCCGCCTGCGAGGCCGCGACTGCCTGTCCGGCGTGCCAGTCGGCGCAGCCGAGCTCGGCGAGCGCGTCGGCGCGCACGTAGGCGTCGTCGGCCACCGGCGCAGGCGAAAGCCCCGCGCCGTAGCGGGCCTCCCAGACGAGCGTCGTGGGTGCGTGCACCCAGGCGTCACCGGCGCGCACCAGCGTGCGCGCATCGGCGACAGAACGATGGTCGCGCAGCCACTCGTCGATCTCGTCGACGAAGCGCTCGCGCGCGACGACGCGCGGCGCCTCGAGCGTCTCGAGCCGGGCGGCAGCCGCGACGGTGCCGCTGCCGTCGAGCGGCGTGCCGATGCGATACAACGCGGCGTAGATCTCGTCCCGGCGCGCATCGCTGGCCGCCAGCACTGTCGCTTCGCGAGCGCCGAAGCGTACGCGCTGCCAGGCCAGCGCGCGCAGCGAATCGACCGCCAGCAACGGCAGGCCGAGCGCGAAACCGAGGCCCTGCGCCACCGCGCACGCGATGCGCAGCCCGGTGAAAGAACCCGGACCGGCGTCGAAGACGATCGCGTCCAGATCGGACAACGCGATGCGCGCACCGCTGCACAGTTCGTCGACCATCGCCAGGACATTCATCGACTGCTGCGCGGCCAGCGGCTCGGAGACGCAGTCGCTCTCTTCGTCGTCGAAACCGTGCCGATACAGCGCAACGGAGCACCACGTTCCCGACGTGGACAACGCGAGTACGCGGCAGGGGCGTGCCGGCCCGGCGGCGGCGCCGCTTTCGGCTCGCATCGCAGCTGCGCGCGCAATCGATTCGGGGCTGGGGTCCACGCGGCGATTCTAGTGCAGTGTTTCGCGCGATGGACCGCCGAAGCATCGTCTTGCCGGCCTCTCGTGCCGCAAGGCTCGGCGAAGCGAAGGCGCCCGTCCTTCGCGCTTCAGCGACGCCCCGCGCCGCGACGCGAGGCGTCGGATCGGGCCTCGCGCAACTGCTCGCGCAGCCGCTCGCGTTCCTCGCGCGACAGGCGCCTGCCCTCGGACTGCTGCGGGATGCGACGTCGCGCTTCGTCGCCGCGTGCGCGTTCGGCGCGCTGCGCATCGTGCTGGCGCAGCTCGCTGCGCAGGCGTTCGCGCTGTTCCGGGTCCAT